>OZ243973.1:0-1868702 GCA_965214725.1 Dehalococcoidia bacterium | reverse complement strand
CGATTTCCACTAGACGTGACCAAACCAATTGTAGAGTCGTGCAACGCAACAGACAAATCAGCCCGTCGGCCAGTCACGCCCTGCCCTCGCCGCACGCCACCCGCCCAGCTGCACAGACACGGCACTGCAAGGCGCGGCAGGCCTTCGCTATAATGGCGAATGGCGCGATTGGGGAATTGCCTAGAATCTGCCGAACCCTGCTAACCGCGAATGATCCGAATATAGTCATCGTGGCCGCCAATCCAGAACCAAATGAAGTCATCACCGTCCTGAATTGCCACTGCCCTATGGGAGGCGGCAACCCGGGCTGACCAGTACAGCCCGACATTTCTGAATCGCAGGGAAGGGTGCCTAGGATTAGTCTTCAAGAGATCAAAGTTCCTGCGGGCCGTTTGCTGAACAGAGGGGGATAATTCCCCAAAACGCCGCCAGAAGGCAGGATTACTGCGATGCACCTAGAGGTCCTTGAGTTCGCCTCTGGCCTTGGACTCAAGCGCGTTGGCGGCCAGTGCGTCGAGCCGGCCGGCCCGCACGTCCTCCTCCAATTCCTCATCCCATTCGTCCCAGTCGCGCTCCAGCAACCACTCCCTCAACGCGGCATAGTCCGACTCTGTCAGCTCTTCGATTGCTCGCTGTATTTCAACCACGGTCGTCATGACTGCCCTCCCGCCGCTCGTGCGTCATGTGTAAGCGCGATTTCCACTAGACGTGACCACACCAATTGTAGGGTCTTGCAACACAACAGACAAATTAACCCGTCGGCCAGTCACGCCCTGCCCTCGCCGCACGCCACCTGCCCAGCTGCACAGACACGGCACGCAAGGCGCGGCAGGCCTTCGCTATAATGGCGCAACGGGAATATTCGCAAGATAAGAGAGCGGCGAGTGAGGTGAAGCGATGCTGGACTGGAGTACATGCCCAGCCGTCGAAAGTGTGCCGGGCAAGTTGAGCGGGGCGTGGGTCTTCACCAAGACGAGGGTGCCGGTGTCGGCTCTCTTCGGCAACCTTGCGACGGGGGCGACAGTGGAGGAGTTCCTGGACTGGTTTGCGGGTGTCGAGGAGTGGCAGGTCAGCGCCGTCCTAGAGCACGTGGTGACGGACCTCGACGCCAAAGTGAAAATTGCGAATCCTGTTTGACCTCCCACATTGACGCATCTGGAACAGCCCGCCCTCGCTATAATGGCGCAACGGGCTGATGAATCGGGAGCACGGGCAATACGGAACTCCCGAGCCTCCAAAGGAGTCGGTGACATGGCGACAGTGCGGGCAATATATGCGAAGGGTGTGTTGACGCCGTTGGAACCCCTCGATCTGGAGGAGGGTGCAGAGGTGTCGGTGGCGGTAGAGGGCGGCAATGGCGTGCGCGCTGAGCCGGCGCCGGCTCAGCGACAGGGGCTGGCAGGCATCGCCGAATGGATTACCGAGATGCATAAGTCAATGCCTGCAGACGCATGGGATGATATCCCCACAGATCTCGCCAAGAACAAGAAACACTACCTGTATGGCCACCCGAAAGAAGAGGAATAGCACGCTGTGATTTTTGCGGATACCGGCTACTGGACAGCCCTTTGGAATCCTCGGGATGCGCTGCACCACAAGGCTCTTGCTCTTTCCGCTTCACACGAGCATACGGCCGTTATCACGACAGAAATGGTCTTGGTAGAGACGCTGAATGCCGTGGCCGGCAAGGGTTCGTACCGGCGTCAGGTTGCCATCGACATGCTGCGGAGGATTGAACGCACCCCCAACATAGAGATCATCCCGCAGACGCCGGCGCAATTCCGCACCGCGCTTGAACGGTATACGGCTCGCGCTGACCAGACGTGGAGCCTCACCGACTGTGCGAGCTTCCTTGTGATGGAGGATCGGCACATCACTGAGGCGCTTGCATACGATCAGGATTTTGAGCAGGCGGGATTTATCGCGCTATTGAGAGCCGACCAGAGGTAGCTTCGCTGCTCTCCCATTCGCTGGTGACGCCCATTGAATATCCTCCACGCCTCAACAGACCCTGACCTGCTCACCCGCCTCCGGGAGATGCTGGACAGCTCTGCGAGCGCGGACATCGCCGTCGGTTATTTCTTTATGTCCGGCTTTGAGGCCGTCGCGGACAGCCTCTCGCACCTCCGCAAGGTACGCATCCTTGTCGGCCGCACTGACCAGCAGATTCTCGAAGAGGTCGCCGTCGGCCTCCAACAGGCCACTGCCCTGCACGCACACATCGAAAACGAAACGATGATCAGGCGTGGTGACCGCGGCGAGTTGGCGCGGGAGACTGTCGAGAGGATCACAGACGGTGTCGGGGTGCTGCCTCAGAATGAGAGATCTGAGAGGTCAGTCAAGACACTGCGTGACCTGATTGCGGCCGGCTTTGTCGAGGTACGCGCCTATCTGCGCAGCCCGCTCCACGCCAAGGCGTACCTATGCTGGTATGAGGGACATGCCGAGCCGGGCGCGGCCATTGTCGGCTCGTCCAACATGACGCTCGCCGGTTTCAGCGGCAACACAGAGTTGAACGTGCGTGTGACGGGCGATGGGGAGATGGAGGCGCTGCGTCAATGGTTCGAGAATCTGTGGGAGGATTCAAAAGATATCGCCGATGCGCTTGTCACAGAGTTGGATGCGTCATGGCCCATCGCACAGCCCCCGCCCTACCATGTCTACCTCAAGGCGCTGTATGAGCTCTACCACGACGACCTCAGCGAAAGTGAACTGAGGCTGCCTCCACGACGCCCGTTAGCCAATTTCCAGCGGCAAGCTGTAAGGCAGGCGCTGGGCATGGTGGATACATACGGTGGATGCTATATCGGCGATGTCGTCGGTTTGGGCAAGACATTCATCGGCGCGGAGTTGCTGCGCCAGATGCGCCAGCGCTATCCGCAGGACGGCAACCCGCTTATCCTCTGCCCTGCCGGCCTGATCCCCATGTGGCGCAGAATGAACGAGGAATTCGATCTCGGCGCGGAGGTTGTCTCCCACAGCATGGTGACGTCGCCGCCCGATCCTGAATTCGACGAGGAGATCGGCCGGTACATCGAGACCGGACAGCCGCAGCAGGGAATCGTTCTCTCGCAGAAATACCCGAATCGGGGGCCGGTGCTGGTTGATGAGGCGCATAATTTTCGCAATGACAACTTGCGCTCGCGGGGCTTGCGTGACTATCTGGAGTCCGGCGACCACAAGGTTGTGCTGATGAGCGCGACGCCGCAGAATCTTGGCCCCATGGACATCTATCGCCAATTGACTCTCTTTCTGGACGACACGGAGCATGGTCTGAATATCGAGCCGCTGAGCCTGGAACAGTATTTCAAGAATGCGCAGCGTTGGCATGCCTACCGAGCGGAGCTCGAAAACTACACGGCCTCTTTGGAGGAATGGCAGCGCGGCGGCAGGAACGGGAAGGGGCCGAATGAGCCTGAACCTCCGCAGGGGCCTCGGGCTGACATCCAAGAGGCCCTGAGCCCCGTATTCCTGCGCAGGCGCAGGCGTGACATCCGTGAACTCTTCGGCGACAGCGCCGAAATCAATGGGAGCCCGGTGAGGTTCCCGAACCCGGTTCTCGGCAACGTCGAGTATCGCCTCGACAAGGTCTACGCGAAGGCCGGATCCCTTGCGGACATTCAGGCGCTCCTAAAAAGGCATGAGGCCTGCCGTTACCGGGCGTTGGACTATATTCGTCCCGAGGCAAAAGATCGGCCCGTCTACCAAGACCTCTTTCGGGCGCAGGACCGCATCGCCAGGCTGATGACGGCGCTGCTGCTCAAGCGGCTCGAGTCCAGCATTGAGGCATTCCGTTCCACGTTGAATTCCCTCATCAACAGCAACAGGAATTTCCGGGACGCCCTCACGGCAGGCTATGTCCCAATCGGCGCGACGGCAACCCGGATGCTGAATGGTCAATCATTCGAGGCTGATGATCTGCTTGAGGCGCTGCAGGTGGAGGAGCAGAGACGCCGCGAGGCTGGGACGCGGCGCAGCACGCTCGTCCATGACGTGACCGATTTTGAGACTGACCGTTGGATTCCTGACCTGGATGCGGATTATGCCGTCCTTTCCGAGATTCTCGGCAGGGTCTCCGCTATTGGGCCCGAGGATGATGACAAGCTGCGCGTTCTCCGCGAATTTCTGGGCCGGCCCGAGGTGAGGGACGGCAAGACGCTCATTTTCTCGGAGGCGGAAACGACAATCGAGTACCTCTTTCAGCAGCTGAATCCCATGGGCAGGAACCCGACGATCGCGCGTCTGACGGGCAGTACGGGGCGCGATGCGCAGCACATCGTGAGGCGATTCTCGCCAGGTTCGAACCCGGCGCCCGCGCCGCTGCCGGGGCCGGAGATCCACATCCTGCTCGCAACCGACGTGGTGTCTGAAGGTCAGAATCTCCAGGATTGCGCCCGCGTCCTCAACTATGATCTCCACTGGAATCCTGTGAAGCTCATCCAAAGGTTTGGCCGCGTGGACCGCATCGGCACCGAACACGCAGTCATCAACCTCCATAACATGTGGCCGGACGTGGAACTTGACGAGGAACTTGATCTGACCGATCGGTTGCTCAATCGCGTGCAGTCATTCCATGACTTTATCGGGCTAGACAGCAAGCTCCTCCATGAATCGGAACGGCTCAATCTTGAGGCCATGTACGGCATCTATGAGAAGAATGAACTGCCGGAGTTTGATGATGCGCTGGATGAGGTTGCGGTGAGTCAACGCGGCGCCGTGCTCTTGCAGCGCATTCAGGACGAGGATCCCACCCTGTGGCAGACAATCACGGGACTGCCAGACGGCATCCGATCCGCCTTGACCGTCAGGAAGACGGCGCTTGACGACCCTCGGCCGGGCGAGACTATCGTGCTGCTCAGTTCTGCCGGAGCGCCTGCCTGCTATGCGGTCGATGATAGCCTTTCGCCGCGATCCATCAGCCTCGCGCAATTCATCGCCGCCGCCCAGTGCGAGCCGGACACGCCTAGGCAGCCACTGCCAAGCGGCACCAATGAGCGCGTGATGGCCGCATTTGATCGGTTTCGAACAGAGTTCGCTCAACGTCTGGGCAGGGCGAGGCGTCCTCGGGACACGCGCACGCGGCGCTACGTGTCTCGCCAGTTCACCATACTGTCCAAGGAATCACCGGATGACCAGCAGAGACTCACGGAGATTGGCGTGCTGCGGCGTATTTTCACCTCCAACGTCTCACCCCAAGTTCAGACCGCCCTGTCCGATATTCAGACCCTGGGCCTACAGGGGGACGCGCTGCTAACTAGGCTTCACGCGCTGCGGGAGCGCTACCGTCTCAACCCACCGGACATCGCGGAACCTACCCCCACACCCGCAGTCGAAGTCATACGCATCGTCTGCTCAGACGGTTTGACATAGGCGGGCCGTACAAAGTGCTAGATTAAGGAATGTCGTCAGAATCAACGCGCTCGTTGCCCTATCGGGTTTACCAACTACACGGGCCCGTTCAGCGTTTCATCCATACGGAAGAGGTTGGCGCACTCATCCTCTTGGCGGCGGCGGCCGCCGCCCTCATCTGGGTCAATTCACCGTGGTCGGATTCATACGATAGTTTCTGGCACACCAAGCTCCTCCTTGAAACGCCAATCATCACCATCTCAGAGGACCTAAAGCATCTGGTGAATGACGGCCTTATGGCCATCTTTTTCTTTGTGGTGGGCCTTGAGATTAAGCGGGAACTGCTCCACGGCGAGTTGTCCGGCGTCAGGCGCGCCTCCCTCCCCATCATGGCCGCGGCGGGCGGCATGGCAACACCCGCGCTCATCTATTTTGCGCTCAATTCCTCCGGGGATGGCACCGTCGGGTGGGGCATCCCGATGGCGACCGATATCGCCTTTGCGCTCGGCGTTCTCGCCCTACTCGGAAAGCGCATTCCGAGCGAACTCAGGGTCTTCCTGCTTGGACTCGCCGTCGTTGATGACCTGGGCGCAATCACGGTGATTGCCGTGTTCTACACAGACTCCATCCATTGGGAAAGCCTCGGCATGGCAATGGCTCTTCTGGCTGTCATGGCGGTCTGCCTCCGTGTCGGAATTCGGTCCCTGCTTCTCTATATCTCCCTCGGTTTCCTCGTGTGGTATCTCTTCCTGGAGTCGGGCGTCCACGCCACCATCGCCGGCGTCCTGCTCGCCGCGCTCGTGCCTGCCGGCTCACGACTCAGTCGCAGCGACTACGCCACCTCGATGGAGAATCTGTCACATGATTACGCCCTTGCAGTCGAGAACGGTGATGAAGAGCACGTCGAGGTTGTCCTTGAGGAAACCGAGAGGCTCACCCAGAGCATGGAGTCGCCGATGGAGCGATTCGAAACGAAGGTGCATCCATGGGTGAGCCTTGCGATTCTCCCACTCTTTGCGCTTGCCAACGCAGGCATCACCATCACATCGGACACCCTCTCGGCGGCATTTGAGAGCAGCATCACCATCGGCATCGTTCTCGGCCTTTTGGTGGGCAACTCGCTCGGCATTTTGAGTGTCACGTGGGTTGCGGTGAGGGTTGGCATCGGACAGCTCCCGCCAAACGTCACGTGGCCACACATCCTTGGCGCTGCTTTCCTGGCTGGCATCGGATTCACGGTGGCGATCTTTATTTCAGGCATCGCATTTGACGACCCCGCTTTGGTCACACAGGCCAAGATGGGGATATTCGGCGCGTCCGTGGCGGCGGCCATCATCGGCTATTCCCTCCTGAGATTTGTGGGCGGAGCGCCGGCCGCGGAGGACTAAGCCCTCACCTCGCCCGTTACCCGAGTCTCCGCCGCCTGCCATAACGCGCCGCGCTGCCCTGAAACGTGTTATATACTGAGAGCATCTTGAGGCGAAAGGAGGTGGCTTGACGCATGTCTTTACCTAAACAGCCGGAGCTTAGTTCAATTGATGAGGTGAGCAGAGGCTAACCCAGCGCCAGGCGCCATGGTGTTGACTTGGCGACTGGGAAAGGGGGCTCGGCTTTGGCTGAGCCCCCTTTGCTTTGTCTGAATACATTGCAGGTAGTGAGGGCGCAGGAGCGGATGGGAGTCGGGAGGCGGAAATGAACCAACAACACGGGACGCTGCGAAAGGCAGTCATCGTCGCGGGCGGACGAGGAACCAGATTCCTGCCTGCCACCCTCGCCATGCCCAAAGAGATCCTGCCGATACTCGACCGCCCCATGCTGTTCTTTGCGCTAGAGGAGGCTGCCAACTCCGGGTTGACGGAGGTCATTCTCGTCAGCGCCCCCGGCAAGGCAGTCATGGAAAACTATGTGACACTGCGCGGCGAAGAGCTTGCCTTGGCGCTTGGAGATCACCCTGCCGCGCCGCAGATCCGGCAGCTCATGGACTCCCTCTCTATTACCATCACGCACCAGACGGAGCCGCTCGGTCTCGGACACGCTATCCTTCAGGCGGCGGATGCCGTGGGTGATGAGCCGTTCGCCGTTATCCTGCCTGACGACATCGTTCAAGCCGACACGCCCGTCCTCGCACAGATGGCAGCCGCGTTTCACAGCCATCCCGGAACGCACGTCGGCGTGGAGCGCGTGGAGGGAGATGCCATCTCCGCGTATGGTGTTGTCGACGTTGACCCTGCCGTGCCGGGAAGCGGCAATCTCTTTCCGGTGCGTGGATTGGTCGAGAAACCGGCCCCTGCCGACGCGCCGTCTGACCTCGGCATTGTTGGTCGCTACATCTTTCTGCCGACGCTCTTTGATGCGATCCGGCGGACGCCCCCGGGCGCAAAGAATGAGATCCAGGTTACCGATGCGATGGAGATTCTGCGCAGGGAGGGTGTCCCCACATTCGCATTCGCCTTTGATGGAGTCCGCTACGATGCCGGCACCCCGCTGGGACATCTGCGGGCGGCAGCGGCGTTTGCGCTGCGGCGGCCGGACATGGCGGAGCAGGCGCGCGCGATCCTCGAGGAGGCCCTCTCCAACGCCGCCACCGAATGACGTCATTCGGCCACAATTGGACGATTTTTCGAAATTGGTCTAAAATAACTGCGCTATGGCTGAGACAACTGTCCCTCGGCGCGCCTACAAGAGACCGAGCGCAGCCGATATTGAAGAGGCTGCCGCCAGCTCCAGCAACACGTCCGGGAAACTCCGTTTCCTTGCGTTCGTTGTGCTGCTGGGAATCGCGGGCGGCGCTATCGCACTGGCCGTCTGGCAACCCTCGCTCCTAACAGAGTGGCTTGCGCCTGTGTGGGAGTACGGTGGCCTGTGGCTCGTCGTCGCCCCTACCCTCCTGCTTGCGCTGTATGTCGCGTTCCGCATCTTTGGGCTCGCCAACCTGTGGATCTGGAGATGGGCGCTCGCGGCGCTGATGGGGGCGGGCGCGGCACAGACAACTCTACTCCTCTTGGACGTCACAGAGATTCAGGGCATCCCGGTGGAGAACGAGCTGTCCCGATACCTCGGCGGTTTCTCGGATCTGATGCTGATTGGACTGATGGCCGGCCTCATGATCATCGCCATCGCGCTTGTTCTTCCATATGGCGTTCTCACGGGGATGCTGTCAGACAGCGAACGCGCAAAGCCGCGTTTCGCCGGCACCGGTATTGACCCGTTCGACGAGCTGACGCGAGGTGCCGATGCAGGCCTTGACGGCACTGATGAGCCCCTCGATGAGGCTCCGGTGCGCGAGCCGGACCCGATTCGATTGGATGATCCCCCCGTTCCGCGCACACGCATCTTTGTGCCGGAACCGACACGCGGGGCCGCGCGGCCAACGTATCCGGAGCCGGTTGGTGTTGTACGCGATCAGCAGCGCCGGCTCGAGCAGGAGAGGCAAGCCACGAAAGAGGCGGCGGGACAGCGTCCCCGCATTATCATGCCCGGTGTTCCGGCGGACGCCGACGTGGACAACGCAACCCGCGCACTGCGCCAGCGCTACGTCGGCGGAGGAGCCGCAACAACCGAGGTCCTTGACCGCCCCGCGGAAACTGAATCTGTCGGAGATCACGGGCACGACAGCGCAACAGCCGTCGAGGAGCGGCCAATCCTCCCCGTTCCGCCTCCCGGGCTGAGCACGAGTGAGGACTACGCAGCGCACTTTCCTGCCAATACAGACATGCACGGCGAGGGCGCGGGAATCGATTCCGATGAACTCGACGAGATGTTGATGCGCGACCCGCTCGCCATCATCGATGACGGCGCAGAAGACGACGATTTCAGCGTGGAGACTGAGGAGTTTGAGCAGCCTGAGGATGAGTTTGAGGCAGACGCGAGTGACACAATAGTCAGCGCCACACCCACCTGGGATTCCACGGTGGATGAGCCGGCGGACGTTGAGGAAAGCGCGTCCGAGGACGAGGACCAGGATGACGAGCCTGTCGATCCTGCACTCCCACGCAGTGCCAGCGCCCTGCTCAACTCGCTTGATCCGTTCGCGGGTCTCCCGAAAGTGTCATGGAAATTCCCCTCATTCAAGCTATTTGATGAACAGCCGCCAACCGAGGTGGACACCGAATCTCATCTGGAAACGGCGGAGGCAATTCAGGAAACCCTGCAGGAGTACGGCATCGAGGTTGAAGTCACAGAGGTGCGGCCCGGCCCGACCGTCACGCTGTATGGTGTGCGCCCCGGCTGGGACAGGCGTTACCGCAGCGTTCGGGAGCGCAATGAGGACGGCGAGTTTGTCACCAAGCGCCAGGAGGTTGGGCGAACGCGCGTCAAGGTGGATGCAATTGCGAAACTCGATGACGATCTCGCACTCCAACTCAAGGCGGCCAGCGTGCGCATTGAGCCGATCCCCGGCACGAACCTGGTGGGCGTTGAGGTTCCGAATCTGACCCCGGAAACCGTCTACATGCGCCCGCAACTCGAGAGCGAGCCGTACCTCAAGGCGCGCGGCAAGAGCAAGCTGGCGTTCCCGCTCGGCAAGGGGAGCGGCGGCGAGGCCGTCGTTGCGGACCTTGCCCGTATGCCACACCTGCTGGTGGCCGGCTCAACCGGCAGCGGCAAGAGTGTTTTCGTCAACAGCCTCATTACGAGCTTGATTACCCACGCGACGCCGGAGGATCTCCGGTTTGTCATGATCGATCCAAAGCGCGTCGAGTTGACCATCTATAACGGCATCCCCCACCTCATTACCCCCGTCATTGTTGACACACAGCGGGTCGTCAACGCCCTCCAATGGTCGGTACAGCAGATGGAGGACCGCCTGGAACTGCTCGCACAGGAGGGGGCGCGTGACATCACGTCATACAACGAGCGCGCAGGCGAGGGCAAGCGTATGCCCTATCTGGTTGTGATTGTTGATGAGTTGGCAGACCTGATGATGACATCAGGCAAGACTGTGGAAACAGGCCTCGTCCGGCTGGCACAGATGGGGCGAGCAACGGGCATCCACCTGGTTGTCGCAACACAGCGCCCATCAGTGAATGTCATCACAGGCCTGATCAAGGCGAATTTCCCGACGCGCGTCAGTTTCATGGTGACATCACTGGTCGATTCACGGACCATCTTGGACGGCGCCGGGGCAGAGAAACTGCTCGGACGTGGCGATATGCTCTACCTGCCACAGGATGCGGCCCGCCCTGTTCGGATCCAGAGCGCGTTCATCTCGTCGCATGAGTCTGACGCCGTGGTGGATGCATGGCGGGCCCAATCAAGGGGCTATGTGCCGCCGGAGCTGCCTGAGCTTGTGCAGCCGGAGGACATCGGCCTGCAGTCACGCGGGCGCAATGGCACGGACGGCGCGGGTGAAATGAACGGCACACGGCGCAACGGCTCCGGCGGGGATGACATCATGGAGCAGGCCCGTGAGCTTGCAGACATCTATAAGGGTAAGGTCTCGACGTCCCTGTTGCAGAGGCGGCTCGGAATCGGCTACCCGCGGGCGGCCCGGCTGCGTGACAGGCTCGTTGAAGAGGGGCTGGCCGGGGCGGAGATTCCAAATGCGCCGGCAGAGACGGCCGGGCGTGGTATCAGACGCACGCGAAGCGACGCATCAGACGAGTTGGACGACGCCTGATCACCCCGCGCTGGTCAACCCGATCAGGAGGCGATCTGGGCTGCCGGCGTCACTTCCTGCACGCGGCTGATCATGCCCCCCGCAATCTCCTGATACCGCTTCTGCGCCTTCTTGTGCTTGATCACGGCAAGGTCTGCGCCGATGTCACTGAAATCCCGCGAGAGTTCAAGTCTGCCGAGGAACGGAACGTCCAGATCACTCGCGAGATGCTCGCCGCCGCCTTTGCCAAAGATGTCCCCGGACATGTTCTCAACAACGCCGAGGATATCAATGTTCATCTTCTTGATCATGTTGATGGAGCGCTTGGCGTCCATGACGGCCAGATCCTGCGGTGTTGTCACGACAACGAACCCGTGCAGCTGAAGCGTCTGCATGATTGTGAGCGGCGCGTCAGACGTGCCGGGCGGGAGATCGACAACCAGATATTCGAGGTCGCCCCACTCAGTCATCTCAAGAAACTGGTTGATGGCATTGGTCACCATCGGCCCGCGCCAGATGATGGCCTCTTCCTCGTTCTCCTGGAAGGAGGCCATGGAGATGGTTTTCACGCCGGCGCGCTGCGGCGGATGTAGAACCCCATCCACATAGCGTGGACGCTCCGTCACACCGAGGAGTTTGTCGGCGTTCGGGCAGTCGATATCTGCATCTAGCAGGCCAACAGAGTGCCCCATCTGAGCGAGGGCAACGGCCAAGTTCACGGCGACGGTCGTCTTGCCAACCCCGCCCTTGCCGCTGTACACGGCGACGCGATACTGAATTTGGTTGAGATGCTCGGCGATTTTCTTGCGGCGTTCCCACGTTTTCATCATGGAGCCGAGCCGAGCGCGGGCCTGGTCATTCATTTCGGGCTGAGTCACTATTCTCCCCTCTCCCATGCTGGTCAGTGATGCGGGTCGGAGCGTCGCATCGCCACCCGTCCATTCTAGCGGTTTTGTGGCGCGCACTTGAACGGCCACGCCCCCACGCGAGTATCAGTTTGGTATCAGTTCAAGGATGTGGATTGCCTCTTCGGGGCTGGCCGACGCAGCAACCTGTATATCACCCCGCCTGACCTGAGCGAGCACAACGGCATCCTCGCTCTCGTAGCGGAAATAGCGTCCGTTCGGAGATTCAACGCGATCCAGGCCGGCCCGAAGAGCCTCAACATTGAATCCCCACGAGACGAGGGGGGCAGGAATGCCTGTGCGGACGATAGCCAGTCCCGTGAGGCCATGGTCTGCCAATTCTCGCGGGGTTGTGTCGTCGCTCAGCGGCGGGATGGAGTCGCCGTACACGGCAAAGACGGCATTATCGAGCTGCATTGTCTCGAACATCCCACTGAATTGCGTAAGGTCGATAATGCCCTGCCCTGCCAGCCACTGCAGGATCTCGCTCATGCGCTCGGGCGGAGCCTGCGTGAATCCAGCCGCGACAACCGGCTTGGGGGGCGCCTGCGGGAGTTTGAGGGCATTGCGCCACATCCCTGTCCGGGCAAGCCCTTGATCCGGCACAAAGCGGTTCTCATTCAGGACGCCGCGCATGGCATCGACCTGCGTCTGCTCGCCGATGACAATCTCTGCATGGCGCCCGTCACGACGCGCCCACGCGGCGCCGCCCGCGTCGACTTGGGAGAGCGCCTCGTATGCGGACAGCGCATCCCGCTCATCGTCAAAGGAAAACCGAACCGTCGTTGTCATGGAGTCCTGCTGCGGATCTTCCAGACCAATCCATAAGGAGACCGAGCGTGCCTCAGCCGTCCAGGGGATGGTTGAGCCGTCACGCTGGCGTAGGTTCGTGTTGATGCTGACGACTGCATCATCGCCGGGGGGCCTGACATAGATATACCCGCTGAGCGGCATGTCGGGAACACGCTCGCCGAAACCATCGGGCACCCCCGGGACGCCGGCGCCGTCTAGTCGTTCAACGCACCCCAAGAGAAGGATTGCCACGAGAGCGAGGAGCGTGGCGGGCAGAATGCGGACGCGGCGAGAGGATGTGAGTGCGGCATGCATAGCTCACTCGATCATCATCCGGCGGAGAGACACCACTTCATCGCGCAGGGCGGCAGCCTTTTCGAATTCCAGGTTGCGCGCCGCCTGCTTCATCTGCTTTTCCAGTTCACGGACTGCCGACGCAAGATTCTCAAAATCGATCTCGCTCGGAACCGATCCGTAGGTGGCTGGGGCCTCGGCCACCTGTCTGACCCGCTCGGTGATGTCACGCACGTCCTTTAGGATGCCGGCCGGCACAATGCCGTGCCGTGTGTTGTATTCTTCCTGCACGTCACGACGGCGATACGTTTCTGAGATGGCATTGTGCATGGAGTCAGTCATCCGATCCGCGTACATGATGACGTGGCCGTTCACATGCCGAGCAGCCCGGCCAACGGTCTGAATCAGTGATGTTCCTGAGCGCAGATAACCCTCTTTGTCGGCATCAAGGACGGCAACCAGACTCACTTCCGGCAGATCCAGGCCCTCACGCAGGAGGTTGATTCCGACAACCACGTCATAGATGCCACGGCGAAGGTCGCTCAGTATCTCACTGCGTTCCAGTGTCTTCACGTCCGCATGAATGTAGTGTGTCTTGACACCCATCTCCTGCAGGTAGTCCGCGAGCTGCTCCGCCATTCGCTTGGTCAGCGTCGTCACCAGGGCGCGCTCCCCACGGTCCACGCGCTCCTTAATCTGGGCAAGCAAGTCATCCACCTGACCTTGGGTCTGTTTGACCTCAACGGTTGGATCAAGAAGGCCTGTTGGCCGGATGATCTGCTCAACAACGCTGTTGCTCACCTCAAGCTCATAGGCGCTCGGGGTGGCAGAGACAAAGACGATTTGCCCAAAGAGGCTCTCGAATTCCGTGTAGTTGAGGGGACGATTGTCGAGGGCGGAGGGCAGGCGGAAACCGTAATCAACGAGCACCTGTTTTCGGGCAATATCCCCGTGGAACATCCCACGCAGCTGCGGGATCGTCATGTGGGACTCATCGATGAATATCAGGTAGTCCTTCGGAAAGTAATCGAGGAGTGTCCAGGGGCGGCTGCGCGGCTCACGGCGCTGCAGATGGCGTGAGTAATTCTCAACTCCGGAGCAGTATCCGGCCTCTCGCAGCATGTCGAGGTCATAGCGCGTGCGCTGTTCAAGGCGTTGAGCCTCTACCAGTTTCCCCTGCTCTCTGAACCATGCGGCGCGTTCCTCCAGTTCCGCCTCGATATCAACCGCGGCGGCGCGCAATTTCTCATCGCCGGTGACCCAGTGTTTGGCGGGATAGATGGCCACCTTTGTCCGCTCTCCCAGCACATGGCCGGTTGTTGTGTCGACGGTGACAATCCGCTCGATCTCATCGCCAAAGAACTCAATGCGGACAGCGGTCTCCTCATACGCGGGCTGCAATTCGATGGTGTCACCATTGACGCGAAAACGCCCACGCGTGAAGTCAAAATCGTTCCGCGCATACTGCATATCAATCAGGCGCCGAATAACATCATTGCGTTGATGCCGCGCGCCGCGCTCAAGCATGAGGATGAACGATGCATACTCATCAGGCGCGCCGAGCCCATAGATGCAGGAGACGGATGCAACAATCAGGACATCACGCCGCTCCCAGAGCGCCTTTGTCGCGGCATGGCGCAATCGGTCAATCTCATCGTTGATCTGCGCGTCTTTTTCGATGTAGGTATCAGAGCGCGGAACGTATGCCTCCGGCTGGTAGTAGTCATAGTAGGAGACGAAGTACTCGACGGCGTTGTTGGGAAAGAAATCGCGAAACTCCATTGCCAGCTGCGCGGCTAGGGTCTTGTTGTGGGCGATAACGAGAGCGGGGCGTTGGGCTTGGGCGACGATATTCGCCATAGTGAACGTCTTGCCGCTGCCGGTGACACCCTTGAGTGTCTGATAGCGACGGCCATCCGCAAGACCGTCAACAACCGTGCCGACGGCATTGGGCTGGTCGCCCATCATATGGAATGGGGCAACAAGTTCAAAGCGCTGATCCGCAACTGAGTATTCCGCGGTTGCCATTCGTTGATCCGTCTATCGCCCTTCCCCTTCGGTGATCCCGATACCCTAGTGTAACAAGGGTTTGCCCTGAAGGTCGCGCTTGCTCTACGTCCGGGCGTCCTGCTGATTCAGCGCCCTCAGGAATTCCGCGGACGTGACGAATTCCACGCCGCCATACCCCCACATCCTAAGGACCTCCCTATCTGCCGTCACAAGATAGCGCGCATTCCCGGCGTGCGCCGCCTCCACGAGCCGCCGATCCCCTGCGTCTTTCAGGGTCAATTCATCGATAATGGGCGCGTCAACAATGAGTGATTTCTGCCTGAGATCACGCAAGAGCGTGTCCCGCTCCGGCTTGCCGCTGAGCCGCTCCACCCACCGCGATCCCACAATCAGCTCCGCCTCACGCAGTGTTTCCAGCGATGCCACATGGTCAAAGCCGCCGGCACGCCACAGTTCAAGGATCTGACTTGCGGAGCCACCACGCCGCGCAAGCGCGCCCACAAGGAGATTCGTGTCGATGATCACTCTCACGGCAGCGTTCTACGGCAGTCAGCAGCCATACGTGCGGCCGTTGACGCGGCTACAGATACTTGTCCGGGCGTTGGGTCAACATGCGCGTCATGGCCCACCGCACCATCAACAGGGGGGTGATAATGGCGGCGATGATTGGTCCGCGCCCGACATCCGGCAGCTCCGGATCCACAGTGGTGGCGGCATAGATGCTGACGACAATCAGGATGACCTCCATCAGGAGTTCCCGGTTTCCGGGGCGCTTGAGTAGACCTGCGTTCCAGAAGGAAATCTCACGCAGCGCAGCAAGGAGGCTTGCTCCGATGGCGATGGCGATCATAGCCCACGCGAGGGCGGGGAAACCGGGCAAGAGCAGCCCGATGACGTGCAGGTTGAGAAGGACGGCCATGAGGCCAATGGCAGCCCACCATGGGTTTGACGTTGCAGAGCCGTATCGCCCTCCCGTGTAGAGGATCCATGAGCACAGCAAGCTGATCAGGGCCATGATGACGAAGAAGCTCTCCAGCATGCGCTCACATCCCTCCACTGAGTGTCGCCAGAGCAAGCCGGACCCGCTCATCAAGCGGTGGCGGCTCTGTATCTGCATTCATGACGGCGGATACCGCAAGGCGAATCTCCTGCGCCGTATAGCCTAATGATTGCAGCACGGCCGTCAGTTCGGCATCCAGCACGGTGGGAGTTCCCGCTGTGCCGGCAGTGAGTCCGGCAATGTCCAGCTCATCCAGTTTGCCTTTGAGTTCAACAATGACGCGGGATGCGCTCCGCTTGCCAACACCCGGCGCGCGTGACAGGGCGGCGGCGTCGCCCTGCTCTATTGCCTCAACCAGGTCCGCGGGGGACAGAACAGACAGGATGACCAGGCCGAGGCGCGGTCCAATGCCGGAGACACCCAGCAAGGCCGTGAAAGCAGCCTTCTCTTCTGCGCTGCGGAAACCGTACAGGATAATGCTCTCGTCTCGTATCATGAGGTGTGTGAACAGCCGGACAGGAGCGCCTACGGGCCCGAGAGCGCCCACGGCAGACACAGGCGCCTGAACACGGATGCTGACGCCGCCAATAGCAACGTCAACCCAGCCGTCGCCACGCGCCTCAAGAATGCCCTGAATGTTGGAGATCATCGTTCACAGGGTACCAGAGAATGGGCTGGGTTGTTCGGGTGAGAATGGTATGATAATATGCATATGGAAATCATACTGCTGCAAGGAGTAGCGTACCGGAGGAACCATGCGTATAGGTGAACGTGGTCAGGTTACCATTCCGAAGATGATCCGTGATCAACTGGGGCTGTACCAGGGCGTGGAGGTTCAGGCTACCGCCACTGAGTACGGTCTGCTGATCCAGAAGAGCGCCGCGTATGGCCACCCCGTTGATCGCATCGCCGGGGCTCTGGACGGCTTGGACCTTGACGTTGATCAATACATTGAGGAGATTCGTGGGCGGTGATAACAGCCGTTGACACCAACGTCCTTATCGATCTCTTCCTCTCGGACTCTGAGCACAATGAACAGGCCCGGCAGTGGCTGCGCGAGGCTTATGACGCCGGGGCCATCCTGGTATGCGACATTGTCTATTCCGAGCTTGTGCCTCTCTTTCGGAGCAGGGCCCAGCTGGATGACACGCTCAGGGCACTCGGCGCCACACCCTCCGGAATCGATACAGACGTTGCCTTTGAGGCGGGCGCCCGCTGGGAGCTCTATCGGCGGAGGGGCGGTCCTCGGAATCGCATGCTTACAGATTTCCTGATCGGCGCCCATGCGCTCATTCACGCGGACTCATTCCTGACCAGAGACCGCGGCTACTTCGAGAAGTACTTTCCTGAGCTGCGGCACGTTTAGCGCCTGCTGCACGCCTGCTCAGCGCGGCAGGCCAAGCCCACGCCAAGCGATGATGTTGGCGCCAAGAGCAATGCCGCCGCCACCGCCCGATTCGTTCTGTGACAGCATGTAGTTCGTCCCATACACACCGTTGCCGGGCGCGCGGCCCTCTCCCTTGAGCAGAGCCACGTAGGGGCCGAGAGCGCGAGCGAAGGTGGGCCAGATCCAGTACTTGGATGTGTGCAGGATGCGCCAACCGGACATGGCGCCCTCAGCCTGCGGAACCTCTCCGGCCGCCTGCATTGCCGCCACGCGATACGCCAACATGCGGTCAATCTCCAACGTCACGCGCAGATCTGCAAGTTGGTGCCGTGTGACCGGATTGGCCAGAATCGGCTCCCCGTTGAATTTCAGATCTCGCGCCATGGCGATAAACCTGTCATAGACGCCGATCTGCCGTGAGGCGTTGTCGATGCCCGTGCGCTCAAAATTCAGCGTGGTCATTGCCGCATACCATCCGCGATTCATCTCACCAATCATGTAGCGTTTCGGCACGCGAACCTCATCCATGAACACCTCATTCCAGCGTCGCGTGCCAAAGAAGTCGATCAGCGGACGCAGCGTGATGCCGGGCATCATTTTTCCATCATCATCTGTGAGCTGCATGGCGAGGTAGGTAATTCCGCGGTGCTTGGGCGCGCTCGGGTCGGTGCGAACAAGGATGTGATACCAGTTGGAGAAGTGGGAGCCGGATGACCAGATCTTCTGGCCGGTCACGACGATATCGTCGCCATCCTCCACCCCGCGCGTCTGCAAGCTGGCAAGGTCTGTCCCGGCATTCGGTTCACTGTATCCCTGTGCCCAATCAATCTCCGCCCGCGCCATGCGTGGCAGGAATTGTTCTTTCAGCCAATCCGTGCCGTGAATCATCAGGACGCCGGTGATATTGGCGGACGGAGAGCCTTCGGGCGCGCCGGCGTACCCCAGCTCCTCCATGTACACAAACTGCTTCTCGAACGGAGCGTCCTGCCCGCCGTATTCCGCCGGCCAGTGCATGGTGTACCAGCCCTTATCCACGAGTTTCATGATGAATTCATGTTCATGCTGCCGTGACTCGGCGTTGGCGAAGTCATAGGAGCGGACGTTGATGGAATACGCGTCAAAGCCCTTCGCGTCCCAGTTATCTTTAAGGAATGAGCGGAGTTCGCCACGGAATTGCTCAGCCTCTGATGACAATCGAAAGTCCATCAGTGTCCCCCTACCCTCTTCATGTACGCAACAGTCTTTTCTCAGGTTAGCGTACCAGAGTCGTTGCGCGCGACAGGGCAGATGAGGAATGGATCGCATCACACATCGCGACGGCGAGCGCATCCGTGGCATCGGCGGGCACGTTGCCCTCCGGCATGGCAACCTGAAGCCGCAGCAGCCTCTCAACGTCCTGCTTGGTTGCACGTCCATGACCGGCGACGCTGCTCTTGATTGCTGCGGGGGCATACTGCCGGACAGGGATACTGCGCTCCGCGGCAACAACGAGCGCGACACCACGCGCCTCTCCGATGGAGAACGCCGCTTTCACGTTCCGGCCCACAAACGGGCTCTCAACGGCGACGGCGTCCGGGCGGACGCGCTCTACAATCTCGAGCAAGCTTTCACGCAGTCGCAGGAGCCTCAGCTCAAGAGGGTCTGCGCGTTTGAGGCGGATCACACCACACTCAACGAACTCGTGCGGGCTGCCATCATCGCGAACATCCAGCGCGCCATAGCCCGCAATGAGTGTTCCGGGGTCGATACCAAGGACGCGCGCCATCGTGGGCTGCCAGATCAGGCGCGCTAGCCGGCTGCGGCGTTTTCGAGGACTTCTGCCGGGAAATTGGCGTTGGTGTACACCTGCTGAACATCGTCAAGCTCATCCAGGCGTTCCAGGAGGCGCAGATTCTGCTTGGCCGCAGAGACCTCCAATTCCACCTGCGTCTTGGGGCGCATGGTCATCTCCGCCAGAACGACCTGTGCTCCCTGCTGTACCAACGCGGCGCGCACAGTCTCCAGCTGTCCGGGGGATGTGTACACCTCCAGCTGACCCGCATCGGGGTCGCCCACATCGTCTGCGCCGGCGTCGATGGCCGTCAGCGCAATCTCCTCGAGCTCGTCGGCGGAGCCCTCAACGACGATTGTGCCGGTATTGTCAAAGATCCAGTTGACGCTGCCAACCTCACCGATGTTGCCACCTTGCCGTCCGAATGTTGACCGTACTTCATTCGAGGTGCGGTTGCGATTGTCCGTCAGGGTATGGACGAGCACCGCCGCTCCGCCGGCTCCATAGCCCTCATACCAGATCTCCTCGAGCGAATCTCCGTTGTCCCCGCCGGCAATCTTCTTGAGGGTCCTGTCAATGTTGTCGTTCGGCATTCCCGAGTCCTTTGCACGCTGCACGGCGAGGCGCAGGCGCGGATTGAACTCAGGGTTGACGCCGCCGTCCCGCGCCGCCGTGGAAATCTCACGAGAGAGTTTTGTGAACAGCTTGGCGCGTTTGGCATCATTCGCGCCCTTCTGCCGCTGGATCGTTGACCAATGAGAATGACCTGACATATCTATATTTTACGGCATGGGCAAATGGATGCTGTCAAGACAGGCCGGCCGCGCCGCCGCCCGCGCAGTTTGGAGGTGAGCGTGAACTAGCGCCGGCGTCGGCGCCGTCGGCGTTTCTGCGCCGGTTGTTGGTCTTGCTCCTGCACAGTGTCTGCTGGCGGGGAGGGCAGCAAGCCCTCAATCGGCTTCACGAGGATGAGGCCCGCCTCAAGATCAACGGTCACTACCTCGCTTGTATTCGGGATGAGCGCCTCAGGCTGCCCATCAGCCCGCACCACCAGAACGTCGTTCACGCCAGTCTCGAGTATGTCGGCGACGGTGCCGATGGGCTCCCGACTATCGTCTGAAACGGCGGGCAGGCCGAGGAGTTGAAAGCGATAGTAGGCGCCATCCGGCAGCGGGATGACATCCTCTTCACGGACATCCAGGGTTGCGCCGCGTGGGATGGTCTCCGCTTCCGTACGCGAGCGCACCTGCTCAAGCTGAACGATAAGGCGATTACGCCCACTAACCCGAGCGCTTTGGACAGTGACGGGCTTGTCCGTGAGGAAGAGCATGCTGCCCGGCTCAAAGCGCTGTGGAAAGTCGGTCAGAACATCAACCTTCAGTTCGCCCTTAATGCCAAAGGGGCCGGAGATGCGTCCGACGGCGATGTAGCGATCCGGTGTTGAGGGGGAATCCACGGGCTTGGCGGCTCTAGACGATCTCTAAACTGGCCTTCACACCCCGCCTGATCGCCGCGATTCTCAGCACTGTCCGAATGGCCTCGGCAACGCGGCCTCCACGGCCAATGACCTTGCCTTTGTCACCCTCAGCAACTTCAAGCCTAATCAGCACTCTGCCGTCTTCCTCGACGCTTTCGCTGACGCGAACGGCGTCCTTGTTTTCGACAATGCTCATGGCGATGAATTCAACGAGCTCCTTCACGATCACGTCCCAACTGCCATTGAATGGCGCATACTTCATGCCGACGCGATTATCCCCTGCCGACGAAAGAGCTTGGTGACGGCTTCACTTGGCTGAGCGCCTTTGCTCAGCCACTCCTGCGCTTTAGCGTGGTCAATGTGAAGGGAGTCGGGGCCGGTGCGCGGGTCATAGTGCCCCAGGATCTCGACGAACGCTCCGTCCCGTGGGGCCCGTTGATCGGCCACCACGACACGATAGTGCGGTTGCTTTCTGAAGCCCTTTCGGGTCAGGCGAATACGCAGCATATTTCCCCTATCATCTATGTAGCATCACGATGTCGGAAGGGTTGGAATCTAGTGTGCGACATTACTAAACCACAGTATAGCCCTATTGGGCAAATATGCGCGACAGTCTCACCCCAAGAATCCACCAAATCCCCCCGCCGCCCCTCTGGGCCTCCTGCCATCATCGTTGACGGAGCCTTCCTGTCTCAATACGATTGTTCTGCGAGACACTGAGTGATTCGCTTTCAGAGCGCATGGCCGGCAAGAGGTTCCCTTGACAGAATTCGACTCCATCTTCAGTGAGCATGAACGCTCCCGACGCGGGCGTTTCAATATCCGCCTGCTCATGGGCGCCGGCGTCATCGGGCTTGTCGTCGCGTATCTCATCTTCCTCTCGCTTGATGCCGCCACCGCAGCGTACATGAACGTAGACGAGCTGGCGGCGTCCCAAGACATTACTGATGATCGACGGCTCCGTGTTGGCGGAACAGTCACGGCAGGTTCTATTATGCGCGGAGACGGTCTCCTTTTCGAGTTTGAGGTTCACGGCGAGGAGTCCACGATTCCTGTAAGCTACCGGGGCGCCCCGCCGGATATCTTCGGTGACAATGCCGTCGTCTTTGTTGAGGGCTATTACACGCCGGGCGGTACATTCAATGCTGATCTCCTGCTGACCCGCCACCCGGACACGATGGAGCCCCTGCCCGCCGGAGCCACGGCACCCAACTACGAACCGGATTACGGCTAGGCGATCAACGCCATCATGCAGCTTTCTGACGCCGGCTACATTGCTCTGATACTCGCGCTTGGCGCCGCCTTGTATGGCGCCGCCGCATCCACCGTGGGGGCCCGCCTCTCCATCACGCCGTTGTCAGTCAGCGGACGCAACGCCACCTATGTCGTTGCGTTTCTGCTCACCATCACGGCGTCGATACTCGTCTACTCCTTCATTACGCAGGATTTTGGCCTGCGCTACGTGACGCTCCATTCAAGCACGGCGATGCCCTGGTACTACACCCTGTCCGCCTTCTACGCAGGGCAAGAGGGGTCACTGCTGTATTGGTCGACGCTGTTGGCCATCTTCGGCAGTGTGATGGTCTTCGTACTGGGGCGGCGCTACCCCGCGCTGATGGGGTACGCAAACGCCGTGATCCTGGCGAACCTCTCTTTCTTTCTCATCGTGCTCGTGTTCTTCGCCAGCCCCATGTCCCGCCTCCCCGCCGTCATGCCGGATGGCGTCGGGCTCAACCCCCTTCTTCAGGATCCGGGGATGTTGGTGCACCCTCCCATGCTCCTGGCCGGGTATATGAGTTGGACACTCCCATTTGCCATCGCTGTTGCCGCGCTCGCAACAGGGCGCGTAGGCGTTGAGTGGACACGCGCGATGCGCGTCCCTGCCCTGACCGCGTGGACCATTCAGACCGCCGGGCTCATCCTGGGCGGCTGGTGGGCATATCACGTCTTGGGATGGGGCGGTTACTGGGGGTGGGACCCGGTGGAAAACGTCGCGCTGCTCCCGTGGCTCACCGGCACCGCATTCCTCCATTCCGTCATGGTTGTCGAGCGCAGAGGAAAGCTCAAGGTGTGGACATTGAGCCTCGTCTTGACGACGTATCTGCTGGCAATTTTCGGAACCTTCATCGTCCGCAGCGGCATACTGAGCTCCGTCCACAACTTTGCGGAGTCAGATGTTGGCGGACTCTTTCTCGGGTACTTTGCGGCGACGATGGCGCTAGCGCTTATCCTGCTGCTCTGGCGGCTGCCCCGCATTCGAGACGAGGAGGGATTTGAGGCCGTGCTCTCGCGAGAGTCCGGTTTCCTGTTCAACAATCTCCTGCTGTTCAGCATCGCTTTTGCCACCTTCTGGGGAACGGTCTATCCCATGGTGTCCGAGGCGTTCGGCAACCAGCGCCTGACCGTAGGCGCCCCCTTCTATCTCAAGGTCAACGGGCCGCTCCTCCTTGCGTTGGTCTTGCTGATGGGTGTGGGCCCACTGCTCGCCTGGCGAAAATCGACCGGGCAATCGCTCTGGCGCAACCTCCGGATACCGTTGGCGGTTGGCGTGGGGACCGCGGTCGTGCTGATTCCGCTCCTGCGAGACGTCATCTCCCCGCTGGCATTCGGGGCATGCGCCTTTGTGCTGACAACCATCGCGCAGGAATATGCGCGTGGCATTCGCCTGAGGCGCACAAGCACGCGGGAATCCATTCCGGCGGCGGTAACCGGGCTCGTTTCGCGAGACCGCCGTCGCTATGGCGGCTATCTCATTCATGTTGCCGTCATCGTTCTCGGCATCGGCCTCATCAGTTCCACCGCATTCCAGTCCGCAACGGAGGTCAATCTCCAACGCGGGGAGTCAGTCGTGATCGACGACTACACCATCACCTACGCCGGAACGGCATCGATCCAGGAGACGAACCGGCAGGTCTTTGCCTCGCAACTGCTCATACAGCAGGATGGGGCGACTGTGGGGCAGCTCTTTCCGGAAACACAGGTCTATCGCAATTTCGAGACACAGCCGACGAATCGCGTCGCCGTGCGATCCACATGGCAGCATGACCTATACGTGTTTCAGGCGGGCTTCGATGATGAGTCCGCCACGTTCGCGATCTTCATAAACCCGTTGATGACCCTCGTGTGGGCGGGCAGCTCACTGATCTTTGTGGCCTTGCTCATCACCCTGTGGCCGGGGCGGGCGCCTGCGCTGAGACCTGTGTGGGAGCCAATCGGCTCAGCCGGCGCCGCCGCGCCGCGTCAGTCCTGAGCAGAAAAGGCGGCACGAGATTCTCCCCATGGCGCAATTGCTTTATCAGAGAACATTGCCGCGCGCAGCGGCCACCCTCGCGCTGCTATTGGCACTGTGGATCACCGTCTCGAGCATGACACCGGCGCTTGCACAAACAACGGATGCGGATGAGTTCTCACGGCAGGAACTTGAAATGCTGGCACTCTCGCCGCAGGCGCGAGCCATTGCACACAAGCTTCAGTGCCCCGTATGTGATGGACAGCCAATCACAGAATCCAACGCCACAATAGCCCGCCAAATGCGCGCTCGCGTTCAGCAGCTTGTTGACGATGGCGCGAGCGAGGATGAGATCCTTGACTTCTTTGTGGACCGCTATGGTCCTGCCGTCTTGAGGGAGCCGCGCCCTGAGGGAATCGGATGGGGGGTGTGGCTGGCCCCGCCCATCATCGCCGTATTCGGAATCGCCATCATTGTCATTGGCCTGCGCGGCGGCCGACGTCGGCGCACTGAGGCCCCGCCTCCTCGCCCCGCCACCCCCTCACTGGCAGAGGATGACGACATCGTCACGCGGGAAATCGGACGCATGACGGACCACAGGAATTGAGGCGCGGGTGGACCTCGTACCAATTGCATTGACACTGGTGGCCGTCATCGTGACCGTCATGGGAATCGCGCTCCCGCTGATTCGAACGCGCAACGCCGATAACGCGACCGGCCGGGAGAATGCCCTCTCCGACCTCGGACTGTTGCGGGAGGCGCGCAATGAGGTCCTCACTGCAATCATGGACCTGGATGATGACCTGGAACGCGGCAACATCTTACCCGCTGAACACCGCGCCATGCGTGTGCCTCTGGTACGCCGCGCCGCGTCCCTCATCCGCGAGATTGACGGCCGCGAGCACGTTCTCGACGAGGAAATTGAACGGGCAGTCAGGCTGCGCCGACAGCCGCAACAGCCGGAGCAGGAGGACGAGCCATGAAATCCCTTGCCTCGGTCGCGCTGCTCGGATTTGTTCTGGCCATGTCGCTTGCCGTGCCGCACACCCATTCCGCCCTGGCGCAGGAGGGTGCGCCAACCTCGACTGATGGTGAAAGCCTCGTGGCGCTTGAGGCCGTCGTCAGAAACGGCACAGAGGGCGTAACGGTGCCGGAGGGGCTGATTGTCACGCTGCAGGTGTTCGCTCTTGAGGACGAGGACACTGAACTGCAACGACTCGAGGCTGAAACGGAGGCGGACGGGGTGGCCGTGTTTGGTGACGTCATCGCGGACAGAGCGGTGACGTACACCATATCCGCAGACTACAACGGCATCCGCTTTTTCAGTGACGTCTACATGTCAAGCATTGAGCGTGACGGCCCCCTTGAACTCACGGTCTTCGAGATGACACCCGACCCATCTGTAATCCGCATCATCGGCGATAGCTCCGCCATTACACCTCCGGATGATGATTCAGGTGTCCTGCGTGTTCTTCAAGTGACGACGTTTGAGAATACCAGCGATCACGCATTCGTCGGCAATGATCCGTTCAACACACGCCTCACTCTTCAGCTGCCCTTGCCGGCCATGGCCTTTGACCTTGAGTCTGTCCACAGCCCGGGCAGCCTCGTGTTGGCCCCGGACAGCCGCGAGGTCTATTCCATTGTGCCGGTTATGCCAGGCGACTTTGAGCAGATCGTGACCTATGGCGTGCTCTACACAACGGATGTGTTCGCTTGGAGCAAGACCTATCGCTATCCGACAGAGCTGGCGCGGCTGTTGATTCCCAAAGATCTCTCTTTCCGGCCCGGCTCCGAGTGGCTGCTCATGGGTGACTCAGAGGTGTCCGGCGTCGACTATGCTCGCTTTGAGATGCGACCAGTCCTCGCCGGAGAAACTGTCACCGGTGTCATTGCGGACTTGCCGCCAAGCGCCGGCTCACGGAGCCGCAGTCTTGAACGGACGCTTCAGAACGCCGCGCTTGGGGTGGTGGCCGCTGCGCTCATCATCGTAGCCGGCTTTGCTCTCTGGTGGAGCCGCCTCAGGAATCGGAGGAGGCAGGCCTTATCTGAGACGGACAACGAAGAACCCGGGCAGGCTGACATGGATGCGGCCATTTCCGAGCTTGCGCGCCTGGAGGATGAGCGCGACGCTGGCAATCTCAGCGAGGAGGAATATGAGCGGGCCTCCGCTCAGCACCGCGACCACCTGCGGCGCATGCTCGACAGGGAGCGCAATCAATGACCTCCGCCCCCGCTCTCCCGCGTGCTGCCGTCCATACGTCCGGCCTCGAAAAGTCCTATGGACAACGTCCGGCCATCCGCAACATGGACGTGATGATTGGCGTTGGGGAGCGCGTCGCTCTCTTTGGTGACAATGGGGCCGGAAAGTCGACGCTCCTGCAGCTCATGTCCGGTCTCTTGCGGCCAAGCGGCGGAGATATCCGAGTCTTTGGCGGGCAGCCGTGGGGGCGCGCGGGCGCCCTTGCGCGGGCGCAGATCGGCACGCTCGACCATCAGAGCCATCTCTATGAGGAGCTGTCCGCGCGCGAGAATCTCACCCTCTTTGGCAGGCTCTACGGCGTTCCGGACGCACCGGCGCGAGCGGATGCGTTGATCGCCGAATTTGGCCTGACCGGCCGGCGCGCCGACCCGGTGCGAACGCTTTCGCGTGGAATGACTCAGCGCGTGTCACTGATTCGTGCGCTGATTCATGATCCAGCCATGCTCCTGCTTGACGAGCCGGAAACCGGCCTCGATGCCACATCCCGGGATATGCTCGCCGCTCACATCACGCGGCAAGGCGCAGGGGTGACCGTCATTCTGGCAACGCACAACATTGAGCTGGGAGTTGCGCTGACAACGCGCGATCTTGTGCTGCGAAATGGGACGATCATCCATGACTCCGCCACTGTCACTGACGCGGTCATAGATGAGGCGCAGCGGCGCGCCCTGGTGGCGGCCCATCTTGGCCATAGGGTGGGAGAGGGCCGATAACATGCAGTCCCCTCCACACAGAACTCTCACCCCAAACCGGCCACCATCCTGGTTGTCTCAGTTCCGGGTGCTTGTTCACAAGGAGATTGCCGTTGAGATTCGTTCTCGAGAGACGGCCGTCCCCATGGCAGTCTTTGCAGCGGCTGCGCTCATCGCCTTTCAATTCTCGTTTGATCTGCGGGGCGGCACGCTGAGCCTTGTTGCGCCCGGCGTCTTATGGGTGGCCATCATCTTTGCCAGCCTGCTCGCATTGGGGCGCTCCTTTTCACGGGAGGTTGAGCGCGGCTCACTGGACGGCCTGCTTGCGAGCCCAATCGACCCGGGGGCGCTCTACTTGGCCAAGGTAACGGCCAACGTCATCCTGCTCATCGTGTTGGAGGCGGTGATTGTGCCGTTATCGTCCGCCCTGTTCAACCTCCAACTGTTCGAGCCTGCCCTGCTCCTGACGCTGCTCTTGGGAAACATCGGCATTGCGAGCGTAGGAACAATTCTGTCCGCCATCGCGACACGGGCGCGATCCAAAGAGGCGCTGCTGCCCATCATGCTCTTGCCGCTGCTAGCGCCAGTCATCATTGGCGCGGTGCGCGCCACCGGCCTCGCTATCGACGGCAGGGGATGGGACGAGATGCAGCCGTGGCTGGCCATCCTGGCAGCATATGACCTCATCTTCTTGAGCGTGTCCTCGTTCCTCTTCTATGTTACGGTTGAAAAGTGAGTTTCACCGGTCGACGATTCACAATCACAGATGCTCTTGGCATTGCCGCTTTCGCGGTTATGCTTGTCGCTCTGTACCTTGCGTTGGTCGAATCGCCGATTGAGCGCGTCCAGGGCATCCATCAGAAGATCTTCTATATTCACGTGCCGACAGCGTTGGTCGGCTACATCGCATTCGGTGTCGTCGCCTTTGCCAGCGTCATGTACGTGCTGAAACGGACGGAGCGGTGGGACCGTATCGCCCTCGCGTCAGCCGAGTTGGGCGTTCTCTTCACCACGCTCATGTTGGTGACCGGTTCAATATGGGGCCGGCCGGTATGGGGGGCGTGGTGGGATTGGTCGGACGCGCGCCTGGTGACATCGCTCGTCATGTGGCTGGTCTATGTGGCGTACCTGATGTTCCGCTCGCTCAGTGACCGCGGCCCAGGCACATCCCGTTCTGCGGCCGTTATCGGCATCTTGGGGGTCATCAGTGTGCCGCTCTCCTATTTCTCCATCTGGCTCTGGACCAACGTCCTCCATCCTGTGCCGACGCTGCAGTCCTCCACAGACAGGCCGGAGGAATCAATCTTGTTGCCGTTCTTATTCGGAATGTTGGCGTTCACGCTTCTGTACGCGTACCTGATGTCTTTCCGCGTCACTGTGGAGACATCACAGCGTGAACTGGACGAGCTGCGCGCCGCGCATGAGAGTTCTTAGGGGGGCAAAGCGACAGTGGAGAACGACTTCGGGGATTTCAGTCCGGTCTTTGTCTTTGCGGCATACGCAATCGTATGGGTCGCCTTCTTTGCGTACCTGTATTTCCTGGCGCGCCGGCAGGCCGATATTACATCCCAGATCGACGCGCTGAAAGAGTCAACGAGCAGTGAGAACGACACGGACCGGGAATGACCGTCCCGCTACACCATCACCTGATCGATCATGATGACCAAGAATAGCAGCGACAGGTACAACAGCGAGAACTTGTAGAGCCTCAGGGCTGCCGCGCGGTCCTTCTCCTGCAGCAGGCGGTACGCGTAATACGTAAAGAGTCCCCCAAGCGCCACTGCGCCCGCCACATACACCGCAGTCAGCTGCGGTGTAGAAATATACAGCAGCACGGCGAGGATGTTCAGCAGGATCGTATACAGGAAGATGCTGGTTCGCGTGCTTTCCTCACCGAGGACAACCGGCATCATCGGCACGCTGGCGCGCTCATAATCGTCCTTGATCATCAACGCGAGCGCCCAGAAATGGGGTGGCGTCCAGAAGAAGATGATCAGGAACAGGTAGAACGCGGGCAAGCCCAGCTCACCCGTCACGCCCGCCCACCCGACAAGCGGCGGCACCGCGCCCGCCGCGCCGCCAATGACGATATTTTGGACCGTCGTCTGTTTCAGCCACATGGTGTACACGAAGACGTAGAACAGTGACCCGGCCAGCGTGATTGATGCGGCGAGCACGTTCGCCCCACCCGTTAGCACGGCAAATGCGAGCACGTTGAGAACGATGCCGTATGTGATTGCTGTCCGTGGGCTGACTCGCCCGCTGGCGACCGGCCGGTGCCGCGTCCGCAGCATTGCGGAATCGATCCGACCCTCAAGGCCGTGATTGATTGCGCCGGCTCCACCTGACGCCAACGCGCCGCCGAGGAGGACGGCCACCGCGACGATCATCGATGGGAGGCCCTGCGCGGCGAGCACCATGCCGCCCAGCGCTGTCAGGAGCAGGAGAACCATGACGCGAGGCTTGGTCAACCAGAAGAAATCTGATGCTGTCCCTTTGAGGGTGGCGGGTGGCGCGATGCCTGATCCACCGGCGGGCGCGGTCGGTATCTGCGGCTCCGGGCCGCGCGCCGTCTCGCCCTCAGTGGCCTCACGGCGTGCTCGAACAGCAAGGATGACGAGCAGGACTGCGGCGGCCCACGTCAACGAGGCGAGTGTGATGTGCGCCACACGCGTCGCATGGTGAAACTCCGTCCACGGAACCAGCGCGCCAATGATGATCTGCACGGCAAGCAGGTGCAGCGTCGCCTGCCCCACTCGGCTGATCATTCGGTTGCGCCCCTTTTGCCGCCACGAGAGGAATGCCGCATAGCCGGTGGTCAGGGTTCCAAGAAGAACCATGTACCGGTGTCCCATATGGATATTTGGATCAAATCCACTCGGCATGATGTCGCCGTCACAGAGAGGCCAGGCGGAGAATCCGCTGCCGCAGGAAAGTGTCGCCTCCTCGGCCACAACGTAGGAGCCGGACAGAATCATCACCAGAATCGACACGGCGGCGATGGTGGCCCACACGGAGAGCCGGCGGGCATCACCCAATGTCAGGCCTCCTCCGTCCGGTGACGGTCTTGCTTGGGGCACGGCCGCCATCATCGTCACGATGAGCAGCGCGAGGATCGCCTCCGCAAGAAAGAGATGGAGGGTCACAACAGGCGGGGGGAGTTCTGTGAGGACAGCAACCCCGCCCAGTCCTGCCTGCGTGAGCATGACCACGAGGGTCGCGGCGGCAGGTAGAAACGCCCGCCGTGTCGGGTATTCATCGGCACGCCGAGCGAGAAACACCACAACGAACATTGCCGCCACAATCAGCCCGACAATCGCAGCGGTGAGTCTGTGGGAGTACTCGATGAGGACGTGGTACTCAAATGGCGGAATGATGCTGCCATGGCAGAGGGGCCAGTCCGGGCAGGCGAGGCCGGAACCCGTGACGCGCACAAAACTCCCCAAACTGATGAGGAAGACGGTTGCAATTGCCGCCGCGAGCGCAAGCGACAGCAGTGTCTTGCCGTACCGGACGTCCTGGCTCGATGTGTTATTCATGGAGTGGTCACTGATTCCTGTGGCGCGTGCTCTGCCATCCTGCCCTGCAATCTCGCGCGAGACTTCAGTGTATCCTCTTCATCACGGCGTACGGCAACAATAAAGAGCCCGGCAATCGCCAGGAAATAGGGCGCGATGCCGCCAACCCACATAATGAGGCCGCCAATCTGCTGATCCGTCTTCGGATCAAGGCCCCATAGTTGTTCTTGTCCGATGTATGGCTCATACCAGGGGACTGCCGCAAATGTCAGCATCGCGGCGAGCGGGAACGTCAGCGACAGCGCCATGACAACGACGACAAGCCTGCCGAGGTACGGAACCCTGCCCTGTATGGGGGTGGGGTCAATGATTGACCACCAAAATATCGTGGCGGCGATGATGAAGCTGGTGTGCTGGGCGATGTGCCACACATCATTCGTGACAGCGGAGGTGTAGGCCGCCGGCACGTGCCACGCCCAAATGGTCCCCACAAACGCGGCCAGGCTGAAGAGTGGGTGGATGAGGATATGAAAGATGTGGCGTGCGAACTGAGAGCGCCCAAACTTGACGACGGTGAGGCGCCGGATGCCATACCCCATTCCGCGCGCTATCGGCAGCACCGGCGCGCCGAGCAGGATGAGGGGGACGGCAACGTGCGTAATGAGCATGTGCTGCGTCATGTGAAATGCGAAGAGCCGAGCGCCCAAGGTGTCTATCGGTGATATAAGAGCAAGAAGCAAGATCAGCAGTCCACCGGCAAAGGACGCGGCGCGCCACCCGGTGACGACACGAACCTTGAGTGGCTTCAGTCTGCGCAGTCCTCGCACATAGGCAAGCCCGAGCAGGGCGACAAAGAACAGCGTGAGCGGTTCCCATGACCAGGCGAGGATGTAATCGGCGGCATCATTCATACCACAACTCTACGCGTCGGCGCCCATTTCCGGTATGGGCATGCGGGGGCCTATCAATGGAATCAACACACGAGCACGCCGCGTCTCCGGCGGCAGCGTGCTACTGGTGGGAATCGCCGCTATCGTCGTCCGGCGAGAGCCACGAGAGAATCGTGAACAGAATAAGGAAAGCGAGCGCGAGGCCAAGCGCGGCGGGCACGGAATAGTAGACCTTCTCACCGGCCAGCGTCACATAGTCGTGCGGAATTACGGCGTACAGGAGTTGGCCAATGCCAATTATCAGCGCGACGGTGACGACAAGCGCGCCTACCGGCAAGAGAATCGGCACAATGAGCCGGTCCATCACGTTGTTCGTTTGTGTATGGTCGTCGTGGTGAGCCATGCCTGCTTTGCCTTTGTCTGTGTCCTTCACTCAGTCTTGTGTGCCGTCTCTCATGGAAGCGTGAAGTTCTCAAAGAGCGCGACCAGCGCCAGGAGAACTGCTATGGCTAGGAATAGCCCGCCAAGGAAAAGGGCTTGGTACAACTTCGCGTCAAATTTGAGATGCATGAACCATCCAACAACAAAGGCAAATTTCACGGCGGACAGCCCCAGGAGTGACGTGACCAGAATCACAGCCGGCACATCAACAATGACGATGGCCACCTCGATGATCGTGATGATCGTCAGGATGATCGCGATCTGCACGTAGGTGCGGGGAGTCGGATGATCCTCCGTGTGCGCTTGTTGTTCTGTTGCCGCCATGATGCGTTCCTCGCTTTGGCCCTCATCCTCCCTATGACGGGATGAGGTACACCACCGTAAAGATGACAATCCAGACGATATCGACGAAGTGCCAGTACAGCCCCACAAGTTCTACCGTCAGATGATGCTTCGGCTTGAGACGCCCCATATATGACGCCCCCACAAGCGTGAGCAGCATGAACACGCCGATGGCCACGTGAGTCCCGTGGAAACCGGTCAGCACAAAGAAACTGGTGCCAAAGACGCTTGTGGTGATGGTCAGGCCCTCATCAACGAAGAGGTTGAATTCATAGAACTGACCGCCGAGGAAGACTGCGCCCTGGAGCGCCGTCGCCAACAGCCACCACCGCGCCTGCCGAGAGTTGCCTCTCTGCAGAGCGGCCAGGGCGAGCACCATTGTCAGGGAGCTCATCAGGAGGACGAAGGCGCTGACGGAGGTGTAGGGAATGTCAAAGAGGTCCGCCGGCCCCGGTCCAACCGGCACGTTGCTCCGGTAGACCATATACGTGGAGATCAGGGCGCCAAAGAAGAGGCAGTCTGATGCGAGGAAGACCCACATGAGGATCTTCCGATGGTCAAGGCCCGTCGTCGTGTGATGGGCCTCAGCCTGTCCTAGCGCCGCGTCATGTGCCACGTCTACTATCCTCTATGACCGTTTCGTCGTCTCTGTCTCTCGTCAGTTCGTCATCAGTCCGTCGGCTCGAATATCCAGCCATATGAGCCCCACAGCAACAGGATGAGTCCCACCGCGCCGGCGCCAATACCGAGGGCTTCAGATGCCTGATAGAGCAAGAGTGTCAGGCCGAGGGCGAAGATACCGAGCGCGCAAATGAACGGGAAATATGAGGGGCTCGGCATGTGGATGTCATGGTGCTCGTCCTCATCATCCGCGCCGCCCGCCGGGACGGGACGCGGCGCGTCATGCTCAACCTCCGGGTATTTCTGCTCCCAAAGGGCATCACGACTATGAACGACGGGGAGTTCAACAAAGTTGTAGTGCGGCGGCGGGGACGGTATCGCCCATTCAAGTGTGCGGGCGTCCCATGGATCGGCGCCTGCCACCTTACCCTTGCGGGCGCTGCGGAGCGCGTTCCATGCGAACATGCCGACACCGAAAATCATGAATAGCACGCTAAGGGATGCAACCAAGTTCCAGACGTCCCAGCCCATCCCCTCCGGGAAGGTGAAGTTTCGGCGCGGCATGCCAACCAAGCCGAGATAGTGCATCGGGCCGAATGTCATGTTCATGCCGATGAAGATGAGCCAGAAGCTCCACTTGCCTTGATATTCGCTCATCATGCGGCCTGTCATCTTGGGGAACCAGTAGAAAATCCCACCGAGGATAGCCATGATGGCGCCGCCAAAGAGCACGTAATGAATGTGAGCAACGATGTAGTACGTGTCCGTCTGCTGAAGGTCAGACGGGGCGGCGGCGTGCGTCATGCCGCTCAGGCCGCCAATGGTGAAGAGCGCGATAAATCCGATAGCAAAGTACATCGGCGTTTTGAGCTGAATATTCCCGCCCCAGAGCGTGGCTAACCAATTGAACACCTTGACGCCTGTCGGGATCGCAATTGCCATGGTTGTCGTTGCAAAGACAGCATCCGGCACCGGCCCCAGCCCGGCAGCGAACATGTGGTGCGCCCAGACCGACCATCCGAGGAATGCGATGGTCAAGCCGGAGAAGACGACGACGGGGAATCCGAAGAGCGGCTTGCGGGAGAACGTCGGCAAGATCTCAGACACAATGCCCATTGCAGGCAGGATGAGGATGTAGACCTCGGGATGGCCAAACACCCAGAACAGGTGCTGCCAGAGGAGGACATCACCGCCGCGCTCAAACACGAAAAAGTTGGTATCGAAGAAGCGGTCAAATCCCAGCTCCACCAGACCGATGGTTATCACCGGCATGGCCAGCGCCAACAGGAATGACGTGATGAACGCCATCCAGGTGAATATCGGCATTCGCATGAGCGACATGCCGGGGGCGCGCAGATTGATGATGGTGACGATGAAGTTGAAGGAGCCAAGCAGGGAGGATGTTCCCAGCACCAGCAGGCCAAGCACATAGAAGTCCATGCCGTTCGTGGGCGAGAACGTCGTGTTGGTGAGGTTGGCGTACGCGAACCAGCCGGCCGCCGGGGCTGTCATGGTGAACCAACCGAGGTTGAGGATAATCGCGCCGCCGAGATACACCCAGTAGCTGAGGGCGTTCAGGCGGGGGAAGGCGACATCCCGCGCCCCAATCTGCAGCGGGACAATCCAGTTAAAGAACGCAACGCTGAGGGGCATGATGGCAAGGAAGATCATGGTCAGCGCATGCATCGTAAAGAGCTGGCTGAACACATTCGCGCTGATCAGGGACGAATCTGGTAGGGCGAGCTGCAATCGCATGAGGCTCGCCTCAATGCCACCAAGGATAAAGAAGGCGAAGGCCGTGACGAGGTACAGCGTACCGATCCGCTTGTGATCGATCGTCGTAAACCAGCTCCAGAGACCGGTTGTCCCGGTGGGCCTCTCGAGTACGCCACTTAGCATAGCCATCGTCGCTTATTCCTCCGTCCTGCAGCCCGTTACTTCAGGCTTTCCAGGAAAAAGACGAGATCATTCAATTCTTGCTCGCTCAGGTCCAAGTCCGGCATTTCAGTGCCGGGCTTTACGTCAGGCGCATTGTTGAGCCACCTCTTGAGGTTCTCATTCGCCGGATCGCGCAGCATGGCATCAGGATCAGTTGGCACATCCTCAAAGAATGCGCCCATTGTCATGTCCGCCGGTCCCTTGTGCAGTGTATTGGCCGCGATGGTCACGCGGGAACCAAAGTGTGAGAGGTTGGGGCCGGTAGTGCCGATTGCCAGGTCATATTGGCTTTCGTCCGCCCCCTCAATCGTGTGGCAGCCGCGGCAAGCGTTCTGCTGGAATACCACCCAACCCGGCTCCATCGCATCCGTCATGGTCACAGCCGGTTTGCGCTCATTCTCTGCCCAGCTCTCATAATCGGCCTGCTCACGCGCGAACGCCACCGTCCGCATCAGCGCATGTGAGTCTCCACAGAACTCCTTACACTGCCCCGCGTAGACACCTGTCTCGGTCGCGTTCAACCACATACGGTTGATGCGGCCGGGAACCACATCGCGAGCGCCGGCGAGCCGTGGCACCGAGAAGCTGTGGATGACATCAACCGAGGAGAGCTTGAGATTGATGACTGTATCGACTGGTATGTGGAGCTCGTTGGCGGTGATGAAATCAAGGTCGCCATTCTCATCAAGGTAGCGATATTCCCACCACCACTGGTGTCCTACAACCTCAATGGTCATTGAGGGATCGTCATCGTACTCGGCGGGGGCGTCATATGTTGCGCCAATGCCTGCGACGGTGGGGATGGTGATGGCGATAACGATAAGGGACGGGGCGATTGTCCAGCCAATTTCAAGGGGCGTGTTGCCGTGCGTCTGGGGTGGGATATCACTTTCACGCCCACGCCTGGCGCGGTACTTGAGCACGGCAATGGTCAGGAAGCCCTGAACGCCGATGAAGATGATGACGGCGATCCAGAAGATGAAGACGAACAGGTCTTGTTGACTCTGTGCAACGTCACCAGCCGGATTGAGCGTGCTCTGTGGCAACGCCAGCTGGCAGCCTGACATGAGCACGACGGCCATCAGAACCGTCAGCGCTCCGATAAGTTGAGTGCCCTTGCCCATGGCGCGATTCTATCTGTCGACGCGATTTTGTGTCAAGCATCACAATCGCGACTTATAATGGATTTATGGAAGTCCACGTGCGGTTGTTTGCGGGGCTGCGAGAGGCGGCCGGCGCATCGGAAATCAGCGTGACGCTGGCAGAGGGCGCGTCCGTCTCGAGCCTCTTGGGCGAGGCGCAGCGACAGTTCCCTGAGTTGGCGAGCCGCTGTGACGGCGTCGTGGTTGCGGTCAATAGGGAATACGTCGATCCGTCAACATCCATCTCCGCCGGGGATGAGGTGGCGTTCATTCCGCCGGTGAGCGGTGGGGCCATTTCAGAGGCGGAGTCGGTGCAGGTCGGTGTGACACCTGATCCGCTGCACGCCGCCGCAATTGTCGATGGTCTCAAGGAATCGACTGACGGGGCGACGCTCACCTTTGAGGGGATCGTGCGTGACAACAACCTGGGGCGGCAGGTGCTGTTCCTCGAGTACGAGGCATACCCGGAGATGGCCGAGAGGGTTCTGCGGCGTATCGGTCGCGAGACACTTGAGGATTTTGACATCAGCGCAATTGCCCTGTGGCACCGCACAGGGCGGCTTGAAATTGGGGAAACGTCGCTTGTTGTCGCCGTGGCATCGCCCCATCGCCGCGCCGCCTTTGACGCATGCCGCGAGGCGGTCGAGAAGGTCAAAGCACTGGCTCCCGTCTGGAAACGTGAAGTGTGGGACGGCGGCTCAGAGTGGCTGCGGGGCGCCGGATAGGTTCCTAAATTAGGTCGCTAGTTAGGTCGCTGCGTCCTGTTGCTCCCCGGCCTCACCGCCGATGATCTCACGCGCAGCCGCAATCAGTTCAGCCCGCCGTTCCGGCGCGACAGACGTTTTCTCCAGATACATCGTTAAGGCCTGCTCAGCGGTCAGTGATTCTATCGACGTTCCACGATCAAGCCGGCTGCGCGTCTGGTCAGGCGTGTCCAATTCGTCACTCACACCTGAGACAACATGCGCGCCTGCCTGCATCAACGTCCTAGAGATCCCTACCCTATCAATCTCACCGGCGATTTCAGCCGGGCGCTGGATCTCCACGCGGACCACAGCGTCACGCACATCCTCATCCTGCAGGCGGGCGGCAATTACGCCCGCGGCATCATCACCATCAGCGTCGCGGAGCCTAATGCGAATCGTCTTGAACGGACGCGACCACACCTGGTGGAACGACCATGTTGCGCGGCGGCCCGGCAAGGCATCGGGATTGATATCCACAACACAAAAGCCCTTGGCGTCATCTTCCTCAGAGAAATCAACACGATGGAGGCTGCCGGCATAGACAACCGGGGGTGACTCAGCAATGAGTTGATGGCGGTGAATGTGACCAAGCGCGGCGTAATCGATGGGAGCAGCCTGGAATACGCTCGGCAGCAGCAGATAATCGTCACCCATCATCATGCTCCGCTCATTTCCGACAGTGGCGGTTGTCACTGTCACGTGTGACGTCAGGATGGACGGCACAGCCGGGTCAAGCTCCCCGGCCATGCGGTTGATCTCTGTGGACAGATAATCCTGCATCCACTCATTAACCTCTGTGCGGCTCTTGCCGTGCACATCAGCAAGCGCCGCAACCGAGCTCCGTCGCAGCCACGGGACAGCAAGTATCTGCACGGGGCCGGACGGGGTGTCGATGTGATGAACGCCCGGTCGGGATGCAACTGTGACCCTCTCAACGGCGAGCGCGTCAAAGACATCGAGCGCCGTCGCCATCCCCTCCGTATTGGGTACGTCATGATTCCCCGTCAAGAGAAAGACGGGAATGCCCGCAACGGCGAGGCGGCTGACTCGACGCGCGAATTCTCGTTGGTGCGTCGGTGACGGATCTTGCGTCCGGTAGGCATCCCCCGCAAACACGACAAGATCGGCGCGAGGCTCCGACATGGCGAAATCGACAAGCTCATCGAACGCGCGGAGGGAGTCGATGAAGCGAGACCTCATCCCGACATAGACGGAACGGTTGACACCGGGAGCGAAGGATTCGGGCAGGGAATCAAGTTCGGCGGCCGTCACAGGGCGGCTGTGCCTCTCAACGCCGATGTGTGCGTCCGCAAAGTGGATAACCCGCATTGTGCCACCCCCGGCTGCGTGCTGGGATCTGTCTACCCCGCAAGCCTGTCCGCAAGGAGAGCGCCAAGCTCCGCTATCGGCACACGGACCTGCTCCATGGTGTCCCGGTCACGGACGGTGACGGCGTCATCCTCCTCAACGGTCTGGAAATCGATGGTGACGCAGTAGGGCGTGCCGATCTCGTCCTGCCTGCGGTAACGGCGCCCGATGGACTGCGAATCGTCATACTCAGTCATCCAGCGGCGCCGCACGATGTCAAAAACCTCACGGGCCTTGGGCAGGAGTTTTTCGTTGCGGGAAAGCGGGAGAACGGCAACCTTATAGGGTGCAAGCTCGCGGTGCAGGCGGAGGACGGTGCGTGATTCCCCATTCACCTCCTCATTCGTGTAGGCATCCACGAGAAAGGCGAGCAGGCATCTGTCCACACCGCTTGCCGGCTCAACGACATGGGGTATGAACCGCTCTTGCCGTTCATCATCAAAGTATTCCAGCTTGCGGCCGGATCCGTTTTGATGCTGTGTCAGATCAAAGTCGCCACGGTACGCGATGCCTTCCAGCTCCGACCACCCGATGGGAAAGAGATACTCAATGTCATAGACGGCGGCCGCATAATGGGCAAGCTCGTCCTGCTCATGCTGCCGGAATCTGAGCCGCTCCGGATTGATGCCGAGGTCCGTGTACCAGCGCATACGCTCACCCCGCCAGTACTCGAGAGAGGCGAACCCGTCCTCAGGCCTGACAAAGTACTCCATCTCCATCTGCTCAAATTCACGGGTGCGGAAGATGAAATTACCGGTTGTGATCTCATTCCGAAACGATTTCCCGGTCTGCGCGATGCCGAAGGGGATTTTCTTGCGGGTTGCGGTGCGGACATTGTCAAAATTCGTGAAGATCCCCTGCGCCGTTTCCGGCCGCAGGTACGCCACAGCCGCATCATCCTCCACCGGCCCCATAAAGGTCTTGAACATGAGGTTGAATTGCCGCGGCTCCGTGAATGTCCCGACCGCGCCGCAATCCGGACACGTATCGCTCTCGATATGATCGGCGCGCTGGCGGCGGTGGCAGCTGCGGCACTCAACGAGCGGATCGGAAAAGCCCGCCACATGGCCGCTCGCCTCCCACACGAGTGGGCTCTGGATGATTGCACTGTCCAGGCCAACAACATCATCCCGTTCCTGGACGATGGCACGCCACCACGCATCCCGCACGTTTCGCTTGAGCTCAACACCCAGCGGTCCATAATCCCACGATGACCCGATGCCGCCATATATCTCACTGGCCGGAAACACGAACCCGCGCCGCTTCGCAAGCGACACGATGGTGTTCATGTCTGTCAGGCTTGGCTCGATAGTCACTGGATCAGTCCAGGCCGCGCTTGTCCAGAATCTTGTCGACCTCACCCTCGCGCGCCTGCCCGATCATCTCCTTGACCCTGTCCGGCATCTCAATGCCCGCCTCATCCATCCTCTTTTCCGCCCAACGGCCGATGTTTGACGGGTCGCGCCAATAGTCATAACCGGGAGCATCCGGATCGCCGGACGCCTCATGGCGGGAGGCGGTCGAGCGAACATAGGCGGCGCGGGAGATCACCTTCTCGGTCTTGGTGGAGCCGCAGTGGGCACATTCCTGGTTTGTGGGCATTTCAGCCGGTATCACCTTATAAAAGGAACTGGAGCGCTTGCCGCACTCGGTGCAGGTGAACTCATATATCGGCATCGCGTCACCGCCCTCCCTGCCGCGCGACCATGGCGCCGCTAGTCAAACCCATCATTGAAATACCCGTCGTCCATCCCATCGTAATCATCATCACTCGGCGCGTCATCAAAAGCCGAGAGCCGATCATAGTCCCGGTACAGGTCTTGCCGTGAACGCACAACGGAGACGCGGGACACTTTTCTGCGCAGAGATGTGCCGCCGCAGTGGTGGCATGTCGGATCGCCAATGGGAGCGGACACGGAGCGGGTGAAAACGCTGGTATCCCGTCCACACCCCTCGCACCTGAATTCATAGATGGGCATGACTGACAGTCTAGCAGAGCGGCGCCTCACTCCGCAGTCAGGAGGCATGCACGGCGTTCTTGTGCCAGGTTAGGCGGAGTACCCTGCCCCGCCAATCAAAGACAACGGCAACCACATCAATCCGCGTGTCCTCCGGCAAGTCCTCCCCCTCATGCCTTTGACGGTATATTTCAATGAGCGTTGCAAGGCGGGCAGACTTGGCCGGTGTAATCGACTCCTCAGGGCTGCCGATGTGGGAGGTGGAGCGGCTCCGCACCTCCACGGCCGTGAGCGCGCCATCGATGATGCCAACGATATCCAGCTCGCCGGCGCGGAATCGCACATTCTCCTCCAGCGTGCGGAATCCCTCAGATTCAAGGCGGCGGCGTGCGAGGCTCTGCGCGTGGAGCCCACGGCGAGAGCGCGTTGTTGGCCCCGGTTCATTTCCGTGCTTCCTTGTCACAACGCAATCCCCCCTCGCTCACGTATAATAGTGTGGCCGTTCCGCCACATGCGGCCTGGAGGACACTTTTGGGCGAGGACTTTACCCATGCGGCCGTGATACTCGCGATGCAGCTTGGCATCATTATTGTGGTCGCAAAGCTGGCAGGTGAGTTCACTGAGCGCATTCTCAGACAGCCTGCAGTCATTGGGGAACTCGTTGCCGGCATCATCATCGGCCCATTCGCTTTAGGTGGGATCGCACTCGCCGGCATCGGTCCCATTGAGCAGATCGGCCCGCTCTTTGAGGAGCCGGCCGAGGGGGCCGTCATCCCGGTCCCCAAGACGCTGTTCGTTGTAGGACAGGTTGCCGCCATTATCCTGCTCCTTGAAACAGGCCTGAATACCGATCTCAAGGCCTTTCTGCGCTACGCGCCGCAGGCCAGCCTCGTCGCAATCGGCGGCGTTGTTGTCCCATTCGCCCTCGGCGCGTACGCGACGGTTCTATTCGGATTTGCCGACTCCTTCTTCACGGCGCCCGCCCTGTTCGTCGGAACAATCATGACGGCGACATCCGTCGGCATCACGGCTCGCGTGTTGGATGATCTGCGGCGCCTTGACTCACCGGAGGGTGTGACGATTCTGGGCGCGGCAGTTGTGGATGATGTACTCGGCATCCTTATCTTGACCGTCGTCGTGGGCGTGACGGCAAGCGGAGAGGTGGGAGCGGCCGCGGACGCCGCGTCCTTTGACTGGGGCGAGGTTGCGATTGTCGGCGCAAAGGCCATCGGATTCTGGCTGGTCCTCACCGTCGGTGGCATCTTTGGCGCCAAGTACATTGTTCGGGCAATCAACAGTGTTCGGGTTGAGGGCGCTGCAATCGCCATCGTCTTTGGCATAGCCCTTTTTGCGGCGGCGCTGGCGGAGATGTTCGGACTAGCGATGATCATCGGTGCGTACTCCGTGGGTCTTGCGCTCTCTCAAACACAACTCCGCAACCAACTCCATGAGCCGCTGAACGGTCTGTACCATGCGATGGTTCCCGTGTTCTTTGTGGTTATGGGGACGATGGTGAACATCGAGGCGATGCGGGAGGCCCTGCTGTTTGGGCTGGTCGTTGTTGTTCTCGCCATCATCGGCAAGGTGGCCGGCTCCGGCATCCCCGCGCTGGCGGCGGGGTTCACCCGCATCGGCGCATGGCGCGTGGGCGTGGGCATGGCGCCACGCGGCGAGGTGGGGTTGATTGTAGCCGGCATCGGCGTCTCGGAAGGGCTGATCGGCCAAGACCTCTTCGGCGTGGCGATCCTGATGACGATCGCAACAACGCTTATCGCGCCGGCCGTGCTCGTGCCGGCGTTCCGCAACAACCTGCCGGGCCGGCGCGGCGAGACCGAGCAGCACGAGGAGCCGCAGCCACAGAACAGCGCCTGATCGGCACGGGCGTGGGTGGGGTGAAGGTATGTATCATGGTGGAGCGCTAACGACGCCGATCACGCCCCTGTAGCTCAGTGGATAGAGCACCAGCCTCCGGAGCTGGTGGCCCGGGTTCGAGTCCCGGCAGGGGTACCAGACCTGTCTGTATTGCGAAATTTCGCCTCGAAGTCGATTGTGCCGACCCTCACACTGCCGATGGGGTTATCTTCCGGCATTGGAACCGTGTAGGAAATGATGGCCTCCATGAGTTTGCCCATCGGTGAGTCATCAGCATGCTCCGTGATTGAGAACACCCTGATGCCCCGCCCGCCGGAGCATCGACTTGAAGGCGACAGCATGCTCCCGCTTGCGGGTGAATCTGCTGAATTTCCAGACGAGAATCTCCTTGAATGGGGCATCCGGCCCGGTGGCATCGTCAATCATCCACCGGAACTCGGGACGCTCGGAAGTACGGCCACTTTCGGCCTCGTCGATATACTCACGTGCGACGATGTAGTCGTTCTTTGACGCGTAATCTCTGAGCGCCCGCAGCTGGCCGCTACGGAGAGATCAACGCCTGCCTCTCGCTTGAAACACGGGCAAGAGCGCCACTTTGGAGGCTGTATGAGTTTCTGTCATTGTGCATCCCTATTCTGGTATCGGTCCGCAAGGTGTAGAACATGGCTCACATACGTAACAAACATTTGTACGTATGGTGTAGGTCAGCGTCAAGGCGGTTGGAAGCGCCTAAACAGACCTGATTACCACGTCCGGCGTGTCATTGGCGGGCGAGTTGACGAGAGTCGACACGCGGTATGCGTGCATCGTGTCCGCCGGATACGGGACCAGCATTTCACGCACTGCGGCTGAATCATTGTTCTTGGGGTTTAACCAAGCGACTTCGTGTTCCTGTGGCAGGATAACGGGCATCCGATCATGGATAGGGCGCATCACATCGTTCGGTGTTGTGGTGATGATCGTACAGGAGTTGACCATCTCGCCCTCTGGTTTAGTCCAAGTCTCCCATAGACCCGCAAACGCGAATGGCTCGCCCGTCGTCAACAGAATACGCATGGGCTGTCTCGCCTTGCCTGTACCCGTCCACTCATAGAATCCATCGGCGAGGATGAGACAGCGGCGCCGGCGCAGCGCTGCGCGGAACATGGGTCTCTCCGCCAGGGTCTCTGCTCGGGCGTTGATGGCACGGTTGCCGATCGACATATCCTTCGCCCACGAGGGTATCAGCCCCCATCGCATGTGTTCCGCTACGTTATGCCCGTCCTCCCAACGCACCGCGAGGACGCTCTGCGTCGGCGCAATGTTGAAGCGGGGCGCATGGTCGTTGACGGGATTCTCGAAGTCAAATCGCGACTGTAAGGCAGTCAGGTCGCTGATCAGGCTGTATCGTCCGCACATTGTGCTGCCCCCGCCATCATGGCATTCTTCCGGCCTCTCGTTGAGACAGTCTACCGCGGCTCAATGCCAATCGTGGGCACTCGGCATAGGGACATCGGTGTTGATGGCACGAATCTCGGAGGCAATGATATTCGTTGTGCCATCCCAGCGAGAGATGATGCCGCGCACCATGATGACGCGGTTGCGCAACGCGCGGCGCGACCGTGCGAACACGTCCTTCCAGAGGATGAGCTGCACGTCGCCGCACTCGTCCTCAATGGTGACGAAGACGGTGCCGTCTCGCCCGCGAGGATGCTGCCGTGCAATCGGCCAACCGGCAACAATCACCTCTCGGTTTTCAGGCATGCCGTACACCTCGGACGTGCGCAGAACACGGTCGCTCAGGGTGGGGCGTACGAATTCCATGACGTGGCCGCGCGGGTAGGTGCCCATGACGCGATACTCACTCACCATCTTCTCGTAGTCCGAGAAGTCCTTGAACTGAGGTGTGGCGTGGTCATTAGACGTGGGGAGAGTACGTTGACCGCTCCTGAGTGGGCGATTGGCAAGGCCAACGTCCCACAGGGATTGCCTGCGGTTGGGCGCAAGATCATCAAACGCGCCCGCCATGACGAGTGACGTCGCAGCCCCGGGCGTGATTCCTGTTCGGCTCACGAGGTCGGCGGGGCTGCCATATCTGCCCCGCGCCTCTCGTTCTTCCACGATGGCTCGCGCCGCCGCCTCGCCAACATCCCTAACGAGGCCGAGTCCAAGACGCACTGCACCATCTTCCGGCACGCACAGCGCCTGACTCCTATTGACGCAAGGATTGAGGAACGGGACGCCGCAGTGCCGCGCGTCCTGTTTGAGCGTCTCCATCGGGTAGAAACCCATCGGCTGGTTGTTGATGAGGGTCACAAAGAACTCCATCGGATAATAGTATTTGAGCCAAGCGGCTTGGTAGGCAGTGATGGCGAAGGCATGGCTGTGGCTCTCAGGGAACATGTAGTGGCCGTTGACCTTGCCGAAGATCTTGTGAGCCGTTTCATCGGGCACGCCGTTTTGCTGAGCGCCCTCCAAGAATCGCTGCCGGTGCATTTCAAGCAGGGCGGCGTTATTGGGGCGACCAAAGGCGCGGCGTATCTCGTCCGCTTCTGCCGTTGTCACCCCCGCAACATCTGACAGCAGCTGTACCACCTGCTCCTGCCAGATGATGATGCCGTAGCCACGCTCCAAAGCACGCCTTTCTAATGGGTGGTCGTAGTCCCACTCCACGCCATGCCGATAGCGTTCCACGAATTGGCTGACGGAACTCCCCTGCACACCCACACTGGGGCGGATAAGGGCGACCTGGTATGCGAGATCAAGTAGGTTCCGGGAGCGGAGTCGTTGCGCCATCTTGAGCTGGGCCGGTGATTGCAGCAGGAAGACACCCTTAGCACGCCCCTCGTTGATCATGTCGTAGACGTTGTCGTCGTCCGGCTCCACACGGCTGAGGTCGGGGCGACTGCCTGTCCGCTGTTCGATGAGATCGAGTGACTGTTCCAGCTGGTCCAGTACCGGCAAAGAAAGCAGATCAATCTTGGCCACGTTGGCATCGGCGATGGTGTCCTTGTTCCAGTCGATAATGTAGCGCCCTGCGATCGCCCCCTCACGGATGGGTGCCATCTCCGAGATGGGCGAGCTGCTGAGGATCATGCCGCCGACGTGCTGGCCAAGGCTGCGGGGGGCGTCCATGAGATGTGGTGCAAGTTCAAGCAATTCACGCCAACCTTGCGACTCAACACGGTCCTTGTATGCGGGCAGGCGCAGCATCTCCTCTTTGAGGTCAACCGCGTGGTGGGAGTGAAGCTGCTTGGAGAGGAGCGTGAGGTCCTCTTTGGGGAGGCCAAGCGCCTTACCGATGTCTTGGATGATGCCCTTGACGGAGTAGGTGCTGATCGCGCCCGTCAGTGCCGCATAGTCCGGGCCGTACCGTTGGTGAATGCGGCTGATGAGCTCATCCCGAAGTCCGCGCGGAAAATCAAGGTCAATGTCCGGTAGCATGGACATGTCCTCGGAGATGAACCGCTCCAGCGTCAGATCCCACTTGATCGGGTCGATGTGGCTGATGCCGATGAGGTAACCGACCAACAGCGCGACGGATGACCCACGTCCCCTGCCTGGCGGCCTCTCTTCCAACGGGATCTCGGGCGGTGCCAGCCCGCGCTCCTCCATGATCTGCTGTGCCAAAAGTACGATATCCCGATACAGCAGAAGGAATCCGGCAATACCGTGCCGCTTGACGAGTCTGAACTCCTCATCAAGTCGTTCACGGACGCGTTCCGAGATGCCGCCATATCGGCGCAATGCCGCCTCAAAACAGAGTCGTTGCAGGTAGCTATCCGTTGTGTAGCCCGTCGGCACATCCGGCTCCGGCAGCTCGTAGTTGATGCTGTCAGCCAGATTGAAATCGCATTGCTCTGCGATGCGGCGTGTAGCATCGATGATCCCCGGGTATTCCCCCTCAAAGAGCCGTGCCATCGCCTCAGCGGGCTTTAGGTGGAAGTGATGATTGGGGCGGATGTGCGGGAGTGCCTGATCGATAGTGGCGTTGTGCTTGGCGGCGACGAGCGCGTGCTGGAGCTGGTACCGCTCCGGCGCATGATAGTGGACATCATTGGTGGGAACGAGGCCGACGCCTGCGTCCCTGGCCAGGCGGGCAAGTTCACGATTCCGCCCCGTGTCTCCGCGAATATGATTCTGCTGCAACTCCACAAATACAGAGTCCGGCCCAAACCAGCCCATGTAGTCACGCAGGAGTCTTTGAGCGTCGTCATGCCGGCCGCTCATTGCAAGGCGGGAGAGTTGGCCGTCACGCCCACCCGTGATGAGCACGACGCCTTCCGCATGGTCGGGCAGATGGATCGGGTCAAGGCGCGGCTCTCGGCGGTCGATGGAGTTGGCGAGCGTAAACAGGCGTGAGATGTTGGCGTAGCCCTGTCTGCTCTTGGCCAGCAGAGTGATGCGGGAGCCGTCCAGCATGGTCAATTCGCCGCCCGTAATCGGCTTGATACCGAGGCTCTTGGCCAGCCGTGCGAATTCCAGCGCGCCGCACAGGTTCGTGTCCGTCAGGGCGAGCGCCTCATAGCCGTATTCCTTTGCCTGCGCCAGCAATTCATGGACGTGGGACGCTCCCTCTCCGAAGGAGTAGAAGCTCTTGGCGTGCAACTCAACATATGGGGACGTCATTGTGCCATCCATACCTCAGGGCACATGCTGATACCAGCAATCGTCATGCCGGTCTCTGAAGAGGATGAGCTCCGGACCGTCCTCTCGACTCACACGGTAATAGGTCCGCGTAAGCGGCTGTGGCAGCCACCAGAGATCGAAGCTCCACCAATCCTCGATCTGCGCGATCTTGTGCCATTTCTTGCCGAGTTGCACAGCCAACGGCTGACGGCTGGGACCTTCTTGGACGGCCAACGCTGTCGGCAGCGCCAGCGGTGTCGCGTCATCGCCTGTGGAGGCATCAATGGGGACGCGGAGGGCGCGCATCTCCGGCGCGGGATGCCACGGCGCGACATCCAAGACCTGGTAGAGAGCGCTGCGCCCTTTGAGATGGGCGCGGAGTCCCCTGTCTGCCTCCAGCAGCCGCTCGTGCCGGTCGCGGCGTTGATTACGCAATAGGCCCATCTGCATCCCTGCGTCACCGCTCAATTCGCTCAATGTCACGCTGATTTCCTCGACAGGCGCGAGCGGATGGTCCTGCTCCATCTGTGGTGCGATAATCTCAGATGCACGCTCCCATGAACCGGCGGGTCGCTTGAATCTCAAGGTTCGCTCCCACGCGGGCGCGTTGAGCAGCAGGCAATGGATTGTGACGGCGCCGGCGTAGCGGCCACGCATTCGCGGCATGGCGTACGCGCGTTTAAGGAGGGTGTCCACGGTGATGGTGACAAGCTGCAGGGAGCTTGACGCGAACGGCAGTGACATGCGCTCCGAGATAGATTCCTCGTAGGCGAGCGGAATGAGAGGGCTGTCGTCGATGCCGTGCGAGAGCCGCCACGCCGCGCTCCCGTCCGCGCCGAACTGGTCTATGAGCGTGGCTTCAGACAGCGCCGCCGCATCACCCAGGGTGCGGAGTCCGAAACGGCGGAGAGCGAGGCGCATTTCTTGCTTTATCGGCAGAAGATCAATGGAACGCGGGGATAGGAACTCAGCTGCATTCGGCGGAACGGTCGCAACGCCGAGTGGTGGGCTTGCAACGGCCGCAGCGAAAGCGGCAAACTTTCCCTCGCCGATGCCAATCCGCGCCTGCAGATAGCGCGGAATCGCGCCATGCAGCGCGGCAACAAGGGCCTCCGCGCCGCCGTGCATCTCGTCCAACCCAGCCACCCGCACGTAGGCCGTCCCGAGCTCTGCGTCCTCAACCTGGTCACTGACCTCTTGCAGAGCGGTGAGCGTCTGCCGAAACACGCTGCGATATGTCGACTCATCCGCCTCAAGCATCAGCGTATCTGCCTGCTGCGAGAGTGCCTGTTCCGGCGTCATACCGATTCTGATACGAGAGGTGGCGGGCGAGTGGTCGACAACAACGGGCTTCTTCTGTCCACGCGCGACGATCACGGCGGGGCGGTTTGCCACATCCGGCCGTCGCCGCATCTCGATCTTTGCCCTCAGATGCGTAATGAGCACACAGGCAACCCGCATCGTTTCCCCCACCGTCACTAGATTGGTAGAGGGCAGAGTAAAAGAACGAACGTTCTTGTGTCAAGGATGCTAGCCGACCAAGACACTGCGTGATGCCTATGACCTAGCATCTAGAACTGTTCATAGTGGCCAGAAGGCAACCACCGTCTGCTCCACTCTCACCTCAAAAGTTCGCAATCCAGTCCGCCCAGGGGTACCATCTGGCCGAGTGTGCCCCCCTTTTGTTGCCGGGTTCACCGCACGCGCATTGAAGGGTTTCTGCATTTGCAGTAATCTTGTTCCAATAGGATTCTGGCAAGGAGCATTGTGTATATGGACGCCGAGAGGAAGAGGCTCACGCTGGATATAGACGCTTCTGTACAGCGACGCTTGAAGGTCGTTGCAGCGCTCAAAGGGGTCACCATGCGCCAGTACTGCCAAACGGCCATAAACAAGGAGTTGGCCAGGGACGCAGTTGACGGCATTCCAGAGCAACACTTCAATCGTGAGGCATTCGAGCGGCTCGTGGGCCATCGAGGCGAACTCTTCGGCGGTCAGCCCCTGCCCGAAGACTCGGTTGAGCTGCTTCGGGAGGCGCGAGAGACGAAGAATACGCTGTGAACGGCTCCGCTGTCGTGGATGCCAGCTTGGCGGTCAAGTGGCTAATCGAAGAGGAGCACTCTGACAAGGCCACTGCCTTGGTGCGGCGCTTGGACAGTGAGGGAACGCGGCTTGCGGCTCCCTACCTGATGCCCACGGAGGTTGCCAACGTGCTCCACCAGCGCGTATTGAGAGGGCACCTCAGCGTTGGAATGGCGACACGTCTCCTCCAAGATCTGATGGCCGTCGGAGTCGAACTTCACGAATTCCCGGAGCTTCACGCCAGGGCATTGACGCTCGCAAGCGTTCTCCAACAAGGAGCTGTTTACGACGCCCACTACCTTGCTCTGTCGGAGACCTTGGACTGCGAACTCTGGACTGCCGACAAGAAATTCCTCCGAGCGGCGGAAACGATCGGGGGCAACGTTCGGTGGATTGGAGAGTTTGACGAGGGCGCATCGGCCAGACCCGGCCCGTGAAGGTCATCTTCATGGCCTACCGGAATACCCTGCAAGCCGACGCACTCAAACTGGTCGCCAAGAAACTCCAATCGTCGCTGGCGGTTGAGGGCGAACTCCCCGAGGACGGCCTCGCCGCCTACGGCGACGATGGCGATGACCTCATGCTGGCCCTCGCCCGCAAGCTCGTCAACGGCGCTGACGATGACGACGCGGCGGACACCGTCGAAGCTGTCTTCGCCCAAGCCCGCACCGCCGAGACTGAGTCTGAATCCTACTTGGTGGACGACGAATGGCAGGTGACCGAGCCGATTGCACCCGTCATCGTGGAGATCCAGCCCACGGAGGAAGCCAAGCGCTCTCTTCGGGTCGCCACCAGCGCGGAGCCCACGACTGACGAGCCACAACGCGCGCTCTTCTCCTGGGCGGAGTTCATGACCGAGACGGCCCACAAGAAGAAGAGCCGCTCCCACAAACTCCAACCGTCCATCTCCCTCTTCGAATGGGCAGTGGCAATGGAGAACGGGCATTCGGAAGAGAAGGTGGCAGTACCGGCGTAGGCCGCTAAAGGGTTCTAACGCAACGAGTTCCACAGGTGGGAAGGATGTAGGTCAGTGACTGCATCTTCCCACCTGTCTGGCCATGTATGTGGGCATTTTTTGTTTTGGAACTCGCAACGTGAAGAGATGTACTCCTTGCTCTGCTCGGGATTAGCCGGGGAATTGTTGTTCGTCCCAATCTCTGATCGTTACAATGGGGAGGTGGGACCTCATCTACGGTCCCGCCATCAACTGAAGCACATACAGGGAACCCATCTAGCAATGACCACCCTCAACATCAGCAGCTTCATTTGGGGCATTGCGGACGATGTGCTGCGGGACGTGTACGTCCGGGGCAAGTACCGTGACGTCATCCTGCCCATGACGGTGATCCGCCGTCTGGACGCCGTGCTCGAACCGACCAAGGACGAGGTGCGTGCCGCCAAAGAGCGGTTGGACGCCGCCGGCATCACTAACCAAGACCAAGCATTGCGCCAAGCATCCGGCGAGGCCTTCTACAACACGTCACCCTTCAGACTCCGCGATCTTACATCCCGTGGCCAGTCACAACGCTTGCGGGCCGACTTCGAGGCATATCTCGACGGATTCTCTCCCAACATCCAAGAAGTGCTGGACAAGTTCAAATTCCGCAACCAGATTCCAACGTTAGTGGAGGCGGACGCGCTGGGTTTCCTGATCGAGAAATTCCTTGATGCCTCAATCAACCTCAGCCCCAAGCCCGTCCTGAACGCTGACGGTTCAGTGCGCTTGGAGGGCCTGGACAACCACAGCATGGGCACGGTCTTCGAGGAGCTCATCCGGCGCTTCAACGAGGAGAATAACGAGGAGGCCGGAGAGCACTTCACCCCAAGGGACGTGGTGCAGCTCATGTCACGCCTCATCTTCCTACCCGTCGCCGATGAGGTCAGGTCCGGCACGTACCTCGTCTATGACGGGGCTTGCGGCACGGGTGGGATGCTAACGGTCGCGGAGGAGACGCTCACACAGTTGGCTGAGGAGCAAGACAAGGAGGTGTCCGTTCACCTATATGGCCAGGAGGTGAACCCCGAGACCTACGCCATCAGCAAGGCCGACCTCATCTTGAAGGGCGAGGGCGTCGAGGCCGACAACACGCAGTTCGGTTCTACCCTCTCTGCCGATGCCTTCCCCGCTCGAGAGTTCGACTTCATGCTCTCCAATCCACCCTACGGGAAGAGCTGGAAGACCGACCTGGAGCGCATGGGTGGCAAGTCCGGCATCAAGGACCCGCGCTTCCTCGTGGAACACAGCAGCGACCCCGACTTCTCGCTGATCACACGGTCCAGCGACGGCCAGATGATGTTCCTGGCGAACATGCTGAGCAAGATGAAGCAGGACACGCCGATGGGCAGCCGCATCGCCGAGGTCCACAACGGCAGTTCTCTCTTCACCGGTGACGCCGGGCAGGGGGAGAGCAACATCCGTCGCTGGATTATCGAGAACGACTGGCTGGAGGCCATCGTCGCTTTGCCCCTCAACATGTTCTACAACACCGGCATCGCCACCTACATCTGGGTGCTCAGCAACCGCAAGGCGGCGCACCGCCGGGGCAAGGTACAGCTCATTGACGCCACCCAGTGGTTCAAACCCCTGCGCAAGAACCTTGGCAGCAAGAACTGCGAGTTGTCCGATGAGGACATCCGGCGCATCTGCGACACCTTCCTCGCCTTTGAGGAGATGGAGGAATCGAAGATATTCCCCAACGAGGCCTTCGGCTACTGGAAGGTCACTGTGGAGAGGCCCCTGAGGCTAGGGGGAATCGACCCGGAACGGGCTTACACCGCTAAGGAAATCAAGCGGCTTAAGGACGATGGCGAGCGATTAGAAGATGCGCCGCCGGTTATCAAGAAGATCCACAAGGGAATAGAGGCCGACCCGCTGCGTGGTCTGTTCTCCGTCACCGTCAAGGGCAAGCCCACCGTCGTTGAGTACGAACCGGACACTGACCTGCGCGATACGGAGCAGGTACCGCTCACCGAGGATGGCGGCATTGAGGCATTCCTCCGTCGCGAGGTACTGCCCTACGCACCAGATGCTTGGCACACGCCTAGCAGTGCAAAGGTGGGCTACGAGATTAGCTTCACCCGCCATTTCTACAAGCCTCAGCCCCTGCGCCCGCTGGAGGAGATACGGGCCGACATCTTGGCGTTGGAGCAGGAGACGGAGGGGCTGCTGAGCGAGATTGTGGGAGTGGGGTAATTGTTTGACTGCAATCGGGATGTTGGGGCCCATGCGGTGTCTCCAATCGGTCCGGCCTCGCGCACGGGGCATCGTGGTTCCATGCGGCTTGGCCACAGATTTCCCGTCGACAGTACTTTGGAGCCTATGGCATAGTGGCATACTGAGCGGGATGAGCAAGGGAAAACTACGTGGCTAGTGTCAGCGATGTATTGAAGGCAAACGTAGTCCTAGTCGGGCTAGGATTACTCCGAGACCTCGAATCTGTCTCCGCTTTCTCGGAGAGAGTCGGTAGCGATGTGCTTCTGGATGACGTAGGCCTGACAGTTGGAGTGCCCGTAGGCAAGAAGGAACTGCCGAGTGGTTCAGAGATGCAGCGTGAACGAATCAGCGTGAAGATGTTGCCGGATCGGACGGTCATCGAGCGAGAATTCCCATCACGCAGTGACTTGCGATACTTGGGCCAAGTGCTCGAAAAGGCCAGCGAAACGGCTGGCGCGCAACAGCGCGCGCTCCGCGCGTACGGCTACAATATAGAGGTGGTTTTCGGTCAGATTTCGGAGGCACCTTCGCTCAAGTATTTGGGGGCTAGACTGTTTGGCAAGAGCGAGTTTGTGCCAGCCAATTGGTCCGTGGTAGGGGCAATGGGGCAACTATACTTTGACTCGCCAATGGGCCGCTGGACCATTCAGCTGGAGCCACGCTTCAATGACCCGAATGGGGATCGAGTCTTCATGAGCCTGAATTTGCATAAGGAGGAACACACATTGCCGGATGCTGGAAGTGTTCGTCAATCCTTAGAATCTGTCTGGGACCAAGCGCACGATATAGTCGCGCGATTAGACGGAGGGGCACGGTGACTCGCGCAACAGTGGATACGTCCCGGGCGAGCACAGACCGTCTGCGACAGGGAATTGATTCACCTTCAGAAATTGCACAAAGATATCCTTGGGCTGTCGGCGAAGAAGGACCACCGTTTACCAGTTCGCTTGGTGCAAGAATTGGGTACGGCGAGAGCTCATCACGGATCGCTGGGCGTATTCCGTTTGCGTTGAGAGGGCACATGGTATTCCATAAGCTGCCCCCCAAGTTTGGGCAGTTGCCACGGGCAGCACGTCGGTTGTATTGGCCCAGTTCCTATGGCGCCGATCCAGTCCAGTTTGGAATAGTCAGCGATTACGATCATAGCAGCGGGACTCCAGGAGAGTTATCCTCCTTGGCAGTTGATATCGCACTATGGCCCTACACCCCAATGTCTGACGACCTCTTGGGCATTCTAGCTCGGCTCCAAGGATTCAAGAATTTGGAGGATGGTTGGGCGGGCGGTATGCAGCCTGCGAGCGAGTGGGGCGAGGGCTACGGTAAAGCCCCTAGCCCCGAGGGCTTGGCTTGGCTTCAAGATGCTGTTTCCAAATGGTTTTTTGGAGCGCCTGTTCCTTTTGTTTATCCCACCCCAGAGGGCGCCGTGCAATTTGAGTGGGACATCGGCCCATATCGGCCTAGTTTAGAGATCGATCTCGAGACCCATTCCGGCGAATGGCATTGTCTCGATTTGGGCTCAAATGAATCCTATGAACGAGACTTGGCATTGGAGAGCCCGCAAGATTGGGCATGGCTTGGCAGCGAGCTGCACTTGTTGCAGAGCAAGGTGACGTGAATAGCCAGACACTTCTGCTTCGCCAGATTCATCCTAACTTTGCTCAGGATGGGCGCGTTACATCCCAGGCGTTCACTCCTACCCCTAAAGACCGTCAAAGTCTCTCGGTGTACGACGGTGACCAGATTACGGCCAGGGATGCATGGGATCACTACGTGGATCGCCTTAACTACGGGTCTATGGGCGTGATGGCGGTCAGCGTGTTGGAATGCGGAGAGCAACAGTTGAGCGTGAAAAGTGATCCTGATCCATTTCCTCAACACTGCATAATCATCTTTGGGGATCTGGCCAAGCATAGTGTCAGGAATACTGCGAAGCGGCTTGCAGAATTCGCCAACAAGCGAGGTTGGCAGTATGGCCCGGTCAGTTGAGCCCCACCCCTACCTCGCCTACAAGCCCTCAAGCGTCGAGTGGCTCGGCGATGTGCCTGAGCATTGGGAAATTGTCCAGCTTGGAAGGGTTGGTGTCTTCTCCAAAGGCACAGGCGGAACGAAGGATGACGAGGTCCTCGACGGGATACCTTGTGTCCGGTATGGAGACCTCTACACTACTCACAAGTTCTTCATAAACCAGACACGGAGTTTCGTCTCACCCGAGAAGGCCAGCGCCTATACCCCAATCACTAGGGGTGACGTTCTCTTTCCTAATTCAGGAGAGACAATTGAAGAGATCGGTAAGTCCGCCGTGAACTTGATGCACGCTCAGATTGTCTGCGGCGGAGACTTGATCATATTTCGGCCAACAATTCCAATTGAACCCAAGTTTGCAGGCTACGCGCTGGACTGCCCCGCCACGCAGACGCAGAAATCTCTAATGGGGCGCGGCATCACCATTATGCACATCTACAGTGGCCAGCTAAAGTATCTGTCGTTGCCCCTCCCTCCCCTCCCCGAGCAGCGCGCCATCGTCCGCTACCTTGACTACGTGGACCGGCGCGTCCGGCGGTACGTTGGCGCTAAGCGGAAACTGATCAGACTGCTTGAGGAAGAGAAGCAGGTCGTCGTCAACCGAGCCGTTACCCGTGGCCTCGACCCCAACGTCCGCCTCAAACCCTCCGGCGTAGAGTGGCTGGGCGACGTGCCGGAGCATTGGGACGTGCGGCGGCTCAAGCAAGTCTGCTCCGAGTCCGCACTCTACGGGGCAAATGTTGCTGCCACTCAGTATCAAGCGGTGGGCATTCGCTTCGTACGGACCACGGACATTGCTGAAGATGGCAGACTTCTTGGTAAGGGCGTGTTTCTCCCGCCAGAGCTAGCAGAGGGATATGGTCTAAGCGATGGTGACATCTTGCTATCCCGGAGCGGAACGGTCGGGCGCAGCTTCCTTTACGCAGCTGGCTTGCATGGACCGTGCGCCTACGCAGGATATCTAGTGCGCTTCGTCCCGAGCGCGGCAATTCTCCCTAAGTATCTCTTCTTCTTTACAAAGGCGGAGGCATTCAACGCCTTCCTGCGTGTGATGGCAATCTCATCGACCATTGAGAACGTGAACGGAGAGAAATATGCCAACATGCCACTCCCTCTCCCACAGCTCCCGGAGCAGCGCGCCATCGTTGAGCATCTGGAACGGGAGACGGCGAGGATCGATGCGGTCGTCCAACGGGCGCGGCGGCAGGTGGAGTTGGTAGAGGAGTACCGCACCCGGCTCATCGCGGATGTGGTGACGGGCAAGTTGGACGTGCGGGCGGCGGCGGAGCAGCTGCCGGATGAGGACGACGAGGAGGGTCCGATAGACGAGGATGGCCCAGTGCTGGACAATGAGGACGGTCAACCGTCCGAAGTGAACGGCTGAGAGGCGAGCATAGCGTGGCAACCGATACCACCGAGAAGGGACTGGAGAGCCTTATCTGCGAGGCTCTGACGGGCGCTGAGTGGGGCCCGCCGCAGGGCGGGGTGGTGCGCGAGCGGCCGTCCAGCTATGGCGCAGGGTGGATAAGCGGCGACGCCCAAGACTACGACAGGGAGTACTGCGTGGACCTCGCTCAACTCTCGGACTTCCTCCACGATACTCAACTTAAAGCAGCCGAATCGCTGGACTTGGGCACGGACAGCCCATCAAGGCGCAGATTCCTGGCCCGCCTGCAGGGAGAGATAACCCGTCGCGGTACCATTGACGTGCTCCGCAACGGCATCAAGCACGGCCCACACCAGATCAACCTCATGTACGGCACACCGTCGCCAGGGAATGAGAAAGCCGGCGTCCTGTACGGGCAGAACCGCTTTAGCGTGACCAAGCAGCTCCGGTACAGCAACGACAACGCGCAGCTTGCCCTAGACCTGTGCTTGTTCATCAACGGCCTGCCCGTCGCAACGTTCGAGCTGAAGAACAGCCTGACCAAGCAGACGGTAGATGACGCCGTAGAACAGTATAAGCGAGACCGCAATCCCCGGGAGAAGCTCTTCGAGCTGGGCAGATGTCTCGCCCATTTTGCCGTTGACGACCACGAAGTGCAGTTCTGCACGCAACTCAGTGGCAAGGCATCTTGGTTCCTGCCCTTCAACAAGGGATGGGATGACGGCGCGGGCAACCCGCCCAACCCCAATGGCCTCAAGACCGATTACCTGTGGAAGCAGGTCCTCACCCGCAATGGGCTGACCGACATCATCGAGAACTATGCCCAGATCGTGGAGGGCAAGGACGACAAGACGGGCCGAAAGAGGCGGGAGCAAGTATGGCCCCGCTACCACCAGCTGGACGTAGTGCGGAAGCTACTGGCTGACGCGTCTGTTAAGGGAGCCGGTTCCAAGTACCTGATCCAGCACTCGGCGGGCAGCGGCAAGTCCAATTCCATTGCATGGCTAGCCCACCAGCTGATAGGGCTGGAGCGGGATGACGCAGCAGTGTTCGACACCACCGTCGTCGTCACGGACCGCAAGGTGCTGGACAGGCAGATACGGGACACCATCAGGCAGTTCGCCCAAGTCGGCTCCATCGTGGGCCATGCCGAAACCTCCGGCAACCTGCGGCGGTTGCTCCAAGAAGGCAAGCGGATCGTTATCACCACCGTCCAGAAGTTTCCCTTCATCCTGGACGCCATAGGCAATGAGCACCGCGGGCGCAAGTTCGCCATCATCATTGATGAGGCACATTCGAGTCAGGGAGGGCGGACGTCGGCGTCGGTGTCCATGGCGTTGGGAGAAGCGGGCGCCGAAGAGGAAGACGAGACCACCGAGGACAAGATCAATCGGCTGATGGAGTCCCGGAAGCTCCTTGCCAACGCCAGCTATTTCGCCTTCACCGCCACACCCAAGAACAAGACCCTGGAGATATTCGGCACGCCCGTTTCGGAAGGCGGGAATACGAGGCACGCGCCATTCCACTCCTACACAATGAAGCAGGCCATCCAAGAGCGGTTCATCATCGACGTACTGAAGGACTATGCGCCGGTGAACAGCTACTACCGACTGGTGAAGACAGTTGAGGGGGACCCAGAATTCGACACTAAGCGAGCAGGCAAGAAGCTGCGCCGATACGTGGAGGACAACGACCATGCCATTCGGCTGAAGGCAGAAATCATGGTCGACCATTTCCACGAACAAGTGGCCGGCCTGCAGAAGATAGGCGGGCAGGCACGGGCCATGGTGGTGACGAGCAGCGTCCAGCGGGCCATCACCTACTTCTATGCAATCCGGGACTACCTGGCTGAACGCAAGAGTCCCTACCAAGCCATCGCCGCCTTCTCCGGCGAGCACGAGTACGGCGGCGCGCATGTCACCGAGGCGTCCCTCAACGGTTTCTCGTCCAACCTGATCACCGACAAGATTCAGGAGGACCCGTACCGCTTCTTGGTCTGCGCCGACAAGTTCCAGACCGGCTACGACGAACCTCTGCTGCACACGATGTACGTCGACAAACCGCTGTCAGGAGTGAAGGCAGTGCAGACGCTCTCCCGTCTCAACCGGGCGCATCCCAAGAAACACGACGCCTTCGTGCTGGACTTCGCCAATGACGCCGACACGATCCAGGCCGGCTTCACCCCCTACTACCGGACCACGATTCTGGCGGAGGAGACCGACCCCGACAGGCTTCACGACCTCAAGGCAGCTCTGGACGGGTATCAGGTCTACGGCCCGGCTCAGATTGACAAGCTCGTGGAGCGATACCTTTCCGGAGACGATCGCGACCGGCTCGATCCTATCCTGGACGCTTGCGTCTCGGTCTACCGAGAGCAGTTGGACGAAGACGGCCAGGTGGACTTCAAGGGCAAGGCGAAGGCGTTCCTGCGGTCCTACGGGTTCTTGGCGGCCATCCTGCCCTACACCTACGCGGAATGGGAGAAGCTCTCCATCTTCCTGACCTTCCTCGTTCCCAAGCTGCCCGCTCCTGTAGAGGACGACTTCTCCAAGGGGATTCTTGGAACCATAGACATGGACAGCTACCGGGTTGAGAAGCAGGCTGTGCAGGACATCCAGCTACCCGACGAGGACGCAGAGATCGAACCCGTCCCCACCGAGGGCGGAGGACAAAAGCCGGAACCGGAGATGGACCGACTCTCGAATATCGTCAGGGAGTTCAATGACCGGTTTGGCAACATCGAGTGGAAGGACCAGGACAAGATCGAAAGGGTGATCGCTGAGGAGTTGCCCGCGAAGGTAGCGGGCGACAGGGCATACCAGAACGCAATGGCCAACTCCGACCGGCAGAACGCACGGATTGAGCACGATAAGGCCTTGGGACGGGCCATGACCGAGCTCTTGGCCGACCACACCGAGTTGTTCAAGCAGTTCAGTGACAACGAGTCGTTCCGCCGGTGGCTCCTGGAGATGGACTTTCTTGCAACTTACGTCGAGCCGGCACCTGCCACTGAAAGACCTGGAAGCAAGTTGGGGCCATCCTAGCAGATGACACTGAAATGACCTTTGAAGTCCACCCCGTCACCATTTCTTGGAATGTCGGGCAAGAAGTGCTTGAGGCTGCCGCATCGGGCAGCACACCCCTCGGGGGCATGATGCTGCTAGACGACATGGTGCTAGTCATCGGCGCTAGCCAAGTTGGACAGGTACTGATTCAAGCGGCGAAATAACATTAAGGAGATCGGGCCAATCGAAACATACGCCAAAAGCCGCTTTGCGGCCCCGGCCGGGCGTGGCGTAGCTCTGATTGCAGCCTGCTCGTAGACGATACGGACTGGAATCGACAAACAAATTCCAGTATTGGCGTGTTTGGCCTGAACCGTCGATACAGATTTCCTGCCACTTGGCTAGCCGTTCCTTCAGGGCCGGAAGAAAAGACGCGGACTGGTACGCTTACTGGTTCAACTGTAGATGGCAACTGAATTGGAATCGCCCGAGCCTGCGGCATTTGACGCATCTCGGTTGCTCAACCTCGCGGGGCACGGATAAACACCGGAGACGGCAAGGTTACAGAGCTGCCCCCTAGAATTGTCGGCCCCGATCTTGCTCGCTTTGCTTTACACCGGGCTGTTGATCTCAATTGCGGTATCGAACCTGGGCATACTCTAGCACGGCCACAACCGAATGCCTTTCCACGGGAGAAGTCACTCTCGCATAAGGCTCTGCCACCAGTTGTACTCGGGATCGTTTGTCGGCGGGATGAAACAGGCACCTGTCTGAATGGCTGTGAATGCGTCACGCAGCTCTTGCGGCGTTATCGTGCTCGATTCGGACCAGATTCTTAGGATTTCGGTTGTCGTCAGAACCCGCACGCCCGGCCAGTGCTCGGCTAGAAGTCTTCTGGCCTTGCGGTCGTCTGTGGCCACTATGTAGCCACGATGAATGGCAATTGCTGCGGTTTGCGCCTCGCCGTCACCCAACTCAGTCGCTAGTTCGATCAGGAGCTGCGCCTCCGCTTCACCACTCGTTTCCACAAGCTGAATAAGGCCATCAGTGATTAGCGCGGTCAACTCGATGTGTCGATTCGAAATCGTACCAGCCGCTTCTTGAACCCTGACGTATAGGTTTTCTCTCTCCAAAACACAGCGCGAGACAAAGATGGTGTGGGGCAAGTCGAGTGCGATCTCCCGTAACCGGCTGGTCGCGTAGAGGTTGATCAGTGTACTTGCGTCGACGACGAGGGTGGGAGGAGCATGGCCCAACATGTCTGCATCGTCCCTTATCGGCCGGGCATGACCACCGGCGATGACAGATCTAGCGAGAACGATTGGATATCGCCGTGTTCGTCGACGCTATCCTGTTCAGATAGCCTCCCCGCAATTTCGCGCGCCGACACCCTATCCGTCCTTAAGTAGCGGGCCAACTGACCTTCGGTGATCTTTCCGTCAGCGAATGCCCGAACAGCAAGTAGCATGTACCGACGAGGGAGCACATTCCCTTGCTGAGAAAGCGGCTCGAGGCCAAGCTCCGCTTGCGCTTCCCTCACTCTAAATCTCTGATCCTTGAGTCGTTGCCACGTTCCTAAGGAGATAAGCCGTAGCTCCTCCAGTCGCAGTATCATTGCTTCCACCGACACAGCGTAGTGGTGGGCTAGTCGTACCAAGTCTGCAACCGAAATGCGCCCTCCACTGACGCGAATGGCCTGGTTGAATCGCCTACGCAATCCGGCGGAAGGCATTAGGAAGAAGCGCGCAAAGGTGTCGGCGAATCTCTCCATCGGCGGCTTACGTGCAGGCAGAGTATTGCTGACCTCAGCTTGATACCGCCCGGACAAGAAATGCCCGTATTCGTGGGCCATTGACCATCGACGGCGCTCTTCAGGGTGCCGGCTGTTGACGGCGATGCACCCGCCCAACTCCTCCGAGTAGGCGAACATTCCCGCAATTTGTGACGGCATTCGCATGCTGAAGATTCGCAGGTCGACATCATTCTCAAGCAACTCTCTCAGCGAATCGAGCGGGCCGTCTCCAAGACCGAGCCGGTTGCGTTCGCTCTCAGCAGCCTCCTCTGCCGCCAATTCCGGGCGTGATCGACCCACTCTGAGTTCCATTGGGTAGTCTCGGCGGGGCTCAATCCCGCTCAAGTCTTCGAGCGCCGTATAGTCCTCGCATAGCTCCTGAAACTCGCTCACGGCTTCTTGGAGGTCACGGGCGACCACTGGTGAGTCCACTCCCTTGAAAAAGGCTCGCAATTGGACTCCAAATGACTCAGCCGGCTTTCGCTCTCTCATGAGATTCCCGAGAGTGTGGCCGTAGAGTTCAGACAGTCGTAGCAGTTCTTGGGGCTGAACCCGCCGCTCTCCTTTCTCGATCGCAGTTATAGTCGTGCGCGCGGTTCCCAGTTCGGTGGCAACCTCCTCCTGGGTAAGGCCGCGCGCCTTCCTCGCCTCTTGCAGACGGCGGCCAATAATTCGTGGATCCAAGGTGTTGAACACGTTTCTTCTCTGCATTGGCGGTCCCTCCTGGTGGGGCGCTAGAGGGTATGAGTGAGGTTGTCCCACTCAATACAATATCGGCGATACAGATCGAGAGTCTGTTCCCGAGAGGAGTCAACTGAGATGCACTTCAACTCAGCGATTTCTTGCGTGTGGACATAAAGGTCGGGGTAGAGTCGCACCAATTCCACCCAAGCGTCGTCGGACTCAATTGCCGCACGAATGCGGTTGGCCTGCCCTCGCATAACTTGCATGGGAAAGCGATCATCTACGGGGACGCCGTCTCTTGAGCCAAGAATGTCGTACCGATAACTCGATACGGGGTCATGCTCCTGGAGTCCAGCAGACTCAATAGCGTGCCGCCGGAGTATGCAGGAGGTGCACACCCCGCACTGGGGCTTCCCTGATATGCGAAGGGGAAACTTGTCGCACGATACACTTTCTCGTACGGCCTTCAACAGCCTGGCGCTCGGCAGCGCAGTACACATCTCCGCCTTAGTGGCGAACTGGAACAGATTTTTGAGGCGGAATTGTTGCTCGAATACTCTGGAATAGAGCTTCTGTACCATCAATAGCGAATGGGGATGGACGCCTCGGTATTTGTCGACACCGAGTTGAGTCTCATTGAGCGGCAAGTTGAGTGCGCCAACTCCATTCTCGTGGACATATAACGTGTCTGAGCCTGCTTGGATGGCCGTTACGATACCGATCGTCAGGTAGACTAAGGCGCGCATCCTTTGCGACTTCTCGGGATCCTTCCCCTGATACTTGTTGATTCCCATTGGAACAGCAACGTGTTCCAAATCGGTGCGGTATTCCTCAGGCACGTCACACAGGGATTCCTTGATCAATCCAAATTGTCGGGATTGCTGAGACCTCAGGCGGCTGTTTGTGTAGGCTGAGACGAGGACATGGGAGCAAAATTCATTCCCTGCCAGTAGCGTTGCGGACCCCGCCAAGGAGTCCAAACCGCCACTGAATAGTGAGACAGCGACAGGCGCTTTTGGCCGTCCGGCAAACAGGTAGTGTTGCTGAGGGTCTCCCGCCCTTAGGCGCTCGCCAGGGATGAGTTCAATGATCCAGCGGTCACCGCTCAGCCACTCGAACAGTTGGCGCAACTCTATCGTTACTTCGGTATTATTCCAAGTATCCGGCTCTCGTACTTTCATCTTTACGTGGATCTCGCGTTGTCCCGTTGAAGTCGTCCTGCGGCGGTCTCGGCGGGAGCGCCTGTCTGCCGTATAAGCGGCCATTGCGATGTCCAATACGTCCCTCTGTATAGGGGTCAGGCGCTGCATGAACGGCTCCTCAATAAGCCGGCTGCTAAGGTGGTAATGCGCCTCGTCAATGGCTCCCGGCGACTCTTGCGCGAAATCGAAGTAGCAGGTCATCGTCGTGATTCCTCAGACTGGGTTGATGTCTTGCTTCAGGATGTCTTGCGTGCTGAGCTTGGGTGTTCTTGACCTGGGCACCTTGATTGCCTTGCCTGTGGAGTCGACCATAAGCTGCACCGCCATCCCTCGAATAGCGGGCGCCAGGGCTTCGTGGACGAGGCGCTCGAATTCTCGAGCTTCCCCTTCGCTCGAGAATCTACCCGATTCGATCAATCGGTATCGTCCTACGCCGAAGAACACGTTGTCTACCAAGTCATGACAGGTCTGTTCGATGAGTCTGGCAGTGGCAAACGCGTGCTCGCTAAGTGTCACAGCTATTTCCTGAGTTAGCAGAAGAGTCTTTGCAGCTCGAGCTAGCACCACAGTGTGACGATGGCCATTATGCTCGATTACGACGCGATCCAGCGCACTGAAGGCGCCCTCGATCCCGCCCGATCCCACGCACGCGGCTACGATGCCGCCCACCTTGTCTAGGCCCGGTAATCCGCCGCCATTCTTTACGTCTCGCGTCAGGGGAACGATCAATTGGGCCGCAATCTCATACGGCGCTGCATCGTCACTTTCAATGCCAGCCAAGACGTCGTCCCAGCCGCGTCGAATCAGCTTGTCGAATCGGTCACCCTCAGGCATTGGGCGTTTCTCCTTGCACTGGTTCTCGGTCTGACATTGTCAGGCTATAGTGCATTATACATACCTATATTGTCAGAGCAAGCGGCGACCTGACCTCAATCTGCAATGAGTACCTAGCTTGGGCGGATAGAGTTGGTTTATCCGGGCACGAGGAGCAAAGGCGGGACGACTGACGAAGAGCTTTGTCACTTTCTCAGCCTAGTTCTTCCTGCTGAGGATGGGGGAGCATATCCATGATGAGCTGGAATGCTCGCTCGATCGGTCCAAGATCATCATCTGGGTCCGCAAGCAGGGGATCGGCAAGTAGCAACATTCTCATTTGAGCGTCCTCACCGGTAACCCCACCCTCACCTCAAAGGTTCGCAATACAGTCCGCCCAGGGGTACCAGACCTGCCAACTCCCCCTTATCCGCCACACCGCCCCCCCCTCCCCTCATACCCGCGAAAGCGGGTATCCATCGGGTCGTGCCGCCCATCCATCCTGAGCAGCGCCGAGGGACGAGCGGTGGCGGACGGTGGACGAACAGTCCCGCCCGTTGCGCTACAGTCATTTGGTAGATGTTGGCATGGCGTGTATTATGCCGAAAAGGCAGATTCTGGCGGCTCCCACCCCACCCCCCGCCGCGCTTTCAGGAGAGGCAGGCCTAGCACATGGGGTCCCAGTCCGGCGTTCAAGGATACGGAAAGGCGCGGCTCATCGTTGCGGCAGCGTTCATTGTTCTGCTCCTCCTCGTGGCCACGGTGTAGGTTGTGCGCTCCAATAGTCCCAGCCAATTCATGCTTTTCACTGGATGAAGATAGGAGAATCATGCCGAACAGGAGGGCAGTCTCACACGGCTCCCACGCCAACTCTCGTCCCCCCGACGGTGAAGCGCGATTTGTCCCGCCTCCGTGCGGATTTTTCTCGCCGTGGTGCGGTCTTGGCAGCGCAGATGAGTTCGCCATCGAAGAAATATATGGAGAGCACTGACCGGCATGGATAGACCTACGCAAAACCAGGCCCCCCCGACACAGAGGCAGGTAGACTGGTCACGAAGATGCTATACCTCCGCTTTGGTTATTCTGACGACTCTGTTTCTTCTCTATGTGAGTTGCATCTTTATGCCGCGGGGTGAAATTGATGATGCCTTTGTTGACGTGGCGACCGTCACTGCAACCAGTGCACCAGAGAACCAACCAAATACTGATGCTCGGTATACCTCCGACGTTGGCGTGCCGGACGTAACTGCACCTAGTGAACCGGAGAACCAGCCAAACACTGCTACTGCCGATACCGCCGCAACAGAGACGGGCTACTATAACGAGGGGGCAGGAGTGAGTCCCCTCTCACTGGTTCCACCGTCTTTGGACGAGCAAATTTTGCACTCCAGCACCATCGTGCGGGGGGCCTTGGACTCAGTTCGGGCAGACGTTGAGGAGATCGAAAACGGAGCAGGACGACCGGTATCCTATAGGCCGGTTCAGGAGTTGCGTTTCACTGTTTTCGAGTATTTGAAAGGGTCGGGCACATCCTCCATTCTAGTCGTGGTCAGAGGAGACAATGTGTACACCCAAAGCGCTCTGGCCCTCGCGGAAGCAAACGACTCTCTATCCAGACGCAATACTCAATGGGATTCTGACGCAGCCGTCTTGTTTCTGAACAGACCAGATCCAAGCTATGAACCCTCCTCGTCCGCTCTTGCGGGACAGGACGTGAGCATATTCACTCTTCAGCAGTCGAACTATGGGGTGCAGACACCATGGGACTACTCGATCGCCACTCTTAGTAGGTCATGGCTTCCCGGTTCCTCGCTTCCAGCGCAGTCGCAGGATGACGCAAGGCGTGCAGCCATCGCTCTATCTTTGCAAACCCACTTTCTCTTTGAGCCTGGTGCGCCTGTCAGTGATCGCATAGTGGTCAACAGTCTGCGTCAAGAGATCGCAGACTGGGCCGCTAAGCTGAAGAACGCCGAGAGCAAGCCGGGGTACACCGAATGCCTGATAACTGAAGTAGCTCACGAGAGAGCGCGGCGAGCAGTTCCATGGCAAGGGATAACATTTGAAGCCGCGATAGTGTCAGGTTCTTCGGAAGGCAGTGAGGCTTGGAGCCACGATGGTAACTACGGATTTCCCCGATATGACAGGTACTGGCTGGATGGCCCCTCCGCCGCACATTTCCGAACGACCCGCATTGATGATGATGGCTCGGCAGAAAACGGCTACAGTCAGGTCGTAACGGTGTCTCGTCCTCTTGTTCAGGGGCAATATGTCGTTCATGAATATTGGCAGCTTTACGTGGCAGTTCCATGTAATTTCTATTCTGAAGATGAGTACCTAAAGTGGATAGTTACTGTGACCGCCCCCGCGGGCACCATCCATGAGGCGTTCTTTGACCCGGTTGCGCTGGCCGGCAGGGTCGGGGCGGATAAGTCCGGCAATGCTGGCGTGCTGAGCCCGCGCCATATGACGGTCGATGGCAAGAGTTCATCCTTGGAGAGTCTTTCATGGCAGAGCGGCAGGGTGACACTGGCACTAACTGATGGCATCGATTTGAGTAGTCTGGCCCTGGATTTCATAAGTCTCAATGGGAATACGGCCCTCAGTCTCAAGGCCAATGATGGGACGGCGAATTCCGCGAAGAAGACCTATACGTGGCCTGTGGCGGATGCGCCGTGGGCGGCGGGTGATCTGCTCATGATCCGCCTCCGTGAGGCAAGTACCATTACGACGCCCGGTGTACCAAGCGCGACGCCCGGTGGTCCGTCCATCCCGGGCAACATCGAAGGATAAACGAGGTCAGGGGAGGCCGCCCTGCGACTGGCTCAGGCGAATGAGGGAGACCCCCACCCGGCCCTCCCCTTCGAAGAGAGGCCCCCCCCTGTTATGCCGCCCCGCGCGTCATTCTGGCGAAGGCCAGAATCCATCCCTCGGCGCGCAGGCCGAAACGCCCCGTACCAGCGAATGAACGGTGCTAGGCGGGTCGCGGAATCGCCCACTGGCGGGTATCACGGTCTGATGCTGTGGCGAGTGTGCCCGCCCCCTCCCTCATACCTGCCCTTCCCCTCATACCCGTGAAAGCGGATATCCATCGGGCCGTACGGCCTTTTGGCACGATATGGAAGAGTCAGCAAGGAGGGCAAGGGCGGCCTCCTTCACGCTAGGGTGGATGCCGGCCCCTGCCGGCATGACGGCTATTTGCCCCTCCGGCCTTTCGTTCCCGCCGCAATGCATGGCGGCACACTTGGGGGTGCAGGCCCACTAGTCTCCTAAGGGGACGTCTTTGATTGTGCCCGTGGCGGTGTGGTTTCCTAGGACGCCGGCTATGGGGCTTGAGAGAACGATTTGGACGGTCTCTGGCCCCTCCTCGTCGTCGTAGTCCGTGTAGGTGCGAACACGCACGATCTGCTCCGTCGCGAAATTGGTGAACCGCAGCGTATTGCTGTACCGAGTGTAATCCTGGCCCTCCGTCGCCGTGCCGGCACGCGCGTCGACATTGACGAGGAGATCGCCGCTGTACTCATCGGTGCTGAGCGTGACACGGAACTCGAGAACCTCCCCCTCCGATACGGCGCTCGCGTCCGACACGGAGATGACAACGGCATCAGGCGCCGGCGTCGGCGTGGCCGTTGGCGGGACGGGGGTAGGCGTGGGGCCAACAGGCGTGGCCGTCGGCGGGACGGGAGTAGGCGTGGGGCCAACAGGCGTGGCCGTCGGCGGGACGGGAGTTGGCGTGGGACCACCGGGCGTGGCCGTCGGCGGGACGGGGGTTGGCGTGGGGCCACCGGGCGTGGCGGTGGGGGTAACGGGAGTAACAGTGGTACTCGCGTCACGGAGACGGATCATGAGCAGGTCTCCCGCCGCCCACGGCGCATTCGCCACGCTCCACCTATAGGTCTCCTTCGTGGAATCCACCGTCCCATCATTGGCCTTGAGACTGAGCGAGACATTGCCATCGATATCAATGACATCCAGGATCAGACCAGTCAAGTCGATGCCATCAGTTAGGGTCAGCGTCACCTTGCCGCTCTGCCATGAGAGACTCTCCAAGGATGAACTCTTGCCATCGACCGTCATATGGCGCGGGCTCAGCACGCCAGCATTGCCGGACGTATCCGCTCCGACGCTTCCGCCAGGAAGCGCAACCGGGTCAAAGAACGCCTCATGGATGGTGCCGTTGGGTGCGGTGGCGGTTGTCAGAAATTCCAACCCTCCATACTCAGGCTGGAAGGCACACGGTATCGCGTACGGTCGCTGCAGGTGAAAGATAGCACTGTAGGTTGCTGCAGGCAGCGGCCGCGCAGTCGCGAGTCGGTGAAGATACCCATTGGATGATAATGCGTCGTCATCTATATTCTGAGCGCGAAAGAGGTCGGAATCTGGACCCGTGAGATAGGGAATATCGTACTGCGCACTCCTGCGTAAATCGTAGTCATGCACGACTGCGCCTGCGCTCGCCCCTGACGATATCTGACGCGGTTCTTGATACCGTTCATAGGGGCGTCCATGGTAGGCTTCCCAGTCCCGATGATACCGTTCGATGTCAGGGCTTGCGCGAATACACTCGTTGTACCCGCTAATGCCCTCCCCACCCTCGATCCACGCTATTGTGGCGCGAAGATCCGCCAAAGAGATGACGGGTTGAAAGTTACCTGCTGGGTCGGTCGAGGCGATGATGAATGAGGAGCCACTTGGTCCTAAGCTTCCAAATTTCGCAGGCAGCCACGCCGGGTTCCGCGAGTCCACGGTGTAACCCTGGGGAAGATCCCCCGAGTAGACTTGGGAGAACAGCGGATCCGGGGAGTAGTTCCAGGAGGTCGCGTCTGCAAAATGGAAATCGGCTGAGTTGGTGGAACGTACTGAATCAGATGCGCCTCCGCTTGGCGGCTCGCCAAGGAAAAGCACGGCCTCTCGTCCGTCCCAAATGGTACTTCGGTTGGCAGTGGAAGCGCTCACCGTGAACTCGGAGGGGCCGGAGCTCTTGAGATACTCGACAGCCTGGAAGCGCAGGCTGCCGTCCGACGCGGACACCAACGAGGCTCTCACCACGACATCTGACGCGTATATCCGTTCCGCCACGGAAGCGACGGCGGCGCCTTTCCAGGGTTCAAAATCCACTATGTTTAACTCTACCGAAGAGCTGTCTGTAGACGTTCCTTCAGACGGTGGCGTAGTCGCAGTGGGCGGCACTACGCTTTCTTCGCTCTCGTCATCCCGGATTTCTTTCTTCAGCTCGGCGATAGTGATCGTCTCGGAGGGCCCCCTCGCGCTGAAGAACCTCAGCGTACCCTCATGACTTGCGAACGCTGCATCGACCTCAGAAAGCTGCCGCTGCGCAGGCAGCCAGGCGCGGCTCATATGCTCCACCGAGTACTGAAATCCACGTTCGGCAATGGAATCATAAATGCGCATTAATCGCGCAACGCGCAGTCGTTCGCCGCTCTCCGTATGTGTCGGGATATCCCCTGCGGGGATGCAATGGCGCCCAGCGAGATTAGCGAGCAGCGGGGCATTCAGGAAGAGGATTGCCTGATGATTATCCCATGATGTGTTGCGCCACTCCGCTGCACTGAACGCGCTTTCCTTACTTGTGTAGACATCGTACTGGCCATCCCTAACGAAAATGAGGAGTTGATCGTCTCCACCACCTTTCAGGTACTCATGAATCTTGAAGTGGAGGAGTTGCACTCCGCGGTAGGTAGGTGCGACTCCACGTCCCTCACTGCGTATAGTTTCGACCGTCGCGGTAGCGGAAACCAGTGAGGCACGCGCGATGCGATCAGAACGCTCAATCTTGTACTCTAGCGATGGTGGACCGCCCATGATACCCAAGGGAGTTGGTATGGCGATTGGCGTCGGAACGGCGAGCCTCTCAATATCCCCGAAATCACACTTGCCGCTGGTGGCGGGTGGATTTGGGAACGTGGAGGCCAAGGTGCTCACAAGGGCCATTGCAAGGGCAGCCAAGAGGATAAAGGAGAAGCCGCGCCACCGGCCATGCAGGGATACCATTCTTGCTCTCATGGATTTCAGTCCTCTAGGGGGACGTCTTTGATTGTGGCGGTGGCGTGGCCGTCGGCGGGACGGGAGTAGGCGTGGGGCCAACAGGCGTGGCGGTTGGCAGTACGGGGGTTGGCGTAGGGATGGACACTCCTATGGGCGCCACGATGATATTTGGCTCGCCGTAGCCAGAGTACGTTTCATCGATGACCAATACATTCGCTTGAGTGTCACTTGCGGCAACGTTACTCGCAACAGAGTCCGGAGGTGTAAAGGTTCTGCGTCCACGAGTCGGGCGTCCGGAAGAGTCAACCCAGAACTGTCGCGTCAGTGTGCCTTCCTGTGGGGAAAGGGATATAGTATGAGTGAATGTTCGCCCACTCCCCACCTGTAGCGCCTCATATGACGCTGCACTTTCTGCAGGAAGGCATGGCAGATGCTCAGGCTCAGGCCAATCCTCCACTACTCCCCAATCCCTGAATTGGGAAGGGGCCCCATCAATAGTTACGCGAGTAAACATGGTGCCAGCCTTCAGAATCGATTCACCTCTGGCAAGCAGATTCCCTTCCAGGTCGTGGGATGTCCACGATCGATGAAGGTCGTTCCTCGAGTGACGACTTTCCATTCGTCCGACTATTCCAGGGACCGAGAGTGTCGTGGTCACGTCATAATCCGAGAGTACCATCGCATCGCATGCCTGCTTCACGGCGGCCTGTACATCGTATGCGCTATCGGACTCCTGCGGCACAAGCCACCACGTCACAACGCCTACAGAAAAGAGGAGCAGAGCGACGAAACTGGCGTACATGTACCTCTTAGACATGAGATTCCCTACCCTCATCCAGTGAAGAGCTTGAGTTGGTTGAGGCTATTGGAGCGAACTATCGACACCGTGGCCACGAGGAGGAGCAGAACAATGAACGCTGCCGCAACGAGCCGCGCCTTTCCGTATCCTTGAACGCCGGACTGGGACCCCATGTGCTAGGCCTGCCTCTCCTGGCGGGTGGCGGAGGTGGGGTGGGGAGCCGTCAGAATCTGCTTTTCGACATAATACACGCTATGCCAACATCTACCAAATGACTGCAGCGCATCGGGCGGGACTGTTCGCCCACCTCTCATCCTTCGGCGCCGCTCAGGATGGGTGGGCGGCACGACCCGATGGATACCCGCTTTCGCGGGTATGAGGGGAGGGGGGCGGGTATGAGGGGAGTGCGGGCGGATATGAAGGGAAGGGGCGGCGGGTATGCGAGAGGGGGGCGGGTATGTAGGAACGGATATGCGGGACCGGGCCGGGTATGAGGGGAGCGGGCGGGTATAGGGAGCGGGTATGGGGGGGCGCGCGGGTGGGCCTGGAAGTGGGAGCAGGGGCCGGGGCGGTGGTTAGTCGTTGTCTGTGATGGTGCCGTTGGCGTAGAGGAAGTAGCCGGGGATGGTGATGCCACTCCTGGCGTAGAGATAGAAGATCAGCGTTTCATTGCCCTCGGCGACGCCGTCATCGATGATCGGCAGGACGATCTCGAGTCGGGTCTGGCCGGGGTCGAGGGTGTATAGCCGGTATGGCGCCTCGAAGTCCTGGCCCGTCCTGGCACTTTGGTCAAAGACGCCGTAGCCGAGCGTGATGGTCTGATCACTGGCCGGTGCGACTTCCACGACGAACCGCAAGCCCCGCGCGTCACCCTCCGATGCCGTCGCGTCACTCACGCTCAGTTCCGGTGGGCCTGACGGCGCCGGCGTGGGTGTCGGTGCCGGGGTAGGCGTTGGCGTTGGCGCCGGGGTAGGCGTCGGCGTCGGTACAGGTGTCGGCGTTGGTGTCGGGACCGGCGCAGGTGTGGGCGTTGGCGTCGGGGTTGGAGCAGGCGCTGGTGTCGGCGTGGGTGTTGGGGCTGGCGCAGGCGTCGGCGTCGGGGTTGGAGCAGGCGCTGGTGTCGGCGTTGGCGTCGGAACCGGTGCTGGCGTCGGCGTGGGTGTTGGCACTGGCGCCGGTGTCGGCGTCGGGGCTGGAGCAGGCTTGTTCCCCGCCTCGATGCAGGCCAGCGCCTCGCGGACAGGTTTCCAGCCGGACCAGATCGTCTCGCCCTGCGCCGCCTCTGCAGCCGTGTATGGCGTCAGCTGATCATCCTGCACATCACCGAACGCAATCAGGACCCGATTCCAATTCACGCCATAATGCGGGGCGCGATTCTGGTTGATGGAGTAGTAGTCACGCACCAGATCGAGCAGGTTGTCCGAGACACAATTTGTGGTTGCCGTCGGAGTTGGTGCAGGCGTTGGCGTCGCCGTCGGCGCCGGTGTTGGCGTCGCGGTTGGAGCCGGTGTCGGCGTTGCTGTTGGCGCAGGCGTGGGTGTCGGTGTTGGTCCCGGTGTGGGCGCCAGAACGGGCTTGTTCGCCGCCTCGATGCAGACGAGCGCCTCCCGGACAGGTTTCCAGCCGGGCCAAATCGTCTCGCTCTGCACCGCCTCGGCAGCCGTGTACGGCGTCAACTGGTCGTCCTGCACATCACCGAATGCGATCAGAACCCGCTTCCAATTCACGCCATAATTCGGGGCGCGATTCTGGTTCGCGGCGTAGTAGGAGCGCACCAGATTGAGCAGGCCGTCTGAGACGCAATCTGCGGCGAGAGTGGTAATCGGCGTGGGTGTTGGCGTGACCAGCGGATCGTCGTTGTCCGACACCGCCACGGTCGCCGCGCCGCTGCCTGAGGAGATGGTGTAGCCGGTGCCGCTGTCGATAGTCGCCGTCACGGAGCCGTCCGCTTCATCCGCGCTGTCATTCGTCGTCGAGATAGTCAGCGAGTAGGTGCCACCCGTCGGGATGGTGACCGTCTGCGCGCCCGTCGTCGCCGTGTAGTCGCCGCTCTGCGTCACGGTGACACCCACGGAGAGATCGGCATGCGGCGCCGGGCTCGCCGTGATGGTGAACGTCGCGGCTGTGCCCTCTGTCACATCTGAGCCCGCGGCGATGCTGATCTCTGGCACGTCGTCATCCGCGACACCGACGGTCGCCGCGCCGCTGCCTGACGAGACGGTGTAACCCGTGCCCGTGCTCAGTGTCGCCGTTACGGAGCCGTCCGCCTCGTCCGCGCTGTCATTCGTGGTCGAGATGGTCAGCGTGTAGGAGCCACCTGTCGGGATTGTGACCGTCTGCGCGCCCGTCGTTGCGCCAAAGTCGCCGCTCTGCGTCACGCTCAGGCTGACATCAAGATTGGCCGTTGGCGCCGGGCTCGCCGTGATGGTGAACGTCGCATCACTGCCCTCCGTCACGTCACTGCCCGCGGCGATGCTGATCTCAGGCGTGCTCGACGGTGGCGGCGGGCTGTTGTAGTCGAAGTTCCGCAGGCACGTCAACGCCTTGCGAATCGGGTTCCACCCGAGCCACTGTTGCTCGCCCTGCCACGCCTCCTCCACGGTGAGCGGCTTGAGTGTGTCGTCCTCGACATCGCCAAACGCGATGAGGACCCGCTTCCAGTTCTCGCCGTACGCCGGCGGGGTGTTCTTGTTCGCGTTGTAGTAGGAGCGCACCAGCTTGAGCACACCGTCGGATATGCAGCCTGTCGCCTGTGGCGTCCATACATATATGTCGTCGTCTGATACTGCTACCTTCGCTGTGCTCGCAGTGGACGAAACCGTGTAGCCCGTCCCGCTGTCGATGGTCGCCGTCACCGAGCCGTCCGGCTCGTCCGTGTCGTCATCCGTCGTGGACACAGCCAGCGTGTACGTGCCGGCACTCGGGATGGTGATCGTCTGCGTGCCGGTGGAGGCCGTGTAGGCGCCGCTCTGCGAGACCGTCACGCTCACCGCGAGATTCGCCGTTGGCGCCGGGCTCGCGGCGATGGCGAAGGCCGCATCGCTGCCCTCCGTGATATCCGCAACCGGCACGATGCTGATCTCCGGCTCTGTTGCCTCACTGCATTGCGACAACGCCTGCAGCGTGCGCGTCACGCGGTCCCAGCGGGTGGCATCAAGGACGCTCTCATTGGCCAGCGATTCGGCGACCGTGATCGGCGTCTCGCCCGTGTTCACGCCCAGCGCGGCCAAGACACGGTTCCAGCGCAGCACGGACGCAGCATTGCCCGGAGTGGCATCCCGCCAGCCGACGACCTCCGCCAACGTGACGGCGTCGTCCGGCAGGGTTGGCGTGCAGGGGGTCGATCCCGGAGTCAGCGTCGCCGTCGCGGCGAGGTCGTCGAGATACACAACACGGCCCTGTTCGATGGCGTCATATCCGGGCGTCACCGTCACCGTGAGCGTGCCGAGCGATGTCAGCCCGTGGCTGAATGTCAGGCTCGTCGCCGTGACGTCATCGAAGTTGCCGCCGCTCTGACTCAAGGAATCAGGTGTGCCCTCAGCCGAGTATGCGATGTTGTACTTCGTCGCATTCGGCACCTCGTCCCAGCTCACGGTCACCGTGCCGGTCCCGTCATCGCTCTCTGTTAGTGACAGATTCGCCACGGACGTGGTCGGCGCGGGCGACGCCGTCGCTGCCCGCAACGGCGCGCTGTTCTGACCACCCGTCAAGCGCCTCACCTCCGCCCAGCCTAGGGATCTGCAGTCCGCGGGGCTGTGGAACGTGCCGGTGGAGCTGTACACAGTATCCAAGTTCAGGGTATTCGCGAGAACGGTCGGGCCGCTCTGGTCCCACAATCTATTGAATGCGGACGACGGCACTTCCCGCATGATCCATATGCGCGTCCCTCGCTGGTATGTGACCAGGTCATAATACTTGTTGGTGTCTTTGTCTTTGTACAGCGCGATATTGTTCACAACTCGCGTCTCATACACGGCCGGGCCGTACTCAACGTTGAACTTTTGCGTCTTCTGATCAAACGTATACACCGGCGGTTGGTCGCGCCAATATCCCGTCACGTTGATCGACACATTCTGGTAGTACTCCTTCGGGTTGTCGCCGTACACGTCGCCGAGGCTGCGGATGCGCAGCGTGTCCACGGTCGCGCTCCGGAATCCGCCGCCCGTCGCCGTGTGCACCACGTCCGCGCACTGCGTCCCCTCCATCCTTCCGATGCCACGGCTGTTGAACCCATAGACGGCCTTGTAGCACTTCCACGATAGCTTCGTCTTGGTGTGGTCATAGGTCTCCGAGACACCCCGCTTTGTCGTGAGGGTGTTGAGGTCAAAGTAGTTGTCCCGACCAGTCACATAGGGGTACCCACAGCCCGGGTCCGGATCCGCGTCCGTGAACGTGAACGTCAGCGTCTGCTGCGGCGTCCCACTCGGATCGAACGAGATGCCCGTGAAGCTGCTGGCGTCATAGGAGCCGATGTCAGTCACGTTGAGCGTCACCGTCACCTCGCCGTCCGGCTGGGCTGACAGACGCACGTAGTAGTCCAGCCTCGATTGCGGGGTCAGGTCATTCATCGCCACGATGCCCGGCGTGGACGTGATCGTGTTCGGGCGGAACAGCCCGTACCCTCTGCTCGCGTTGATGTGCCTGTTATACGACCCATCGTCATACGTCCTGCGGTATTCCCACACCTCGAGCTCCGGCGCGTCCGTCACCAGCACCGTGACACTGCCCAACCCCTGGCTCGAGTAGCCGCCGCCGTTCGCCGTGTGCGTCAGAGTGAGGCGGCGGTTCATGTGCCTGCTGCCTTCGTCGACGGCCGTGACGGTGACCAGCTGCGGCTCCGTGTAGTTCGTTGCCGTGAATGTCAGCGTGGCAGGGCTGACCGTCGCCGCTCCCGTGTCCGATTCGATCACCGTATACGTGGACGGATCAAATCTCGCAGTCCCGGCCGACCGCCCGATGGTCACGGTGGTGTCGCCGCCCGACGGCGCCGTGGTCAGTCGCATGCAGTACGTCTTCGTGTTGCCATTCTCAGACATGCGGATGTTGGTGAGATTGAGCACGTTATTCTGCGCCGCGCACGCCGCCGTCTCGTCATCATCAATGGTCAGCGTCGCCGCGTTGTTCGTTCCATGCGCCGTCACGCCGCCGCTCACCGTCGTGTCCACCAGCCCCGGCGCGGTCAGCGTTGCGGTGATCGTCTCATCGGATGCATCGCCATCGTCTAGGTTCGCCACCGGGGTGAACGTCACCGTTGCCGACTGCACCGTGTTGGTGCCGTGGCCGGTGAAGACAACGCGCGGCGTGAGCGCCGGCGCGTCTCCCGCAAGGGACACGCCCGTGCCAGTGGCCGAGATCGTGAAGTCCGGTGTGCCGGCGTCGGGCAGCCGCGCGCCTGTCGTTGTGGCAAGCGCAATCGGCACGCCGATGGTCTCACCGGCATACAGCCTCCGCGACAGCGAGACCGTCAGCGTCGCCGTGTTCGAAGCATCGCCTTCGCCCATCGTCATGTCTGAACTCGTGAGCGAAACCGTGGTGGCCTCATCATCCTGGATGAGCAGCTTGTCAGAGCCATCGCCGGAGGACACCGAGTAGCTGCCGTTGGTGGCCGAGCAGGACGCCGTACTCGGCGCCACCACCTCGACGAGTACGCTGCTGTTCGGGTCATCCACGGCCGTGTCTGTCCAGGTGAGTTGATAGTTGCCCGATCCGTTGGACACGCTAATGGGCATATTCGCCGTCTGGATGCCCTCGCTGCCTGAGGCCACGCGATCGCCGCCTGTCTCAGTCACACGCACACACACCGTCAAAGCGGTCGCCAGCGGCATATCGGCGCTTAGCCCGAACCCGACGCCGACACCGCCCTCGCTCTCAGCGACTGTCTTTTCTCCCGCATCCGTCCGGCTCTCACCCTCGGCTATCGGAAGCGCCACAGAGATAACGGGCCCTGTTGCCCCTCCCGTCACCTTGAATACGGGGGAGTAGCCGTAGAGCGGGTGGCTGCCCGTGTTGGCTTGGGCGCTGGAATGCAGGAGTCTCTGTCCGCCGCCGCTGTCCGCCGACGATCGCGACACGTTGGTGTCCCCCAGTGGATGGTCCCACGCTTCACAGGCGTTGCCGGAACCCGTCCAGGTCTCGTACGGACCATAGTTGGAGATTGCACCCGACGGGATGTTGCGCGTACCGTCCTCGCTGCGTGGGTCGTCCGTGTCCCAGCCGGTGGTGGCACCGTTGCCGCCTGACCAGTTGAGGTCGCACATGTCGGCGTAGTTGTTCGCCAAGATCGCGCCGTTCAGCCAGTACGTGGGGGTGCCCGCCGCGTCGCCCACGGTCGCGCGGGTCGAACCGTCTGCCCACGTATCAGAAACCCCGTCGTGATGGCCTGTATGGGGCCCAGTCATCATGCCGTTGTGGACGCGGGCCGAGGTGCCTCCCGCGCTGGTATTCTGCGCGTCCAGCGTCGAACCAAACACCTTGAAGAATCCCGCGTACGGCTTGATGTCCGCGTGGCCGGCGTTCGCGAGGACGCTCCGCACGAACGCGTCATAGTCCGCGATGTCCGATGAGGTGGCGTCGCGCCCGGAGGACGTGCGGAACAGCAGCCGGAAATCCTCCCCGGCGGACAGGCCGGACGGCTTCAGGCCCCATGATGCCGGAACCTCAATGTCACCGGTCTCGTCATCCACAAGGACGATGCTGATGGGCCCGCCCGTTGGCGCACTCACGAGCCCGCGATTGGAGATGGGCGCGCCGGTATTGACCACCACATACGGCTGCGTGCGGTCATTATTGTTGACAGGCGTGAGCCGCAAGGTCGCCGTCTGCCCGCCGCTGGAGAACTCCACCGCCGGGTTCTGTGCCGTATACGTCCCGCCGCTCGTCGTCAGCGACACGCCGGTCTGCGTGGATGGCTCCAGCCCGAACGTATAGTCTGTGGTCACCGCTGCGCCAACAACCGTCAGCGGCACCGTCATCGTCTCACCGCTCGTCAACGCCCGCCCCAACGTGAGCGTGATCGTCCGGTAGCCGGTGGCGTTGCTCGCGCCCTCCACGGCGTTGCCGTCCGAGTCCCCATCCGAGGCGGACATGGCCACGGTCGGGGGCGCGGTGTCATTGTCCGTAATGGTAACTGTGGTCTCTGTGAGGAAGGCAGTTCTAGTAACTCTGTCTTGCCCATCAACGACAGTCATCGTGACGGTGAATGTCTCATCCCCCTCAAAGATGTTGTCGTCGTTGATGCGGATGGTACGGGTGACACTCGTGTCGTGAGCGGCAATTGTCACCGGCGTAAGCGTGTCGTTGTTGTAGTCGATACCTGCGCCGGTGCCGCCGGATCCGCCGGTTGCGGTGCCATCAGTCATCGTGAGGGTCAAATGGATCGGGGTTTCTGTCGTGCCAGTGACACTAACTGTGACAGTGTAGTTTCCGTCGCCCTCGCCGACCGTGGCGGTTGATCCATTGAGGCGCACAGCAACCCTTTCGTCGTCGTTGATAGTCACCGTGGTGGTCGCCGGCGTGCCGACGGTGTAGCCGGTGCCACCGCCCAACGTCAGCGTGAAGGTCTCGTCAGTCTCGTAGAAGGGGTCGAATCTAATGATCACATCGAAGGTGTCGGTCGTAGCGCCGCCGGTGAACGTGAACGTCGACGCGGGCGGAGTGTAGTCGTCGTTAACAGTCGCGGTGCCGGCCGCCGAGGACAGATTCACGGTCAGATCGCTCGTCGGCGCAACGCTCGCGTTCACCGTGACCGTCAGCGTCACAAGGTTCGGGTGGTCGTCCTCCGTAACGGCGTACGTCGCTGAGGCAAAGGTGAGCTCAGGTGTTCCCGCCCCCACCGTGACATCAACCTCCCCAACGGTCAGCGTCGTCGGGTAGGCGGTAGTCCCTGTGGTGACGGCGTGCGTGATGGTCGTCGTGCCGGCGGCGACGCCGCTGACGGTGATCTGCTGTGCCGTGTTCCACGTGCTTGATGTGAACGTCAGCGCGCCGGACACAGTCGCCTTGGCGGTGTCACTGGACGTGGGCGTGACGATGACCGAGCCGCCGGGATCGCTGGCGAGCTGCACGCCGTACTCGACGGTGTCGCCCATTTGCACGGTGACGTCCTCAGGCGAGAGGACCACGGCGTGGCCGGCGTCAGTGACGTAGAGTTCAATGGTTTCCAGGCTCGTGTCCACCTGCGCCTTGTAGGGGCCGCTGGCGGCGCTGTTGAGGAAGCCGATTTTGTATTCGCTTTCATTACCGTTGCCCGTGTTTGTGTCAGCGTCATAGAGGGCGTAGATGGTAACCGTCTGCGCCTCAGCCCAGTTGCCGGCGTTGCCGCCCGTGAATGTCAGCGTGGTCTGGAGGCCGTCCGTATCCGGATCCGTATCCACCCCGATATGGGTGGAGGCGGCCGTACCCGACATAAGAAGCTGACTGTAACTTCGGCTCCCGGCCACCGGCTTGATGGTGACAGTCGTGTCAACAAGCGGATCTTGCCTGAGTTTCACGGTGATTTCGCCGCTGCCGCCCTCCGGAAGCACCTTGTGTGACGCTGACGTGTGGGTCGTGATGGCGGACGCATCCACAACAATGACCGGGTCCCCAATGAGGACAGTGAGTTGTGGCGGCGCGGCGCCGGAGGAGTAGCCTGACGGACAACTCCCTGCGGGGCAGAGTGTCAAGAAGAAGCGCTCAACGTCCTCTCTTTCCTCATCAATGAGCGCCTCCACGTTGAACGTCGCCGAGGTTTGGCCGGACGAAATGGTCACGCTGGTCGGAACCGTATAGTCCGCCGCCGCTGCAGTCGTCAGGCCCCCTGTGCCAATGGTCATCGGGATGGTGAGATCGGAGGAGGGGGCGTCGGAGACGGAGACCTTGATGGTGAGCGATGTTCCCTCCGATAGTGTCTGCGAGTTTCCCAGCGATGTGTCGTCCGACTCCGTCCACGACACCAGCTTGGTCACGACGATGTCAAAGGTGTCAGTGACGGTGCCGCTGTTGCCGTCATCGGCAGTCACTGTCACGGAGAGCGTGCCGCCGTCACCCGGCTGCGGCGTGCCGGAGAAGGCGCGGGCGTCGGCATCAAACATCAGCCAAGTTGGCAGGGGGCTGCTGTCGGATTGCGTGGCGGTGTACGTCAAACTGTCGCTGTCCGCATCGTTAAAGGTGTTGGCGGCGAACGTGAAGCTGAATGACGAGCCCACGAGCCCCGCCTGGTCCGGAATCGCGTTCGCCACCGTGGGCGCATTGTTGGTCCCGCCCCCGTCATCATCCGTGAGGGTGACTGTTATCTCGTCCGTGCTGCCGACTTGCGCGTCAACGACGAGGTCCTCGTCCAACACGATCTTGAATTCCTCCGCGCTCTCCACATCCTCGTCATTCATGATGGGGATGGTGATCGTCTTGGACGTGTCATCGGGCGCGAACTCCAGATAGCCGGACTGCGCCGTGTAGTCACCCGGGTGGGCTGCTGAGGCATCTGCGGTGGTCCAGTAGACGGACAGCGGCACGAGTGTTGTACCCGTCTTGGTCACGGTGATGTCCACCGAGCCTGCCCCCTCGCCAACGCTGCTCGTCGCTGAGGAGAAGGCGATCATAGGCGCGTCTGCATCGTCAGTGATGATGCCAACGCCGACACCCTTGCCGGGGGCGAGGGGCGGGGCGTTTGTGCCTGTCGGTGTGTCGAGGATGACCCGGAAGTAATGATCACCCTCATAGGTACTGTCGCCGGTGGTGGAGACGGTGAACGTGTTGCTGGTCTGGCCCTCAGCAATCACGACGCTGCCGGCGGTGCCGGTGTAGTCCGCGCTTGTGGCGATGGTGTGGGCCGGGTCGGTGGCGATGCCGAGGCCATCGCTGAAGGTGTAGGGCACGGTGATGCCGCCGGCAGGCGCGGCATTCGGGATGGTCACGGTGAAGGTGACGTCGCTGCCCTCAGCCGCCTCCGCATTCTCAATGGCAGTTCCACTCCCAACAGTGAACACGCCAGAGAGCACATAGAAGGGATTAAATTGGGCTGATGCGACGCCGTCGCAATCCTCATTGACCGGGCCCAGCGGCGTCCTGTTCGTGTTGGAATCGTTGAGATACCCAACATGTACTTTGTTCGCGTTGGGAATCGACATACGGTGTCTAATGTTGTTGGTTTCGAAACAGATTCGCGTTTGTTCTTTGCCGGTGGACAGCGTGCCAGTCGCATAGCCGCCTGTGTCGATGGTCGCCGCTGTTCCATCGGCGTGTTTGGGGTTCGCCTCGTCGTCCCAATTGCCGTCCGTGAAGTCCGCCTTGTCGTCTGCAACCTTGGTTCCACCTACCCAGTAGATTGGATCATCGGGGTGGGCGCCATTGGCAGGGTCGAACTTCGCAACCGTGTCAGCGTGAGTGCCAGCGTGTTCCGATCGTTTGCCGGATGTGACCACTGGAAAGAACGAATCGGCATACGGGATCAAGTCCGTCACCCCGCCGTTGTTCAGGCGATTGCCGGTGATTTCATCCCGCGCTCTTTCCGTGTAAAATCCTTGACTATAATTTCCATTGAGCAAATTGTTCACATTTGTGCCACCTGTGACATACAGCAACCGGAAGGAGTCACCTGGTCCCAGGCCAGCGGGTAGCAACGACCAGTCTGGGGGCACGACGTTGCCCTCGACGGCCCCGACGCCCTCATCGTCCGTTATGGCATACCACGCCGCCATGTCCGCGGCCGACGTGAGGCCGCCACCGAGGTTGGTGCTGGGGTTCATGTGCGCTGCCGGTTGGAACACGAAGCCATCGACGACGTACACACTCAGGGCCTTGAGTCTGTTGGGGAACGTGATGCTGAACTGCTCGTCAAAGGTCTCGCCATCATCGAAGCCGTCCCGCGCATTGAGCTCGATTGTGGCGGTCTGCGCGCCGGCGCCGCGGAACTCCAGAACGCGGTACCCCATGTGGGCCGGCGTGTAACGGTTGACGCCCTCAACGGAGACGCCCGTGCCCGTCGCATCCATCTCAAAGTCATTGAAATGGAGCGGCCAGGACACATTCGCGCTGTAGCGCGGCCCGCGAACGCCGTCCACAACCGCGCACTCGCCCCAGTCCAGCCCGGGGGGGAGCCCGTCCACCCAGCTCCCTGCCGACAGGTCGCACTCCTCGTCCGTTTCATCCACAACGGTGTGCCCGGTCGCCTCGAGATAGAGCGGCACGCGCACATACTCGTCCGCTGTCAGGGCGCGGCTCAGGCTGATGGTCAGCGAGCGGTCAACCCGCGTCGCGTCACCCTCCACCATGATTTCCGAGATCTCCGTCCCGGATGTGCTGGTGCGGACGCCCGTGCCGGTCATCGTGACGGTGGTCGCGTCGTTGTCCACCAGCGTCAGCGGGTAGGTGATGCTGGGGACGCTGGCATAGGATCCGGTGCCGGTGATGGCGTGCGTGATGGTGAGCGGCATGTCACTCAAGTCCATGGAATCGTCCACGGCGGACACCGTGACGGTCTGTGCCGTGCTCCAATTGGAGGTGGTAAACGTCAGCGACGCGCCCGTCGTGATTGTTGCCTTGGTGGTGTCACTGCTGGACACGGCGACGGTGACGTTTCCGGGGGGCGCGGCGCTCAGCTGCACCTCATAGGAATACTCACCGCCATCAATGGCGGTATACTCCTCGAACCCGTAGCGATTGACATTAGTGGATTGCCCATCGACCGGATCGAGCAGCTTGGGCCTATTCTCGAGGATGTCGCCCTCATACAGGCGCTGGTCTGCGTCATCGATGATCGCGAGGCCGGCAGACGACTCCTCAATGGTCAAGCGGACGTAGCGATAGTGGACAGGGTTGCGGCCGCAGCCCTCGCCCGAGCACACGCCGTCGGGCAGGTTCGTGCCGATGCGGTTGCCGCGCCACAGCTGGGAATCAAGGTAGGTGCGGATCGCGAGTCTCTCTGACACGCTATTGCCGTCATCCGACGCGGCCGTCACCACCACCGTCGCCTCGTCCGCCGACGGCCCCGTGAACCGCACCAGCCCAATATTGCCGGTTCTGTCAGTGGAGTCCGTATAGGTGACACCCTGCGGGGTGCCGTCAATCGACAACGTGAAATGCGTGCCGCGCGTCGCGCCCTGGAACGCCAACGGCACCTCGATCCACTCACCAGACACCAGTGCGCGTGTCAACGTGATACGGAACTTGGCGGTGTTTGAGGGGTCGCCCTCCTTGGCGGTGCTGTCCGGCGGGGTGGCGGGGAGCAGCCGGACCTCGGTCAGATCATCGTCGCCGGTGACCGTCAACGGCACAGGGGGCAGAGTGATTGTGGGGGTGTAAGGATCGTTGTCCGCATAATTCCCGTCATCGCTGCCGGGGGTGTGGCTCTCCTTGACCACCCTGAACGTCAGAGTGCCTTCCAGATCGGATGTGTCCTGGTCGTTCGTCTGCGCGACGAGGCTCACATTCAGAACCATATCGGCCACCGTTGCCGCGCGCAGGGTGGCTACGGGCGGGTCAGCACTCGTGTCGACCCCCGCGATCATGTTGGTGAAATGCCCGACGACGTACCAGTCGCCGGGATTGTTCGAGCTGTTCCCGGACGCGGGCGGTCCGCTCAGCCGCGCGATCGCCTTCTCCACCAGCGGAGTCTGTTTCACCGCCACCTGTGTATCCACCTTGCCGAGCACGACGATGTCCTCTGTTGGCACCGCTGCCAACCTGATAGTGATGTCGTCAAGATTGTCGCGGGTGTCGAGGTGGGGGCTAAACTCCATCATTGTGGTGTGGCCGCCGCTCACGGTGATCGTCGCGCCCGTTCCCGTGAGCACCGTGTCATCCGCATCCTTAATGGTGACCGTCCAGTCGCCCAGGATGGTGCCGCCGGTGCAGTTCGCAGTGGTACAGAGCTGCACGCCAAACGTCTCGTCATCGGTGTCGGTGGGGCTGTCCTTGTGAGCCTCCACCTCAAAGGTGAGACGATTCTGTGACCAATCCACCGTGTACTCCGGGAAGGCCTGTGAGCCTGCGCCCGGCGCCAGCTCTTTGTCATGCCCCTGGAGGCTTGACCGATCAACAGTGAAGGTGAAGTCAGACGCCTCTGCCGTGTAGCCGGAGAGGGGCTTCAGATAAAAGTAGTATTCCGGGTGATCGGGAAGCTCAGAGATCTGGAAGTAACGCGTCTGCCCCTCTTCAATGACGGTGCGGTGGAGAAGGGCGGTGCTGTTGGGGTTGGGCGACTGTGCGTCGGCCGTGTTCGGGGTGGCGGGGACAAGCAGGACAAGCGAGGCGACGGCCACAAGCACAAGGGCGGCAAGCCAACGCGGCGATGGCCGCGCAAAGGCGAGAGAGCCGTTCACAACGGCGCTACGCACGGCCCCACCTGGCCGCCGCGCCGACCGTGCGAGAAGCTAGGAGGGGAGATACACTGCGCGTCATGCCGGCAGAGGCCCGCAGCCACCTCACCGTTAATGAGGCCGCTCCCACCCTCATTGCACCCGTTTCTGCCCCACTCTGATGAGGGCGCGTCCGGGTGGGCAAGGCGCCCGCCGACAGAAGCGGGGACAGCGACACGGAAAATAGGCGGGGGGGGGGGGGGGGGGGGGTAGTGGTCACGATGCGCACGCCCCTGTCACAAAAAAGGCGCTCGCATAGCCGCCGTCGTCGTCATCCGAGACGGAGACGCTTGAAGCCCCGCCACTGTCCGAGACGGAGAAGCGGCACGCTGCCGCAGAGAGAACCCCCCGTGCGTTCGCAAGCATAGTCGTGGTAACCCTACCCCCTCTAGCGCAAGCTGTCAACAAGAAGGGGAGAAAGCAAACCCAAATCAACCACTCCCCCACTCCCAACAAGAAAGCAGGAAAGCAAGCCCAGATCAACCATTCCCCCACTGCCAACAGGAAGGGGGAAAGCAAGCCCGGATCAACCACTCCCCCACTGCCAACAAGAAAGGGGAAAGCAAGCCCGGATCAACCACTCCCCCACTGCCAACAAGAAAGCAGCACCTCACTCGCCGCCTGTCATTCTGAGCGGAGCGCGTTAGCGCGGAGCCGAAGAATCCCGCAAGCAAGTGGGCACGGCGAGGGGCCTGCGGCACACCTGTCATTCTGAGCGGAGCGCGCTAGCGCGGAGTCGAAGAATCCCGCAAGCAAGTGGACACGGCGAGGAATCTGCGGCACACCTGTCATTCTGAGCGGAGCGCGTTAGCGCGGAGTCGAAGAATCCCGCAAGCAGGTGCACACGGCGAGGAGTCTGCGGCACACGCGTCGCCCCTGGGGCGCGTTGCGGGATTCTTCGCTGCGCTCAGAATGACAGACGGGGGGGAGGAGGGCATGACAGCCGTGCGTGCTGCGGCGCCAACCACTCCCACTCCCAACAAGAAAGGGAGGGGGCAAGCCCGGATCAACTACTCTCACTGCCAACAAGAAAGCAGCGCCTCACTCGCCGCCTGTCATTCTGAGCGGAGCGCGTTAGCGCGGAGTCGAAGAATCCCGCAAGCAAGTGGGCACGGCGAGGGGTCTGCGGCACGCACGTCGCCCCTGGGGCGCCTTGCGGGATTCTTCGCTGCGCTCAGAATGACAGACGGGGGGAGGCCATGACAGCCGGGCGCGCGGCGGCGCCAACCACTCCCCCACTGCCAACAAGAAAGGGAGAAAGCAAGCCCAGTTCAACCACTCCCCCACTGCCAACAGGAAAGCAGCGCCTCACTCGCCGCCTGTCATTCTGAGCGGAGCGCGTTGGCGCGGAGCCGAAGAATCCCGCAAGCAGGTGGACACGGCGAGGAGCCTGCGGCACACCTGTCATTCTGAGCGGAGCGCGTTAGCGCGGAGTCGAAGAATCCCGCAAGCAGGTGCACACGGCGAGGAGTCTGCGACACACGCGTCGCCCCTGGGGCGCGTTGCGGGATTCTTCGCTGCGCTCAGAATGACAGACGGGAGGAGGGCATGACAGCCGGGCGCGCGGCGGCACCAACCATTCTCACTGCCAACAGGAAAGCAGCGCCCCACTCGGCGCCTGTCATTCTGAGCGGAGCGCGTTAGCGCGGAGTCGAAGAATCCCGCACGCAGGTGGACACGGCGAGTAGTCTGCGGCACGCATGTCGCTCCTGGGGCGCGTTGCGGGATTCTTCGCTGCGCTCAGAATGACAGACGGGGGGGAGGGCATGACAGCCGGGCGCGCGTGGCGGGTATGCGGAATTGCGCGCGCGGCGGATCTGGCGGATATGGGCCGCGGGCCCGAACCGGGGGCGGGGGTTACACCTCTGTCTTGAGGGCCTCCAGCGCTTGCCGGACGATGCTCCGCCTTAGGTCTTTCTCATCCTCAGAATCCAGCCCGGCATCGCCCAGCGGATACACGATTCCCTTGCCCTGCACGACACGGTTGGAGCCAACCATCTTGGCGACCGGGGTGACGGCCGTCACCTGCGCCACGGGGATTCCGGCCCGCTCAAGCTCCGTTGCGATCGCAGCGCCGCTGCGAGTGCTCGTGCCTCAAGTGGATGTCAGAATCACGGCATCCACGCCGGCGCTCTTGAGGTTCTCGGCAATCTCCCTGCCGATGCGGCGGCTGTTCGCGATCGGATTCGCAAGACCCGTCATGGACAGGAATTGCTCATACACTTTGCCAACCTCACCGGCCTTCTCCAGTTCTTTCAGCACATCAACCGGAACAAGGCGGTCAGGATCATTCAGCACGTGGCGGTTGTCATATCCGCGGTGATACACCTCATAGTCCTCGCCCTGCAGATCATCGACGGTCGCGATGTCATAGGACCCCCAGATGGTGGATGCGATGGCGGGCATGTTGTCCGGGTTGCCGGCAGGGACAAGCCCGCCGTCCGTGACGATGGCGACGGTCGCCGTGCTGAGGTCCGGAATGGCGGGGGGAGCCGGAATCGGCTCAAAGCCCGTCTGCGTCAACTCTGTCTCATAGGGCTCTCCCTGCGTCTTTGCGATAATCATGTTGGCGAGCCGAACGGCGGCCGTCTCCTCAACAATCTCATCACGCATGATGCCGCGTGGGATGTAGCCCCACTCCGACGGCCGGCCGGCATCCTCACCCGACGCGATAACTCGGGCGATGGCCGACATTCTGGTGAGAACATCACGCATGTTCGCAACGTTCTCGCCCGAATCAATGATGTAGAGCTCCTGCCGATACAGGTCCACACCAGGGTTCTCCACACTCATGGCCGTGACGACAGGGATGCCGAGTTCCGCCTGCACCGCTGCGCAGAGCGCGCCGGCCGCAACGCCGTATCGCCCTGCCACAAAGCACGGGCCCGCCACGAAAAGGTCGGCGCCGGCATCACGCGTCTCGTTCACAACAAGGTCAATAAGTTCTTCAAGATTCTCGGCGGCATAGTTATCGCCGCACACGATGGTCTTGACCACAACGGAGTCGTCCCCCAACACCTGCTCAAGCAGGCGTCCCGGGTTGGCCGGCTCATGCCGGACCTCAGGGGCGACACCGGCCTGCTCCTCGCCGCCAACGCCGCCAAAGAACTGATTCAGATAATGTACGACCTTCATGTCCGCCTCCCTCGTTGCCACCTTGCTTTGAGACCGCTGCGCATGGACCGCCGCTCAGTAGACCACTGCGCGAACAACGGACGCGCCCTGCTGATTCGTCACACCGCACAGCGCCCCGGCCGGGATGCGTGTCATCTGCGCGAGGGTCTGCGCAACAGCGGGCGTGCCGGCAATGACGCGCTCAACAGGCTCGGCATCCCAGCCGATGTCACCGCCACCGCCATACACGATCGCGTCCACTTCCGGGTAATTGAACAGCATGGCGGATTCGGCGCGCCGGTCACCGGATGAATCGGAGACTTGCACGACGGTCTTCATGCCGAGCGCCTCGCAGATGCGGGCCGTTTCACCCATATCGACGTGGGGCGCGCCGCCACCGTACTTGGTCAGCACAACGCCGTCCGCGTTGAGATTCCACTTGGCCTGATGCGCGGCGAGCAGGCAGTTCCGATTGCGGTCCGCCTCGAGCGAGGCGGCAACAGTCGCTACCGTCCCAACAAAGGTGATCTCGCCGGCCTGATGCCGCTTATACAGCTCCTGAATGATCGGATGATTCTGATAGAAATACGTCTCCACTCGCATGACCCAGTACGAGCAGACGACTGCGCCGTCCATCCACTCGTTCGGATGGAGCGTCACGGGAATCATTCCCTCCGTGTTGCTCCCATACAGGATGCGCTCATCCTCCTCGACAACCATCTGGTGACCATGAATCTGGCTGATAAATGCGATGCGGGGGAGCCCTTCACGGTCCACGGACGGGCCATCCAGATCAAACTCCTCAGTGGAGTCCGGAGCGTGCCCAATGCCGGCGCTGCCAAGGAGGACGGCGGCGCGCGCGGAGGCGAGGCGGAGCGCATTGAGCTCCACGTGGCGCGGCGTCCCCGCGATCATTCGCGGCACAATAACGACGTGATGCAGGTGCCCATATGGGGAGTTGGCGGCCGCCTCGCCGTGCATCTCCATCATCTTGGATGTGATGCCGGGCTCTTGCTGGGCGTCAACGACGGTGAGCGCAGCGCCACGCAGGACATGCGTCGTCCCCTGCCCTGCAACAGCCATTGGGCCAAGCAGGCCAGGGAAATCCGTGCCGGTGCCCGGCTCCTTGGCACGAGGCTCGAGGATGTCAAAGACGACGCCGATGCGGCAGGGCTGGCCAGGATTCGCCACCTCAATGTCGACGCTCTCGATGCGCCGGTCCTCCAGGATGGCATCACGAAGCTCATCCGCATCAACCGTCAGCGTGCCGCCGTCAAGCGCGGTGCCGGCGCCAAGCCGCATGTCATCAACCTCATGAACCGCGAGAGTGAGTTTCATCCCATCCTCCCCTGTGCTGTGGCCGAACTCGAAGCCATGCGCGTTGACACACATTAGGCGGCGTTGCTAGTCTCTGTCAATGACATAATCAAGCAATCAGCGCTGTCGAGCCGCCGCAGAGTGCGGGGCGCGGGCGTTGCCGCAGGAGGTTCCATGAGCCATCCCATCGTCAGGGACATCCGGTTCTTTCTCGCGCATACGCCGGGCCTTGTGCGGCACGGCTCCAAGCCTGCCCGGGAGATTCACGCCAACCACGGTGTGTGGCAAGACATCCAGGGCAGCCTGCGCTCCTTTGATGAGGCCGCCGCCTACGCCCCACACCAAGTGTTGCTTGGCAATATGAAACCGCATGACCTGGGCGCCGCCACCGCACCATGGTACGAGAACATGCTTGCCGAGTACGCAACGAGCGGCCCGCATGGCGAGCTGGTCAATGAGGATCAGTTCCATGGCCTGCTCAAGGCGGCAGACGAGTTCGATCTCGTGCTGTTGGAGGAGGGGTATGCGGCGCGCGTTGCAAACGAGCTCCGCAGCCACCCACACGTGACAGACTCAGAGATTGAGCGGATCCAGGGCGTTCCGCATTCTCGCGTTATGGAGAGATTGTCATCACGAGAGGGCGCTATACCTCTGATGACACGCGATGGAGAGACGATCGGCTTAGTACAGACCGATTATGTGGATGATGCATCGCTCGCGCCGGACATCCTACTCGAGAATCTGGCCGTCAAGGCCACCGCGACGATGGCCCTGCGCTCCGTTCTGGCCGAATCCGGAACAGACCCTGCCGGTCTCCAATACGTTATCGGCTCCGGAGAGGAGGCCATCGGCGACCGCTATAATCGCGGCGGCGGCAATCTTGGCAAGGCCGTTGCGGAGGCGGCGTCATGCGTCAACTCCACAGGCGCGGATGTCAAGGCGTTCTGTTGCGCGCCCGTCCATGCGATGGTGGTTGGCGGCAGCCTCGTGCAGTCCGGTGTCTTTCCGGAGGTTGCCGTTGTGGGTGGATGCTCCCTCGCCAAGCTTGGCATGAAATTCCGTGGCCACCTCGCCAAGGAGATTCCCATCATGGAGGATATCCTTGTCGGATTCGCCGTCCTGATCGGCCCTGATGACGGCACAAGCCCACGGCTTCGCCTTGACAGCGTTGGACGGCACACCGTGGGGGCCGGATCGGTTCAGCAGGCGATCGTCGAGGCTCTCGTCTCCGATCCCTTGGACCGGCTCGGACTTAAGTTCAGTGACATCGCCAAGTACGCAACGGAGATGCACAACCCGGAGATCACGGACACCGCCGGCAGCGGCAATGTCCCGCGGACAAACTATCGGCTTATCGCCGCCCTTGCGGCGCAGCGCGGCGAGATTCCGCCCGGTCCTGAGTCCCGTGATGCCTTTGTTGAGCGGCACGGCATGCACGGCTTTTCACCCACGCAGGGACACGTCGCCTCCGCCATGCCGTTCATGGCCCATGCTCTTGATGATCTCCGCGCTAATGAGTACCAGTACTCGATGTTTCTGGCGAAGGGCAGCCTGTTCCTTGGCCGTATGACGCACATGTCTGATGGTGAGTCGTTCATTTTGGAGGCCAATCCTGGCGCATAATAGACGGCACGGAGTGGCGTATGATGGTGAGAGCGTTTGCTCGGCATCGTGCGCAAAAGGGAGAGGGTGACATGAATCTTGCAGGAAAGCGGGTAATCATCGTTGGAGAGCGAGATGGGGTTCCTGGCCCCGCGATAGAGGCCTGCGTACGCAGCGCCGGCGCGGAGCCTGTTATGGTTCAAACGCAGTGCTTTGTTTGAACTGCCGCCGGCGCGCTTGACCTGGAAGGTCAAGAGGGAATCAAGGCGACGGTCGATACGCACGGCGCGGATGATATGGTCGTGTTGCTCGGCTCCCCCACCCCGGAAAGCGCAGAGGTGTATGCGCGCACCGTGACGGAGGGTGATCCATCATGGGTCGGCCCGCTTGCGGGTATCTCGCTCGGCCTCCCCGTCTTTCACGTGCTGGAAGAAGAGGTCAAGCAGCAATTCGATCCTGCTGTCTACTCGGAGCAGGTCTCCATCATGGAGTCGGTTCTGGACACGGATGACATCATCACCGCAATGAGGCAGGTGCGGGAAGCCGTCGGCGTCTGAGAAGGCCGCGTCCCCCGTTTCAAGGAGAAGAACTATGGCAACGCAGACCAAGACCATCGTCCTCTATACCAAGAAGGAAAATTGCCCCGATTGTGAAGTCGCAAAGCGATTCCTTGCTGACCACAACATCGGCTATGAGTCCAAGGACGTGGTCGAGAACCGCGACTATATGCTTGAGTTGGTGCAAGAGTACCGCAGCATGTCAGTCCCGACGCTTGTGGTGGACGGCCAGGCAGTCATCGGATTCAAGCAGGACGAATACAAGCAGATGCTCGGCATCTAGGCGGAGCCCAAACCGCGTATAGACGGTGATTTCTTATGGCAACCATTCGCGCACGCTACGAAAAGGGTGTTTTCACGCCGCTTGAGCCCCTCGAACTAGAAGAGGGGTGTGAGGTGGATGTCTCTGTGCCCGTGGACGAACAGGGTCTGACGGAGAGAGCGGGCAACCGTGACCTTCGCGATCTGGTTGAAGACATCGCCAACCTTCACAAGAAATACCCACCAGGCACTTTCGACCACGTGCCGCCAGATTTGTCGGCCAATATTGACCACTACGCTTACGGCCTTCCCAAGAGAACCGACGAGGAATGATCCCAACGTCACAATCATTCCGCAGACGCCGGAGCAATTTGAGGCGGCCGCACGCTATTTTGCGCAACGGCCGGATCAGCGCTACAGCCTGACTGACTGCGCCAGCTTTCTTGTTATGGAAGAACGGGGTATTGAGCGCGCACTCACTTTTGACACGGATTTTCGTTCGGCAGGGTTCATACCGCTGATGGTGTAGCCACCCGCCGGAACAGGTGGCGAGCAGGGCCTGGGAGCCTGTAAGCCGGGTTCTGTCCCCGAGCGGAGTCGCCTCCGAACGGGTGATGGCCATCCATCTGGGCGCCGGCTTACGCCGGCCCTCAAGCGGCCTACCCGAGGACGAGGTGGGCGTCCCCTGCCCGCCAAGACGGCGGGCGTCCTTCTATTTGGCCTTGCTCCAGGTGGGGTTTGGCCACTGCCGCGTCACCACGGTCAGCCGGGCGCTCTTACCGCCCGTTTTCACCCTTGCCTGTACCCAAAACAGCATGAATGCCGTTGAGCCATCGGCGGTATTGTCTCTGTGCCACTATCCGTCACGCCGCAGCGTTCTGCCGCGACACGCCTGGGCGTTACCCAGCACCCTGCCCAAGGAGCCCGGACTTTCCTCCCAAACCGCCGGAGCGGCTTGCGCGGCCATCCAACTCCCGGCCCTGCTCACCTGAATCAGTATACGCGCCCATCAGACAGCGACGCCGCAAGCAATTAGGTGGACGCCATGACCGCTTCGAGGCGCTGTGCTAATGCGGCAACCTGCCCCAGCTGGCCGGTTACCGCATCCGCCGTCAGCCAGCCCTCATAGAAATTCTTATGCAGCTGGCTGGCAGCATAGAATGATGTCCGTACCGACTCATCACCAATCTCAGCCGTGAGGGTATCGATGGCTTCAAAGAGAACACGGTGATTGTCATGGTTCCAACCGCGGACATCCGCCACAGCCTTCACCATCGTTGCCGCTGCACCCCATGCCTTTTCTGAGGCTTGATTCAGGTCTCCGCGAGCAAGTTCATCCGATGCCTGTGCCAGATAGACACGGCTCATTTCTGCATATGTGGACTCTATACTCGCCATCTGTATGGCTCCTCAATCTAGTTTAGGGGCGAAAGTGAAAAAGAGTCTCATTCCTGCGGCATGAAAGAGTTCAGGACATCATCGGAGACATCCTTTGGCACATCGCCGCGCAGGCGTCCTTGCCCGATGCCATCACATAACACCCAACGCGTCTGCCCCGCCGTTACTTTCTTGTCGACGGCCAGAGCGTTTCGGATAGTCTCCATGTCCAGACCGGACGGGGCGGATGTTGGCAGGCCGTACGCCTTCAGAAGATCAATCTGCCGCTGCCGTTCATGGGCCGTCAGTGATCCGACATGCTCCGCGAGATGTGCCGCAAAGGCCATGCCGATCGACACCGCTTCCCCGTGGAGAATGCCGCTGTATTCGAGCGCAGTTTCCACGGCGTGGCCGAGCGTATGGCCAAGATTGAGGCGGGCACGGAGGCCTGTCCGTTCAAACTCATCGAGCGAGACGACACGGCCCTTGATGGCGGCACAGCGTCGAATTGCGTGCGCGCGCATCGCCTCATCGCCAGCAAGGATCGCCTGTGCATTTCGCTCGAGGAAATCAAAGAGTTCGGCATCAAGAATGGCGGCCGTCTTGATGACCTCCGCCCAGCCGGCGGTGAGGTGCCGGGGCGCCAGCGACTCAAGGGCGCGCGTGTCCGACAACACAAGGCGCGGCTGATAGAACGCCCCCACGAGATTCTTTCCGGTTGGCAGATCGATCGCCACTTTGCCGCCAATCGCCGCGTCAACCATGGCCAACAGCGTGGTGGGAACCTGCACGAAGGCCACCCCCCGGAGATACGTCGCCGCGACGAACCCGGCCATGTCTCCCACAACGCCACCGCCGAGCGCAACAATCACATCACGCCGTTCAATGCGATGTGCGCTCAGCTGCGCGTACAGGTCGCCCGCATACGAAATAGTTTTGGACGTCTCTCCCATGGGAAACTCAAGGAGGACAGGGGCGAACCCTGCGTCCGCGAGGCCGGTCAACGCCGTCTCTTGCACGCTCTTGGGGATGCCGCTATCCGTCACGACACATGCCCTGCCCTGCAAGCCGAGCCGACTCATCCGGGAGCCCAGTTCCTCCAACGCGCCCGGGGCAACGACGATGGGGTAAGAGGAGGTTTCCGTCCGAACGGTATACGCATGGGCGGCGTCGCCATCGTCAGTGGCCTGCTCCAGGAGGCTCCCCTCGGACAGGCGCTGCCATCCCCTCTCTGCCACACGCTGAATCTCCAGGGCGACATCCTCATCGGACAGGCTATCTGTGTGGATGGTGGTGTCAGCAATCGCATAGATGGCCTGCCGCCGTGCCGTCATCTCCTCGATGCGCCCAAGGGGGTTTTCTGACGCCAGCAACGGGCGCGGAGTCGCGCTCGCATCATCTCGCTGCATTCGAGCGAGGATGGTGGCGGGCCGCGCCTCAAGACAAACGATGGCTCCCGTGCGCTGCATGAGCGCGCGATTCTCCGGGTCAAAGGGGAGTCCGCCCCCCGTCGCAACCACGGCGCCCTGCCCCGCAGCAATATCCCTCAACGCCTCTGATTCCATCTCCCGGAACACGGACTCGCCGTCGCTGGCGAAAATATCCGGTATGGCGCGGCCATGACGCTGCTCGATCTGAGCATCAGTATCGCGGTACTCCATGCCGAGCCGCTCGGCAAGGATCCGCGCAACGGTCGATTTCCCTGTGTAGGAAAAGCCGATCAGGTAGATATTCGGTCGTGGGTCGGCCACGGAACGCCTCAGACAACTGTCCGGGGGGCGCTGGGCGGCCCAGCAGCCGCCATGTATGCTGCCATGTTACGCACGGTCTCATCGCGATGATCCCCGCCGAACTTCTCCAGAACGGCATCGGCGAGCGTGATGCAGACCATCGCCTCCCCAATCACGGCGCAGGTCGGCACAAAAGTGATATCGCTGCGTTCATAGTGCGCCCGCTCGACCTTCTCACCAGTGCGCAGGTCCACCGTCTCAAGGGCGTTCATAATGGTCGCGATTGGCTTGACCATCGCGCGGACAACAACCGGCTCACCTGTCGTCATGCCCCCCTCCAGGCCGCCGGAATTGTTCGATCGACGCGGCCACGGGCGAACCCAGGAGCCATCCGGGTTTCTGTCCCATTCATCGATGGGCTTGACAACATCATGGACAGCAGACCCGCGCAGTGCGGCCTGCTCAAAACCCGCCCCGAACTCAACACCCTTGACGGCATTGATGCTCATGACGGCGGCGGCCAACCGCGTGCTCAGTTTCCGGTCCCACTGAATGTGTGAGCCAAGCCCGATGGGCAGCCCATCAGCGACCACCTCAAAGACACCACCGAGGCTGTCTCCATCCTGCCGGGCCGCATCGATCGCAGCCATCATCGCCTCCGTCGCAGCCGGGTCCGCGCACCGGACGGGAGATTCCTCAAGCTGCACCCAATCAATCTCCTGCTGAGGCGCAGCAACAACACCGCCAATACCAACGACGTGGCTGTGCACCTGAACACCGATCTCCTCAAGGAACCGACGCGCCACCGCGCCTGCTGCGACACGCGCCGCGCTCTCCCGCGCGCTTGAGCGTTCAAGGATATTCCGTGCATCGTCGTGCGCATACTTGGTGATGCCGGGCGTGTCGGCGTGACCGGGGCGCAGCTTGGTGATCGGCTCAAACGGAACATCGGATGGCTCGACGGACATTTCATCGATCCACGGCACACCGTCCGGCCCCGTTCCTGTTGAGAAATCACGATTCTCAATAAACATGGCGATCGGTCCGCCGAGTGTTCGGCCGTGCCGGACGCCGGCCGAGATGCGAGCCCGATCCGTCTCAATCTGCTGCCTAGCTCCACGCCCATACCCGCGCTGCCGTCGCGCCAGATCTTGCCGGATATAGTCCTCTGACAGGGCGATGCCGGCCGGCGTACCCTCAACGATCGTCGTCAGGCCGGGGCCATGCGACTCACCGGCCGTCAGGAATCGAAACTGTCCCATATGCTAATCAATCCTTATTCTCGCGTGTATTGAATCTCATTTAGATTACACCAGCCCCTTGAGGGCCGCCGTATACATAACGTCTTCCGGCGCCTCCAGGCCTGTCCAGAGTTCGAACGCCGCCGCGCCCTGATAGACCAACATGCCGACGCCGTCCCGCACGCGCGCGCCACTTTCCCGCGCCAAGGCGAGGAGAGGGGTCTCACGTGGGTTGTACACGAGTTCACAGACCAGGACGCCCGGGCCGATAAACGCCTCCACGGGGGGGTGTCCGCTCGGGTCAGGCCCGCCCGCCATCCCAATAGAGGTGCAATTCACAATCACGTCAAAGGCGTCATCCGCAGGGATGTCATGCAATCCTGTTCCGCGGGACTCAACCGCCGTTGCCTGCGCCACCTCCATCGCCAATTCAGATGCAGCCTCCGGCGTCCGATTCGCAATGATCAGCTCGGCGGCGCCCTCCCACGCAAGTCCGAATGCCACAGCACGCGCGGCGCCACCTGCCCCAACAATCAGAGCGCGTTTCCGGGCAATGCTGAAGCGGGCCTCTTGTTCCAGTGAGCGTGTAAATCCGGCTGCATCCGTGTTCCCGCCAATCAGGACGCCATCTCGATTGATGATCGTATTCACGGCGCCGATGGACTGTGCGACGGGGAGAATCTCGTCCAGCAAAGGCATGACCGCCTGCTTATGGGGAACCGTCACATTCGCGCCCAAAACATCGGACGCGCGGAGGGATTCCACGCGAGAGGCCAACTCCTCCGAAGGGGTGGGCCACATCTCATAGCGGGCGTCGATTTCAAGCTCATCAAATGCTGCCTGCTGAAAGGCAGGGGATAGCGAGTGGCCGAGCGGAAAGCCGATAATGCCGGCGCGCAGCGTCATTGTGTGTGCCACCTCAATTCAGCGGGGCGTGTTCCGCAGCCGCTGCTCATCCAGAAACGCCTGCAGGATGACGGCAGCGGCAACTGAATCCTGCGGATTCGGCGCGCCCTCCCTGCCGCGCCCGCCCGTGTCACGCTGAACCCGCTCCGCAGATACGGTGGACAGTCTCTCGTCCCTGCCCTCCACCGGGACACGCAGCGCGCGTTCACAGGCGCGGCGGATGCCCTCTGCCCATCGCGCCATCTCCCCCATACGGCCATCCATCGTGCGTGGTATGCCAATAAGAACCCTCTCCGCCGTGTAATCTGTCACCACACTGCCGAGCCGATCAATGAACGATGGGTCCTCTGCTCCGGGGAGGAGATCCACCGGCTGAGCGATTGTCTGCGTTAGATCAGAGACCGCGACGCCGCAGCGCGCCTTGCCGAGATCCAGTGCGATGATGCGTTGGTGCATGCCTAAAGGATAGCCGAGCGGCCTTGTCCATTGCCATGTTGCCGCGCAAGTCGCTACTCTCAAGGAAAGGGGGAATCATGCCAGACACATATATGGTTGCCGGCGCCGCGTCCGGTGTGGGAATGCATATCACACGAAAGCTCCTCGATCGCGGGGAGAACGTGCGCGCATTCGTGAGGAACGGACGCAAATTGCGCGATATCTTCGGGACGCCTGACAACCTGGCCATTTTCGTCGGCGACATTGCCGATCATGCCGCCGCCTTTGAGGCTGCGGAGGGCGCGCACTATGTCATCTCAACCGTCGGCGCCACCTTTCCGGATGGCGAGCCGGAGCGCGTTGACTACCAGGGCGTTCACACGCTCGTCAACGCTGCTGCTGAACATGGCCACATCCGCCAGTTCGTTCTCGTGTCATCCATCGGCGTCACACAGTCCGACCATGACCTGAACAAGCGGTTCAAGAATGTTCTTCGATGGAAGATGTTCGGAGAGAACTTTCTGCGTGGCAGCGGACTGTCCTACGCCATCGTCCGCCCCGGCGGGCTGACCGATGACGGCGGGGGCGCAAAGTCGATTGAGGTTAGCCAAGGCGACTCGCTCCACGGCTCCATCAGCCGCGAGACGGTCGCGGATGTGTGCATCGCCGTCTGTGATGCTGCAGAGCATGTGGTGCGTGAGGTGACGTTTGAGGTCATTGAGGGTGATGGCCCTCCCCACGCGGACATCGCCAGCATCTTTGACAACCTCAAGCGAGACTAGTCATGGATCTTGGTCTTGCGGGACGCAGCGTCCTCGTCACAGGCGGCAGCGGCGGCATCGGATCAGTTGTCGCGGAATGGTTCGCCCAGGAGGGCGCTGTTGTCACAATCTCAGCGCGTGAGCGGGGACGGCTCCAGGAGATCCAAGCGCATATCGCCTCAACAACCGGCGTGAACGTGCATATCGCGGAGATGGATGTCACGGATGCCGACTCCATATCCGCGGCGGTGGAGTCCACCCTGGAGACAACCGGGCGCATCGATGCTGTCGTCAGCTCAGCTGTTGATGTTGTGGGCGGGCTGCCGGGGTCACCATCCGAGCTCGATGTCACATCATTGGGCAACGCGATTGATGTGAAAGTGCTCGGGATTCTCCGGCTCACACAGGCAGTGATTCCGCACATGAAAGCCGCGGGGTTCGGACGAATCATCGGCGTTGGCGGGGCGTCCGCGCGTCAGATTGGCTCAGCGAGCGCGAGTGTCCGGAACTCGGCTCTCGCCGCCCTCTGTAAGAATATGGCCACCGAGCTTGGCCCACATGGCATAACCGTCAACGTCATTCATCCCGGCGCAGTTCTCACGGACAGGAATCGGCCGCGCGTGGCGGCGGACATGGAACGGAATGGCGGCACATTCGAGGAGGCAGAGGCGCGGATGGCACAATCCATCCCGGTGGGCAGAATGATCCGCCCCGAGGATATCGCGGGCCTCGCCCTACTCCTCGCCTCTCCACATGGCGCTGCGATCACAGGCCAGACCATCGCCGTTGACGGCGGCTCAACAACAGCCATCACCTACTAACCGCCCACCACGGGCCGCCGTGCATTGCCATTTCATTCGCCACCGCCTAATCTGGTCGCTAGTCAGGCAACATTTAGGGCACGGAGGCTTCGAGACATGGGCGACAATGCAGCTAACACCTGGCAAATGCAGGACGCAGAGGCGCGTTTCAGCGCACTTGTCGAGAATGCGCTTGAAAACGGGCCACAGGTTGTAACACGACGTGGCGTAGAGACCGTAGTCGTGGTGCCGTACACGAGGTGGACCAGAATGGAACAGACGCCAATGGAGGGGCATTCAAAGGAACCGCCACAATACGACGACATCAAGGAATGGCTGCTGACACCGGATGCTCGAACGGAGACACTCATCCCTGAGCAACGCCCAATTCTTCTCGCCCGGCCTGCCCAATTTGACTAGTTGGTCGAATGTATCTCCTTGACACAAACGTGATCTCGGAAATCCGGCGCTCGAGACCGCACCCTGCGGTCGCGCGATGGTTTGACAGTATCGAAATGGAGAATCTCCATATACCTGCCGTCGTGATTGGCGAAATCCAAGCAGGGATTGAAATTACACGGGAACAGGATACGACCAAAGCTCAGGAATTGGAGTCTTGGCTCGACTTTATCCTGGACAACTTTCGGGTCATCCCGGCAGACGCAGCAGCCTTCCGGGAATGGGCCAGACTCATGCACCGCCAACCGCCGTCTCTGATGAATGATGGACTAATCGCCGCCATAGCCGCCGTGCATTCATTGACGCTCGTCACGCGCAATGTGCGGGACTTCCAGCAGCTCGGCGTGTCCGTTCCTTTTCTCTACCCGTTCACATACTCCGCCTAGCCATCCACCACGATGGTGGGGGCTGCTTTGATGGCCTCGTCTAGGCGGGTTGAGTCTCGGCCGCCTGCGCTTGCGAAATCCTTGCGGCCTCCGCCCCCGCCCCCCACGATTGCCGCCGTCGCCTTGACTATCCGGCCGGCATCATAGCTGCCGCCACGCTCCACGATGTCTGCGCTGATCGCACACACCAGTGACGGCCGCCCCTCAATGTCCGCCCCAAGCACGACGACGCCGGACCCGAGGGCGGCGCGTGTTCTGTCCGCAATGTCACGCAGCAGATCGGCAGATTCAATTCCCGCCGCACGCGCGGCAACCAGCGCAACGGGCGGCTCATCCACGTGCATCGTCTGTGCGAGCAGCGCCGGTATCTGGGATCGCGCCTGCTCTCTCTCCAGTTCCTCGGCGCGGCGGCGGAGCCGATCCGACTCCGCCATCTGATCCGCGATGCGTGATTCAATTTCCTCAACCGGCACGGTCAACTGCCGTGATAGCCGCTCCAGCACTGACATGCGGTCTCTCAACAGATGGTCTGCGCTTGCGCCTGCCACAGCCTCGATGCGCCTCATGCCGGCGCCGATGGAACTCTCACCGATGACATAGATAAAGCCCACCTCACCCGTGGCGTGCACATGCGTGCCGCCGCACAACTCGTGGCTGAACGGCCCTCCATTCTCCTCACCGTGGATGGAGACGGTTCGCACCTCACTGCCGTATCGATCGCCAAAGAATGCTAGCGCGCCTGACGCCAACGCATCCTGTATGGGCTGCACGCGCGATTCCACACCGATGTTGCGGATCACGCGCGCATTGACGGCATGGGTGACCGCTGCGATCTCATGCTCATTCAGTGAGGCTGAATGTGAGAAATCGAATCGCAAGTGTTCCGGTGACACGTACGATCCCGCCTGCCGCACGTGCCCGCCCAATGTGGACCGCAGGGCGGCGTGCAAGAGATGGGTTGCCGTGTGATGGCGGGACGCTTGCCCGCGTGCGGACGCGTCGACATCAAGCGTCACATTGTCACCGACGTGTATCGCCCCCTCCTCCACGACACCGATATGAACAATGAAATCCGGCCGCTCGCCAACGGGGCGCTGAGTGTCCGTAATGGATGCGACGCCTCGCGGTCCACGGATGACGCCGACGTCACCAACCTGGCCTCCACCCTCCGCATAGAACGGGGTACGAGCCGTGACGATCTCCACTTGCTGATGCACTGAGGCTGATTCGCTTACCCCGCTGCCCACAATGAGGCCGGTGATACTCGCCTGGTCACGGGTCGATTGATAGCCGGTGAACTCTGTTGAGAGGCTCGCGAGCAGCCGATACGCCTCTGAGGCGGCAGTGCCGTCACCAAAGCTGGCCGCCGCCCTGCCACGGTTTCGCTGCGCCTCCATCTCTCGCTGAAAGCCGTCCCGATCCGCGCTCAAGCCGCGGTCGGCCAGCATCTCTTCCGCGACCTCGACGGGGAAGCCGTATGTGTCATAGAGGCGGAAAAGGGCGTCACCGGGAACGACAGATTCGCCGGTGGATTCAATCTGCGCGACAACCTCATCAAGGAGGGCTGTTCCGACGGACAGCGTGCGCTGAAACTGCTCCTCCTCACGCGTCACGGTCTGGACAATGTGGTCGAGGGCATCATGCAGGGCCGGGTACGCCGGAGACATGACCGGCAGGACCGCCTCTGTGATGATCCGGCCCAGGAACGGTTCCCGCACACCCAAGCCCTGCGCGAAACGGATGCCACGGCGCAGCATATGCCGCAGAACGTACCCGCGCCCCTCATTTCCAGGGGCAACGCCGTCCAGGATCAGGAAAGCGCCTGAGCGGGCATGCTCCGCCATCACGCGCAATGCGCGATCCGTCTGCGCATCCACGCCATAGTCGACGCCGGCAATCGATTCCGCGGTGGCGATCAGGGGGCGGAACAGATCCGTTGCATAGATGGTCTCAGCCTGCTGGATGATTGCCGCCAGCCGCTCAAGGCCCATGCCTGTATCGATGTTCTTGTGCTCGAGGGGTGTTCGCGCCCCATCCTCTGCCTGATCAAACTCCATGAAGACGAGGTTCCATATCTCCACAAAGCGGCCACACTCACAATTCGGTCCGCACGTGGGTTCATCAAACGGCTCGCCCGGCCTCAGGTCATAATGAATCTCTGAGCACGGGCCGCACGGTCCGCTTGACCCGGCCGGGCCCCACCAATTGTCGGACGCGCCAAACCGCCGAATGCGCTCCGGCGGAACACCAATCTGCTCCCACAAGATCGCGGCCTCATCATCCTCCGTGTAGACCGTCGCCCAAAGCCGTTCCGGGCTCAATCCAAGATTCTGAGTACAGAAATCCCATGCGAGTTGGATGGCGCCCTGCTTGAAATAATCACCGAACGAGAAATTCCCCAACATCTCAAAGAATGTCAGATGCGTCGTATCGCCAACTTCTCCGATGTCAGTGGTCCGAAACGATTTCTGCACGGTGGTCAATCGGCGATTCGGCGGCTCCGATTGTCTCAGGAAATACGGCTTGAATTGAACCATGCCGGCTGTCGTGAAAAGCAGCGTTGGATCGTCCTGCGGCACGAGGGATGATGATGGCATCCGGCTGTGCCCTCTGGACTCAAAGTAGCTGAGAAAGAGTTCCCTCAGCTCGGGGCCTGTTCGGAATTGCGGGCTCTCTGATGGCATGCCCTCATTGTAGCGGACACGCGCCGCCGTATACTCAGTTCATGGACTACTCTCAGGCTGTGGCGTGGCTGCTCGGATTGACCAACTATGAGCGCCCTGTTACGGCGCCTGACCCGACAGATACACAGACACCCATCGCCGCCCGCCGCTGGAATCTCGATCGCGTTCGGGAACTCCTGCGGCGGCTTGATGACCCGCACCTCGGCCCCGTCACGCTCCATGTGGCAGGCACAAAGGGAAAGGGCAGCACCTGCGCGCTCCTTGCCGCAGCCCTCACTACCGCCGGGTATCGGACCGGTCTCTTTACGTCACCCCACCTACACACCATTCGAGAGCGAATCGCCATCAATGGCTACCCGTGCTCAGAGCAGGACTTTGTCGACGCAGCGCGCATCGTCAAGCCGGCAGCGCTGGCCGTTGACGCAGATGGCAAGCTCGGCTCTATCACAACGTTTGAGGCGCTCACGGCCATGGCATTCGTCGCCTTTCGAGCGGTGGGTGTTGAGGCGCAGATAATCGAGGTCGGCCTTGGGGGCCGTCTTGACTCCACAAACGTTGTTGAACCGGCCGTGACCGGCATCACGTCCATCAGCCTCGACCATGAGGCGTTCCTGGGATCGACGATCAGAGAGATCGCGACGGAAAAGGCGGGGATCATCAAGCCCGGCGTCTCCATCGTGTCCGCGCCGCAGGAATCCGACGCAGCGGATGTGATTATCGGGCGCGCTCAGGAGATTGGCGCGCCTCTGTCTCTGCTCCGTCGTGATGTCTTTTGGCGTCAGGAGAAAGCGACCCTCTCCGGCCAGGATTTCAGTATGTGGGGACGCATTGGCGAGCGCGATGTGGAGCACAGGCTCCACACAAGCCTGCTTGGAGAGCACCAACTCGAGAACGCCTCCCTCGCCATGGCCATGCTGGAGCGGCTGCGCGACCTGCACTATCCCGTCCCGTATGATGACGTCTATACGGGCTTCAGCGGTGTCGCATGGCCGGGCCGAATGGAGATTCTGAGTGAATCGCCCCTCATTGTGGCGGACGGCGCGCACAACCCCTATTCCGCCGGCCGGCTCGCTGAGACAATACAGGAGACATTTCCGGGGCGGGAGGTGCAGCTCGTTTTGGGGGCAGCCTCGGACAAGGATGTGGGCGGTATTGCGCGAGAGATTGGCGTCGTGGCCACGGGCGCATTCGCGACAACGTCACGAAGTCCGCGTTCAATGTCCCCGGATGACATAGCAGATACACTATGGGAGGCGGGAGTGCCCGTGCGGCCGGAACAAACAGTTGCAGCGGCGATAGAGCGAGCAAGGTTGGAGGGCGGCCCCTCCGCGCTGATACTGGTCACGGGGTCATTATTCGTTGTGGCGGAGGCGCGGGAGCATGTGCTCGGCATAGCGCCGGACGAATCCGCCTATTGAGGGCCGGCTAACCGGCACGCACCGGACAGAGGAAGGAGCAGCAAGCATGGCAGCGCAGGATCGAACGATGGATCAGCGAGTTGTCGTTACGGGCATGGGCGCCCTCACACCACTCGGAAATTCCGTGGATGAATACTGGAAGGGACTCGTCGCAGGCCAGAGCGGCATCAATTATATCGAGAGTTTTGATGCGACCGATTTCCCGTGCGTTGTCGCGGGCGAGGTTCGCAATTTTGACGCAAGCGACTACATGCCCGCCAAGCAGGTTCGCCGTCTCGCGCGCTTCTCCCAACTCGCCGTCGCGGCCTCACATCAAGCGGTGAACGATGCGGGGCTCGACCTTGAGAACGCGAACCGGGAACGCATCGGCGTCTTGCTCGGCAACGGCATCGGCAGCTACCCGGACACGGAAGAGCAGAGCAAGGTCTTTCTTGAGCGCGGCTGGAGCAAGGTCAGCCCCATCTACATGTCCAAGATGCTCCCCAACATGGCCGCTGCAAACGTTGCCATGTCCCTCGGGCTTGAGGGGTACAACAACACCGTCATCACCGCCTGCGCCGCCGGCACACAGGCAATCGGTGATGCTGCGGACATGATCCGCGCCGGCCGCGCCGATGTCATCGTCTCCGGCGGCTCCGAGTCGTCCATCTGCGCGCAGGGCCTCGCCGCATTCTGCGCCATGCGCGCCCTCTCTCAGCGTAAGGATGACCCGCACGGCGCATCACGCCCCTTTGACACAGACCGTGATGGTTTTGTCCCAACAGAGGCTGCCGGCATCCTTGTGCTTGAATCACTCTCCCATGCGCTGGAGCGTGGCGCGACCATCTACGCGGAGGTTGCTGGGTATGGCGCGTCCTCAGACGCCTTTGACTTTGTTCAGCCGCGAGATGATGGCGCAGGCGCAGCCCGCACCATGCGGTGGGCGCTTGAGAACGCCGGCATCGATGCCTCTGAGGTCAGTTACATCAACGCCCACGGAACATCAACGCCACTGGGCGACGTCGCGGAGACCATCGCCATCAAGGCCGTCTTTGGAGACCGTGCCCACCAGATACCGGTCAGCTCCACAAAGTCGATGATTGGACATGCGCTCGGCGCGGCGGGCGGGGTTGAGGCCATCGCCGTCGTGAAATCCATCCAGGAGGGCGCGATGCATCCAACCATCAATCTGGACACGCCGGACCCGGCATGTGATCTCGACTACGTGCCGAATGAGGCGCGGGATGCCGACGTGCGCGTTGCGCTCTCCAACAGCTTCGGCTTCGGCGGCCAGAACGCCTGCGTGGTGTTCACAAAGTACAGCTAGCGCGAAAGAGGGGTTGAGGTCGTCTTGAGCCGGCCGGCGGGCGCACTGCTCTCCCAACGCGCGCCTCGGCGCGGGCGCCAATCCCTCTCATGCCCGCTTTCGCGGGCATCCATCGGGGTGGGCTGAACCAATCAGGTGCGCTCAGTCCTACGCTCGTGCCTCGGTCAGGAGCTTGCGCAGGACGGTGTGCAGGATGCCGCCGTTGCGGTAGTAGTCTGCCTCTACCTGCGTATCGATGCGCACCGTCGCCGCAAAAGTCGTCAGTGACCCGTCCTCTCGGCGCACGGTCACATTGATGTCCTGCCCCGGTTCGATTCCGTCATCAAGGCTGTCGATGCTGATCGTCTCTCTGCCTGTCAGGCCAAGGGACGCTGCGTTCTCACCCTCATGGAACTGGAGCGGCAGCACGCCCATCCCCACAAGGTTCGAGCGGTGGATGCGCTCGAATGATTCGGCCACAACGGCGCGCACACCGAGCAGGTAGGGGCCCTTGGCGGCCCAATCCCGGCTTGATCCGGAGCCGTATTCCTTGCCGCCAAAGATGACAGTCGGGACACCTTCCTGCTGGTAGCGCATTGCCGCGTCATAGATGGGCATCTGCTCACCCTCAGGCAGTTTGAGGGTGAGACCACCCTCCACGCCGTCCAGCATCTGATTCTTGATGCGGATATTCGCAAAGGTGCCGCGCATGAGTATCTCGTGGTTGCCGCGGCGTGAGCCATAGGAATTGAAGTCCGCCTGCAGGACATCACGCCCCTGCAGGAACTGCCCGGCAGGGCCGCGCGGCGCGATATTTCCGGCGGGCGAAATGTGGTCTGTCGTCACGGAATCTCCAAGCACGGCGAGGATTCGCGCATCTTGGATGATTGGGAGGGGCGGCGCATCAAGAGGAAAGTCCTTGAAGAACGGCGGCTCCTGCAGGTACGTGGAATCCAGCTCCCACTCATAGAGTTCGCCGGTGGGGGCGCCGAGTTCTTTCCACTGGTCGTCCCCGTCAAAGATCGCGCCGTACTGCGTCTCAAACATGTCCGGCGTCACGTTGGCCGCGATGGCGCTCTGAATCTCGCGCTGTGACGGCCAGATATCTCGCAGGTACACGTCGCGCCCGTTCGGATCTGTCCCGAGGGGCTCTGTCGTAAAGTCGATGTCCATCCGTCCCGACAGCGCGTACGCCACAACGAGCATTGGGGACGCAAGATAATTCGCTTTGACGTGGGGATTCACCCTGCCCTCAAAGTTGCGATTGCCGGACAGCACCGCTGCCGCCACAAGATCACCGGCCTCGATCGCATTGGCGACATCATCCGGCAGTGGACCGGAGTTGCCGATACACGTTGTGCAGCCAAATCCCACTGCGTGGAATCGTTGAGCCTCTAGGAACGGAACAAGGCCTGCCGATTCAAGATAATCGGTCACAACCTTTGAGCCGGGCGCCATGGACGTCTTGACCCACGGCTTGGTTGTTATACCGGACGTGACCGCGTTCTTGGCGAGGAGTCCCGCGCCAATCATGACAGACGGATTGGACGTATTCGTGCAGGAGGTGATCGCCGCGATGACGACAGAGCCGTGGCCGAGTTGATACGCCTCCACGCCGTGCCCAACAACGGCTGTTTGCTCAATCTCCTCGCTGCTCAGGCCAAAGCCACGCTCTGCCGGTGAGAGCGACAAGTGCTCTTGAAAGCTCGCCTTGACCTGCCCCAACTCGACACGGTCCTGCGGGCGTTTCGGCCCGGCCAATGATGGCACAACACTGCCAAGATCGAGCGCCAACGTGTCCGAATAGTTCGGATCAGGTGTGTCGTCCGTCCTGAAAAGACCCTGTGCCTTGGCATATTTCTCCACCAGATCGATCAGTTCAGGGCTGCGTCCTGACAGGCGCAGGTAGGCCAGCGTCTCATCGTCAATCGGGAAATAGCCCATCGTCGCGCCATATTCGGGTGACATATTCGCAATGGTGGCACGGTCCGCAACAGGCAGGCCGGTGAGGCCGGAGCCGTAGAATTCTACAAAATCGCCAACGACGCCATGCGCGCGCAGCATCTCGGTGACTGTCAGCACCAAATCGGTTGCCGTCGCTCCCTCGGGCAAGGTGCCGGACAGCTTAAAGCCGACCACACGGGGCGCGAGCATGTAATAGGGTTGGTCAAGCATGACGGCCTCGGCCTCAATGCCGCCAACGCCCCAGCCGAGCACGCCAAGGCCATTGATCATGGTTGTGTGGGAATCGGTGCCGACGAGCGAGTCAGGGAATGCAACGCGTTGGCCGTCCTCATCCTTGGTCATCACCACGCTGCCCAGGTACTCAAGATTGACCTGGTGGACGATGCCGGCGCCGGGGGGAACAACGCGAAAATTATCGATTGATCCCTGCGCCCACTTGAGCAGCTTATACCGCTCGCCATTCCGCTCATATTCCTTCTCGACGTTGCCTGACAGGGCATAGGCCGTCCCGAAATAATCAACCTGCACAGAGTGATCAATGACAAGATCAACGGGCACAACAGGGTTGATGACGGAGGCGTCTGCGCCCGCGCGAGCCATTGCGCTGCGCAGGGCTGCTAAATCAACCACCGCCGGCACGCCCGTAAAGTCCTGCAGAATCACGCGTCCCAACTTGAGCGGCACCGTGATCTCACCGGGCTCCGGCTGCCAGCCCGCCAAGGCGCGCACATCCTCTTCACGAACGTCATAGCCGTTGCCGTTCCTCAGCAGGCTCTCGAGCATGATCTTGATTGAGAACGGCAGGCGGCCTACCTGCCCGATGCCTTGCTCGTCAAGCACGTTGATGTCGTAATACGCAACCGGCCCGGAATCCGTCTCCAGCATCCGCCGCGCTGAGAAAATATCGTTGCTGGTCATTGGCAACCACCCCGCCCCATCTCTGTCTGTCTGTATCGCATATGCCGCGCCATAGTGTAGCAGAACGCGGGGCGATGGCCGCGCGGCGCAAGCCCGCTAACGCTAGTAGCCGCGTGAATGGTCATAGACGTTGACCAGCGGCTCTTTGTCCAGATAGCGCCTCACATTATCGAGGAAAATATCAACAATGTGGGCATCCTGATCCGCATCCCCTGCCCCTGAATGTCCGGTGATAAGAACGTTCTCCATATCCCAGAGCGGGCTGCTCTCCGGCAGCGGCTCCGCCGCGAACACGTCAAGGTACGCGCCGGCGAGGCGGCCGGATTCCAGCGCGGCGATGAGAGCGTTCTCGTCCGCGAGGTCGCCACGCGCCACGTTGATGAATCGCGCGCCCTCTCTCATCGCCGCGAACTCGGCGGCGCCAATCATGTGTACAGTCTCACGAGTTCGCGGCGCGCACAGAACCACATAATCGCTCAGCGAAAGAGTTTCCATCAATCCGTCCGGTCCAACGATTCGCTCAAATGGCCCGTCCTCTGCCCCATTCATCGGCGGGAGTCGCCGCACCCCCGTGACTCTCATCCCCAACGCGGCGCACCGCTCCGCGATTGCCGTCCCTATTCTGCCCGCGCCGATGATAGTCACACTCTTGCCTGAAACGCCCTCCGGCGTATAGCGCAGCCATTCATGCCTGCTCTGCCGGCGCATTGCCTGCGGAAATCCCTTTGCGAGAGCGATGATCGCTCCCATAACGGTCTCGCCCAGCGGCCCGGCGTGAACACCGGATGAGTTTGTGATGACAACGCCCGCATCGAGAAGCCCGGGCGCCCGCTCCGCGTAGTCGATGCCCGCCGCCTGCGAATGGATCCATTTGAGATTGGGGGCCGACTCCGGCACGCCGGGCGGCAGGCGGAGCGTCAGAAGGACCTCCGAGGCGGGCACGAGTGGAATCAGTTGCTCCGGGAATGGGGGCCAGAGCCGCGTTGGGGCCGGGAGCGGCGGGGCCTCATTGTTTAGGAGTCGCACACGCGAATCTGCCTCGGTAATGCGCCGCAACAGGATGTCGGATAGAGCCCACCCCACAAGGATGGGGACTCGTTCGCCGTGTTCTGCTCCGCTCATACCGCATCCTACAACTGCACGATGCTTCTCTGCCATCGTGTCATGCGATATGCTTATATTTGGTATAAGCGAATGGCATGGCGGCACCATCGAGGGGCATCGAGAAATTTATGCAGGACACGCGGCACGGCACACAGGGAACGGGCGGCGCCGCCCCCGCGTTTGCGTTGGAGTGGGACGCCGGCCACATGGGCTGCGGCGAAGTGCTCATTCAGCTGCGCCTGCGCTTTCGCGATATACAAACTGGGCAGCTGTTTCGCCTCATCACGCGTGACATTGCGGCGCCGCTTGAGATACCGGCATGGTGCCGGGTTACTGGCCGGCAGCTCCGCCATGCAGAGCACCCCGAATACTGGATCGAACAGAAATAGGAAACCCCACGTAGGAGGAGTAAAACATGTCAGATAAAGTGTGCATCAGCCTGACCCACGCCGGTGACGACCCTGACCGTACAACCGTCGCTTTCGTCCTCGCGAACGCCGCGCTCGGCTCAGAGAAAGACACCGTCGTCTTTCTCAGCACGGAGGGGGTTCGTGTCTCACAGCGCGGATATGCGGACGACATCAATGAGGAGGGATTCGCCTCTCTCACGCAGTTGATGGCGAATTTCGCAGAGGGCGGTGGCCGCATTCTCGTCTGCGCGCCGTGTTTCAACAAGCGCGGACTCGATGCCGATAACCTCGTGGATGGCGCGTCGATTGTCGGCGGCGCAACGCTCATCGAATTCGTCTCGGACGGCGTCCCGGTCCTCTCCTACTAGGTACAACGAACAGCGCAGCAACACGCAACGACAGCAGACATGGATTCCACTCCGCAGCACGCACACACGCCGGACACCACGCTCGACGGTGGGAACCTCGATTGCGGCGGTGGGCTCTTGTTGCTCATCCGCCGCGCCATCGACCCGCTCCCGCCCGGCGGCCTCCTGGAGATCCTTTCAACCGAGCCGACGGTTGAGATTGAACTCCCCGCGTGGAGTCGGATGACCGGCAATGAGCTGGTGTCATGGACAAGGGCGGGTGACCGGCGGAGCTTTCTGGTGAGCAAGGGTGAGCTGAGTCAGCGTCACCCAGCGGATACGCCCTCCCTCGCCAGAACTGCCCGCCGCACTCACGCGCCCGCCTCCTCCATCCCCAATGCCCTGCCCGCGCCGGCCGCCGTGCCTGCCATCGAGCCGCTCTCCGTCATGGGCATCGGCAGTTGGCCGCGTCCCTCGTGGATGCTGCGCGCCATCCATGACCACATTGAGGGCCGCCTGGATGACGAGGAGTTCGCAGAAACAGCAAATGATGCGGTCCGGCTCAGTATCCAGGCCCAACAGCGGGCGGGGGTTGGTGTCCTGAGCGATGGCGAGCAGCGGCGCGACAACTACGTCAGCTTTGTTGGCGGGCTGCTCGACAATTGCCAGCTCATCCCCCTCACTGACCTTGCCGTCATGGTGGATGATTCCGCCGAGTTCGAGCGCGAACTGGCCGCTCTGGACGTTCCCGCCTCAAGCGTCCGGCATCCCGTCGTCTATGGCCGGCTTGCGCGCTCAACGACGCTGGCTGTCCATGAACTCGATTTCAGCAGACAGGTGGCCGAGGGACTGCCCGTCAAAGTTGCGCTGCCGGGCCCCTATCTCCTGACCCGCACGATGTGGCTGGACTGCCTCCGCGAAAGCCCCTACGCCACCCGCGAGGAATTGGCAGAGGATGTTGTACGTGTCCTGCGTGAGGAGGCACATCATCTGTTGGCCGCGGGCGCTGCGCTCGTGCAGTTCGATGAGCCCGTTCTGACGGAGGTTGTTCATGGCTCGTCACGCGCGCGCCGCAGCTTCATGTGCGGCGCCCTCAGTGAGCGGTACGACACCGCCACCGAACTCGGCTTTGCGCAGAATCTCCTAGATCAGGTGACACAGGGCCTACCCCGAGAGCGTCTAGCCATGCACGTGTGCCGCGGCAATTGGACGGCCGATGAAAGCGCCGCCCTGAGCGGTGATTATGCCCCCCTCATCGACCTGCTGTCGGCCGTCGATGTTGGCACACTCTTTCTTGAGCTGAGCACGGAGAGAGCGGGCGAAATCGATATTCTTGCCGGTTTGCCTGACGATAAGCGCATTGGCGTTGGCGTGGTCAATCCGAAGTCGCCCATCGTGGAAGATGATGCGCTGTTGGATGCCCGCATTCACCGCGCCATGAACATCTTTGGCGAATCTCGCATCCTGCTCACACCGGATTGCGGCTTTGCCACGTTTGCGGATAACCCTGTATCCTCCGCCGGCATCGCCGAGGCGAAACTGCGCGCCATCGTTCAGGCGCGTGACCGCGCCGTTTCTGCCCTGCGCTCATGACTCGACAGGTCTCCCTTCCGCTCTATATCCATGTGCCGTTCTGCCGCTTCAAGTGCTTTTACTGTGATTTCAACACGTACGCCGGTATCGAGAATCTTATCCCTGACTACGTCGCCGCCCTGACCACGGAGATACGGCGATGGGGAGGGGCGCTGCGGCTCAATGGCGTTGAGTCGACCACGCCGACCGTGTTCTTTGGAGGCGGCACCCCGTCCCTCCTCGCGCCTCACCACGTTGAGAGCATCCTTGCGACAATCGCCGACTCATTCTCTCTGGAGGGCGATGCCGAAATCTCGATGGAGGTCAACCCTGAGAGTGTCACGCGCGAGTTCGTGCGTAACGTCATGTCTATGGGGGTTGGCCGATTCAGCATGGGCGCACAGAGCTTTGATGCCTCTGAACTGCAGATGCTCGGACGGTTGCATGACACTGAGGGAATCCGGCGCGCATTCAACAATCTGCGTGGCGGCGGCGCGACAAATGTCAACCTTGATCTCATGTATGGGCTGCCCCGCCAGGACATGGCAACATGGCAAACGAGCCTGAACGGGGCCGCAGAATTGGAGCCTGACCATTTCTCGCTGTACGCGCTGACAGTGGAGGAATCAACGCCGTTCCACGGATGGGTGGAATCCGGCCGCCTCCCGAGCCCGGACCCGGACTTGGCCGCGGATATGTATGAGGCGGCTGAAGAGCGCATGGCGCAGTCAGGCATGGACCAGTACGAGATCTCCAACTGGGCACGCAGCGGGTATGAGTGCCGCCATAATCTTGCCTACTGGTTCAACAGCCCCTTTCTCGGGTTCGGCCCCGGCGCCCATTCGCACCTCTTCGGCGCGCGCTTTTCCGTCCAACGGCAGCCCCGCGCCTATATCAACCGCATGGCCGAACTGTCAGACGAGCCGATTCCACAGCAGAATTCGCTCCTGCCGCGCGACGGCTCGGCCGGCACGGACCTTGACTTGAGTTCTATCGCACCCATTGATTCGATAGATCCGTACACAGACTCCATGATTCGAGCCGAGACGCTCGTGTTGGGGCTGAGACTCAACCGAGGCGTTGCGGACACCGATTACCGAGAGCGATTCGGCGCCCGCCCATCCGACCTATTCGGCGAGGCCATCTCGACATCAATCACGGATGGGCTGCTGGAGCGCGACGGTGAGGCGCTGCGGCTGACACCGCGCGGCCGCCTCCTCTCCAATGAGGTCTTTGTGCGCATCATGGCAAACGCCTGAACAGGCCGCCTATACTGTGTGGCGTCCGCCGAAACATCAGGAAGTTCTATGCACGTCATCGGTACCGCCGGCCACGTCGATCACGGCAAGTCCACACTCATCCACGCACTGACCAGCATCGATCCGGACCGCCTCCGTGAGGAAAAGGAGCGCGGCATGACCATCGATCTCGGTTTTGCGTGGCTGCGCCTGCCCTCCGGTGAGGAGATCGGCATTGTGGATGTTCCAGGCCACGAGCGTTTCATCAAGAACATGCTCGCCGGCGTTGGCGGCATCGACCTTGCCCTCCTCGTCATTGCGGCGGACGAGGGAGTCATGCCGCAGACGCGGGAACACCTGGATATTCTTGACCTCTTGGGTGTTGACAGAGGAATCATCGTCGTGACGAAATCGGATCTCGTTGAGCCCGATTTCCTTGACCTTGTCCATGAGGAGATCGCAGAGACGCTTGCACCAACGACGCTTGCAGGCGCCCCGATCGTTGCCGTTTCCTCACAGACAGGGGACGGGCTGCAGGAACTGACGCAAATCCTCGATACACAGCTGCAAGAAACGCCGCCGCGTCCGGACACGGGGCGTCCACGCCTGCCAATCGACCGCGCTTTTGCCATCTCCGGCTTTGGGACTGTCGTCACCGGAACGCTCATCGATGGCTCGATATCTGTGGGATCAGAGCTTGAGATCGTGCCGGGGCGGCGCAGTGTGCGTGTACGCGGCCTGCAGTCTCACCGCAAGGCGGAGACGACGGTGGAACGCGGCTCGCGCACTGCCGTCAATTTGACGGGCGTTGACGTCGATGATGTATCGCGCGGGCAGGTCCTCACAACACGCGGATGGCTCAAGACGACGGGCGCGGCGGATGGCCGCATTCGCATGGCGGCCAACGCGCCCGGCCCCCTCCGCCACAACATGCAGGTCACAATCCATTGGCTCGCCGCCGAATCGCTTGCGCGGATTCGGCTATTGGATTCCGACCGTCTCCTGTCCGGAGACACGGGGTGGTGCCAGATTGTCTTGGAGACCCCTCTGCCGCTCATCAAGGGGGATTCGTTCATCGTGCGCTCCACCGTTGGAACACTAGGCGGCGGCGAGATCATCGAAACGGATGCGCGCCGTCACAAACGGAATGATGCCGCCCTGATCGCCCGCCTGGAATCACTCGGGGCGGCCGATCCGTCAGAGGTTGTCTTGCGCACCCTCGATTCCGCAGGGCCACTGACCGTCCCGGAATTGGCGCGCCGTTCCGCCCTGTCAGAACAGGACGTGAATGACCATATCGCGCACATGGAGAAAGCGCAGAGTGTCATTGGGATTGGCGGCGGCGTGAATCGTATCCTCTATTCGTCTGAGGGGTGGCAGCGCCTGATGGCGTCGGCGAGGGATCAGCTGGCCGCCTACCACACGCAGCATCCACTGCGTCGCGGAGCATCACGTGAGGAGCTGCGGAGCCGCCTCCGCGTCCAGCACGAGAACTTTCCGGACATCCTCGCGCTCATGCAGCGGGAGGGCGCAATCATGGATGAGGGGGCCACCGTCCGCCTCCCAAACCATGCGCCCGCCCTCTCTGACAGTCAGCGACGCGCCGCAGATGCATTCATCGCACGGCTCCGCACGGATGCCAACAGCCCGCCAACGGGGCTTGACATAGACGTGGAGCTGCTGGGATTCCTCGCAGACGCAGAGGAGGTTGTCCCCATCGGTGACGGAATCGTCTACGATGCCGAGGCCTACCAGCGGATAACCGGGCAGATCCTTGAGCACATCCGAGCAAACGGGCAGATCACGGTGGCGGAGACGCGCGACCTCCTGAACAGCAGCCGCAAGTATGTCCTGCCGCTCTTGCAGAGCATGGATGCGCGGCACATGACACGCCGCATCGGCGACGATCGCGTACTCGCCTAGGAGACAGAGTGATGCCCATTGACCCCCTGCTCGTTTCACGCGAAATCGGCGACTTGGCCGCATATCTTGATGATCAGCGCGGCGAATTTGCGCGCCGCCTCGCCTCCGCCCTGCACGCGGCCCGCACGCATTCAACGCCTGAGGAATTCAGTCGGCTTGCAGAGAGAATCGAGGCACACCGTGGCGTCTACTCATGGCTCGTTCCCGGCATCTCAGAACCGCTCACGCGCTCCCATCCGCCCGACGCCGCGCCCAGGGACTACATCGTCCTTGCCGCGGACGGCTCCCAGATTGAGATTGACCGTGATTCCCCGTTGGATGTGTATCTCATCAACGTTGGACGCATTCGCATCCGCTACGGCGCCGCATCCGAGGCCAGCATTGACAGCGAGACGCACGTTTACTACAAGCCGGAGGATCTCATCATTGGAGGGCGGCGGCGCCCCGGGCGCGAACACGTCATCGGCTCCTCAGTGATTGCAGCACGCCGGGATACCGCCGAGGTGCGTGCCCTCGCAGATATGGCTGAGCAGCTCCCGCACGACGTGCCCGCCATCGGCCTGCTTGACGGCTCTCTCACGCAGTGGCGTGTGGCGGAGGCGGACAGCAGCGCCGATCCGACAATCCGCGCCGAGTATCTAGACGCGCTCGCCCGTCTGAAAGACGTGGCAGCAGAGCGTGATTTCGCCGTTGCCTCATACATCTCACGCCCCCGCGCGCTTGAGGTCGTCAATGCGCTCCGCATAGCCGCCTGCCCGTTCGAGACCCCGAATTGCGGCACGTACTGCGGCGACAGGGCCGAGGGGGAGCGGCCTTGCGACAGCGTGGCAGGGGTGCGTGACCGCGACATCTTTGACGAGTTGCTGCAGGATGGTGGCGAGCGATCCGGCATCTTTCGCAGTGAATCGGACGAGTCCGCTGCATACGGCGAGCACCGCCCCCATTTCACCTACATGGCCTCGGACACGGAACTCGCGCGCGTTGAAATACCGCAGTGGTCCTTAGGCAGGGTTGCTCTCCTGCAAACACTGCTGTGGGATCAGATTCACCTTGGAGGCGGGTATCCCCTCGCGCTTGCGGAGGCGCACGAGGAGGCCGTCGTGCGCGCCGAGGACCGTCAACTGTTTCGGCAGCTGCTCGAGGATGAGGCGCTGCGGCGCTCGATTCCAGATCGCGTCTCAAGCAAATCGACAGCCAAGCGTCAACGTTCGCTATGATTCCCTCATGGCTGTTGACATGACGGAGCTAAACGGGAACGACGGCGTGCACCTTGGACGCATCGGTGAGGTTATTGAGGCGACCAACGGGGGCTTTGTTGCGGAATCACAATTCCTGCACGCCCCGCCGGCGCTCGGTTCCATCGCCATAGTGCGTGAATCGGAGACGGACACGCTGGCCGTCGTCTCGTCCGCTGAAACGATCCCGAAGGACGCCGGACGTCGGCCAACGGCGCGCGGGGCGGAATTCGAGTCTGAGGATGAGTTCTATGAACGACACCCTGAGATGGCGCGCCTGATCCGCACAACCTTCTCTGCCGTCATAATCGCCCACCGCTTTGAGGGGCGTCTTCACGCATGGCTGCCGCCCCGCCCGCCGCGCCTCCACGCCTTCGTCTACCCGGGCAGTGTTCAGGACATCTCAGACCTTGCCGAGGACTCGTTGACCCTGCAGAACATCGCCGCCGCGCGCTTGGACGCGGCAAATGAGTTTCTGCCCGCCGCCATCCGCACACTCGCAAGCGTGCAGGGATCAGCGAGCGCGCAGGAGGAATTCTTGCTCGAGACAGGCCGCCGCCTTGTCCATGTGCTGCGAGATGACATGCAGTCCCTGCAGGCAGTCCTCGCCAAGATCCGCCCCATCCCCGCTGCGCCGCGGACGGCGCGAGACGGCTAAAGGGGGGGCCTGTCATGGATATCACCCATGTGCGCACCGTCCTTGAGATCATTAAGCGCGGCAGCTTCTCAGAGGCGGCATCCGCCCTCAACATCAGTCAGCCTGCCGTCAGCCTGCACGTCCAGAGGTTGGAACGAGAACTCGGCGCGCGGCTGCTTGACCGTGGCGGGTCTCGTGTCCATCTAACCCAGCACGGCGAGGCCTTTCTGAAACATGCCCAGCGCATCAACGCTGCGGAGGCGGAAATGCGGGAGGACATCGCGCGGCTGGCACATGACCTGACCGGCACGCTGCGCCTCGCTGCCAGCACGATCCCGGGAGAGTTTCTGCTGCCGAGCCTGCTCGCGGATTTTACAGCCCTCCATCACAACGTCGTCACAGACCTCAGTGTGAGCGACACGGAGGCTGTCATCAGCGCGCTGGAGAACGGCACGCGTGATGTGGGTTTCACGGGCGCGCCAGTTTCCCGCTCGAACCTGACACAGAAACCCGTCTACACGGACGCGCTTGCGCTCGTTGTTCCTGCGAGTCACCCGCTTGCCGGCAGGTCATCCGTTAGCGTTGCAGACCTGGCCGATGAGCGCCTCATTGCCCGCGAGTCCGGCTCCGGCACCATGGCATCCGTACGGCGCATCTTGACGGAATCCGGCCTTGACCCGCAGCGATGGTCGCCCGGCGTGGTTCTTGGATCAACACAGGCCGTACTCAGCGGCGTGGAGGCCGGGCTCGGAATCTCGTTCGTCTCCGCGCTCGCGGCACGGCGCGTTGTGCAAGCAGGCACAATTGCCGTCGTTCCGGTAGATGGCCTGACGTTGGAGCGAGACCTCTACATGGTCTATGCGCAAGACCACATCTCGACTCGTCTGCTAGAGGAATTCACCCGGTTCGCAGATGAATGGCTCGCACACGCCGATGAGCATATCTCCGGCAAAGATGGTCAGTCATGACGGACAACGAACACGGAGAGGGCGCAACGGATCACGAGGTGGGGGTCGTGATCGGCGGCTCGCTCAGCCACGGCGTGGATGTCAGACTCTCACGCTCACGGTCTGTTGAGGACGTTGCCGTTGGCGCGTACGTCTCCATTGAGGGGCAGAGCAACCGATCATTCGGCATGATCACAGACATCAGGCTGGAATTCGTCGATCGGTCATTGGCGAGCATCGTTCCTGATCAGAGTGACCCATTCATCTCGAGCGTCATGGACGGAACGGCCTACTACGGAATCGCAGAGGTCATGCCCACGCTCATCATCGATCCTGAAACCGGCGAATCTCGTCCTGTCCGAACGGTGCCGCGCCATTTCTCACGTGTGATTGACGCCAACATGGAGGACATCCGCAGCGTCTTTGGCGAGGAGGACGCGACGCACCTCGGCATCGGCCAGCCGCTTGCCATGGAGAAGATCGACATCGTGCTCGACCTCAAGAAGATTGCCGAGCGCTCGGTTGGCGTTTTCGGCAAGTCAGGCACCGGCAAGACATTCCTGGTGAGGCAGCTGCTGGCCGGGCTCGTCAAATCCAGAGAGGCCGGGGTTCTCGTCTTTGACATGCACAACGAATATGGGTGGGCCGGCAATGACCGTGAACGCTCACGGCAGGTCAAGGGGCTCAAACAACTCTTCGGCAGCAGGATCGTTGTTCTGACACTGGACAAGGATGCGTCTGACCGGCGCGGCGTCCCCACGGACGGCGAGGTTCGCATTGGCCATAACGACATCGAGCCGGAAGATATTGAGGCGTTGTCAGACGCGTTGGGGCTGACAGAGGCGGGGCGGCAGCTGCCCTACCGTCTGCACCGCAAGTTCGGCAGCGCATGGTTCACACGGTTTCTGGCGCTGGACAGTGATGCCATGACTGACCTGCGCAGCGAGATTGGCGAGCACGAGGGGACGATGCAGGCCCTACAGCGCCGGCTCCGCGCCTTTGAGCGGTTCGGTTTCATCACAGAGGAATCCGGCAGCGGCTCCGTGCAGGGCATCGTCGATCATCTCCAGAAAGGGATGTCTGTAGTGCTCGAGTTTGGCCGCTATGGCAACAGCGAACTCGCCTACATGCTTGCCGCCAACCTCCTGACTCGCCGCATCCATCAGCACTATGTCACCCGCTCAGAACGCGCCATGGGCAGCCCGGGTGACGAACCCGCTCCTCTTGTCATCGCCATTGAAGAGGCGCACAAATTCCTGAGCCGTGGCGTTGCCAGCCAGGCCATCTTTGGGACCATCGCACGGGAGGATCGCAAGCACGGCGTGACGCTCCTCGTTGTCGATCAGCGCCCCGGCAGCATCCATGATGAGGTGCTCTCACAGATCGGCACCAAACTCGTCTGCCTTCTGGACAGTGAACGCGATATTGACGCGATCATGGCAGGCGTCTCTGAACGCCCAAAGCTGCGCAACATCCTCGCCCGGCTGGAAAGCCGTCAGCAGGCCCTCCTCATGGGTGACGCGCTGCCGATGCCAGTTGTTGTACGGACACGCGAGTATGGCTCCGCTGAATCGTACGCCGCATTCACCATCGATGATGCCCTCGATTCGACAGCCGCATTTGCGCAGGAGCGTGACGCCCTCTTCGATTAGGATGTTCCGCGTACGTGAAACGGGGGCGAAGGGCGCCTGCTCAAGGCATCGCGGGCATGTGGTACAATCTCTTCCATCGTTGTACGCAAGCCATGCCATGAACCCTACATTGACTACAGGTGGTGCGCTTATGAAACACGAATCTACCCCCCCCCCCCCCCCCCCCCCCCCATTTCGCACCGATAGGCGGGTAGTGTGATGCGGCTGCCACAATGGCGGCTGCCCCTTCTCGGACTCATCGCGGCCATGCTGGCCGTTATAGTCATGTCCGGGCAGCCCCTGCCACAGGCGGATGCGCAGAGCGAGGTTAGCGTCCAGTTCGCGAAGACGACGGACACGACTAGCTTTGGTCGGCCGGATCCGCCCATCTATTACGACTACAACGTCGTAGAGGGTGGGACGCTCCCCCTGACCCTCAACTTCAGTGCGCCAACGCCACGCGAGACGACCTTTACGGTGAATGCCGATGTCGCTTCCGGCCATGCCGAGAGGAGCGATGATAACGCGACACCGGACGTCGATTTCATTGCCGGCGACCATGTCATCAGAGTGCCAGCCGGCGTTCGCAATCACCGGGTCTGGATTCCCATCCCGTGGGACGCGAAGATCGAGGGCTATGAAACATTCACCATGACCCTCGCCACGCCGCCTGCCGGGTATGCGTTCGGTTCGGTAACCTCGGCATGGGTGCAGATTGTCGATGCCCAGGTCATGCCCAGCAACTGGGGCCTTCGGCCGGTCGATACTGCCGTGGGTGACCAGTTCCGCCTTCTGTTCAAGACCGGAAACAAGCGCGACGCCAGTACCCCGGACCTCAGCATCTACGACGAGTTCATCCGCAATCGCCCGCCTGAGCATCCCTGGCACGCCGATCTGGTGCCATTCAAGGACACCTTCCGCCTCCTCGGCAGCGCCCGATGGGGTAAGTACAACTGGGCATCGTGGCGAACGGCGACGGGCGTCAATCTGCACGATAATCGCTGGCCGTACACCAATGGGCATACGGCATTCGACACATCTGTGTATTGGGTGGGCGGGATACAGATTAAATCCGGCTACGACGATTTCTGGTCGGGCGGATGGAATCCGGCCAACAATTTGGAGAATCAACGCCACGCTGACGGAGAAGCCGCCACCGATGTCGGTGGCGCCACCGTCGGCACGCTTGATGTTAATGGGGTTGGTCACATAACCTCTTTCACGGGTGGCACCGCCCACACGGGTGGGTCGATTGGAGGCGGTGATGGCGCCACCAAGGTCAATAGAGGTTCGAACACGGGCGGCACCTTTGATACAAACAGCGCAATCAACAGCGGGTCTAGGAGGGGGTTCAATGAACCTGGCCCGTTTTTTGGCATCTCCACCGTCTTTGAGGTGGGGGATTACGTGGCGGGAGACCCGGAGGCGTGGGTCACCGCCAATCAGGCGTCCGTGACGGAAGGCCAGAACGCCGTCTTCACCGTCACGCTGGACAAGGCCGCGCCTCGGGACCTCACCATCAACCTGATGGTCGCGAAACGAGAAAAGGCCCGCCGCTACTATATCGACCACACCAAAGAGGGCGAGCAGACCGTCACCATACGCAGGGGACAGAGCAGCGCGACGTTCACGGTGGGCACCAACGATGATAGCTACGACGAGCCTGACGGCGCGGCGTACGTCTGGCTTGAGCCCGGCTCTCGCTACGTCATGACGCGCGGCGCCGTCGCCACGAGGCAGACAGTCGCCAACGTGACAATCGCCGATAATGACACACAGGCCGCCCCAGAGCTAGCCGAGACAGACGACACGATGGGATTCGGCGACTATTATCAGGGTTCCATCGCAGAGGGGTGGCGCACACAGCAGGCGGCCAGGATTCCGCTCACGGCGTCTGTCAATGAGTTCACGCTGACCTATCGAATCGTCCCTGCGAGTGAGCCCGGCGGCAGCACGGCGACCTACGGCGAGGACTATCGACTTCGCAACTTCACAGGCCACGCGACATCGCCGGACCACACCTATAACCCGGCCACCAATCGAGGTGTCGCTGAACACCAGACCGGCTACAGCCCGTGGATGTGGCTCCCCTTCGAGGTGATTGAAGACAAGCGTCTCGAGGGTAACGAAACCATCGTCATTGAAATGATCAACACAGCAGACGAACCGGTGGGAGGCAAAACCCGCTACACCATCACGCTGAGGGACGATGAGCCGCACAGCAAGCTCAAATTCGATGAGCGCGAGGGTGTCGTCTATGAGGGTGGGAAGAGAGATATCTACGTGCACCTCGAGAAGGGGTATCACGATGTTGAGCATTGGGCATTGCCGAGGGATGCAACGTTCAATTACTGCATCTCAGGCCGGAGCACGGCTAGATTCGACGTGGATTATCAGGCAATTCTGCCTGGCGGCGGCACGAAATTGTCGCGAGCTGGATGCCATCCCGCCGTCATGCCCGCCGGCGTGACTAGCATGAAGCTGCTCACGCTGAACATTCTTGACCCGGACGACAGGGTCGAGCCGGACGAGTCCATAGAGATTCGGTTGTGGCCGCGGGGGCTCAGCAGGGCTCAGAATCGGCTCACCTACCAGTTCAAGGAGCACGATGACCCAACTGCGGTCATCTACGGCTATCAGTTCCCCGGTGATCTGTTCTATGTGCCAGATTCGTCTGTCGGTGAGGTCGGTGAGATTCGTCCCGCCCTGGAGCGCGCAGTCAACCAACCCGGAGCGTATCTGCCCAATCGCGCATGGACCACCATCAAGGATAACGATGTCCCGATCCTGGAGATTACCGGCCAGGATAGGCCTGGCAAAGGCGGGGAGCTCATCACCTTCACCGTCCGCGTCACAAATGGCCCCCTGATTAATCCCCTGAGTTTTGATTGGACGGTCGAGGATACCAAGGGCGTGGTAGACGACGGCATGAAAGAGATCGCTTGCGAGCGCACATTTGTCGTCGTCGCCGAACGCGATGCCATGGGCAACCCCACCAAATGGGTCACAGACCCCAACGACGACAGCATAGACGACACGGTCATGGCCAACGCGCTTCAGTTCACCAACGAGAGCTGCGTCGGCGGCAAGATGCGCGTGACGAAACACCGCGGCAAGTCGGGCTATTTCTACATGGACACTGAAGAAACGGAGCGCACCATCACGTTCCTGGTCCGCCATAATGGCGCGAACGGATACGCGCAATTCATTCCGGAAGAGAAGGCGGAGTACACAACGCCGGAGGGCATGGGAACGGCGTGCATCCCCATCAATAGCGGCAGCTGCCCCGACGCGCAGAACGCGGAAGGCCAGGGGGTGAGTGAGCCCGCCATCATTGTTCCAACCACGGCAGTCGCCAACGTGCAGGTCACAGCGGTGGATGCCGTCAGCGCCAGCGTCTCTTGGGATGCGGTGCCGCATGCAACCTCGTATGAGGTGTCATGGGACGGGAGCGGCTCGCAGACGGCCAGCACCGGCATCCTGCCCAGCGTGACGGGAACCACGGCTACCATCCAGCACAACGCGCAGGAGGCAATGACAATCACGGTCACTGTCACACCTGAATACGTGGACGGCAACGGTCAGACGCAACTGGCGAGCGACCTCGCCGGCACGGCGACACTGGACGTGGGACAGGGCACGGGCGGCACGCAGAACCCAGACTCGCAGGACGCGGACACACAGGATGCGCCGGAGGAACAGGACGACCAAGACGAGCAACCGGCGCCGGTCATCACGCCCGCCTCACAGTGCGTCTCTGACAGCCTGCTCAATCTGGTGCGATACTACTACTCCGCGAATCAGAATCGCGCCCCAAACTACGGCGAGAATTGGAAGCGGGTCCTCATCGCGTTCGGCGATGTGCAGGACGATCAGCTGACACCATTCACGGCCGCGGAGGCGACGCAGGGTGAGGCGATTTGGTCCGGCTGGAAACCTGTCCGGCAGACGCTCGCCTGCATCGAGGCGGCCAACAAGCCCGTTCAAGCGCCCGCGCCGACGCCAACACCTGCGCCCACACCCACGCCGACACCTGCGCCCACACCCACGCCGACACCTGCGCCCACTCCCACGCCGACCCCTGCGCCTACGCCCACACCGACCCCTGCGCCTACGCCCACACCGACCCCTGCGCCTACGCCCACACCGACCCCTGCGCCTACGCCCACACCGACCCCTGCGCCCGTGCCAACACCGACCCCTGCGCCTGAGTCGCTGCCCAGCGTGACGATTGCGGACGCTCAGGATGACGAGGACGCGTTGCTGTTGGAGTTCGTCATGACGCTGAGCGAGGCCAGCAGCCGACAGGTCACGGTCAGTCTGGAGATGCGGGAGGGAACGGCAACCTACGGAGGCGACTTCTTGGGGATCGACAAGATCTACACCTTCCAGCCGGGCGAGACCCGCAAGGCGATCTACGTGCCGATGCGAGCTGATCCCTGGCCGGAGAACGACGAGACGTTCAAGATCGTCCTGACCGGCGCCACAGGCGCAACCATCGCCGGCGACGGCATCGCCGAAGGCACCATATTCAACGACGACTAGCGCCCCGCCCTGTCCGCATGCCATTCGCCCTGTCCGTATGTCATTCGCCCTGTCCGCATGCCATTCGCCCTGTCCGCATGCCATTCGCCCTGTCCGTATGTCATTCGCCCTGTCCGTATGTCATTCGCCCTGTCCGTATGTCATTCTGAGCGCAGCGAAGAATCCCGCGACGCGCCCTACTGGGGAGATGCATGGCGCAGACCGCTCGCCGTGCCCATCCACTTGCAGGATTCTTCGGCTCCGCGCTAACGCGCTACGCTCAGAATGACAGGCTCTTCCCTCATCCTCGCTCGGCTAGAATGACAGGGCTGATGTGTCTGGGCTCACTAAGAGCGTCTCAGAGGTGATTCATTACAGCCATGGCATCACTCGATTTTGACATTGCACCACGGCCTCCCTATAGGCTCGAGCTGACGGCGTGGGCGCTCAAGCGACGAGAGCAGAACACGTGGGACCGGTGGGACTCCGCTGCCGGAACGTACAGCCGCCTCTTCGTTCACGATGGCATGCCAATCGACGTAACCGTCTCCCAGACGGGAGGTGTCGATGCGCCATCGCTGCATGTGACCGCGCACTGGGATGATGGGCCACATGACGCAGGACAGGACTCCATTCGCGGCGCTGTTGAGGGATCGGTTCGTCGGCTGCTTGGCACAGACATTGACCTGTCAGCATTCGACCGCATGGCGATGGGGGATGCCACGCTCCTGTCCTTGGCGGGCAAGCTGAGGGGCATGAAACCACCACGCTACCCCACGCTATTCGAAGCGCTAACCAATGCCATCACCTGTCAGCAGATCACGCTAACGGCCGGCCTCCGGATACTCTCGAGGCTGGCAGATGCGTGCGGTGTTCACCGGGGTGATGCCGTCTCATTCCCTCTCCCGGAAAATGTGGCGCGCCTGTCCGCGCAAGACCTGATCGACCTCGGATACAGCCGCCAAAAGGCCCGCGCGATGACTGAACTCTCTGCGCTGGCCGCCCAGGGCGATTTGGACAACGTTATCACCGACGACCTGAGTGACGAGGATGCCGTTGAAAGATTGCGTCAACTCTATGGTGTTGGGCGTTGGTCTGCCGAGTATGCGCTGCTACGCGGATGCGGCCGCCTCAACATTTTCCCCGGTGACGACGTCGGTGTCCGCAAGCACCTCGAGCAATGGTTGGATTTCCAGTCTCATTTGGACTATCACGGCGTACAGAGCGCCTTGGAGATGTGGAAACCTTTCAGTGGCATGATATATTTGCAATTAGTTGTTGCCTCTCTTGTAGATAGCGTGCTGGAGTCTGAGAACGCGGCAGCAGAGAGCATTTGATGCCACCCACCATCCGCAGATTGAGCCTTCGGGAATCGACGGACATCCAAGCGCCGCCGCACTCGGTGCGCGCGCTCTTTGATGATCTTGAGTCGTGGCCGCACTGGAATGCCGTCTGCGAGTCTGCCGCCTGGGTCGCCGGCGAACCGTGGGAGCCCAACTCCGTGTTCCATATGACCCTGCGGATGGCACGCCGTCCCGTTGGTTTCACCGTGCGCGTGTCCGAAAGCGCGCATGATGCGGTGGCGTGGGAGTCGACGGTGTTTTCCGTCACAGGGAGGCGCCGCTTCACATTCGCAGGACTCAATGGCGATTCGGTGACGCGCGTCGCAGACCACAAGACTTTCAGCAGCCCATACCTGCCCGTGCGCCTTTTCTATCCGCGTCCAATCATTCAGGCAATGTCACGTGGCTGGCTTGCCTCGCTCAAGAACCACGCTGAACGAGTAGCATTAGGGGAACGTTGATGGCTATATCAATACGACTCTTCAACAGGATCGAGGCGCCACCGGAGAAGGTGTGGGAGCAGTTCGCGGACGTCGCCGGCTGGCCAAGCTGGATACCCATGTTTCGCGGCGCGCATTGGGAGGAAGGCGAGCCGTGGAAGGATGGCGCTCGCCTGCGCATGGCAATGGGCTTCGGCCCGGCAACGCTGGGCGTGGAGGTGACCATCATCAACGCCGAGCTGCCGTACAGCATCGCGTGGACGGGACGGAGATTCGGCGTTACCAGCGTGCACACATGGACATTCGTTCCTGATCAGGATGGCACACTCTTGACATCGGATGAGGTCTTTGACGGCCCCCCGGCACAGCTCCTCGGCATCACCGGCCTGCGCCCCATGATCAGCCTCATCACAGAATCCTGGATGGATAGTCTGCAGAAGAGGCTAGTGGAGAACACTGAAGAGACGCCCGGAGACGATACCTGATACTGCACGCGGCAGCGGCCGTTATGGACGTGACGCGGCACATTCTCTACGATGGAATGACTAGGGCACAGTGAATGGCATCATGCATTCACCAATCACAAGGGGGATAGGGCAATGGCACGAACAGAAACACGGGAAATGGTCTTGCGCATGATCACCAGCATTCATGCGCTTGTGGATTCCGCCGGCACGCTGAGTGATGAGGATCTTGATAAAGAGGTGCCGGGATACGGCGGCCGCCCAACTCGCCTCCGCAACCTTCTGTACGGCGCGGCCAACCACACCCGTGAGCACGTCAACCACGTCAACAAGGTTCTGAACGCCAACGGCCACCCCGCTCAGAGTGAGGCGAACGCCATCCTTGATCAGGCAGTGCAGGCGCTTGGCGCCCTTGCCGGCTCCACCCTGCGCTTTCAGGATGAGGACCTCGGCCTCTCGCATGAGGACCAATCGCTCCGTGATGTGCTCGAGCACGTTGCCGGCACACTGGAGAATTTCGTCAACTACGTCGGTGAGGGAACGAAGTCTTAGATGACGCAGATGTGCGGCCATAAGGATCCCGTGGCGCGGGCGCGCCTGGGCAGTGTGTCATGAGCGATTACATCAGCTACATGGAGGAACATGGCCACGAGCAGTTGATGGTCTTTGGCGATGCGTCCACCGGCCTGCGTGGCGCAATCGCAATCCATGACACAACGCTCGGCCCCGCGCTGGGCGGCCTGCGCATTTGGCCGCACGCAACTGAGCAGGACGCCATCATGGATGTCCTGCGTCTCTCAGAGGCGATGACGCTCAAGTCGGCCGCCGCAGGCCTTGACCTCGGCGGCGGCAAGGGCATCATTATGCGCAACTCCTCCAGGGACAAGACGGAGGCATTGCTGCGGTCATACGGCACCAAGGTGAACTCCCTCAGCGGGAAATACATCACCACAGAGGATGTGGGCACGACGACGGCGGACATGCAGTGGGTGGCTCGGGAGACGACCTATGTCACCGGGCTGCCGTTGGAATCCGGCGGCAGCGGCGACCCGTCACCCATGACATCCTACGGCCTCTACCAGGGACTCTTGGCGACGGCGCAATACCTGTGGGGCTCTGATGACCTCAGCGGAATGCGCATCGTGATCATGGGCTTGGGCAAGGTCGGCAACTACCTCCTGCCCTACCTCAAGGGCGAGGGCGCGGCCATCTATGGAACCGACCTGGATCAGCAGCGGGTGGATAGAGCGCAGAGTCAATTCGGGATTGTACCCATCAGCCCCAACGAGGTTTTCGGTCAGGAGTGCGATATCTTTGTGCCGTGCGCACTGGGTGGAATCCTGAATGATGACACGATTCCGCAGCTGCGTTGCTCGGCCGTCTGTGGCGGCGCCAACAACCAACTCCTTGAGCCACGCCACGCCGATGATCTGGCCGCCCGTGACATCCTCTATGCGCCAGATTACATCGTCAACGCCGGCGGTGTCATCAATGTCTCGCATGAGATTGGCCGGAGCTACAGCGCGGAAGAGGCTCGACGCAAGACAGGCCAGATCTACGATACGTTGACGACGGTGTATGAAAACGCCAAGGCCGAGAGCATTTCCACGGATGAGGCGGCGCGGCGCATCGCCCTGTCTCGCATCGCCTCTGTGGGTGCAATTCGCCGGACTCACTAGCCGCTCCGGCCGGGCCTGTGACAACGCCGCGTTGGCATCCCCTCCTCTACGCGTACGCGATTCTGATTCCCCTCGCCGTTCTACTCGCCGCGTGCGGAGGCTCCACAGTCGTTGATGAAGAGGATGCCCGGCTGCGGGTGGCCTCAACCGTCTCCCCCATTACGAGCCTGGTTGAGAGCATCGGCGGCAACCGTATCCGGCTAACAGGCATCGTGCCTGAGGGCATCAACTCACACTCATATGAGCCGCCGCCATCCGTTGCCGTCACGCTGTCCGAGGCAGACCTCATCTTCGCCAACGGACTCTTTCTTGAGGAGCCGACGCTCCGTCTGGCAGAGGACACGTCCGGCGAGGATGCCGTTGTCGTCAGGCTGGCTGATCGTGCTATCACGCCCGATGAATGGATCTACGATTTCTCTTTCCCTGAATCGGGCGGGCATCCGAACCCGCATCTGTGGACGGACCCGCTGCTCGCCAAGCATTTCGCGGAGACAATCCACGAGAATCTCACACTGCTCGATCCGGACAACACCGGCTATTACGATGCCCATCTCTCAGAGCTCACGGCGCGCCTTGATGACCTTGATCGCCGCATCACCACCGCTGTCGAAACCATCCCGCCACAGCACCGTAAACTCCTGACCTATCACGATTCTTTCCCCTATTTTGCGCAGCGGTACGGCTTTGAGGTCATCGGCGCCATTCAGCCCTCAGATTTCTCAGAGCCCTCCCCACGTGAGGTCGCCAGCCTCATCACACTGATCCGCGAGGAGGATGTGCCCGCCGTATTCGGCTCAGCCGATTTTGAGAGCTCCGTGCTTGAATCCATCTCGGCTGAGAGCGGCGCAGAATTCATCGACAGTCTCCGGGACGATGACTTGCCGGGCGCGCCCGGCGATCCCCGCCACTCCTACCTCGGGCTTATGTTGACCAACATGGAGATCATGATTGCCGGTCTCGGCGGCGACATATCCGCGCTGACCGGCTTTGATGTCTCCCCCATCTTTGACGGAGAGTCCACGGCAGCGTACCCGCAATAGCGGGAGCGCAGCAGCGCCAACCCTCTCGCACGCGCGCGACGCCACATCTGAAATGCGGCTACTCTAGGGTATGCTGCACCCCACCCCGCATGAGCGGCGCGCTGCCGCCCCCATCATTCGGTTCTCTGACGTCTCGTCGGGCTACGCCGAGACGCCCGTCCTGCAGGGCATCGATCTTTCGATTATGCCCGGCGACTTTGTTGGTGTGCTGGGGCCTAGCGGCTCAGGAAAGACGACGCTGCTGCGCACCGTTCTTGGCGCAACGAGACTGCTGAGCGGCAGCGTGTCCGTGCGGGGCGTTTCCACTGCGACACGACTGCCGCGGGCCGGCTACGTGCCGCAGCTAGAGGCCATCGACTGGACCTTTCCGGTGACGGTTGAGCAGGTTGTGCTGATGGGGAGAGCCATGAACAGCCCGCTCTTCCCGTGGCACCGGCGCGAGGACACGCGCATCTCGCATGAGATGCTGGAGCGGCTCGGAATCGCCAGCCTCAGAAAGCGGCAGATTCGTGAGTTGTCCGGCGGGCAGCAGCAGCGTGTCTTTCTCGCGCGCGCCCTCGTCAGCAGCCCTGATCTGCTCCTGCTTGATGAACCAACACGCGGCGTCGACATCAAGACGCGCGACGACGTTATGCACCTCCTGCATGATCTCAACCATCAGGGCATAACCATCCTGCTGACGACGCATGAGATTAATGCGGTGGCCGTCCATCTCCCCTGGCTGGTTTGCGTGAATGGACGAATCATCGCGGAGGGCACGCCGCTATCCGTCATCAGCGAGCGGGTGCTTGAAGAGACGTATGGCGCGCCGATGCCCGTGATCGACTATATGGGCGTGCCTCTCGTGGCTGAGCGCCCCCACCCGGAAACGGTCTCGCCACGCAGCGTCACAGGCGAGTCCGATGATATCCATGCGAGGGCGCGACGGGATGCTTGAACCGTTTCAGTTTGATTTCTTTGTGCGCGGCATCACCGCCACCACGATTGTGGGCGCGCTGTGCGGCCTCATCGGCGTGTATGTTGTCCTGCGGCGCATGGCCTACATCGGACATGGACTCGCCCATGCCACATTTGGGGGCGCCGTCATCAGTTACCTGATGTCCTTCAATTTCCTGCTCGGCGCAAGCCTGTGGGGTTTCCTGTCCGCCCTGCTCATCACGTTCACGGCGCGGCGCTCTGTCATTCACTCTGACGCCGCCATCGGCATCATCACAACGGCGAGCTTTGCGCTGGGCGTTGCGCTCATCAGCCGTCTCCGGTCATTCACACGCAGCATTGAGGCGGCCCTCTTTGGCAACATCCTTGGTGTCACAACCGGAGACCTGATCGCCATTAGCGTCGTTGCCATTGCCGCTTTCGCCATCATCCTTGCTGGGTACAAGATTTTCCTCTTTGCGGCATTCGATCCGGACGTCGCACGATTTTACGGTGTCCCCACGCGGTGGGTGGACACGGTCTTCTCGCTCATACTCGCAGCCGTCATCGTCGTATCCATGCAGGTGCTGGGTGTGACGCTCATCGCCGCCGCAATCGTTATCCCGCCCGTCGTTGCGCGCCTGCTGACGGATGATTTCCGCATTCTGATGGCCTTGTCCATTGCCATCAGCGCACTGTGCGGGTTCTTTGGCGTCTACATCAGCTATTTTGTGGATGTTTCCTCGGGCGCGAGCGTTGTGCTGTTGTCGGCGATGGTATTCGCGGTCGTATTCGCCTACACAAGCCTGCGCCCCGGCCGAGGGCGCAGTGCAGACCTATCAGGCGGATTCTGACAAGAAAACTCTTTCGCGGCGGCTCCTCTTTGCTACTATGAGAGGACACTCCACCGGGAGGCGCCCCACCCATGGATTTCCTGTCCCGCCCCGGCCGGTCCAATCTTATACTTGCCATCGCGCTCGCCCTTGCGGCCATTGCTTATATTGTGTGGAAGATTGGTGAGTCTCCCGAGCAGGCGCTGCAATTCACCATAAACGGCCTGAACGTCGGGGCGATCTACGTCCTGCTCGCGATTGGATTCACGCTGGTCTACAGCACGGTCTGGTTCTTTGATCTGTATTACGGCGCAGCAGCCGCCCTCGGCGCGTACGGCGTCTTTTACTTAAGGGCCGGGCAGGCAACGGACACCTCCTACGACCCTGCCAACATCGGGCTCAACATCGCGTTGGGCGCTGTTGTTGCCGGCGTGACGGCGTGGGCGCTGCATACCGGGTTCAATGAGAGGCTTCGTAGACACCTCTCCGTGACTTCCGTTAGAGCGGCACTGACTGTGGCCGCCGGCGCAGTCGGCATCTACGCCGCGTTTGTACTCCAATTTCCTGACAATCTGCATCTGAACGCCGCCCCGCTCGTGGCGTTCCTGAGCGCCGTCGTCGTCTCGATTCTTCTCTATTGGGCAGTTAGCCGATTCACGCGGCAATCGAGCGCGCTTTCCACGCCGGTGACGACCCTGATCATGGTGATTGGAATTGCTGTCGGGGTGGGGGCGGCGGCCATCATTGCGCAGAACCCCGGCTCGCGCCTCTATGTCAGTTGGCTGGTATCCTGCCTCCTTGCGGGGTCGGTCGGCCTAGCACTCTACCGCGGACTGTACGCGGTCATCCTTATCCGTGCGCGATCCACCCTTATCATGCTCGTGGCGACACTCGGCATTCTCCTGACCATCACATCCATCATCATCATGACGTTCTCCAACACCACGCATCCCCTGCCCGCCTCATTCGGGTCAAATCTGCTAACATTTGGCGGCGCCACATTCAAGTCGTTTACGCTCTTCACCATCGGCTGTGCATTCATCGGATTCGCGCTGATGTGGTTTTTCATTCACCGCTCACCCCTGGGAAAGGTCATCCGCGCGATTGGAGACGATGAGCAGGTCGCGCGGGTAGTTGGAATCAACACAACGGCCATCATCGGCATTGTGTTCTTTATCGGGGCAATGTACGCCGCATTCGCCGGGATACTCACCGGCCAAGACATCGCGATTCAGCCGCGCATGGGTCTAGAGTTGCTGCTGAAAGGATGGATCGCATCCGTCGTTGGGGGAATCGGCAATCTATACGGCGCGATCTTGGGCGGGTTTGTGCTCGGCATCGTCGAGCAGTTTGGCATTTGGGACCTTCCCGGAGAATGGCAGGATGGAATCTCACTGATCCTGCTCATCCTTTTCCTTGCGTTCTGGCCAAACGGCATCCTGCCACGGCGATAGGACTGAATGATGCACGCAGAACAACCGCAAGAGGCGCAGGGGATTATCGCGCGGCTGCCGCAGCTGCTGCTCCACTCACTTAAGACCCGCCTTGAGGTTTGGGCGACGGTGATCGTGCTGGTGGCGGCGGCGTCATTCATGCTCACGCGAGGAACCGGGTTCTCCATCACGCTCCTGACCGTCTTTGCCATATGGGCAATGCTGACCGTCAGCCTGAATCTCGTTCTCGGTTACACCGGCCTGCTCTCTGTTGGACACGTTGGCTTTTATGGCATCGGGGCATATACAACAGCCGTCCTGACCGCGAATCCTAGCCGCGAGGTTTTGGAGGGTGAGGTCATCCAAATCTTCGCCTGGCCATTTTTCGCCGCGCTCCCAATAGCAATCATCATCTGTGGCGTGGTCGCATTCGTCGTCGGCATCGCGTTCAGCAGATTCCGTGATGACGTGTATGTCCTTGCGTCCTTCGGATTCGCCATCATTGCCTACAATATCTTTGTTAATTGGCAGTGGTTAACGCGCGGCCCATTCGGCATCCACCAAATTCCCAAGCCTGTCATCTTTGGCTACACCGTCAGCGACGACTTTGAATTCCTGCTGCTGACGTTGGCGTTCTTGGCGATTGTCGTGGGTATTTCATGGTTCATCGTCACATCATCCTTTGGGCGAGTGCTCAAGGCGGTCCGGGAGGATGAGGGGGCGATTGAGGTGTTCGGTTATCGATCTGCGCATTACAAGCTCGCCATCTGGGTCATCTCAGCGATGATGGCGGGGCTGGCAGGGTCGATGCTTGCCGCATACACATCCTTTGTAGACCCCAATTCCTTCATTCTGTTGGAGTCCATCCTGCTTGTCGCCATTGTCATCCTTGGCGGGCTTGCAAGCATCTGGGGGGCGCTGCTTGGCGCGATGGCTTTCGTTCTTCTGGAGGAGGGAGTCCGCTTCGTGCCGTTTCTCCCACCGGAGCACGTTGGACAGGTGCGTCAGATTATCTTGGGGGTTCTGCTGGTGCTGTTGATGCTGTTTCGGCCGCAAGGAATAGCAGGACGGTTCAAGCTATGACGACGCCTGATCTACGCGCAATGGAAAGGTCGTTCGTCCTCCAGACGCTCGACATTGAGAAACGCTTTGCGGGCGTTGCCGCGGTTGATGGACTGTCGATTGGCATTCCGCGCGGCCACATCACCGCCATCATCGGCCCGAATGGCTCCGGAAAGTCGACACTCATCAACCTGCTCAGCGGCACCCTGCCGCTTGACGGTGGAATGGTTATTGTGGGGCCGCGGCGCCTGCGCATGATCCGGCCGTACGATTCTCCGGCGCTGGGTGTCACGCGCACCTTTCAGGATGTGCGCCTCTTTGAGCAGCTGAGCGTGCTGGATAATCTCTACGTGGCCATGACCGAGAGGAGTGTCCTGCGGTCCCTCTTTCAGCGCGCCCGCACACGTCACACGGAACGCGCGGAGAGGATCCTACGCGTTATCGGGCTCTGGGAGAAGAGAAACGATCAGGCAGAGGACCTGTCCTACGGCCAGCGAAAGCTGTTGGAGGTGGGGCGCCTCATGGCGATGAACGTGCAGGTCTATCTCTTTGACGAGCCGTTCGCAGGCCTCTCACTCCGTATGATTGAGGTTGTGCAAGACATCATTCGGGAGCTGCGTGACAACGGCCGCACAATCGTCTTTGTCTCGCACAACATGGGCATTGTCTGGAAACTGTCGGAATACCTCATCGTCATGGACGGCGGCCACCTCCTTGCACGCGGCCTGCCCGATCGCGTCCTGAGTGACCCGGCCGTTATCGAGGCCTACCTTGGCACCTGAGGACGGGATGCAGCCATGACAGAACACCCACAGAACATCACTCCCCACCAGCGCGCAGCCACAGACGCCCCATTGCTGGAACTGAGCGGGGTGTCCGTTCACTATGGCGCCGTTGTCGCGCTCGACCAGGCATCCGTGCAGGTTCGTAAGGGGGAGGTTGTCGCGCTGATGGGCCCGAACGGGGCGGGGAAATCCACGATCCTCAAGGCGGTGATGGGGATGGCGCCCGTCTCTGAGGGGCGAATCCGTTGGCGAGGGGATAAGTTGGACAGCCCCACGCACGAGATCGTCAAGCGTGGCATCTCATTGGTGCCGCAGGGACGCCGCGTCTTTACGCACCTGAATATTGAGGAGAATCTCCAGCTTGGTGGGCTGCACATCCATGACACCGCCGAGCGCAAGAGGCGGCTCGAGGCAGTGATGGATTTCTTTCCCATCCTGCGCGAGAAACGGCGCGACCCCGCAAGCGCCATGTCCGGCGGCCAGCAGCAGATGCTGGCGCTCGGGAGAGGCCTCATGGCATCGCCGGATATGCTCCTTCTGGACGAGCCAACCCTTGGCCTCGCGCCCATCATTGTGTCTGAGGTCTTTCAGCGGGTGACGGAGATCAGTCAGGCGTTCGGCACAACCATCATGCTTGTTGAACACAATATCCGGGGAGCGCTCAACATTGCGGATCGGGCATATGTGCTCGACAAGGCACGAGTGGCATTTGAGGGAACGCCGCAGGAGATCGAGGATTCAGACATCCTCACGCAGGTCTTTCTCGGGAGAGCAGACGGTCATGAGGAGGAGGGCGCCGAGGGAGTCGCGCTCCCACGCGAATAACGCGCGACGCTCCCTCTACCGCCGGCGTTCCCACCTGAAGAATCGCACGGAAAGCGCAACACCAAGAACGAACCACGCCGCCATCACCGCAAGGCTGACAGGCTCAAAACCGGGCCCACTGGCGAACGGATCAAACGCCTCATGCATAGCCGTCGCGAAATGGCGCACCGGAAAGACATTCGCGAACGTGATCAGCCAGGACGGCGCGTCATCCATCGGGATAAACACATCAGAGATGAACAGCAGCGGCAGAACGCTGGCATTGACGATTGCGGGGGCGGCGTCCGCATTTGGAATGAAATTGGTGATGGCCACCCCCAAGGCACAGAATGTCGCCGCCCCAACCAGACACGTCACGATGAACGCCGCCATCCGGGTGGTGGGCAGATCCACGCCATACACGAGGACGCCCGCCGCCAGCACGATGGCGACAAGCAGGATGGCGACCCCCACGGAATGGATGACGTAGCCTGCAATGAGCGAGCCGGGCGGCAGCGGGGTGCCTCGAACCCGTTTGAGCAGGCCGTTGTCTCTGCTGAATGCGAGTGTCATGGCGATGTTGTTGTAGCACGCGCCAACAAGCGCAAAGACAACAATGCCGGGAACATAAAAGGTGGATAGGCTGACCGTTCCGCCCTCAAACTCCAATTCATTGTTGCCGAACAGCAAGTTGAAGATAACCAGGAACATGAGGGGAAAGATGATGGTAAAGAACGCCGCGGCGGGGTTACGCCGAAAGGCTGTGCTGTTATAGCGCGCTTGACGGAGAGACAACCTGAGGGCATTCATGCTGACCCGCCCCTCTCCGGTGTGTTGCCGCGGGTAACCGCAATAAAGATGTCTTCCAAGGATGGCCGCGTGACCGTGATTTCCTCGAACTCGATGCCGGCCTGCACCGCCCACGTCGTGAGACCATGCAGTTCAGCCGTGGGTGTTGATGTCTGCGTCTCATAAACGCCATCACCGCTCGCGGACAACGCCGCTGCCAGCTGTGCGGGCATATTCACGCCGTCCGGCAGCCGAATTCGGATCACTGTCGTACCACCCGCCCCTGCGATCTCCTGCGGCGCCCCCTCCAGAACCAGACGGCCCTCAACCACAATGCCGACGCGGTCAGCCAGATACTCGGCCTCCTCCATGTAATGCGTTGTCAGCACAATCGTCTTGCCGAGCCGTTGCAGGTTCTTGACCATGTCCCATGCGCCGCGACGGGCGGACGGATCAAAGCCGGTTGTCGGTTCATCGAGGAAGAGCAGCTCCGGGTCTCCCGCCAGTCCAACCGCCACATCAAGGCGGCGCTGCTGCCCGCCGGAGAGTCTGCCGACGCGGATACGCGCCTGTTCTGTCAGGCCCGTCGCCTCCAGGATGTTATCAAGCTGCATGGGGGCCGGGTAGTAGCCGCGAAAGAGATTCACCGTTTCCGAGACGGACAGATACTGATCAACACTCGTCGTCTGTAGGACGATGCCGATGCGTTGTCGAAACTCCCTTTCGCCCAGCGCAGGGTCATGCCCCAGTACAGAGACAGAACCGCCGCTTCGGTCTCTGTGCCCTTCGAGAATCTCAACGGTCGTCGTCTTGCCGGCGCCGTTCGGCCCAAGGAGGGCATAGACCTCGCCAACCGCGACGCGCAGGTCAAGGCCCTTGACGGCCTCAAAATCACCGTACGATTTGCGGAGCCCCACAACCTCAATGGCGGGGGCGTGCGAGGTGTATTTTGCCAATCAGGACCTCTGTTTGAGTTAGCGTCGATACAGTGTGATGCGTTGAAGGAGAAAACCCGCGGAAAGCGCGACACTTACGTCCAATAATAGCGCAATCATGAGGCCTGAAACATTAGGCGGGCGGATTCCGGAAAGGCTCCAGGAGCGGAGGTTTGGCAAGGCCCATGACGTCGAGCGTTCTCCCACGGCCGGCGTGCCCGGAGCCACAATCGTGGCAGGGTCAATAAACAGCGGGGGTGGCGCCGTGACGGGAGACGGGGTCTCAAACGAGATAGCGGCGGGCTCCGGTCCGGACACACCCGGCGCGTCTGAAACATCCGCTCCCTCAGAAATCCGCGCGATGGTAACAGAAGGCGCGGAGGAGGGCGCGGCGGCGGTCTCGACACCGCTATCGGCCCGTTGCTCGTGCTCGCGCATTACCGCCACGTACTGCCCTGCCGTAATCACCTGTACTGTCAGGATGACTGACCCATCGCCCGGTTCCCGCAGTGTCGCGAGCGTTCTCTGCCAATCATCATCGGGTGTTTCCCTCATAAGCGCCTCGACGTCATAACGACCACCAATAAGTACCGTCTGATCAACAGTGGGGTACTGTTGCGCCTGCACCGGCAGTTTCAGCGCGTTGGCTTCATGCAGCAGAATCTCCAGCAACGCGGGGCGATTGAGATGCTCTCCCGCAAGCGTGCTGCCGGCCGCATCAAAGAACTCCACCGCCACGCTGAGGCAGCCCAACAGCCCGCTTTCCTCCTCATGTTGCTCGTCCACGGCAGCGCACCCCGCATCCTCCTCCGTCAAGCGCACCTGATAGGGCACGGCGAGCGTTCCCGGAGGGGCTGTCAAGCGGAAACGACCGCTCGTATCATGAAACTCCGCATTGCCAAGGGGCGCCGATTGCGCGGCCCTTTCGACGGGCGTGAAATCGACCGGCGCATCATTCGGGGCAGCGAGAACAGGCCGGAGAAATATCAGCCCCAGCAGACCCGCTAGGGCGTCGTCGGCATCGTCATCTGATTCTGCGGCGTCATCCCCTGCATCCGCCTCATCCTCGCGCTCTGTCACATCCGCCGAGTCGGGATCAGTATCGTCCGAGTCGGAATCAGCATCGTCTTCCCGGCCACCACTTTCCTGATCGAGTCCGTCATCCCTGTCCGTGTTATCCGGCGTGAGCCTGGGGCGCGGCGCAACGTTGATGGCGATTCGCACCTCCGTCTCTGAGATGAAAGCGCCATCATCCGCGGCCACACGCAGTCTGTACACCCGCCGTGCGTCCCGCGGCACAAAGTCTGAGGCGGTCCGAATCTGCCCTGTGTCCCGTTCCAGCGTAAAGGCTCCCGGCTCGGTCTCGGACACGATGCTGTACTGAACGGACTCGCCCTCAGGATCAATCGCAGCGATGGGCGCGCCGACAGTCGTTCCACCCGGAACATGTGCTGACACTGATCTGCGCAGCTCAACAGGATCATATCGAACCACCCTGCCGCAGGCGTCCACGATGGCCTGAGTTCCGACAAAGACGGGCGGCTCATCAACGTCTGTCACCGTGACGCGCAGATCCATGAAAGCATCGGGCTGCGGTTCCTGTTCGTCGTTCCCTTGATCATCGCGGCCATCGGCGACCGACACACGAAGCATGAACGTCGTATCGTCTCCCTCAAAGTTCAGTGGGAAGCCGGGGCCAAGCGTCACATACCCGGTGGGAGGATGGATCACAAAGAACTGTGCATACTCGCCCGAGAGCGCATACGTTAGCGGATCGCCATCCTCGTCAAGGTCGGGGGATTCGTCTCCCCCGATTCCCCGGTAGATGGTATGGCCACCCGGGCAGGAATTCTCAGGGACGTCTCCCTCAGCCTCATGAGACGGAAAACGCGGGGCATCATTGACATTCGTGACCTGTATGCTCACCTCCGTATCGCTCTCGTCATTGCCGTGCCGCGCGACAACTCGCACACGATAGATGTTGTCTTTATCGGCGTCGGCCGGGTTCTCAAAATTGGGGGCCGACACAAAGGCCAGTTTCCGGTCATCGTCAATCGCCAGATGGGCTGCGTCACTGCCCGCAACAACCCACTCGGCGGAGACCTCAGCGTTGTCGTCCGGGTCAATGAGCGCGTACTCTGCCACGTTACCGCCGTCATTCTCTTGAAGTGTCGCCACTGATGGGCCGGTTACGACAGCGGCCTCATCAACGTTCTGCACGGTGATGCGAACATCCAGTGATGAGGTCAGGCTGCCGTCCGATCCCTCCACTATGACCTCATAGACGTTGTCTTGGCCGAGGTCGAGTGGGTTCTCGTAATTTGGCGGCGCAGCGAATTGCAGCTCACCGGCCACGCTCACCTCAAAGGACGGAGCGTCTCGCCCCGATATGCTCCAAACAATGTCATCACCCTCCGGGTCCGCAATGGAATACGCGGCTACAATGGCGGCGCCGTTCTCCGCGTAGGTGACGGACGGGATGCCAATGACGGGCGCGGACTCATTCACGTTGGTTACCGCAACGGCGGCGCGCACAGTGGTTGTCAGGCTCCCGTCTGACACGCTCACTGATACGTCATAGGAATTATCGGCATTGGAATCAGTAGGTGTTTCATGGTCAGGCGGCGACCTAAATCGCAGCAACCCACTCCCGCTAATCGCGAATGAACCCGCGTCCTGCCCAGTCAGACTCCATGTGACCTCGTCGCCGTCAGGGTCGAAAGCAGAGTACGCCGCCACATCTCCACCACTGTTCTCCGGATAGCCAATGACGTTGGGGCCGGTGATGGACGCAGCCTCATTGACGTTGGCCACCGTGATGCTGACATCCAGACTCGCCGTGAGGCCCCCATCCCATGCCGCAACGGACACCATGTACACATTGTCAGTGTTGGCATCACCGGCGCTCTCATAGTCGGGCGAGGCCTTGAATGAGAGCGCGCCGGCAGCGCTGATCTCAAGCGCGCCCGCATCTGCGCCGGATACGCTCCAGCTGATGGTATCCCCGTCAGGGTCGGCGGCAGTGAACGCAGCAACCGGGGATGTCATGTTCTCCTGATAGATGACAGCGACCGGGCCGGAGATGGCGGCTGCCTCATTAACATTCGTGACGGTCACCGCAACATCCAGCGTCGTTGCAAGGCTCCCGTCAAACGCCCGCACCGTCACGTGATACGCATTGTCCGTGTCGGCGTCGCTCGGGTTCTCATAATCGGGCGGCGCCACGAAAGACAGGTTTGCGGCGGCGCTGATATCAAAATGGTCAGCATCCGTCCCGGTCACGCTCCACGTGACGGTGTCACCATCCGGATCGGTGGCGGAATAGGAGCTGATGGTCGTTGTGGCATTTTCCGCATACGCTGAGGACGCGGGCCCGGTGATGGCTGCAGGCTCATTGACGTCCGTGACGGTAATGTCCACATCGAGCGTGGCAGTGATGCTCCCATCGGTGACGCTCACCGTCAGTTTGTAGACATTGTCCTTGTTGGCGTCGCGCGGTTTCTCATAATCGGGCGGTGACTTGAACGACACGGTACCCGCCCCGCTGAGTGAAAATCGGGCTTCATCCACGCCACCCAGCTCCCACGTTATCGTCCCTCCCTCCCAGTTGGCGGTTGTATACGACCCTATCGCCTCTGTCGCATTCTCTGCGTAGCTCACGGCGGTGGGCCCAACGATGGTTGATGCCTCTGTCACGTTCGTCACAGTAATCTCGACTGCAAGATCACTTGTGAGTGTGCCATCTGATGCAGAGACCGTCACCTCATACACGTTGTCCTCATCGTCATCCTTGGCATTCTCGTGGTCAGGCGACGATTTGAAAGACAGCGCGGCCGTCGCGCTTATCGAGAACAACTCAGCATCAGTCCCTGACAGGCTCCACGTGATTGTGTCCCCCTCCGGGTCAGTGGCCGAATAGATGGCCACGGAGTCTGTTCCGTTCTCCGCGAATGAAACGGTGGCCGAGCCACCGATTGCCGGAGCCTCATTGACGTCTTGGACAGTGACCTCAATGTTGAGTGTCGCCGCAAGAGAGCCGTCAGACGCGGTCACGTCCACCTCATACACGTTGTCCTTGTTGGCGTCACGAGGGCTTTCAAAGTTGGGTGACACTTTGAACGTCAGCCGTCCCTTTGCATCGATTGCGAAGCGCCGGACATCCGTGCCCGACACCGACCATGTCACATCGTCACCATCGGGGTCGCTCGCCGTGTAAGTCGAAACAGCTGACGTGGCATTCTCCGAATAGGTAATGGCGGCAGAGCCGGCAATCGCGGGAGTTTCATTGACATCCGTCACCGTGATCTCAACAGAGCGTGTGGCCGTCAGTTGTCCCGATGCCGCGTTCACCGTCACTGCATAGATATTGTCCGTATCGGCATCTTGGGGGTCTTCATAATCGGGCGAGGACGCGAACAAGAGCGAGCCGGAGGCGTTGATTGACACTTTAGCGGCATCAACGCCCGTCACGCTCCATGCAACGGTTGAGGCATCAACCTCCGCAACAGAGTACGCAGCAATTGCCGCGGCGCCATTCTCTGCGTAGGACACCGTGGCGGAACCCGAGATGCTGATTTTGTCCAGCGCATCCGTCACGGTGACGGTTACGTCCTGCTCGCCTGTGAGGCTGCCGTCACTCGCCTGCACCGTCACGTCATACACATTATCTTCGTCACTATCTGCCGGATTCTCATAGTCAGGCGGCGATGTGAATGACAATACGCCGGCCACGCTGACCGCAAAGAGGGACGCGTCCGTGCCTGTTACGCTCCACGTCATGTCGTCGCCCTCCGGGTCAGCGGCTGTGTATGAGGCGACAGCTCCGGTGCCATTCTCCACGTAGGAGACGGATGCAGCGCCGGCAACGGTCGGCGCCTCATTCACGTCAGTGATGGTGATGACGACATTCAGCGTGGCTGATAGGGCTCCATCAGACGCGCTGACCGCAACCGCGTATGCGTTGTCAGCATCACTATCGCCTGGGTTCTCATAGTTCGGCGATGCCGTAAAGGAGAGCGAACCCGCTGTGCTGATGGAAAAGAGGGCGGCGTCCGTGCCCGTCACGCTCCATGTGATGTCGTCATCATCAGGGTCATCAGCTGTGTACGACGCAACTGCGGTTGACCCGTTCTCCGCATAGTTCACAGCGGCAGAGCCTGTGATGGCGGGAGGGCGATTGGCGGCGCGCGCCGTGATCGTGACGGTTATGGAGGCCGACAAGCCACCCGGGTCAGTCGCGGTGACGGTCACGGTATAACTGTTCTTGGTTGCAACATCGGGCAGCGCCTGCGAACCGACCGCAATCTGGCCGGTGCTTTGATTGATGTTGAAATAGGACGCATCAGTCCCGGACAGCGAATACATCAGGGTGTCACTATCCGGATCAGTGGCCGTGATAGGCGCACCGATTGCTGTTGTGGCGGCCGCTTTTCCCACAACGGAGAGGGACACGGATTCTGCGCTGAAGGTCGGGGCGCCGTTCTTGGAAACGGCAACGCTTGTAGCCGACGCGGAGGCCTGCGATTGAAAGTTGTCGGTATACGTCACGGACACCTGAAGCAGGTAGCCGACATCACCCTCAACGGGCGTGTAGGAGCTGCCGGTCGCCCCATCGATGCGCTGAAACTCGTCATCGGCGCCCTTTGCGCGATGCCACCGCCACCGTTTCCGCCCGTCCACGCCATCGTCATCAGTCACGGTGGCGCCGAAAGAGGCTCCAACGAACGGCTTTGCGGAGGAGAATGTCACGATGCCCGGATCGTCCGCATCCCTCAGGTTAATCGTCACGGACAGCGTATCCTCGAGGTCGCCTGAGTCCGTGACGCGGGCAGTCAGAGTGAATGACGCAGTCGTCTCGTAATCAAGCGCTGCGCTCTGCCCCACACGAATCTGCCCTTGGGCGTCGATGAGGAACAGTGATGCCGCCGTGCCTGAGAGTGAGAATGCTGCAGTATCACCCTCATCCGGATCAGACACCGCTAGCGCCCCGCCCACCTGCTTATTTGGGCCCGCGTTCTCCGTGACAGAGAATGTCGCGCTCTGCAGGTCAAAGGCGGGCGCCTCGTTGACATCCGTCACCGTGACCGTAACCTCAATCGAGGCGGAGGACGACCCGGCGCTGAGCGATACATCGATCTCGTAGCCGTTGTCGCGATTCCCATCATTGGGACTCTCGAAATTCCTGGCCGCCTTGAATCGCAGTGCGCCATCCGAATCGATCGCGAATCTCCTCCTGTCCACGCCATCAACCGACCATGACAGTGAGGCTCCGTCCGGGGCATTCGTCGCACGATATGTGGCAATGACGGCGTCACTGTTCTCCGGAAAATCAACGCGTGTGGGGCCATCAATGGAGAGAGCGTTCTGTGTTTGGGGGGACAACACCGATCCGGCCTGAACGGGGAGGATTCCGTTCATCGCGACCGCAACAACGGCAAGCGCACACACAACCATCGCAGGGCTGATGAAACCCTGCGTGAACTGCCGGAGTATAGAATTCACGCCAGCCGATTCGCGCGTCAGCCGGCGCTTGGAAGGTTCTCCCAGCACGCCCGTCCTCCGCAATAGCCCCGCAGGGCGGTTGGGAGGAGGGTAGTGAGGGAAGACCGCTCCACGGTCTCCCTATACGTACCATATTCATCGCTAATGGTCTACCTGCGGCGGGAATGATTGAACGCACGTGGTGGGGGCGCATTGCTTTCGTCTTGCGCTACAATGAGGGGACGAACCTGAGCCGGAGACGGAACGGGGAGTCGCCATCATAAGACAGGGGAGAACCAACGGCAGTGGCGTCCATGCCGATGTCGTTGAGAGTAGGGGGGAACATGGCACTGCGCTTCGCTGAAGAAATAGTCTTGCTTCTCTTGAATGACGACGACGGCCGATTCGCGCGTGTGTCGAGTTGGTCAATGGACTATGCCCTAGCGGGAGCGGTTCTCATGGACCTCGCTTTGGAGGATCGCATTGACACGGATCTTGAGCGGCTGGTGCTCGTCGACTCGACGCCGCTGAATGATACCTTGCTTGACCCGACGCTCGCGGACATTGTGGCCGGTGAAGAACGCAACGCCCGGTACTGGGTGGAGCACACCGCGAACCGCGCCGCAGAGATTCGCGAAGAGGCCCTGAACCGCCTGGTCAACACAGGAATCCTCGAACGCAAGGATGATCGCTTTCTCTGGGTATTCCAGTCGCGCCGCTATCCCACCGTTGACGGCAAGGAAGAGCGAGAGGTGCGACTGCGGTTGATGGGGGTTCTCTTCAGTGATGAGATCCCTGATCCGAGGGACATCGTCCTGCTCAGCCTGACGGATGCCTGCGGCATCCTGCGCAGCATGCTGTCACGGCGCGAGTTGAACAGCGCGGCTGAACGCATCGAGCAGGTGCGAAAAATGGATCTTGTCGGTCAGGCCACTGTCCAGGCGATTACGGACATCGAGCAGTTCGTGGCCACGTCCGTCCAGCGGCATATCTACTAGAGCTCGCTCGACGCCGGTCCAATCACGCTGAGGGTCAACGCGCCCGTGGCAGGGTCGCGGTGAATCACTGAGTCGACTCCGTAGACGCGCCTAATATTCTCAGGCGTGAGAACGTCCTCGGGCGTGCCCTGCGCCACCACCCTGCCTCCGCTCAGCAGAATCAGCACATCGCAGTGCCGCGCGGCCGCGTTGAGGTCATGCATGGCCACAATGGCCGTCGCGCCGTCTGTTGCCCAATCACGCACAAACCGCAGTACATGGAGTTGGTGCAGGATATCCAGATTGGATGTCGGTTCATCAAGCAGCAGGACACGCGGCTGCTGGGCGAGGGAGCGCGCGATGAAGACCCGTTGGCGCTCGCCGCCGGACAGCGTCTCAAGGCGGCGGCCGGCGAACTGTTCCGTGCCAGTCAGTCGCATAGCCTCCCGCGCGATTCTCTCATCTGACGCGCCCTCAATCTGGAATCGCCCCATGTGGGGATACCGGCCCATGAGCACAAGTTCAAGACACGTAAACCCGTACGCCATGGGCGTGCCCTGAGGCACCAGGCTGATGGCGCGCGCCCGTTCACCCGGTGAGATGTCGTCAAATGGGCGCCCTTCAAGGGATGCCGTTCCGGAGTCGGGCCGAATGACCCCGGCGAGCACACGCAAGAGTGTCGATTTGCCCGCGCCATTCGGGCCAATCACCCCCACCACCTCGCCCTGACCCGCGCGCAGGCTGACGGTGTCCAGCAACGTGCTGCCCTGGATCGTGACAGTCAGGCATTCCGTTGAGATCAACGCCAGGCGTGTCGCCGAGGTCATCCAGCTTCCCTTTACCCCGCCGTGCTGAAACCGCCCGGCGCAGGCTCCGAAAAATCATCCGGCCACAGCATCCGCGCGAGAGATTCAACTCCGCGAATATTCCAGTAGGACAGGGTCGTGAAGTGCTTGCTTTCCACAACAGACACGCGGCCATCGCGTATAGCGGGAATCTCTTGCAGCGCCTCCTCATTCAGCAGGCGGTCCCTGAACTCCTCCGCGCCAAACTCCACAGGCTGCGGGATGATGATGACATCCGGGTTCATGGCAATCACGCCCTCAAGGCTTGTGGTTTGGTTGCCGGTCACCCCCTGTTCGGCCGCTGCATTCACGCCGCCGGCGGCCTCAGTGACCGACCCCTCTGTGGAATTCGCTCCGGCCACCCAGAGATTATCGGAGTAGCTGGTGAGTGACAGGACACGCGGCTTGTCCTGTTGCGCTGCCGTGACAGAAAGCACGGCATTGAGCCGTTCACGCACCTCCTCCGCGAATTCCAGCGCGCGCGCCTCCTCACCGAGGATGTATCCAAAGAGGAGGATATTGTCGAGGCGCGCCTCCGCATCATGATCCAGCCGTGTCTGAATCACCGGGATTCCAACGTTGCTCAGCGCCTCGATGCCATCCTCTGGGAAGAATGGGCTTGTTACGATAACGTCAGGGCTCTGAGCGATGATCGTCTCCGGATCGCGCGTGATCTCAGGCTTGTCCTGAACGAGCGATGCAATGTTGGAGTACGTCACATTCTTTGAGACTGCGCCGACACCGACAAGCCGAGACGCGGGGGCAATTGCAAGCGCCATCTCATCGTGCCCAATCGACGCTGTAATGATGCGCTGCGGCTTGGCAGGAATCTCGATGATGCCGTTCAGTCCCTCAACCTGCCTCGGCCATCCAAGGTTGGTCGGGTCAACAATCCCGGGGACGCCGGTGAACTGACCAAGAAACGGCGGTGGGGTTGCCTCAGGGGTCGGCGTTGGGGTTGCCGCCGGAGCCGGTGTTGGGGTTGCTGCCGGAGCCGGCGTTGGGTCCGGCGTGGCCACGGGTGTCGCAACCTCTATCGTTGGCGCGGTGACGGGACTCGTCTCCGGCTGCCCTGCCGGAGCCGTTGAATCGCACGCCATCACGACAAGAGCCATAACTAGCATGACAGCAAGCAGAATCGTTCGCGCCGAGAGTCGTGTCATTGTCTTTCTCCTCTTCCTCTTGTCTTGCCTGTTGTTCGTTGCGTGAATCGTTCGCCCTACAGTGAGTAGCCGCGCCCTCGGTTCTGGATGAGCAGCAGGATAAAGAACGGCGCGCCGACAAATGCGGTCAGAATGCCGACACGCAGCTCAGCCGGCTGAATGACGGTGCGCGCCACGGTATCCGCCAGGATCACGAAGACTGCCCCGCCCAGCGCGCTCATGGGTATGAGCACGCGATTGTCCGGCCCAAGCAGCAGCCTGAGCACGTGCGGCGTCACAAGGCCGACGAAGACGATCGTTCCACTGACGGCAACGGCCACGCCCGTCACCATTGCGCTGACGGCAAGCAGCAGCAGACGAACAGGCGTCACGTTCACGCCGAGAGAGCGGGCCTCATCATCACCCAACATGAGCAGGTTGAGGTCGCGGGCCATGATCATGGCAATGCCTATCCCGGCGAGGATCGGCGGCAGCGACATCACAACGTGCTCCCATGCGCGTGAATCGAGGCCGCCGGCCAGCCAGAAAAGGATCTCACGCAGCGCCCCGTTATCAGGCAGCAGGATGACAATCGCCGAGACAATGGCGCCGAGAAAGGCGTTCACTGCGATACCGGCCAACAGAAGGGTGGCCATCGAGAAATGTCCGCTGACGGTCGAGATACCATAGACAAACAGAGTGGCGATCATGGCTCCTGAGAATGCGGCAAGTGGCAGGGCCATGAAGAACAGCCCGGCCGTACCCGTCGCGATGGCGATGACGGCGCCGAGCGCGCCGCCGGCTGACACGCCGATGATGCCGGGATCTGCCAACGGGTTGCGAAAGAGCCCCTGCATCGTCGCGCCCGCGACGCCAAGCCCCATTCCAACAGCCGCGCCCACAATGATGCGTGGCAGGCGAATCTGTTGAATGACCAGTTCATGGGTTCGGGAGACATCGGCGATATCAAGGCCGAGCAGGCCGATGAGAATGACGGCAACATCCCGCGCTGGAATACTGACGGGGCCGACACTCAATGAGATGAGGACAATGACGAGAATGGCGAGCGCAAGGGCGAATGAACCGGCCGCAAGGCGCGCGATGACGCCCGCATTGCGGTACGTGCCCCATGTCGGGATGCCGGCAGCTCGCAGCATGACACCCTTCCTGCTGCTCCGCTGGAGGGGTGGCGCTCACGCTGTACAGGCATTGAATTGTGCCCGGCCGGCTGAGGGACCCTCTCTATAGCGGAGAGAGTTCACCTTCCGTTCAGGCAGGTCTCCTGGCTTGCGGGTTGTGCTGTCCGCCGTCGCCCTTCCCATCACACCTGTGACAGTGGGCAGATCGGCCATCAAACCCCGCTTACAGTGGCGCTACCGCGGCGGATTCTCACCGCCTTCCCTATTCTCCCGGGACGGGCACCTGAACGGGCAGTGTTTTTTCTGCTCTTCACACCGAGACTAGACGACACACGCGCTCACTGTCAATGAAATCACAGGTTGATGGAGCGCGCGTGCTCGGCGTATCCTGAATGAAGAGAGGTGCTGCAGCATTGAACGTTCTCGCCGCCATAGACATCGGGATAAACCCCACAATCGTCGAGATTGGGCCGTTCCTTGTCACGTGGCATGGTTTCTTCACGGCGTTGGGCATTGCAGCCGTGGTTGCGTGGGCTGCCTACCAGGGCCGCAAGCACGGAATCGACGAGGACGCAATATACGGTACGGCCGTCTGGGCTGTACTGGGCGGCCTGATCGGCGCGCGGCTCATTCACGTCATCGACAACTGGGACTATTACGCCACTGACCCCTTGCTCATCCTGCGCGTCTATGAGGGTGGCATCGGACTCCTCGGCGGGATTCTCGGCGCGACAGTCGCCGGGTCATTCTATGCGTGGCGGCACCGGTACCCGGTGGGACGCATGGTGGATCTGGTCACCCCGGGGCTGCTGATCGGCATGTTCATCGGCCGCATCGGCGACATCATCAACGGCGAGCATCTGGGTGAAACATTGGTCAGGCCATGGGCATTCCTGTATACCCATCCCGGCAGCCCGGCCAACGGCGAAGGACCGATGCACCCCGTCATCGCATATGAGATGGCGCTTGATGCCGTCATCGCGGTGGTGACCTATCTGCTGATTGGCAGGCTGCGCCCGGACGGCTCCGTCTTCTTCCTGTACCTGCTCATGTACGGGCTTGGACGATTCGTCATTCAATTCATGCGCAGAGACCCTATCTGGATATTCGGTCTCCAGCAAGCGCATCTGCTCGCTCTGATCCTCGTCGTCATCGCGCTCGGCTTCCTCATCACCCGTGTGAGGCTGGTGAGACCGGAGGATGACACACCGGAAGCCCCGCCGGACGAGGACGCTGAAACAGAGAGCGGCGACAACAATCAGACGGATGCCCCGCCCCAGACAGCGTAGATGCAGTTCGGCGGTTAGCCCGCCTCTGCAGGCCTGAAATCCTGCACGTTCAGCTCTAAGGTGGGCTCTCGCCCATCACCGGACTGCCAATCGTTCTCCTGAAACTGATAGGCGACGTCAATCAGTCCGTGCGCGGCGCCCCTCTTTTCGCCCTGCCGAAACGCGATCGCGCCCCACTGCCTGCCCGTTTCCGGCTCCGCCACCGTCATACGCAGATGCCCGCCGCTCCCAACGGCCCGTGCCGACACCACAGCCAAGCCTCTCGAAAGGAATATCGGTTTCCGGTTGCCCTCACCGTGAGGCTCCATCCTGGACAGGAATGGCGCGAGGTCTGTGGCGATGCGTGAGGGCGCGCCCTCTGCGTCAATGGCGAGGATAGGCCGGCGTTCAACCCCCGCCAGTGCCTCAACGGCCAGCCCGTGCAGCCGCTCCCGGAAAGATGGCAGATCGCTTTCGCGGGCCGTAAAGCCGGCGGCGCGATGGTGACCACCAAACTGCGTTAGCAGGTCTGCGGACGCCTTGAGAGCGCCATCGACATCAAATTCCGTGATGCTGCGCGCTGATCCGCGAATCATGCCATCGTCGTCTATCGAGTACACGAAGCTCGGACAGTAAAATTCCTCGACGAGCCGCGCGGCTACTAGGCCGAGGATGCCGGTGGGCATGCCAGGAGCGCCGGCCACAATCACCGGCGCGTCCTCATCCTGTGTGCTCATGGTCTCGCGGATGCTCTGATAGGCCGCCTCCGTCATCTCGCGGCGCCGCTGATTGAGTTCATCGAGCTGCACAGCCAAGGTCCGCGCCTCGTCGTCGTCATGTGTGCACAGCAGCCGCAGCGCGTCATTGGCGTGGGTGAGCCGGCCGGCCGCATTGATGCGAGGCGCGAGTTGAAAGGCGATATCCTCGGAGGTGAGGCGCGACAACGTGCGGCGCGTGATGGATGACAGAAGGCGGATGCCCGGTCGCTGCGTTGTGCGCATCCGGGCCAGTCCCTCAGTGACCAGGCTGCGATTTTCGTCAATCAGCGGCGCAACGTCTGCCACGGTTCCCAACGCCACAAGCTCCAGCAGTGAATCAGGCAGCTCCGTATCCTGCTCCGCATGGAGCGCCTGCGCGAGTTTGTATGCCACGCCCACACCGGCAAGGCGCGGATACGGATATCGGGAGTCTGACCGCATGGGGTTCACGACGGCCGTGACATCCGGCAGCTGCTCTCCCGGCAGGTGGTGGTCTGTCACGATGATGTCCATGTCACGGGGCGGCGGCACATCGCCATTGATGCCGGACACGCCGCAATCCACCGTAATGACGAGTGTGCATCCCTGCTGTCGGAGACTCTGCAGCGCCGCGCCATTCATGCCGTGTCCCTCCGCTCGGGAGGGGATATACGGAACCACGGGAATGCCGAGATTCCGAAAACTCTCAAGGAGGAGCGTCGTTCCCGTTACGCCGTCAGAATCAAAATCGCCGTAGATCCCGATGGTTTCCCCCGCGAACCTGGCCGCCTGGATGCGGTGAACGGCGGCATCCATATCGGGAATGTCGTACGGGTCGCCCCCGACAAGCGCGGCAGGGTTCAGGAAATCATCGGCCGCCTGTGCCGTCTCGATACCGCGATTGAACAACAGCTGCTGGAGTGTACGCGGAAATGCAGTGAGTGATTCACGCGCCTGCGGCGTCGGCGGATCAGGGAGCAGCCAGCGACGGGACACGGTCATGGTCGACGACGCCCCGGGTTCTGGGCTCCTGTGTGCGCGGGAACAACAGGCCGGCGTTGAACCGTCATGCCGGGCGCTTTAGGCCTGGAACTTTCGAAAGATAATCGCCGTGTTGTGGCCGCCAAAGCCGAACGTATTGGACAGGGCGCTTGCAACAGGGCCGGTGCGCGCCTCATGCGGCGTGTAATTCAGGTCACAATCCGGGTCAGCGTTGCTCAGGTTGATGGTTGGGGGAATCCGGTCATTCGACACTGCAAGCGCGCAGACGGCAGCCTCAAGCGCGCCGCCCGCGCCGAGCAGATGCCCGTGCATCGATTTCGTGGATGAGATCGGCACGGAGTGGGCCGCCTCCCCAAAGACGGTCTTGATAGCCTTGGTCTCCTCGCGGTCATTGATGGGCGTCGATGTGCCGTGGGCGTTGATATAGCCGAGCTCTCCCGGTGCGATGCCGGCGCGGTCCAACGCCTTGCGCATGGCACGCACCGCCCCCTCGCCATTCTCAGCGGGGTGCGTGATGTGATAGGCGTCCGCCGTGGATGCGAATCCGGCAAGTTCAGCGATAATCGTCGCGCCGCGCGCCTGCGCATACTCCATGTTCTCCAGCACAAGCACGCATGCGCCCTCTCCCATCACGAACCCATCACGGTCGCCATCAAACGGACGCGATGCCTCGGTCGGCCTATCGTTGCGCTTGGTTGAGAGCGCCCCCGCCTGACTGAAACCGGCGAATGCGATGGGCGTAATGGTCGCCTCCGCGCCGCCTGCAAGAGCGACGGTCGCGTCGCCGCGCCGGATAAGATCGGCCGCCGCGCCGATGGAGTCCGAGCCGGAACAGCAGGAGGACGTGACCGAGTAGGCGGGGCCTCGGGCGCCAAGCGCGATGGACACCTTTGCGGCCCCCATCTCCGTCACCATCATCGGCATCAGGAACGGGCTCACACGGCCAGGGCCGCGTGTGGATAGGGTCTCGACGGCGTTCTGCACCGTGCCGATGCCGCCGTAGCCGCTGCCGATAATCGTCGCGACGTCATTGCGATTCTCATCTGAAACATCCAGGCCGGATGACGCGGCCGCCTCAAAGGCGGCCGTCATGGCGAACTGGATATAGCGATCCGTCTGCCGCACCTCTTTGGGGTTCATGACTTGGGACGGGTCAAAGTCTTTCACCTCACAGGCGATGGTTGTTGGGAATGGCTCAACATCAAAGAGGGAGACGGTGTCCGCGCCGGACTGTCCGGCGAGTAGTGAATCCCATGTGGACTGTGTGTCAAGGCCGAGAGGTGTCACCATGCCGATTCCGGTCACAACGATTCGAGTCACGCTCACATGCTCCTACAACTTAGATTGCCTTCTATCAGCTCGTTCGAGCCGGCTCTTCTCCGCGCCTGCCGCCGCATGCGGACAGCTAGCTAGATGATACACAAAGACGCGCCAAGCTGATAAGGGCAGGCCGGTGGGGGGTGCTACTATGTGTCAAACATACCGTGACGCATCCGGGAGGAACCCGTGGCACACTCCAACCTACTCCAGCCACTGGTAGACACCATCGAGATGGTGAAGATTAGGATTGCTCAACATGGGCAGAGCTTAAGGGACAACGAAACTCGTACGCGAGCTGCGCTCATTGATCCAGTTCTCGGAGCATTGGGCTGGGACGTATCAGACCCAAACATAGTAACGCCTGAGTTTGCTGTTGGCGGTGGCCGCGCTGACTATGCTCTGTTGGACGCTAACGGCAGCGCCTTGGTTGCAGTGGAGGCGAAGAGGCTGAATGAAAACCTGACCGCCCACCGCCAGCAGATGGTGAATTACGCAAATATGGGTGGGGTTGGCCATGCAGGGCTTACCGACGGAAACCGCTGGGAATTGTACAGAGTCTTTACCGCAAAACCATTACCCCTGGACGAACGCCGAACAATGGATGTCCAGCTCTCGGGTGCCCCGGCACACGAATCGGCTCTAAAGTTGCTGTTGCTATGGCGACCAAACATCGCATCAGCACATCCTCAGACGACCACCGCACCAATCGTAGAAGAGGATTTACCCTTACATCCGCCTGAAACCTCCTACAATCCAGACCCGGCTCCCGCCACACCAATCATCTCAGACGACGAATCTTGGCCAGTAGATGACGAACTGACCCTTGTAGACTACGAGGGGTTCATCAGGAGCGAGCTACATGACAACCCGAGTCGAAGAGGCCAGGTCGGTCCAGCCGGCAATCCTATTCGAAAGAAGACTCCAACACCAAAAGGAATTCGCTTCCCTGATGGCGAGCGACAGCCCACCACTTATGCCGCTGAGCTTCTAGTTCGAACTACGGATTGGCTTTATCGTTCAGGTCGACTCGGACTAGCTGACATGCCCTTTGCCTCGCCTAAGGGGCGGCACATCGTACACACAGACGGCACTCGTATGGATAATGCAAAATCCGCTGGCCATGGTAAATATTTTGTCGAAATAAAGATTGGCCATGATTATGCCTGCCGGCTTGCGATACGTCTCTTGGAGGAGTGCGGAGTGAACCCGGCTAAAGTATTCGTTGAGAGATAGGCATCCTCTTGTTGTGGTTTGTTCTGCTTTATCTTCAGATCCGTACACTGTCCGTATGGACACAAGCACGCATGACCAGACACCACAACTTGTCGCGCAGGCGCGGCTGCATCTCTCTCGAGCGGCAACACATCACGACAGAGGCGAGGTCGCCGAGTTAGCAAACAGCGCGTGGGCGGCGGTTGTAGGAATGGTTGCCGCCGTCGCACCGCCGCACGACCTTGAACTAGACGAAATCCGCGAAGTCTTTGCCATTGCCAACCAAATTGGCGAGGATACAGGCGACGACACCTTGAATGGCCTGCTCGCTCGCGCTCACCTACTTTATTGGCATTCCGGTGACGGCTGCCTGACGCCGGACACGGTCAATCGCTACTTTCGTGATGCCGCTGAATTCGTCACCAAGATGCGCGCCCATCTTGCCCAACGCGCTGGCAGGTATGGACAGAACACGTAGAATTGCCTACATGGACGACAACACGAACAATGAGGCTTCACGCCTTTCGGCACAGGCGCGGCTGCACGTGTCACGGGCGGCCACACATCACAACAGAGACGAGGTTGCTGAGCTGGCAGACAACGCGTGGGCGGCGGCGGAAGCGATAATCTCCGCCGTTGCGATAACACGTGGCTGGGCCCACGCCTCACGATCCGACCTCCATGCCGTGGTATCCAACGTCTGTGAAGAGACGGGCGACGAAAAATTCTTCACGCTGATGACCGGACCCAGTCTGCTGCGTTGGCACTCCGACGATGGCTGCCTGGCCCCAGTAGAGATTGCCCTGTACCTCGAAAGCACAACGGAGTTCGTCACCAAGATGCGCGCGCTGCTCGATTAAGTGAGAGAGTAGGGCAAGCCGCCCTCCCTCCTCCCCTCATTCCCGTGAAAACGGGAATCCATCGGCGCCCTCCCGTACGCGCAGCCAACCCGCCCAATACCCGCACGCGCCGCCCACTCCGCTAAACTGGTAGTGCCCGCCCCGGCGGGGCTTTGGGCGTTTAAGTTTTTTGTTCTGGCGTTGTGCCGTCTTGTGGCGGCGGCCGCTCGGACCAGATAGCACGCTGCAATGGGCAGGCAATGGTGGCAGAGACAGCAGGAGGTGGTGAGTGAGCCTGGCGGCGCTTTCAGACGGCCTGCGGCGACGGCCCGCATACCGGCAGCTTGTTGAGGCGCTCCGGGCAGGTCAGCCGGAGCCGCTCCTTCTCGATCCCCTCGAGGGCGCCGCGCCGTTCATTGTCGCAAGCCTGTGGCGAGACCTTGGCCGCCCCGTCCTGTGGCTCCACGCCGGCGCTGAGGACGCGCGGCGGGCGTATGACCAGGTAACCGCCTACGTCACGGCGGCGACGGCCCACGCCCTTATCCCCTACCCGGAGCCGGACACCCTGCCCTATGAGCAGCTGGCGAATGACGCCTCCACAATGCGAGAACGCCTGCGCGCGCTCTCCGCACTCGCCGAGTTCCGCGCCGAGTCCCATGCGGCGCGGCTGCAGGAACTCACAGCCCGCCCTGCCCCGTTCATCATCACGAGCGCGTATGGCGCCGCCGCCATCACGCTGCCGCCTGACGATTTTGAGCGGGCCACATTTTCCCTGAATATCGGGGATGCCGTCACCATCGACACTGTCCTCTCTGATGCGGTGGAACTGGGGTATGAGCCGGTTCCGGCCATCGAGACCCCGGGAACGGTCAGCCGGCGGGGCGGCATCATCGATATATGGCCGCCACAGGTCGAGGAGCCGCTCCGCATCGAGCTGTTCGGCGACATCATCGACAGCATCCGCAGGTTTGATGCAGCGACACAGCGTTCAACAACCGAGACGGACAGAGTCGTCATCACGCCGGCGCTCGAGCTCTTGCCGTCCGCTGTGCGGGGCGGTCCGGCGCCGGACATGGACGGACTGGGGACTGAGGAGGCTGCGCTCGTCACGGATGAGCTGCGTCGCTTTGCGGAGGGCGCGGCCGTGCCCGGCATCGGTATTTTCGCTCCGTGGTTCCATCGCTCAACCCTCATCGATCACCTCCCGGACGAAACACTTGTCATCGTTGATCGGCCAACCAGTGTTCACTCGCGGCTCGACGAGGTAATCCGACGCGGCCTTGAAATTCGCGACGGCCAGATTGAACGCAACAAGCTGCCGCGGGCGTTCCCGAGCCCCGTGACAACGCCTGAACGGCTGGAGGTTTCGCTTTCAGATGTCCCGCGACGGCTGCATCTCGAGCCGTTCACTCAGGAGGCGTCACGAGACATCCCGGGCGGGCAGCGGTCCTTTGGCAGCTTGGGGTTCTCGCCCCCGGAGGCCTATGGCGGGCGCATAGACATCCTCAGTGACGATCTGACGCAGGAACGTCGGCAGGGCAACGCAGTCGTCATTGCATCGCTCCAGGCGCAGCGGCTTGCGGAGATGCTGCGGGAGGCCGGGCATGACCTCTCACTGCGGACAGACATGGAGGCGGTGCCGACACCGGGGAGCCTCGTTATCGTCCAAGCCGCCCTCGCGGAAGGGTGGAGTCTGAGCGGTGGAGAATCAGGCGGCGCCGGTTCACTCATCACGCTGTCCGATACCGAGATCTTTGGATTTATCAAGCGTCCGCGCCCCATGCGGCGGCGTGTTGTCCGCCGTGATGCGTTCCTGTCCGATTTCGTGGAGGGCGATTACGTTGTGCACGTTGAGCACGGAATCGCGCAGTTCCGCGGCACCGTCCAACGGATGGCGGATGGTATCGAGCGGGAGTATCTGACACTGGGCTATGCCGGCGGCGACACCCTCTATGTGCCGACGGATCAAGTCGATCGCGTCGCGCGGTACACGGGCAGTGGCGGGGATCCGACCCTCACGCGGCTGGGCGGCGCGGAGTGGTCAAATACAAAGCGGCGCGTCAAGGAGGACGCGTTGAGGTTTGCGGAGGAGCTGCTGCGCCTCTATGCGGAGCGGGAGCTCGGATCACGCGTGCCGTTCGGCAGCGAGACGGCATGGCAATGGGAGCTGGAGAGTTCATTCCCGTATCAGGAGACGGCCGATCAACTGCAGGCCATCAATGATGTCAAGGCAGACATGGAGGCTGAGCGGCCAATGGACCGGCTGATCTGCGGTGATGTCGGCTACGGCAAGACGGAGGTGGCGGTGCGCGCCGCGTTCAAGGCAGTGGCGGCCGGCTCACAGGTGGCCCTGCTCGTCCCCACAACCGTCCTGGCACAACAGCACTATCGGACATTCATGGAACGTCTCGAGACATTCCCACTGCGTGTCGATATGTTATCCAGGCTGCGGACGGACGCAGAGCAGAAGGAAACGGTGGCCGCGTTGGCACGCGGAGACGTGGATGTTGTTATCGGCACGCACCGCCTGCTCTCCAAGGATGTCTCGTTCCGCAACCTCGGGCTCGTCATCATCGACGAGGAGCAGCGGTTCGGTGTGCGCCACAAGGAACGCCTGCGCACCATGCGCACAACTGTCGATGTATTGACCATGACGGCGACGCCCATTCCACGAACGCTGCACATGGCGTTGTTCGGTCTGCGTGACATGAGCAGGATCGATTCACCGCCGGAGGAACGCATACCGGTGACGACGTTCGTCGCAGAGGAAGAGGACCGCACTATCCGCGAGGCCATTCTGCGTGAGACTGACCGCGGCGGGCAGGTATTCTTCGTCCACAACCGCATCCAGGACATCCACCACGTCTTGGCGCGCCTGCAAGAGCTTGTGCCGGAGGCGAGCTTTGGCGTGGCGCATGGGCGGATGGCGCCGGAGTCATTGGAACAGGTGATGGACTCATTCGCGGCGCAGGAATTCGATGTCCTGATCTGCACAACGATTATCCAGGCCGGTTTGGATATGCCCAATGCGAACACGCTCATCGTGGATGATGCGGACCGCCTCGGCCTCACACAGCTCTATCAACTGCGCGGGCGCGTGGGGCGGTCATCCATCCGCGCCTTCGCCTATTTCCTCTTTCGGCGTGACCGTGTTCTCACTCCAACGGCGGAGCGGCGCCTGCGAGCAATCCTGTCAGCCGCCGAGCTCGGGGCAGGATTCCGGCTCGCCATGAAGGATCTGGAGATTCGCGGGGCAGGCAATATCCTGGGCGCGGAACAGAGCGGAAACGTGGCGGCCGTCGGCTTTGATCTCTATACGCGCCTGCTGTCAGAGGCGATTGAGGAGATCCGGCAGGGCAAGACAGTGAACGCGCCGGATGAACCCGGCCTGACGGGAGGACGGCCACTGCTGGCAGCAGGAGCCACCCGCGCTCCCGTTGATCTGCCCACCGATGCCCGCATCCCGCCGTCCTATATCGAGGATACCGGGACACGCCTCGCCGTCTATGAACGACTCGCCAATCTGGTGGACCCATCGATGATTGACGGGGTGCGCGCGGAGCTGCGGGACCGATTCGGGCCACCACCGCAGCAGGTGGATGATCTGCTGATGGCCGTCACGGTGCGAGCACAGACCGGCCAACTGCGCGGCATGGTCAGAGCAATCTCGACGGAGGGGTCAGAGATCGTTGTGCGCCTGCGGGATGTCCATTGGTTGGACAGAGAGGTGATTCGCCGGAGGTTCCCTGACGCGAACGTGGGGCATCTCCAGATTCGGCTGCCCGCACACGCCGGCAGCGACTGGCGCGAAAACCTGCGGCGACTGATTGATGAGCTTGAGCGAATGGGCAAAGCCGGCGCAGCTGTGCCGGCCTAGCTAAGTCCGGCGGCGCGAAAAGCGGCCGCGTATGCGCTCCCAGAAAGACGGCCCCTGCGGCTCCGCGCTGTAGAGAGCCTGTCCACGCCAACGTTTCTCGTACCCACCGGGCAGGGTGGTCGTGGAGCCGTTCCGAAAGTAGTTCAGAACCACAGCGCCAAGCAGAAAGAGCACGCCGAGGCCGAGCATACCGCTAATGGACCCTGTCACGCCCCAAAGCAGCGCCCCGACAAGCACCACAACCACAAGCAGGGCAGCAATCTTTACGCCCCTCGCAAAGGCGCTGCGGGACCCATCAGCGGAGCGAGGGCGCGGCGTGCGGCGCGAACGGCGAGGCGGAGGAGGCAGATTTCCCGCCTTCTCCACTATGTCCTCAATCTCACGCTCGAGACGATCGCTCATACTCGCATCCCCCATGCACAGCGCCGCTCACACTCACATTTTACCCCGCGTCGCCGCGCCACGCACGCGACGCCAAATCCAGAACCGTTTGGCAGTATACTCTGTGCATGGAAGATTCGTCCGCAACTCCCTCACTGCGGCCGGACGCCGTCCGTGCCGCGCTCAATGCCTATGACCCGGAGCTGATTCACGATGAGGCGCTGACGCCCTCTGCCGTGCTGATTCCGATCATTCCCGGGGAGGCAGGGCCAAGCATCCTGTTTACGGTCCGCACGTCTCGGGTGGAGCATCACAAGGGGGAGGTTGCGTTCCCCGGCGGCGCCCGTGACCCTGATGATGATTCCATCACGCGGACGGCCATCCGCGAGACGCATGAAGAGGTCGGCATTGAGCCGGACAGGATTGAGGTTCTCGGCAGGTTGAACGACCACCAAACGCGGACGGGATACCACATCACCCCCTTCGTGGGGTATGTGGATGAGGGCGGGGACTACAACCATGATCGGTTTGAGGTGAATGAGGTCTTTGATGTCCCGGTGTCAGACCTGTGGGAAACGTATCTGAAAGGTCGGCAGCCGCATACGTACGGTGAGAACACCATTATGACCTACGAATTTCATCACGACGGCTACCGGATTTGGGGAGCGACGGCGGGGATTCTGGCGGAGTTCTTTGACGTGGTGCGCGCCGCGGGGTAGCGGTTTAGGCTGCGTCAGGCATCAGCATGGCGCGGGCGGGCGGATACATCCAACCTGATGCCGATAGCTGCAAGGGCAGCGTCCATCTGATCGAGGCGTGACTTGTGTCTGACATCGAGTACCCTGTCAACTTGAGGAAGATGCCAGCCTAGCCGGCGAGCCAACTCAGCCTTTCCAATTCCGGCATCACGAATGCCCTGGTAGAGCATCACCTTAACGGCAGTCAGTGAGGGCACGGCCACATAATTCTCGCCCTCCGTGGGGATAGGAATATCCATATGTTCGTGGATCCGAGCGGCAAGTGCCTCCTCAAGCGCATCGGAGGCCCGGAGCAGGGCATCATCCCGGGTATCCCCAAAGGTAGTCAACTCGGGAATATCGGGGCACGTTGCCATAACGGTGTCGTCGTCGTCGTCAAGGACTATCGGATAGGCAAGCATCAGTCATCTAGCTCCAAGTCCTTCTTTATCTTCGCAACGAGTTTCTTGGGGAGTTCTTTTCGGCCACCATGGACAGGAAGCTGGCTTACGCGGTTACCCCGTCGAATTGTTAGGTGACCGCTGCCTCCCTTATGCGACTCAAAGGTGCAACCCCGTTTTCTTAGCCAGCGACGCAGCTCACCGGCGTTCATAGGGCGATTCTAACGAGCGGAGTCGTCAAGGTCAACACTTCTGTTGCGTTGTGCGCCTCAGGGTAGCGGTTTAGGCGGCGTCTATGAGAGCACGCATCTTCTCGATGAATGAGGTTACAGATTCCAGATGGAGCACGACGTCGTTCTCGCCTAGCTCTCCCTCATAGAAATTCTCGTGCAGTTCTCGAGCCATGGCGAAGCCCTGCCACAAGTCCCCATCGCCAGTTTCCTCAACAATGCGTCGAGTGGTGCGGATGAGCAGGGCGTGTCGGCTATGGTCCCAACCGCGTTCCTCGGCCACAGCCTTGATAACCTGGGCAGCCGCTCCCCAGCCCTTCTCGCTCGCCTGCAGTAGGTCACCGTTGGCGAGCTCGGCGCTTGCCTGCCTCAAGTAGTGCGCGCTGCGCTCCGCGTAGGGACGTGTTTCAACACTCATACCTATAATCATACCCAGTCCTGATGCTGGCGTGGTGAACAGCGGGCTCCTGATGCTCTCGGCATGCTGGGCGTCTAGGTTTTCCGTCCACGCCCTGCGGGCGGATCTGTGCCGCGTCCCCTTCGAAGGGCAGTCTTCTACTCGTCCTCCGTGATCAGCACGGCGCGGGCGGGCACACCATCTAATCCCGCTGCCTTGAGCGGGAGAAAGACGAGCGTGTATTCCCTGCCCGCCTCCACGTTCGTCAGGTCAAGGCCCTGTATAACCACGCCGTCAGACCCCAGGATGGCGCGTTGGGCGACAGGGCCTTGCCCGCCAAAGCGCTCGATCGAAAGGTAGTCGATTCCAACAGTTCGAATGCCGCGCCCTACCAACCACTCGGCCGCCTCGGGCGTCAGAAAGACGAAACGCTGCTGGAAATAGTTGCGAGTCCAGAGCGCAGAGTTGCGTGTCTTGACCAAGAGGCGCTCAACGGGTGTTTCCGGCAGGGCGGCCTCAAGGTGTTCTACCGTGATGCCGGCGCCCATCGCCAATCCGGTCAGGTCTGCGACCCACGCGGGGCCGACGAGCATATCAAGCGGCAATCCCTCGGTCTCCACGCCACCCTCGATGTAGCGCGCAGGCGCGACAACGTGCGTGCCGTTATGGGAACCGAGTTCTATCCGGGACAGCCTCCTACCATCCTTGTGGATGGTGCGTTCCGTACTCGCGAAATACGGCACGTCGCCCGGATACACATGCATACCCTCATTGAGGGGTTTGAGGGCGACGGAGATGTCGATGACGCGCACGTGTGTTGTACCAGATTGTCAGCAGAGGCCGCGCGCGCTCACCCGGTCAGGGCCAGGCCGCCATCCACCGCGATCTGCTGGCCGGTAATGTAGGCGGCGCGATCCGTGCACAGGAACGCGACAATCTCGGCAATCTCCCACGCGTGCCCTCGCCGCCCAAGCGGGATATGGTCGGTCAGCTGCTTCTTCAGTTCCTCCGGCAGATTCTCTGTCACATCCGTGGAGATATAGCCGGGCGCAACGATGTTTGCTGTAACGTTTCTGGCTGCCAACTCTTTCGCGACGCTATAGGTGAAACCTGTGAGGCCGGACTTGGCGGCGGCATAGTTGGATTGTCCCGGGTTGCCGGCAAGGGCGACAACGGACGAGATGTTGATGATGCGCCCCCAACGCTCACGCATCATGGAACGGAGCACCGCGCGCGTGCAGAGAAACGGCCCGCGCAAGTCAGTCCCGATGACGGTGTCCCAATCATCATCCGTCATTCGGAGCAGCAATTTATCGCGGATGATGCCGGAGTTATTCACAAGAATATCGACCTTGCCAAAGGTCTCGACGGCATTATTGACCATCGCCTCAACCTGGTCTGTCTGAGAGACATCCGCCTGGAATGATGCGCTCTCCACACCGAGGTCCTTGATTTCGCCAACCACCTCCTGCGCGAGTTCCCCGCTGGAGTTGTAATTGACGGCAACGTTGGCGCCCATGGAGGCAAGCTTGAGGGCAATGGCCTTGCCGATGCCGCGCCCCGAGCCGGTGACCAGCGCAACGTGGCCGGCCAACTCCTTGGATTCCTGTGTTGCCAATTCGGTGTGCGTCTGCATCGCCTACGCTCCCGGCGAAGCGGCCGGCTCGGCCGCCGCGTTCCGCGCATGAATTGCGCTCAGTTCATTCTTGACGGCTCCAACCAAATCATGGTCTTTCAGCAATTGGGCTGTGCGGATTGCGCCATGCACCATCGGGGCGCGAGCACGGCCATGCCCGACAATGACGATGCCGTTGACACCCAGAATCGGCCCGCCCGCCGCCTCCATCAAGTTGATCTTCCTGAAAATGCTCATTGCGATGTCACGCGCCTTGTCGGGACCAATCTCCGGCGCGAGCCGTTCACCCAGCTCATGCGCGATCGCCTGCCCCAACCCCTCGCTGTACTTCAGAATCACGTTGCCAACAAAGCCGTCTGCAAGGATGACATTCGCCCTGCCCTGCACCGCCTCATGCCCCTCAACGTTCCCGATAAAGTTGATGCCGGAGCTTTCCTGCAGTGCCGTGTACGCCTCCTTGATCTGCTTGTTGCCCTTGGTTGGCTCCTCCCCCACATTCAGGAGAGCGACGGTCGGGTCATCAATCTCAAGATAGGACCGCGCGAGGGCGACGCCGATGGCGGCAAAATCAAGGAACTGCCCGGGGCGGGCATCCACATTCGCACCCATATCGAGCCATATCGTGTTTGGGGCGTAGCCGAGCGCGGGCCCGCCCAGAACGGGCCGATCAAGATTCTCGAGTGTGCCGAGCAAGAAATGCGCGCTGGCCATCAGCGCGCCCGTGGATCCCATGCTGACAACCGCATCCGCCATGCCCTCTTTGACGAGCCCGGTGGCAACAAGGACAGAAGCCTTGGGCTTGCGGCGCAGAGCGAGGGCGGGCTGCTCTGTTTCCTCAATGGCATCATCGGACGGGACCACCTGGATGGGCAAGCCGCTGATGTCCTGCTTATCCAATTCCGCCTGCACACGCTCCGGCACGCCAACTAGCAGGACGGTTGCGCCCTCTCGCGCCGCCGCAATGCCGCCGCTCACAATCTCGGCGGGGGCATGATCTCCACCCATGGCATCGAGCGCCACGCGAAATCCGTGTCCATCCGGCGAGGATATTGTCACGTTTCCATCCTCCGTTCAGCTCAATCTTGCTCCGTGCAACGGCGCTTTGCGTCACGCAGTCGCAATCAACTCTGCGTCGCCAATTGCCAATCGTTCTCGCGGATCAGTGTTCCAACATTCTACGACGCAGCGCACTTCTATTGTGCCATCGTCTCGTGGATGGCGCGCGCGCTCCTCTGCGACAACCTCAATGATGTCCCCGGGCCGCGCGGGAGCCCGGAAACGTGCTCGCATCCTGCCGTTGGATGCCCACGCACCCCCATAGAGCTGTGAAAGGGCATCTGACATGTATCCGAACAACATCATTCCATGCGCGATGGTGCCACCAAACTGCGTGGACGCGGCGAATTCAGCATCGATGTGAATAGGGTTATGGTCGCCTGATGCCTGCGCATACGCAGCGATGCGTTCCTGCGTCACTGCCCGCGTGATGATCGGGCTGCTGCTCTCCTGAGTCATGCCGTCCGGCTCACGCGTTCCCGTGAGCAAACATCACGGCGCCGGCGCCGGTGGCGAGTTCATCACCGCCTTCTGCGTCATCCGGCCGGCTCCACACACTGAAATTCAGCGAGATGATGGTCATGCCTGCCCGCTGTGACGTATTCGCCACCACGGCCCGGCACAGCGCGTTGGCGCCAACAGGAATCGGACGCCGCACATGCACCTCCTGAGAGGCATGGAGTGAGCCGGGAGGCAGCGTTGTCTGCCGCAGCAATGCGCCAAGCGACAGAGAGGCGACAACTGACGGCGGTACCAATTCTCCGCCGTCCTCACCCTGCGGCAGCTGCGCCTCCAACGATTCCAGGAGGCTGACGACAGACTCGCGGCTGAAATCGAGCGGCGCCGGCGGAAATTCATGACCGACGCGAACGGTCTCCAGTCCTACGGCGGAACGTGGTTCAGGCGGCGAGAAAGTCAATCAATGCCCTATTGAAATCGTCCGGCTTGTCGAGGTTGGACAAGTGGCTTGCGCCCTCAATGATGACAAGCGTCGAATTGGAGATCGCCGCATTCATCGTCTCGGCATCTGCAGACGGTGTGATGGCATCCTGATCACCGACAACAATCAGTGTCGGCACGGCAATGCCACCGAGCATGTCACTCTGGTCACGGCGGAGCGCCATGCCGCGAGCGGATCCCGCAACACCGGCGGTGGAGGCGGCGCGAATCATGTCTGACGCCTTGGCGACAACGTCCGGGCGGCCATTCACCGTCGCCTCTGTGAGCATGCGAGCGGGCAGGCCCTCTGCCACGCCGCCAACGCCGTCTGCCTCAACCTGCTTCGCCAGGTTCTCGCGCCCCTCCTTAGCCTGATCGGAATCCGGGAGGTGGCGCGTGTCCAGCAGCATCAGCTTGGCGAGATGCTCAGGATAGGCGCGCGCAAAAGCGAGAGCAACATATCCGCCCATGGAGAACCCGCCCAGTGCGACCTGCCCCAGTCCGAGGGATTCAATGAGAACATGGAGGTCATCAGCGAGATTCTCCATGGTGTACGGCCCGTCTGATGCGCCGGAATCTCCATGCCCACGCAGGTCATACGTGATGACGCGATGAGAGCCGGACAATGCCGCGATCTGGTCATCCCACATAGACTTGTTATACGGAAAGCCGTGGATGAGCACGACGGGTGGGCCGGCGCCCTGACCCTGGTCTGTATACGCGGTTTCAATACCGTTTGTCTGCACGGTCGGCATAAACGTGTCCCCCCTGCCCCACATTGCGTTGGTCTCACTGACTGTCAATTTAGAGTGTAGCAGTGCGCAGTCAGACGCCGCCACAGGCGCAAAAGTCGGGGGCTCTGCGGTACACTACTGATAAGTGGAATCAAGAATTCATGAGGGGGTAGGACAGTGACATCAGCCGCGGGGAATGCTGACGCAAAGCTTGTTGGGACTTCGGTCCCGCGCGTGGACGGCCCAGAGAAGGTGACAGGGTCTGCCATCTACGGATTGGACGCGCAGATGGACGGTATGTTGTGGATGAAGATTCTGCGCAGCCCTTTCCCGCACGCGCGCATCGTCTCGGTTGACACATCTGCAGCCTCTGCGCTGCCCGGCGTGCATCTCGTCCTCACAGGTGAGGATGTCAAGGGAATGTACACCGGCGCGATGATCAAAGACATGCCGCTGCTCGCATGGGAGAAGGTGATGCTGGTTGGCGACAAGGTCGCTGCCGTCATCGCGGATGATGAAGACATAGCCCAGCAGGCCATCGGGCTGATTGATATTGAGTACGAGGAGCTCCCGGCCATCTTCGCGCCGGAGGACGCCATGCAGCCGGACGCGCCCATCTTGCACCCGGACGCCGGCTCCTATGAGGGTATGCCGCCGCGAGATGAGCACCCGAACCGCTATGCAGGTGTCCACTTTGCCAAGGGGGACGTGGAGACCGGGTTCTCCGGCGCCGACCATGTGATTGAACGGACGTACCGCACACCGCTGCTCCATCAGGGCTATTTGGAGCCTCATGCCTGCCTTGTCTATGTGGATGACGAGGGTGTGGTGCAGGTGTGGAACGCCAATGATACGCCCACCGGCGCACAGCAGGAGTTGGCTCGGGTTACGGGCATTGATGAGGACAACATCAACTTTAATTTCAACTATGTTGGCGGCTCGTTCGGCGGCAAATCATCAGGCACGGAAGTCGCCCTCGCTTATGAGTTCACCAAGCGGACCGGCAGGCCCATCAAGTGGACGGTGGAATACGACGAAGAGTTTCAGAACATGACCATGCGCCACCCGGCCACCATGCGTGTGAAGGCAGGCATCACCAACGATGGCACGATAACGGCGTGGGAGTCTGAGATTCATTTCGCCGGGGGCGGCTATGCGGCGTACGCTCCCCTGCCCGCCATCATGGGCATTCTGGAGATTGTCGGCCCATACCGCATCGCCAACGTCAAGGTGGACTCCCATCAGGTCTATACGAACACATCGCCCTGCACCTATGCGCGGGCGCCCGGACACGTTCAAGCGCATTTCGCCGGCGAATCGCACATGGACGTTCTCGCCAAGGCCATCGGCATGGATCCCATGGATTTCCGGCTCCACAACGTCGTTGAGCCCGGTGAGGAATACCCCACGGGCGAGGAATGGCAGAACGTGCAGGCGGGCGCCGCGCTGCGCCGCGCCGCGGAGGCTGCCGGATACTATGACCCCAAGCCGGCGGGCGTGGGACGCGGTGTCGCCATCGGCAGCCACTCACAGATCGGCGCCACCGGAACCGTCGCCGTCAAAGTGCTCGAGAATGGCCGTGTTGAGGTCAATCACCCCGTCTTCGATCCCGGAACGGGAACCGGCACCATCATCGCTCAGATCGTCGCTGATGAGCTCGATATCCCGATCAGCCGCATCGATGTCGTCACGTGGTCGACACGTGAGGGCAAGACGGGCGATATGGGCATCGCGGGGAGCCGCGGCGCGCGCATGTTCAGCACGGCAGGCTTCAACGCGATGCAGGATCTCAAGGGGCGCCTGCAGCGTCTCACCTCAGAGTTCATGGGGTGGGCTGAGGAGCGACTGACCATTCAGGCGGGGCACATCGTCAACGGCGCCAACGCAGACGAGCGTATCGCCATCGAGGATATTTCCCGCCGGTTCGGCGAGCCTGTTGGCGCGCGCACAGATGAGATGGAAGGTTTCGACAGCCCATGGAACGGCTATGGCGTGCATGTGGTGGATGTCTCCGTTGACCCGGACACCGCCGAGGTGACGCCGCTGCGCTATACGGCCGTGCATGAGACGGGCCGCGTCCTGAACCCCATGGGTTTCACTAGTCAGATTGAGGGTGGAATCGTCCAGTCGATTGGATCAGCGTTGATGGAGGGGTTGTTCTACGATGAGGGCGGGCGTGTCATGAACCCATCATTCGCAGACATGAAATTGCCGACAGCGCGCGATATCCCCAGTCTGGATGTTGTCGTGATGGAATCGGATGACGGGCACGGCCCGTTGCGTGCGCGAGGCATCGGCGAGCATGCGAACAGCATGGCCGCGCCGGCCATCGCGAATGCGGTTGCAGATTCCATCGGCGCGCGGGTTGAGAGCCTGCCAATCACGGCGGAAAAGGTTTATCAGACACTGAGAGAATGATCGCTGGGGGGCCGCGATGAGTGATGCCCGAACAGGTGATGAGGGCAACAGAATAACGGCGCTAGCGCGCGCATGGGAGATTCTCGTGCAACGCGCGAGAGAGGGCCGTACAATTTCGTACGGCGAAATGGCCGCTGCAATGGTCCTCAGCCCTCAGAGCGGGGAGTTTACTGAAACGATTAAGGAACTGTCGCGCTCTGAGGAGGCTGCCGGACGCGGCCTGCTGGGAGTTATCGTCGTCCGAAAACGACAGGCAACGCCCGGCGCATCGTTCTTTGATCTCGCCCGTGAGCTTGGCCGCCAATTCACCAACGAAAAGGTCTTCTTTCTGGAGGAGTCTGAGCGGGTCTTCGCGCAGTGGCAGGGGCGCCCTGCCGAGGAATTAGATGTCCTGCATGACCACATCATTGAAGAGCTTGAGCAGTTCTACTTCGCCACCCACGAGGGTGAGACTGACAGGCCTCAGGAGCCATCCGCCACAGCATCGGCAGCACGCCGCTCGTCCTCGCCGGCGTCCGCGCCGACGTCACTGTTGGGGCGTGTGACGTGGGGAGTCGGTTGGGTCGCTGCCGGCTTTGTTAGTGTCATTCGCGCCGCATTCCGGCGTGACACAAGGCAACCCTAGATCACTCTCATGACGAGTATTGTGACGCATGGTATATGAACCTGACCCGCTGCTGACCTCCCTCGCTCTCGGGCGTCAACGCGAACGAGAGGCGCAGGAGGAAAGCGCAGGGGTTCCGATTGATGCTGCGCTGATCGAGCGCGCCAGGCAGATTCTCATCCCGATTGCCCGCAGCGGACAGCGTGTCACAAGCGGACAATTCGCTGCACAGTTGGGGGATCCGGCCATCACCGCCCGCAATGCGGGTGAACTGCTTACGATGGTCTGTGAGGTGGAGGGCGGCTACCAGCGCCCGCTGCTCAGTGTTGTGGTGGTCAACCAGCACACCAAACGGCCCTCAGCCCAGTTCTGTGACCTCATTCGCGAGATGCGCGGGTGGGATTGCGACAACGAGGAGGCCTACCTAAAGGAGTTGGCCCTCGTGCAGGAATACTGGCGGCCCGTCTAATCACGCGCCGCGCGCCATAAAGAGAGGACATATAGCCGATGGCCGCTGAATCTGGCGATGGCTCGGACCCCAATGCAGTCTCGTTTGAGTCATCGCCGTGGAGTGCTTTCGGAAAAACTCTAGCGGAGGCTCGCGTCGCCCTCATAACGACGGGCGGCGTCTACGTGCGTGACACGCAGCAACCCTTTGTGGATGACGATCCGTCATATCGCCTGATCCCTGCCAGCACAGAGCCGTCCGGGCTCGCGATCTTCCATGAGCATTACGACACATCGCACGCTCTTGAGGACATCAATGTCGTCTTTCCACTTGAACGCCTGCGTGAGATGGAGGCGGACGGAGCAATCGGCTCGCTTGCGGACAGCGCATTCGGTTTCATGGGGTACATCATCGGGGACAATATCCGGCGCCTGATGGACGAGACGACCCCGGAGGTGGCGCGCACGCTCTTAGATAACGATGTTGACGCCGCGCTCATCGGCACAACATGACCGCGGTGCAATCAGTCCGGCGGGCTGATCGCACGGGTGCTGGAAGAGCATGGCATCGCGACGGTGGTGATCAATGAGGGTTTGGACCAGCCCACGCGTGTCAAGCCGCCCCGCACACTCTACGTGAAACACCCCTACGGGCAACCATTCGGGCAGGCGGGCAACGCCGACCAGCAGCGCACCATCATTGAGGATGCGCTGGACCTGTTGGAGAGCGTCACAGAGGCGGGGACCATCATCCACTCCCCCTACCGCTGGCGCCGCGAGGATTTTGCGGCCATACGCAGACAGCGCAGAGGCTAGGCCGGGCGAAAAGGCCGCCCGCTCGCCCCAGCCTGCCGAAAAGAGCGGGCAGGAAACCCTCACCACCCCAGCCGCCGCCGAAAGGTGCGGGGGCTTCTTCTTCCCCTCATTCCCGCCCTTCCCTCCCCTCATTCCCGCGAAAGCGGGAATCCATCGTCCCCCGCCCCCCCCCCCCATTCCCCTTCGCCTGTCATTCTGAGCGGAGCGAAGAATCCCGCAAGTGAATGGGCACGGCGAGCGGGCCGCGCCATTCAATTTGTCCATGGGGCGGCCCTTTAGATTCCTCGGCTACGCTCGGAATGACAGGTTTAACCCCTCATTCCCGCCCTTTCCGCCATGCGCGTCTCTTCCTTCATTCCCGTTCCCTATGCTTATTCGCCGCCGGGCGCCCTGTCCGCCGTGCCGATGGATGCCCGCTTTCGCGGGCATGAGGGGAGGGGGCGAACAGGGAGTGGGCGGTGCGGGTATAAGGGGCGCGAGGCGCGAATGGCGGGCGTGGGGAGGGGCCGGCGCGGGAGGTTAGGCCTCGGATGTGTCTGAGGCGAGGTCGGCCGGCTGGGCGTAGTCCAGCTGGGCGAGGTCCTGCTTGAACCGGCGGGCCATGGGGAGCATGGTGGACGCCGTCATTCCGGCGCCAAGGAATCCGCCGAGCAACGGGATCGCCTTGGCGAAACCACGCATGAATGAATCCCTCGTAATCTTGACGCCGATGTATCGCCCAACACGCTTGGCCAGCATCGCCGACGTGTGGTGGGCGACGGCGCGCGCGGAGAGCTGTTGGAGCCCCTGTTTAGCCGCCCCAACGCCCATCATCGCCCCAATAAACATCGTGATGTCCGCCTGGGCGATGTCGTCCAGTTCACCGTCATGGAGCAACTCCGGCCAGCCGTAGAGGTAGGCCAGCTCCTGTGACATCAGCGTGAGGTGATAGAAATACTGAGCGAGGTCAGCAGGAATGGTGCCCAACATGGCAAAGCCGCCGGGAATGCCGGTCGCAAAGGAGAGGCCGGAGGCGCGGGTGACGTGTTTGCGAATCACGATGTTCGCACGGCCATCAATCAATTCAGGGTCGATTCCAGCAAGCGCCGGGCGCGTCCGGATTGCCTGTTCAATCTGCTCCTCGTCAGCAACGCTCTTCAGGGTTGACCGCAAGAAATCATCACGCTGAACCTTGACGCCGGGCAGGGCGAGCGCGGCATGCAGAACCCGCCGCCAGACGCGATCATCGTGGCCGGACTCCACAAGCTCCAGCGTGCCGTTATTGTCCTCGAGCGCGGTTGCCTCATGCTCAAGGCGCTCTTCCATCAGATGTGTCTTGTCTTCCGCCGCGATAGTCGCGGCGGCATCACCGTCTCGATCTTCAGTCATTACCCCTACCCCTCTGACGTTTGGCAGACTGCGCGGCGCGCGGTCTCCAGCATCAGTACGAACGGAACAATTCCCCCCAGGCAGTGTCCAGGGCCCTCTTGGCCCGCCCTCTGCCAACAACATTGTACCAATAGCCGTTAAAGTACAGGTTTGACGCGGCGTATGACCAGGGAGCGATGACAGTCCGCAGCAGCATTCGCTCGAGCCGCTTGAGCGGCCCCCAATAGATGAGTTTCTGTCCGCGGCTCGCGAATGTATCCTCAGATGCCTTGAGCTGCCAATTCACCTCAGATACGTCATCGCCGACAATATCGATCTCACGGGGATCGCCAGAGCCCAAGCCCGCCTCGTGTGCGAGGCGGATAAACCGGACAGACATGGGGTCGATTCCCATCAGCTTGGCGGAAACGGCGTCAATCGCAACCTGATCCGCGGAGGCAAGCAGGATATTCTTGGTCTGCCACTGCATCGCGCGCGGGCCGGGACCGTCCCCCACAAAGGTTCCGTCCATGACGGCAAAGGTCCCGGGATGTATCTCCTTCTGGATGGCGAGCAGGTCCACGAGCGTCTCATGGATGACGGAATGGGTCCAGTGGCGCCTGTGGTTCAGCAGACCGCCGAATGCGTTCTTCATCGCGCCGGTCATTGTCGTGAACACGTGGGTTTTCATGGTGGGGAGATGGATGATGTTCTTGCCGGGAAAGAGCGCCGGTATCTGCAGCCCCTCCGGAAAGATGTCATCCAGAACGCGCATCTTTGCGCGGGGATGGAAACGCATCCACTCCACGTCCTCCAAGTGCGTGTTCTGAATGTCGTGCTTCTCAATCACCGGCAGGTGCTTGTTGTTGACCTCGCCCACCTTGGCATCGACCACCACAGTCCCGTTATGGGCGGCGATGATGTCCTGAAAGCCGTCCTCTTTCAGTGTCTTGGTGACGCCGTCCAGCTGCCACGGTGTTGTGGAGCAGGCGGGATACCAGAGCTGCCATGAGATGTTGACCTTGAGGAGCGTGGCGGCAGTGGGATCCAGTGTGTCCTGATAGCCGGCCAGGCGCATGAGGCGGCCGATGTCATCCAAAACCGTTTCAGGCGTTGTGTAGACGGCAGCGACGCGTGAGCGGGATGGCGGCGCACTCTCCGTCCCCGGCCTGTCCGCAAGTATCTGTGTCATATCTCTCCTGACATACCGGCATGAGAACGCCACTCCCCACAAGGGAGCAGGGAGGCATATGCCGTCCTGTCTACTATACTTTAGCGGATGAGCACGATAGGCCGCGTGGATGCCCACGCTCACGTCTTTCACCCCGACGTTGCGGAGGACCGTTTCCGTTTCTTCCGTCAAGACGCCGCGTTCCATGAGATGTATCAGGCGCCGGACGCGCAGATCATCGTGACGGATCAACTGATCAATGCGATGGACTCAGCCGGCATTGCGCGCTCGATTGCCTGCGGGTTCGGATGGAGCATCAACGATCTGTGCCGCATGGGCAACGATGCCATCATTGAGGCGGTGCGCCTCTACCCAACTCGCCTGGCGGGCTTCGGAACAGTTGCCCCGCGTGATGACATCGCAGGCGCGCTTCGTGAGATTGACCGCCTTGCCGCTGCCGGCGTGCGTGGACTTGGTGAGCTGCGGCCGGACACGCAAGGCCTGCTCGACATGCCACCGGATGACCTGCACGCCTTTGCGGACCGTGTGCGCGGGCACGGCATGGGGCTGCTCCTGCACGCCTCTGAGCCCGTCGGCCGCGTCTATCCCGGCAAGGGGTCGGTGACTCCTGAGCGGCTGTATGGACTCCTCGAGGATCTGCGGGGCATTCCCACCATTCTGGCGCATGCCGGGGGTGGCCTGCCCTTCTATGCGAATCTGCGCGCCTCTGAGGATATCTTCGCGGATGTGTACACGGATACCGCCGCGATGCCATACCTCTACGACCCTGCCACCATTCGCGCCCTCATCAGTTCCATCGGGATCGAGCGGGTCCTATTCGCCACAGACTACCCGCTCATGCGGCACGAACGCGTGATTGAGTACCTCGACAAAGCCGGGCTGACATCAGACGAGATGGAGCGCGTGCTGCAGCGCAATGCAGAGGAATTCCTGAAGCGAATCAGGGCAAGCTAATGCGCCACGCAAACTGCCTCTACCACCCGTCATTCCTCTGGGACTAGCCTGACTTCCGGATAGATACGCCCACATTCGCTTTGACAGATAGCCACTTTCCCTGTAGTATTTATGGAAACTGAATAGCGGAAACGACGCGACGAACGAGAATAGTACCGTCCATTGTCGGGCTGCAGAGAGTTGGGGATTGGTGGAACCCCGATGCCGGACCGGACGGGAATGGACTCGGGAGCGAGAACCAAAAAGAGCGCCCTCGCCGTGCGGGTGGGGGAAAAAGGGTGGCACCGCGGGAATCCACGCCAATGAGGACCCGTCCCTTATGGGGCGGTTTTTTTATGCCCCAATGCAGAAAAGCAGCAGGCTGAAACGGTAGGGAGGCGGACAGAGATGGAGACGTATTTCCCGGGTGTAGACGAACTGCTCGCAATGCGCGGCCAGGGAAACGTCGCCCCCGTCTGGCATGACATCCCTGCCGACATGGAAACCCCGGTCACCGCCTACCTCAAGGTGGCGCGGGAGGCGCCATCCTTCCTCTTGGAGAGCGTGGAGGGTGGCGAGCACGTCGCGCGCTATAGCTTTATCGGCACCCTGCCGCGCAAGGTGCTCATGACCGGGCACGGCACGCCGCTCGGCAGCATCGATCCTCTGGCACTCATCGAGGAAGAACTTGAGGGCATCCGCCCTGTCCCCGTCCCCGGCCTCCCACGGTTCCTCGGCGGCGCGGTTGGCTTTGTCGCCTATGAGGCGGTTCACCACTTTGAACCGCGCATCCCCCGCAATGAGAATCCGGACCCGATGCAGCTGCCGGAATCGGTTTTCGTGTTGACGGATACGCTTCTGATCTTTGATCACGTCCGACACCAGATCAAGATCGTAAGCCGCGCCTCGCTTGACGGCGATGATGAGCAGATTGCAGGCGCGTATCAGCAGGCTGTTGAACGCATCGAGCACATTCACCGGCTCCTGGAGGAGGGGCATGTTGAGGGGAACGCGGCGTTGACGCCGGGACATGCCGAGGATTATCACAGTGAACTCACCTCCAACCACACAGCTGAATCATTCATGCAGCAGGTTGAGGAATCACGCGAGTTGATCACGCAGGGCGAGTGCATCCAGGTGGTGCTGTCACAGAGGCTGGCGCGGCGAACGTCCGCCGCGCCCTTTGACATCTACCGGGCGCTCCGCACCCTCAATCCATCGCCATACATGTATTTCCTGGACATGGGTGATTTTCACATCATCGGGTCGTCACCGGAGATGCTCGTCCGCGTTGAGGACGGCGTGGCGATGACGCACCCCATCGCGGGAACGCGTCGCCGTGGCCAGACGCCGCAGGAGGACGATGCGCTTGCTGAGGAGCTGATCAGTGATGAGAAAGAGCGGGCTGAGCACATCATGCTTGTTGACCTTGGCCGCAATGATATTGGCCGTGTCAGTACGCCGGGCACGGTCACTGTCACAAAATTGATGGAGATTGAGCGGTACTCACACGTCATGCACATCGTCTCCAACGTGACTGGCACACTGCGTGATGGACTGACGGCCTATGACACGCTGCGTTCCACGTTCCCGGCAGGCACGCTGTCCGGCGCGCCGAAGGTGCGCGCCATGGAGATCATCGCCGAAAAGGAGCCGCATGAACGCGGCCCGTACAGCGGGGCTGTCGGCTATATCTCTGATGATGGCAACATGGACATGGCAATCTGCATCCGAACCGTTGTGATGAAGGACGGATTAGCGACAGTCCAGGCAGGCGGCGGCCTTGTCTATGACAGCGTTCCCCGGTCCGAGTATGAGGAATCACTGTCAAAGGCGCGCGGGATGCTGCAGGCGCTGGACGCTGGCGAAGATTTGACGAATGAGCGGCTCAGCGCTGCAGCCGTGCGCACCGGTGGAGGGCAGTCATGATATTCCTGCTCGACAACTACGATAGCTTTACATACAACCTCTACCAGTACCTGTCCGAGCTGGGGGCTGAGGTTGTGGTTGAGCGGAATGACAAGACGACGGTGGAGGACATCGCTCGGCTGCGGCCTGAGAAAGTTGTCATCTCCCCGGGCCCGTCGAATCCTGCGCACGCCGGCATCTCCAAAGACGCGGCGCGTTTCTTTGGGGAGCAGGGCACGCCCGTGCTGGGTGTCTGCCTGGGCCACCAGTGCATAGGCGAGGTATTTGGAGGAACAGTGGCGGGCGCCGGTGAGATCATGCACGGCAAATCCAGCATGATTTACCATGATGGCAGGGGCATCTATGACGGATTGCCGAACCCGTTTGAGGCGATCCGCTACCACTCGCTCGCCATCATGCCGGAGACCATGCCGGACGAGTTGGAGGTAACGGCCAAAACGGACAGCGGTGTTGTGATGGGGGTACAGCATCGGGAGCGCCCCATCATCGGGATACAGTTTCACCCGGAGAGTATTCGGACCGAGGTTGGGAAAGACCTGCTCCGCAATTTCCTGACCATGTAGACACGGGGGCAGATTGCAAAACGAGAGCGAATCACAGCGCGCGAGCGGCCCCTTTGAGGCCCCGGCGGATGCCCCCCGCGGGCTGACGCCCGGCCAGCGGCAGACCCTGCTCATCACAGCCGTCGCCGGCCACGCCATCAAACACATCATGGCGTCCGCATTCTTCATTCTGCTGCCAGAGATGAAAGCGGGTCTTGGGCTGAACAATTCGCAGGTTGGCGCGCTCTCCACTGCGCGGCTCGCCGCCGGCGGCATCGCGAATTTCCCGGCCGGCTACGTCGCAGACCGATTCACCAAACTGAGGGCCATCGTCCTCGGCGCCTCCATCGCCGGCATCGGCGTCACCTATTTCCTTGCAGGAATCAGCACCACGTTCTGGGTGGTCACGCTATGGACATCACTGATGGTGGTGTCAATCTCGCTGTGGCACCCGGCCGCCATCGGCTCATTGGCGCGGCAGTTCACCGCGGAGCGCGGCAAGGCAATCTCACTGCACGGCGCGGGGGGCAGCGTGGGCGAGGCGGTTGGCCCATTGGCGGCCGGCTTCCTGCTCGGCTATCTGACGTGGGAATTCATCTTTCAGGGCGCCCTGATCCCGTCCATCGTGCTTGGATTCATCATCTGGTTGATTCTGCGGCGCGTCCCCGCTGAGATCGGTGAATCCATGACCTTCAGCGCCTATGCCAGCGGCGTTGCGAGCCTCCTCTCAAGCCCTCGCATGCTGCTGGTCTTGCTCTTTGCGGGAGGGTTCGCCGGCGCGCAGGCCGTCGTCCTGACATTCATGCCGATCTATGCCCGCGAGACGCTGGATGTCTCGACGGAAACGGTGGGGTTCTATCTGTTCCTGCTCAACATTCCCGGCATCGTCTCACAGCCGGTGATGGGCATCGTCTCCGACAAGTTCGGACGGCGTGCCGTCATTGTGCCGGCGCTCATCGTCTTGGCCATCACCAACTACCTCCTCAGCGTGGTGCCCGCCGGCCCGCTCTTCTTTGCGACAGTTCTCGTTATGGGGCTATTCGTCTATTCACTGATGGCGATCTTTCTTGCCGCCGCGTCTGACCTCGCCCCCGGTGATGTACAGGCAACAACGGTCTCTCTCGTCTTTGGAGTCGCCACCGGCGTGGGCGCATTCGCCCCCTTGGCCGGTGGCTGGCTCGCAGACAATTACTCGCTGGAGGCGGCATTCGTCGGCTCCGCCGTACTTGTCGCCCTGACAGCGTTCGTCGCCATGGTCACACGATGGGAACGTCGGCCCGAAAAGGTTCCGGTGGGCGCGTAGGCCGGCCAATTCAGGAGAGGGAAAGAGACCGATGATTCGTGAGTCGATCGCACACCTGATTGAGGGCCGCAGCATGTCACAGGCGGAGGCCGAGCAGGTGATGACGGAGATCATGGACGGGGAGGCGACGCCGGCACAGCTGGGCGCGTTCCTCATGGCGCTGCGCAATAAGGGCGAGGGCGTGGATGAGATTGCCGGCCTTGCCCGCGTTATGCGCGCGCGGGCGTTGCGCGTTGAGGTTGACGACCCAGACTCGCTGCTGGACACGTGCGGGACGGGCGGCGATGCCTCCCACACGTTCAATATCTCAACAACCTCCGCGTTGGTCGCCGCCGGCGCCGGCCTGCGTGTGGCTAAGCACGGCAACCGCGCCGCGTCATCTGCGTGCGGGTCTGCCGATGTGCTGGAGGCAGCAGGCGTGACCATTGAGCTTGAGCCGGAGCATGTCGCCACATGCATTGATGAGGCCGGCATCGGGTTCATGTTCGCGCCGAAATACCACCCCGCCATGCGGCACGCCGCCGGCCCGCGACGCGAGATCGGTGTCCGCACCGTGTTCAACATCCTCGGTCCGCTCACCAATCCGGCCCATGCCGGCCATCAGCTCGTCGGCGTGCCGCGCCCCGATCTGGTTGAAACCATCGCGCGCGTCCTGGGGGAACTCGGCGCCAAGCGGGCTATCGTTGTGCATGGCGCGGACGGGTTGGATGAGATCGCGCTCAGCGGGCCGTCCCTGATGGCTGACTACCATAACGGGTCTGTGCGTGTGCAGGAAATCATGCCCGACCATTTCGGGTTGATGCACGCCGGCGCAGATCAGATCCGCAGTAAGGACGTCGCCTCAAGCCATCAGATTCTGATGAACGTTCTGAACGGGGAGCCGGGGCCGTATCGAGACATCGTGCTCATCAACGCGGCGGCCGCCCTTGTGGCGGGCGAGGCGGTGGATGATGTGGCAGGCGGGCTAGAGGCGGCGCGGGAGTCCATCGACAGCGGAGCCGCGCGAGAACGCCTCGAGAAACTCGTGGCCGCTAGCAAATGAAAATAATCGTTCCCGGGTTATACATGGCCGCTTGGCGCTTACATTCCATATAGCTTGCTAGATCCCCCCAGATGAAGGCCACGACTGACACCAAGAATGCCGTTATCACCGCGGCGACCAGCGCACGCGTCACGTATCGCCGACGGCTCTCCAACGGCCCACGTTGACGTGGTTCCCTGCCGTCTGCTTCTTCAAACATCCCTGCTCACCTCACGCCCCATTCCGTTAGCGCCAGTGTACGCATAACTGCCGAGAGGTCAAAGAACCAAGCGCATGGCGGCCTAGGCCGAGGCGCGGGCCGCAAGCACAAAGATGGCGATGATGGGCAGCGAAGAGATGGCGGCCATGATCGCGAGATAGATGAGCGCGCGCTCAAGCGTGACAGTAGCGCGATGCCCATCATGGACATCCCTGTGCTTCTGCACGGCCTCCTGCGGGTCCGGTGTGTTCAGGTGGAACATGTCCCAATTGGACATCGGACAAGCCTCTCTGTGGCGGGCGCGCTAGCAGCGCGTCATCCGGCCACTGAGTGGCATTATACTGAACCATGCCCGAATTGCCGAATGACTCCCCACCCGGCCCGACCGGCGAATACGGGAGGGACGCCGCCCCCAGCCCTGATGACCCGGCCTGCCGCGCCGCCGCGGCTGCCATCCTCCAACGCTATGACGCGGGCGGCGCAGAGGCCAACATCACCAGCGCCGTCCGTGATTTCCTCATCGCCACCGGGCTGGCATCCGCCGATCGCATCGTTGAGGAGTACCCGCCCTCCCCTGACGCGCCGCGCCACGCCGTCGACCTGACCGCCCTTGACACATTCATCGAGGTCAAGCGCCGCATCGGACTCGATCGCGGACTCAGCCCGAGGCCAGAATTCGTCCGGCAGCTTGATGACTATCTGGCCGCGTCCGAGAGGGGCGGCCGCGTCCGCATGGGCATCCTCACGGACGGCAAGCGCTGGGTTCTGCGGTGGCCGGGCGCGGGCGAGGCTGCGACGACCCGCCCTCATGCGTTCACGCTGGACACAGCGGAGAGGTGGATCCCTCTCTATGAGTGGCTGCGTGACGAGGCCCTCGAGGCGCGGGAGCATATCCGCCCAGACCGCGCAGACATCGAGAGGCGTTTCGGTGTCAACAGCCCACGCTACCGGCAAGACATCGATACCCTCCGCGCCCTGTTCCAGGAGGCGCGCGCGAACCCTGCAACCGCCAAGAGTGTTGACGTCAAGCGCCGCCTCTGGCAAGACCTCCTCCGCACGGCTCTGGGCGAGATCGCGCAGGGTGAGTCGGCAATGGATGACTTGTTCATCCGCCACACCTACCTGACCATCGTCATCGGCATCGTCGTGCAGGCATCATTCGGCATTGACGTGCGCAGCCTTGCCGCCACTGATGCGCGTGACCTCGTGCTGGGAGAGAAATTCAAGCGTGACACGGGCATCCAGGGGGTTGTGGAATCGGATTTCTTTGCGTGGCCAACCGAGATTGGCGCGGACGCCTTTCTCGCAACGTTGGCGCGCCGCATCGCCCGCTTTGACTGGCTGAACGCCCCACCTGACATCGCCGCCATCCTCTATGAGACCGTCATCCCGCCCGCGGAGCGCCGACAACTCGGCGAGTACTACACCCCCGCCTGGCTCGCCCGCGCCATGGTCGGTGAGATGATCGATGAGCCGCTCACACAGCGCGTGCTCGACCCTGCCTGCGGCTCCGGCACCTTCCTCGCAGAGGCCATCACGCACTTTATCGGGGCGTCTGAGCGCGACCGTGATCCGCGCAACTACGTGTCCGCGAAATCCTTGCTTGAGACCCTGCGCGACAAAGTGATCGGCATTGACATCCACCCCGTTGCCGTCCATCTTGCCCGCGCCGCCTGGGTGCTGGCCGCCAAGCCGCTCTTTGACCGCGTGGCGCAGGAGGGCATCGCAGCCAACTACACCGCGCCCGTCTATCTGGGCGACTCCCTCCAGCTGCGCTACCGGACAGATGACATGTTCGCGCGGGATGACGTCACCATACCGGTGCGTGATGAGCAGAACACGGAACTCATCTTTCCGCGCTCGCTTGTCGACGATGCCGAGAATTTCGATGCCGTCATGGCCCACATCACCAGCGCCATTGAGGACGACGGCGACCCGCTGTTCGCACTGCGTGGCGTTCCCTTGACTGACGCTGAGAGGGCCGTGATGGTGGAGACCATCCGCAAGCTGCAGATACTCCGCAAGGAGGGGCGTGACCACATCTGGGCGTACTACACGCGCAACATGGTGCGCCCCATCGCGCTCTCCCTCCAGAAGGTGGATGTCATCATCGGCAACCCGCCATGGCTCAACTACAACAAGACAGTTGCCGAGCTCCGGCGCGGCCTTGAGCGGCTCAGCAAGGAACGCTACGGCATCTGGCAGGGCGGACGGTACGCGACGCATCAGGACGTGGCCGGGCTGTTCTATACACGGAGCGTTGATCTGTATCTCAAGGATGACGGGATCATCGGCATGGTGCTGCCGCACAGCGCCCTGCAGACCGGACAGTACGCCAAGTGGCGCGCGGGACTCTACCGCCCAACGGAGGGAACATCCACACAGGGCGCGGCGGCGCTGAGCGTCGATTTCTCCGTCAAGCCGGCGTGGGACCTGGAGCGGCTGCAGCCGAACACCTTCTTCCCGGTGCCGTCATCCGTCGTCTTTGCGCGCCTCGTCGCTCATGGCGCGATGGCGCCCGGCAAACCGCTCGCCGGCAGCGTTGAACGGTGGATCGGGTCCGCCGGCGCCGCTAACGTCACACGGGAAACCGTCACGATCACTGACACGTCACAAGCAGGCGAGTCCCCATATGCCAAACGGGCGCGACAGGGCGCGACGATTGTCCCGCGCTCGCTGCACTTTGTGGAGCAAACGGCGAGCCGAGTCATCATTCAGAGACCCGGAACTATCGTGGTCAACCCTCGTCGCGGCTCGCAGGACAAGGCTCCGTGGCGCGACCTAGACCTAACGGACATCACGGGGCAGACCATCGAGACAGCACACGTCTATGACATCCATCTCGGCGAGACGCTCGTCCCATATGCGACTCTAGACCCGCTCAAAGCGGTCTTGCCTCTGCGGCGCGGCGACAGAATGATCGCCCAAGATTCCGGCGCGGTCGGCGGAGTCAGGCCGGACGGCATGGAGGAGCTCATGCGCGGTCGATGGCGGACAGTCAGTAGGCTGTGGGAGACAAACAGGGCACCAGCCAATCAGCTGTCATTGATCCAAAGAGTCGACTATCACGGAGAGTTGGCTGCCCAAATCGAATGGAAAAACGACCAATCTAAGCTGCCAGTGAGAGTAGCTTATGGAAAATCAGGTGAACCCACGGCTGCGATTCTTGCCGATCCTGACGCAATAGTGGATCACAAACTATTCTGGGTCGCCTGCCGGAACCTTCTAGAGGCCAACTATCTACTTTCGATCATCAACAGCACAACGCTATTTGAATCCGTACAGCCGTTGATGCCCAAAGGGCAGTTTGGCGCACGTGACGTCCAGAAGCACCTATGGAAGCTACCTATCCCGCTCTTTGACGAGGGCGTCACTCTACACCGCGACATATCAGCAGCGGGGGAGGCGGCAGCCGAGGGGGTGCAGGGGGTGCTGGCGCAGTTACGCGAGGAGCGCGGAGAGAAACTCACGGTCACGATCGCGAGGCGTGAGATCCGCAAATGGCTGCGAGAATCCAAAGAGGGGGCGCAAGTGGAGAACCTAGTAGCCCGCCTCCTACGCCAATAAGGGCACCCCTCCATCCGCTCCTCTCACACCCACCCTCTCCCCTCATACCCACCACGCCCTCTCATTCCCCACCTTCTCCACCCACACCCGCCCCCTCTCCCCTCATTCCCGCCACGCCCTCTTATTCCCCACCTTCTCCACCCTCTCCCCTCATCCCCGCCACGCCCTCTCATTCCCCACCTTCTCCACCCACACCTGCCCCCTCTCCCCTCATTCCCGCGAAAGCGGGAATCCATCGGGGAGGCGGACAGGGGGGGGCGAGCACATTCCCCGCACCAACAGACCATGAAACTCGCCGGGGGTGATTCCGCGCCGCCATTGTGGGCCGTCCACGCGCTAGGTTACCGGCGTTTCGGCGCTGCCCGCCGAGGGATGGATTCTGGCCTTCGCCAGAATGACGGGCGGGGTGGTCGGCGGACGGGGGGATGGATACCCGCTTTCGCGGGCATGAGGGGAATGGGGGCGGGGGCCATGAGGGGCGGGGCAGATATGAGGGTCGCGGGCGTGGGGCCAGGAGGGGGTGCGCGTGCGGTGGCTTAGCGTGGGGAGGGTTGCCCCCTCTCACATAAGGAGTGGGGGCGAACTTGGGTTTGGAAAGGCGGTACTATAGACGCATCATGGCTATCGGCGTGGGCACATCATGACCACTGGCACGTATCTGGATAAGATCCTGCCGCAGACGCGGGAGGACCTCACTGATCGCATGTCCTCGCAGCCCCTCGCCGAGATCAAGGCGCAGGCGAGGGACGCGGGGGAGACGCGCGATTTTGTTGGCGCGCTCGCGGAGGACCGCCTCCATCTCATCGCGGAGGTCAAACGCGCATCACCGTCCAAAGGCGATCTTGCGGCGGACCTTGACGCAGCACACCTCGCCCGCGTCTACATCGACAATGGCGCGTCGGCGCTGTCCGTGCTGACGGACAGGCCGTTCTTCAAGGGATCACTCGATGACCTGCGTGACGTGCGGCATGTGACGGCCGATTCAGGCACGCCGGTCTTGCGCAAGGATTTCGTCATTGATGAGTACATGATCTATGAGGCGCGTGTGTGGGGCGCGGACGCCATCCTGCTATTGGTAATCGGCCTGTCCGATGGACAGCTGCAGGACTATCAGGGGCTGGCGGCTGACTTGGGCATGGCGGCGCTGATTGAAACGCATGATGAGTTGGAGCTGTATCGCGCATTGGACATCAAACCGCGCCTGATCGGCATCAACAACCGTGATCTCCGCACATTCGAGACTGACCTGTTGACGACGCATGGCCTCGCGCCCCGCATTGGCGCCAGCGCGCGCGTGGTGGCGGAAAGCGGCATCTCCACAACGGAGGACGCGCGCAGCATGCGATCAGCCGGCGCGGACGCCATTCTGGTTGGCGAGTCGCTCATCACCGCGCAGAACACGGCGCACAAGACACAGGAACTCAGCGGAATACGCATACCGCGCCTCACCGGCATGGAGGCATCCGTTCCGGCCGATGTTATTCAGGAATCCATGCCGCAGTTCGGAGGCGGGCCGCCGCTGCCCCCCATGCCGGGGGGCGTGTCCGGCATCGGCGGATTCGGTCCACCCCGTTTCCCGGGGATGCCGGGGGATTTCGGCCCATTCGGCCCCAGGAACGGCTGATGGGGCTCGTCATCAAGATGTGCGGCAACCGCTCAGCGACCGACCTGATCAATGCCGCCGACGCAGGGGCCGATCTTGTGGGCATCATCCTTGCCGATGCGTGGCGTCGGGTGCCCGTCAGCCATGCGCGCGAGATGGCGGCCACCCTGCGCGGCGAGGCGAACCACGCCCCACCGGTCGTCGGCGTCTTTGTCGATCAGCCCATTGATGAGGTGAATGCGGCGGCGGACGAGGCGGGGCTGGACATGATTCAGCTCCACGGAACGGAGCCGCCCGCATATTGGACGCAGATGAACAAACCACTCATCATCGCGCGGCGCATCTCAGGCGCGCTGTCACCGGAGCAGATTGAGGATGAACTCGGAACGGTGGCGGAGTTCACGCTGGGGAGTGAATCACTCTGCCTGATAGAGCCGCACGTTGAGGGCGAGCCGGGCGGGGCGGGCGTGAGCTTGGATTTCGCGCTGGCGGAGCGGCTTGCGCGCCGCTACTCATTCATCCTCGCGGGCGGGTTGGCGCCGGGAAACGTCGCTGACGCCGTCCGATCCGTCCGCCCCTGGGGCGTGGATGTGTCAAGCGGCGTGGAAACCGACCGCGTCAAAGACCCGTCCAAGGTGGGGCGATTCGTCTATGAGGCGCGGCGGGCATCCACAAACGTGGGCCCTGAACGCGCGTCAGGCAGGATTCAGGGATGACCACTGTCAAGACGGGGGCGGACGCGGATGCGCCGGGGCGCTTTGGACGCTTTGGGGGGCGCTATGTCCCTGAGACACTCATGGCGGCGGTCACGGAGCTCGAGCAGGCCTATGCCGCAGCGCGAGACGATTCAGCATTCCAGACACAGCTCGACCATCTCTCACGCACCTATGCCGGCCGCCCAACACCCATCACGCTGGCCAAACGGCTCACGGAGCAGGGCGGCGGCGCGCGCATCTATCTGAAGCGAGAAGACCTCGCGCACACAGGCGCACACAAGATCAACAATGCGCTCGGCCAGGTGCTGCTTGCGCAGAGCATGGGTAAGACACGGATCATCGCCGAAACCGGCGCCGGGCAGCATGGAGTCGCCACCGCCACCGTGTGCGCCCTGCTCGGCCTCGAATGTGTCGTCTATATGGGCGAGGAGGACATTCGCCGGCAGGCACCCAATGTGTTTCGGATGCGGCTGCTCGGCGCAGACGTCGTGTCCGTCACGTCCGGCTCGCGCACGCTGAAAGATGCTGTCAACGAGGCGATGCGTGATTGGGTGACGAATGTCGCGACGACATACTACGTCATTGGCAGTGTCGTTGGTCCGCACCCCTATCCTGTCATCGTGCGTGATTTCCAGTCCGTCATCGGACTCGAGGCGCGTGAGCAGATGATGGAGGCGGAGGGGCGGCTGCCCACGCACTTGGTGGCATGCGTCGGGGGCGGCAGCAATGCCATGGGCCTCTTTCACGCCTTTTATGGCGACACGGATGTCGCAATGATTGGCGTTGAAGCAGCTGGCCACGGCATTGAAACCGGCGAGCACAGCGCGAGTCTGGGCGCCGGTACGCCGGGCGTGCTGCACGGGTCATTCTCGCAAATCTTGCAGGATGATTGGGGGCAGGTGACGGAGACGCACAGCATCTCTGCAGGGCTGGATTATCCGGGCGTGGGGCCGGAGTTGGCCTACTATCAGGAAACGGAGCGCGCACGCTTCACAAGCGTGACGGATGCGGAGGCGCTGGAGGGATTCAAGCTGTTGGCACGGACGGAGGGAATCATACCGGCTCTCGAATCATCGCACGCCATCTATGAGGCGGCGCGCCTAGCGCCAAAGCTTTCGGCTGATGACATCATTTTGGTCAATCTAAGCGGCCGCGGAGACAAGGATCTGGCGACGGTGACGGAGGCGTTGGGGATTGACCTCAACGGGGGTAAGACCCCCCAAAAAGACGCTACCCCCTGACATTCGCTCGGCCTCGAATGGGAGGGGGCAGCGCAGCGCGGGGAAAGCAGTGAGGTAGAGTTCACATAGCACTGTGCTCCCCGCGCGAACACACCAAGAGTCATTCTAGCACACCCCACAAGCCTTTGGAATCCGGCCACCTATCAGGGCAGCGCAAGCAGGTAGGATTCCAGCGCGAGGCGGGCGTTCGCGTTCTGGCGCAGAGCCTGCATCGTAAACAGAGTCTCGTTCAGTGCGGACTGCGCCTCAGCCAATCCGACGCCGATCTTGCGGATGTCATCCAGGCTGGCGGGGTCTGTCACATCATCCGGCGACCCCGCCGCCACAACCAGCGCATCGCGCCATATCAGCGCCCAATTATCGAGCCGGGCAAGCGCCCGCTGCCGGTCGGAATAGAAATCCTCGGCCATGGCGCCGGCAGAGCGCAGACGCTCCGCAACGGTCTGCGCCCGGATGCCGAGAATCTCCTCGAGGGCGGCAGCGCGGGCATCCAAGGGCGCGGAATCCGTCAAGAGGGTGAGCGCGTATTCGAGGCGGCCGCCGGAGAGCCGTGCAAGCCGTTCCGCGTCGCGCTCATTCGCGCCATTCTCACGCAATGACGTCGCCACCTGGTCAAAGGGGATGGGGCGCAGCGGCACAATCTGGCAGCGGGAGCGAATGGTCTCGAGCAGACCCTCCTCATTCGCAGTGACGAGAATCAACGTGACGTTCGGATGGGGTTCCTCCAACACCTTGAGGAGGGCATTTGAGGCCTCACGCGTTAGCGCATCCGCATCATTGATGATGATGACACGGCCGGACGCCTCATATGGCTGCAGGTTGGCGGCCGCCTGCAGATCACGCGCCGCATCGATGCCGATTGAGCCCGCCGCGGTCGGCTCAATGACCATGACATCCACATGATAGCCGCCTGTGACGCGCCGACATTGCCGGCACTCTCCGCACGGCCTGCCCTGCTCTGCGTCGCAGAGGAGCGCTTTTGCGAATTCCCGGGCGAGCGCGAGTCCGCCAACACCGGCGGGTCCGCTCAACAGCCATGCCCGCGCAACACGGCCCTGCTGGATGCTGCGGTCAAGCAGACCGACAGCATCTTGATCAGCGGCGACGGTCCACGGCATTCAACCCCTCCCCATTTGACCTCGGCTCGAGCCTTCTCCACGCAAAGAGCGGTCCAATGCCCGGCTACACATCGAGGCGCATGAGGTCTTCGACGGTTTCCCGGCGGCGAATGGTTCGCGCCTCGCCATCGGACACAAGCACAACCTCAGGCCGCGGGTTCGCGTTATAGGTGGATGACATCGCAAGGCAGTAGGCGCCCGATACAGGGATGGCGAGGATGTCGCCCGCGGCCGGGGCCGGCAGCGCGCAATCACGCACGAGGATATCCCCTGACTCACAATACTTGCCGGCAATTGTCACCGTCGCCTCCTCCGCGTCCGCCATGCGTGACGCCAGAACGGCCTCATATTCGGAGCCGTAGATAGCGGGGCGGATATTGTCGCCCATGCCGCCATCGACGGAGACATACGTGCGAATGCCCGGCACGTGCTTGGTTGCGCCAACCGTATACAGAGCGACGCCCGCCGGGCCCACCATGGACCGGCCGGGCTCAATGGAGATGGCGGGGATATCAAGTCGGTGGGTGTCACAGCCCTGCATGATGGCACGCGCGATGGTGGAGACATACGTATCCGCAGCGGGGGCTTCATCGGTTGCGAGGTAATTCACGGCAAAGCCGCCGCCGGGGCCGAACATCCTCATCGAGAAGCCGTAGGTGTCTCGCATGCGTGCCGCAAACTCCAGGGTAATGTGGATGGCCTGCTCATACGGCTCCAGCTCAAAGATGGGCGAGCCGAGGTGGAAATGCAGGCCTGCCACATCAAGACGGGGCATCTGTATGGCACGCGATATCGCCTCCTCCGCCTGCCCAGTCTGGATTGCCAATCCGAACTTGCTGTCCAGCACGCCGGTTGTCGTGTGGGCGTGCGTGTGCGGGTCCACGCCGGGTGAGACCCGGAATGAGATGCGCTGCCTCTGATCACGGCGCTCAAGGATTGCGTTGAGCAGATCAAGCTCATGGAGATTATCGACAACGATTGCCCCGATGCCTGACTCCACCGCCCTCTCAAGCTCCTCCGGTCCCTTGTTGTTGCCATGGAAATGAACGGTGGCAGGATCGATGCCGGCCGCCTGCGTGGTTGCCAACTCTCCGCCGCTGACCACATCAAACCCGACACCCTCCTCAGCGAGCAGCTTGAACAGCGCCACATTCGAGAATGCCTTCGAGGCGTACACGATGGAACCCTCTCCCGGGTAGTGCGTATCAAGGGCGGATCGAAAACGGCGCACAGCGCTGCGGACCTCGGCCTCATCAAAGACATAGAGCGGCGTGCCTCTCTCACGAGCAAGCTCGACCACATCAAGAGAGCCGATCTCAAGATGGCCATCATCCCGCGCCCGTGCAGACGCGGGGAAAACAGAAAGCGCGTCAATACCTCTCATTTGTCACGATCTCCTGTCAGTCTGTAGGCGTTGCCGGCATCAATCTCGATGACGGCGCCCTCCGCAGTCAGCTTGATGAGATGGGCGACGATCTGCTCCCGAGCGGCGTTCCAGCGCCACTCCTCAAGGTTGGCCGCGCCGTAGAGACGCTCTCGCATCCCATCTACGTCCGCCACACCGTCCCGCAAACACGCGAGGATAGAGTCCTCCCGTTCCTCACGATGCCTGATAAGCTCCGCGAGTTTTGCGGCCGCATCCGCAACGGGCGCGCCATGGAAGGACAGCAGCAGGCGAGCCTCTTGTTCGGCGAGTTTCTCGAGAGACGCAAAATAGGCGCCCATATCGCCGCCCTGATCAAGGTGAACCGCCGTGGTGCCCCGACTCAGAACGCAATCACCGGTGAACAGGATGCCGTCCGGCTGCAACAGATAGCACATGCTGCCCGCAACATGGCCGGGTGTGGCGATGGCGTGGAGCGTTCGCGCGCCGTCACTGCTGTCAGCCGCCGTGAATTCCTCCCCGCCCGTGAGCGTCCTGCCAACGACAGGGCCATTGAGCTCATCAATGGCTGCTGCGTCTCCTGCGCCCGCGCAGACAACCAGGCCCGGGTACCGCTGCCGCAGATAGGCCGCCCCGCCACTGTGCTCATCAAAGCGGTCCGTGAGCAACAGCAGCTCCGGATCCGGACCATCCCCGCGCAGGTCATCGATTGCAGCAACCACCCGGCGGCTCGTCTCCTCATCCGAATGGCCTGCGTCGATGACCGCGCCGCCGCCAAATCCGGCGACCCAGAAAATCTGCGGCGAATCATTGTCGTCCGGGCGCAGTGTAATAGCCGTGACGCCGGGCGCGATCTCAGTCGTCATACGTTCTCTCCATCACCACAATGGTACAGTCAAATGGTGAGAAACGTGGCAACACGGAACGGCAGGAAAGGTTGAGGGATGACGCTGACGCACAATGAGATGGATCTGCGTATCTACTCCATGGAAGTGGGGAGTTGGGGGAATAATTTCTATATCGTCGCAGATCCGCTGCGCAATGTGGCTGCAATCATCGATGCTGCGGCAGAGGCGCCGCGCATCCTTGAGGCTGTCGCCGGCATGAATGTTCTGTACATCCTGACGACGCATGGCCACGCCGACCATTGGGGCGCGCTTGAGGAGGTTTCCACCGCCCTGCCCCATGCCATAGTCGCCACGACTCCTGCCGATGCGGGCGACCTGCCCGTGCCCACTACTCTGATGCTGCATGATGGCGATACGCTTCAGATTGGCACGGCCCCTCTTCGGGTCATCACAACACCGGGGCACACACCCGGGAGCGCGTGTTTCATCACAGGACGGCACCTGTTCACTGGGGATACACTCTTCCCGGGCGGGCCCGGACGAACAGGCAGCCCCGAGAATCTGCGGCAGGAGATTACGAGCATCACGACCAAGCTGTACGTTCGTCCCGACGAAACAATCGTCTACCCCGGGCACGGGGCCGGAACCACAATAGGCGAGAGCAAGGCGGAATACGCCATGTTTGCAGGCAGGACGCACCCCGATGATCTGCACGGGGATGTCCTGTGGCTCGAATCATGAACGGCCCGCAGGATTCTGGCGGCATGAGGGCGCAGCCTGCGTCAACCTCCATCGGCGGCTACGTCATGACCGAGCCAATCGCCCCCTATACGAAGAGCGTTCTGCCCAACGGCATACGGCTGCTGACGGCATCAATGCCGGCAACGCGCGCCGTGTCCATCGCTTTCTATGTCGGCACCGGCTCGCGGTTTGAGCACGAAAACGAGTCCGGCGCCTCGCATTTCCTTGAGCATATCCTCTTCAAGGGCACGAAACGGCGACCGCTCGCGCAGGACGTGTCCGAGGCCATCGAGCGGGTTGGCGGATTCATGAATGCCAGCACGGACCGCGAGTTGACAATCTACTGGGCGCGCGTGGCGCGGCCGCATCTCAACATCGGCATCGATGTCCTCTCAGACATGCTCTTGAACTCAACATTCCCGCCGGAGGAGATCGAGAAGGAGCGCGATGTTATCTTGGAGGAGATTCACACCTCCTACGATTCACCCTCGCAACGCGTCTTTCACATGGCGGACACGATCATGTGGCCGGATCAGCCGCTGGGTCAGGATATCGCCGGCACAGAGGCGAGTATCCGGGAGTTGTCTCGCGACACCATCATGTCCTACATGCGAGAGCAGTACGATCCATCGCAGGTTGTCATGGCCGTGGCGGGACAGATTGAGCACACGGAGATTGAGCAGATTGTCGGGGAATTGCTGGAGGGCTGGCCGCAGGGTACGCCCCGCCCCATGCCGCCCGTGCAAGATAAACTGCCGGAGAGCCGCGTCGCTCTTGAGTATCGCAAGACGGAGCAGGCCAATATCTGCCTGATGCTACCCGGCATGGCCGCGAATGATCCGGACCGGCGCGCGCTGTGGATGCTGAATGCCATCCTTGGTGATGGCATGGCGTGCCGCCTCTTTCTTGAGCTGCGTGAGCGGCTCGGCATCGTCTATGAGGTGGACGCAGACGTGATGTATCTGCGTGATACCGGCGCCATGGGCATCTATGCCGCAACGGTGCCGCAGCGCGGGCCGCAGGCCTTGCAGGCCATCATCTCTGAGCTTGATCGCGCAGCACGGGACATCTCGCAGAGCGAGTTAGACCGAGCACGGGAACTATCAAAGGGGCGCATGTTGCTGCGCCTTGAGGATACGCGCAGCATCTCAGGCTGGCTGGGCGGGCAAGAGATCACCTTTGGGAGCATCGAGACGCCGGAAGAGGTTGTCGCGGAGCTGGATGGCATCACTGTGGAGGACGTGCGGCGCGTCGCTCAGCGAATATTCAAGCCGGATCTGTACCGCCTCACCGTGGTCGGCCCCTACCGCAGCGACCGCAGGTTCCGCAACATCATCGAGGGTCGGTGACCAGTACCCAGCATATCCTGCGGAAACGGTGCCGAGAGGTTAGAGGTTAGCGGACGCAAAGCGTTTCGTCGGGGCAGGCAGCGACTAGTCGTCAATTAGGGCGCGCAACTTCTCGACAAGGCTTGCAACATGGCGCAGGCTCACATCGACGTTGTCGGCCTCTAACTCACCCTCATAGAAGTTCTCGTGCAATCCACGAGCCATCTGGAATGCAATCAGGACATCATTGTCACCCGTCTCAGCGACGACACGTCGCACCGCAGCGATAATCTGCGCATGGTGGACGTGCTCCCAGCCTCGCTCCTGGGCGACGGCTTTGACAATCTGCGCCGCAGCGCCCCAGCCCTTATGACTCGCCTGCAGCGTGTCACCCTGTTCAAGCTCGTGAGATGCCAGATTCAGGTAATGTGCGCTGCGTTCGACATATGGGCGCGTCATCCTGTTCATGAAGGAAGTCTAACGTGAGGGATTTGGACGCACAATTAGCGTCACATCGCATAAGACAGGCTCAAACCTGCTAGAGTAGCGCCATGCTTATCCCGAAAGTGATTTCTCGCCTCCCGCAACTGTTCACCGTTCTGGTTGTGCTGGCTGTCATCTATGAGGAGCTGCGCAAGGGACCGGAGGATGAGCGGTGGCATGGCCGCGCGCTCGGATTTGTCCCGTATGATCTCAGGCCGCCCAGCTTGCGGCGCATTCGTGAGACGTACTGGAATCCGGATGATGAGCGCATCTTCCCGGGCAAGGTCGCCGGCATTGGGTGGGGAGTCAATTTCGCGGCTTTGGTTGACCGCATCAGCCGCCTGTAGCGTCTATACAGTCGCATCGCGCATTCAAGCCTCGAGTGGCCCTCACAAGGCATCCATATGCCTGACTGTGCTATAGTCCACGCGGTGCCATGGTGGGACCAGGGGGATTGGGGGAGGGGAGTATGACGTTCGGCGATCGGACGCTGACGTGCTCTGAATGTGGGAACGATTACGTCTTTACATCAGGCGAGCAGCAGTACTATTCAGACCGGGGATTTCGAAACGAGCCAAAGAGGTGCCACGCCTGCCGTGTTGTGCGGCGGGCTGACATGGCACAACGGCGGGAGACCCGAGAAAGGCCTCCCGTTGAGCAGGCGCGTCCGCCAAAGAGGATGTATCCGGCAACGTGCGCAGAATGTGGCCAGGAGACAGAAGTGCCGTTTGAGCCGCGTGGGATCCGGCCCGTCTATTGCGCCACATGCTACACACGTCAGCGCAGTGGGACAGCAGACCGGCCTCGCCGCTAAAATGCTTGCCAGCGTCTCTTCACCTCTCCTTTGGCGGAGCGACTATGCTATTAATGGACGGGTGGAGAAAACGATTCAGGCACGGTGACGTAGAGGAGAGTGGCGAATGACGTATGTTGTCCTGCGTGAGGGTGAAAGCCAGGAACAGTTGATCAAGCGATTCCGTTCCGTTGTGGAGCGGTCCGGTATCCTGAGGCAGGCCAAGGAAAAACGCCACTTTATCTCCAAGCAGGAACGGGCTCGCCTCAAGGCCCGCAAGTCACGGCGCCGCCGCAATTAGGCCAGGTTCATGGCCCGAGACGAATACCAACCAATGACTGACACCCATACCACACCGGCCGGTCTTGACGACTACTCGTTCAACTCATTCGCGAGGCAGCCTTTCTACCAAGAGGAAAACAGCCGGCTCGTTGACCTTGTCGGCCTGCAGCCCGGGAACAGGGTGATTGATCTTGCCTGCGGCCCCGGGGAGATTACACGCAAGATCCTCAACAAGGTGCGCGGGCAGGAACGCGCGTGGATCCTCGGTGTGGACATGTCGCCGGAGACGCTGGACGAGGCGCGGCAGCAATTCACGGGCGTGACGGACACGGATATCTCATTCCAGAATGCGCGCGCCGAGGACCTCTCACACATCGTTTCAGAGCCGGTGGATGCCGTCGTTTTCTGCAACGCCATCCATCTTGTCGATAACAAGCCTGATGTGCTGGGCGGCATTAAGAATGCCCTGCGGCCCGGCGGCCTCTTCGCCTTCAACAGCACCTTCTACTCGGGATCCATCGTGCAGGATACAGACCCCTTCTATCGGCGGTGGATGATGCGCTCCCTTCGCCTGCTCAAGTCAAACCATGGGCTGCGTACCTCAAAGAACAAGGTCATGGCGCGGCAACAGTTGACCGCTGACGAATACAAGGAGTTGCTGAGAGACGCAGGGTTCAGCATTCGAGATGAGCGTGTGATCCCGATCGACGTGCCAATTGAAGGGTGGCTCTCCATCTGCTCGTTCTCTGATTTCGTCGAGGGCGCCCTCCCCGGTGTGCAGATAGAGACGGCGAGTGAGGTCCTGCGCGACGCCATTGTTGACACCTTTCGGGAGATGGAGCTCTCGCACGTTCCCCGCAACTGGCTTGAAATCGTCGCCGTGCGCGACTAGCGCCCGCCACGCCGGCCAGGTAGAGCGTGCCCCCATGCCGGACACCATTACGTCAGACGCGTTTCGCAGCGTCATGGGACGGCTCGCCACAGGAGTGACCATCGTCACAACACGTGCGGACTCCGTGGCGCACGGCACCACCATGAGCGCCGTCTGTTCAGTCTCACTGCAGCCGCAGCTCGTTCTTGTTTGCGTCGACCACGGATCAGACATCCATACCCTCATTCGCCAGAGCGGCGTCTTTGCAGTCAATATCCTGCACGAGGGTCAAGCAGACCTGGCCGCCACGCTCTCCCACAAGGGGACGGCTGAGCTGCTCGCCGCTCACCGATTGGAGACGCTGCCGCATCGTGACGGCACAACCGGCGCGCCTCTGCTTGACGACAGTTTGGCATGGCTGGAGTGCGCGGTAGAGAAGACTGTTGAGGCGGGCGACCACACAATCTACGTGGGCGCCGTACGTGAGGCGGGCGTGAATCCCCGCTATGAGAGACCGCTCCTGTACTACGCGGGGAAATACACTGCGCTGAACGCGGATGGCTAGTTATCCACTTTCCTTGACATCAACCGCGTACCTACCTACACTTTTATTTCGCGCCCCCTGCGGGAGGCGCCGTTTGTTTGTGTCCCATCTCGTGGAGGTACGTTAATCAATGCCGACAGTCAATCAGCTGGTGCGCAAGGGGCGAAAGCACCCGCGGTCAAAGTCCAAGGCGCCCGCTTTGCAGGTGAGCTATAACGCGCTCACCAACCGGGTTGTGCGGAATCAGCCCTCGCCACAGAAGAGGGGAGTCTGCACGCAGGTTCGGACAATGACCCCAAAGAAGCCGAATTCCGCTCTGCGGAAGATTGCGCGCGTGCGGCTGACGAACGGCACTGAGGTTACCGCCTACATCCCCGGTGAGGGGCACAACCTGCAAGAGCACTCCACCGTGCTCATTCGCGGCGGCCGCGTCAAGGACTTGCCGGGCGTCCGCTATCACATCATCCGCGGCGCGCTTGATTCTGGCGGCGTCAGCGGCCGCAAGCGCGGGCGCAGCAAGTACGGAGCAAAGAGAAACTAGCCATATGTCACGACGACGGAGGGCTGTCAAACGCCCGATCCTCCCTGATCCACGCTACAGCAGCGTTCTGGTAACGCGGTTCACCAACCGTGTCATGCAGCGCGGCAAGAAAAATACGGCACGACGAATCGTGTACGGGGCCCTCGCGAACATCGCCTCAAACGGGGACGACCCGATTGAGACGTTTGAACGAGCGATACGCAACGCGACACCGTTGCTGCAGGTTCGGCCACGCCGCGTGGGCGGCGCCACCTATCAGGTGCCTGTTGAAGTGCGCGGTGAGCGAGGGCTCACTCTCTCGATGCGATGGATTATTGATTCTGCCCGCCAGCGCGCCGGCCGCCCCATGTTGGACAAGCTCACGACGGAGATTGTTGAGGCCGCGCAGGGCCAGGGCAACGCGGTTCGCCGACGTGATGAAATGCATCGCATGGCTGAGGCCAACCGCGCATTCGCGCATTACCGTTGGTGAAGCACACACAATTTTACGACCACACGAGACGACACAATGACCACTGACTCCACACTTTCCAAGATTCGCAACATCGGGTTTATTGCACATATCGACGCCGGCAAGACAACTGTTTCTGAGCGCGTTCTGTATTTCACGGGTCGAACCTACAAACTCGGCACCGTCGATGAGGGCACGGCTGTCATGGATTGGATGCCGCAAGAGAAGGAACGCGGCATCACGATTGTGTCGGCAGCCACAACCGTTGATTGGAAGGGTTATACGATCAACGTTATCGACACGCCCGGGCACGTCGATTTCACCGCGGAGGTTGAACGCAGCCTCCGCGTTCTTGATGGTGGCGTTGTCATCCTTGATGCGAATGCGGGCGTTGAGCCTCAATCTGAAACGGTGTGGCGGCAGGCAGATCGATACCATGTGCCGCGCATCTGCTTCATCAACAAGATGGACAAGATCGGCGCCGATTTCTTTGCGTCCGTTGATTCCATTCATGTGCGCCTGAACGCCATCCCCGTCCCTGTCCAGATTCCATGGGGCAAGGAGGATGATTTCCGTGGCGTTGTTGATCTCATTCGGCAAGTCGCCATCACATGGGAGGACGCCGAGGGGACCACAATGGCGGAGCAGCCCATCCCGGATGAGTTGGCTGCGGACGCCGCCCGTTACCGTGACGCCATGATTGAGCGCGCCGCGGAGCAGGATGACGAGCTGATGATCAAGTACCTCGAGGGCGAGGAGTTGACTGAGGAGGAAATTCACCGAGGGCTGCGCGCCGGCACGGTCAAGATGGCCATCTACCCGGTGTTCTGCGGCACGGCGCTCCGCAACAGGGGCATTCAGCCACTCATCGACGCTATCACTGAGTATCTCCCCTCCCCTCTTGAGGTTCCGCCCGTTGAGGGAACTGACCCGCGGGATGAGTCGGTTGTGATGGAACGCGCGCCGGACACGTCCGAGCCATTCGCCGCCCTCGCGTTCAAGGTCGTCACAGACCCATTCGCCGGGCGGCTCGTCTATCTTCGGGTCTACTCCGGCACCTGCAAGGCCGGCTCCACGGTTCTGAACACGAGCCGGCAGGGACGTGAGCGATTGGGACGCCTCATTCAGATGCACTCCAATCACCGAGAGGAGCTGGAGGAGGCGGAAACCGGCAACATCGTCGCTGCGGTCGGCCTCAAAGACACGTTCACAGGGGATACGATCTGCGCCGTCAACAGCCCCATCGTCCTGGAATCGATACGTTTCCCTGAGCCTGTCATCTCAGTTGCCATCGAACCCAAGTCACGCGAGGAAGAGGAGAAGTTGGTGGATGCCCTGGTCAAGCTGGGGCAGGAAGATCCAACGTTCCGCTCATCTCACGATGTCGAGACGGGGCAGACGGTCATCTCCGGCATGGGTGAGCTGCATATTGAAGTCATTGTCGACCGCCTCAAGCGGGAGTTTCGGGTAGACGCGAAAACGGGGCGGCCGCAAGTGGCCTACCGTGAGACGGTCACCCGGACGGCTCGCGCGGAGGGGCGGTACGTGCGTCAGACGGGCGGACGCGGACAGTACGGCCACGTCTGGCTTGAGGTTGAGCCGCTGGAGCCCGGGAGCGGCGTCGAATTCGTCAACAAGATCGTCGGCGGCACGGTGCCACGCGAGTATATTCCGGCCGTTGAGCAGGGCGCGCGGGAGGCCGCGCTGAATGGCCAGCTCACCGGCTTTCCGATTGTTGATGTGCGCATCACGATCGATGACGGCTCATTCCATGAGGTGGACTCGTCAGAGATGGCGTTCAAGATGGCGGGGTCGATGGGATTCAAGGCGGCCATTGAGCGCGCTCGACCCGTTGCGCTTGAGCCGGTCATGAAGGTTGAGGTTGTTGGTCCGGCGAAATCCATCGGTGACGTTATGGGGGACTTGCAGAGCCGGCGCGCACAGGTGCAGGGGATGGAGAGCCGAGGTGACCTCGGAATTGTCACAGCATTCGTTCCCCTCGCGGAGATGTTCGGGTATGCTACTACTCTGCGCTCTGCCACGCAGGGGCGTGCGAGCTACAGCATGGAGTTTGATCACTATAATCACGTGCCACAGCAGGTTGTGGAGACTCTCACACGGCGCACGGCAGGCGTTGGAGCGCGCTAGACAGGCAGCAGGAAACGAACAATGACCACCCTACGGCAGCAACAGCGGATACGCATCACATTGAAGGCGTTTGATCATCGCCTGCTCGATGCGTCTGCTGTTCAGATTGTCGAGGCGGCGGAGGGCACAGGCGCGCAGGTGTCAGGACCCATCCCGCTCCCAACGCGCATCAAGCGATTCACCGTCATTCGCTCCCCGCACGTCGATAAAGACTCGCGCGAGCAATTTGAGATCCGCACCCACAAGCGCATCGTGGATATTCTCGAGCCAACATCCCGCACAATCGATTCACTGACCCATCTGGATTTGCCGGCTGGTGTCAATATCGAGATCAGTTCATAGGATCAGAAGCAGGTACTGCCATCATGCTCTCCGCACTCCTGGGAACCAAACTCGGCATGACGCAATACATCCATGAGGATGGGACGGTGTCCGCCGTCACTGCCATCCGCGTTGGGCCGTGCACCGTGACGCAGGTCAAGACGGCAGTCACGGACGGCTATGACGCTGTGCAGATTGGCTATGAGGAGATACCGGAGCGCAAGCTCAACAAGCCGCGGCTTGGCCACCTCTCCAAGAACGGCATCAGCCCCGTGCGGCACCTGCGTGAGGTGCGTACTCGAGGCGGCGGAGACATGCCGGAGGTTGGATCCGTCGTCACAGCCGACCAGGTCTTTGAGGTTGGAGAGAGCGTTGATCTGACAGCGCGCTCCAAGGGCAAGGGCTTTGCGGGTGGTGTGAAGCGCTGGCATTTCCGTGGCGGCCCGAAGACGCATGGACAGGGTGATCGCCTCCGCGCACCCGGCTCCATTGGCGCAGGCACCACGCCCGGCCGCGTCCGAAAGGGCCTGAAAATGGCCGGCCAGATGGGCAATAAGCGCACGACACAAAAGAGCGGCCTCGTTGTCGCCGTTGATGCAGAGCGCAACTTGCTATTCGTGCGCGGCTCTGCGCCGGGCGCGCCGGACGGAATCGTCCTCGTGCGCAAGAAAGCGAGCCGCTGATATGGAAGCTGACGTCCGCAATACAAGTGGGCAGGTCGTTGACCGCGTTGAGATAAGCGACCTGCTCTTTAATGCGCCAATCTACGAGGCTCTCGTTCATCAGGCGCTCGTCCGTCAACGTGCGAACGCGCGTCAAGGAACACATTCCACCAAGACGCGCGGTGAGATACGCGGTGGCGGCCGCAAGCCGTGGCGGCAGAAGTACACCGGCCGCGCGCGTCAGGGAAGCATCCGCTCACCCCTGTGGCGGCATGGCGGCGTCACCTTTGGGCCAAAGCCGCGCAGCTACCGGCAGGACATCCCTGTTCGCATGCGGCGGCAGGCGCTCCGCAGCGTCCTCACAAGCAAGCTGGCAGAGGGCGACCTCATCATTATTGACAGCTTCAATCTGGAGCGGCCGCGCACCAAAGACGTGCTGTCGGCCCTGCGCAGCTTGGAGATCGATAAGACCCCTGCCCTGCTGGTCACGGCGGAGCCGGAGGAGAACCTCATCCGCTCCGCGCACAATGTGCCGCGCGTCAAGACCCTGCCGGCACGCTATATGAACATTGGCGATCTGCTTGCGCACCACAAGGTGGTCATCACCCTGGACGCGGTGCGCAGCGCGGAAGAGCTGTGGGCGAAGAGTGGCAGAAAGGCGGAGAGGTAGACATGGATCTCCATCCGCTGGAGGTGCTGCGGCGCCCCGTGATCACTGAGAAGTTCACCGCTCTGCAGGATCAGCGGAAATACGCCTTTGAGGTGCACCGCAAGGCGAATAAGAAGCAGATTCGTGAGGCGGTGGAGGTCGCGTTCCGTGTGGGCGTCTCCAGCGTGAATGTGATGAACGTTAAGGGAAAGACCAAACGGGCAGGCCTGCGCGTCTTTCAGACACGTCCATGGAAAAAGGCCGTGGTGACGCTGAAACCGGGCGAGCGCATTGAGGTCTTTGAGGGCATTTAGGGTCATACAATGGCAGTCAAGACAGTTAAACCCACATCACCAGGCCGACGCGGCATGGTGCTCGACGCCTTTGATGACATCGATAAGGTGCGGCCCGAGAAATCACTGCTTGAACCCCTTAAGAGCAACGCGGGGCGCAACGCGTCCGGCCGCATCACAACGCGGCACCGTGGCGGCGGCGTCAAGCGGGCGTACCGTATCATCGACTTTAAGCGCAACAAGCACGGCGTGCCGGCCTCCGTCAAGACGATTGAATACGATCCCAACCGTTCGTCACGCATCGCGTTGCTGCACTATCATGATGGCGAAAAGCGGTATATCATAGCGCCTCTTGGCCTACAGCGTGGCGATGTTCTTCTGGCCGGGCCGGACGCGGAGATTCGCGTCGGCAACGCCCTGCCGCTTGGAGTGATCCCGACGGGCACAACCGTGCACAATATTGAGATCCATCTGGGCAAGGGCGGTCAGCTCGTCCGTGGGGCGGGCACCGGCGCACAGGTCATGGCGCATGAGGACAAGTACACCTTGCTCCGGCTGCCATCCGGAGAACTGCGGCGTGTCCTCTCTGCCTGCTATGCGACCATCGGACAGGTCGGTAATCCCGATCACAAGAATCTGTCCTGGGGCAAGGCGGGCAGGAAGCGGCTGAAGGGGTGGCGCCCGACGGTGCGCGGCTCTGCGATGTCGCCCCGTGACCATCCGCATGGCGGCGGTGAGGGACGGTCCCCCATTGGGATGCCGGGACCGAAATCCCCGTGGGGCAAGCCGACGCTCGGCAAGCGAACACGCAGGAACAAGAAGTCGGACGTGTTCATTGTCCGCCGGCGTGGCGGGCGCAGAGGCTCGCGCCGCTAGGACTCAAAGCAAAGTAGTAAGCGAAGGCAAAGGAACGGGGACGCTAGAGAACGACGATGTCACGATCAGTCAAGAAGGGACCCTATATCGAGGCCAAGCTGTTGCGCAAGGTAACTGTTGCGCAGCAGTCCAACTCACGCGCGATGATTCGAACATGGTCACGCGCGTCAACCATCGTCCCGGAAATGGTGGGGCTGAACGTGGCGGTGCATGACGGCAGACGGCACATCCCGCTCTTCATCACGGAGAATATGGTGGGGCACAAGCTCGGAGAATTCGCGCCGACAAGGACATTCCGCGGCCACGTTCGCAATGAGCGGCAGGCCAGGCGGTAGGGCGAGGCAGCGCGATGCAGGTAACAGCTCGAGCACGTCGCATGTCGCTCTCCGTGCGCAAACTGCAGACAATCACGCAGATGCTGCCCGGCATGACGGTTGATGACGCGCTCACGCAGCTGCAATTCATGGCCAGTCCCTGGGCGAAAGAGGTAGCAAAGGTTGTACGCTCCGCCGCAGCGAACGCGGAGAACAACTATGACCTTGATCCGAGTATGCTGCGCGTTGTTCGCATGGACATTGGACCCGCCGAAACGCTGCGCCGCTTCAAGCCGCGCGCACGTGGACAGGCCGGCAAACATTTCCGCCGACACAGCAACCTGACAGTCATTGTGGATGACGAGGAGAACGGCTAATGGGGCATAAGGTTCACCCGTTTGGTTTCCGCCTCGGGTATATCCGTGATTGGCAGACGCACTGGTTCGCGGACCGCGCGGAGCAGTATCGGACCAACCTGCAGGAAGACCTGCAGATTCGTGATCACATTGTTGGCAAGCACCGTGACGCCGCGGTTGCGCGGGTGGAGATTGAGCGCAAGACAAGTGAGGTGCGCGCGCTCATCCACACGGCACGGCCAGGCGTGGTTATCGGGCGCGGCGGACAGCGTGTCGAGGAACTCCGCAAGGAGCTGGAGGACCTGACCGGCAAGCATGTCCGCGTCGATATCAATGAGATTCGGCAGCCGGAGCTCGAGGCCTCGCTCGTCGCACAGAATATCGCAGACCAGATCCAACGCCAGGTGTCATTCCGTCGCGCAACGCGGCAGGCCGTCCAGCGGTCCATGCAGGCCGGCGCGCAGGGGATCCGCGTTGCAGTTGCAGGCCGGCTTGGCGGCGCGGACATCGCCCGAACAGAAAAGGCGATGGACGGCCGAGTTCCCCTCCACACCCTCCGCGCTGACATTGATTTCGGCACCGCGGAGGCGCGAACACAGATGGGGCAGATCGGCGTCAAGGTCTGGGTGTATCGTGGCGATATCGTCACGGAGGCAACACCTGAGGAGCTCGCCCGGCGCAGCTCCATGATGTCCACGCCCGTGGCAAGCTCGGGGGCCCCTGCCGTCCAGCAAGCGGCGGCCAGCGCTGAGCCTGCTGCCCCCGCCGAGACCGGCGCGCCCGAGACTGCTGATCCGGCTCCCACTCCACCGGCTGATGCGGTGGCCGAGGATACGCCGGCCAGCACGGAAGACGAGTCATAGGGAACGTTCAATGCTGCAACCACGTCGAGTCAAGTTTCGCAAGCAACACCGGGGCCGAATGCGCGGAATGGCGCAGAAGGGCAACACGGTGGCGTTTGGCGACTTCGGCATCCAGTCGATGGAGCCGATCTGGCTGACGGGCCGTCAGATTGAGGCGGCGCGGCGCGCAATGACCCGACATGTTCGCCGTGGTGGACAGATATGGATTCGCGTTTTCCCGCATAAGTCGATTACAAAGAAGCCGTTGGAGACACGCATGGGCTCCGGCAAGGGCAACGTTGATGGCTGGGTGGCCGTTGTGCGTCCCGGCAAGATACTCTTTGAGATTGCGGGTGTACCGGAGGATGCGGCACGGCGAGCCATGCGCCTCGCGCAGGACAAGCTGCCCATCCGCACACAGATTGTCACGCGGGACATGGAGTAGCCCGGCATGGATATGGATGAGATACGCACGCTCACTGATGAACAGCTCCTGGAGGAGTTGGAAAATGCTCATCGGGAGTTGTTCAACCTGCGGTTTCGCGCAGTCACGCGTCAGCTCGCCAACACCAGCGAGGTTGGCAAGGCGCGCAAGAACGTCGCGCGGTTCAAGACTGTGATCCGTGAGCGGCAGCTGCAGGCGTTCGCAGCAGAGGGGATGGCATAAATGCCGGGGCAGAAAACACGCGTGGGACGCGTGGTGAGCGACAAGATGGAAAAAACAGTGGTGGTGGCTGTTGACAGACAGCGCACTCACCGCCTGTACAAGAAGGCGATGCGCCGCGTCACACGGTTCAAGGCGCACGACGAAAACGGTGTGAGCGCCGAGGGCGATCTGGTGCGTATTCAGGAAACGCGTCCACTATCACGGGACAAGCGCTGGCGCGTGACCGAGGTCCTGGAGCGGGGCATCGTCGTTGGACTTCCTGAGGACGGAGGGGCGAGCACGGCATGATACAAGTACAGACACGACTCCGTGTGGCGGACAACTCCGGCGCGCGTGAGATTCAGTGCATCAACGTGCCGGGCGGCACGCGGCGCCATTATGCCTCCGTAGGAGACATCATCGTCGCGTCCGTCAAGGAGGCGCAGCCGAATGCAGGCGTCCGCAAGGGCGATGTTGTCCGCGCCGTTGTGGTTCGTGTTGCCAAGCCGCACCGCCGGCCGGACGGCTCCTATATTCGATTCGATGAAAATGCGGCAGTGATACTGACGGAGCGTGATTTGCCGCGCGGGACGCGCATCTTTGGTCCCGTTGCGCGTGAGCTGCGCGACAAGAATTTCATGCGCATCATCTCGCTCGCCCCGGAGGTCCTCTAACGATGGCGGCAAAGATCAAGCGGAACGATATGGTCTACGTCGCCGCCGGCAAAGACCGCGGCAAGCGCGGCACCGTTGAGCGTGTGATCCCTGCCAGGAACCGCGTTGTCGTGCAGGGCGTCAACATCATCAAGAAACATCAGCGGCCACAACCCGGCGTGCGGCAGGGCGGTATCATTGAGCTTCCCAGCCCGCTCCATATTTCCAACGTGCGGTTGGTGTGCCCACACTGTGACAAGTCAGTACGCGTGCAGTTTGGCACACTTGAAGACGGACGCAAGGTCCGACGGTGCAAGTCATGCAACGAAACGATCGACTAGACAACGACGAAACAGAGCGCGTTCTGCCTCCCGCCGTCCCGGCGGGGGCATCAACGGATGACGCCGCGCAGGAGGAGGAGCAGGCTGCTCCCGCTCCACGCCGACGCCGCTCAACGGCACGGCAGCCTAAGGCTGAGCAGCCCGCCGAGGAGGGAGATGTGGCCGCGTCTACGAATGGCGCGACTCCCACAGACGTGCCCCGCCTGCGCCGCATGTATTTGGATGAGGTGGCCCCTGCCCTGATGCAGGAGTTCAGCTTCTCGAATGCGATGCGGGTCCCCCGCATCTCCAAGATTGTCCTCAACATTGGCGCGGGAGACGCCCGGGATGAGGCGCGCGTGTTGGAGGGGATTCAGCGCGATCTGACGACAATCTCAGGCCAGAAACCTGTTGTGACGCGGGCGCGCAGCTCCATCGCCGGGTTTCATATCCGAGAGGGAAATACTATCGGCGCGTCCGTCACATTGCGTGGGACGCGAATGTGGAATTTCCTGGACAGGCTCATGAACGTCGCCCTGCCGCGGACGCGTGACTTCCGCGGTGTTTCACCCAATGCGTTTGACAGGCGCGGCAACTACAGCATCGGGCTGCGTGAGCAGATTATCTTTCCGGAGATAGATTACAATCGCGTAGACCGTATCCGTGGTCTGCAGGTGAACATTATTACGACGGCGCAGACGGATGATGAGGGGCGCAGGTTATTGGCATTGTTGGGAATGCCGTTCACACGTGAGGAGACCAGCACTTAATGGCCAAGAAATCAAAGATCGCGCGCTGGAAGCGCCCGCCAAAGTTCAAGGTGCAGGCATATAACCGCTGCAATGTGTGTGGCCGGCCGCGCGCCTATTATCGGATGTTCGGCCTGTGCCGAATCTGTTTGCGGGAGCGCGCCCTCACCGGCCAGCTTCCGGGCGTCCGCAAGGCAAGTTGGTAGGGGGAGAGCAGAAACCCATGACCGTCAGTGATCCTATCGGAGATATGCTCACCCGTATCCGCAACGGGTTGATGGCGCGGCATGAAACCATAACTGTGCCGGCATCCAAGACCAAGATTGCCATCGCGGAAATCCTCAAGAATGAGGGATTCATCCGTGATTTCGCTATCATGAAAGGGCCGACGCCGCAGCAGATTGTGCGGATGCAGATGGCATACCGCGAGGGCAACAGCCCGGTCATCAACGGTCTGCGGCGCGTAAGCAAACCAGGGCTCCGCGTGTACGTGCAGCGCGGTGAGATTCCGCGCATCTTTGGCGGTCTCGGCATCGCAGTGGTCTCCACATCGAGCGGTGTCATGACGGGCCGAGAGGCCTGGCGCAAGGGAATCGGGGGCGAGCTGCTCGCCTACGTGTGGTAGCATCCCACCTTTGGTGGAATGACCGATTAGATAACTGAATGACGGTGTGACGGGAGAATAGGCTTAACAGATGTCACGGATCGGACGAATGCCGATTGAGGTTCCCGGGGGCGTGCAGGTCACGATGAGTGATGCCGCCGAGGGGACGATGATCGCGGTCAAAGGGCCCCGCGGCGAACTGTCGCGCCAGTTCCACCCCGCCGTCCGCTTTGAGCAGGACGCGAACGTGATCACCGTCCACCGAAAGAACGAGAATGAGCGATCCGCCGCGGCCTTTCACGGCCTCTCGCGAGCCTTGCTCGCCAACATGGTCACAGGCGTCTCAGAGGGATATCGGCGGACATTGGAGATTCAGGGCGCCGGGTATCGCGCCCAACAGACAGGGCGCGGCATCACGCTGAGCGTCGGCTACTCACACACAGTAGAGATTCAACCGCCGGACGGTATCACGCTGGAGGCGGAAAGCAATACCCGTCTCCATGTGGACGGTATCGATAAAGAGCTCGTCGGCCAGACTGCCGCCAAGATCCGCGCCGTCCGCAAGCCGGGTGTCTACACAGGAAAGGGCATCCGCTATCAGGGAGAGCAAGTCAGGCGCAAGGCTGGCAAGGGCGCAGGACGCAGATAATCAGGTAAAGACAAAGAGATATGGCACGCATCAAGACAACACGGCAGCGGCGAAACCGCCGCCATCTACGGCTCCGGCAGCGAGTAACCGGCACGGACCTTCGGCCGCGCCTGTGCGTCTTCCGCAGCCTGAATCACATTTACGCGCAAGTTGTTGATGACTCGCGCGGCATCACCCTGGCCGCCGCATCAACACAGGACAAGGATATCCGTGACGGGGCAGGCAGCCGCAGCAAGTCAGACCGCTCAAAGATGGTTGGCACGGCAGTGGCACAACGCGCCATGGCCAGCGGCATCACCAATGTGGTCTTTGATCGGGGCGGGTATCAATATCATGGTCGGATCAAGGCCGTGGCTGACGCGGCGCGTGAAGGCGGCCTACTCTTCTGATAGGCCCACACGCATCATATAAGGAGCAGACGGAGAAGCGATGACACTTGGACGCACACGCGGAGCGCGCGGGCGCACACGGGAACGACAACGGGACGCAGATCGTGAATCAGACGGCCTGACGGAGAGCGTCGTCTCCATACGCCGCGTGGCGAAGACGGTGGCGGGTGGCCGACGGTTCACGTTCAACGCGCTCGTCGTGGTGGGTGATGGCAAGGGCAAGGTGGGCTACGGACTCGGCAAGGCCGCAGAGGTGCCGCTCGCCGTCCAGAAAGGCGGCGCAATTGCCCGCCGCTCGCTCATTGATGTCGCAACACTCGAAAGCAGCGTCCCGCAGCAGGTGGTTAGCCGATTTGGCGGCGCGCAGGTTCTGCTCCGCCCCGCTGCGCCCGGAACCGGTGTCCGCGCCAGCGCCGCCGTGCGGGCCGTTGTCCAAGCGGCCGGCGTGCGGGATATCTTGACGAAATCACAGGGCAGCAACAACGCCATCAATGTTGTGCAGGCAACCATCAAGGGGCTGCAGATGATGCGCGACCCGCGAGAGACCATCTCCCTGCGCCGTATGGTGCGTGGCGAGGCGCCACTCCCCGCGAAGGAGCCGGAGCCGGTCACCGACTATTCCGGCCCCGCGCCCATTACGCCGCAGCCCGTCAGCAGTGACACGTTCTTGGCAGAAAACGAGGCCGCCGAGCAGCCGCCTGTCGCCGCCGTTGAAGCGGACACCGCAGAGGGAGAGGCGGAGGCCGCCACGCCTGAGTCTGACTCTGACTCAACCGAGCAGACGGAGACGGATGCCCCCGTTGCCGACATCGGCGAGGCAGAGACCACCGAGGACAACACGGAGCAGTCCGATTCTGAGAACGCTGAGGCGTCGGAGGGTTCCGACAACACCGATACCACGGATGAGGACGCAGGGTCATGACGAAGGTGCGCGTGACACTCACAAAGAGTCCGATCAATCAGCGTGCGGACCAGGTCAAGACGCTGCGAGCGCTTGGACTGCGCCGCATGGGCGATGAGCGGGAGCATGACTACTCACGCTCAATTCGCGGCATGTTGATTAAGGTGCGCCATCTTGTGACGACCGAACTGCGCGATGAGGGAGGAGCGAGCGCTGATGCGTGAGAATGAGCTACGAGCGCCCGATGGCGCTCGCAAACGCAGGCGCCGCGTGGGCCGCGGCAATTCCTCTGGCCGCGGGACGTACGCCGGCAAGGGAATGAAGGGGCAGAAATCTCGCTCAGGCGGCGGCGTGCGCGCCAGCTTTGAGGGCGGTCAGCTGTCACTGGTCAAGCGGCTGCCTCACAAGCGCGGATTCAAGAATCTCTTTCGCGTGGAGTATGAGTTGGTGAATCTCTCAAGCCTGACGCACCTGCCGGCCGGCTCAGAGGTCAGCCCGGAGACGTTGCGGGATCACGGGATCATCCGGTCGCTCAGAAAGCCCATCGTCATACTTGCGGACGGTGAGGTGGACCACGCGTATACCGTCCGCACGCACCGTATCTCCCGGACAGCGCGTGAAAAGATTGAGGCGGCCGGCGGCACCATTGACACACTGCCCAAGCCCGTCATTCATCGGCCCCGATAACGGAGGGCACGTCGCGTCGTGAGTTACTCATCGACGACTGAGCGCCGGCAGCCACGCCCGGCCCTGATCCAGGCCATGATCGATGCCTGGTATCAGCCGGACCTACGCCGACGCATCCTTTTCACGCTTGCCATTCTGGTCATTTTCCGGTTCATCGCGCACGTGCCGGTGCCGGGCGCGGATATCGTGGCCCTTCGCCAGCTCTTCCAGAGCAATCAGCTTCTCGGGTTCCTTGACATCTTTAGCGGCGGCGCGATGCGCAATCTGTCCGTTGCCGCCATGGGCGTGTACCCGTATATCACGGCCAGCATTATCTTGCAGATCATGATCCCGGTCATCCCCAGCCTGTCCGCGCTTGCGCGGGAGGGTGAGGCAGGACGGCAGCGCATCAATCAGTACACACACTGGATGACGGTCCCCATCGCCGCCGCGTCCGCATATGGACAGCTTGTTCTGCTGAACAGGCTTGGCGTGCTAGGGGCGTTGTGGCCATACCCGGAGGGCGACTTTCTGCCAACGCTCGCGATGATTATCAGCATGACGGGCGGCACCATGCTGTTGGTCTGGCTGGGTGAACTTATCACGGAGAGTGGCATCGGCAACGGCATCTCCGTCATCATCTTTGGCGGCATCGTTGCCGGACTGCCCACATTATTCGGGCAGGGAGTCTTCGCAAATGACCCGATCGCCCTCGCGCTGGTGGGCTTTGCCGGCCTTGCGACCATCTACTTCATCGTAGTGTTCACAGAGGCGCAGCGGCGCATACCGGTTCAATATGGGAGGAGTGTGACCCGTCAGGGCCGCGTTTATCGGCAGAGCGGCTCAACGTTCATCCCCCTGCGGGTCAACTCGGCGGGCATGATTCCGTTGATATTCGCGTTCTCAATCCTGATCTTCCCACCAACCGTCGCGAGCTATTTTCAGGAGGCAGACAACAACCTCATCGCGGGAATTGGCGAGTTCTTTGCGCGTAATCTCGGCCCTGAGGGGTTTGTATACTGGCTGCTGCTCTTCTGGCTGGTTGTCGCCTTCACATTCTTCTATACGATGGTCACATTCCAGCAACAGAACCTCGCGGAGTCCTTACAACGGAACGGCGGGTTCATACCGGGCATCAGACCGGGGCAGCCAACGCACAATTACCTGATACGAGTGTTGACGCGAATCACGTGGGGTGGCGCCATCTTCCTGGGTATTGTTGCCATCGTTCCGTTCTTCTTGTTGCTCGCTACCGGTGTCAGCACGCTGTCAATCTCCAGCACTGCCCTGCTTATCGTGGTTGCCGTCGTCCTGGACACGATGCGGCAGCTGCAATCGCAGCTCCTCATGCGCCAGTACGAGGGATTCCTGCGCTGATTTGATGAGAGGAGACATTCATGCGCGTCATACTTCTTGGAGCGCCGGGAGCCGGCAAGGGGACGCAGGCGGCCACTCTCCATGAGCATCTGAATGCGCCCCATATCGCGACGGGGGATCTCTTTCGGGCTGCGCTCTCACAGGGCACGCCGCTCGGCCTAGAGGCAAAATCATACATGGATCGCGGCGAGTTGGTCCCTGACGACGTCACCGTACGCATGCTGCTGGAACGCATCTCCCAGCCAGACGCGGCGAGCGGCTATATCTTGGATGGTTTCCCGCGCAGCCTGGCGCAGGCCACGGCGCTGAGCGAGGCGCTCGCAGGGCGCGGCGAGACCATCGATAAGGTTCTCCTCGTGGATGTATCCGAGGATGAGCTGGTCCGCCGGCTGAGCGGCCGTTGGATTTGCCGCGCATGCCAAACGCCCTACCACGCCATCAGCAATCCGCCAAAGACGGAGGGCATGTGTGACGCGGACGGCGGCGAACTCTACCAACGAGACGATGACACGCCTGAGACGGTGCGGAATCGGCTGGGCGTGTACCGTGACCAGACTGCGCCGCTAATCGACTATTACGCAGAGCAAGGCGTTCTCGCGAGCATCAACGGCGAGCAGGACATCGAGGCGGTGCGCGAGGATCTCCTCGCCGCCCTGCCATAGACCGCCCTCGTTACGCCAACGGCTGCGCAATGGTATTTGGCCGGAATCGAGAATCGCCAACGGTGAAATCACCGCGTGAGATTGACCTCATGCGCAAGGCAGGGCACATCGTCGCGGACGTTCTGGCCATCGTGAGGGATGCCGCTAAACCGGGGGTCACAACCGGGCAGCTCGATGAGATTGCGGGGAGGGAGATACGCGCGCGGGGCGGTGTGCCGTCCTTCCTCGGGTATCAGGGCTTCACGGCCCACATATGCACCTCATTCAATGAGGAGATCGTTCACGGCATTCCCGGACCCAGAGCAATCAAGGACGGCGACATTCTGTCTGTGGATTGTGGCGCAATCTACGATGGGTATCACGGCGATTCTGCCATCACGTTCGCTGTGGGTGACGTCCCACCGGAGGCCGCGGCTCTCATAGAGGACACGCGCCAATCCTTGATCGCCTGCATCGCCGCCGCCCAGACCGGCAACGGGCTGATGGATCTCACCGGCGCCATCCGGGAGTATGCCGAGCCACGGGGATACGGCATTATCCGCGGATACGGCGGACACGGCATCGGGACAGAGATGCACGAGAACCCGTGGATTCCGAACAATGTTGCCGATTTCGACAGTTCAGGACGCCGCGGGCTGAGGCGGTTCCGCCTACGGCCCGGCGTGACAATCGCGCTGGAGCCGATGCTGACAATGGGTGATTGGCGGACAGTGGTCGAGGATGATGATTGGACCGTGACATCAGCGGACGGTAGCCTGTCTGCGCATTGGGAGCACACCATCGTTGTGACGGAGGACGGGCCGGAGGTTCTGACAAGCAAAACCGGGCAGCCGTAATGTAGCGCCACAACGCGCGCTGTGGCATACTACTAGTTCGTGCGGCATTTCGTTGGGCAAGGTATGACACAAAAGAATAAGAAGGAAACCATTGAGGTTGAGGGCACTGTTCGGGAAGCCCTCCCGAACGGCATGTTCCGCGTGGACTTGCCGAATGACCATGCCGTCTTGGCGCATGCCTCCGGCAAGATCAGGCTCAACTTCATACGCATCCTCCCCGGGGATCGCGTGCTCGTTGAGCTTTCACCGTACGATCTGAAACGCGGGCGGGTCACGTACCGGTTCCGCTAGGCCCTGCACACTCTGGGAAACGAATAGGAAGAGGATAGAGCGACATGAAGGTCTCGGCATCGGTCAAGGCGAGATGCAACAGATGCCGCATTGTACGGCGCAAGCGCCGCCTATTCGTGATCTGCACGAATCCGAAGCATAAGCAGCGACAAGGCTGAACGGGGGCACAGGACGGGTCATGGTACGAATTGCAGGCGCCGATATTCCGGATAACAAGAAGATTGCATATTCGCTCCGTTATATCTACGGCGTCGGCCCGAGCCGTGCCACCGAGATTCTTGAGCACTCCGGCGTGGATCCGGACCGCAGGGTGCATGACCTGACCGAGCAGGATATGGCGATGCTGCGCGAGGCGATTGAGCGCGGCGGATACCCGATTGAGGGCGATCTCCGCCGTGAGATTGCCATGAACATTCGCAGACTCATTGAAATTGGCAGTTACCGCGGTTTGCGGCATCGCACAGGTTTGCCTGTGAGAGGTCAAAGGACGCGGACGAATGCGCGCAGCCGCAAGGGGCCCAAGCGCACGGTGGCCGGCAAGCGGCGGGTTGCGCGCAAGTAGGGGAAGCCCTCAAGGACAACGGGCAGCGGCGCCACCTCGTGGCGCATGGGCAAGCCCGCTGAAAGGAGCACAAACACGACATGGCGAGACGAGGACGCCAACGCGTGCGACGCAGGGAGCGCAAGTCCGTGCCCTTTGGGCGCGCATATATCTACGCCACGTTCAACAACACCGTCGTCACACTGACAGACCCTGTTGGGAACGTTATCGCCTCCGGCAGTGGCGGCGCGGTTGGATTTCGCGGTTCTCGCAAGGGAACAGCGTTCGCCGCGCAGCGGGCTGCGGAGGAAACGGCGCGCCGTGGCATGGAGCACGGCCTGCAGCATGTGGAGATCCGTGTAAAGGGCCCCGGCAGTGGACGCGAGGCGGCAATCCGCTCTTTGCAGGCAACCGGCCTCGTTGTGACCACTATCAGGGATACCACGCCCATCCCGCACAACGGGTGCCGCCCACGCAAGCGCCGGCGTGTCTAGAGACACGTAGAACAGCAACACGATCAATGTCAGACACAACCGCTCAGCCGCGCGCAATCATGCGGACAATGACAATCAGGAGGAACACGTAAAGGATGGCTCGCTATACGGGCCCGGTTTGTCGGCTCTGCCGGCGGCAGGGAATCAAGCTATTTCTCAAGGGTGAACGCTGCTACACGCCCAAATGCGCCATTGAACGGCGGCGCAGCGCCCCGGGTGAATCGGCAACCGGCAACCGCCGCCGGCGACGCCTCTCTGAGTGGGGCATCCACCTGAGGGAGAAGCAGAAGGCGCGCCACATCTATGGCGTGCTGGAGCGTCAATTCCGCAGGCACTATGCGGTCGCCACCCGCCAGCGCGGCGCAACTGGTGAGAATCTCCTCAAGATTCTTGAAACGCGCCTTGACAATGTTGTCTATCGGCTCGGCTGGGCAAACTCCCGCAAAGAGGCGCGGCAGATGGTCTCACATGGCCATCTGGCTGTGAATGGCCGCCGGGCGCGCACGCCCTCCATCAGCGTCAAGGAGGGGGCGGAGATTACGTGGGTGCCCAGTTCAGTCAACAACACACAATATGAGATTGTTCAATATCAGGCGCAGCGCCGGCAGCCGCCGGAGTGGCTGCAGATGGATTCACGCAACATGGTGGGACGTATGCTGCGGCAGCCCGATCGGTCCGATATGGACATCCGCATCGATGACCGCCTGATTGTTGAGTTCTATTCACGCTAGGATCACAGACCGAAACGGCGCACACGTGAGCACGCAGACCTGTACGGCACGGAGGCCAACTCTTGACCTTAATCACTGAGGCAGAACTACAGACGGATCCGGGTGTGAGCCTGGTTCCTGAAATCACCATTGACAGGTCCGAAAAGGACTATGTCCGGTTCGCCATTGAGCCATTGTCACAAGGCTTTGGCGTCACTCTTGGCAACGCGATCCGGCGCGTTCTGCTCAATTCACTCCCCGGCGTGGCAATCACCTCAGTCCGCATTGAGGGCACCTACCACGAATACTCCACCTTGCCCCATATCCGTGAGGACATGGTGGATTTCCTCCTGAATGTGAAGGACATCCGTATCCAGTCCCTCACCGGCAGACCCGGAACCCTGCGCCTTGATGTCAGCAAAAGGGCGGGAGACATTACCGCCGGTGATATTCAGCCGCACGGCGACTACACAATCGTCAATCCCGGTCTCGTCCTGCTGACCGCGGACAGCGCAGAGGCGGAGTTGTCGATTGAGTTTACCGTTGAACAGGGCACCGGCTTTCGGGCCGCTGAGACATCCCTTGAAGACCCGATTGGCATCCTGCCCGTTGATGCCGTATTCACACCCATCCGCCGCGCGAATTTCGAGGTGGAGGCAACGCGCGTTGGCCAGGTCACCGACTTTGACCGCCTCGTTCTTGAGGTGTGGACAGATGGCACGATCACGCCTGAGGAGGCTGTTCGCAAGGGAACGCAGATCATCATTGAGCAACTGCAGCCATTCGCCTCCCTGGGAGAATCGGTTGACCCTGCAGCCGGGCAAGAGCCGGGGCTCAGAGTCCCCTCCTCTCTTTCTTCAATCACCGTTGAGGCCCTCAACCTCTCCACGCGAACGCAGAACAGTCTCCGGCGCGGCAACCTTGCCACCGTGGGGCACGTCTTGGAGAAGTCTGCGCAGGAGCTCCTTGATCTGCGCAATTTCGGCGAGCAATCCCTGAGTGAACTCATCGATCGACTCCGCCTTGAGGGCGTTGCGATTCCTGCGGATGACGGCGACCGATCATGGCGCCGCACTCCGCTCGCATCGTTTGTCCCAAGTGGTGATTCGGCCTTGCCATCAGCCGCAGCGGGCACAGATTCTGACGAGGACGCGCCCGTGTTCACCATGGGACCGGATGACAGTATCTCTGAGGTTGACCTGACGCACTATTCGCGGCGATCATTCGCGCCCGATGAAGACGAGGACGAGGATTAGGACACCCAACCATGAGACACCGTGTTGCAGGCCGCACACTCGGACGCAAGACCGCGCCGCGGATGCTGATGTACCGCAACCTGACGAGGGACCTGTTCCTGCGTGAGGCCATTGTGACCACCGAGGCCAAGGCCAAGGAGACACGCGGCTTTGCGGAGCGCATGGTCACCCTTGGCAAGGACGGCGGCCTCCCCGCGCGCCGTCGCGCCCTCCAGTTCATACCGGACAAGAATGTTGTCGACAAAATCTTCCGCGTTTACGGAGAACGGTATCAGGATCGCCCCGGCGGCTTTACTCGGATCACCAAGATTGGACCTCGACACGGCGATGCCGCTCCACTGGTGCGGTTGGAGCTCGTGTAGGCGCGCGCAGACAACCATGCAGACTGTTGCTATCAGCAAACTCAACGAGACCGGCGCCGAGCCACGCGCAAAGGCCGACTACCTCGTTGTGCTCAGCATCGAGTATGCTGGCGCCCGCTATCAGGGAATGCAGCTGCAGACGGCGGGCGTCCCAACCATTCAGGGGGAGATCGAAAACGCTCTCCGCAAGCTGACGGGTCAGCCTCATCGCATCGCCGCCGCCGGGCGGACAGATTCCGGGGCGAGCGCGCAAGGCCAGGTGGTTTCCTTCCGCCCAATGGCTGATATTCCCCTGCAGCGCTATGTCACCGGACTCAACCACTTCCTGCCCTCTGACATCAGCGTCACACGGGCGCAGTGGGCGGCGGAGTCTTTTGACGTGACGCGGGATGCCCGCTCACGCCATTATCGCTACACCATCATCAACCGCCCTTCTCCCTCCGCGCTGCTGCGCCAACAGGCTGCACACGTGAAAGAGCGCCTCGATGAGGCATCAATGGCGCAGGCAATCCTCGCGCTGAGTGGGTGGATGGACGCGCGTCCCTTCACCGGCCCACTGCCGGCAGACCGCAACCCACTCCGCCGCTATGATGACGCACAGGTGAGCCGCGACGGTGACTTGGTAACGATCGATATTTGTGGAAACGGCTTTCTCCCCCACCAGGTTCGGCGAATCGCCGGCGCGCTCATACAGGTGGGGGCACGGCGGATGAGCGTGGATGCGTTCCACCGCCTGGCGACAGACGGCGAGCCGGGCGAGGCAACGTGGACGATGCCCGCCACCGGCCTCTGCCTAATCAGCGTCACCTATGATGATGGAATTGTGAGAGATTGAGGCACGACCCATGGCACGCGTACGAACATACAGCCCCAAGAAGAGCGAGATTGAACGCAGTTGGCGCGTGATTGACGCGGACGGTGAGACGCTTGGCCGTCTCGCCACGCGCATCGCGACTATTCTGCGTGGCAAGGATAAGCCGACCTACACAACGCACATGTCCGTTGGTGACAACGTCATCGTCATCAACGCGGAAAAGGTGCGCGTCAGCGGGCAGAAAGAGGCGAACAAGACCTATTATCGGCACACGCAGTATCCGGGCGGCTTGCGCGCCGTCACTCTCTCCACCCTCAGGGAAAAACACCCTGAACGCATCATTCAGAACGCCGTGAAGGGTATGTTGCCGCATAATCGACTCGGCAGGCAGAATCTGCGTCGGCTCCACGTCTACGCCGGGGCTGAACACCCGCATGAGGCGCAGGTCCGCGCCGGTTTGGGAGTGGTTGGCCAACGCAAGCAGGCACAAGCCGAGGCGCAGGCCCTCGAGGCCGCCGCCACAGCTGTCGCAGCGCCGCAGCAGGACGCGCCCGTCGTGCCGCCGAGCCGACGCCGTCGCCGTCGATCTGCTGAGCCGGAGGCGCAGGACGGAGCCCCACCGGAAACCGCCAATGAGGCACCTGCAACCGCTGAGGCGGATGAACAGGCCGCCGCGCCGGAGACAACAGACGAAGCGACTGCTGTTGTTGCCGAGCCGGAGACGCAGGACAGTGTAACGCCTGAAGCAACTGACGACGAGACGGCCGCAGAGGCTGAGCAGCAGGACGATACGCCCGGCGACGATCACGAGACCGTCGCTGAGGTGGAGACCGAGGAGTCGGTCGAGGCCTCTGAGCCTGCCGCCGAGGTTGACGACAGCGCGGATGACGACGCGACGGACGAAAACGACGAAGCCAACAAGGACCAGGGATAAACGCAGAGGAACCGGGAGGGGAGACCGTACGCATGACGACAGCAAGTCGATTTGTTCAGGGAACGGGACGCCGTAAGCGGGCTGTGGCGCGCGTACGCCTCACCCCGGGCGTTGAGGAGATGTTCGTCGTTGACGGCAAACCATTGGAGGAACGATTCCCTCTGGAGATCCATCGCCGCTCGATCTTGCAGCCACTTGTCGCGACAGATTCCCTGCGTCGATTTGCCATCACTGTCAAGGTCTCTGGCGGCGGAGTCACCGGGCAGGCAGAGGCCATACGGCACGGGTTGGCGCGCGCGCTCATCCGTCTCGATGAATCCCTGCGCCCCACGCTCAAGAGCGCAGGGTTCCTTACGAGGGACGCGCGAGAGAAGGAGCGCAAGAAGTACGGCCTCTTCCGAGCCCGCAAGAAGCAACAGTACTCCAAGCGGTAGTCTCGATGCCCCCTAGCCGTCTTCGCCGGACAGGGGGGCGGACTCTCGCGCTCAGACTCCCGTCAAGGAACGCCCGGCGCTAACCAGCAGTTGAACGCGCTCCATGGAGCGCGCCTCCGCGTAGATCCGCAGCAACGGCTCCGTGCCGGAAAAGCGGACGAGCAGCCATGAACCGTCCTCAAGCGTGAAGCGAAAGCCATCTGTCGTTTCGACATCAACCACGGCTGTTCTCGCCAGCTCTGACGGTTGACTGTTTGCGACGTTGTCCATGACCTCAGCGCGCCGGTCAACAGGGAACGTGAGATCGAGGCGATCGTAATAGTGAGGTCCGACTGTCTCATAGAGCCAATCGATAAGCCCGGACAGGGAGCGGCCGGTACGCGCCATAGCATCAAGGATGTAGAGCGTTGAGAGGACGCCGTCCCGCTCCGGAACGTGCCCGCGGAAGCCAAACCCACCGCTCTCCTCACCGCCGATCAGCGCGTCCGTTTCCATCATGCGCGGCCCGACGTGCTTGAAACCGACCGGCTCCTCATAGACGGGGACATCATAGACCTGGCCGAGCACATCAATCATGCGGGAGCTTGTAATAGATTTGACCAGCGCGCCGCGTTCTCCGCGAATCTCGAGCAGATAGAACGCCAGCAGGGCAAAGAATTGGAGCGGGGTCAGGAACCGCCCTGCCTCATCCACGCCCCCAACACGATCCGCATCGCCATCGGTTGCCAGACCAACGTCATACCCGTACCGAACGACGGCCTCACGCAGATCACCAAGGTTGTGGGAGATGGGCTCCGGCTGACGCATGCCAGGGAAAGCGGGGTTGCGTTCGTCATGAATCTCCAGGATCTGCATGGCGCCGCCGTCAAGCATGTCACTGACATATCCCATGCCCGCGCCATACATCGGGTCGATGACCACCCCCAAGTCCGCGCTCCTGATGCGGTCGATATCCACGAGGGAGCGCAGCTGATCAACATACGCAGGCCGGGGATCAAACATGGTCACGGCTCCGGCGCGCAGGGCTTCCGCAAGCGGAGGCGCCGGCTTCGGGCCCATGCGTTCAGCGGCGTGAATCTCGTTCTCAAGAGCCGTGATGATCTCCGTCGACGCTGAACCGCCGTAGTCCGGCTTGTACTTGAATCCGTTCCATTCGGGCGGGTTGTGGCTGGCGGTGACGATGATGGCGCCGGCGGCCTTCTTGGAAATGACGCTGTAGCTCACGGTGGGCGTCGGCGCCCATGTCTGGTTAAGCAAGACCGGCACGCCCTCCGCCGCCAAGGTCTCGGCAACGGCGGCGGCGAAACGCTCTGAGCCGAATCGTGTGTCATAGCCCACAATCATTCCCTGCCCTGATGTCCCCTGCTTGCGCAGGTACTCAGCAACGCCTCGCGCACAGTACCGCACATTCTCAAAGGTGAACTCCTCCGCGATGATCGCCCGCCAGCCATCAGTTCCAAACGCGATCTGCGATTGCGTGGAGTTGGTCACTAGTTACACCTCGATTCCGTGAATGGGAAAGATGAGTTCTCGGACGCGCCTGACTGACTCTTCAGCCTCCCGCCAGACTCGCGCGTCGTCCGCCTCCAAGAGATCAGGCGTGGGCTCGTCACGCAACTGTGTGAGTCCGTATGCCGCCCGGAACGGCTCCGGAATGTCGTCGGGCAAGTCCACACCTGCCATGACAGCGTAATCCATGGCCCAACAGCGGGCGACAGCGGAGAGATCGTACCCGCCACCGCCCATGGCAAGCCACTTGCCGGGCGAAAGCGACCCCAAGAACGCGACCGCCGCCGTATGCCCCTCTGATGTGAGTCTCAAGTGAGTGAGCGGGTCATCAATATGCGTATCGATGCCCTGCTGCGTCACAAGGACATCCGGCTTGAATGCGCGGACAAGCGGCGCAACCGCATTCTCCAGGACATGCGCATAGGCCTGGTTGTGGGTGCCGGGAGCGAGTGGAACGTTGACGGCATAACCGACACCCGGCTCATCGCCCATCTCCGCAACATCGCCGGTGCCCGGAAAGAGTGTGCTCCCAGACTGATGGAGGGAGATGGTCAAGACGCGATCACTGGTGAAGAATGCGTTCTGAACACCATCGCCGTGATGAGCATCGATATCAACATAGGCGACACGTTCCGCGCCGAGGGCAAGGAGGCGCAGGATGGCGATGACGGCATCATTGAAGACGCAGAAACCGGACGCGAAATCAGGCCCGGCGTGGTGGTAGCCACCGCCCGCGTTGAAAACGACATCCGCGCCGCCATTCCACACCGTTTCCGCCGCAACAAGTGAGGCGCCGGCCGCAAGCGCCGCAGCCTCGTACATCCCCTCCGATATGGGGTTGTCACCCCAATCGCTAAAGCCATAGCGATGCTGCCGTTCAAGGTTCTCACCGCGGCTGAACTCCTGCACGGATTCCACGTAGTCACGTCCATGGAATGCCATGAGTTCCTGTTCGCTTGCGAGGCGCGGCCCTATGACGATGGCGTCAGGGCGCTCAAAGACGCCGTAGGCTTGCAGCAGCTCATAGACGAGGCGCAAACGCATGGGACGCAGGACGTGATCCTCACGCAGAATATTCCGCGTCAGGTCCGGGCTGTACATGAATCCTGCTGTCATGTGCTGTTTCACATCTCCTGCTGAGTCCTGTCGCTATGGTACAGGGCGGCGCGGTTTCATTACACCGTGAGTACCATGTCCGGCGCGCCAAGCATGATGTCCCAACCGGTATCCTGACACAGTCTGGCCATCTCCCCACCGATGGCCTGCTCATGGGCGGGATTGCGGTGAACCACGACAACACGCGGCATCCAATGGGTTGCTGCAACGATGCTCGCAATCTCATCCGCGAGCAGCCGAGGTGTCATGTGGCCATTGCGGCGGGCATCCTCAATGCCCTCGTCCGAGTACGTCACCTCAGCGATGAGCATATCCGGCGGAGTGGCCGAGGTGAAATGGACGGCAAACCCGGGCCCTGTGTCGCCCGTGTAATAGACTCGCGAACCGCCGTCCGAGGCAAGAAAGCCGAGCGCGGGAGCGCTGTGCTCAGCATGGTACGCCGTCACATTGAGGCTGTCGATGGTGACCGACTGACCCGGTTCCATGCCATGGAATTGGGCGCGGGGAGCGCCGCCCACGCCGGTACGGCTCTGGTACGCGCTGTAGATCACGTTGTTCATGAGATGCGCGGCAAGAGCATCGAGCGTGTCCGGCAGGCCATGAACATGCAGCGTGCCGGCCCGTGGCGTCGCATACACCAGCGCGGGCACGTCCCGAACGTGATCATAGTGCCTATGCGTCAGGAACACGTGGCGGACGGATTGCAATTCGCTGAGGGTCAGGGAGCGCGTCAGGCTGCCGGCATCCATCGCGATGCTGTCATTGATGACCAGCCCGGACAGCCGCGTCTCCGCAGATTCCGCGTTATGGGCGCCCGTAAGACGAATACGCATCAGCCGGACAGAGACAAAGCAAAGAAAGGCGCGGGCGGGCTAAGAGGTCGCACGAACAGCGTGACACATCGGCATCATGACGCAGTCGTGATAACGAGGCCGATTCCCTCGTCAGGATTGTTGATGTCTGCAATGTACGTGCCCGTCTGTGGCGCCTCAAAGCAGTTCACATAGAACCTGACAGGCTCGTTAGCATACCCCTCTTCCTCGGGGGGTTGAACCGTTATCAGAGGCAGGACGCCTGCCCTGGCAATTGTGGCAACCTCCGTCACATACCCGTGCACGCGGGCCTGCACTAACGTGCCCACCGGAGCCGGCTCGCCGTCCAGTGTCACCGTTCCTTGGTAGAGGCGGGGGAATGGAGGAATCGCATTCACGCCGCCGGGCTCAGGTTTATGGGGACGGAAACAGCTGGCGCCACGCTTGAGATTCTCCACGTTGGAAAGGATGGACCGGATGGAAACACCCAAACCGACTGACGCCGAACCCGGCCCCAAGACCTGCACGTTCTTTGGTGAAACAATACCGACGACGTCGGCATTCAAGTTGAGGATAGGCGCGCCGCTCAGACCCTCAGCGAATCGTGTGTCGATCTGAAAGTACAGGGTGTTATCGATTTCATACCGCGCCTGAACCCCGCCGGCCATGCCCGTCGGCACCTGCCCTGCGGCTCCACCCGGAAAGCCAACCGCAACAATCCTCTCCCCGGAGGGAACGTAGCTATCGCTCAGCAGGCTCAGTGGAGGAATTTCGCCAGGAACGCTCGGACGAAGAACGACCACATCTCTGAATTCATCCCGCCCAACAATCGTGGCTGCAGTTGAGCCCGTTAGCGGATGGTAGACAAAGACCTCCGCCCCCTCCAACGGGACCAGATCAGAACTGGTTACGATATAGCCGGAAGCATCTAGCACGAATCCCGTCCCTTGGCGATTGCCAACAATGACGCGGACAACGGAATCTTCAACGAGTCCAATCACCTCTGCCACGGACAGCAGCGGGCGTGGTGTGGCCGTGGGCGTGGGCTGAGGGGTCGCGGTTGGGAGAGGCGGGCGCGGCGTTGCAGACGGCGTGGGAGTGACGGTTGGCGTCGGGGTCGCGGTGGGAGTATTTGTCGGGAGGGGCGTATAAGCGACGACAGCAGTCGGCCACGGCGTCGGCGTGGGTGAGTCCCCATCGTTGCAGCCGGCAATCAACGCCAAGCCCAACACGAATCCAACGGCCAACGCGCCAATCAGCCTCTGCTTCGACAATCTGCTAACGATCCTACCTCCCACACTCATGAACCGATAATCACTCTTCTCCCCTGTTGTGGCGCAGGAATCGTACAATCCGCCGTCAGGCGCCTATACTTTGGCAATGGCCGTCTCACGCAGCCGCCCTGTCCCTATTCCGCAGCCCGACTCTCATTCTACCGTACTTGTGACGGGTGGAACGGGAATCATGGGCACATTGGTTACAGATTATCTCCTCGCAAAGGGATTCTCAGTGCGCGTCTACTCCCGAGGAGCGAGTCGAGCGTCCATCTCACCGGGGGTGACGGCCTTTGATGGAGACATCTGTGACGCTGCATCCCTCTCGAACGCGCTCAAAGGCGTCGAGGCTGTCGTGCACCTCGTTGGCATACTCCGGGAAAGCCCTCCCACCCAGAGTTTTGAGAGGGTCTTCCTGCACGGCACACGCGCGCTGGTTCAGGCCGCCCAGCGGGCCGGGGTCCAACGGTTCGTGCACGTAACAGGCATTGGGGCGAATGCAGATTCGCCGGAGCCGTTTGAACGCATGCGCGGCCTGGCCGAAAACGAGACACGCGAATCGGAGCTGGATTGGGTCATCATACGTCCTTCCGTTATCTTTGGCGTGCGCAACGGTATGCTCGATCGAATCGCACGCAGCCTGCGGGGCACATGGCCGTTCGCGATCATGCTGCGTCACGACGGCCTCTATCAGCCACTGTGGCGAGACGATGCTGCGCACTGTATCAGCCTCGCGCTTACGGACCGGAGCCTGCTGGGCGGCACGTACGAGCTCGGCGGGCCGGACATATGGACATACAGGGCTCTGGTTCAGCTGGCGATGCGTCAACTCGGGCTCAAACGAATCCTGTTGCGGCTCCCTACCCCATTTCTGTTGGCCGGCGCGGCCCTGCCTCGCGCAGCGGGACGCAGCGCACTCATCACAGCCTCCGAATTGCGCCAGCTTACGCGTGACAATCGTACAGACTCATCCACGCTTTCCACGTCTTTTGGTATCACGCCAACGCGCCTGACGGACAGGCTTAACGAGGCGTTCGCACGATAGGGAGATGATGGAGCGAGTCGACGGGGTATCATAGTAAGGACGGATGCCGGGGCACGGCTCCGCATCAGCAGCATCTGCCTTGGACGCAGCATGAGGGAAAATCGGCGTGAGCACCCGCTGGACAGGCCAATCACCAGTAACACGACGCGCGCCTGATGCGCCGCAGATGGACCTGAACCGCGCCGCGCCTGCCCGCACGGCCGGCCGGCGGCGTGGACGCGCCGGCGTGGGCCTCCCGGACGAGACGGAACACGTTCGGGATCGCCTCAGCCGTTTCCGTCGCACAAAGTTCCGCCTCACCATGCAGATGAAGATTGCGTTGAGCGGCCTCTTCTTTGGGACGTTCCTTGTTGCCGGAGGCCTCTTCGTTGCATTTCTGAACGCGGACGAGTCCCGCGTTGAGCAATTCGGACTGGTTGGCGCGTTTATCGTGAGCCTCACATCAAGCGCCACGGTCGTCCTGCCGGCGCCCGGCATCCTGATTATCCTCAGCATGGCGGAGATAATCGATCCGTGGCGGCTCGGAATCGTCACGGGGATCGGTGGCGGGCTTGGCGGCGGAACTGCCTACCTCGCGGGGGTGGTCAGCCGCGATGCGATGGGGGACTCCAGCCGCATCAAGCAGCGCCTCACCTCCCTTTTCAGCACCAAGTGGGGCGCCATTATCCTGTTTCTCGGCAACCTGATTCCCTTTGCGCCCGGTGATGCAGTCAGCGCCATCGCCGGCATTTCACGCTTCCCTCTGCCCGCCTTTTTCCTCTACGTCATCATTGCATCAATCATCAAGATGATCGCCCTTTCGTGGCTTGGACGTATCGCGCCTGACATCGCCGGGAGGTTCCTGTAGTGGAGCGTGCTGCCCCCCTGAGAATTGCTGTGGCCGCCGATCATGGCGGCCTACCCCTCAAGCAAACGGTGCTCGACCGCCTCGAAAGATTGGGCAAGACGGCGGTGGACCTCGGCGCGCACGACTATGACGCGAATGACGATTACCCGGATTACGCGCTCGCCGTGGCGCGGGAGGTGGCGGAGGGCCGTGCAGACCGTGGCATCGTCCTGTGTGGCAGCGGTGTCGGAGCAGGCATCGCCGCCAACAAGGTGCGCGGCGTGCGCGCTGCCGTTTGCCATGACACCTATTCGGCGCGTCAGGGGGTCGAGCACGACGACATGAACGTGCTATGCATCGGCTCACGCATCATCGGCTCAAAGCTTGCGGAGAGCATCATCACCGCATTCGTCAACGCATCATTCACAGCAGAGGAGAGGCACGCACGGCGCCTCGACAAGGTGAACCGGATCGAATCATCGGGTGCGTAGTATCACAATGGCCCGAGGCCGAAGGCAACGGTTAAGGAGGATGGAGTGACGACGCCGGATCTGAACCAGAACGAATACGTTGCGGCAGTATCGGCCGCCGTCGACGAGTTGAGCGATGAACTGATTCGTGTCAGCAAGGACATTCACGCTCACCCGGAACTCAACTATGAGGAGTTCTATTCCTCCGCCTTGCTTGCGGACACGCTGGAGCGGCACGGTTTCAGTGTTGAACGTGGCACGGGCGGTATCGAGACCGCTTTCCGCGCCACGCTTGATGGCGGGGCAGGCCCGGGGCCCACGGTCGCTTTCCTTGCCGAATATGATGCACTCCCCGAGATTGGGCACGGCTGCGGTCATAACCTGATTGCCATCTCCAATGTGGGAGCCGCCCTCGCCCTACAGGCCTTGATGCCACGCCTGCCCGGCTCCATTCAGGTGATCGGCACGCCGGCGGAGGAGGGCGGTGGCGGGAAGGTCCGCATGATTGATGCCGGCTCATTCAGTGGTGTTGATGTGACGCTTTCATCACACCCGGCCACCACCCGCACCGTCATACCACAGTCGATCCCCATTGAGGAGAGCTGGAGCCTGGCGATGGTCGGCTACCGGTTCGCCTATCACGGCCGGGCTGCGCACGCGGCGGTCTCGCCCCACCACGGCATCAATGCCCTCAACTCTGTCATTCACCTCTTTACGGGTATCGACGCGCTTCGGCAACACCTGCGTGAGGATGTTCGCATCCACGGCATCATCACAGATGGCGGACGGGCGCCAAACATTGTGCCCGATTTCGCCGCCGCCAATTTCATGCTCCGGTCACGGGACCGCGAATACCTGACAGAGGTGGTCGAGAGGGTCAAGGATGTGGCGCAGGGCGCAGCAACACTCACGGGCGCGACGTTGGAGATACTGGATGCTCATCCTCTGTATGAGAATGTGCGGCCGAATGAGCCGCTTGCGCGGGCGGCGCGCCAATACGCAGAGGCTGTCGGCATGCTCGTGCACGATCCGCGGCCCGGCTCCCGTGGTGGCGCGTCCACTGATTTCGGAAACGTCAGCCAGCGGGTGCCATCATTCGCCGTCAGCTTTGCTGTGAGTGAAACACAGATACCGGGACACTCAATCCAGATGACGGAGGCGGCGCTCTCTGACCTGGCCCATGACAGCGCGCTTGGCGTCGCCAAATCACTTGCGCTCACAGGCATTGACGCGCTCACCGATGCTGATTTCCTGCAGGCGGCGCGCGCCGATTTTGAGGCGCGAGACGGCAACTGACCCCAACCGGCTATACCAGACAAGGGGGGCTGCTCCATGACACGTGTCAAGATCGCCAACGCCCGCTATATCATCACGATGGACGAGGCACGCCGAATCATCAGCGACGGCTCAATCATCCTTGAGGATGATCGCATCACCCACGTCGGCAAGGCCGCAGACCTGGCGAATGCGCCGGTTGATCAAGTCATTGATGCGGAAGAGATGGTCATAACGCCCGGTTTCGTCAACGGGCATATGCACATCTCCTATGCCCATGCCACGCGCGGCATCTTCCCTGATGACCTCAGCCCGCGTGACTATCTTGCCAATGTTTTCGCTCTTCAGCAGTCCATGACCGAGGAGGAGGAACACGACACATCTCTGCTCGGCATCACCGAACTGCTCCGCGGAGGCACCACCACATTCCTTGACCCGGGAAGCACGCAGTTTCTTGACGCGTGCATGGACGCATATGAGACGGCCGGCTGCCGCATCATCGTCGGGAGGCAGGTCACGGACATGCCGAATCCCCTCAATCTACCCGTCCATGAAACGGGCGACGCCATCGCATTCACCGGCCGCACCATTGATGCCTATGACGGCGGCCTTGACGGCCGCGTTCATGCGTGGGCGATGCCGTTCTCCATCGACTATTGCTCGCCAACCCTGCTCCATGAGTTGAAGGCGCTTGCGGATTCTATGGACACACGGCTCACGCTCCACCACGGGAACGGCCCAACAACCGTCCGCACATTCTTGGAGCGCTACGGCGTCCGCCCAACGGTGTGGCTGGAGGATCATGGCATCCTGGGAAACAACGTCGTGCTCGCGCACATTATCGGGTTGGACGACAAAGAGGTTGCCGCCATGGCGCGCAGTGAAACTGCCGGCATCCTGTGCCCAACAGCCGCCATGAAGATGGGCTCCGGCCTCTCACGGCACGGAATGGCGCCGGAGATGCTCCGCAGCGGCGTCACACTGGGGCTCGGCACAGACGCGGGCAACAACTCAAACCTCGTCGAGACACTGCGGTCCATGTACCTCGCCGCCATCCTGTTCAAGGACGCGCGCGCCGATACGCGAATGGTTCCCGCGGAGAGCGCGCTCGAGATGGCAACCATTGGCGGCGCAACGGCCCTCGGCCTTGACGATGAGATCGGGTCCATTGAGACCGGCAAGAAGGCAGACCTTGTGCTGTTTGACACGCGGCGGGCGGAATGGCGCACGCTGTTCAATCCCATCAACAGCCTTGTCTACAACGCGGACGGGCGGAGTGTCCACACCGTGATTGTGGACGGGCGCACGGTTGTTGAGGGCGGCGAGGCGACATTCGTGGATGAATGGGGGCTGATTCAGCGTGTTCAGCGGCACGGAGAGGCCATGTTGGAGCGCGCCAACATCTCCTACGCGCCACGCTGGCCGATCATCTAGCGCCGGAGTTTCTCTCCCAACCGGACTCCCCTCTCAACCGGAGAGGGCAACACGAATATCTGCCCCCTGATTGGGTTTGACTACGGGGGCGCACAAAGAGAAAGTCCCGCGGCGCTGAGCTCAGCGCCGCGGGACTTTTGACAACTATGTTGTCCGGTTGGTCAGCCGATGTTATTCGGTGGGCCAGCCGTCAGGAATCTCATTCGCGGCCAGGGCGGCCTTGATGTCGTCAGCGGCATCAGCTGTCACCCAAGGAGTCCACGTATCCTGATGGTTCGCGAGGTACCACTGTGCTGCATCTGCGATGTCAGCATTCGGGTTGTCCTGGCGGAATTGTGCGACCTTGCCGTACTCCGAGATGTTGAAGCCCCAATTCTCGAAGAAGTCGATGATCTCCGGCGCGCTCTCAGTGAGCTCGCTGCGCACGGCAATCACGATCTCGGCGTCCTCATAGCCGCAACCCTCGGCCGGAGGAGGTCCACCATCGGCATATGCCTGCATGATGGCCCAGCACTCCGCGTTGTAGGCGGGCTCTTCCAGGCGGACGAGGTCCAGAACCAGCGCAGGGGTGTTCGTGCCCCACTGGTAGCCGAGCCACGGCTCCTGCCGCTGGTAGGCGCCTTCCAGGTCTGCGTTCAGGGCCGCGCCGTCACCGGGCTTGACCACATGAACATGATCTGTGAGGCCGTAACCGACGACCTGCGCATCATTGATCTGCTCACACGCCCAGCCGATGACGCAGGAAAGCAGACTTGCCTTGTCACCGGACTCAACAGTCGTGAACAGGTCCTTGTACTGCTGATCCTTCAGGTCCTCGACGCTGTCCAGCTCCGGGTACTCCGCCTGCAGGTACGCAGGAATGACGAACGCGGACTGCCAGTCCCTGCCAAGGCTGTAGCCGACCTGTGTGACGACGCCGGATGCAAGCGCGTTCGTCCACGCAGCGGTCTGGTTGGGCAGCCAAATCTCCATGGTGACGTGCTGGTCACCGCGCTCCAGTCCCTCAAGGAGAGGCAGCGTGCCACCAAAGATCACATCTGTGGGGTAGCCATAGCCCTTCTCCAGGACGTACTGGGCGATGCGGTTCTGAACCTGAGCGCTATCCCAGTTCAGATCGCTGAAGATGATCGTTTCTTTCATCATGTCGTCGTCAGACATGTTATCGTCCATGTCGTCTTCGGACATGTCGTCTTCATCGTCCATGTCGTCTTCGGACATGTCGTCTTCATCGTCCATGTCATCGTCGGACATGTCAGCGGCCGTTGTGGCCGTCGGTTCGGCTGGCGCCGGTGTCGCGGTGGGATCTTCCTCCGTCCCGCACGCAGCCAAAGCAAGCGCCATCGTCACAGCGATGGCAAGGATAAGAACCGTAAACCTCTGCATAAACTAAACTCCCTCCTCTTTCCTGTCCCTTAACTTTATCCGATTCTGCTCTTTCGTGCCAAACCCATATCTCTGAGGTCGTCAGCCAGCCGTCATGGACTCCGTTCTGCGCGCCGCCACAGCCTGTGTCAGACGGTCAATGATGATTGCGAGAAAGACGATAGCGAGGCCGGCGAGCAGGCCGTTCCCCGGCTCATTCCGCTGCAAGGCGCGATTGACATTGTCGCCCAGTCCGCCCGCCGCGACAAGGCTCGCGATTGTCACCATAGCGAGCGCCATCATCGTGGTCTGATTGATGCCAGCCATGATGGTGGGGAGCGCCATCGGGATCTGTACCTTGGTGAGGACCTGCAAGGGGGATGAGCCAAAGGCGCGGGCAGCCTCCACAACTGAAGGCGAGACCTGACGTATGCCGAGATTCGTCAAACGGATGACGGGCGGCGTGGCGTAGAGGATGGTGGCGAACACGCCGGCAGGCTTGCCGAGCCCAAAGAACAGGATTCCCGGCAGCAGATACACGAAGCTCGGCATCGTCTGCATACCATCCAAAATCGGTCTCATCAGACCGTCCGCGAAATTGCTGCGCGCGCCGATGATGCCGATAGGCAGGCCTATTGAGACGGCAATGGAGACGGAGACAACCATGAGGGCGACTGTGTCCATGGTATTCGCCCACAGGTCCATCATCCCCACGAATAGCAGGGCCAGGACGGTAAACGCTGTGAGGGGCCAGCGCCCTACCCCGTACGCCAAAAGGGCCAAGCCAGCAACCACAGCGGGCCACGGCAGCCAGAGCAAGGCGCGTTCGATATACACAAGGGCGTATGTCACGCCATCACTCGCCAGGCTAAAGGCCCAGGCTATCTCCACCGTTATCCAGTCAACAAGATCGTCAATTGAGTCCGCGATGACCTTGCGGGCGGACACATCAAACATGAGAGTGCCATCTGTGGATGGCTCGGTCCGCACTGTTGTGGGGAAACCCATCTCGGGGCCCCATATGAGGAGCGAACTGACAAGAACAATCAGGACGAGGATTGGGCCAACGAAACGCAGGGGGGGGAAGGTTCTGGGGGCTCGCTCTACCGTCGCCTCGGTGGTCTCCACCGAATCAACGGCCGAGGCCCCCTCGTCTATCGTCGCTTCGTCCGTGCTAGTCACCATTCTCTCCGTTCGTCATCCCACCGGACAGGAGCTGATCGCGCCGAATCGCCCCCACGAGCGCGCCGTCCTCCTCACAGACGGCAAGGCCGTGTGGCGCCTCAACGACCATCTGCATGACCTCATCGAGCGATGTGTCCGGGTCAACGATGATGGCGTCCTCAAGGCGCGCATCCTCAAGCGTCTGCTTGTGGCGGCGGGCGAGCAGTTCAGCCTCTTCTTTTGTCAGAACGCCGCGGAGCTTGGAGTCCCTCTCCACAACGAAGACTGAATCGCTGTCCATGTTCTCCATGATAATCAGGGCTGCGCCCGGACCCTGGCGGGCCTGAACAATCCCCTCAGCCTCACTCATAACGGTGCGCGCCTGAATCAGGCGCGTCGACGAAACATCACGGACGAATTCGGATACGTAATCGTCGCTGGGCAGCGCGACAATCTCGTCCGGCTCGCCCTCCTGGATGATTTCGCCGTCCCGCATGATAGCGATGCGGTTGCCGAGTTTGATGGCCTCATTAAGGTCATGCGTGATAAAGACGATGGTCTTATGCAGATCCGCCTGGAGCGTCAGAAGCTCGTCCTGCATCTGCCTGCGAATGAGGGGGTCAAGGCCGCTGAACGGCTCATCCATGATGAGGACGGACGGATTGACGGCGAGGGCGCGGGCGAGGCCAACCCGCTGCTGCATTCCACCGCTCATCTCCCTGGGGAGGTAGCTCTCCCACCCGTTGAGGCCAACCTTCTCGATGGTCTCGTGCGCAATCTGCAGACGTTCCTCCTTCGGAACGCCTCGAATCTCCAGGCCATAGGCCACATTCTCAAGGACGCGGCGATGCGGCAGGAGAGCGTAATTCTGGAAGACCATGGCGACGGTTGATCGACGGAACTCAATCAAGCGGTCCGCTGAGTAGCTCAGGATATCCTCGCCGTCATAGGCGAGTTCACCGGACGTGGGCTCAATCAAGCGGAGGAGCGTGCGCGCGAGCGTGGATTTGCCGCTCCCGGACAACCCCATGAGGACAAAGACCTCACCACGGTCGACGGAGAACGAGACATCCCGCAAGGCGGTGACAAGCCCCAACTCCTCCTGAATCTCTGTACGCGATTTCTCAGCGTACTCGGGATCCAGAGCCCGTCGGGGGCCATGCCCGAAGACCTTCCAGAGGTCCCTGACTTCAATCTGGTGTTCAGCTTGGTGTTCAGTCTGCGTCATAGCGCTCATAGATCACGAATCGACGCGGGACAACATGATGCGAACCCGTACAACCGCGTCGTTTAGCCCTCCCCCTGCTTGCGACAACCTACTGTAGCGCATCAGCGTGGAATCGTCCAATCGCCCGCCCAGCGCCTTGTCTGCCCTATGTGTTCAACGTTGTGCAACGCTAGCAAGCCATCAGCCCAATCACATGAATTCGTCAGGCGCATATTGGCGGGGATGCACTGGTGTGCCATAATATTGTCGAATCTCTACACCACCTGAACGGGAGGAGCAGCGCCATGATGGTACGACTGATGCTACTCGCTATGGCCATCGTCGCAGGCTTGATGATGTTCGCAGCCTGCACAACGGAGGACGCGGGGGATCCTCGTGAGGACACGCTCGGCGTGATTCTTGATCGCGGAAATATCATTTGCGGAGTCAAGGCGGACACGCCTGGATTCGGAGTCCTGAACCCGGACGGAACAGCTACGGGCAATGACGTGGACTATTGCCGAGCTCTTTCGGCAGCCGTGTTCGGTAACCCGAATGATGTCGAGTTCAAGGAGGCCACATCCGCGAACCGGTTCGAGCTGTTGGCCGCCAAGGAAATTGACGTGCTGATTCGTACCACCACATGGACAGCCAGCCGAGATGCTGACCTGAACGTGGCATTTGCGCCGACAACGTTCTATGACGGCGCCGGCATCATGGTGCACGCCGACTCCGGCGTGAGCAGCGTTAATGAGCTGGGTGGCTCCACCATCTGCATCCTTGACGGCACAAGCACGCAGGGCGCCGTCTCCGACTACTTTGCTGAGAACGGCATGACCTACTCCGAGTTGACACTGCAGGACAACGCGGCGATTCGCGGCTCCTTCATCGGTGGCCAGTGCGACGCATGGTCATCCGATAAGTCACAGCTCGGCGGCCACCAGTTCTCCCTGAAGTCGGACGAGAACCTTGACGCCGTTGTGCTGCCTGAGACGCTCTCCAAGGAGCCTCTCGGACCGAGCGTTCGCGACTACGATTCCGAGTGGGAAGACATCGTGCGCTGGGTCGTCAACGGCATGATCATCGCTGAGGAGCAGGGTGTCACGTCCGCCAACGTCAGCCAGATGGCTGCCAGCCCGCCGAACAACACCGTCGCCCGCCTGCTGGGCGTTGGCTTTGACGGCGGCGCGCCGAGCGATCTGGGCATCGGCGGCGGCAGGATTGACGGCACGTTCATGCAGGACGTCATTCGCCACGTCGGCAACTACGGTGAGGCGTATGCGCGAACGTTGGAGGCCGTGGGACTCACCCGAGCCGGCAGCCTCAACGATTCCTACCTCAATGGCGGTCTGATTTACTCACCACCGATGAGGTAACCCAAACACCACGCATGAGTTAGGCGCATGGCCTGTTCGGCAGGCCATGCGCCTAGTACTATGTGGCCACAGTGATGAAGCAATACGTTAGTGACATCTGGTACCACGGCTCGTCACGGGCGGCGATTGTCAACGTCGTCGTTGGCACGCTTGCCGTCGTCATTGCCACCTATCTCGTCTACTCGATCTTCGTCAACCTGTTCGATTTCCGTTTCCTGACCGGGCCGTACGGCAGCCCGGACCGCAGCGCGATTTTCGCGTTTCTGCACGTTGAGGCAAGTGACCCGCGCTGGTTGGGGATGCTCAAGGGCGCCGGAAACACCATCTCCGTTGTCGTCTTTGCCATCGGGCTGGCCTCATTCCTGGGGCTGTTGGTCGGCGTCGCCCGTTTGTCCACCAACCCGATCCTGAATCAGCTGGGCAAGATCTACGTCGAGACGTTCAGGAATCTCCCGCTCCTGCTCCTCATGTTCTTCTTCGCGTTCGGCGTATTCAGGTCGCTGCCGCAGATTGAGGCGCGCACCGGCATTGACGGCTTTTTCATGATCAGTAATCGGGGCGTTGCGATTCCCTGGTTTCAGGGCGCGCATGATTTCTGGTGGCTCTGGTTCATCGCCCTCAGCGTGGGCGGCGTTGTCGCAATCTGGGTACGCAGGCGCCGCGAAAATGAGGAGGAGATGACGGGCCGGACAATGCGCGCCAACACGTGGGCTGCCTCCATCTTCCTCAGTGTGGCGTTCGTGTCCTTTGTTGTGCTGGCATTCCCGCTAAGGCCGGCGCTCCCGGAGATTGTGCAGTCAGACGCGGGGTTCTATGCCTACCAGCACGGCGCGCTGCTCGGGCTGGGCTACATCAGCGCGCTGGTGGCCGTCACCTTGTATTTTGGCGCATTCATTGCGGAGATTGTGCGCGGTTCCATCCAGGCCGTGCCGCACGGGCAGGTGGAGGCGGGCTCCTCCTTGGGACTCACCGCCTACCAGCGCTTTTCACTCATCGTCTTGCCGCAGGCGCTGCGGATCATGATTCCCGCCCTGAACAACGAGTATCAGAACACCAACAAGGACTCCACCCTCGCGCACGTGATTGCATTCGGCGAGATTGTCCTGATCTCCAACCGCATCGTCAATAACGCCGGAAACCTGCTCCAGGTCTACCTGTTTATCTTCATCGTCTTTATCATCACCAACCTGATCATCTCGACGGTCATGAACACCGTCAACAAGAATGTACAACTGAAATGAACGTCGCCATCACAGACCGGGGATCCATCGCCGAGCGCATCACGTGGGCTAGGGCGAATCTGTTCAATTCCCGGGCCAATTCCGCCCTCACAATCGTGTCCCTCAGCATTGCAGTGGTGGTTGTGTTTCTGGTTGCCCGCTACGTGCTCTTTCAGGCGAATTGGGGCCTTATCGCCCTGAACCGAAGGCTCTTCTTTATTGGAAGTTATCCGGCAGATGAAACAGCCCGTATCTGGATTGCGCTGTTCCTGGCAACCGGCCTCATCGCGCTCACATACGGCATCTGGGGCGGCCGACTGCGCCCGTACATGATCGTTGTCGGTGTCGCGGCGGTCTTGATACTGACCCTCGGTCTCGGAGTAGAGCCGCGCATTGAGGAACGCCAATTCACGGAGGTCATTCAGTCCGGAGACCAGATAACCAACGTCAGCGGCATCAACCGTGTGCTTGTCATGGAGGGGGGGTGGGCGCCCTCATGGCTGTACGCCCTCTCACTGGGTCTGGCTGTTCCCTTCGGCTCAACCTGGCTGCTGCTGGCGGGGGTATTCGGAACGCTGGCGGCTGGCGCCGTGCTCGGCCGGCAGCTCTCACGGTTCCGAGGCAACCAGATCATGCTGCAAGCAGTCGGCGCGCTGTGGGTTCTTCTGATTCCCACCATCGTCCTGCTGCAGGCCGGGGTCTCCACCAACAGCTGGGAAAGCGCCTTTCTGGACATCATCGTCTTCTCAGTGGGAGTCTTCTTCTCATTCTTCATCGGTCTGGCATTGGCGATGGGGCGCGTATCACCCTATCGCGCCATCCGTATCTCAACGGTCGGCTACATAGAGGTTGTTCGAGCTGCGCCCCTGCTCGTATGGCTGCTGTTCGCAACATTCCTTAAGGATGAGTTGGGGCCGGTTGGCGAAGCATTCAGCAGCATCGACCTTGTCTACCGGGTCATGTTCGTCTTCGCATTCTTCGGCGGGGCGTACATCGCAGAGGTCATCCGCGGGGGCTTGCAGTCCGTACCCAGAGGGCAGGCGGAGGCGGCGCAGTCTATCGGGCTTTCCACCTTCCAGGTGTACACGCTCATCATCCTGCCGCAGGCGATTCGCGCTGTGATTCCGGCGATCATCGGCCGTTTCATCGCCCTCTGGAAAGACACAGCCCTGCTCGCTGCCATCTCGCTAGTAAACACACTCGAGAAATCAAGAAAGGTGCTTGGCGGCCAGACTGACATCGCCGAAGGCGCATTCTTCGAGATTTATATTGTCGTCGGACTCATATACTGGGTGGTCTCCTACATGCTGTCTCGCCTCGGCGATACAGCAGAATCACGGCTTGGGGCCGGCCAGCGGTAGCGGCAGTTCGGGAGGAGGAATCGACGGTGGCCAATAAGAGCGATTACGTGATGGTTCACGCGGAGGACGTGGTTAAGCGCTTTGGAACATTCACAGCGCTGGACAACGTCAACATATCCGTGAAAGAGGGGGAGGTCGTCGTTATTGTGGGCCCGTCCGGGTCCGGGAAATCGACGTTTCTCCGAACAATCAATCAGCTTGAACGGCACGATTCAGGGCGCATCATCGTAGACGGCATGGAGATAACGGATGATATGCGCACGTTGGCCAAGATACGGATCGAAACGGGAATGGTCTTTCAACAGTTCAATCTGTTTCCGCATCTGACTGTCCTGCGGAACATCACCCTCGCCCCGCAGAAGGTTCGCCACATGCCGCACAACGAGGCGGAGGAGCTGGCGTTTCAGCTGCTGGAGCGTGTTGGCATCCCGGAGCAGGCCGAAAAGTTTCCGGGACAGCTCTCCGGCGGGCAGCAGCAGCGCGTCGCCATCGCCCGCGCCTTGGCGATGAATCCACGCCTCATGCTCTTTGATGAGCCGACCTCCGCGCTTGACCCAGAGATGATCAATGAGGTGCTCAAGGTGATGGGCGAGCTGGCGGCAGACGGCATGACGATGATCTGTGTCACACATGAGATGGGTTTTGCGCGTGGCGTGGCAGACCGCGTCATCATGTTTGATGAGGGCATGATCGCCGAGGAGGGCACGCCCAACGAGTTCTTCTCGAATCCGCAGAGTGACCGCGCAAAGCTCTTTCTGTCACAGATACTGCACTGACGCAGACTGTAACACGTTCGTAACCCAAGCCCCTCCCTAGGACGGCATTCTGTCTGTGGGGGCAGGGGCTGGCGCATCGTCAGGCTCCCTCCATATGTGGCAGCAACGAGACCGGAAGGAGCTTTGCGATGGCAGTCTCGACGAGCAATGGGATTCTGGGGACGATGTCCACGCCGAAAGAGGTGATTGATTACGTCGCCGCTAACGGAATCAAGATGGTGGATCTGCGTTTCACAGACCTGCTGGGAACCAGTCAGCACTTCACCCTTCCCGCCGCCTTGTTGGATGAGGATCTCTTTGAAAAGGGCACCGGCTTTGACGGCTCCAGCATTCGCGGCTTTCAGACAATCGATGAGTCGGACATGCTCGTCGTGCCTGACCCGGCCGGCGCATTCGTAGACCCCGTGCTGAAGGTTCCAACGCTGGCGATCATCTGTGATATCCGTGACCCGTTGACAGGTCAGTCCTATACGCGTGATCCGCGTTACGTGGCCCGCAAGGCAGAAGAGTACCTGAAGAGCACCGGCATCGCGGACACCAGTTTCTGGGGGCCGGAGGCCGAGTTCTTCATCTTTGACAGCGCCCGCTTTGACTACCAGCAGAACGAGGGCTACTTCTTCGTCGATTCCGACGAGGGCATTTGGAACTCCGGGCTTGATAAGAGCCCGAACCTGGCGCACCGCCCACGCAATAAGGGCGGGTATTTCCCGCTCCCGCCCGTCGATAAGCAACAGGACCTTCGGTCCCACATCATCCTGGCGTTGATGGATGCCGGCCTGAACATCGACAAGCACCACCACGAGGTGGCGACGGCCGGGCAGGCTGAGATCGGTTTCCATTTCGGCCCGCTCGTCGCCGAGTGTGACGGGTTGCAGGTGTACAAGTACATCGTCAAGGCCAAGTCGGCGGAATTCGGCAAGACGGCCACGTTCATGCCCAAGCCGATCTACGGTGACAACGGCACCGGCATGCATACACATCAGTCTCTGTGGAAGGACGGCGCCACCATTTTCTATGACGAGAATGGCTACGCGCAGACCAGCGAGTTGATGCGGTTCTACATTGGCGGACTGCTCAAACACGCTGCCTCCGTCCTCGCATTTGCCGCGCCGACAACCAACTCCTACCGGCGTCTCGTGCCCGGCTATGAGGCGCCCGTGAATCTGGTCTACTCACAGCGGAACCGGAGCGCCGCCGTGCGCATCCCGATGTATGACGTCAGCTCGCCTGCCGCCAAGCGCGTTGAGTTCCGTTGCCCGGACCCGATGGCGAACTCCTACCTGGCGTTCTCCGCCATGCTGATGGCAGGGCTTGACGGAATTCAGAATCGCATTGATCCCGGCGCGCCCGTTGACCACGACATCTACGAGTTGGAGGGCGCTGAGGCGGCGGCTCTGCCCAACGTGCCCGGCAGCCTGGCCGAGGCTCTGGACGCGCTGGAGGCGGACAACGAGTACCTGCTCAAGGGCGGGGTGTTCACGCCGGACCTCATCGATGGCTACATCGCGTACAAGCGTGAGAACGAGGTGGACCCGATGCGCCTCCGCCCGCACCCGTACGAGTTCTTCCTTTACTACGACGGCTAAGTGGTGACGCGGTGGTTGGACAGGCAGACGAATCAGCCAAGGAATTCGTGCTCCGAGCAGTAAAGGAGCGCAACGTCAAGTTCATCAGGCTGTGGTTCTCGGACATCCTCGGGAACCTGAAGGGGTTCTCGCTGAGCCCAGCGCAGCTTGAGGTCGCCTTTGAATACGGCATCGGATTTGACGGCGCATCCATAGAGGGCTTTGCACGTGTGGATGAATCGGACATGGTCGCCGTGCCCGATCCGTCCACCTTCGCCATCCTCCCGTGGCGCCCTGAACACCCCGGCGTTGCTCGCATCTTTGCGGATATCTATACGCCGGAGGGTGAGCCGTTTGATGGTGATCCGCGCTATGTCCTGCGCCGCAATCTACAGCGCGCGCGTGACCTCGGCTACACATTCTACGTGGGGCCGGAGCTGGAGTACTACTACTTTCGCGGACCGGGGGACCCTACCCCGCTGGACAACGGCGGATACTTTGACCAGATGCCGCTGGATGTTGCGTCAGACCTGCGCCGTGAAACAATCCTGACACTGGAGGAGATGGGGATTGAGGCGGAGTACAGCCACCATGAGGTCGCGCCCGGGCAGGATGAGATTGTTCTTCGGTATACGGACGCGCTGACGATGGCGGACAGCTGCATGACATATCGGCTGGTTGTGCGGGAGATTGCGCGTCAGCACGGCGTTCATGCCACATTCATGCCCAAGCCCATCTCCAACCAGAATGGGAGTGGGATGCACACACATCAGTCTCTCTTTCGGGGGGAGGCCAACGCATTTTATTCGCCGGATGATCCGCACCATCTCTCGCCGATTGCGCGCAATTTCATTGCCGGGCTCCTTGAGCATGCCCCGTCATTCACGGCAATCACCAATCAGTGGATCAATTCATACAAGCGCCTCGTGCCGGGATATGAGGCGCCGGTCTACGTGACGTGGGCACACCGGAACCACTCTGATCTGATACGTATCCCGCGCGTGCCGCCGGGCAACCCGGAGGCGGCCCGCCTGGAATACAGAGCGCCGGATCCGGCCTGCAATCCGTACCTGGCGTTCTCCGTCATGCTCGCCGCCGGGCTGGACGGCATCGAGCGCAATCTGCAGCCGCCGGAGCCCCTAGACGAGAACGCCGCCGGCATGACAGCAGCGCGGCGGAGTGAACTCGGCATCGCTGAGCTGCCGGGGAGCCTACATGAGGCGATCTTGCTCACTGAGCAGAGTGAACTCGTGCGCGGCGCGCTTGGTGACCACATCTTTGAGAGCTTTATTCGCAATAAGCGCATCGAATGGGAGACATTCCGAGCACACGTGACGGACTTTGAGATTGAACGCTACCTGCAGACCCTGTAACGTGCGTCGTCTCGCCCCCCGTGAGTTTAAGGGCGGTTTTGTGTAGAATTGGCTATGGCCTCAATAGACGCACAACGATGGCGGCGGCCTGACGCGCCACCCCTCTACGACCCTATCCACGAAAAGGACGCCTGCGGGACCGGGTTTATCGCCCAAATCTCCGGCGTACCGTCGCATGACATCGTCCAGCAGGCCATAACGGCGGTCACCAACCTCACGCATCGCGGCGCCGTGTCCGCAGACGCGCGCACAGGGGACGGCGCAGGCATTCTCACGCAGCTGCCGCGTAAGCTCCTCCTCCGTGAGTTGGCCGCGCACGGCATCACGGATACCCCTGCCGATGATCTTGCGCTTGGCATGGTGTTCTTTACGCCGTCAGACCCGGCGGGCACGCAGCACGCCATCACGACAATCGAGGAGCAGACCGCCCTGCGAGGCCTCCGCTTTCTTGCATGGCGCCCCGTACCGACAGACCCATCCGTGCTCGGCGAGCAGGCGCTTGCCACAATGCCCGATATCCGGCAGGCAATCATCTCGCGCCCGTCCGGCATGGACAATGACGCGTTTGAGCGAGCGCTGTATCTGGTGCGCCGCGCTGTTGAGGGGGAAATGGCGGCGCGCGGCGACGATGATTTCTACATCCCATCGTTCTCATCACGGACTGTTGTCTACAAGGGCTTGCTCGTCGCGACGCAGCTCTCAGGTTTTTATCGGGACCTGGACGACCCAGACTTTGAGTCGGCCCTAGCCGTCTTTCACCAGCGTTATTCCACCAACACGTTCCCCAATTGGCAGCTGTCTCAGCCGTTCCGCTTTCTCGGGCACAACGGGGAGATCAACACGCTGCAAGGCAACCGCAACTGGCTCCGCGCCCGTGAGGCAGACCTAGCGGCCACGGACGTGTGGTCTGACGACGATGTCAGCATCATCACGCCTATCACGACGCAGGCCGTATCGGATTCTGCCTCGCTGGATCACGCTCTGGAGCTCTTGCAGGTATCCGGGCGGGGGCTGCTGCACTCCATGATGATGCTCACGCCGGAGGCGTGGGAGAACATGCCGCACATGGATGATGACCTGCGAGGGTTCTATCGTTTCCACGCCGCGCTCACCGAACCGTGGGACGGCCCCGCCGCGCTGGCGTGGTCAGACGGTGAGATTGTTGGCGCGTCTCTCGACAGGAACGGTTTGCGCCCTGCCCGCTACAGCGTCACGGATGATGGCCTAGTCATCATGGCCTCAGAGGTGGGTGTTCTGCCGGACATTCCCACTGAGCGCATCGTCGAAAAGGGGCGGTTGGGTCCGGGCCACATAATTGCCGTTGACACGCGGAGCGGGCGCATCATGACCGACGCGGACGTCAAGAGTGAGATTGCCGCTCAGCAACCGTATCGGGAGTGGGCGGAGCGTCAGTACATCCAGCTGAATGTACCCATCCACGCCTCACAGAACGGCGCGCGGCACCGCGCCGAGCCGGCTGAGATGGATCTCATGCGGAGGCAGCGCGCCTTCGGCATGACGGCTGAGGAGCTGCTCATCATCATCAAGCCCATGGTGCAGGAGGGCAAGGACGCCACCTATTCAATGGGTGATGACACCCCGTTGGCGGTCTTTTCTCGCATGCAGCCCTCCCTGTTCAACTATTTCAAGCAGCGGTTCGCGCAGGTCACCAATCCCCCCATCGATCCCATCCGAGAGGCGATCGTCATGTCGGCCGAGACATATCTCGGTCCGCGTGACAGCATCCTGCGGGAACGGGAAGAGGCGGCGCATCTGCTCGCGATTCCGGGCCCGATCATTCGTGACAATGAGTTGGACGCGATCCGCGGCGCCGATTCGTCGAGTCTTTCCTCGGTGACGCTGCCCACCGTTTTCGCGGTGGAGGACGGGCCGGACGGGCTGGAGCAGGCGATTGCGAACCTGCGTGAGCAGGCGACATCCGCCGTTGACGCGGGACATTCAATCATCATCCTATCTGACAGGCCCGTCGATGAGCGTCACGCGCCCATCCCCATGATGCTGGCGCTCGGCGCCGTTCACCATCACCTGATTCAGAGCGGCAAGCGCATGAGGGCAAGCCTTGTGTGCGACACGGGTGAAGCGAGAGAGGTGCACCACTTTGCGGCCTTGATCGGATACGGCGCAAGCGCCGTCAATCCGTACCTCATCTGGGAGAGCCTGCGCGAGCTCTTTGAACGCGGAGAGTTCAGCGAAGAGGATGATGAGAACTACACGCTCGCCAAGTATCAGGCATCAGCCAACAAGGGCGTCCTCAAGATCATGTCCAAGATGGGCATCTCCACCGTCACCTCCTATCACGGCGCGCAGATCTTTGAGGCCATCGGTCTGAGTGATGCCGTCATAGACACATGCTTTACCGGCACGCCCTCTCAGGTTGGCGGGCTTGGATTCCGTGAGTTGGCTGCAGACATTCTCATCCGGCATGAGCGTGCCTATGGCACGGAGCTCACCGCCAAATCCAAGCTTGAGGATCACGGCTTTATCCGCTATCGCAAGAGTGGAGAGTTCCACGCCAACAACCCCATCGTCGTGCGCACGCTCCACAAGGCTGTCCGCTCCGGTGATTTTGAGGACTATGTGCCCTATCGGGACGCGCTCAACAACCGGCCTGTTTCGTCACTCCGGGATGTGCTCGCGTTCAAGACGACACGTGAGCCGATACCGCTGGATGAGGTGGAGCCGATAGAGGCCATCTGGAAACACTTCACAACCGGCGCGATGTCGCTGGGCGCGCTCAGCCCTGTCGCGCATGAGACGCTCGCCATGGCGCTGAATCGGATCGGAGGCTCGTCAGACACGGGTGAGGGTGGCGAAGACCCGCGTCGTTTCCGTGGGCTCATGCGGGGCTTCAACGCCAATTCGCGCATCAAGCAGGTGGCTTCAGGCCGGTTTGGCGTGACACCGGAATACTTGGCGATGGCTGAGGAGCTCGAGATCAAGATGGCGCAAGGCTCCAAGCCGGGCGAGGGCGGGCAGCTGCCCGGCCACAAGGTCATCGAGTATATCGCCTACATCCGCCACACCCAGCCCGGCATCACGCTCATCTCCCCGCCGCCACACCACGATATTTACTCCATCGAGGACTTGGCGCAGCTGATCTATGACCTCAAGACAGTCAATCCGCGCGCCAAGGTCAGCGTCAAACTCGTAGCGGAGGCGGGCGTTGGGACAATTGCCGCAGGCGTCGCCAAGGGCTACGCGGACAAGATCCACATCTCCGGCCATGAGGGTGGAACGGGGGCAAGCCCCCTATCATCCATCAAGAACGCGGGCACGCCCTGGGAGCTTGGGTTGACGGAGACGCAGCAAGTCCTCGTGATGAATGACCTGCGCGGCCGCGTGAAACTGCGCACAGACGGCGGCATTCGTACAGGGCGTGATGTTGTCATCGCCACCATGCTCGGCGCGGACGAGGTGGGCTTTGGCACCGTCGCTCTCCTTGCCATGGGCTGCGAGATGGCGCGCCAGTGTCACCTGAACAGCTGCCCCGTCGGGGTGGCCACGCAGCGTGAGGACTTGATCGGCAAGTTCAATGGCACGGTCGAGACTGTGGTCAACTACTTCACATTCGTGGGGACTGAGGTGCGTGAGATCCTCGCAAGCATCGGCGTGCGGTCATTGAATGACATCATCGGCCATCCCGAGTTCTTGACTGTCCGGTCAGACGTGGATGAGTTTGAGCGGGCCAAGTTTGTGGATGCCCTCAAGTTGATTGCACCGGCTGATCCCGCCTTTGAGCGTCCCGTCAGCAACGGACAAGACCGCAATGACAGGCCGAACGATGAGAAGCTTGATGACCACATATTGACGGCGGTCACGGGCGCGATTGAGAGCATGACCCCGGTCTCGCTGTCCTATGACATCCGCAATGATCAGCGCACCGTGGGCGCGCGCGTCTCCGGCGCCATTGCGCACCGCTACGGCATCACGGGGATGCCGGCCGGCACGATTGATCTGTCATTCACCGGCGCAGCCGGCCAGAGCTTTGGCGCATTCCTGAATGAGGGTGTTCGCATGACGCTGACGGGGGAGGCGAATGACTATGTCGGCAAGGGGATGGCGGGCGGCGAGCTTGTCATCAAGCCGCCCGCTGACGCGCGCTTTGAGTCGCACAAGAACTCCATCATCGGGAACACCTGCATCTATGGCGGAACGGGCGGCCGGTTCTTTGTCGCGGGCCGCGCAGGGGAGCGATTCGCAGTCCGCAACAGCGGCACGCAGGCTGTCGTCGAGGGCGTCGGTGATCATGGCTGCGAGTACATGACGAGCGGCGTTGTGGTGGTGCTCGGCAGCGTGGGACGCAACTTTGGCGCCGGCATGTCAGGCGGCGCTGCGTTCGTGCTGGATGAGTTTGATGATTTCCCGTCCCGCTACAACCAAGAGCTCCTGGTTCTGGACAGACTGGATGACCCGGATGACGAGCGGCATGTCCTTGAACTGATACGCCGTCACGCAGAGGTGACGGGCAGCAAACGCGCCGCAGAAATCCTTGCTGACTGGCCGACATATCGGCCGATGTTCTGGAAAGCGCTGCCGGCACAGCTGCGTGACAAGAACCTCTCGCTTGCCGAGGTGCTCAAGAAGGTTGAGGGCGCTGCCCTCGTTACATCACAGTAGGCAGACGCCTGCTGCCACACGCCGATTCCGCGGCGCTCCCCACGCAGTCACTCATATGAACGGCTGAAGGCAGTAGGCGGTAGTGTGCTAGACTAGGCTATCCGGCGAAGGCCGATGATTCATTGGCGGCGAACGGCTCGATGGGGTATTCGAGGATCGCCGCCCACAGAGGAGTTTTTTTGATGAAGGCTGTCATTTTGGCAGCGGGACATGGCTCTCGCTTTAGCCAATATGGAGTGCGCCATAAGGCCCTCCTGCCCGTGAACGGACAAACGGTTATCGATTATACGCTGGACGGACTCCAGCAGGCCGGCATCACAGACATCAGCATCGTCATCGGTCATGAGGGGCAGGCCCTTCAGGATGCCCTGGGTGATGGCTCCACACGCGGCGTCGACATCACATACGTCGTGAACCTGGAACATCATCGTGGCAATGCTGTGTCCGTCCTTGCCGCCAAGGATGCAGTGGGAACAGACCCATTCATCTTGTCCATGGCTGACCACATGCCCTCCTCTGATATCATCCTTGGGCTTGTCGATATCGCCATGGCAGACGCGGCGGACGTGAACGCCCTGGCGGTGGATTTTGATCCGGCAGACCGTGACGTTGTCGAGGGGACACGCGTCAGTGTCGATGATGACGGCCACATCGTTGCCATCGGTAAGGGGTTGCCGGTCTGGAATGGCATCGATTGCGGCGTGTTCCGTTTCACGCCTGCCATCTTCAACGCAATCGAGGCCAAACTCGCGCAAGAGAGTTCACACGATGAGTTGAGCCAGGCCGTCACGCATATGATTCAGACCGGAAATGATCTCCACGCGCACGATGTGGAGGGCGCATTCTGGTTTGATGTCGATACATGGGAAGACCTCAAACTAGCGCGTGAGGCGCTGGGGCACGACGTCACGTAGCGCCGCCGCATGCATGAGGGCTTCGTCTCCCGGTACCTGAACCGGCGCTTATCTCGCCCCATTGCGCGGGCTTTGACCGTCACACCTGTCACGCCCAACCAGGTCTCGCTTCTCGCCTTTCTAATGTCGATAGGAGCAGCGGGGCTCTTCTATGCCGACCTCAACATCTGGGCCGGTGTTATGGTGAAGGCCTCCTCCATCGTTGATGGCGTTGATGGCGATCTGGCGCGCGCCAAGAACATGGCAAGCCGCTTTGGCGGATTCTTTGATGCCGTGCTGGACCGATACGCAGACGCGGTCATCATCGCCGGTCTCGGTTACTGGACGTTCACGTTCCAGGAGGGAGCGGAGCGGACGATGGTGACTGTGCTCGCCGGCGCGGCCATCGTCGGCTCGCTGATGATCAGCTACAGCCGCGCCCGCGCCGAGGCCACGTTCGGCCATCCCTTCGAGGGCCTGCCCGGCGCACTTGCATCACGGGACCTGCGCCTGTTGGTGATCATGATTGGCGCAATCATCGGGCAGGGCATTGCAACCCTTGCCGTCATCGGCGTGCTGACCAACCTCGTCGTTCTGTGGCGTATAGGGGTCGCACGGCGCGGCACAATGGGGGACGGTGAGGCGTGAGTGGAGTTCCCGCCGTCACTGCGGTACTGCGGGGCGCCGAATCTGTGTGGTATCATTCCAATCGTAATGGACTATCAGAATCTGCTCTACGAGAAGCAGCGCAACGGCGTGCTCATCACGCTGAACCGCCCTGAGGTGATGAACGCCATCTCCGACGAGTTGGACGTTGAGCTGCACCACGCCCTTGATGCCGCCGATGCTGACCCTGAGGTCCGCGGCATCGTCCTAACAGGCGCCGGGCAGGCCTTCTCCGCCGGCTTTGACATTGCGGGCGGAGGAGCGGAGTACGTGTGGCCGTATGGGCTGCCGGAAGGCTCAAACATCGCCGCGGAGATTGATCGGTGGCGCACACGGTTCTGGAAGAAAGAGCATGGCCGCATCGCCCGCATCATTGACGAGATCGACACGCCGATCATTGCCGTGGTCAGCGGTTGGTGCATGGGCGGCGGCTCATGGTACGCGCTGACCTCTCACATCACCATCGCGGCGGAGGACGCCGTCTTTGGGCAGGTTGAGGTCCGCATGATCTCAGACGATAACTACATCTGGATTCATCACGCCGGCTACAAGAACGGCCTGCGCTATGCGCTGACGGGTGACCATATCGACGCGGAGGAGGCACTGCGCATCGGAATCGTCAATAAGGTTGTCCCGAGCAAGTCGGACGCGCTGGAGGAGGCGTTTCAGCTGGTAGAGCGGCTCGCACTCGTCAGCCCGGAGACAGTCAAGATCAACCTCGCCGTTGCCATGCGCGGCCTCGAAACCATGGGCCTCCACAACGTGATGCGCCTCAATTCAGAGTTGGCGGCCGCCGTGATTGTCTCCAAGCGGGAGGAATTCACCGCCCCGCTTGAGGAGGCGCGCAAAGAGGGTGGCCTGCGCGCATTCATCCGCAAGCGTGATGAGCCGTTCCAGCCGGAGCCATTTGGGCCGCGTTCCGCCAAGGCACGCGCGGAACGGGAAAAGGGCTCATGATCTGCGCTGGACGGGATGGCCGGCTGTGAGTCCCCTGCGTCTCGCCGCTGCTCCCGATAACGCCGCCGCGCACGCGTCGGCGTCACCACACCCCGCCTCTTCCGGCCGCCTCGGTTGTACGCGCACGCTCCTGCGTCTGCGCGCGTCTTCTTTGCTTGAAACACAGGCAGCAGAGCATTCTGAGGGCAGCCATCGCAGCGCCCGCGTCGTGCTTGGCCTGCAGGTCGACTCTCAGGCGACAGCCGAGCCTCCATCCACGCTCACGCCCGCGTGTGCCAGGACGATAGCGACTCTCACCTCGCTTGCTCGGAGGCGACGCGTCGGCCATCTCTTTCCGTCGACGGCTGAGTGTTGCGCGCCCGCGCAGATAACGAGCTGGAAGGCGGGACCGGACAAGGCCTGCCTCGAAAAGGCCGCCGTCACACAAGACCTTCCAGCTCCCTCCAACCGCACATCCCGGCATGGCGCGAGTGTCATCCGTCACTCTCACCGACGCAGCAGATTACGATTCCGGTCTCTGTACCGCCTGCCCCGCCTACCAGACGCTCCAATTGGCGTTGAAAACTCATTCATCGTTCAATTGGAGGTAACTAGTGCTTCGGCTAACACTTGGACTCATTGGAGTCCTGCTTCTGGCTATGGCCATCGTGGGGTGCCAGGGGAGACCCGACCCCACCTCGACATCCGCCCCTGAACCCACCACCGAACCGCTGGCGCAGGCGAACGCGTCGGATACCAGCGAGCTGGTCATTTACTCCGGGCGCAGCGAGAGCCTCGTCGCGCCCATCATTGAGCAGTTCGCTGAGGCGACCGGCATTGATGTCAGCGTCAAGTACGGCAGCACATCAGAGATAGCGGCCACCATCCTCGAAGAGGGTGAGAACTCACCGGCAGACATCTTCTTCGCGCAGGACCCGGGCGGCCTCTCCGTGGTGGAGGACAGATTCACCACCCTGCCGCCACGCGTGCTGAATCTCGTGCCCGCCAGGTTCCATTCACCGGATGGAACGTGGGTTGGGCTGTCCGGCCGCGCGCGCGTTGTGGTGTACAACACTGGTGCCGTGACACCGGATGATCTGCCGGATGACATGCGCGGCTTTACAGACCCTGAATGGCGTGGCCGCATCGGCTGGGCGCCCACCAACGGCTCGTTCCAGGCGATGGTGACGGCCATGCGCGTGGTGTGGGGCGAGGCGGAGACACGCTCCTGGCTTGAGGGGATCCAAGCCAATGAGCCGAGCGTCTACGCCAAGAACACGACAACGGTGGAGGCCACCGGCGCAGGCGAAGTTGATGTCGGATTCGTCAACCACTACTACCTACACCGTTTCCTGGCGGAGGAGGGTGAGGGCTTTGCCGCCCGGAACGCTCATCTCCGAGGCGGCGGGCCCGGCGCGACAATCCTCGTGGCGGGAGCCGGCGTGTTGAATGGCGCGCAGAACAGTGAGAATGCGATTCGCTTCATCGAGTTCATGCTGTCCACTGTCGCTCAGCAGTACTTCGCCGGACAGACATACGAATACCCGCTCGTCGATGGCGTCAACGTCAACCGGCTCCTGACTCCTCTGGAGGAGATCAACGCGCCGCACATCGATATGGCAGACCTCGGAGACCTCGAGGGCACAATCGACTTGCTGCGTGAGACGGGGATCCTTCCCTGATGATTGGAGCGGCGGCCAGCATCCAACGGCTCCGGGCAGTCCGGCGTCAACGACGCTGGCCGCCGTTCACTCTCACCCTGACGACGTCCCTAATCGCCTCCGCCCTGTTGATCCCCGTGGCCTACCTTGTTATGAGAGCCGTGGGCGCAGGTGCGGATGAGTTGGCAGATCTCCTGCTGCGGCCGCGCACGGCGGCAATCATCGGCCGGAGTTTGGCGCTCGTCGTGATTGTCACCGCCGTATCAGCGGGGCTCGCGCTTGCGCTTGGCTGGCTCATTGAGCGCACTGACCTGCCATTCAGGCGCGTATGGAGCGTCGCGACGATTCTGCCGCTTGTTGTTCCCAGCTACATCATGGCCTTTCTTTTCATCTCCGTCTTTGCGCCGCGTGGCATGGTACAGCGCGTTCTTGCGGAGCCGTTTGGGGTGGAGCGGATCCCCTCACTGTATGGCCTGTCCGGCGCCGCCATCGTTCTCATTCTCGTGTCATATCCGTACACCCTGCTCACTGTTCGGGCGGCGCTGCGCGGATCAGGGCGCGCGCTGGAGGACGCGTCCCGAACCCTCGGCAAGGGCCCATGGGAGACGTTCTTCAGGGTGACCCTGCCACAGATGCGTCCGGCCCTTGCCGCCGGCAGCCTGCTCGTCGCGCTGTATACAATCAGTGATTTCGGCGCCGTGTCCCTCTTGCGGTATGAGACCTTTACATGGGCAATCTATCTGCAGTACACAAGCTACATCGATCGGACGGCGGCGGCGGCGCTCTCACTCGTGCTCATCGGCCTGGCCATCGCGCTCTTTCTGGCGGAGACATCAGCGCGCGGCAGGCGCCCGCTCGATGAAACGCATCAGGCCGAGACGGGAGGCGCCGACGCCCTTCTCATCCCCCTCGGCGCATGGACATATCCGGCGTTGGGACTGTGCTTACTTGTCATCGGGCTCGGCCTGCTCATCCCGATGGGCGTGCTCCTATTCTGGCTGGCGCGCGGCATCAGCGCGGGAGAGGAGCTAACGGCAGTATGGGGACCGGTGTTCAATTCGGTGGCCGTCTCATCGCTGGCGGCGATGGCCGGCCTGCTCGTCGCTCTACCCATCGTGATTCTTGCCGTACGGTTCGCGGGACGGTTCAGTCTGTCGATTGATCGCATCAGCCATGTCGGATTCGCCTTGCCCGGCATCGTTATTGCGCTCGCGCTGGTCTTTGCGGGATCACGGCTCGCCCCACCCCTGTACCAAACGCATATCATGCTCGTATTCGCCTACGTCATCCTGTTCCTGCCCCTCGCGATGGGGCCCGTGCGCGCGTCACTGCTGCGTGTTGACCCGCATGTGGAGGAGGCGGGACGGACCCTCGGGCATGGCCCGTTGACGGTGTTCCGGACGGTGACGGCGCCGCTGCTGCGCCCCGGCATTCTCGCAGGGGGCGCGCTGGTATTCCTCACTGCGATGAAGGAACTGCCGGCAACGCTGCTCCTGAGCCCGCTCGATTTCAGCAGCCTTGCAACCACCATCTGGGCTGCGAGTTCTGAGGCATTCTTTGCGCGCGCCGCCCTCCCTGCCCTGCTGCTCATCGTCATGTCCGCAATCCCGATGGTATTCCTCATCGGCCGGGGAGGGGGCGCGCGCGCATGACACACGCGGAACAGACTCCCCCGATCATGCTCCGGTGCGTCGGCATCACGAAGGAGTTCACGCCCTCCGGCGCCGGGGCGCACGATGTTTCGCTAGAGGTCAAAGAGGGTCAGATTCTCGCCCTCGTGGGGCCGAGCGGCTGCGGAAAAACGACGCTTCTGCGCGTCATTGCGGGGCTGGAAAGCCCGGCTGTGGGGACGGTTGAGGTTGACGGCCGGACGGTAACGGGGAGGGATGTGTTCGTCGAGCCGGAGCATCGCAGCGTCGGATTCGTCTTCCAGGACTATGCCCTTTTCCCGCATATGACGGTTGAGGCGAACATCGCATACGGGCTGCCGCGCCGTCATCCGAATCGCGAGCAGCGTGTGAATGAGATGCTCAACCTTGTTCACCTCTCTGGCCTGCGGACGCGCCGCCCACATGAACTGTCAGGCGGGGAGCGGCAGAGGGTGGCCTTGGCGCGCGCACTCGCGCCCGCTCCCAAGATTCTGCTGCTGGACGAGCCATTCTCCAACCTTGACCCCACCCTGAGTTCACAGCTGCAGGTTGAGGTGCAGGGTATCCTGCGTGAGGCGGGCATTACCGTCATCTTTGTCACGCACGATCAGAAGGCGGCCCTGTCCATGGGTGATGTCATCGCGGTGATGAACAATGGGCGCGTTCAGCAGGTGGGCACACCGGACGATACATTCCATAGCCCCCTCAACCGCTTTGTCGCCGCCTTCCTCGGAGAGGCGGATTTCATTTCCGTGCAGGGGGTGGATGATGCTGGGCGGGTCGTCACAGAAATCGGCGACGCGACTGTAAGCGCATCATCGTGGAGCGGTGATCCACGCGGTCTGAGCCTGATGGTCAGACCGGAGGATGTGGCCATCGACCCCAGCGACGTCGGCAATGGCCACGTGATTGGGAGAACATTCAGCGGAGCATTCTATACCTATACCGTTGAGCTGGAATCCGGCGCTGAATGCCGCGCCATGACATCCCATGCGACCACCATTGACGTTGGCACACGCGTCAGTGTGCGAATCGCCGCCGGTCATCCCCTGCCCGTCTTCCCATCAAGCACTGAGGCTGCTGAGGCGCCAGTCTAGCCCGTTACTTGCCTCAGACGGGGTTGGCTACTATAATCCGCTTGACGTCTAGAAGGTGAGAGTCCCAAAGCACAGAGGGCGTGGAGGCGCGAGTTCATGCCGATCTACGAGTATGGCTGCAAGACGTGCGGCAACGGCTTTGACAAGTTCATTCGCGGGTACAACACGCCCGTCGGCGTCACCTGCCCTGACTGTGAGAGCGACGAGGTTGAGCGGAAGATGTCCGCCGTTGGTGTCACCGGTGTGTGGCAGAGCAACGCTCCCCAATTCGAGATGCCAAAGCCGCAGCGCGTGCGGCCTGATGATCCGTTCCGCTGCATCGCGTAGCGGCACGGGCATCGATACGTTCCCAAGGACGCGGTGTTAGCGAACCATGCCTCTCTTTGAATATGAGTGCCGCGTCTGTGAGGGACGTTTCGAGAAACTGACCCGAAGCATCAACACGGAGCCGGGCGAGGTCGAGTGTCCCGGCTGCGGCTCCGAGGACACCTGCAAGGTCATCTCCCTCTTTGGCATGACGAGCGGGAGTTCAGACGCGGGGTTCGGGTTCCCGGGCATGGGCGGTGGCGGCGGTCACGCGGGCCACTCACACGCCGGCGGCACATGATCCACTTGACGCTAGATGCGAAGCGCCCCGTGCGGGCGCGCAGAACGCGAAACGGACTGGCAGTCCTACATTAGCCCTTTTCCCCGTGCAGGCGACCCAAAAAGCGAAACGGACTGGCAGTCTGACACTAGCCCTTCTCCCAGACAGGCGCGCAGAACGCGAAACGGACTGGCAGTCCTACATTAGCCCTTTTCCCCGTGCAGGCGACCCAAAAAGCGAAATTGCTAGCTTAAATCAATCGTGGCCGGGGGTCCATAGATGGGTGGACGGCCCTCGCGTGCGCTGCATCAAGTCCATGACGGCGGCATGCGTGTCCGGTCCGGCCGCGATGACACCATCAACGAGGGTGTCCCGCTGATTGAATTGCATGGGGCGCCCCTCCGCATCCGTCACGACGCCGCCCGCCGCCTCCACAAGCAGCACACCGGCGGCAACATCCCACTCATTCTTCGGCTCAAGGCTTATCACGGCATCTGCCTGTCCGGCCGCGACGAGCGCCATCTTGTACGCGATTGACCCGAGCGTCCGCACCGTGAACGGCGCCCCGCGAAAACGATTCCACATCCCCCAGCGGATCTCGCTGCGCGAGCCGATCACGGTCATAGCCGGTGTCAGCTCGTCATGGTTGGTGACGCGGGTCGGCTCCCCATTGAGCGTTGTCTGCGTCCCCTGAGCGGCAAGATACGTTTCCTCTGCCCACGGATTCAGGATCCCGGCGGCGGCAATCGTCCCATTCACGGACAGGCCGACGGACACGCACCATTCGGGGCGGCCGGCCAGAAATCCGCGTGTGCCATCAATGGGGTCAACAATCCAGACGCGCTCCATGCCGATGCGATGCCCATCATCATGCGTTTCCTCAGACAGCCATCCCTCGCCGGGGCGGACAAGCGTCATATGCAAGAGTTCATCAAGGGCATGATCGGCCTCCGTCACCGGTCCGTCCCAGCCTTTGTGTTGGACGTAGACCGACGAGGGCGAGAATGTGGCGGCAAGCGCGGCACTCTCCTCCAGAGCAGAGGCGATACGGTCGCGATCAGTCTCAGCAGCGTTCACAAATGATGTCAGGAGGCGATGGCGCTGCGCTTATTGTTGAGGTAATCAACAAGCACATACTGTCCCAGCTTATCGGGCTGCGTAAAGAAGGCGCGCCCGCGATTAAGCCGCGTCATCTGCCGCACAAAGTTGACCAGATAGTACGCCATTTCCAGCATAAACACGTTGATGGTGATGCCCTCTTGCGTGCAGCGCTTGACCTCACGCAGGGTCATCTCGATTGTGCGCTCGCTGGGCGGGTACGTGAAATAGGGGAGGCCGCCCTCCAGGTGGGCTGTCGGCTCCCCGTCCGTCACCATAATCACCTGCCGCGTGCTGGACCGATGCTTGGCGAGCAGGCTGCGCGCTATCATCAGCGCCTGCTGCATGTTTGTGCCCGGTGAATAGCCGCCCCACGTCGCCTTGACCAACTCATCACCTTTCAGTTCCCATGCGTAGTCCGCAAACCCCACCACGTACAGGTTGTCACGCGGGAACTGCATCTTGATGAGGGTGTGGAGGGCGAGCGCCATCCGCTTGGCGGCATCAAAGCTGCCGCTGATGGCCATCGACCTGCTCTGGTCCAGAAGGATGACTGTGCTTGCCTGTGTGAGCGCCTCATCACGGTAGACCTCAAAATCGTCCGGCGTGATGCGGAGCGGGGTGCCCGGGCCGTTTCGGATGACGGCGTTCTTGACCGTCCGCGACATGTGGACATCAAAGTGATCGCCGAACTCGTAGATCTTCGTGGACTCCTCATCCTTTTCACCAAAGAGGCCGTTCTTCTGCATCTCATGCGCGCCGATGCCGGAGTTGCGGAGTTTACCGAAGATGTCTTTGAGAGCCTTCTCACCGATCTTGCGAATGCCGCGGGGGGTGAGCTCAAGCCGATCGCCATTCTTGCGGATATAGCCGGCCTGCTCGAGCTGTTCTTGCAGCTGACGCAGCCAATCAAGGTCCCGCGCCGCGTCCTCGCCCAGGATCTCCTCCAGCTGGTCACGGTCGATGTTATCGATGTCACCGCGCCGCTCAGCAGCGCGGAGCTGCGCCTCAAGGTCATCAATCTGCTGCAACTGATCCATGAGGCGCATCGCCTCCTGGAGGGAGAGGGATTCATCGCCGGCAAACGGGTACTCCTGCCGCATCTCCTGCATGGGCATCATAGATTCCATCAAGGCTGAGAGCTGCGCCATCTCCTGCATGAGCTCAGGATCATTGAGAGCCGCCTCCATCGTTTCCTGCAACTGTTGGCGCATATCATCCGGCAGGCTCTCCATCAGCGACTGAAATTGCGACATCTGTTCCATGAGGCGTTCGAGGAGTTCCTCGATGTTCTGGGGCGGGTCATCACCGAACATGCCGCCCCATTTCTGCATGAACTCATCGAACTGCGGATCATTGCCCTCTGCATAGTCGCGCAGCATGTCATTCAGGTCGCGCATCATCTGCTTGTTCGCGTCCATCTGCTCAGGCGTCATGCTCTGCATCTGCTGCATCATGTTCTGCATATAGGACTGCGCGGCCTGTTGACGAAGAGAATCCAGAAGCTCCTGGAACTTCTCACGAGCGTCCTCATCCATAAAGTCGTAGTCGCTCAGTCCTTTAATGGCCCCGCCAGGGTCATTGGGCAGCGAGTCCATGAAATCCATTTTGCGCTGTGCCATGTTCTCCAGGGCTTGCGCCGTCATGCGGTCCATACCTTGGCCGCGCTGGGACTGCTGGCCGCCGCCCTGCTGCTGGCTGCCCTCCTGCCCACCCGACTGCTCTCCGGATTCTGACGAGTCCGCGCCGTCCTGGTTCTGTCGGCCGCCATTGTTCAGTTCGCGCTGGATTTGCTCCACTAATCGCTGGAGGTCCTCCTCTGCGGCTTGCCAGGCAGATTGCTGCGTGGCGGCATCACCGTCTTGCTGAGGGGACTGATCGGACTGGGAATCTGGCGAGGCATCGGCACCCTGATCAGTCTCAGGGGGATTGCGCATGGCATCACGCGCGTCCTCCATCCGCTCTTCAAGTGTGTCGCGCTCCAACTGTCGAATCTCCTGCAGCTTCTCGCGAACGTCATCCAAGACGGAGTTGAGATCATAGCGGTCGAGATACTCTTGCCGCTGTTGGCGGAGGCGCTCCGTCATCTGCCGGATGCCATCGATATCGCGGCCATCCTGTGAATCGAACCCGCGGAGCATCATTCGGCGGAGCGCGCGATTGATATCACCATGTGTGGCCAGATCGTCCGAGATAGCCTCCATCAGGTCTTCTGGCGCGGCGCCAAAGGGCTCCTGCGAGTTATCCCATCGGCCGTAACGAAAAACGGGCATGACGGCCCTTTCCACATCGCTAAGCTTTCGGCCAATGATACATGGCGGACTCATTCAGCGGCAAACCGCGCGGGGTTGAGCGGCGTGCCCTGCTCTCCCACAATGCCTCTGCGGCAATGCATGTGAATGAGAGCACACTCTACACGCCGCGCCCTCTTTGCTGTATGATGGTTCACGTCCCGGTGACTCTAGCGAGGCGGACCCACCCGTTCCCATCCCGAACACGGAAGTGAAACGTTTCAGCGCCGACGATACTGGAGGGGCAGCCCTCTGTGGAAAATAGGTCGTTGCCGGGGCTTTTCTTTTGGTGTTCCCCGTTCGGCCGCTGCTCTGTCCCTGCACCCACTCACCCGCACCAGTTTGCCCCGCGCAAGCACAGCAACGCCGCGAAGCGCAGGGGTGGTGTATAGTTATGTTTATAATGTTCGTCAGGCGTTACTCCTCACGGTCTGCATGGCACGGCGCGCTCGCCATTGTGGTCGGCGCCCTGCTCATGACGACGACGGCGGCAGCGTGCAGCGAGGTGACGCCTACCGAGGGGCCGGCGCCCACACCCACAACTACTCCGACGCCATCTCCCTCTCCGCTCCCAACGGGGACAGCGACGGTCATACCAACACCGGCGGCCACCGCCACGCCCAGCCCAACGCCAACACCCAGGCCGACCGTGACACCGGTACCGACGCCCACCGCCACGCCGACACCATCGCCAGTGCCAACGCCCGCGCCCCGACCCACGCCCACGCCGGCCCCGCACTTGCCGAACTTTGGCGGAGATGTCGACTGGTTCAGGTACAGGCTGGGACAGATTTATGGTTTCAATCCGGATCGCCTGCGAAAGCATGATGAAGCTATCCGCGCACTGCCCTGGATAGCGGACGGGATTGATGCCATAGAATTACAGGGGCTTGAGGGGCTGCTTGGACTGGCCAACGAAGACGAGGACACATTCTCCTTTGTCATGGAACAGCCGTGGATAGAAGACGAACGGTTCTTTCCGGCGCTCCAGTCACTTGCGTTGCTGGCGTACACCGGCCACTACGACGAGCTTGAAACGATACGTTCTCACCCCGCCATCAGGGACGGCATCTCAGAGGATGAGGTCGCGATACTTGCGACTCTCTTCGGCGTCGTGGCTCAGGAATTCAAGCCTGAAATGATTGATACGCTGCTCGGCGGGGATGCGCGCGTCGAGAAGCGAACGTTCACGACTCCTCTCTCCGATGATCTTTCCATCTACATAATCCGCACGCAGCCCGGTATGGACAGAACCATGGACCTCATTGAGCAATCTGTCCGCGTGCAAGAGGAATTCATGGACATCCCATGGCCAAGCAAGAGCATCATCTATCTCTTCTCAGATCGATTTAGTTTCAGCACATCGCTCCCTACCAAGTCCGCCTCACTCGTCAGTCCAATCTATGAGTCCCCCGATATCGAGTTGGATCGCGTCCTTCGAATGGCAGCGTTCCATAGCGGTGGCGCCTACTGGCATGCCGGCGAAATCTGGGTCGACGCCGGAGGGTCATACCTTGCGGTTGCCATAGCACTCCAAGACGAGTTTGGGTGGCCCGTGGAGCCTCGCTTTGGCTTATGTCCTCATGACGAAAGCCTTCGAGAAGATATCTCTTGCTACAACCATTCGGGCTCCCGGCTCTTCCTTGACCTCTACTATCAGCTGGGGGAAAAACGGACCCGTGATGCGCTAAAGCGTATGTACTTTCAATCGCTCTATATTGAAGACGTTGCATCACACTGCTCCAGTTTCCGTTGGGAGGGATTCTGCCAGCTTGAGGCCGCTTTCATGCACGGCGCTACATCGCAGGAGGCAGCAATTGTGGAGCAGGTCACCCGTAGATGGTATTCGGGCGTTGTGTCGTTTGAGAGCAGACCACACAGCCTTGAAGACACGACACCCGTTGAACCACTTGATGCAAATGTAGGCATTACAATCGACGACATATGGGTCAGTGGGGAGCCGGACGGCGAGCCCGTCGATTCGTTCCCTGTCTCGGACATACCTGTCAATCAGACGGAAAGCCTTTACCTCGGGCTCGACTACACACTGGACTCGTCAGCCCGCGATTCCGATCTGCAACTAGAGGTTGTTCTCTTTGCTCGAGAGGATGGATTCACATATGGGCGGAGGCACGTGACTCTAGATATCGATCCCGACTATGGCAGTCATCAGACAGCGTCATTCAGGTTGGGGACTCGCTATTGGATAGCGGGACGCGCCGGGGAACATGCCGTTTACGTCTATCATGAGGGGGTAAAGATTGGGGAAATCCCCTTCGACGTCGTTCCCTAAGGCCTCTCACTCAGCATGAATTCCGAACACCCTGAATCCACCACCACTGATGCTGCGCCGGGCGCGTTTCACGCCGGTGATCTCGTCCTGCTCATGGACCGAAAGCGTCGCAAGTACCTGATCACGCTGGCGCCGGGCGGGGAGTTCCATTCACACGCCGGAATCATTTATCACGATGACATCATCGGCGAGGCGGAGGGCGCTGAGTTTCGGGCCGAGCAGCGCGGCGGCATCTACCTCGCGCTGAGGCCGACGCTGGGCGACTATATCGTGACGATGAAGCGGGGCGCGACACCCATCTACCCCAAGGACATCGGCGCGATTCTCACACATGCAGACATCCACCCTGGCGCCCGCGTCATCGAGGCGGGCATCGGTTCCGGCGCGCTAACCATCGCCCTCTTGCGCGCAGTGGGTGAAACGGGCGCCGTCATCTCGTATGAAACCCGTGAAGATTTTGCGCGCATTGCGCAGCGCAACGTTGCCGGTTTCCTGACAGCCAATCTCGCGGCGCAGCTAACCGTTCACGTGCGAGATATCTATGAGAACGGCATCGAGGAACGCGGGGTGGACCGCATCGTGCTGGACCTGCCGGAGCCGTGGCGAGTGATTCCACACGCACGGGAGGCGCTGCGGCCAGGTGGGATCTTCTTGGCATTTGTCCCGACGACATTGCAGCTGCATCGCCTTTGGCAAGACCTGGACGCCGACCCGGCCTATGGGCTAATTGACCAGTTCGAGATCGCGCTGCGTGGGTGGGACGCCGGTCCGCAATCACTCCGTCCTGCGCACCGCATGGTGGCGCACACCGGCTTCATCACAACAGCACGCCGCCTGGCGGACGCGTCTTGACAAGTTAGCGCCGGGCACGCATACATTGTTGTGCGCTGCGGTTGAGCGAGCGGGCGTAACTCAGTGGTAGAGTGTCTGCTTCCCAAGCAGAATGTCGTGGGTTCAATCCCCATCGCCCGCTCCACCGGCGCTGTCCTCACCCCTACCCGGAGTTTTCATCCACGCGCGCTACGCTAAACTGTGCTCAGGAGAGACGTATGACCACTGATGCCATCACGGACTACCATCAGCAGGCCGCTGAGTTCCTTGCTCGGGCGCGCGCCTACCTAGCTGATGGCGATTTGCACCAAGCCTCAGAGAAGGGCTGGGGCGCCGCATCTCATATGGTCAAGGCAGTTGCCGCCTCGATTGGCCGTCCCTATAACCACCATGCGGCGTTTCGGCAGATAATCCGTCAGATGGCCCCGCGGACAGGGGACCGGCGCCGCCTCGTCACGCTAGGTCACTCAGCTGAGATACTTCACAGCAATTACTTCCAGCGCATGGTGTTCTTGGATCAGGATGACGTTGCGGACGACCTGAACGATGTTGCGGAGCTCATGGAACGCCTCGTTCCCCTTCTCGATGTGTAACCCGCTCCACCGGCGCTTTCCCGGCACCCTATCTTGCTTGCTACACTGGATAGACCATGTTTGAGGCATTGACTGAGCGGCTGAACGGCGTTTTCAATCGGCTGTCGGGCCGCGGACGCATCACCGAGGCCGACGTTGAGGAGGCGCTGCGGGAGGTGCGCCGCGCGCTCCTCGAGGCGGATGTCAACCTCCGCGTCGTTCGCACCCTCCAGCAGAACATCCATGACCGTGCCGTCGGCGCGGACGTGCTCGAGTCCGTCACGCCCGTCCAACAGATCATCAAGATTGTGCAGGAGGAGCTGACCGAGGTTCTCGGCACGGAACAGCGCGCCCTTGACCCACGTGGCGAGCGCCCTGCCACCATCCTCCTCGTCGGGCTGCAAGGATCAGGCAAGACAACAACGGCCGCGAAACTCGCGGCGAATCTTGCACAGCAGGGGCAGGCCGTCGCGCTTGGCGCCGGCGATGTACGCCGCCCCGCCGCCATTGAACAGCTATCTGCACTCGGCAAGCAGATCAACGTGCCCGTTCATGCACAGCCGGGCAACGCAGACGCCGTTGCCGTCGCAAAGTCGTCCCTCGCCGCCGCGCGTGATGCCAATGCGCATTGGCACATCTTTGATACCGGCGGGCGCATGCAAGTCGATCAGGACCTGATGAAAGAACTCGCAGATGTTCGCAAGGCGCTGAACCCTGCGGAGGTTCTGCTTGTTGTTGACGCGATGACAGGTCAGGACGCGGTGAACGCGGCTGAGGAGTTTCATCGGCAGACGCCACTAACCGGCCTCGTTCTCACGAAGATGGACGGTGACGCGCGTGGCGGCGCGGCGCTCTCCATCACATCCGTCACCGGCCTCCCCGTCATGTTTATCGGTGTGGGTGAGCGGATGGACGCGCTGGAGCCGTTCTACCCGGACAGGCTGGCCGGCCGCATCCTCGGCATGGGGGATGTCGTCACCCTCGTCGAAAAGGCACAGCAGAACATCGATGAGGCCAAGGCGCAGGAAATGGAGCGCAAACTGCGCACGGCAAGCTTTGATCTCAATGATTTCCTGGAGCAGATGAATCAGCTGCGCAGCATGGGCGGCATGTCACAGGTGATGGACATGGTTCCCGGCTTTTCACAGATGAAGGGCAAGGTGCCTGCCGATACGTTTGACGAAAAACAGATCAAGCGCGTTGAGGCGATTGTATTGTCCATGACACCGCAGGAACGGGAGCGTCCGGAGATCATCGGCGGGAGCCGACGCAAGCGAATCGCGCGGGGGAGCGGCACACAGCCTGCGGACGTGAATCGTCTGCTGAATCAGTTCACGGAGATGCGCAAGATGATGCGGCAGTTGTCATCCGGCAAGAGGGTGCGGGGACTGCCGTTCAAGCTTGGCTAGAACGCTGGGACTCTAAACCCTCGCGCAGGCGGGCGACCAACGGTTTAAGCGACTCCAACAGCGCGCTCGCCTCCTCAGGCGGTATCTCAAACGGTTTCCGGTTCGTCTCCGGAAAGACCATCCAGTAATAGAACCCCTCCCAGGCGCGGTCCGCCGCCGAATGGCTGCGCGTCCGCATGATGGTTTCCAGATATTTCGCATGGAAACGCTGCCGCACGTGGTTCAGCAGATCCGCATCCCGGGCGAGCGATGGCGCCGCCTCAAACACCGCACGCCATTCATCGCCGCTGGGGATGGTCGCAGACATCTGGCTGCCCTACCCGTTAATCTCGAGCAGGATGCGGCAATGATCGCTTGAACCCCATTCCTCAACGCCATTGAGCGCACGCACCGTGATTGACTCATGGAACCCGCGTGAGGCGAAAGCGAAATCGAGCTGATTTGTAGCCGTTGCGGGGGTCTGCTTGACGGTACGATACGTAACGACATTCTGTGATTCAGCCGGTTCATGGATTGAGGGCGCAGCGGGCCGCCTCCCATTCGGAGCCTGCGGGCCGATGAACTCCAGGCCAAGCGTTTTCAGACGATCAAACACTGAACGATACCGTTCTTTCCAATAGGAACTCCCCTCGTCTCCATACCCGTAGAACAGGTTGAGGTCGCCAACGGCAATGATGCGGTGTCTCCAGGGCGAGACATAGCCAATGAACTGTGAGATGTCTGAGATGATGCGATGTGCCGAGGCGTCCGCATAGATCCATGTTGAACCCGTCGACGGGTGCGATGTCTGCCACCTGCCGTACATGGACACGACGATGAATGGCTCGATAGCGGAATCGCGGGGAGTGACGCGGGCGGCTGTGATTGTGCCTATGCCGCTGACCGCTATCTCATTCTCGCCTGCCTGCCGATCCGACCCAATCTGCCGGAACCACTCAACATCAACACGCTCAGACAACTTGACCACCATCGGCCAGCGATCAAACAGGTTCGCACGACCGTTCACCTTCCACCAGTCTGAGTTCCAATGGTGGGAATCCCATGATTCTTGTGGGCCGATATCCACAACGGACGCGTCCACCTGCGTCTGAGGGGGCCCTGCATCACCACCCCGCGCAACGGCCTCCTCCGGCGGCGTGGCCTCCTGCAGGAGCGCGATATCGACATTCATGGTCGACAGCTCCTGCCACGGAGCCTGCTTCTTGGCGATATTCCAACTAATGGCTCGTATCATGAGCCTGATGATACGACAGAAACTGTGGCGGCGATGCCGTAGTGGTCTGAGAGTTTGCGGCCGGTGTGGATATTGCTGATTGTTTCAACAGATTGGCACGTCAGGCCCGCGCTCAGGGCGATATGGTCAATGTTCCTGCGCCCCTCAAACGTGAGATCTGCCGTCACAATGGTCAAGTTTGGGGAAAGAGCATCTTTGAGGGCTTGCCGCAGTTGGACGGGCGCGCGGGCGCCCTCGCCGATAACCTGATTAAAATCTCCCATGACAATCAGCGACACGGGGGCCTGCCCGGCGAGAATCTTGCGGAGATCGCCCAGATACTGCTCATGGTCTGCCCATCTCTCCCTGCGCTCTGTACCGCGCCGCGCCTCCGTCCGTGAACCGAACCAAGGGATACAGATTCCCATAACGGCAACTGCGCCGATGGACGTCTGCGTCACGCCTGTAACGAATCTCCCCGGCGTCAAGTCCTCATGCCCATGATTGTCCACGTTGCTCCACGGTTGGCGCGACCACAGCACAACCTTTCGCCGTGCTCCTCTTTCGCCATAGCCGTAGTCAGGCAGCGCGCTGATCGAGTGGCCATCGCGTGAAAGCAACTGCTCATCGGTTTCAGTCAGGCAGACAATCTCAGGCGCAAGCGCGTCGATGCGCCGACGTATCTCAGGCTCGCGCGCTGACCGGGGTGTCGCCCACTGCACGTTCCAGTTCACAACGCGAAACATAGGGAGAATAATAGGGGCGGCACGCAATGAACAGCAAGGAAGGCAGCGGGAATCTACTGGTCGGCGACTTGCTCAGATATCACTTCCCATATCAATTGGATCAAAGGCGCAAGATCTCCGGCATCGGCGGCCTGCAGCGCGCTTAAGTATCGGCTACGGTTCGTACTTGCCACCAGCCTTTCCGTTAGGGTTGTACGCCCAGGCAATAGCCTCCCCGATTTTGCTGAGAGAACGAAGTAGCAGGCTGCCCGTGCGGTACGTCCATTACCATTCGAGAACGGATGAATTGCGTTGACACGCCACAATACCTGCGCCGCCAATTCAATAGATGGGGTGGACTGCCACACCAGATTCGTTTCGTTCACGAAATCATCCATGAAGGCCTCAAGGTAATAGTGGGGCGGCGGCACGTAAGCGCCAACCTGAACGGGCTGGGCCCGATAATCCCCTGCGTCGTGATGCAAGCCGACAATGGCATGAAAATTAAGTGCCCTAATGAGCGCCTGCGAGAACAACGGACGGCCCGAGGTAATGTTGGCAAGAATTATTGAGTTCAGAAAGTGATATTGCCTGACAGAGTTGGAAGCCGCGAGGGATTGATATGCCGGGTGCGCTTCACTTCCTCCTCCCAGCAGGAAAAAGTCCATGCTCATCGTCGCTCCACCTAGGGAAGTTCATCCACCCACTTTTCGGCCTGCTCCCTCGTGACTTCCAGTCCGTGAGGCATCATCCCGAGCACCCAAGATATCTTCTGGTCACGGATTTCCTCTCGGGTCAGCGGCCGGTCCTCGACTTCTTTGAGGATATCCTCGAGACTGGTGTGTCTCTGTGTCGTCTCGAGAGCCCGGCGCAGCGTCGCAAGTGCGTCAACGGGCTTATATTCGTTTTCGAGATTCCCATTGGCCATGGTCAGGCCTCCTATGCACTGCTAGGCTATCAGTCAATTCACATTTGTCAACGCGCCGCCCGCTGGATGGCCAGCAGGCGGCGCGTTTGTATCACAGCGTTAGGCTAAGCGAATTAGTCCCGCGCCGCCGCAGACCTCGGCCCGAACGGCTCCGGCTGGAACGGCCCGTCCCGCTCTTGCAGGTAGGCCCGCAGCCCGCCCGTCTTGCCGGCGTCCTCCATCTTGCGCTTAAAATCCTCGCGCTGGGACGTGTGCGCCAGAGCGGACAGCTCCGCGTTCAGGTTCCATGCATTCTGGAATCCCATCATATTCAGACCCTGCGTGGCGACTGCAAGATTGATCTTGACCGTCTCCGGGCTGACCAGTGCGATGCGCTCGCCGATGGTGACACACTCATCCATCAGGTCGTCATGCGGAACCACCTTGTTCACGAGGCCGATGCGCAGCGCTTCCTGCGCATCAATGTGGTCCCCCGTGAGGCCATACCGCAGGGCATGCTTGTATCCGGCCAACAGCGTCCATATGAAGTTCGTATTGGAGATGTGTCGAATCTCTGGCTGCCCAAAGACGGCGTTCTCGGACGCGATGGTGATATGCGTCGTCAACGCGTACCAGGAGCCCCATGCAAGCGCCCAGCCGTTGATGGCGCCAATGATTGGCGTTGTCAGATCCCACATGTGCATCAGCCGGCGGACACCCGTCCTGTCCTGCGTGCGCCATTGGTCCAGGAACGAGGCGACTGACTGCCCTTCCTGGAGGCCATACGGCCAGACGGTGTCCGAGTTGCCACCGCCAGCGCCCAATGCCAGGTCCGCGCCGGCGCTGAACGCCCTGCCCGCGCCCGTGAGGATGATATAGCGCACATCCGGGTCCTGCTCCGCCTCATCAAACGCGGCGTGCACATCCGTGCGCAAGCCCAGATTGAAGGCATTCATCTGCGCGGGGCGATTCAACGTAATCACGACGCCCTTGCCCTGTCGCTCATACAAAACGTTCTCATAGTCAGCCATGAAAGAGTCCCTCCTGACCCTGGCGCGCCATCAGCGCGGTAAACACGTTCCTTGTTGATGGTAGCATTGCGCCGCGAACTCAGTCATTGAGCAGCGCGCGGACACGCGCCATATCGAGATTCTCTCGCACAGTCGACGCAAGCCGATCAAATGCCGCCTCACGACGCTCCCCAAAGGCGCCGCCCGCTGCCGTTTCCTGCGAACGCCCAAGAGCGTGCAGCAGGGCGGAGCGAAGGGCATCGTTGTGGAGCAGGCCGTGCAGATATGTGCCGGCAATCTTGCCATCCGGCGATACTGCTCCGTCAGGCCGTCCGTCAAGCGTCAGGAGGGGCCGAACAGCGCCGTTCCCAACGTGCTGCCCCATGTGGATCTCATAGCCGGTCACGGGAATGTGCGCCATCTCCGCCCACAGCCCGGTGGCCTCGAGCACACTGCCTGACGTTTGTCGCGTCGTTTTCTCTGCGCTGAACCGCGTCTCGATGTCAAGCAAGCCGAGACCGGCCACCGTTGTGCCCGGAGCAGCCTCAACACCCTCCTCATCAACAAGCATGGCGCCGAGCATCTGAAAGCCGCCGCAGATTCCCAGAACCGCGCCGCCGCCCCCGGCATGCCTCGCAAGTACTGCGTCAAGACCCTGGTCACGCAACCACGTGAGGTCCGCTACCGTCGCTTTCGTGCCGGGCAGCACAACGAGGTTCGGTCGACCAAAGTCAGCGGCTCGACTCACCCACCGCAGCCGGACACCCTGCTCATGCATGAGGGGGTCGAAATCATCAAAGTTCGCAATTCGGGGCAGCCGTATGACGGCCACGTCAACCTCATTCGCCTCAACATCCCGCGCATCGCGCTCCGGACGTTCAAGCGCGACGGCATCCTCCTCGGCAACCGGGATATCGTCGATCCACGGGATCACGCCCAGCACGGGCACGTGCGCGCGCTGCTCGATCTCCGTGATGGCGGGAGTGAGCAGCGATGCGTCTCCCCGAAAGCGATTGATGATGAGCCCGCGCACGAGCGCGCGGTCCTCCGGTGGCATCAGTGTGAGTGTGCCCAACAGATGGGCAAACACTCCCCCGCGATCGATATCTCCAACCAGCAGTGTTGGGGCATTCGCGTGGCGCGCAACGCGCATGTTTGTAATATCGCTGTCACGCAGATTCGGCTCGGCAGGACTGCCGGCCCCTTCCGCGATTATCAGGCTATACTGCGCCCGCAGACGGTCAAGCGCGGCCGCGGCGGGCGGCCACAGGTCACGCGTGCGGCTAAGGAAGTCGCGGCTCCGGAGCAGCCCGGCAGGGCGGCCATTCACAACAACCTGCGAGTCGCGGTCACCCTGCGGCTTGAGCAGGACGGGGTTCATGTCAACATGCGGTTCGAGCCCCGCTGCGACGGCCTGCTCAGCCTGCGCCCGGCCAATCTCGAGGCCGTCCGGCGTGACGGCCGCATTATTGGACATGTTCTGCGCCTTGAACGGCGCAACGGACACGCCATCCTGACGAAAGATGCGGCACAACGCCGCCACCATCACAGATTTGCCGACTGAGGAGGCCGTGCCAACAACCATCAGCATGGGCGCGAGGGCACCCTCACGCGTCACATGTGCCTGCTCAGACATGAATTGCACCTGTTCTCCGGGAAAAGTATGGAATACCGAGAGAAAGCTTAACACCCTTGCACGGGGTTGAGTGGGTGTGCTACATTTTCGTACAGACGTTCTTTGGACATGTGTTCTTGAGGGCGGGAGCAGATTGAGAAACGACAGGGAGGGATGGTATCATGGCAACTGCAACAGCCACGAAAAGCGCGGAAACAGCGGGAACAATGGTAACGGAGAAAGAAAAGGCGCTCGAGCAGGCGCTGACGCTGATTGAGCGCAGCTTTGGCAAAGGCTCACTCATGCGGTTCGGTGATGCTGCCGGACGCTTTGACGTGGATATCATCCCCACCGGTTCTCTGTCGCTTGATCTCGCGCTTGGTGTTGGCGGTATTCCGCGCGGACGCATCACGGAGATCTATGGCGCGGAATCGTCCGGTAAATCCACGCTGGCGCAGCATGTTATTGCAAGCGCGCAGAGTCTGGGCGGGGCGGTGGCGTACATCGATGCTGAGCACGCAATGGACCCAACGTATGCGGCTGCGTGCGGCATCAAAATCAATGATCTGCTGATTTCCCAGCCGGACAACGCAGAGCAGGCATTGGACATCACGGAGGCGTTGGTGCGCAGCTCCGGGGTGGATGCCATCGTGATTGACAGTGTGGCAGCGCTTGTTCCCAAGGCCGAGATTGAAGGCGCAATGGGTGACACGCACGTCGGCCTGCAGGCGAGGTTGATGTCTCAGGCGCTGCGGAAATTGACAGGAACCACCCATCGTTCGAAGACGGCGGTCATCTTTATCAACCAGATCCGTGAGAAGGTTGGTGTCCTCTTTGGCAGCCCTGAGGTCACCCCCGGCGGACGCGCGTTGAAGTTTTACTCGTCGATTCGGATTGATTTGAGACGCATGGAAACCATCAAGCAGGGGACGGAGAGCGTGGGACTGCACCTGCGCGCCCGCGTGGTCAAGAACAAGATGGCCCCGCCCTTCCGCACTGCCGAGTTTGACATCATGTTTGGGCATGGCATCAGCCGTGAAGCAGACCTTATCGATCTCGGCACACAGAACGGTTTCCTCAAGAAGACGGGAGCCTTCTACTCCTACGGAGATGTCCGCCTCGGGCAGGGCCGTGAAAACGCCAAGTCCTTCCTCCAAACGAACGTGGACCTCGCCGCCGCCCTTGAACAGGAAATTCGTGGCAGCCACGCCTCTCCCAATGGCAGCGCGAACGGCGTTACTGCGGCAACCGTCGACGAGGACGCGGAGGAGGTCACCTGACTCTAGCCGCCACTCTCCGGATGAACAACACATGGGGCTGCGGGATGACCGCGCCCCTTTTTCTTTATCTGTCACCACTGAGCACACAGGGCGGCGGCCACAATCGAGGCCGTCCGCTGCCCGCTCTCACAACGCAGCAACTGGCGCATTTCCCATGCCGCCATGCACCCAGGGAGACCCACGATGACCATTGATCCTGTCCTGTTCGTTTTTCTGATGCTTCTTCTCGGTGGAGGTGGCGCGGCGGCAGGTGTCGTCCTGCAACGCATCATCACCGCCGGCAACGTCCGCGGCGCATCACGCGAGGCGCAGCGCCGTATCGACGAGAGTGAAACCGAGAGCAAAGAAATCATCCTCCGCGCACAGCAAGAGTCTATCCGGCTCCGCGATGAGTCTGAACGCGAGGCGCGGGAGCAGCGCACCGAAGTCCAGCGCGTCGAACGTCGCCTCCAACGCAAGGAGGAGCAGGTCGACCGCCGCCTCGATAACTTTGAGAAACGCGAACGCCAGATTACCGAGAAGGAAGCGGCTGTCGACAACGTCCGCGCGCAGGTGGATGAGTTGCACGCCAACCACCTCAAGGAGCTGGAGCGCGTTTCCCAACTCACCGTGGATGAGGGCCGGGAGCTCCTGCTCAGTCAACTTGAAAGCGAGATTGAGATTGAGGCGTCTCGCCGCGTGCGCGAGATGGAGGAGGCGGTCCGTGAGGAATCAACGGAACGCGCCTACAAGATCATGGCGCAGTCCATGCAGCGCTACGCCAATGAGGTTGTCTCAGAACTCACAACCAGCGTTGTTTCCCTACCGAATGACGAGATGAAGGGACGGCTCATCGGCCGTGAGGGGCGCAATATCCGCGCGCTTGAGAATGCAACGGGTGTCAATCTAATTGTTGATGACACGCCGGAGGTGGTCACGTTGTCCGCCTTTGACCCGGTCCGCCGCGAGGTGGCACGCATGGCCGTATCCCGCCTGGTGCAGGATGGGCGCATTCAGCCCGCCCGCATTGAAGAGCTGGTGGTCAAGGCGCAGGAGGAGATCGAGGAGATTATCAAGAAGGCGGGCGAGGAGGCCTGTTATGATGCCCGCGTGCAGGGCCTCCACCCCGATCTTGTCAGGACACTCGGCCGCCTCAAGTTCCGCACCAGCTACGGCCAGAATGTTCTTCAGCACAGCATTGAGACGGCGCACCTTGCCGCGTCACTGGCATCAGAACTCCACACCAACGTGGACATCTGTCGACGCGCCGGTTTCCTGCATGACATCGGCAAGGCCCTCTCGCATGAGGTGGAGGGGCCGCATGCCGCAGTTGGCGCCGATCTGCTTGAACGGTACAAGATCAACCAGCGCGTTATCCGCGCCGTGGGCGACCACCACGGCGAGGAGGGATGGCGCAGCACGGAGGCGTTCATTGTCGCCGCCGCAGACGCCATCAGCGGGGCGCGTCCCGGCGCCCGCCGTGAAAGCGCGCAGCAGTACATCAAGCGGCTCGAAACCCTTGAACAGATCGCGATGGGCTTTGGCGGCGTGGACAAGGCGTACGCCATTCAGGCCGGACGCGAGGTGCGCGTCATGGTACAGCCGGATAACGTTGATGACGTCGCCGCCATGCGCATGGCTCGCGACATGACCAAGAAGATCCAGGATTCAATGGAGTATCCGGGGCAGATTAAGGTCATGGTCATCCGTGAGACCCGCGCCGTTGAATACGCGCGCTAGGCTCCACTGAACGCCATGCGCATCTTGATGATCGGTGACATCGTCGGACGGCCCGGACGGCAGGCCGTCCGTAGATACCTGCCCGGGCTGCGGGATGAACACGCAATCGACGTTGTTGTTGCCAATGGCGAGAACTCCGCAGCGGGCTTTGGCATCACACCGGTGATCGCCACAGAACTGCTCGATGCCGGCGTGGACGTCATCTCGTCCGGCAATCACATATGGGACAACAAGGATATGCTGCCGCACATGGACGGTGAGATACCAATTCTGCGTCCGCTGAACTATCCGGGCGCGGCGCCGGGGCGCGGCGCTCTTGAGGTCAAGGGCCTGCTGGTGGTGAGTCTGCAGGGCCGCACATTCATGCCCGTGCAGATCGATGACCCCTTCGCGGCGATGGATCACCTGCTTGGCTCACTGAACGAGCGGCCGCGTGCCATCGTCGTTGATTTCCATGCGGAGGCAACTTCAGAAAAGGGCGCGCTCGCCTGGTATGTAGACGGACGCGTCAGCGGCGTCGTCGGCACGCATACGCACGTCGCCACCGCAGACGCACGTGTTCTGCCAAAGGGCACGGCATTCGTAACCGATCTCGGTATGTGCGGCGCCATCGATTCAATCATCGGCAGTGATCCGGCCCCCGTACTGGAGAGATTTCTGACCGGCGTCCCGGTCCGCCTCAACGTTGGCGCCGGACCGAGCCGATTCAACTCTGTGCTCATTGAAACGGATGATGCCACCGGCCTCGCCGCCTCCATCACGCGTGTGGACTGCGCTGACATCTCATGAGCTCTGATCTGCACACCCATTCGACGATTTCAGATGGCATTCTGTCACCTGCGGAGCTTGTTCACCAGGCCGCCGCAGCGGGCGTCACCTATCTTGCGCTGACAGATCACGATTCAACCGACGGCCTCGCCGAGGCGCAGGCGGCGGCGGTGGAGCATCCCGGACTTACGCTCATCCCCGGCATCGAGGTCTCGACGGATGTGCCGGAGGGAGAGGCGCACATCCTCGGATACCTCTTTGATACCCAGAACACGGCGCTGCAAGAGACGCTTGCGTCATTCAGGGACGACCGTATCGGACGCGCAAGGCGCATGGTTGAGAACCTCGAGAAACTCGGCGTGCCCGTCGCGTGGGAGCGCGTCGTGGAGATTGCGGGGGACGGGGCGATTGGGCGTCCGCACATCGCGCAGGCGCTCATGGAGGCCGGGCATGTTCCAAGTATCCGTGAGGCGTTTGACCGCTACATCAGCAATGACGGTCCCGCATACGCGGGCCGCCGGAAGATGCTCCCGGAGGAGGCCATCCGCCTCATCAGGGGCTACGGCGGTGTAGCCGTGCTCGCCCATCCTGATGAGACGCCACAGGTGGAGTCCATGCTGCCGTCCATGGTGGAGGCGGGGTTGACCGGAATCGAGGTCTATTACGGGCTCTACCCTGACAGCATGCGCGCCCAGCTAAAGTCGCTCGCTGATGACTACGGCCTGCTCGCCCTGGGGGGCAGCGATTATCACGGTCCCGGCCGGGCGGCAGAATGCCCGCTCGGCGGCTCCAACACCCCCCGAGAGGCCGGCGAGGCCCTGCTCGCGCTAGCCAGCCGCCACCCCTAACGCAACGGGCAGCCCTTTCGGGAGGCTCAGGGCGAGCGGATTGCCGAAAACCCTCTCCCTGCGGGAGAGGGTTGAGATGAGAGGTTCCGCTTCCACGCCTGCCCGGCCCTTCATTCGACAGAGCGCCATGGCGTCGTGTAGGGGGAAAATGGTCTAGGGGCGCGTTGTACGCGCCCCTAGACGTCAATTCGCGAGAGGCGGGGGCCCCTTTTCTATTCCTCGGACTGCAGTTCGCTCTTGCCCGTGAACATGCCGAGGCCGATGATGAAGAGCGCCACCGTACCAATCATGAGGTTCACGTTGTTGATGGTCAGCAGCATCTGAATGTCCAGGTCCGGCACGAGCATGCTGGTCATTATCACAACGAATCCCACGGCGCCAACGAGCATGAGCACGTATGCCGCTATCTTGTAGACGTCCATATCCTTCAGGTATGAAACCAGTGCGAGTCCCAATAGGAATGAGCCGAACGGCATCACCAAGAGGAATGCCAATAACGCGCCAATCATGTCCACATATGCTCCCAATGCGAGTGCGTCAAAGGAGGCAGCCATATCGGCGCTGACCCCTGATTCGTTCCCGCGCTGCAGGAGATGAATAAGTACGTGGCGCTGCGCGGCGCCGAAAACGACCAGGCTCCACTCAAACAGGGTGAAGATAATGGCCACGCGCAGGACGGGGCGTCCAAGGACCCAATTCGATTCGCCGAGGCTAACCAGCCTAACCAATCCTGCCATCATCATGAGCACACCAATGATTGTTGCCATGGTGCCCACGTGGCCCAGGATTGCGTAATCCTCAAGGACGGCGATGGCGGCAGCGAAATCAGACTGATCTGTATATTCAATCAAGGGCCCGCCGGGGTACAAGAACGAAGAAACAAGGTTGATCAGAAGGCCGGCCATAAAGACCAACCCAGCGGCTCGAGTCTTGGTCATAGATCGTTCAGAGACATTCATCGTTGATCCCTCCGCCTAATGGCGCCATGTTCCTCTGTCACAACCCCTATAGTATAACCGTAGGCGCAATAGTACTCTGCCAGCATGCAATTCCCCAATCCACGTGGAAGTCTTCCCGGTGGCTAGGTGTCACCCGAGTTTTGCCTGCCATGCCCTGCGCGCCGCCGTGCCCGCCTTATCCCGCCGCTCACTCCACGCACGCCCAGATATCCAATGGCGAAAACAATCAGGGACACCACGCCGCCGGCGGATGCAGCGGCGGCATACCCGCTCGCGTTATGCGAATTTCCTCGCAGCACTAGCCGCAGACCCCGCCAACGAGCGCCCCGCGCACTGCTTGTCGTTCTGCCAACCGCTGCGGATGCCCCTTTCCGTTCGACATCCCGCGCCGCGCTGAACAGTCTGCGCAGCGGCCCCATCCTTGGGGCGGGCTTTCTTTTGCGGCGGGACGGAATCAGCAGCCGTACGGCCAAGCGGATGATCGACATCTCGGCCGTTCCTCTAGATCACCGGCGGGAGCGCCGTTCCGGGGACAGACCGCATGGCCATGTAGACGACCTCGGGCGCTGCAGGGTGAACATAGATGCCCTGCGAATAGACGTCTGTCGTCAGGCCGATGCGCATGCCATTCGCGATGTCCTGGATCAGCGTGGCAGCATCGGTACCCATGATGTGCGCCCCGAGAATTTCCCGCGTATCCGCCCGCGCGATGATCTTCACAAAGCCGGTCGTATCGCCGATGGCGATGCCGTGCGCGGACCGTGAGTATTCGTATCGACCCAAGACGTACGGCACGCCTGCGTCCCGTGCCTGCTGCTCCGTCATGCCAACCGCGCCCACTTGTGGTGATGCGAACACGGCATGGGGCATTGCGTGATAGTTGACGGCGACTTTCGGGCCACGGTTGAACATGTTGTGGTCGGCGTGCCACCACTCCCAATTTGCGTTGTGCTTGAGTTGGTACCGCCCCACGGCATCGCCGAGCGCCCAGATGCCGGGAACAGTGGTCTCCAGGTATTCATCAACAACAATCTGGCCGCGCGCGTCTGTCTCAACTCCCGTTTTCTCCAGGTCAAGCCGATCTGAATTGGTGCGACGGCCCGTCGCGAGCAGCAAGGTATCGCCCGTCAGGGTCTCATCTCCGTCCGGTGTTGTGATCTGGAGGGCGATCTCATCATCGTTGCCGGACACACGCCGCGTCTCGGCGTTCAGGATGACGCGATACTTGCTCACGAACGCGTCCGTGAAGCGCCGCGAGACATCCTCATCCTCAATGGGGAGAAGGGTTGGGCCGCGCTGCACGATGGTGACATCCGTGCCGAGGGCGCCATAGAAATGCGCAAGTTCAATACCGACAAAGCCGCCGCCGACGACAATCAATTTCTCGGGCTGCCTGTCATACCGCAACGCCTCATCCGATGTCAGGTACGGCACGTCCTCGATACCGGGGATGGGCGGCACGGCAGGGCGGCTGCCGGACGCAATCATGATCGTCTCGGCAGTGATGCGCTCGCCGTCGATCTCCATGGTTTTGTGACCCACAAAGCGCCCTTCGCCCCTATACAGCGTCACCCTGTCATTGCGGTGGTAGCGCGATTCTATGATCCGGGCCGACTGAGCGGCATGTGCGATGGAGCGGTTGACGATCATGGTCCAGTCGACGGAATCGACGTGGGCGTTGATGCCAAAGTCCGCCGCTCTATTGATAGTTTCCATGACATCAGCGGAATGGATAAGCTCCTTGGATGGAATGCAGCCGCGATTGACGCATGTGCCGCCATATGGCCCGCTTTCCACGATTGCGGCCGTCAGACCCTCCGCCGCGGCGGAATCAGCAATACTGACACCGGACCCGGTCCCAATCACGATGACATCAAACTCACGCGCCGCTGTGACCATCGCCACCACCTCCTCAGTCTCTGTATTGCACACCGTTTACGGGGTCGGCACAAGGGCAGCCGCGGGTGATGGTGTCATGCGTGAATATCATGGGCGGAACAGGGCGCAGATTCGTGTGCCGGCTACATGTCCATGCTCTTCTCGCCGCTCAAGTACGCCTCAGGCTCCTTCGAAAAGGCGACGCGGCAGCCCGGCCCACAGAAGTAATACATCTTGCCCTCATGCTCATACGAGCCTCCGGCCGGCTTGCTAGGGCTGACCATCATATGGCAGACAGGATCCTCCGCCGGCTCTTCTCGCTTCATGAATCCAAGAAACTTGCTGACCATCGCCGATGCCTCCCTCGCTATTCCCTCGCAGCATATTCATGGTAGCGCAAGCGGGAAAGGCTCGACGGGCGGCCGCCGGTTCGGCCAAAGAACGATGCGCGGGGAACTGTGCCTTCGGCCGTTAGCCGGGCTTGAAGCGCTTAAGGCGGAGGGAATTGAGGACAACGCTGACGCTGGACATGGCCATGGCGGCGGCGGCCATCATCGGGTTCAAGAAACCCTGCTCGCCGAACGCGAATTGGAGGCCCGCCGGCACGCCATTCCCAAAAACCAGGTACAAGATGCCTGCCGCAATGGGAATCAACGTGACGTTGTAGATGAACGCCCAGAAAAGGTTCTGCCAGATGGTGCGCACGGTGCGACGCGAGAGACGGATCGCCGTCGCGATGCCGCTCGGGTCACCACTCACCAGCGTGACATCTGAGGCCTCCATCGCCACATCCGCCCCTGTGCCGATGGCGATGCCGACGTCAGCTTGCGCAAGCGCGGGGGCGTCATTAATGCCATCACCCACCATCGCCACCGTTCCGCCCTCAGCCTGCAGCGCGGCGATGGCCTCCGCCTTTTGGGCGGGCAGCACCTCTGCTCGCGCCTCCTCAATGCCGACCTGCGCCGCGATCGCCTGCGCCGTCGCCTTGTTGTCCCCGGTCAGCATCACTGTGCGCACGCCAAGGTCCTGCAACCGTTGCACGGCGCGCGCAGCGGACGGCTTAACGGGATCCTGAATCGCCAGGACACCGAGGGCATTGCCATCAACGGCCAGGAACATAAGCGTCTTGCCCTGCAGTGCAAGTTCATCCGCGCCTGATTGCAGCGCGGGGGGTATGACGATGCCACGCTCAGCGAGCAGGCGCCCGTTCCCGAGCACGACAGCGCGACCGTCAACATGCGCCGCGACACCTGCTCCGGGCAGCGCCTCAAAGCCCTCAACGCTCATTCCCTGCCCTGCCGCCTTGCCTGCCCGGGACAGAACGGCCTGCGCCAACGGATGCTCGGATTGCGCCTCAACCGCCGCCGCGATGGCGAGAATCTCATTTTCGGCGCCGCCGTGTGTGGTGATGATATCCGTCACGGCGGGGCGGCCCTGCGTAATGGTGCCTGTCTTGTCGAGTGCGACAACGCGAACCTTGCTGGCCAGTTCAAGCGCCTGCGCGCTCCGGATGAGAACGCCATTCTCGGCCCCCTTGCCGGTTCCAACCATGATGGCTGTGGGTGTGGCGAGACCCAAGGCACACGGGCAGGCGATGATGAGCACCGCCACCATATTCAGCGTGGCGAGTGTGAGGGTCGGTTCTGGTCCCAATATGATCCAAAAGATGAATGTGATGATGGAGACGGCGACGACTGTCGGCACGAAATAGGATGAGATCAGGTCTGCGAGTCGCTGCACGGGGGCCTTCGAGCCCTGCGCCTCCTCAACGAGACGGACAATCTGCGCCAGCGCAGAATCTTTGCCGACGCGTGTGGCGCGCAGCTGAAACGCGCCCATTCCGTTCACTGTCGCCCCATAGACCTCATCCCCTTCACGCTTGTCGATGGGGATGCTCTCGCCGGTAAGCATGGATTCATCGATCGTTGAGGCGCCGCCCGTGACAATTCCATCGACTGGCAGACGTTCGCCGGGGCGGACAGAGACGATGTCGCCCGGCAACACGCTCTCCACGGGCAGCATCACCTCTTCGCCATCACGAATGATGCGCGCGGATTTCGGCTGCAGTCCGAGGAGCGAGGCGATGGCGTCTGATGCCCTGCCCCGCGCGCGCGCCTCCATCCACCGTCCCATGAGGATGAGCGCGATGATAATGATTGCAGTGTCGTAATAGACGGCAGCCTCGCCGCCGGCGGACTCAAAGAACCCGGGCGCGAACGTGGCCGCCACGCTATAAAGGTAGGCTGCCGTGGTACCGAGCGAGATGAGCGTATTCATGTTGGATGTACGCTGCTTGAGGGCCGACCACGCGCTGGCATAGAACAGGGAGCCGGCCCAGAACTGGATGGGTGTCGCAATGGCGAACATGATAAAGTGCGCAGTCTGGTCTGAAACGGCGTTCACCATGCCCAAGAGCATGACGAACACGCCGCTGGAGAGGGCGACGAGGAACCGTACGCGGAGCGCGCGTTCCTCCTCCTCTTTCGCGACGACACGCGCATCCTCTTTCTCCTCGATGCCGGCCACGCGCAGGCCGGCTTCGACTACTGCGCCTCGTAGATCACTGGTATCCACTGCCGCTGTATAATGCTCGACCGTAATAGCGGACGCGTCATCGTCGTCCGGCGTGACCCAGCGGACGCCACGCAACCCCATCAACGCCGTCACAGCCTGGCCGCGATCTCCAGGGCCATCACCGGCTTGCTCAAGGAAGATGCGCTGCGTCTCCGTTCTCGCGCCATAGCCGGCGTCCTTGACGGCGGAGGCGAGAACATCCAGAGAGAGGCCCTCTGGCACCTCAATGATGGCGCGCTCGGTTGCGAGATTGACGCGCGCCTCCGCAACGCCGGGCACATCTGCGAGGGCATGTTCCACATGCATCACACACGCGGCGCACGTCATGCCGGAGACGCTGAGTGAAACCGTCTCTATTTGGGAGAGTCTGTCCTCAGACCCAGTAATTGCCATGGGGATAGTGTACTCCGTGCCATTGCCTTTGGCGCGATACTCTCGTTGTACCCAACTATGCCCCACGTGTATCCCGCATCCTTGCGTTTGGGGGTAGTATGGATAGGATAGGCGCGTTCACTGGGGAATCGTCTAACGGTAGGACGACAGACTCTGAATCTGTTAGTCGTGGTTCGAATCCACGTTCCCCAGCCATGCCAATCCCCTCACAACCGCATGAAAATACTCCGTATAGTGATGATTGCGCTCGCTGTTGCCCAGCTCGGCCTTGCCGCGCTGGGCTTGCTAGGCGCCATGTTCGCGGACGGCGGCACTCTATTTGACCGCATCTTCCTCGCAATAGCCGTACCCGCAGCCTCAGTTGTTTTCCTCGCTCTCGCCGTGATGGAGAGGCCGCAAGCATTTGCCACATGGGTGGGCCTCGGCCTCATGGCGGTGGCGGTGCTATACGGCGGCCTAGTGTCCATCCTGATCGCGACTGGAGAAATCAGCGGTGACTGGCAGATCCCACTCGTCTTTATCGCCATTCTCTGCCTTGGCCTCATGTATCTGGTCATCCGGAACACAATCCGCAAAGACCCCGCCTGATTCGCACGGCCCGCACCGACTCCCCCATTTCGTGTGCGTAGCATCGCACGCAATCACGTTCTCTGCACCCACGATGAGATTGCCGGTTGTCATCGTGGAGAGGGACTAGACAGAGAGGGTCAGGTTTAGCGTCGGAACTGTTGCCGTTGGGCGGAGAGTTCCACGGCCTCCAGGGCCTCGTGGCTGGAGATCGATCCGACAAATTCCCGTGACTCGCTGTCATGGACCGGGAGGATGGACAGCGCATTTTCAACGAATTGCACCAAGGCGCGCTCTGCCAGTTCATCATCCGGAATGGAGGGTGTATTGAGATTCAGCGCCATGCTGAGTGGCGTCTCAGCCCACTCACTGCGTGGAAACTGCAAGAGGCTGCTCACTGAGACGATGCCGGCAAGACTGCCGCCATCCAACACGACGTAATCATGTTCCTGGGGATGAACCCACTGCTCTGCAAAATCGGCCAGCGAAATCGATTGGTCGGCGTAGCTGCGTGATCGATTGGCAATATCTCCTACCTGGACATGCTCAATGGCAAACCGATACAGAGAGGGCACCTCCCTGTCGACATCCGCAAAGACGTCCGTCCGCTTGAGCCGGCCGAGCGTCAGGCTGATGGCGATGGGTGAGAGGATCATGTATCCAAGCATCAGGAGAACAAGCAGAGAGAATATCTCGGCGCTGATTGCCCCCGAATCGAACAGGACAAGCAGCAGGGCCGTTTCTGCAACGCCCTTGGCCATCAAGCCAACAGCAATGGCAGCGGGCGCCTCAAGTTTGGTGACACGGACAGCGAGATAGGCGCCGGCCAGCTTGCCAAGAAACGGGACGAGAATGAGGACGAGAATGGTCGCAAGGGGAAGGTTGAGGAAGTCCAGGGTAAGGTAGAGACCGGCAGACGCAAAGAAGAGCGGAACGAAGAAGCCCTCAGCCGAGGCACGCATGCCCGGCATGACATCACGCCTGATCTGATAGGGGAGAAATGAGAGCGCGGCGCCAAAAAGCAATGCTCCAAGCGAGCCATGCAGCCCAACGTTCTCCGCAGCGACGACAACCAGAAAAAGGCCTCCAAGCAGGAGGCCGAATGGCAGATGGGGCACCGGCACAACATTGTGCAGGGCGGAAATGAGGCGTGGCAGCGCGAACGTCGAGAAAAGCCATGTCAGTACAACAAAGCCGACGATTTCCCCCACAATGGTTAGTACCGTCACCCATCCCCGCTCACCACCCGCCTGAATGACCGCGAAATGTTCGCTGATGGCGAATCCCACCACGAAAAGGGCGATAATCTCGGCAATAACCACGGCTGTGAACATCTGTACACCTGCAGGTTCCCGCAAGCGACCCTCGTCAACGAGCACCTTGGCGACCAGTCCGAGGCTGGACAAGGAGAGCACGCCGGCAAGCGCGAGGGCTTCTGTCCAATCGAGCCCCAAGCCCAGATCGAAGATGAAATCTGATGTGACAGTCAAGGAGACTAGCAAGGCAATAAGAACTGATAGTGAGGATGCTAGGAACAGCCGGCGGCGGATCGACGCGACAAATCCTCTGATATCCAGCTCATCGAGGCCAATGATAAAGAAGAAGATGAATATCCCAAGGCTGAGGATGATATCAAGTCCGTTGTCCGGCTCCACAAGCCCCGTCACCGGCCCCAGTAGGATGCCGGCGGTGGCATACCCAATGATTGCGTTGATGCCGAATCGCCTGAAGATAACCTCAAGCAGCTTGGCGACAACGATCAGCAGCCCAAGCTGCAAGAGGGCATCATGCAAGTCCAAGGCATGCCTCCATCGTCGTGCGTGTGGTCACATTGAGATTCCGCGGGCCGATGCCCAGAGGTTGCCGCCGTACACCACGCCCCCGCCAACTCGTGCAGCGTGTCGTAGCGTCGCTCGTGCCGGTTCATCATACCGTCTCAACACACGCCATGGCGGCGCTCCCGCAAGGCAGGCGCCCCAGCACTGAGAAGTCTTAACGATTTCTTTGCATTCGGATGAGGTTCTTGGCCGCTATAATGGCTCAGGAAAAAAGTCCGAGGATGTGAAGAACATGCCTGACGTTAGAATCATCACAAAGGGACGCGGAGGCGAAACGATTGCCGATGCAGCCATCTTGGCGGCGTACCCCGATGGCAGACGCTTGACCGGGTACACGGATGCCAACGGCGAGCTCAAGCTCGACCTATACAGGACCGACCAGCCGATGACGCTGCTTGCCGCCGCAAAGGGCTACTTGCCTTGCTTTGATGAGCGCGTGCCTTCGTCAGATCTGCTCGTCATGCAATTGGACGCCTCAACGGACGGTCGGTGTGGCATTCTCTTCATGAAGAGTACGGGCTATATCCCGGGCGTCGATGGGAGGCTCAACCCCGTGAGAGAACCGAACGGCCGCAGGTTTCTTTATGTCGACAACCTCGCAATCAACGGGAAGCTAGCGTACCCGGCCGCCGAATTCGACGTTGGCGAGGAGCTCCATCTGCTGGATGTCTATGGGGTAGAAACGACGATCAAATTCCTGGTCGCGGAGCCCGAATTCTCGCTGATTGAATACACAACGCCAACGGCATATGGGGGAGAGTAGGCGTGGTCTCTTCGGAACAACATCGTGAAATCAGCGCCCAGTTCCTTGAGCGGGCAGAAGATGAGTTTGAACAAGGCGACTTGTTGCAGGCATCAGAGAAGATGTGGGGCGCTGTTGCTCACTGTGTGAATGCAATTGCTATTGCTAACGGGTGGCCGGTTGGTTCCCACAGGCTCCTGATTGAGAACGCGAATAATCTGCTATCACGGGATGAGGGCAACGCCGTCAAGTGGAGGAGACTATTGGCGGTGGCGGAGGCGCTCCACAGCAATTTCTACCGAGCTGCCTGGGACGGATTGAGGGTTCGAGAGGCCATGGACGATTCCAAGGAACTCATCGGTGCTTTGCACGCCCTCAGCCCGCGGGCTGGTGGATAACGCCTGACCCTCCCCGCTAGCGTGGTAGTCCCAGGCCGCGCGTGGCCACGATGTTGCGCTGGATCTCCTTGGTGCCGTGGCCGAATGTGCGCCCCGTGCTCATGAGCGCGTTCACGCCGATAAAGCCGTTCATGGGCGCCCAGTCCGCGCCATGCGGCATGACCAGCGCAGCATCGCCGATGATCCGCGTGAATCCGCGCCACAACTCCTGCACAAGCTCACCGGACAGCACACGGGAAATCGACGCTATTCGAGAGACATCATCGCCTTGACGACTGTCCCATGCGCCCTTCCAGCAGATGGCGCGGAACATGCCGATCTTGATACGTAGATCAGCAAGTATGGACCGGCTGATGGGGTCATCCAGCAGTGTGCCGCCATTAACATTGTAGCCGCGCGCGAAATCAACGAACCGTTCCCACTCACGCAGCAGCGCGGCGGGGGATCCAACCTCCACTCGTTCCGCCGTGAGTGACGCTGCCATCACATACCAACCACGGTTCTCCTCCCCAAGCATGTAGCGTGAGGGCACACGCACGTCCTCAAAGAACTCCTCGCTCCAGCGCCGCCTACCCGCCATGTCATGGATGGGACGGATGGTGATGCCCGGCGAGTCCAGCGGCACAAAGAAGATGGAGAGGCCGCGATGTTTTGGCGCGTCCGTGTCTGTCCGCACCAGCATCCGGATCCACGTGGAATGATGGGCGGTGGATGTCCACATCTTCTGTCCATTGATGACGTAATCATCCCCATCACGGACAGCCCGCGTCGTAACACCGGCCAGATCGGACCCGTTGCCGGGCTCCGAGAGTCCAAGCGCGATGGGCATATCCGCCGCGGCGATTTTTGGCAGCCATTCCTGTTTCTGCCATGGCGTCCCGTGCAGGATAACCGCGTCACCGCCAAACGCGCCGCTGGCCGGTGCGCCACGGTATGCCATCTCCTCCCGGTACGTCAGCATCCGCGTGAACCCGGCATCTTGCCCGCCGTGCTCTGTCGGCCAGTGCATTGTGTACCAGCCCTTGTCCACGAGTTTCTTGGCAAACTGATGGGCGGCATCCAAAGCCTCCGGGTCATCGAGGTGCCATGACGCATTGGACACATCATTCATGTGGTAGCGGACATCATCCCAATTCTGAGCCACAAAGTCGCGAATCTCTTCGCGCAGCGCGAGATCCTCAGCCGACTGCTGGAAGTCCATGGTTACTCACCCTCCCTGCCCGTACGCCGTAGACGCAACAAGTGTAGCGGAATCACGCCCACAGGGTTTTCATCCGTTACGACCTGGCCCTCACATCAATAATTGAGACTGAAATGGGCTAGTCATTCACAGGCGCAGCAGGCCACACTTAGCTAGAACATCTACGTCAGGGGGGAAATGACGATGACGATGAACGCAGCGAGCGATGCGTGGCGCGAGCGCGTACTCGCCCATGACCGCGAGGCGGCGGCGCTTCGCAGCGGCCATGCGCCCGAACATCGACATGACCACGAGGACGATGAGAGGACGCACGACAACGCGCATGGCGGCCACGGGCACGTTCACGGGGGACACGGCGGGTTCTCCTACACGAACCGCCCGCGGGATCCTCATCGCGCTGATGACCCAGCGGTGAACGCGCTCCTTGAGTTCATCAATTCGGAGACCACCGTCATGGATGTTGGCGGTGGCGCGGGGCGGTTCGCGCTCCCATTGGCGCTCCGTGCCAAGCATGTTACTGTCGTCGAGCCGTCCGCAGACGCGCTTGAGATGCTGCGTGAACGCGCCGCCGAAGCCGGCATCACCAACCTGACCGTCGTCAACGAGCGGTGGGAGGGGTCGAACACGGCTCCCGCGGACCTGGTCTTGTGCTCACTGGTCTTGCACCACGTGCCGGAGGGCGCACCGTTCATCACCGCACTGAACGAACAAGCAACGGCGCGCGTTGCCATTCTGGAGATGATGGAGGCGCCGAGCGCGTTGGAGGTTCCATTCTATGAGCGGGTCTACGGCGCAGCGCCAACCCCGATGCCGGGCGTGCCGGAGCTGCTGAGTCTGCTCTGGGCAATGGACATCTACCCGGATGTCACCATGCTCCCGCCGGACGCTGCCGTCCTGGGACGTGACCGGGATGAGATTGTCAGCCAGATCCGGCGCCGCTTGGACGTTGAGGAGAACACAGCCGCAGATTCTCGCTTGCTGGCCGCCCTTGATGAACTGCTCGAGGAAACACCGAACGGCTATACGGTGTCCGGCGTCGCCCCCCGACGCGCCGCGCTCATCACATGGACAAAAGAGGGGGCGGCGCACCCGTAAGTGCCGCCGCCCCGCATGTGTCACTGAACTCTTTTCTTTTGGCGATTGTCTACCGCGGCAGGCCCAATCCGCGCTGCGCGATGAGGTTGCGCTGAACCTCCGTTGTACCGCCACCGAGGCCGCTGCCGTGCATGGCCTCATAGCGGAATCCGGGGTAGCCACCCAACGGCGCTCGAGGCTCGCCAAGACTGAGCCGACCATACTCCTGCAAGATGCTTGCCATCAGCTGCGGCCATTTCTTGCCGAGGTTGTCGCCCCACGCCTTGCCCATTGAGCCCTCCTTCACGGGCAGCTCTCCGCGCGCCTGCATATATGCAACGCGATAGGACAGCATGCGGCGGGACTCCAACTCAATCTTGAGATCAGCCACCTTGTGCCGGATGAGGGGGTCGCTCAGAACCGCCTCCCCGTTGAATCGCGTGCTGCGCATGATCTCAATGAAACGATCGAGTTCACCGAGGTACTTGGCGGCAGTTTCAATGCCGGAACGCTCAAAGGACAGTGTGGTCATTGCGGCATACCAGCCACGATTCTCCTCACCGATGAGGTTGCGGACCGGCACGCGCACGTTATCAAAGAACACCTCACTCCAGCGGCGGGTGCCCGTCATATCAAACAGGGGGCGCAGCGTAACGCCAGGCGTCACCTCGCCATCATCATCACGCAGCTGCATCAGGACGTAACTGATGCCGCGATGCTTGGGGGCGTCCGGGTCTGTGCGAACGAGGACGTGATACCACTCGCCGTAGTGGGCGCCCGATGTCCAGATTTTCTGGCCATTGATGACATAGTCATCGCCATCACGGACAGCTCGCGTCTGCAGGCTTGCGAGGTCAGAGCCGGCATTCGGCTCCGAGAATCCCTGCGCGAAATCAATGTCCGCGTTCGCCACCTTGGGCAGAAATTCCTCTTTCTGCCAGTCCGAGCCGTGGATCATCAGGACGGGGGCGACAAGGCCGCCGCCGAAGGATGCAGGCGCGCCCTCATAGGCCATGCCCTCACGGTAGGCGAGCTGTGTCTCAATGGACACGGCGCGGCCGCCGTACTCCTCCGGCCAGTGCATTGTCCACCAGCCCTTGTCCACCAGTTTCTTGGAGAAATCCCGCTGCGCCTGCAACGCCTCCGTATCCGCATGGTAGGGGGACAGCAGGCCAATCTCATCCCACCCGCGCGGTCCGGCAACCTTGTCCTGCCACTCGGCCCGCGTAAATGCGCGCGCCTCCTCTTGCAACGCCTGATCAGTCGCGTTCAGTCTGAAATCCATTGCTCTCACCCCTCCCTTGGTGCCGATGAGACCCGGCCACACTGTGCGAGAACCCCTGGCAAGGCATCCCCGCGAAACCATCACATTATGGCGTGTTCTGCCGCCCGCGACAATGCCTGTGCGAACGGCGCGCAGATGTTGGACGAACTGAAGTGGCTAGCCCTCTGCGCGATTCGTCTCAGTGATCGTGACGCTCCGGAGGAGCGTGCCCGGATTCGGGTCTGTTTGCGGATCGCGAATGCGAATCGCCCTCACAACGTCCATGCCCTCCGTCACCCGGCCAAACACTGCGTGCGCATCATCCAGCCACGGCGTGGGGACAAACGTGATGAAGAACTGACTGCCTCCCGTGTTCGGCCCGGCATTAGCCATGGACAGGATGCCGGGCGCGTCATGGCGGAGCGTCTGATCGAATTCATCCGGGATGGTGTAGCCCGGGCCGCCCCGCCCTGTGCCGGACGGGTCACCGCCCTGCGCCATGAAATCAGGGATGACGCGGTGGAACGTGATGTTGTCGTAGTAACCCTCACGCGCAAGGAAGACGAAGTTATTGACGGTGATGGGTGTCTTGTCGGCCGTCAGTTCAATAAGGAAATCCCCGACCTCCGTCTCGAATGTCGCCGAATAGCACTTTGTCGGATCAATCTGCATCTCCGGCGGGGCTGACCATCGGTTCAGTCTCTCAGTCACGGTAAGGGACTCCTCTCTCTCTGTCGGCTCTGCAAGGGTGGGCGCGGGGCACTCGCCGGGCGCGCCGGCGTTATCGTCAGTGGACGTCTCAACCTCGGATGTCCGTGGCGGGGACGTTGGAGTCGGATCGGCGGCATCTGTCTGGATCGAGTTCGCGGTGGCCGTTGGCCATGGCACCGGTGTTGGTGTCGGATCAGGCTCTGACGCGGGCGTGCACGCAACCCCTGTAATCGCCAGGCTGATCAGAGCGGTGATGATGGCGGCAAACATAAACGTCCGCCTGTTCTTGGAATGAAAAACCACGATGACTTCATGATAGGGGGACAGAATTGCCCCCGCAACATGCCACGCGGGTTATGATTCCCCTATACCGCGGGGCAAGACGCCCGCCTGAATGGGAGGGGTGATGAACGAGAACCGGACGATCACGTCTGTTCCGGGCGTTCGCCTCGCGCATATTACCGATACCGAGGCGGTAACGGGGACGACTGTTCTCCTGTTCCCGGACTATGGCGCGGTTGGCAGCGTGGAGGTTCGCGGCGCCGCGCCCGGCACCCGAGAGACTGATCTCCTCCGCCCCGGAACGCTTGTTGAGCGCATCCACTCCATATTCCTTACGGGCGGCAGCGCATTCGGCCTCAACGTTGCAGAAGGCATTATGCGGTTCCTGGAGGATGAGCGTGTTGGATTCCCGACGCCCGCCGGCGTTGTGCCGATCGTGCCCGGCGCAGTCATCTATGATCTTGCGATGGGGACACGCGGCCGGCGTGTGACACGTGATTTTGGGCTTGATGGCGCCCGGGAGGCCTCGGACGCGCCCGCCCCCTCCGGCAGTGTTGGCGCAGGCACCGGCGCCACTGTCGCCAAGGCGCTTGGACAGGATCACGCAATCAAGGGCGGCATTGGCACGGCGGCCTCGACCCTCGCACGTGGGCATACCGTTGGCGCCGTGCTTGCCGTGAACGCATTCGGTGACATCATCAATCCTGACAACGGCGAGCTCATCGCGGGGCCGCGCAGCACGGACGCGAATGGCCCGCCGTTTCACACCACGCGGGAGATTTTGCGCGGCGGGCCGCGGCCGGATTCAGGCGGCCGGTTTGAACAGCAGTCAACCAACACAACCATTGGGGTTGTCGCCACAGACGCGCCGTTGACGGTGGCACAGGCCAGCCGACTCGCCATGATGGCGCACAGCGGCATCGCGCGCGCAATCGTGCCCTCATACGGGATGGGAGATGGTGACACCCTCTTTGTTGTCTCGACCGCCCCGCCGGACGTGCCACCGGTTGACGCATTCGGCCTCACGCCCATCGGCGCGATGGCTGCGGAGGTGGTGGAACGGGCTATCCTCGATGCGATCCATTCAGCGACGGGCCTCGCCGGAGTCCCGTCCGCGGCAGAACATCTCGCCACCATCACGGGGCAGCAGCGGCCGTGACGACGCTGCGTGGTGATCGAATAGGCATCCTCGGCGCGGGGGCGGTCGGCACGGCTCTCGCAATCGGCCTGGCTGAGGCCGGGTACAACGTGACGGGCATCGCGAGCCGCGACCCTGACCGGGCCAAGAATCTTGCGAGCCGTGTGCGGGGCGCCATCCATACCCGGCACGTCGGCCTGCTTGTTGACGTTGCAGACATCGTGTTTCTGACAGTGCCGGATGATGTCATCGGGCCGGTGGCGGAGAGCGTTCCCTGGCGGCGAGGAATGGCGGCGGTGCATTGCTCGGGTGGGACGCCCGTGAGTGTTCTGGATTGCGCGAGCGTTCTCGGCGCGGCGATCGGCGGATTTCACCCCTTGCAGACGTTCCCGCGGAACGGGCGGCCCGCTGCACCGCTGGACGATGTGACGTTCGCGATTGAGAGCGCGAATCCGGCGCTGCACCATCAACTGCGTGATATGGCGCATGGGCTGCACGGCCACGCCATTGATATCAATGAGAAGGCGCGCGCCATGTATCACCTCTCCGGTGTTCTTGCATCCAATTTTGTTGTCGTGCTTATTGCGGAGGCAGCCAAACTCTGGGAACAATTCGGGTACAATCAATCTCAAGCCATGCGAGCTCTGCTGCCGTTGATTCGTGGAACGGTGGGGAATATTGAAAGCACTGGAGCAGCGGCTGCGCTGACCGGCCCGATAGTGCGCGGGGACCTCGGGACGGTGCAGGCGCACCTTGAGCAGTTGCGAACAACGTTGCCGGACGTAGTACCCTTATACGCGGCGCTCGCGCAAGCAACGGCACGTTTCGCCGTGGACTCGCAGCGTCTTGACGGGAGAACGGGAGAGGAGATTCTCGCACTGATGGATGGGCCATCACGGACACCGGAGCAGACAAGCCCATGATGCGTACAATGCTGGCCGGCAAGATTCACCGCGCCACTGTCACCGAGGCAAACGTCGATTATGAGGGCTCGATCACAATCGACCCCGATCTGATGGAGGCCGCCGGCATCCTGCCATATGAGCTGGTGCAGGTGCTGGATATTACCAACGGCGCCCGACTCGAAACATACGCCATTGAGGGGGAGCGGGGATCCGGCGAGGTCTGCGTGAACGGGGCCGCCGGCCTGCTTATTCGCGAACGGGACCTCATTATCGTCCTGCATTTTCTACAGATGTCAGAGGAGGACGCCTGCCGCGTCAGTCCGCGCATCGTCCGTGTGGACGCGCGCAACCGCATCGTCTCCCGCACCAACCGCATCGAGGCCCGCAGCTACTACTAGTCACGGCTGCCGGCTCAGCGGCGAGGAAATTATGTCCGTCCGCACAACAATCCAGAAGATCCAGGAATTCAAAGACCGGAGAGAACACTTTCCGGTTCTGACCGCGTACGACTATTACACGGCGCGCGCTATCGATGAGGCCGGACTGCCGGCTGTCCTCGTCGGTGACAGCCTCGGCAACGTCGTGCTCGGCTACGATTCCACCGTGTCCGTCACCATGGACGATATGATCCACCACACGGCGGCCGTCTCACGCGGAACCAAGGGCGCCCTCGTCATTGCCGATATGCCATTCATGTCGTATCAGACCAGCCCGCAGGACGCACTGCGGAACGCCGCGCGATTCCTGCAGGAGGCCGGCGCACAGGCGGTGAAGCTGGAGGGCGGCGAGGTCATGGCTGAGACCATTCGCGCCCTCGTTGACCGTGGCATACCCGTTATGGGACACATCGGCTTCACTCCGCAGTCCGAGTTTCAGATTGGACGCCGCTACCAAGGGCGGAGGACACTTGATGACGCGCGCAGGATGATTCGTGACGCGGAGGCCGTTCAGGACGCCGGCGCATTCTCCATCGTGCTAGAACTCGTGCCCGAGCAGCTCTCGCAGATCATCACTGAACGACTCTCCATCCCCACCATCGGAATCGGATCCGGCCCCCATTGTGACGGGCAGGTTCAGGTGGTGACAGATATGCTCGGCATTGGCACTGACCATGTGGGGCGGCACGTGAAACAGTACGCGAACCTGAATGGCGCCATCCTCGAGGCTATCAATGGGTACGCGCAGGAAGTCCGCGATGGCACATTCCCGACGAGTGATCATACCCGCCCGCTCTCAGATGACATTCTCACGGAGCTCAAGAGGACATGACCGCGATGGTGCGGATACTCGGCGGCCTGTTGCTGGTCTACCCGGTTGTCTATCTCACACAACTCTTTCTCTCCACGTACTCAGACTCGTTTGCGTCCGCCTGGAACGTGATCAATTACCTGTCTGCTCTGGGAATCCTCAGCGCTCTCGTGGTGAATTTCATCCACATGCGCGCACAGAACCGGATGGAATCTCCGACACTGGAACGATTCGGCGCATACGCGCTCCTTTGCGCGAATGCCGCGCTTGCCATCTGGTTCTTTCGCAACTGGCTCGACCTGCTCATGGAGGAGGCGGGTGAATCAACGCCCATCGACAACGATGTCATCTGGCATGTCATCGCTGTTCTGATGCCGCTCGTGCTTGCCACCACCGGTTGGCGTCTGTGGCAGAACAACGGGCAGCGACGGTAGCACACATTGTTCTCGGCCCGCACGCCTCATATATTCCTCCTTATCCTCGCGCTTGCCGCTGCGCTTACTGTGACGGCCGGCTGTGAAGACCGTGAGCCACGGGATGTTTCGTTTGCCTTGTCCCTTGAGGGAGGCGAGCTTGTCAGCCACGAGTCACCACTGACGGTCAATCACCGGGACACCGTCACGCTTGAATGGACAAGTGACGTGCCGCTGTTTGTTCACCTGCACGGCTACGATATTGAGCTGGCGCTGCAGCCCGGCGTCACGGAGCCTATGACATTCGTCGCAGACGCCACCGGCCGCTATACCATCACCGTTCATTCCTCGGACGCCGTCCACGTTCACGGCTCCGGTGAGGCATGCCGCGTCTCTGTGCCGCAGGGTGAGCCGCAGCCCGCCGTGACCATCGCCGCCGCCGAATCACGCATGGGCGGCAACGTCTTTATCGAGGTGGACGTCGAGAATTTTGAAATCGAGCCGGGCGGCGGACACTGGCACCTGACGATGGACGGCGTCGACTACGGCATGTATTCGCGTTCTGATGTCACACTTGCGGTGGAAGGGACAGGCGAGCGCGTCTTTGAGGCGACTCTGGCCGATGCTAATCACTGCCTGTATGACGCGTCCGATTCCGAAACCGTCCTGATTGAGGCAGGAATGTCCATGGATGATACGGACACCGACATGGATATCATGGATGACGACATGACCGGCAATGACATGGATACCATGACGGATGACCCAACAGCAGCGGGTATTCCCGAGCGCGTTGTTGCGACGCTTGAAGTCAGACCATAGGCTCGTCTCACCGATGAACGGGCGCGCCTCGCGGATCTCTGTCTTTGCCGCCGCGCTTGCGGTCATGGCATGGCTTGTGCCGGGCGCCGTGATCGCACACGGCTTTGGCGAGAAATATGATCTGCCGTTGCCCCTGTCCTTCTACGTGACGGGCGCAGGCCTCACTGTCGCTCTCTCTTTCCTCCTTGTCGCTGTATTCGTCCGCCGCACACCCGGGACCGCCGACTACCCCCGTATCAATCTGCTGCGATTCGGCATCGTCCGCCTACTCGCGGGCGCGCCCGTCATCCGGACGCTGCGTGTGGTGAGCGTGCTGCTGCTCGTCCTCGTCCTGGCGGCCGGCACGCTGGGAGTCAACCGATCCACCGTCAACATCGCGCCCGTTCTCGTGTGGGTCTACTGGTGGGTCGGGATCGCATTCGCGTCCGCGCTCATCGGCAATGTGTGGGGGCTGATCAACCCGGTTCGCACATTCTACGAGTGGATGGATGGGCTGGCGCAGCACGTGATGCCGGGCGGGCTCACTTTCGCGCAAGATGATTCCCCGTATCCGTCAAGTTGGGCGGCATGGCCTGCCGTCATCATGTTCATGCTCTTTGCGTGGTTTGAGATTGCGTATGAGGGCTCAGCAGAGCCGCTGTCGCTTGCAATCGTCATCATCGGCTACTGCCTGGTCACATGGTGGGGCATGGCGATCTTTGGCAAAGACACATGGATGCGCAATGCGGACGCCTTTTCGCTCGTTTTTGGCGTGCTGTCTCGCCTCGCCCCCTTGGAGCTGCGCGTCGTCTCCGAGAACGGCGCGGTGGAGGCCGTTGATGACGTGGAGGCCTTTCGGGCTGCGCCCCCTGAGCGGCGTGAACTTGGGTTGAGGCCGCCCGGCGCCGGCCTACTCGCCTTTGAACGCACGACAACCTCATACATGATTCTCATCATCGTCCTGCTATCAACCGTCACATTTGACGGCTTTCAGGACACGCCATGGTGGGCGGCGCGTGTTGGGTGGGCATTCCAGAGCGCGCCGGGCTGGACATCAACAGCCGTCACCCTCATGAACACAGCCGGCCTCATTGCCTGCTCCACCCTCTTTATCGGGGTCTATCTGCTGGTGTGTTCTGTCATGGGGCGTTCAGGCGAGACGGCGGAGACACGCAGCACGATGGGTGTCGCGCGCGCCTTTGCCTTTTCGCTTGTGCCCATCGCATTCGCATATCACCTCGCCCATTTCTTCTCCTATCTGCTTATTCAAGGGCAGGTGCTGATTCCGCACGCCTCAGACCCGTTTGGAGTCGGCATGGACTTCTTCGGCACGTCCCGTTATTACGTCAACATCGCCATCATCGACGCGCAGTTTGTATGGATACTGGCGCTGGTCGCGATAGTCATCGGACACGTCATCGCCGTCTTTCTCGCGCATATCACGGCGCTGCGGCATTTCGGGACGCGTGAGGCCGCACTGAGTAGTCAACGCGCCATGCTGATCCTGATGGTGGGCTACACAATGGTCAGCCTATGGATTCTCGCACAGCCCATCACCGAGTACGCTTGATGACAGTGGGCGCATCGAAAAAGGGGGAGCCATGACGACACATGATGCTGCATCGCAGTCCGTATTGGCAGGGATCCGCGTGCTTGACCTCTCCGGGCTTGCCGGCCAATACGCGGGGCGGCTGTTGGCCGACCTCGGAGCGGACGTCATCAAGATCGAGCCGCCGGGCGGCGATCCTGTGCGGTCCATGCCACCCTTTGCGGATGATCAACCCGGGCCGGACCGCAGTCTGCGTTGGCTGGCGTACAACTCCAACAAGTCGAGCATCGTCATCGATCTTGCAACGGAGAGCGGGCAAGTCAGGTTGGCGGACCTTGCGCGGTCAGCTGATGTGCTGCTGGACAGCGCCGAATCCGGCGCATCGACGCGCAGCGCGCCCTCCTACACCGCCCTGCGTGAGGCCAACCCGCGCTTGATAACCGTCCTCGTGACACCGTTCGGCGAGTCCGGTCCGTACAGCGAGTACACGGCGACAGACCTGCATGCCATCGGCATGAGCGGGCTGATGACGATTCAGGGCGACGATGAGCGCGCGCCGGCCGCTGCGCCCCTCGATCAGGCGTACATCCTGGCCAACGTCCACGCCGCTCATGGCGTCTTCTATGCGCTAATGGCACGCCGTCGGAGCGGCCGCGGCCAGCACGTTGAGGTGTCCATGCAGGAGGTGCTCTCCAACATCTTCTACCAGATCATCCGTTACTCCGCCACGTCAGAGATCGGCCAGCGCATCGGCGCAGTCGGCAACCTTGCCCCCTACAACATCTACCGCTGCAAAGACGGCTGGGTCGGCCTCGCGGTGCTGCTCGCGCCGCAGGCAAAGGTGTTCTTTGACTGGATGGGAGAGCCTGCCCTGCAGGACGAGTTCTGGTACCCGCTCATGAACCGGCAGGGCGAGAACATGCTCTTTATCGACTCTCTTGCGAGGCCGTTCATCGAGCAGTTCACCGTGGCGGAATTCGTCGAGGAGGCACAGAAACGACGCCTCGCCGCAGCGCCCCTCAACCGGCCGGGGGATTTTGCGGACAATCCGCAGTTCGCCGCGCGTGACTATTTTAGGACGGTCAACCACCCTGAGATCGGCGAATATCCGCTCCCCGGCCCGCCATTCCGCATGTCTGAGGCGCCCATCCCAGAGCCGCGGCGCGCCCCGATGCTTGATGAACATGCTGACCGCGCCGCCGACACCCACACGCCACCCGCCGCGCCTCAGCAGGAGAGCGCCGGGGATCCGGTCTTGCCGCTTGAGGGCATACGGGTTCTTGACTTTACGCGCATCTGGGCGGGGCCGTACGCGACGCGGCAGCTCGCGGATTATGGCGCAGAGGTCATTCGAGTAGAGTCGTCGCTCTTCGACACCAACAACCGACAGGGCACGATGCCATTCATTGCTGATCTGAACCGCAACAAGCACAGCATCACGCTTGACCTGCACCATGATGAGGCGCGCGATATCGCCAAACGCATCGCCGCCGTCTCTGACCTTGTCATCGACAATTTCGCGCTCGGCATCATCGATCGGTTCGGCCTCGGATACGAGGAGCTCACGAAGGTCAACCCGGACATCATTCAGATCAGCATGCCGGGTTGGGGCAGCATCGGGCCGCTGCGGGATCATGTCGCATTCGGATTCAGCCTCGTCTCCGTGTCCGGCCTCAGTTATACGTGGGGACACCCGGAGTCTGAGCCGAATGCCCGCGCCAAGTTCGATTACCCTGATTTCCTGGTCGCGGGCCTCACGACGCTCTCCGCCCTTGCGGCTCTCTACCACAAGGCGGAGACGGGGCGCGGGCAGTACATCGAGTTGGCGCAGGTCGAGGCCATCGGCAATACCATGGGCATGGCGTTCATGGACCATAAACTGAACGGTCGGCCGGGTGAGCCTGTCGGCAACCGCCACCCCACCCATGCGCCGTATGGCGTCTTTCCTGCGAAGGGGCACGATGAGTGGTGCGCCATTGCATGCCGGACAGATGAGGAGTGGCAGGCGCTGGTAGAGGCCATGGGCAGCCCGGCATGGGGGCAAGCTCCCGAATACGCAACGGAGGCCGGACGCAAGGCGGACGAGGACGCCCTGAACAGCACACTGTCTGAGTGGACACGGGTACAGACACCGCGCCAGGTCATGCACCTGCTGCAGCGCGCAGGCGTGCCCGCCACGGCCGTGCTAACCGGTGAGGGTTTGTATTGGGACCCGCACCTGCGCGAGCGCGGCTATATCCACACGCTGAATCACCCGGATTGGGGTGTATTGCAACAGCCGGGCGTCACGGTGCGCTTGTCCGAGACACCCGCCGGCTCTCGCATGCCATCCCCCACGCTCGGCCAACACAATGACCGCATCCTGCGCGGCCTCCTCAACCTAACAGACGAGGAGATCAACAAACTGCAAGAAGTGGGCGCGCTAACGTGATGGTGCGTGGGGGGGGGGGGGGGGGGGGGGGGGACGAATTGCCCCCATTGAGTCGCTCATGTAGGCTCACGGTTAGAATAGGTATGCTTAATCAGCCGACAGCGGATATGGGGAGCCGGATTAGTGGTCAAGGGGGCTTTGAGGGCTCAGGTCAGGCCGGAGTTGCTTCGCTGGGCAGCTGCCCGGTCGGGCAGGAGCCGCGAGGATTTGCTGCGCCAATTTCCGAAGCTCCAGGCATGGGAGTCCGGAGACGGTTTGCCAACATTCAAGCAGTTGGAGAGTTTCGCGCGCACCACTCACGCGCCTATAGGCTATCTGTTTCTGGACACACCCCCCATTGAGGGGTTGCCTGTCCGGGACTTTAGGGCGGTTGGAGATGGCACAATAAACAGTCCGTCCCCGGAGCTGTTAGATACGATTTATCTCTGTATTCAGCGACAGGACTGGTATCGGGAAGAGGCTCTCACTGCCGGAGCGCCACCGCTTGAATTCTTGGGCAGCATGGACATCTCTGACGATCCAACGCATGCAGCCACCAGCATACGGGCTCTTCTCGGATTAGTGCTCGAAGAGCGCCAGAAGGCCGGTTCTTGGGAGGAGGCCTTGCGCAAGCTCATAGAGTCCGCGGATAAAGCAGGAATTCTGGTGATGGTCAGCGGGATTGTCGGCAGTAATTCCCATAGGAAGCTCAATGTCTCCGAGTTTCGCGGTTTCGCCCTTGTTGACACTCTAGCGCCACTCGTTTTCGTCAACGGCAGGGACGCGAAGGCGGCGCAAATGTTCACTTTTGCACACGAGCTGGCTCATCTATGGCTCGGCGAATCGGGTGTGTCCAACGCACATATGCTTACGACGACAAATGTCGAGACCGAAAAGTGGTGCAATAAGGTCGCGGCGGAGTTTTTGGTGCCTGCGGACGTGGTGAGGGATGCATTCAACCCGAAGGCCGACCTTGTACAGGAGGCTCAGCGGTTAGCAATACTCTTCAAGGTTAGTACCCTGGTCGTCCTCGGCCAGATTTTCGAATCCGGCGGCATATCTTGGGGGGAATTTCGGTCTGCATATTCCGTTGAGTACGCCAGGGCCTCTGCTCGTACGAGGACTAGCGGCGGGGACCAAATCCGCAACGTAGGAGCGCGTGTCAGCACGAGGCTTTCCCGTGCTGTAGTTGTCAGCGCGTTGGAGGGCCGAACATCCTTCACTGAGGCATTCAGGTTGCTCGGCATCAGCCAGCATTCTTCGTTCGAGAAACTGGCCGTCAACTTGGGGGTGACCGTCTGAATGAGTTATCTCATTGATTCGGATGCATTCATCAGAGCAAAGAATTTGCACTATGGGTTCGATTTCTGCCCCGCTTTCTGGGAATGGCTCATCCGAAAGAACCATGATGGCGTCGTCTACAGCATCGAAAAAGTGGGTGACGAACTCAAGGCCGGCAATGATGAACTTGCAGAGTGGGCAGAAAACAGGGGCGGCGGTTTCTTCCTACCACCTGATGCTGCGCTTTTGCCCGCTCTCGCCCAAGTCAGCGCATGGGTCACAAGCCAGAACTATAATCAGGGAGCAATCAACGATTTCTTTCAGCTAGCAGACTATTATTTGGTGGCACAGGCACTTGCGGGTAGCCACACTGTCATTACCCACGAAGTACCCGCCACAACAACGAGACGCATCAAGATCCCGAACGTTTGCTTGGGGATCGGCGTAAAATACGCCCAGCCCTTCGAAATGCTGCGGAATGAAGGGGCGAGATTCATTCTCGACCCGGCGTCTTGATTGCTGCTTAGAACATAGCGGAGATTCGCAATCACCAGACCATCTGGGAAACGGAGAGGACACACGCCAATGGCACACGACCAGCCGCCGCCGCTGCCGGATGATATTCGGCAAGAGCCGCCTAGCGGCATTCTTGCCAGCGTCATCAGCGCCGTCCTCATCGGGCTGGGATTCATCTTTCTCATCCCGCTGCTGCCGTTCCAGATCCGCGTTGTCGCGGAGTTTGAGCGTGGCGTCATCTTTCGGCTCGGGCGGCTGACCGGCGCGAAAGGGCCCGGCCTCTTCGTCCTACTCCCGTTCGTTGATCAGATGGTCAAGGTTGATCTGCGCGTCATCACGCTTGATGTGCCATCCCAGGAGGCCATCACCCGCGACAACGTGACCATCCGCGTGAATGCCGTCGTCTATTTCCGTGTTGTGGAGCCGAACTCGGCCGTCGTCCGCATCGCCGACTACACGCGGGCCACATCACAGATCTCACAGACGACGCTCCGCTCCGTCATGGGGCAGACAGACCTTGATGATCTGCTCTCACAGCGAGAGGCGGTCAATGAGGAGCTTCGGACGATCATCGATCAGGAAACCAGCCCGTGGGGTATCAAGGTCTCCAACGTTGAGGTCAAGGACGTTGAGCTGCCGGCGCAGATGCAGCGCGCGATGGCCGCGCAGGCGGAGGCGGAACGTGATCGGCGCGCAAAGGTCATTGCGGCGGACGGTGAGTTCCAAGCGAGTCAGCGGCTGCGCGAGGCGGCGGAGGTGATGGCGGCTGAGCCGATGACGCTGCAGCTTCGCTATCTGCAGACCCTCTCCGAGATCTCAGTCGACAAGAACTCAACGGTCATCTTCCCAATCCCCATTGATCTGGTCAGCATGTTCCTCAAGAATGCCAACGTCGAGGAGGGGGAGCAGCCGGGCTAGCCGCACGCTTTCCCGCGACGCACTGCTAGGATAGTTTGAGGGGAGCGCGTTCCGGACGCGCCGCCAAACTGTCTGATTGTCGTCGTCGTCATAGAGAGGGGGAGGCTCAATGACTGGTGAAAACGGAAATAACGCGGGGGCGCTGGCAGGCCTGCGCGTCCTGGACCTTGGCGGGATGCCGTCCATGTACGCCTCAAAGCTGCTTGCCGATTTCGGCGCGGATGTCACCCTCATCGAGGGGCCGGGTGGCGACGCAAGCCGGCACATGCCACCCTATGCCAACGGTGAGGCGGGCGTGGAGCGCAGCCTCGTTTTCCATTCATTCCACGCGAATAAACGCAGCGCCGCTGTGGACATCACGACAGAGGAGGGGGTCACTGCGATCCGCCGGCTCGCCCGCACATTCGATGTCATCCTTGAAACCAACGCGCCAGGCTATCTTGATGAGATTGGGCTTGGGTTTGATAGCCTGCGAGAGGAGAACCCCGGCCTGATCCTCTGCTCCGTCACGCCGTTCGGGCAGACGGGGCCGTATTCCTCCTACAGGGGCACGGACATGCACGCCGAGGCGATGGGCGGTTTGATGATGCTGCAAGGTGATCCGGACAAGCGGCCCGTTATGTCGCCGGGATTCCTCGGGTATTCCGTCGCCGGCACCCACGCCAGTCTCGGCATCATGAATGCGCTCTTTGCGCGTGAGCATTCCGGACGTGGACAGCGTGTGGACGTATCCATGATGGAGGCGACTGCAAATCTGCTTTTCATTGTTGCGCAGTTTGGCTACAACGGCACCGTGGGGGCTCGTCCCGGCGTCGGGGGTGGTGGTGGAACCGGCGTCTTTGAGTGCTCGGATGGTTGGATCGGGTTCTCTCCCATCCAACCCAGCCAGTTCATGTCATTTGCGCAGTGGACCGGCAACGAGATCATCTCTAACGAGATGTTCAGAGACCTGACTCTCCGGCAGGAGAACAAGGATTTCATCAATGAGATCGCCAATGAGTTCTTCTTGACCAAAACCGTGGCAGAGGCGGTGCAGGAGGCGCAGGATCGGCGCATTCCCGCCGCGCCCGTCAGCTCGCCTGCCGATCTCGCCAAGAACCCGCACCTCCTCTTCCGGGACTATTTCCAGAACGTGACGCATCCCGTTCTGGGCGACTATCAGCTGCCGGGGCCGACGGGCCGCCTCAGTGAGACGCCGTGGTCGCTCAGACGCCCTGCCCCACTGTTTGGCGAACACACAGATGAGGTTCTCGCCGAGGCGCAGGATGCCGCGCCAGCTGCGGCGAACACGCCGGTCATGGCACACCCCGGCAACGGACGCATGCCGATGGAGGGGATGCGCGTCACAGATTTGACTCGTATCTGGGTGGGCCCATACGGAACGCGGCAGCTTGCGGATTTCGGGGCGGAAGTCATCAAGATTGAATCGTCGCTGTTTGACCCCGCGTCACGCATCACAGGCCTTCTACCCATGCACCCGGAACTGAACCGCAACAAGCTGAGCATCACGGTGGATCTGCACTTTGAGGAGGGGCAGGACATCGTACGCAAGCTGGCGGCGACGAGCGATGCCATGGTTGAAAATTACGCCGCCGGCGCCCTCTCGCGTTGGGGTCTGGATTATGAGGGCGTCCGCGCCATGAAACCGGACATTGTCTACATGAGCATGCCGGGGTGGGGCAGCACGGGCCCGTTCGCGTCGCACGTCCTCTTCGGACTGCAGGCACAGACAGCCTCCGGTGTTACCTATCTGTGGGGACACCCAGAATCGCCGCCCTCCATGCGCTGTGGCGTGTATTATGCGGATTTCTTTGTGGGCGGGCTCTCCGGGTACATGCTGCAGGCGGCGCTCTATCACAAGCTCAAGACGGGGCAGGGTCAATACATCGAGGTTTCCCAGGTTGAGGCACAGGCCAACGCGCTGGGCGTGCCGCTGCTCGATTACGTGGTCAACGGCATCAACCAGGAGCCGACCGGCAACCGCCGGGAATACGCCGCCCCGCACGATGCGTATCCGTGCCTGGGGGATGACCGCTGGTGCGTCATCGCCTGCCAGACGGAGGAGGAATGGCAGGGGCTCGTGCGCGGCATGACGCCGCCCAATCAGGATCCTCCCGCCTGGACGCAGGATGCACGGTTCGCGACCTTGGAGTCCCGGCTCGCGAACCGGGAGGCGCTCGACGACAACATCGCGGAATGGACGCGAACGCTGACACCGCGCCAGGTGATGCTGACACTGCAAAAGCAGGGCGTGCCGGCCACCGCCGCCCAGACAACCGAAGAGGTGTATTACGATCCTGCCATGAACGCACGGGAGTACATCGTCAACGTGCCGCATGTTGATGCCGTATGGGGGAATATACGACACGCCTCATATGGCGCGCAACTGCAGGAGACACCGGGCGAAATTCGCATGGGCGCGCCGGCGCTGGGCCAGCACAATGACTATGTGCTGCGTGATTTGCTCGGACTGACGGAGGCGGACATCCGGGAACTCTCGGAGGCCAAGGTCCTCGTCTAACGGCGCACCCTCTTTCCGCCAGGATTCCTTCTGAGCGGGGCACAGCTCACATTCGCCGGCACGGCCGGGAATCCAACTGGAGTATGGATCACGGCATCGAACTATACTTTTGGGCAAAATAGTATAGGATAGAGAGACTTATCCAACTCAGGGGCAGAAAAGTATGGAAAGGCTCTCACGCAGTCCGGTTGGCACGCTCGTCCCCACAGAGAGCGGCGCCACCGCATTTGTGCCAGATCATCTCTCGGAGACCTTGCCGCTCGGGGCGACGACTATTGCGCTGCTGGATGCGGCGTCACGCGCCGTCGGCGTGCTGGCTGGCGTCGGCGAGACGATTCCGAACGCGCATATCCTGATCCGGCCGCTCATCCGCCGTGAGGCCGTCTTGTCCTCCCGCATTGAAGGCACCGTTGCGTCGCTGTCAGACGTGGTCTCCGCGGAGGCGGGGCCGCCAAACCGCCCACACGGTGATGTGCGTGAGGTTATGAATTACGTTGATGCCGTCGACCACGGTTTCGCGCTGCTGGAGCGGCTGCCCATCTCCTATCGCCTCGTTCTTGAACTGCATTCCGTCCTCATGGCGGACGTGCGCGGCCAAGAGACACGCCCCGGCGCGTTCCGTGATACGCAGGTCTACATCGGCCCGCCCGGCTCTCCCATCACGCGAGCGCGGTTCGTTCCACCCCCGCCACACTACGTGCGCGATCTGTTTCAGCAGCTTGAGGAGTTCACGAATCAGCGGGATGGGCAGATGCCGCCCTTGATCCGGTGCGCCCTCGCGCATTATCAGTTCGAGGCGATACACCCATTTCGGGACGGGAACGGCCGTATCGGCCGGCTCCTCATCACGCTCTTTCTGCAGGAGAGTGGTTTGCTCGCCCAACCGCTGCTGCACATGAGCGCATACTTTGAGCGCGACCGCCAACGTTACTATGACGAACTGTTGAACGTGAGCGTAACGGGGGATTATGAGCGGTGGATGCAGTATTTCCTAGCGGGCGTTGAACATGAGGCGAACGATATGACCGGACGGATCCGCCGCCTGCGCGAGATTCAGGAGTCGTGGCGCACGCTTCTGCGGTCTCGCGGGGAGTCCGCCAATGGCCTGCGCCTGCTCGATGAGATGTGTGCGCGCCTTGTCATGACCGCCCCCGCTGCCGCGGAGTTCCTGGGGATGACGGATGCCGGAGCGCGGCGCGTGCTTGGCCGGCTCATTCATGCTGGTATCGCGCAGCGTGTCACCGGGACGCGCCCCAACCTGTACGCGGTGGGTGAACTCATCACGCTGATTGAGGATCAGAGCGATTAGACTCCCCCGGAAATCCAACTCCAGTATCGTTCGAGGGCTGCAATGATACTTTTGGGCCGAAAAGTATAGAAACGCCCCGCGAATCCAACTCCAGTATCGTTCAAGGGCTGCAATGATACTTTTGGGCCCAAAAGTATAGAAACGCCCCGCGAATCCAACTCCAGTATCATTCGAGGGCTGCAATGATACTTTTGGACGGAAAAGTATAGAAACATTCCGCGAATCCAACTGGAGTATCGTATCAAGCATGCCGCGCTTCTGGGAGATCCTCTTTGTTGCCACACGCCTGGGCCTGACATCCTTTGGCGGGCCGGTTGCGCACATTGGCTATTTCCGTGAGGAATACGTTGTCCGCCGCAAATGGCTTGACGAGGGCACATTCGCTGAGCTTATCGCCCTGTGCCAGTTCCTGCCGGGTCCGGCCAGCAGTCAGTTGGGCATGGCTGTTGGGATCAAGCGGGGCGGACTTGTGGGTGGTTTCGCGGCATGGTTGGGCTTTACGCTGCCCTCCGCCATTGCGCTCATCCTGTTCGCATACGGTGTGAATGAGTTGGGGGCGCAGGCGGGCGCGTCATGGCTGCATGGACTCAAGATTGTCGCCGTGGCTGTTGTGGCATTCGCGCTCTGGGGCATGGGGCGAACCCTGACACCTGACCGAACGCGCATCACCATTGCCGTCATCGCCGCTGCGGTCGCGCTTACAACGGGAGGCATTGCTGCACAGTTGGCGGTGATTGCGGGCGGGGCTGTGCTCGGGCTGTTCATACTCCGAGCGCCGGAGCGTCCCTCTAACGCCGAAAGCATCTCAACAGGCAGCAAACGCTCCGCCCTGCTATTGCTCCTGCTGTTCTGCGGTCTGCTGTTCGCCCTGCCGGTGGCGAGCAGCCTCACAGAGAGCCTGGCAATCGATGTTGTGGACAGTTTCTATCGAACCGGTGCGCTGGTCTTTGGCGGCGGGCATGTTGTTCTCCCGCTCATTGAGGCGGAAGTCGTGCCGCCCGGATGGGTAACGAGCAGCGAGTTCCTTGCCGGATACGGCGCCGCTCAAGCTGTGCCGGGTCCCCTATTCACGTTCTCAGCATTCCTTGGCGCGTCGATGGATGGTCTCACGCCTGCATGGGGCGGTGGGCTGCTGGCGTTGGCGGCGATCTATGCACCCTCATTCCTGCTCGTCCCGAGCGCCCTGTCATTCTGGGAGCGGCTCCGCGGCGTGGCGCGTGCTCGGCAGGCATTGATGGGCGTGAACGCGGCGGTTGTTGGTCTATTGCTGGCGGCGCTCTACGATCCACTCTGGATCAGCGCAATCGAGATGCCTGTTGATTTTGCTGTGGCCGTGGCGGCATTTGCACTGCTCGCATTCTGGAAGGCTCCTCCGTGGCTGGTTGTGCTCCTGACGGCAACGGCGGGCGCGGCGGCGGCCCATTTGCTCTAGATTGTTTTCATGCTCCGTTACATCGGCCTCCGCCTCGCCTTGTTCGTACCGACGCTCCTCATTGCGTCGCTCGTGATATTCGCCATCCTTCGTGTGCTGCCCGGGGATGTTGTCGATGTCGTGCTGGGCGGCTCCGGCGAGGTAGCTCATGATCCGCTGCAGGTTGAGCGGGTGCGGATGGAGCTTGGCCTAGATAGGCCACTTCTTGTTCAGTACGGCTCATGGCTGTGGAGCATGGCAACGGGCGATTTCGGCGGGCGGTCATTCGTCAGCCGCACGCCGATTTCGTCGTTGGTTGCCCAGCAGCTGCCGGTAACGGCGCAGCTCGCGGTCTACACGATGGCGCTGGCTGCGGCGGCGGCGATTCCGCTTGGGATTGCCGGCGCAGTCCGGCAGGGGCGTTGGATCGATCTCCTTGTTCGGTTCTTCGCCATTGGCGGGCAGGCCGTCCCCGCCTTTTTCCTCGCACTTGCCGCACTGCTCGGAATGGTTCTCATCTTCCAGTGGTCTCCACCCGTCCTCTACGACCATATCTGGCAGAACCCACTACGGCATATACAGCTGATGCTATTGCCCGTCGTCATTCTTGCGTGGGGTTATGCGGCGTACCTGACACGAATGACGCGGGCCGGGATGCTGGACGCGCTGGGGCAGGACTTTATCCGCACGGCGCGCAGCAAGGGTTTGTCCGAGAGGATCGTGCTTGTTCGGCATGCGCTCCGCAATGCGCTCATTCCCGTGCTGAGTGTGGCAGGGATACAGGTGGGGGCGCTGCTGGGCGGGGCTGTTGTCATGGAAACAATCTTCGGGCTGCCGGGCATCGGGCGTGGCATTGTCGATGCCGTCTCCAATCGCGATTACCCCGTTGTCCAGACGTATGCGATGCTGTTCGTCTTTATCATGCTCACCGTCAATCTGGTCATTGACGTGCTGTATGCCGTCCTTGACCCACGAATCACCTACCGTGAATAGGATCGCCCGGTCAGTACGGCGGCATCCACTCAGCCTGGCCGCCATCCTTGCCCTCGCCGCAATGGGCGCGGCCGCCATCCTCGCCGAGCAGCTTGCGCCTTTTGATCCCCTCGCGCACAACGAGGCGAATGCGCTGCTCGCCCCCTCAGCCGATCACCTTTTCGGAACCGACCGTTTTGGCAGGGACGTGTTCAGCCGCGTGCTGCACGGCGCGCGAGTCTCATTGCTTGTCGGAATCGTCTCCGTCCTTGTCGGAACACTGATCGGCACGACAATCGGGATGGTGTCCGCCTACGCATCCGGTGTCGCGGATCTGGTCATTCAGCGATTCATCGACGCCATGATGGCATTCCCGCACCTGTTGATGGCCTTGCTGCTCGTCGTCGTTCTAGAGCCGTCCGTAACCAGCGTCATCATCGGCATTGTTGTGGCATTCGTGCCGCAGGTGGCGCGCATCGCGCGAGCGCAGGCGCTGGTCGTTAAGGCGGAACCCTATGTAATGGCGGCGCAGTCCCTGGGAGGCAGCCCGATTCGGATCGTCGTCCGCCATCTGCTCCCCAACTCCATCGCGCCCGTTATCATCCATGCCACAGGTTTCATGGAGGGGGCAGTTTTGACGGAGGCGGCGTTGAGTTTCCTGGGATTGGGTGTGCCGCCGCCGGACCCGTCATGGGGCCGGATGCTGCAAGAGGGGTCAGAGGGATACATGGAGGCCGCTCCTTGGCTGACCATCTTTCCGGGGCTTGCCCTCACCGGGCTCGTCTTCTGCGTCGCTCTCATCGGAGACGGCGTCCGTGACTTTCTCGATCCGCGTCAACGCTAGGCGCTGCGCTATGCTGATATGTGTGCGCGCCCGCTCGTCTGTGAGCGGTCGTCGGAGGATGTGGCCATGACGATTGAGGACGTTGTTCGTGAATTCGAAAAGGGATATGCCCATTGGGAACTCACCATCCCGCCTGAATCCGTCACGGCGCGGGAGCAGGGTGGTTTCGTCAATAAGGGATGGACAATCTTCTTCAAGTTTGGCGTTGAGAATGATGTCGAATATATGGACTACTACGCCTCGCACCGCATGACGAATGACAGACATGAAAGGCTGTATGCCGATGGACGCTCACGGGGTCTGCCGACATACCAAGAGATGCACCGCGTTGTCGAGTCCGAAGAGGAGAATGAGCGAATCACGCAGGATTTCTATGCCTACAACCGTGTGGTGGGAGAACTGCTTGCGGAGAAGGGCTTTACTAGCCCTGATGCCCATGCAAGCCACAACATCAACAGCTGGCTCCTGCAGACCCCTCCGGAGGAGCGCGACGAGGCTGAATCATCCGAATGATGGCGGAGCCGGACCGCGCTGGCGGCACGCTGTATGTGGTTGCGACCCCCATCGGCAACCTTGAGGATCTGTCCGCCCGCGCGCTGCGTATTCTCGGCGAGGTTGACATCATCGCGGCAGAGGATACCCGGACAACCCGCAAACTGCTCACGCGGCACGGCCTCCACAGTCACATGGTCAGCCTCTTTGATGCCAACGTAAAGCGCCGTATTCCGCAGCTGCTCAAAGAGCTTGGTGACGGCAAAGAGATTGCCCTTGTGAGTGAGGCGGGCACCCCGCTCATCAGCGATCCGGGCCGGCAGCTCGTTCAAGCGGCGGCTGAGGCCGGGCATACGGTGACACCCATTCCGGGCCCGACAGCGATCGCGTCGCTGCTGTCCGTTGCGGGGATGCCGGCGGACGCATTCACCTTCCTCGGATTCCTGCCGCGCCGCGCAGGACCGCGCCGCCGCCTGCTCGAAAGCGTATCCACGCTTGAATGGCCGATTGTGGTATATGAATCACCCTACCGGCTCACTGCGACGCTGGAGGCGATGGTGGAGACTCTCGGTGACCGGCAGGCGGTTATCGGGCGGGAGATGACCAAGCTGCACGAGGAGATCTTTCGCGGGTCGCTGTCAGAGGCAGCCGCGCATTTTCAGGCGCCCCGCGGCGAGTTCAGCATCGCAGTGGCAGGCGCGGACTAGCCCCGTGCCGTTTGGGTGGCCACGTCCTCACGGATCCGTGCAAGCGCCATCGCATCCTTCAAGGCTCGGCTCATAGCCCGCTAAGCGTTCTGCCATGACGCGGATGGCCTCCGGGTTGTTGTCCACGAGGATAAAATGGCGCCCATGCTTTGCGGCCGCCTCGCCCGTCGTGCCGCTGCCCGCAAAGAAATCCAGGACGAGGTCGCCGGAATTTGAGTGCACCTTGATGATGCGCTCAAGGATGCCGAGTGGTTTCTGCGTGGGGTAACCGGTCTTTTCCTTGCCAGCTGTGGGAACGATGGTGTGCCACCAGACATCCGTTGGTGTCTTGCCGCGAGCAGCCTTTTCCTTGCCGACCAGGCCCGGCGCCATGTACGGAATCCTGTCCATTTCCTCATAGTTGAATGTGTAATCCGACGGATCATTCGCATACCAGAGGATGGTGTCATGCTTGGCCGACCACCGGGATTTTGACCGCGCGCCGTAGTCGTATGCCCACACGATCTCGTTGATGAATGAATCCCGCCCAAAAATCTCGTCGAGCAGCACCTTGCAGTAATGGGCCTCACGGTAGTCGACATGCAGGAAGAATGAGCCGTTAGATTTCAGGACGCGACGGGCCTCACGCAGGCGCGGCTCAAGAAAACCGAGATAATCATCGAAAGTGTCTTGGAATTCGGACTCGCCCACAGTGACTGTCCGATATTTCTGCCCTTTGAACCCAATGCGGTCGCCGGCCGTATCATCGCGTACAGTCCGGATCGACGTACGTGACTGCGTCCTTCCCGTGTTAAATGGCGGATCGATGTAGATGAGGTCTATAAGGCCATGCGGCATCGCGCGCAGATATTCTAGGTTGTCCCCGTGGATGATAGCGCCTGGGTGCACGGATTCTTGCGTCACGGGCTTACTATGAGTGGCGTTTGACGACGAAATCGATGATGTCCGTGAGGGACTGCATAGCGGGATTGTCCGGCCTGTTGATCTTGCCGAGGGCTGTACGTGCACGCACAGCGAGCGTATTCGCGACGGCGTAGGCCGCGTCCACCGCGTCTGAAGCTCGGATGAGGCTAATAGCCTCGTCAACGCAGGACTCCAGATCGCTTTCAGCCATCGCAGCTCGTTCGTCACGCAAGCGCGCGAATGGCCCGGTGTCATTCAGATCGGGGTGGTCCTTCAGGTAAAGGAGCGCGGGCAATGTCAGGATGCCGCCCCGGAGATCCGAGCCGATTGGCTTGCCGACCTCCGCCGCATCGCCCTGAAGATCAAGGATGTCATCGACAACCTGAAATGCCGTGCCGAGGCTCATGCCGTATTCCGTCACCGCATCAATCTCATCCTCGGTTGCCCCGCCCAGCACTGCGCCGGAGACGGCGGCGGTTGTGAAGAGGGACGCCGTCTTGCGTTCCACCCGCGCCCAGTACTCGTCCTCACCGCCCGTCCAGTCGAATGCCTGCTGTATCTCGCGGAGTTCGCCATCGGCCAGCAGCCTCAACGTGCGTGAGAACAGAGTGATGACCCGGACATTGTTGGTGGCGCAGACCATCTCCGCCGAGCTCGCAAAGAGATAGTCGCCCAATAGCAGGGCGACTTGATCACCGTAGCGGGCGTTGATTGTCGCCGTGCCGCGCCGCAGCGCCGCCTTGTCCACAGAATCGTCATGCACCAAAGAGGCTGTGTGGAGGAGTTCAACGGCGACGGCCATGGAGATGTGGACATCCGAGTTGAACGTGAATAGGTGTCCGGCGAGGAGCGTAACCGCGGGGCGGGCGCGCTTGCCGGGCGTGGCCAGTATATATCGGAGCAGCTCATCCAACCACGGGAAGTCATCTTCGCCGATTGCACGGAGGCGGCGTTCAACATCCGCCATGTCCGGATCAATGAATTCCAGGAATGAGGGTGGGGTTGCTTTTGTTGTATGTGTCACTGCCATGTATCGGTCCGTTTATTCCTGTATCGCGTCTTCATTGTCTGTGTCCGCCGCCAAGGCCGCCATCTCCCGCGCGAGCACAGTCTCCTCATCTAGCTTGGCAAAAAGCGCCTGCGGCGGTGGCAGTTGCGTTCCGGCTGTAGGCTGAACGACTCTCCATCCACCATCCTGTGCAGTACCCGTCAGACCGAGCATCTCATGCAGGCGTTGAGAGCTGAACGGCAGGTAGGGGGCAAAGAGGGTCTTGAGGCCGGCAATCACCCCGAGGATTGTGACCAGCGTCCGCGCTGTTTCATCGCGATCCTCTCGGATGGTGCGCCATGGCGCTCGATCATCCAGATAGCGGTTTCCCTCCTGAGCGAGGCTCATCGCCACCCCTAAGCCGGCACGGAAACGACAGGCAGCAATCTCGACGGCGGCCTGCTTGAGCGCCGCGTCAACATTCTCCAGCAGTCGTGCGCCCGCCTCATCCGGCTGGGCGTCCGGGACGACGCCGTCCGAGAACCGTTGGAGAAACGTCAAAGTCCGATGAACAAGGTTGCCGTAAGTGCCAACAAGCTCATTGTTGACCCGGCGGATATAGTCAGGCCACGTGAACTCAGAATCAGATGTCTCCGGCATATTTGCGGAGAGGACATAGCGGAGGGCATCCGGATCATACGTGGCCAGGTATTCGGGCACCCAGACTGCCCAGTTGCGGCTGGTTGAGAGCTGATAGCCCTCCAGGTTGAGGAACTCATTGGCGGGAACGTCCTCAGGGAGGGCGAGTCCCTCACCGTATGCCATCAGCATGGCGGGCCAGATAATGGTGTGGAACGTGATATTGTCCTTGCCGATGAAGTAATAGGGCCTTGCGCCCGGCCCCCACCAAGCGCGCCACGCCTCCGGGTCTCCATTGACGTTGGCCGCCCACTCCACAGAGGCAGAGAGGTAGCCGATCACGGCCTCAAACCAGACATAGATGCGCCTATCCTCCCACCCATCCAGCGGGACGGGCACGCCCCAATCAAGGTCGCGCGTATAGGCGCGGTCTTTCAGGCCCTGAGAGAGAAACCCATTCGTAAAATTGAGCACCTGCGGGCGCCACTGCGTCTTTTCTGTCAGCCAGTCCTTCAGCGGCTGCTCATACTCTGAGAATTTCATCATGAAGTGGGAACGCGTGCGGAACTCAGGTGTGCCGCCATCCAGAGAGCTGCGCGGGTTGATGAGTTCACGGGGGTCCAGCGTGCGGCCGCAGCCATCACACTGATCGCCGCGTGCGCTCTCAAAGCCACAGTTCGGACAGGTGCCGTTGATGTAGCGATCAGGCAGGTAGCGATTCTGCGTCGGGCTGTATGGCACCTCGCTTGCCGTCTCATAGAGCAGGCCTTTTTCGTGGAAACGTGTAAAGAAATCCTGCGCTATGCGGAAATGATTCTCCGTTTCCGTGGTCGTGTAGAGGTCCCATGAGATACCGAGTCCTTGCCAGGACTCCATGAATCCTTGGTGATAGCGGTCATGGACCTCCCGCGGGGACACACCCTCCCGTTCGGCACGGAGGGTGATGGGGGTGCCATGCGCGTCCGAGCCGGACACCATGAGCACGTTGTTGCCCTGCATCCGATGAAAACGGGCAAAAATATCCGCGGGCAGATACGCACCCGCGATGTGCCCGAGGTGGAGAGGCCCGTTTGCGTACGGCCACGCGACCGCTATCAGAATGTTGTCCGGCATAGGAATTCGCTTACCATTCTAGCGGTGAACGCGAGAACGCGCAGGGGCGCAAGACCAAATGCCACAGATATTCACCGCAGACTCTACTATAGTTGCGTGATGAAAAGGCAGTCACTCCTGTCACGGCTCCTGCATGCGGCAGCAGCGGGGGCGTTTCGTATCGGCGCGCGCGTGACGGTTCACGGGCGGGAGAATATCCCGTCGACCGGGCCGGTGATTGTTGTTGTCAATCACACGCATAACATGGACCCTGCCCTGATTGGCGTCATCATGCCGTGGCAAGTGCGATTCCTCGCGAAGAGAGATCTCGTGACGGGCGGCAACCCGCTCACCCGATGGCTGGTGCGAACGTGGGGCCTCATTCCTCTCGCCCGTGACACCATTGACCGCGAGGGGTTGGCGGCGGCGCAGAATCTGCTGAGCGCCGGCGGCGCCATCGGCATGTTCCCGGAGGGGAGCCGCAGCCGGGACGGGCAGCTCAGACGGGCGCGGCCAGGCGCCGGTTTCCTCGCGGTTACAACGGGCGCGTCGGTTCTACCCGTCGCAATCGAGGGATTCGTCGGCTTGGGACACAACCCCCTTTTCATGACTCGACGCCCACGTGTCACGGCGCGGATCGGAAAGCCCATCCATTTTCCCAACGTGGACAGGGCGCAGGAGAGGGATGGAACACGGGCGGGCGAGCGTTCTGAGCGCGCCGTGCATGAGATGATGCACGCGATTGCGGGACTGTTGCCTGAGCACATGCGCGGCTACTATGGGGACAACGCGCGCACGACACCCCACGAGGACATGCGTGTAGAGCAGTGAGGGAGTTTTATGGGCGCCATTGTTAGCTACGTCGGTGTTCGGGAATCCGTGCCGGTTCTCCTGCAGGCGCTGTCACAGGTGGCAGATCAACATTACGACAGCGTCGGTGTCGCCGTGCGAGACCCGGACGGCTATTTCAATTCAGTCAAGACCATTGGCCGCTTCACTGTGCTTGAGAGCGCGCTGTCTGAGGAGCCGCCACTCGGCCACATCGGTCTTGGGCACGCGCGTTGGGGTACGCACGGCGCTGTGACAAGCGAGAATGCCCAGCCCCACCTTGACTGCCATGGACTGCTTGCCGTTGTGGACAACGGCATTGTCGAAAACCACGTTGAACTGAAGATGGAGCTGCGCGCGCGCGGTCATCGCTTTCTCTCAACAACCGACGCGGAGGTCATCCCACACCTGATTGAGGAGGAGCTGCTCATCGCAGGCCCCGATGCAACCCTGGAGGACGCCGTCCGAGCCGCCATGGCACGGACGCGAGGAACCCTTGCCGTCGTTGCTGCGCGGGCGGAGGAGCCGGAGACCATTGTGGCCGCCCGCAGCGGCTATGCGAGCCCGCTCGTTGTCGGGTGGGGCCACAATGAGGCGTTCGTGGCGAGCGAGGCGACCCCGCTGATTGGCACGGCGGACAGAATCGCCTTTCTCGCCGCCGGCGAGATGGCGACTGTGACACCGCGCGGTGTGGACTTCAAGACTCTCATGGCCGGCGTGTCCATCGCCAAGCGATCAATATCCCCCTCCGACGACCCACTCGCCGCTGAGCGGGGCGGCCACATGACGTTCATGATCAAGGAGATCACGGAACAGCCACAGGCCTGGACGGATGCGCTGCGTGGCCGAGTCGATTTTGATGTTCCCTCGCTCAGCATGGGCGAGCTTGATCATATTCGCGACGCTTTGCAGACCGTGGAGCGGGTTGTGCTCACCGGTTCAAGTTCATCCCTGCACGCAGCGGACGCCGGCCGTCTCTACATCGAGGAGTTGACAGACCTGCCCTGCCAGACCGACGTCGGTTCCGAGATCGTCTTCGGAGACTTTGAGCTGGGGCCAAAGACGCTGTTCATCGCCGTCACGGCATCGGGCACGACGCTGGATACCCTGGGAGCGATGACCCTGGCGGGCGAATACGGCTGCCCAACCATCATCGTCACAAACGATGAGGAATCAACAGGCGCCATGGTCGCAGATGCAGTCGTCTCGCTGCGGTGCGGTCGTGAGGTTGGGATGGCATCCACGAAATCATTCACGTCGGCGGTGCTGACGCTGTACCTGATAGCGATGCATCTTGCCATCGTTCGTGAGACGGATGGCGCGGCGTCTGTGCCGGATCGACTCAACAACCTCAGCAAGTTATCGGGATATGCCAACCACATCCTGGAGGCCCCGTCATTGCCCTCAGCGCTCGCGACGCGCTATTCAACGCGGCGGGACGCGCTCTTTGTGGCGCACGGTCAGCAGTATCCGGTTGCGGCGGAGGGGGCATGGAAACTCATCCAGTTGGCGTATATCCATGCGCAGGTCTTTCCGGGGTCAGAGTTGACGCATGGGCCCATCGCGCTCGTGAACGGGGATGAGACGCCCACGTTCGCCATAGCGCCGCAGGGACCGGAGTATGGGCGCATGTCCCTGGCAATCCGCCTAGTCAAGGACAAGGGCGGGGTGGTGGCAGCCATCCTCACGGAGGGCGATGAGGAGCTCTCCGCGATCGTTGACCACCCGATCTATGTGCCGGAGGATACGCCCCACGCCTTGCTGCCCCTACTGACGGCTCTGCCGCTGCAGCTGTTCGCCTACTACGCGGGCATTCAAAAGGGCAACGAGGTGGACCAACCGCGCAACATAGAGCGCATCGAGGAGTTCATGTAAGCGGCAGGGCGCCTTCTTCCCCTCACACTCGCCCGCGCCTCTCCTCGTGTCATTCCGAGCGGAGCGCGCTAGCGCGGAGCCGAAGAATCCCGCAAGCAGGTGGACACGGCGAGGTTACTGTGCCCATGCACCTCCCCAATTGGGCGCGTCGAGGGATTCTTCGCTGCGCTCAGAATGACAGACTAGTTTTCTCACACCCACTTTCCCCGCACACCCGCTTTCTTCCCACGTACCCACGTTCCCCGCACACCCTCGCTCTCTCCCTCTCATACCTACTTTCTTCCCCTCATACCCGCGAAAGCGGGTATCCATCCGGGCGCCCGGCCAAACCCGCAATCAAACTCGAGTTGGATTCGCCTCCGCGACTTATACTTTCGGCGCCCAAAGTATAGAATCACGCGCGGAATGATACTCCAGTTGCATTGCTCTGAGGGATTCCCGCCGTCGTGAGATTGAGGGGAAAGGGGCGGGTGTGAGGGTAATGGGGCTGTCATTCTCTGGATTCTTCGCTGCGCTCAGAATGACAGCGGGCCTTTGAGCCTCTCACTCACCCACCCGTTGATGTCTCTCATGGCCTCCCTATAGCCATCTTCGAACGCGCAGTACGGACACTTGTGTCGCCCCACACCGGACTGATTCTCATGCAGTTTCCGCATGAAGCCATCCAGCGGCAGTCTCGCTTCTGCATTGTGTTGCCCATGGTGAGTTGGGCAGTCTCCGCCTGATTCTTCTGTAGCCATGACTCCGTCTACAGCAGGCCCTGATTTGCGGCGCCGACGAATGCGTCCAGCGTGGTGATGTTGACGCGTTCCGTGTTCGGAATGAATGGGCGGAGGCCCCCACCGACGTAGAAATCCTTATATGACCAGCCGTCGCCCCCCAGAACCAGATGCGCCTTGAAGTAGCCTTCATCTCTGAGGAGGAGGTCGATGAGCGAGATGACCTCAAACGGTATCTTTTGCTCTGCAGTGCCGGGCACCTGCTGCCATTTCAGTGAGACTAGGTGGAGTCTCCCTTTTGTGTCCTCCGCGCATATGTCAACGTAATGTCTGTGCAGGCCAAATCGCGTGCCCGCCAATTTCTTGCGCGCGACCTTGTAGAGGCCTCTCTCGAGAGCCGGCAAGACCATCTTTTCCATAACCTCGCCGGTTCCTGTATTCCCCGGAGACACGGCTCACTGCTCCCCATACTCTCGCACAGGCCGTTCCAACAGGCGTGAAACGAATGTCCGGCCGCCGTCGTATCCATTGGCCCCCGGCGCAAAATCCGGGGGGGGGGGGGGGGGGGGGGGGGTACGATGTCATCGAGGCGGCGCGCCGCAATCTCTACGAATTCTTCGGCGGCCTCCATCCCGATGAACGCACGGCCCAAGCTCAAAGCCGCCACGCCTGTGCTGCCAGACCCGGCGAAAGGATCAAGGACGACATCTCCCTGATTCGTGCTGGCACGCAGGCAGCGTTCAATCAGCGCGACCGGTTTCTGTGTGGGGTGCTTGCCGTGCCGTTTCTCGGCACGCCCTGCGGCCCCAAACCGCCAGACGGTCTGCATCTGTTTGCCGCCATTCTCGGCGCGCATCTCGTCATAGTTGAACGTGTAGCGGTGCTTGCTGCCCTTGGCGGCCTTACTCGCCCACAGAACAATCTCCGTGGAGTGGGTGAACGTGCGGCGTCCTAGATTGGGCGGCGGGTTTGTCTTCTCCCAAACGATGTCATTCAGCAGCCGAAAGCCATTCGTCAGCAGGGCCATGCTCACGCTGGGATACACGTGCAGCGTCCCGGACACCCACAACGTGCCGGTCGGCTTGAGGACCCGATAGACCTCCCCCGTCCACGTCAGATTGAATTCGTGGTCGTTCTCGAGGCCCTGGCTCCGGTCCCACTCGCCTTTGTTGACGCTGACCATGCGGCCGCCAACGCAGGTGATTCCGTCATTCGAGAGCATGTACGGCGGGTCTGTCCAGACACAATCGATAGAATCATCAGGGATGTGCCGCAGCAATTCCAATGCATCGCCGCGATAGAGGGCTGCGGAGCGATCAGAGGATTCCCATTCCGGCGTTGGGGCGCCGTCCGACGCAAAGGGGTTGAGATATGTGTTCGGCGCCTGCATGGCGATCGGATCGTTGATCACATGTGCGCATCCGTCAAGTCTTGCTGATCACGCCCTCTTTCTACGGTGTCATATACAATGGCGGTGGATTTAAGGCAACGCAGAGGAAACGCACATGACTGCCACACACGCGAAGCAGCGAGTAAAGCCCGAACTGATGACAGCGGATGACCTGCTCCGGCTGCATGCTGAGGGCATCGATGGCGAACTCATCAGGGGGGTATTCTGCGAGACCATGCCACCAGGACTTGACCATGCTGAAATCATTGCAAACATTTCATTCCTTCTCGGTCAATTCATCCGGAAGAGCCGCGCGGGCAGAGTATTCGCCGGCGACCCCGGTATATGGGTCGAACGCGGTCCGGACACCGTGCGCGCGCCCGATGTCGCCTTCTATTCTCCGGATCGGATGCCGCCCGATGTCAAAACACCTGGTTATTCAGATCTCATTCCAGACGTAGTCGTTGAGGTTGTCTCGCCCAATGATCCAGGGCACGCCGTGAATGACAAGGCAGAGATGTGGCTGCGGCGCGGTGTCAGGCTCGTGTGGGTTGTGTGGCCGGACCGGGGAAGCGTGCAAGTCTATCACCCGACGGAACCGGTGGTGGAGCTTGGTGAGGACGCCACGCTGGACGGAGGGGATGTTCTGCCCGGATTCTCTGCGGCCGTTGCAGATTTCTTTGCCGAGTAGCCGGCTCAGACACGCTTGCCGCTAGCTAGCGGTCAAGCCAAACTGTTGCGAAATCCGTATTCGTGTGGCCGTCCTCCGGCGGTATGACCAGCCCCTTGACGTAGGTTCGATACGGCACCACCTGCACGGAACCTGCAATGGGCACAACATAGGTTTGATCGCGCACCACGTATCTCTCCAATTCGCGCCAGGCCGTCACACGTTGCCGATGCGTCCGCGCAGCGCGGAGCGCCTCATACATCTCCGTCACGCGCGCGTCCTCATGCTTCGCGTACGCGTCCGGGAAACGACTGTACACGCCATACGCCGCCTCCGTGCCCTCCGGTATCGGCGACGTGAAATTGGAGCCGGGCTGTGAATCATAATCGAGGCTGACGCGGCCTCGATTCCATTCCGCCTCATCCACCAGCTGAATCTGCAAATCGATGCCAAGCCCGGCCAGCTGATTATGCAGGAATTCGCAGCGAGCAGTCAGGCGGGCGCGGCACAGGTAGTCCATCTCAAAGCCGTCTGCATGGCCCGCCTCTGCCATAAGCGACTGCGCCTCGGCGCGGCGTTCCTCCAGCTCGCCGGCGTTGAACCGCTGCCATGTGGTGAAATCGGCCGACGTAAAGGGGTTTGCGGGGCTGAACGTGGGGGAGATATAGCCGAACCCGCCCAAGACGGTGGGAATGGCCGCCTCGCGGTCGATCCACAGCGAGATTGCCTGCCGCACATCCGGATCCTGCCACGGTCCCTCGCGCAGCACGTTAAATCCCAGGCGGAACATACCACCCTGCATCTCGCCATAGAATGCCTCACCTGGCCCCAACTGTTCATCGATAGCCGCCTTGCGCTCCTGCGTGAGATAGTGCCCCTCCCCGCGCGCGCCGCCATCGATGCGGCCCGTGCGGAACGCTGCGTCCATCGCCGTCGCATTCGGCATGATCACGTAGTCGATTCCGTCCAGATATGGGAGGTCGCCGGCCGCGCTGCGTTCCCAGTAGTTCTCATTGCGCACAACACGGATCAGGCTGCCGCGCTCATATCGCTCGAACCGAAAGGGGCCCGTTCCGACAGCGCCCGTTTCCAAGGGGGCGACGCTATAGTCGCCTGCGTCAAACAGCGGCTCAAGGATGTGCTTGGGATGGGCGATGCGGAGGCGTGGGTTCGCCAGAACGGAGAGATAGTGTGGGTTCGGCTCCGCAAGGGTGATGAGCAGGCGGTTGAACTCAAGAACCTCGACGGATTCAATATGGCCGAGTTCGCCACGGAAATAGGCCGGCGCGCGAGTGTAGGCGCCGTCAACCTCCCAGCCGTTCGCGGCGAGTTCGAACCAGAACCTGGCGTCTTCCGCCGTGAATGGCTCGCCGTCATGCCACTCCACATCGCGTCGGATCGTGAATTCCCACTGTCTGAACCCCGGATGAGCGATCCAACTCGATGCGAGGGACGGGCAGGCAAGGTACATATTCCCGCGGCACCGCTGCACCAGATTGCCTGCGCCAAAGAGCGCGCCCGCAACGTGATGAAGGGCGATGCTGGACGTCCGCATCGTGTCAAATGCCGCGGGTGGGTCGCCGCGGTTGGCGAGCGTGAGGACACCGCCATACTGTGGTGACTCCTCGCCCGGGATGGGCGATGCCTGAGGCGTGGGGGCGCCCTGCCCTCCTTCGCCTTCACCCTCACCGCTTTGGCACACAGTCGACGCGGCCACGAGCAAGGCGACAGCAGCGATCAGGAACAGCCGTGATGTCATGTGCTAAATCGTATCGCTATTCACACGGGGGCAGCATACGCCCCCCTGCAACCAGAACGCCTCTAACCCTAGGGGGGTAATCACTCCAACGTGCGGAGTTGCGGGAACAGGACAACCTCTCGGATCGTCGTTTGATCTGTGAGGATCATCACGAGCCGATCGATTCCAAGCCCGAGCCCTCCGGCGGGGGGCATGCCATGCTCCACCGCGGTGATGAAATCCTCGTCCAGCCGATCAAAATCCTCATCGCGGAATTGTTCCCGATTTGCCTCCTGCATGCGGAGCCGCTCTGCCTGCTCAAGCGGGTCATTGAGTTCAGTGAATGAGTTGGCAATCTCCATTCCACCGATAAAGCCCTCAAAACGCTCTACAAGGCGCATGTCCCGCTCCGTGGCCTTGGCGAGCGGTGTCATCTCAATGGGGTAGTCCAGCAGGAACGTCGGTTGCGTGAGTTGCGGCTCAACGAGGTCGCCGATCAGCTTGTCCACCAGCTGCGGCCATGAGGAGCCCTCCGCCGGATTCAGGCCGCGGGCGCGCATTGCGGCGCGCAGGACGTCCGCGTTCCGCATCTCCTCGCTCAGGATGTCAATCTCCGCCCATTCACGAACCGCATCGGTGAGCGGGATCCGCCGCCATGGCGGCGCCAGATCAATCTCCTGCCCGTCATACGTGACGGAGGATGTGCCATGCGTGAGCAGGGCGAGGTGATGAACGAGAGATTCGACCATTTCCATCACATCCGTATAAGACGCATACGCCTCATAGGATTCCATCGTGGTGAATTCCGGGTTATGCGCGGCGTCGATTCCCTCATTACGGAAGATGCGGCCTATCTCGAATACTCTCTCGAATCCGCCGACGAGCAGTTTCTTGAGGTTCAGCTCCGTGGCGATGCGGAGGAACAGCTGGCGATCCAGCGCATTGTGGCGGGTAATGAATGGAGCGGCCATTGCCCCTGCGGCTACCGGGACGAGCACCGGCGTCTCCGCCTCAATAAAGCCCCGGTCTTCCATGAAACGGCGGATGGCGGAAACAACCACACCGCGCAGGCGAAAGATGTCACGCACCTCATCGTTCGCCATCAAGTCCAGGTAACGCTGTCGATACCGCTGCTCAACGTTGCGCAGTCCATGCCATTTCTCGGGCGGGGGGCGGAGCGCCTTTGCGAGGACGGTGTACGTGTCTGCTTGCACGGTAATCTCACCCGTCCGCGTGCGATACAGCGACCCGGTCACACCTAGGAAATCCCCCAGGTCAAGGTCCTTGAGGGCCGTATAGTCATCCGCGTCAAAGCGGTCTCGGACGAAGCTGACTTGTATGTCACCGCTGCCGTCCCGCAGGGTGGCAAAGGTCAGCCGCCCCATGCCGCGAAATGTGATGATGCGCCCAACAACGGCGACGGTATGCTCACCGGCCTCATCCGCCTCATGGAGGGCGCGCGACTCCGCAGCCGTGTGAGAACGGTCTACGCGGCGAGGATACGGATCAATGCCGCGTTCGCGCTGCCGCTGCAGCTTGGCACGACGCGCGTCAAAGTGGGCCTGCGCGGCCCGTGGTTCTTGATCGCTAGTCAACGGATACGTCCATCTGGGTCAGGATAGTCGGCTCTGGGGGTTTGTCATCATTGTGCATCGACCATGTCAGCGGCCGCGCCCGAATGGCGCACGGGGGATGCGCAGGACGGAGATGACGCTTGGCGTGCCATCCATGTCATGCGGCGCCAGCCGAGCCACCACAACCTCATCCCCCTCTTGAACGAATCCGCGTTCACGCGCCTCAGACAGCATATAGTCCATCAGGGCATCCGTATCTCCATACGGCGTTCCCCACTGCGGTTGAATTGTATGCCAGAGAGTCATTCGCCGATACAGCGCGCGGCTGTCCGTAAACGCAAGGACGGGCGCGGTGGGACGCTCTAACGATAGCATCCGCGGCATCTGGTCATCCGGCGAATAGACGATGAGGGCGGCGGCATCAAGGTCTGCAAGCAGGCCGACCACCGCTCGTGCAATCTGTCTGTCCTGCCCGTCCACAACGCTGTCCGCCACCGCGCGGTGAAAAACCCCTCGGTACTCATCACTCCCTTCCACCTCGCGGATGATACGGTCCATCGTCCTGACGGATTCGACGGGGAATTCTCCGATGGAGGTTTCACCGCTCAGCATCACGGCATCCACTCCCTCCAGCACCGCATTTGCCACATCTGATGCTTCTGCGCGGGTCGGGCGACGGCTCGCGATCATGGACTCAAGCATCTGCGTCGCCACAATGACGGGAACGCGCCGCCGCTCTGCACGGTGCACCACTGATTTCTGGATCATCGGCACGCGCTCCGGACCGAGGTCGACACCAAGATCGCCACGCGCCAGCATGACGCCGTCAGAGACATCCAGAATCGCCTCAAGGTTCTCGAGGGCCTCCGCACGCTCAATCTTGGCGATGATCGACGTGTGGGACGCGCCCAATGACCGGAGGATGGCGCGCGTGGCCATAATATCGTCGGGGGTCCGCACGAAAGAGAGCGCGACGTGATCCACACCCAGCGCAACACCGTGGGCGATGTCCTCACGGTCTTTCTCTGTTGGGGAGGTCACACTTACATTGACAGTTGGCGCGTTGATGCCCTTGCGTTCACCAAGTTCGCCCCCCTGAATGACGACGGTATAGATATCCGTTTCATCGGCCCTGACAACCTCCAATTCGAGGGCGCCATCAGCAAGGAGGAGTCTGTCGCCCTGCCGAACATCGCTAGGCAGCTGCGCGTGATTAACTGCCACCTTCTCGGCCGTACCGTTCGGCCAGTCCTGCGTGGTAAGGATGAATGGATCGCCATCACGCAGGGTGACAGTCTCCCCGTCCGCAAGCGTGCCTGTTCTCAGGCGCGGCCCCTGCACGTCCTGCATGACACCCACCGGCCGGCCCATTTCCAACGTGATGCGGCGCAGGAGCTGGACGACGGCCTCGTGGTCATCCGGCGTGCCGTGCGAGAAATTGAGCCGGATAACATTCACGCCGGACTCAATCAGTTCCCGCAGTGACTCCTCATCGGAGGAGGCCGGACCGATTGTCGCGATGATCTTGGTGCGGCGGGGGCTACGCATCCACGGAAAGTTCAAGACCCACAGGACAGTGGTCGGAGCCCATCACGTCAGGGAGAATGAAGGCGTTTGCGACGCGGTCCATCAACTCCTCATTGACGAAAAAGTAGTCGATGCGCCAGCCAACATTGCGTTCTCGCGCGCGGGTCATCGTGTCCCAATAGGAGTAATGGCCGGTTTCATCCGGGACAAATCTGCGGAACGTGTCAACGTAGCCGCAGTCAACGAGTTTATCCATCCACGCGCGTTCCTCCGGCAGGAACCCGGAGGTCTTCTGGTTCTCGCGGGGCCTCGCGAGGTCAATCTCTCGATGCGCCGTATTCACATCACCACAGAAAATGATATTGCGCCCTGCCCGCCTCTCGGACTCGATATGGTCAAGGAATGCGTCATAGAATTCCATCTTGTAGGCGAGGCGGGCGGCGGATGAGCGCCCATTCGGGAAATAGACGTTGTAGAGGATGAATTCGCCGTAATCGAGGCGCAGGACACGGCCCTCATCATCCCATCTGGTATCCGGTCCAAACGTGACGGACACGTCCTGCGGCTCCGCCTTTGTGTACACTCCCACGCCGGAGTATCCCTTGCGCTCCGCAGAGGCAAAATGGACCTGATAGCCGGCGATCTCAAGCACGTCTTTCGTCAGTTGATCGCGCTGTGATTTCGTTTCTTGCAGGCAGAGAATGTCAGGCGACGCCTCCTCCAACAGCGGCAAGAAGAGGTTCTTGCGATGAACAGCGCGCAGGCCGTTGACATTCCACGAAAGCAGGGTAGTCGACATAGCGTCATCATACCTGACGCGGCGGCGCGGGGCTACAATGGGCGAGAGGGCTGTGACGATTCGCGCGCGACATATTCTCGTTCTGCTCGTGCTGGCAGTCTCTGCGCTTGCCGTCGGCAGCGGGGCTGCCTGCGCTGCAGACCGCGCGGGGGGCACGGAGCCCGCCACGCTGCGCGTCTTTGCCGCGTCCTCACTGACAGACACGATGACGGACGTGGCGGCGGAGTTTGGCGAGAGGAATGGCGGCGTCAACGTTGAGACGCATTTCGCGGCCAGCTCACGAATGCGCGCGCAGATTGAGGAAGGGGCGCAGGCCGACATTTTCCTGTCCGCAGACCCGCTCCAGATCGATGCTCTCGCCCCGTTGCTGCGAACGTCGTCAATCCAACGATTTGCGAGCAACAGGATGGTGGTTGCCGTTTCGGAGTCGGCGGATGACATTCAGGCCGTTGGCGACCTCACCGCGCCGGAGATGCGCATCGTCATCGCGCTGCCGGATGTTCCCGCAGGTCGCTATGCGCGGTCCATTATTGATGGGTTGACGGAATTGAGCGGCGCGGAGGGTCTCGCGGATGCCGTCTATGCCAACATTGTGTCTGAGGAGACCAACGTGCGAGCGGTTCTCGCCAAGGTGCAGCTGGGAGAGGTGGACGCCGGTTTCGTTTATGAGTCCGATGCGGCCGCCGCCAATCTCCGTTATCTTGAGCTGCCGCAGCCCGCGGGCGGCATCGCCTACGTGGGCGCCATCCTGCACGAATCCTCACAGACGGACGCAGCGCAGATGTTCATGGATTTCCTCCTGTCATCAGGCGGGCAGGTAATCATGGAGCGCCACGGATTCTTGGCAGTATCACGCGAGGTCATGTCCACGCCGGTGGCGCCATGATGGGGCGGCGGTTCGCAGCGGGCCTGCCGGTTGGCGGTGTCCTGACGCTCGTGTACGTCGGCTTTATCGCCCTGCCTCTTGCCGCGCTCTTTATGCGCGCCGTCTCGTCCGACAATCTCTGGGACAGCCTGACGAGTGACATCACCCTGTCCGCGCTGCGCCTCTCGCTGATTACGAGCCTCATCAGCATGGTGATTGTGGTTGGGGCAGGCATACCGATTGCACGTTGGCTCTCACGACAGACAGGCCCACGTGCGCGCCTGCTTGATGTCTTGATTGATGTCCCCTTGGTCCTCCCACCGGTTGTGGCCGGGTTGGCGATGCTGATGGCATTCGGACGGATGGGAATCCTGGGCGGCGCATTGGAGGCTGCCTCGATTCGGCTGCCGTTTACGACGACGGCCGTGATCGTGGCGCAGATTTTTGTCTCCGCGCCGTTCTTTATCCGGGCGGTCAAGCTCGGATTCCAGGCGGTGCCGCGTGAGTTGGAGGAGATCTCGCAGACGCTTGGCATTTCGCCGTGGAGCACCTTTTGGCGAGTCGCCGTCCCCCTCACGTGGCCGTCCATCATTGGCGGACTGGCGCTGTCCTGGGCACGCGCCATCTCCGAGTTCGGCGCGACGATCATGTTTGCCGGCAATCTCACCGGGCGCACACAGACCATGCCGCTCGCCATCCTGAGCGCAATGGAGAGCGATATTGGCGCAGCCCTCGTCCTCGCCGTCATCCTGGTTGCCGCCTCCGTCATCGTCCTGCTCGTTCTCGCGCTGGCCGCCGCCCGCGCAACAGTGCCGGCCGGGAGACTCGAATGAGCGCGCGGGGATGGGTACGGCACCGCATCGGCGCGTTCTCGCTCGATGTCGCATGGAACGTCGATGCCGGAACAGTCACCGCGCTCTACGGGCCATCCGGCGCCGGCAAGTCCCTTACGCTCCGTTCCATCGCCGGGCTTGTACGGCCGGATGAGGGGCGCATCGAGCTGGATGGAACGGTAGTTTTCGACCACGCTGCCGGGCTCTGGACACCGCCGCACCACCGCCGGGTAGGCCTGATGCCCCAGGAATACGGCCTATTCCCGCACCTGACCGTTTCAGGCAACATCCTGTATGGCGTTCATGACGCTCATTCCCGGGAGCATGCCTCTGATCTCATTCGATCGCTTGGGTTGGACGGCCTCGAGAGCCGGCGGGTATGGGAGCTGTCCGGCGGACAGCGGCAACGCGTCGCCCTGGCGCGCGCCCTAGCGCCACAGCCACGCGTCTTGCTCCTTGATGAGCCGTTCGCCGCCCTCGATGCCGATCTGCGGCGTGCCGTACGTCGAGAGATTCGGCAGATTCTCACAGAGTCGCGCGTGCCGATCATCCTTGTAACGCATGAGGCGGAGGAGGCGCTTGCCTTGGCTGACCGTGTCCTTGTCATCGACGATGGGCGCATCGTTGCGGAGGGTGACGCGCTCACGACACTGCGTCAACCCGCCGCGCCACGCATCGCTCGGCTGGCCGGTGTGGAGAATCTCCTGCGCCTGCGCGTCACAGAGCTGCACCCGGAGGATGGCACGATGACGTGCGAGACGCAGGGCGTGCCGCCGCTCCCCGTGCAGACACCGCTTGCCGATGCGCATGCCAATGATGAGGTCACCATCGGCATCCGATCGACTGACGTCATAATTGCGAATAGTGAGCCGCAGGGGTTGTCGGCACGGAATGTCTTTGCCGGGGTGGTCACGTCCATCACATCGCGCGCGCCGGGCTATGACGTCGCAATTGATTGCGGGGGCGGTTTCTCGTTGGTCTCCCACGTCACGCGCAGCGCCATTACCCACCTTGGGCTGGCTGAGCAGTCGCCTGTGTGGGCAGTCGTTAAGGCATCGAGCTGTTTCGTGCTGTCCGGCGAGTGACGGACGGGGCCGGGCCGGCGCGCTAGGTAGCGGTGCTGTGGGGCGCGGCGTCTGAATGAACGTCCCATTCTGATTCAAGCAGGCGTCTGCGGCGCAGCCGTAGACGGATCACCTTCCACCAGAAGAGAAAACCGCCGCCGGCCAACGCCAGCAGCGGAATGATTCCAAAGACAGCGCTGAGGTGCACCATCGTGTAGAGGGACGCCGTTTCCCGCATGGGCATGTAGATAAAGATGATGGCGCCCAAGACAACCTTGATCACAATCATGATGCCCACAAAGGCCCACGCGGCCACCAGTTCATCCTTCATGCCCATGCCGCCATAGTACGCCCATTCATCATCTTCGGCACACTGCATTCAATTGACGGGTTCGGGTCGCGACTTTATAATGATACTTCTTGCGCGGAGTGGCCTATACGGTTGCCGAAGCGCTGAATTCCAATAAATGTAGTGGCTGGACGGGAGGGAGGCTAGTTGCAGATATGACGAACGAAATGGGCAAGCGTTACGGGTGCGGAACCTGCGGCGTTGAGGTGGTTGTCACCAAGGGCGGCGACGGCGCTCTGACCTGCTGCAGCGGGCCGATGGCGCAGAAGTAGCACGAGCTTCATTACCCTTATCAGGACAGTCAAAACGGGAGGAACAAGAGTGGCTATTCAGTTGGGCAAGCGATACGAGTGTGAGGTTTGCGGCACGCAGGTGCTGGCAACGAAGGCGTCTGACGCGGCAATCACCTGCTGCGACAAGGAAATGGATCTCCAGGGTCAGCGCCGAGTTCCGTCCGCCGACTAACCCAACTCGTCTCCTGACACGGGTTTCACAAGAAAGCCTCGCATATGTGCGAGGCTTTTTCCTGTTCATGAGGGGCGCCCTGCACGGGCGCCCCTCTCTTTTCTCTACTCGTAGCGGCGGAGCACTCCGACGACGCGGCCGCGAACCTGCACGTTGCGGGCGTCAACATAGATGGGTTCCATGGTGGAGTTCTCCGGCTGCAGCCGGATGCGGTCCCCCTCCGGGAAGAACCGCTTGAGGGTTGCCTCCTCCTCCTGGACGAGCCAGGCCGCGACCATGTCGCCGGACTGGGCCGTCTCCTGAGCCTCGAGGACAACCATATCCCCGTCCCGGATGAGCGCATCGATCATGGAATCACCCTTGACGCGGAGCGCGAAGATTTTCTCTCGGTCCGCCACCATTCCGGCATCCACCTCGACCGAGTCCTCCTCGATGGCAGTTGCAACGTCCTGCGGGAACACGGGCAGCGGCTGACCGGCGGCGATGGCGGCCAGCACGGGAACCTTGATGCGCCGCTCACTGCGACCAACAATCTCAATGCCGCGTGAGACCTCCTTGGAGCGGCGTAGAAAGCCACCACGCACCAGCCCCTTCAGGTTGTAGTCCACAACGCTCGTCGATGAGATATTGCAGCCATACTGGATATCCCGGACGGTGGGTGGATAGCCGTTCTCGTCCAGAAAATCCTCGATGAATCGCATGATGTCCTGCTGCCGCTGCCTCAATTTTTCAACCATCTCGTGCCTCCCTGACGTTCATGCAAACGCGCGCCTAAGAGCGAACCAATGTTCGCGCTGGGGAAACGATAGCACGCGTGAGCGAGCCCGTCAATCAGACCCGGGATCTATTCAAGGGATTCGAGGGTTGAGAGCGCACTGTCAACATGCATACCCATTGTGATCTCGTTATGCAGAACACTCCGAATGATGCCCTCTTCATCGATGACATACGTTACCCGGGAGGTGCCGAGGCCGTAGCGCCGTTCCACATCAAACATGCGGCGTATCTCTTTCGACGTGTCACTGCCGAGCGCGAACGGGGCGCCTGTGGCCTCGCCAAAGCGTCCCAGCTTTTCAACACCGTCCGTGCTGATGCCAATGACGACCGCGTTCTTTGCGATGATCTCATCATGCGCGCCGGCAAAGCCCTGCACCTCGGTTGTGCAGCCCGGTGTGAAGGCGCGTGGGTAGAAGAAGAGGACAATCCGCTTTCCGCGGTGCTCTGAAAGCCTGAAACGCTCTCCGGTTCCGAGCGGAACTTCAAAATCGGGGGCCGTATCGCCAACCTGCAGCATGACGTGCCTATTATCCCATACCGAACATGTACGCCGCCGCGCGTCAGTCAGCGGCCACCCGGCCTGCGGCCCACCGACTCCGGCGCGAGCAGCCGAGCGATGACCAGGACAACTGCGGCAATCACGCCAACACGGATAGCCTGTGATTGCACCCTCTCCGACAATGATTCCAAGAAGGATGCAACAAAGGTCTCTACACGCAGCAGCAGTTCCGTGGATGCGCTGTCCGTGTAGCTCTCAACGAGGGCAGTTGACCATCCCTCCAGCGCCGGGCGGATGATGAGCTCCATCGATGACGCGGCAATGAGCCAGGTGAGGACCGCGCCGACACCGAGAACGATGGATGCCCACGTCAGCCGGCCCTCCCACCCTCGGCCGCCGACAAAGGCCAGCAGGAGCAGAACGAGGCCTGCCACGGCCCACAGGGCGTACTGTGCAAGCGCGCTGAACGAGGCAAACGTGCGTATGGCCTGGATGGCCGGCTCTTCCCCGTCCGCCACGCTGCCCTCCAGGGTCTGCTCCGAAATCACAATCCCACTGATGATGGTCTCTCGCAGCTCGCCGGGGTCCCCATACAACTCGTCACTCACCTGCGCAGTGAGGTTTGCGGCATCACCCATGATCCCCTGGGTAACGACCTCGCGTATCTGCTCAATCGCGGCCACAACGTCTTCATCCAGCGAGCCCTCGATGGTGTCCGCCTGTATCTCGACAGTTGAGGGAATGATCCGGCGTGTTTCCACGCGCACGATTTCCTCGGCGAAGGCACGCACAGTGTCCCGATAGACGTCCCCCACCGCGCTGTCAATCCTGCACCGCGGCAGGATGTCACCGATGGTTTGGAGGGACGTTTGAATCTGCGGAGTTCCCGGCTGGCACACAATCAGGCTGTTGAATGCCGCCGCAAAGCGCCTGCCCGCCTCCAACGCGACCGCATCGGAAGCGTTCACGGCGGCCTGCTCCATGGATAGTTCAACGTCAGACCGCACAAGATCATCAGACTGCCCGACGGCGTAGAGCGAAACATCGTTGATGACCAGCATCTCCACGCGCCTCAGTTCCTCGGCGGGAATCGCATCCAGCAGGAAATCCGCCACCAGTTCCCCGTCCACGTCTCCGAGGCTGGGCACAAAAAGCGCTGCGCCCTCTATCGACGCGTCTAATTCAGTCACAAGGGCGGCGCGTGCCACCTCATCACCTAGATCAACCTCATTGAGGGAGCCAGTGATTGCGTCTCGTATCTCGTCAGCGCGAGCATCAATGGGGATGGTAATTTCAGGGTTCTCGGTCTCGCCGATGTAGTAGGCGCCACCATCCTCAACGGCCTGCGCGAGTTGGGGAAACAGCCAAACACCGGGAGCAATGAGCGGTATGTGGGACTCAGCAACATCGTCGATAGCGTCCAGACTGTCCGCTGGCAAACCATAGGCGACGGCCTCATCCACCACCCGTTCTTGCGCAAGGTGGGTCAGGGACGCATACACATCGTCATTTCCACGCGCAACCTGCTGGGAGAAGACATCGAACCAACGTCCCACCACTGGGGCGAGGTGGATGGTCACCTCAAATTCGTCTTCGTCCCCGCTCAGATACGGCCAGACGGCCCTAAGCAGAATCTCGGTCTCCTCACGAATGTCCTCAGGGGGAAACGCAATCCTCGCGGACTGCGCGATGTCCTCGCTCCAGGGCTCCGCTGCGCGGACAACTGCATGGTCGGCCTCCTCAAAGAACTCATCGAGCAGGGTTGGAATAAGATGGTCATGCGTATAGCCATAGAAATCCGCGTCGTCCAGCGCAGTGAGGAGATCATCCGGCGTGGCCATGGCCGACTGCAGCGCGGAGACGTTGACAGCGATGATGAGAATCGGGAGGAAGAGGGCGGCAATCAGCGTGGCGGCGGCGCGGCGTCCCCACAGGAAGAGCACGGTTGGATCATTCTGAATTCGTTCGCGCATGGCCACCTCTCGTATGATACGTGACAAAGGGTCGGTTTATGAGACAGCAGTGCCAGGCGTGGAGGAGATATGACGGAAAGTGTTGCGCAGAAGGAACGGCTCACCGAGTGGATGGGCGCGGAGCTGACGGAGAAGTCGGACGGGAAGGCCATTGCCACACTGCCTGTTGGCCAGCACGTCCTTCATGCAGACGATAACCCCCGTGTAGCGGGCGGCGTTATTATGGCGTTGATGGATTTCTGCATCCACCACGCCGTTGACAGCCTACTCGCGCCGAATGAGCTCCATGCCACAATCGAGATGAAGCTGAATTTCATCCGGCCCGGTCAACCCGGCGTCCTGATTGCGCAGGCGAATGTCGTCAATAAGGGCAGCCGCTTTGCCATTGTTGAGGGAACAATCACGCAGCAGGAATCCGGCAAGATTGTCGCCCAAACCCTGACCACCGAGACGTGGGTGGAGCTGCCGGGCGCCGCCGGCTAGAGCCCGCTCCACCCCATTCCATTCTGATGGCAACAGAAAAACGGTCCTGGACATGCAACTCATGCGGGCATGAGATCACGCCGCGCTGCCCCGCGTGCCGTGTGGTCATCACCGGGCAGGAGGCCGTCTCCGGCCGCTGCAACATGTGCGGCACGCCCATCACCGCCGCCATCTATACATGCCCGGATTGCCAGACGGAGAACGGCCTTAAGCCGCCGCCCAGTCAGCGCCTGATTCCGTGGCGTGGCAGAGACCTGGGAATCAAGGGGCTGCAGGCGCTCAGGTTGGTTGTCGGCATGATGCAGATGGCGGGCCTGATCCTGCTGGGCATCAGCTGCTCGGCGGCAGCAGGCGGCGCAGAAGCGCCTGTTGACGGCCCCTCTTTGGGTCAGATGCAGCTCCTGGGGCTTGTCGCGCTCGTGGGGCTCATCCCCGTGCAGGTCATTATCTTCCGTGCCATCAGATCGCTCAGCTACGGCACGATCGTCATTGGCGAGCGCCGACGGCGGGATGGGCCCGCGAACTAACGCGACATGGAGGCCGCTCGCACACGGTCCAGGACCGCAGCCGTATCCAGCGGGGCCTCCAGGATATAGTTCAAATACCAACGCAGCAGCGCCTCAAGACCCGCTGCCTGCTCCTGATCCGATCCAAGTGACGCCGCGCCATCCAGGCCATCACGCTGCAGGTCGCGTATGGCGCGCGCTGTCTCGGGAGGGAGCGGCCGCGTCCATTGGCGCTGTGATGGCGAGCAGGACGAGCAGAGCAGCCCGCCAAACTGCGCGCTGAAGGATTGCTGCCCCTGAGAATCCTCCGCGTTGGCGCCGCATGAGACACAGCGGTCGAGAACAGGCTGAAAGCCTGCCCAGCCAAGAACCTGGAGTTCAAATGCTCGCGCCAGAGAATCGGGGCGGTGCCCGGCATCGAGGCGGCGCAGCGACTCAAGCAGCAGGATAAAGAGCTCCCGCTGTGGTTCCTGTTCTGCCGTGAATCCATCCGCCAGTTCCGCCATGTGCAGGCCATGTAGGAGGGTGATGAAGTCCTCACGGGCCGTGTGGAACACCTCAACGGCCTGCGCCTGCGTGATGATATCGAGCGTTCTCCCGCGAGCAATCTGTACGGAGGTCCGCATCAGCGGCTCTAGGTGGCCGCCCAGCCTGCTCTTCATTTTGCGCGCCCCGCGAGCAGTGGCGCGCAGCTTGCCATGCTCAAGCGTGAGCAGTGTCAAGACACGATCCGCGTCGCCCAGATCGTTATGCCGCAGGACGATGGCGTCCGCCCGATAGACAGTCGAGCGCGGTAGCGTGGAGGGCGGCCGTCCGGATGTCATGTTGTCGTGTGCGGTTCGCGCCGGCGTCTACGCGCCCGACCAGCGCGGCGGACGCTTTTCCACGAAGGCGCGCCGTCCCTCGATAACATCGTCAGAGGACATGACCTCAGCGGTAATCGGCTCGGAATACGCTTTCACGTCCTGTTCATCATGGCGGCGCTGAACGAGGGCCATGGATTTGGAGGCGCGGACGGCGAGCGGGGCATTCTGCGCGATGAGCCGTGCAATTTCCATGGCGCGGTCCATGAGTGTGTTCGGTTCGACAACCTCATGCACCAGACCGATCCGATGCGCCTCATCGATGGGGATATTCTCTGCGGTTAGCAGGTAGAACATCGCCTCACCGGGCGCGATCATGCGGCCCAGATACTGGCTGCCGTAGCTCGCGGCGATGCCCCGCTTTGGCTCAGGCAGGCCAAGATACGATTCCGAGGACGCGATGCGAATATCGCAGTCCATCACAAAATGCATTCCGCCACCCATCGCGAGGCCGTTGATGGCCGCCACAAACGGCTTGGGATTCGTGGAGAACAGATCGAACCTGACGGGGGCGGAGGGCGCAAGGGCGGCCGACTCCGCAGTGAACTGCTCAGGCGTTATCTCGCCCGCGTCACGCCGGGACGCCAACGCCTTTGTTGCTGCATCGCGATCAGCCCCTTCGCGCATATCCGCGCCGGCGCAGAACGCCCTGCCCGCGCCGGTGAGGATACCGACACGCATAGCCGGGTCATTCCTAAAGTCCTCGAGAGATTCGAGCAGCTCCACCATGAGGCGCCCGCCGATGGCGTTCAGGCGATCAGGCCGGTTGAGCGTGAAAACGGCGTAGTGCTCGCGCGCGTTCTTCTCATACACGACATCAGACATAGATGCGCCCTCCTCAGAATTCCTGGCGTCCCTCGAGGGCGCGAGCAACCGTGACGGCGTCTGCGAATTCAAGATCGGAGCCGGACGGCAGCCCGCGGGCGAGGCGCGTAACGCGGGCGCCCAGCGGCGTGATCAGGCTCTGGATATACATCGCCGTCACCTCACCCTCTGTGGATGGGTTCGTGGCAATGATGACCTCTGAGACGGCGCCGTCCCTGACACGTTCAATGAGTTCACGAATACGCAAGTCCTCGGTCGTAACGCCATCCATCGGTGAGAGGACTCCATGCAGCACGTGATAGCGCCCCTTGAATGCCCCGCTGCGTTCGATGGCGACAACATCAAGCGGCTCCTCGACGACGCAGATGACGGACTGATCCTCCACCGGGAGCACACAGCGTGGACACGGATCATCCTGTGTCACATCCTGGCAGACGGAGCAGAACGTCACGGATTCGATGACACTCAGCAACGCCTGCGCCAGCTCTCGTGTCTGATCACCGGGGGCGCGAATCACATGATAGGCAAGCCGCTGCGCGCTGCGCGGCCCGATGCCGGGCAGGCGGGCGAACTCGTCCGTCAGCCGCGTCACGGCTTCCGCCTGTCCTCCTCGCTGCTCGGGGTGGGATGTCATGTGTGGCGTTCGTTAGAAATTCGGGAGACCGAGGCCGCCGGTAATCGACCCAAGGTGGCTGGATGCAAGATCCTTCGCCTTGTTGTTGGCATCACTGACAGCGCCCATCACCAGGTCTTCAAGCGTCTCGACATCGTCCGGGTCGACGGCCTCCGGCGCGATGGTGACGGAGCGGATGGTCTGGTGGCCGTCCATGACCACGGTCACCGCGCCTCCTCCTGCGCTGCCCTCAACCGTCATCTCGCCCAACTCATTCTGCGCCTTCTCCAGCTTGGATTGGAGCTGCTGCATCTGACGCATCATGTTCCGATTCATCCCCATGGAATTGCCCTCCGGCGTGTCTCTTTTCGCTAGTCCTCGCTGTCGTCATGTGAATCATGGGCGGAGACGATGCGGCCTCCCATCTCCTGCGCGGCCCGCACGAGATGTCCCCCGCCCCCTCCCTCCTCAATCATCTCGCAACGAAGTGTGTAGTGCTTGCCGAGGAGCTGCGCGAAACGCTGCTCCGCCAAGCGACGGTACTTTGGATCATCGATCTTTCTCTTGTGGAAATCATGCTTGAAACCGATCACGATCGTGTCGCCATTCTCGACGGCAAGGGGCCGCGAGCCGCTGCGCAGAATGGCATCCACATTGCCGGATGAGCCAACGCCGCGCAGGCCGTTCACCAACTGCCGCCAGTTGTCTCGCAGAAACTCGACCGTTAGCGGGCCGGGCGGCGCCTCAAACGGCTCCGCGCCACGCTGACGCTGCGCCACCATGGGTGATGGGCGTGAATCCGGCCGAGGAAACTCCGGCCCCGTGGGACCAGATGTGGATTCCTGCGGGAGGGGGCCGCGGTCTGCGGTAGCAGGGGTACGGGTTGGGGCGGGCCGCTCCTCACTAGGGGGTGTGCCAGGGCGTTGGTCTGCCGGCCGCGTTCGCGGGGGGCGCATCTCCGCGTCCTGCTGCTCTGTTTGAGCAGGCCGGACTCGCTCCGCCGCTGCTCGTCCGGCAGATTCTGCGTTGAGCGCGACATCAACAAATGCCATCTCGAGAGGGAGTGGCAGGCTGCCGCTTGGAACGGACACGGAGGCAATCTGCTGCAAGGCATACCGTATGACAGGCAGGTCGATCGTTTGCGCCAACTCCCGTGTTGGCTCGATCTCGTCCTTGGAAAGGTCAAGCGCCTCGGCGGCGCCGGCGCGAACGAGCATCAGTGTGCGGAGTTCGTTCCCCAATTCGCGATGGATCTGCCGCATATCCACGCCCGCCGCGTGCAGGGCGGACAGGCCGCGCAAGGCGGCCGCAAGGTCTTTCTCACCCAGCAGGGCGGAGATCAAACCACGCGCGCGGCCTGATCCGGCGATGCCGAACAGGCGCCTCGCATCTCCCGCCGTCGCATTCGCGCCCGCCGTCAGGGCGAGCTGCTCAAGCAGATTCTCGGCATCGCGCAGGCTGCCGCTGGATGCCTTGACGACCGCAGCGAGCGCCTCCGGCTCCATGTCGAGCCCTTCTGCATGGGCAATCTCACCGAGCAGGGAGGCGGCGCGTTCCTCGGGAATACGCTGGAAATCAAATCTCTGACACCGTGACGCGATGGTCAGGGGGACGGCATGCGGCTCCGTGGTCGCAAGCATGAAGACAACATGATCGGGCGGCTCCTCCAGTGTTTTGAGGAGGGCGTTGAACGCCGCTGCCGTGAGCATGTGCACCTCATCGATGATGTACACCTTCTTGCGGCCACGCGCAGGCATGAACCGCACCTTCTCGCGCAGATCACGTATCTCATCAATGCCGCGATTTGAGGCGCCATCCACCTCTGTGAGATCAAGGAATGACGCGTCCGTTATCTGTACGCACGGCTCGCATTCGTTGCAGGGCTCGCCCGTCCCACCCGTCGTCTCGCAATTGATGGCCTTGGCCAGGATGCGCGCCGTGCTCGTCTTGCCGGTGCCGCGCGGCCCTGTAAACAGGTAGGCATGCCCCACCCTATCCCGCTCGAGCGCATTCAAGAGCGTCCGCGTAATATGCTCCTGGCCAACAACCTGCTCCAGCGTCTGCGGACGCCATTTGCGGTAAAGGACCTGATGTGGGCTGTGCGGCGCTGAGGTCATGGCGCTCACCCGACAACAGCCTCGGCGGAATGGCGGGTGGGCGCGGTGGTGGGCGAGGACGGGGAGGAATGACTCAATACCATCGGCTCCGTGCCATGGGCGGGACGGCCGATGATGTCGATCAGAATCGCGTCCTCCCTAGCCCGCATCGTTTCCTCATCATCATCAAGCTCATGGTCGTGGCCAAGCAGGTGCAGCGTGGCATGAACCAGAACGTGCGCCGCCTCTTCCCGCAGAGTCATCCCCACAGCCTCGCCCTGCCGAGCGACTTGTGGGGCGCAGACGACAATCTGTCCGAGATCATTTCCCGGCTCGCCAGCCATATCCGGCCAATCGTCATCCTCGTCTGCATCATGAGTGCCGGACGGAAAGGAGATGACGTCTGTGGGCGCGGTTTGTCCCATGAATTCAGCATTGAGGGCGGTGATTGTGTCATCGCCGGCGATCAGCACCTCAACGCGGCCGCCGTGCGCGGCCTGCTCCGTGCCGAGTACGTGCCGAACAACATCTCGCACCCAACGCTGTGAGATTTTTCCGCGCTGTTCATCCTCTGTGCGGATGCTGATGCGATATGACGACGGTGCCATGAGACTCCTATCCCCCACCATCGCATGATACGCACCCGAACGCAGCCCTCACAACTGCCCCGTGTCTCCATGGGCCATCACAGTGGCCTCGGAAATATGACCAGAATGGCAACAACGGCAAGCATCCACAGCAGGACGGCAATCATCATCGGCCTATCGTGCATCAGCAGCCGTTCGGGTTCCCCGGTTAGTTTGCCGAGGCGCAGCAGCTGCAGGTACCGGAAGACGCCATAGATAACAAACGGAATCGTCAGCATCATCTGCTGTGGCAGGTTGGGCGCGGTGAATGTGTAGAGCGCGTACGCCATCAATGCGGAGGGCGCGGCGATGGCTATCATCTGATTCAAGAGCGGAATGGAATAGGAATCAAGTGTCTCACGGTGATCAGGGGCACCCTCCTGCATCAGCGTTGCCTCACCGTGCCGCTTGCCAATCGCGATGAGGAGGGCGCCCAGCGTGGCGCACACGTACAGCCATGGAGAGATCGGAACATCGATGGCGACCGCTCCCGCGAGGACGCGGATGAGGTATGTGGCCGCAACGGCCATCACATCGATGATGACTCCATTCTTGAGCAGCATCGAATAGGCGATGGTCAGGCCGACGTATCCAAGCGCAATCAGTCCCATCAACCAGCTCATGGCAAAGGCGGCGGAGAGGCTGACCAGCAGCAGGAGGCCGGCTAGGGCAATACCCACGGTGGGCGTAATCTGGCCGGCGGCGATGGGGCGCGCGCGTTTCGTTGGGTGCGCTCTATCGCGGTCCGCGTCGATGATGTCATTGATGATGTACGTCGCGCCGGACAGGCCGATAAAGATGACGGCCGCGCCGCCCGCTTGCAGGACGAGCGCGAATGCGGCGCCGGGGTCATCAAAGCTCCAATGGAGATTCAGTGAAAAGACGAAGGCAAGGAACAGCAGGCCGTTCTTTGTCCACTGTGTTGGACGGACAAGGCGCACCAGCGCGAACAGCGTCGGGAGGCGCTGCGATGCCTGAGCGTCCACGCCGCCCACGGCAGCATCCACCTGAGTGTCGGACATATTCCTCCCGTCCATGCTGAACTCAAATGATACTGTAGGGACGGAATGGCTCGCCAAAAGAAAGAACGGGGCGCATATGTGAGCCGCGGCGGGATGAAACTCGACGGCGCGCTTGATGCATTCGCCCTGAACCCGGACGGTATGACCTGCCTTGACGTTGGGGCATCAACGGGCGGCTTTACTGATTGTCTGCTGCAGCGCGGGGCATCACGTGTGTATGCCGTTGACGTCGGCTACGGACAGCTCGCCTGGAGCCTGCGGCAGGATGACCGCGTCGTTGTCATGGAGCGTCGCAACGCGCGCTATCCTCTTGAAATCGATGAGCCCATCTCCTTGGCTGTGGCGGATGTCTCGTTCATCTCGCTCCGTCTTGTTCTGCCGAGCATCATCGCTGTGCTCAGGCCGGGGGGCATCATCCTCGCGCTGGTCAAACCGCAATTCGAGGCGGGCCGTCAGGAAGTGGGGCGCGGTGGCGTGGTCAAATCCCAAGCGGCGCGGGCGGGCGCGATCGGCGATGTCGCGCTCTGGGCAATCGAGAACGGGCTGCGTGTGCTCGGTGTCCGCGAATCAGTACTCACCGGGCCGAAGGGGAACCGGGAATATTTCCTGCTGCTCCGCCGTGGAAGCGCCGACTAATTCTCAAACCACTCGCGGTTGATGCGAATAAAGTCGTTCCACTCCTCAGGGAGTTCGCTCTCCTCGAAAATGGCGGTCACCGGGCAAACAGGCTCACAGGCCGCGCAGTCAATGCACTCATCCGGGTGGATGTAGTACATGTTGTCGTCGTCAGTGGTGTGGATGCAGTCAACGGGACACACATCGACGCATGAGGCGTCCTTGAGGTCGATGCAGGGCTCCGCGATGATGTAGGCCATGCCTGTCTCGCTCCTTACGAATCTTCCGTGTCTGTGCAGAGTCTCTTGTGAGCATTCGGTCTCTCATTATAGCCACCCATCCCGCCATTCGCGCAATGGTATTCGGCCACGTCAGACATCAATATTGAACAGCGCCGGCACCAGAACGCCGAGTAGGTAGCCAAGCGCGGCGGATACCACGCCGATGCCGAGCATCTCCAGGCCGGAGATAATCGGCTTTCTCAGGGTGAATCGCGTCTTTCCGGCCCCCATCAGGAAGAGCGCAATAGCGGTGGCGATGAATGAAATCCACACGGCCATAGCGCCGGACCACATGCCGAATGTGCTGATCAGGTATGGCAGGATCGGCACGGCGGAGCCGACGAAGAATGATGTTCCCATGGCGAAGGCGTCTTTCCAGGGGACGGTGTCAACATCAGCGGACAGGCCGAGTCCTTTTTCGATGACGGTATTCAGGAGGGCGGGTTCACTCTGCCCCAAGGTTTCGGCGACGAGCGCGGCGGCCTCCTCGGATAGGCCCTCATTGCGCAGGAGCACAACGAGGCGCGCGAGGGCATCCGAACGCGCGCCATGAAATTCGTCCGCGGTCTTGCTGATCTCTGCCAGCTTGATCTCCCGTTCTGCCTGCGAGGACAGGTAACTGCCTGTTGACATGGACACAACGCCGCCCAGTCCGCCGGCAAGGCCGGCAATCAACGTGACAAAGCTGTCCTGGGTGGCCCCATACACGGACGAAACGAGGACGGCGGTGCTGATCAGGCCGTCCTGCATCCCGAAGATGACCTCTCTGATCCGCCCTAGCGAACTGACGCGCTCCCGATCCGCGCTGACGTTCCGCGTGGCGCGTGCGATCTCATCGTCGACAAAATCGGACGACGCAGGGGACGCTGCTGTCTCATTCACGGTCAGGGGGGCTGTTTCCCACCCTGCGCTCGCGAGAGCGCTCCGAAATATCTCGAGGTCGCTCAGATCACGCTCCATCGCCTGCTGAATGCGGGCCACGGCATCGTTCCTACCCTCGGCCTGCGCCTCCGCCAACATGCGCGGATACAGGGTTTCCGTGTCATATGTATGGCTGTCAACAACGGACCGGAGATTCTCTTGCGTTGAACGGACCTCAGCCACAGAGGAGAGGACATTGACGGGAAAGGCGTCCGGGGCGCGGGCTGCACGCAGAAAGGCCTCCGCCACATCCGGGTAGCCATCCAGCGCAGCCTTGGAGGCGTATGCGTTGTAGAGTCTCTTTGCGCGGGCGTGGCCGATGAACGCATTCCAGAGGTTCTGGTTTGTGCGTGTGAGCCGTTGATCGGATGTTTGCGGCTGCTCGTGGCCGTTCGCCGTCATGGCTTTGCCCCCGGCACGAACTTTCGCCAACTCTCATGGGATCCCAGGAACCGATAAAACGTGTGGTATGGGTTGGGACGGGGTTCGGCCGGCTCTGTCAGCAGATGCATGCCGGCCTCCCGCGGCGTGCGCCCCGCCTTGCGATGATTGCAGCGCACACAGGCCGCTACGACATTCTCCCAGGTGTTCTGGCCGCCACGGTGGCGGGGGAGGACGTGATCGAGCGTGAGCTCGCGGGACGCTTTCCCGCAGTACTGGCACATGTTCCCGTCCCGCAGAAAGACGTCACGCCGGGTGAGCCGCAGCGGCTGAATGGGACGACGAACATAGCTGGACAGCCGGATGACGGACGGCACCTCAAGGCGCGTCGTCTCCGCCTGCAGGTATCCGCGGCCGTTCTCAATCATCTCCGCCTTGCCGCGGAGCAACAGCAACAGCGCACGGCGGACACGTGTGACATTCAACGGTTCAAAGTTGCCGTTCAGCACAAGAACCGACGAATTGAGAATCTGCATCACGCCTTGCTGCGCGCCGCTCTCGACCGTTCCGTTATCCATGTTGCGCATTGTACAGCCCTACCAACCCTCTCCCCATTATGTAGGATGCAGGGCGCTATGACAGGTCAATCTCACCTGAAATTGCACGGAGAATGGGGACAAGGGCGCCAAAAATAGGCCGCAGCAGTGACGTTTCTAGAACATCCTGCAGCGGCGACGTGGAAAAGGATTCCAGCGACCAGATGAGCGCAACAACAAGTGTGATGCCCAGCAGCGCCCCCAACACGGCGCCCCCAACCCTGTCTACCCATCCCAGCATGAGGATGGTCAGCAGGCTCTTGGCTAGAATGGCCACCGCCCACCCTGCCATGATGACAACGACCATGATGAGCATATGTCCGAGCAGCGCGGCCACGTTGTCATCCGTGACGAATACGCCGACAATATCAGCGGCCTGCCGCCAAAAGAAGGTGGCCAGCAGCGTTCCCGCCACGATGGCGGCCAGCCCTGCTACCGCACGCACCAAACCGGCGCGCAGACCGAGCGCCGCCGGAACTGCCACCATGACCATGATGAGGATGTCAAACCAGTTCATTGTTGCTCCTAGTATCTTACGCCGTGAGGATGAGCATGGCGGCTAGGGGGCCCATCGCCATTGACGGGCCGGTCGCGTCCGGCAAAACAACCGTGGGGCGTGGCGTTGCTCAGAGGCTGGGATGGACATTCATCGATACCGGCCTGCTCTATCGCGCCGTGGGGCTCTTGGCGCTGCAGGCGGATACGCCCGACTGGAGCGAGGCGGCGCTCGCTGAGCGAGCCATGCAGGCGCGCATCACCATTGACGATATGCGTGTCACCATTGAGGACCAGGACGTGAGCGGCATGATTCGGTCCCCGGAGGCCTCCACCGCGGCATCCCGAGTGGCGGCGATTCCTGGGGTTCGGCGCGTGCTTGTGCCGATTCAGCGGGCGATGGCGGAACGCGCAGAGGGGCGCGCAGTGGTGGTGGGACGCGACATCGGCACCGTGGTGCTATGGGATGCGCCGCTCAAGGTCTATCTGGATGCCTCCCCGCAGGCTCGGGCGGAGCGACGTCATGCCGAGATGGTTGCGCGGGGTGAGGATAGCAATTTCGAGCGCGTTCTCGCCGACCTCCTCGAGCGGGACCACCGTGATGTTGAACGGGCCGATTCGCCGCTCAAGCGCGCCGCGGACGCCCACAGTCTCACGACGGACACCCTGAGCCCAGAGCAGGTCATCGACGAAGTGCTAAGACTGGCGGATGCACTGCCATGAATGTCATGCGCCACACACGCCCGCGTGTGCTACAGTCACAAAAACACAGACTATTCCACATCGAATAGGTGAAACGTCATGCCCACAATCGTTGAACAACTCGAAGATGACATGAGACAGGCGATGCGTGACCGTGATCGCCCTCGTTTGTCTGCCATCCGCATGATGCGGAGCGCCCTGCAGAATGCTGCCATCGCCAAAGGGCCGAATGCCACGATTGATGACAAAGAGGCCTCAGACGTGCTCGCTCGCGAGGCGCGGCAGCGCAAGGAAACCATCGATGAGTTCCGCAAGGCGGGACGCGAGGGTGATCTTGCGGATCAGGAAGCTGAGCTTGCCGTTGTGGAGTCCTATCTCCCGGAGCAGCTTTCCCGCGCGGATATTGAGACGGAGGCACGGAAAGTCATCGCAGACATTGGAGCGCGGAGCATGGCGGACCGTGGCCGGGTCATGGGCGCCCTCATGCCGATTCTGCGCGGCAGGGCGGACGGCAAGGATGTTGCGGATACTGTTCAACAACTCCTGTCCGAATAGCAGCGCCGCGTATGCCATAATCAAGGCATGACGTCCCGCAAGGCTGCCGTTGTCGTTTTCCCGGGAACATGGAGTGATGTTGACTGCCATCATGTTCTCGCCAATGTCTTTGGCGTGGAGACGGACTACGTGTGGCACACGGAAAGCGACCTCTCCGCATATGACCTTGCCATCCTTCCTGGCGGATTTGCGCACGGCGACCACCTGCGGCCGGGAGCCATCGCGCGGTTCTCCCCGGTGATGGAAGGAATCAGACGCATGGCGGATGACGGCAAGACAGTCATCGGCATCTGCAACGGCTTTCAGGTGCTGTGCGAGGCGCAACTGCTGCCCGGCGCCCTCCTCCGCAATGCCCATCTGCAATACCGATGCCAATGGACGAATCTGCGTGTTGAGACCACGGCCAGCCCATTCACGTCACAGGCGAGGGAGGGGGACATACTCCGCGTGCCCATATCGCACGGCGATGGCAACTATTTTGCGGACCCGGACACCATCCACCAACTCGAACAGGAACGCCGCGTCATCTTTCGATACGCCACGCCGGACGGGGACATCACACCGGATGCCAACCCCAACGGCGCGGTCGGCAACATTGCCGGCATCATCAATGAGAACCGCAACGTGCTCGGTATGATGCCCCACCCGGAGCGGTGCTGTGAGGCGGATCTTGGCGGTGTGGATGGCATCCCAATCTTTGCGTCGATGCTGCGCCATGCCGGCCTGCATGTCAGCGCCTGATTCGCCGATGACCAGCAACGATTTCCTCCTCGAGATCAATCAGATTGTCAGCCGTGACAACGTCCTGACAGACGCCAAGACGCTTGACGATTATGCAGGCGATGCTATACCGGCCCGCCATTGGGAGATTCCGGAGCAGACGCGCCCGCTCGCCGTTGTCCGCCCCCAATCAGCCACACACGTTGCGGAGATTCTGCGTGCCGCCACCGCCGCCCGCGTGCCGGTTATTCCGTACGGTGGCGGGACGGGCGTCATGGGGGGCGCGACGAGTATCTCGCCGGGCATCGTGCTGGATATGGCATCGATGGACACGATCATCGCTGTCAGTCTTGAGGACGGAACCGCAACCGTACAGCCGGGCGTTGTGCTCGGCGACCTCGACGAGGTGCTGAGCCACGCCAATCACTTTGTTGGCCATGACCCGTGGAGCCAGCCGGTCGCCACCGTTGGCGGGGCCATCTCCACCAACGGCGTGGGGTACCTTGCCGCGAAATTCGGCACGATGGGACGGCAAGTCGTAGGCCTTGAGGCTGCGCTGCCAACCGGAGAAATCGTCCGCACCCGGTCCATGACACGCGGACTCCCCGCCGGCCTTGACATGACCGGCCTGTTCATCGGCACGGAGGGCACCCTTGGTGTGATTACAGAGGCCACCATCCGTATCTTTCCCCAGCTGGAGGAACGTCGGCACTATGCCCTTGAATTTGACAGCTTTCAGCAGGGATTCTTTGCCGTTCAGCGGCTCTACACGGATGGCATCGTCCCGGTGATGGTTGATTTCGCGCAAGAGGACGAGACGGAGTCGGGAGGGGACCCAATCCGCGCGGATGCCCCCGGCCGGTCCGTTCTCCATCTCAGCATTGAGGGCTCAACGCGCGAGCTTGATGTTCAGGAGGACATCATTTGGGAGATCATCTCAGCGTATGGCGGGCGTGACCTTGGGCCTGAGACGGCCGGGGCGTTCTGGACGGAACGGCACGACTCCGGTCTGCAGTACAAGGAGGCGCGCGCGGCTGGGCAGCGTCATCCCTGGCGGGAGCGCAGCGGCCGCGCCGGCAGTTATATCCACACGGCCGTTCCCGCATCCAAAGTGCTTGATCTGCGCTTTCGCGCCATACAGATCTTTGAGGCGGCCGGGCTAACAGTTGTGGAATGCGCCATCTGGGGAACCCCCGAGATGTTCTCGATTATCGCCATTGACCCGTCCGGCAGCCCGGATGGACATGAGCGCATCCGCCACTCATCCGATGAGATGATCACGGCGGCCATCGAGCTGGGCGGCACCATCGAGTATTGCCATGGCGTCGGCCTGCGCCTCAAGCACCTCTTGCCGCTGGAGCTTGGGGAGGGGGGCGCGCTTGCCATGCGGTCAATCAAGAACGCGCTCGACCCCGCCGGCATCATGAACCCGGGTAAACTCCTCGACTAGTTCCCCTGCCGGCTTGCGCCGGCATGACATGCCCTAGCCGGATACGCCGCGCGCCAGTATGATCGGGAACTCGAGTTTCACGTCCGGCATGCCGGGGAACCGGTTCCCATCGTGCGGATAGAACTCGATGCGCAGCTCATACTCGCCGTCCGGCGCGGCCACGCGAGCGCCGGCGCTTTCCCCCCGAACTGTGAGGTCCCACGACGCCTCGCGTTCGATGACGTCCCCTGCCTCCAGTGTCTCAGTTTGAATCGCCGAAAACTGCTCTTGTGTTGGCGTTGGATCATCTGGAGAGGTAAGTGGAATCAGAACGACGGCCGCACGCAGCCCCGTGTCCGTTTGAGGTGGGGACGGCTTTGCCAGCCACGTCGCCACATGGGGATCAAATTGGCTCCACCGGACGTGCTTGCTTTCGCCACCAGACACATTCCGCAGTGTTGTCCTCGCACGGAGCTCTGACTGTCTGGTGATTGTTGCCAGCCCGAAAATCTCCAGTGTCAACTCGAATGTGCCATTCCAGGTCGTTTGGCCCGCAACCCACCAGGCGCCCTCTTCACCGGCCGGGACGGGCGTCGGCAAGGCTGTTGGCGTCGTTCGCGGATTCTCAGGGGTTACTCCGGGCGTGGCGGGCTGCGCCGGTGATGTCGGCTCAATTGTTGCCGCGGACGCCGGCAGGGATGTCGCCGTGCCCGGCACAAAGGTGGGAGTTGCGGACGCAACGGGCGTTGCCGAGGTGTCGGATGACGCAAAGCAGCCACTCAGGCCAAGCCCCACCAGCAATACGGCTCCCATGAATAGGACAAAGACAAACGGGCGTGTAGTCACAAGCTGGGCGATGCCCTTTCACTGTTGTTATCTGATACAAGGATACTACTCAAGCATCGTCCCACGCCTATACTGAACCATGACCAATGCGCCCGATCAGACTGCCATGGACACCCGGAACGGCCCTGCGCTCCGCATCGCCCTCGCGCAGGTCAATCCGACCGTTGGGGATATTGAGGGCAATACGCGCGTCATCATTGACCATATTCGCCGCGCAGTTGACGCGCAGGCGGACCTCATCGCATTCCCGGAGCTGTGCATCACGGGCTACCCACCGGAGGATCTCCTCTACAAGGATTCATTCCTGGAGGATGCAGCCACAGCGCTCACACGCATCATCGCCGCCTCTGCGGGCATCACCGTTGTTGTTGGGTTTCCGGAACGCGTGAACGCTGCCGCGCCAGGCGCATCACCCGTCATCTACAACGCCGCTGCCATCATCCATGACGGGGAACTCATCGATACCTATCGCAAGATCTTCCTGCCGAACTACAGCGTGTTCGATGAAGAACGCTACTTTGCGGCAGGCAGCAGCTGTCCCGTGTATGAGCATGGCGGCGCGCGCATCGGCGTGAATATCTGCGAGGACATCTGGTTTGAGCACGGCCCCACCAACGTACAAAAGGCGGCCGGCGCCCACGTGATTGTCAACATCAACGGCTCCCCCTACTATCGCGGTAAACGAGCCGTCCGTGAGGCCATGCTCAGTGAGCGCGCCGCCAACAATGGCATCTTCCTGTGTTACGTGAATATGGTTGGCGGGCAGGATGAACTCGTCTTTGACGGCGCAAGCATGATCGTCGGCCCCCGCGGAGAGATCCTGGCCGCCGGCAGACAATTCGACGACGATTTCATCGTTGCGGACCTGCCATTCAACGAGGCGGATGGCGTCGCGCAAACCACGGACAGTGGCATACGGGACGCAACGACAGCATCATGGGCTCGTGCTCGCACGCAGACAATCACGCACGCAGCCGACGCGGGTTCATCTCGAACGCCGCTGGATGATGCTCAGCGCGCCACATCACCGCGGCCGCCAATGGGCGCCGTTGAGGAGGTGTACAACGCGCTGACCACGGGAACGCGCGACTATGTGCGCAAGAGCGGTTTCTCACAGGTCGTGATTGGCCTTTCAGGCGGCATCGATTCTGCGCTGACCGCCGCCATCGCCGCAGATGCGCTCGGCCCTGAGAACGTCCTTGCCGTCTCCATGCCATCCCGCTTTACGGCCGACCGCAGCGTGGCGGATGCGCGCGCCCTCGCTGAGAATCTCGGCATCGGGTTTGACGTGGTTTCGATTGAGGAAATGACGACGGCGTATGAGAACGGCCTCTCAGCGCTCTTTGCAGGCACGGAGCCGGGCGTGGCCGAGGAGAATCTGCAGGCGCGGGCGCGCGGCAACATCCTCATGGCGCTCTCCAACAAGTTCGGCCGCATGGTTCTCGCGACGGGCAATAAGAGTGAATACGCCACCGGCTACGCCACGCTGTACGGCGATATGGCAGGCGGATTCGCTGTCATCAAGGACGTTCCCAAGACCCTCGTTTATGAGCTATGTACGTGGCGAAATGACCAGGCCGGGTGGGATATCATCCCGCAAGAAACAATCGACCGCCCCCCGACGGCGGAGCTGCGCGCGAATCAGCTCGATGAGGACTCGCTGCCGCCCTATGACGTGCTCGATCCCGTTCTGGAGGCGTATGTGGAGCGTGATTGCTCACCGACGGAGATGGTCGAACGGCTCGGTTTTGATCGGGGCGTCGTGGCGCGGGTCGTAACCTTGGTGGACAGGAGCGAATACAAGCGTCGGCAAGCGGCGCCGGGCGTGAAGATCACAGAACGAGCCTTCGGCAAAGACCGCCGCCTGCCAATAGTAAACCGCTACCGGGCGTAATTGGCCGGTTCGCCGTCTGTTGATTTCAACCTTCCACCCATGTAACTTGCTTTGGGACACCGATGTACGAAAACGACATGCTCTTGGACGCCTTGGTCAGCGTCATCGAATCTCTCAAAGAAACCATACGGCGGGACCACGCCACTATTGGGACTAACGAAACTCGCACACGCAATGCGCTAATCGACCCGCTACTCAAGGGACTTGGGTGGTCAGATTCAACTGTGGTTACCCCTGAGTATCTGATCAGATACGGAGAAGGGCCAGGAGATTATGGAGTAGTGGACTACGCCTTGCACACTCCAGATAATCGTGCCCAACCCCTGATACTAATAGAGGCTAAGCGCATGAGTGAGCCGCTCAACGACACTCATCGGGAACAGGCACTTAGTTATGCGCTCTCAATCGGGGAAGGTATCCGCTATTTCGGTCTCACAAATGGCGACCTCTGGGAGTTTTGCGAAATCGCAGGCGAGGAGGTTCACGTCATCCTCGAGATGTCAATCCGCCGACAATCAGCTGAGGAATGTGCTCGGTTGCTTCGCTATAGTTTCCCCATTTGGTCAGCGCGGGACAGACACTTAACTTATCCGAATGCCCGACAGTTCGTGGCGCGCCCATCAGTCAAGGCAACTACAAAAACGCGGGTTCTGAAGGTGTCCACTTGGTTTGTTGTAGCTTGTTTCCTAAGTGCAGTCCTCGGTTACGCTCTTGGCTTTCAGGCGGCCGAACCTGTTTCCGGCGGCTTCGTACCAGTCGGCATAGTTACCATATTTGTCACTATCCTCTTAGTGGGCATAATAGCTCGCTCGCGGAGCAGACCTGTTGTCCGTGGGTTCATAAGCATTCTCCGCACGGGTGATTCCTATGGGTTAGCGCGTCCAAAGAAGGCGGAAACTCTGAAATGGCTATTCGCAGCCATGCTCGGCGGTGTGGTTAGTGGTGGGGCTCTAGGCTACTTTGCTGGTGAGAGAACCGCACAATCTTTGCTGAATCTAGTTGACGGTTTGGGCGTGCTTGTCATTATTGCGCTAATCGGGCTAATAGTCGCAGCGCTTTTGCCTGCACTCGCCACGGCTGAAGGTCGCGACGGCCATGGCCGTCGTTGGGGTCGACGGCGACGGCGCCAGCGACGATTGAGGACTTCCCATCGAAGGCGGTCTTGAACGATTGGGCCGCAGCCAATGTCCCTCTATACTATGCCCATGACCATCTATCTTGATCATGCGGCGACGACGCCGGTGGATGCGCGGGTTGTTGGGGAAATGATGCCGTATTTCACGGGTCAGTTCGGTAATCCGTCCAGCATCTATGGGCTGGGACAGGACGCCGCCCGCGCCATTGACGCGGCGCGCGATCAGGCCGCCGCCGTCCTCAATGCCCGCAACGGGGAGATTGTCTTTACGGGCGGCGGGACGGATTCCGACAATATCGCCATCCGCGGCGCGGCCTATGCCCTGCGTGCCTCCGGCAATCACATCATCACGTCCGCCACTGAGCACCACGCCGTTCTCCATACGTGTGAGTGGCTTGAGACGAACGCCGGCTTCACTGTCACGTATCTCACGCCGGACCGCGACGGTGTCATCTCTGCTGAGCGTGTCGCGGAGGCAATCACGCCTGAGACGACGGTCGTCTCCATCATGTATGTGAACAATGAGACTGGCACGATCCAGCCCATTGCAGGGATTGGCGCCGCCGTGCGGCATGCCGAGAACGAGCATGGCCATCGCATCGTCTTCCATACGGACGCTGTGCAGGCAGCAGGCTATCTGAGCCTGGATACGGACGCGCTGGGTGTGGATATGCTGAGCCTGTCGGCGCACAAGTTTCACGGGCCCAAGGGCGTGGGGGCGCTGTTTATCGAGAGGGACGCGCCGTTTCAGCCGCAGACGATGGGCGGCAGTCAGGAGAGGAACCGGCGCGCCGGGACGGAGAACACTGCAGGCATCGTTGGGACCGGCCTCGCCCTTGCCATGGCGGACAGTCAGCGCGATGAGATTGCGCCGAATATTGCCAGGCTCGCCGCGAAGCTTGGGGGCGGCATCCTGTCCGGGATTCCGGACGCGCATCTCAATGGACCGCCATTGGGGGATGAGCGCCGCCTCATCAACAACGTGAATATCTCCTTCGCCGGCGTGGAGATTGAGTCGGTGCTCATCAATCTCGATATCGCCGGAATCGCCGCATCGTCCGGCAGCGCATGCACGTCCGGCTCCATTGAGCCCTCACACGTTCTGACTGCGATGGGTAAACCGCATGACCTGGCACGCAACAGCCTGCGCCTCACACTCGGGCGTGACAACACGGACGGTGACATCGACCGCGTTCTAGGCCTATTGCCGGACATTGTCCGGCGTGTACGCGCGTTGGGCGGGAACCGTTAGTCAGGCGAGGAAATCACGCAGGCGACGGCTGCGGGTGGGGTGGCGGAGCTTGCGGAGCGCCTTGGCTTCAATCTGACGTATGCGCTCACGTGTGACGCTGAACTCACGCCCCACCTCTTCCAAGGTCCGGCTGCGCCCGTCATCCAACCCAAAGCGCAGCTGCAGGACACGCCGCTCGCGCCCGCTGAGCGTATCAAGCACACTCCCTATCTGTTCCTTGAGGAGCTGATAGGAGGCGGCATCGGCCGGGGCAAGCGCGGCCTTGTCCTCGATGAAATCGCCAAGATGGGAGTCTTCCTCTTCGCCGATGGGAGTCTCAAGCGATACCGGTTCCTGCGAAATCTTGAGGATCTCCCGGACGCGGTCCGGTGTGATCTCCATCTGCTCCGCAATCTCCTCGGTTGTGGGCTCACGGCCCAGCTCCTGCACGAGGCGCCGGTTCTCTCGCAGAAGTTTGTTGATGGTCTCCACCATGTGGACGGGGATGCGGATGGTGCGCGCCTGATCAGCGATTGAACGGGTGATGGCCTGCCGTATCCACCACGTCGCGTACGTAGAGAATTTGAAGCCCTTGCGGTAATCAAACTTCTCCACGGCACGGATGAGGCCGATGTTGCCCTCCTGAACAAGATCCAGCAGGTTCATGCCTCGCCCGATGTATTTCTTGGCAACGCTCACGACGAGACGCAGATTAGCCTCCGTCATGCTCTGCTGCGCCGCCTCACCGGCCCGCCTGATCTCATCCAGGTAGTCGCGACATTCGTCTTGCGCCATGTCGACAGCCTCATGGATGTCATGTGTGGAGAGGAAGAAGGGAATCGTCTCCAGGGTGAGCGAGGGCGCAAAGACGCGCAGGAGGGGTGTGGGGAGGAGCCACCGCTGCAACGAGAACTCGATGATCTCGCGCTCAACATCCTCCGGCTCACGATTCATCTTGAGGGCAAATTCCTCAGCGAGCTCATGATGCATCTCAACATCAATAACCTTCTGGAGCTCGGGGGATTCCTTGAGAGTGAGGAGCGTGCAGGGCGTCTCAAATTCAAGATGCTCAATCAGGATGGTGGCCAATTCCGTATGTGTCGCCAGTTTGTTGAGTAAGTTGATGGAGACATCTGCGATTGAGGCGTTGCGGCCGGTTGACTTGCGAATCTGGTGCTCAAGTTCCAGGAGTTGCCGCCATCCCTCCGCCTTGCGTGCAAGGTCCTTCTCTTTTCGCGCATCCAGCAGGCCGACACGACCGATCTCCCGCAAGTACATGCGGACAGGGTCATCCAACGCTTCAGCATCGGACTGTTCGGCCGCAGCCTCTGCTTCCGCTTCCGCGGCAAGGCGCTGCGCTTCCCTCCATTCCTCTCGGGATGCCGGCCACTCCTCCTCAGGTTTGGTGGCGTTGGGCAACGCCCGCAGAAACTCTGCGGATGACGTCGGATCCAGTGTAACCACGCCGTTGGCGACCCTCTGTGCCAGGGAGCCGGACTCATCGTCGCTGATGCTGATAACGCCGGATTGCCAGGTCATGTGTGTCCTCCGTTCTACGCTCTGTAACTGTTTCTGGTCCACGCGCTGTTTTGAACGGCGCGCAGTTGCTGAATGCGGTCTTCAAATTGCGTTTTCATCTCATCAGTCATTGCGCGGAGAGATTCCGCCGCCGCGCCATCGTCCTCCGAAAGTGAGGCAACGGCCTCCGCCGCCTCCACCTCGTCGTGCTTGAGCTGCCGTTCCCACATACGGCGCACAAGATCGCTGAGCGCCTTGCTGATGCCACGCCGATCAAGCTGTACCGGGAGCGCGGAGCGAAAGCGTTCAGCATCCGGACTGATCATGGCCTCAGCACGGCGCACCGGGTCTGCCGTCATCAGCACACGCCAGTGCTCGCGGTTCTCCGGGTTCCAGAAGAATGATTCGGGTACCTCAAGCAGCTCGAGACGCTTCCACGCCTCGAATATCTCATTATCGTGCGTAAAGACAAGTCCGAGCAGATGCTCCTCTACGACATCACCGCGATCCTCCTTGAGGGCGTCCGCGCCGATTGAGGCAGCGTCCGTGATCCGATTGGCAGACTGCCGGCCGGCGCCGGCGTTATCACGTCGGCCACCCCGCTGCAGCCGTTCAGGACGCCCGACGGCCGCCTCTAGGCTCCGTTCATCAATCTTGAGCGCGGCGGCAAGGCTGCTGAAGGCCTGCTGTTGCTCAAAGGGGTTCGCCAGGGCAGTAATGAGCGGGAAGATGCGGTTGACGGCCTCAAGCCGCCCCTCCGGTGTGGCCGCGTCCGGGTGAGCGGCCTCCCGCCGGATGAGGTACTCAAGGATGGGGGTTGCCTCAGCAACCCGCCTGCGCCATTCGTCAGGGTCATCACGGATGACATCATCCGGATCACGGTCCGGCGGCAGGGCAATGATGCGGAGCTTGGGCAGTTCACGACGGACACCCATGGGGACGGACGCGTTGGAGGCGCGGACATTTTCCCGCCTGAAGATATCAAACGCGCCCTCCAGGCTGCGGCGCGTCGCCTCCTCACCGGCCGTGTCCGGGTCAAGAGCGAGGGCATAGCGGCGCGCCATGCTCCGCACAAGGCCAACCTGACGCTCCGTCAGAGCGGTGCCCATGATGGCAACGACGTTGCTGAACCCGGCTTGATGGGCCTGCAGCGCGTCCATGTATCCCTCAACCAGGATCACCTCACCCTCGTCACGGATGGATTTCTCTGCGCGATCGAGCGCAAAAAGAGCGCCGCTCTTGTCAAAGAGCGGCGTTTGCGGCGAATTGAGGTATTTCGGCTGCGAGTCATCAAGCGCGCGGGCGCCGAAACCGATGACGCGGCCTTTTCCGTCTCGAATCGGAAACATGAGCCGTTCGCGGAAACGATCATACGAGCCCTCCGCGTCACCGTCCCGCTCAATGATGAGGCCTGCAGCGAGCATCTGCTCCTTGCTGTGGCCGAGGTCGGCCAGATGGCCCGTCAGGACTTCCCAGCCCTTGGGAGCCATGCCGAGCTGGAAATCCTGAATCGTCCCGTCACTGATGCCACGCTCATGCAGGTAGCGCAGCGCCTGCTCGCCGGCAGGAGAATACATGAGAATTCGATGAAAATAATCGGCAGTGTTCTGCAGGATCGTGTAGAGCGACTCATTTCGCTGCCGGGTCGTCTCATCCTGCTGTGTACGGGTCTCAGGGATTGGCACGCCTGCCCTCTCCGCCAACCTGGACAGCGATTCAGAGAAGGTGAGGTTGTCAGCGCGCTGAATGAATGAGAAGGCATCTCCGCCGGTGCCGCATGCGCCAAAGCAGTGCCACGTGCCGCGTTCCGGAAAGACAAAGAATGAGGGGGTTTTCTCATTGTGGAACGGGCAATTCGCCTTGAAATTGCGCCCTGCCTTCATGAGTTGAACGCGCGACTGTACAAGTTCAACGATGTCCGTGCGTGCCTTGACGTCATCGACGAGGGTCATAGCGCCATCTCCGCCATTGGCGCAATGGGGCGCCGCCCTGCCTGCAAATCAGCAGCGGCCCGTGCGGCGTAGTGATCTGTCATGCCGGAGATATAGTCGACTGCGCGGCGCAGAGGGTCATCACCGGGCTGCGCATACCCTTCCGGTATCAGGTCCGGGTTCCGTGAAAAGGTATCCCACAGGGTTTCAAGGATTCGGAGTGGCTCCTCGTTCTGGGAACGCGCGGCGGGCAGATAGACGTTGTCGAAGAGGTATTCACGGAGATCAATCACGGCGCGCAGCACCGGTTGGCTCATCGTAATGACGGGGCGGCTTTCCGCAGGGACGGCGCCCTCACCCGTAACAGGCCATGATGTCTGCACAAGGTCCGTGATAATGGTATTGATGCGCTCAGCGTGGCGGCTGCCGAGGGTCGCGCTGACATGCGCGGGGATGTCAGCCGGCTCAAGGACGCGAGCGCGCAATGCATCGCCCAAGTCATGGTTGATGTAGGCGATGGCGTCACTGAGACGGCAGATCTCAGCTTCAAGGGTGATGTCGCCATCGCTCCGGCGGATTGGCTGCAGATTCCCGCGTCCCTTGGAGTGATTGAGGACGCCCTGCCTCACCTCCCATGTCAGGTTGAGTCCCCTGCCATCCTTCTCGAGGGAATCAACAACGCGGAGGCTCTGCTCGGCATGGCGATAGCCGCCGGGAATTCGCGCATCAAAGAACTCCTCGCCAAGGTGGCCAAAGGGCGTGTGACCAAGGTCATGCGCAAGGGCGATGGCCTCAGCGAGGTCCTCGTTGAGGCGGAGTGCGCGGGCGATGGAGCGGGCAATCTGCGCAACCTCAAGGGTGTGTGAGAGGCGTGTGGAGAAATGATCTCCGAGCGGGGCAATGAATACCTGTGTCTTGTGCTTGAGGCGGCGGAATGCCTTTGCGTGGATAACACGGTCCCGATCACGCTGATACTCAGTCCGCATGAAGGATGGCTCTTCAGGTATGCGCCGCCCCTGCGTGTCACGGCTGAGTTGAGCGAAGGGAGAGAGCGTCTGCTCTTCCAGCTGCTCAAGGCGTAAACGGATGTGATGGTCATTCATTGACAGCGTGACAATCCCCCGCGTCCTGTGTAGACGGTACGCCCCTCACCCGGTCACTCACGTACGCCGCAAATAAAAATAGCCCCTGTCAAGGGTCCAAAACCAAGATACCTATGCGTTGCAAGGGTGTCAAATACGTGTCCCGACCGATGCCCTTCTGCCGTCACACCCTATCAATGTCCTCAAGGCCGGCGAGGAAATCACGAAAGCCGCTGGGCGCCTCACCGGGGATCACCGTGACCGCAGATTGGAGCGCCGGAATCACAGCATCATCGATCTCGAGGGGGAGCCCCAGAGCGATCGACCACGCTGCCGCGTGCGCGAGGGAGGCGGGCACGTCCTGTTCAGCGTCTGAATCGACCGTGCGCATCACAAGCACGGGCATGAGGGCGGCGCCGTCCCTGGTGTCACTCATAATCAGCTTGATCCTGATAACGACACCGGCGCCGCGAGACGCCGTGTTCTTCAGGTGATCGAGGACATTCCTGCCCGGCATACCGTCCTCAGACAGCAGGCTCCGCAGGACAATGGACTCTTTCTCCGCGACGTTCAGCGCCACTCGGTCCGCGCCTTCTACGCTGCGGAGGATGAGCACATCGTGCCGGGTCTCGGCGTCCTCAGACACGCGTTCAATCAGGTAGTCCATCATCCCCCCTGAGCTGTCTCAGTATATGCGCCGCGCGCCAGTGGCCGGGGGCAGCCCTGTATACTGAACAGGCAGTGGCAGCACAGAAGGAAACGTGCAGGAGACGGATACTCAATGGCAGCGGAGCGGGGCGCGCGCAATCCCTACAACCTTCGGTATGACCCCATCGCCCTTGATCGGAAATGGCAGGAGCGATGGGAGGCGGATGGCCTGCATGAGGCCAACCCTGATGATTCCCGCCCCAAGTGGTATGCCTTGACGATGTTCCCGTATACGTCCGGCGATCTCCACGTTGGCCACTGGTATGCGGAGGCGCCGGCGGATGCGCATGCGCGATACATGCGCATGCGCGGCTACAACGTGCTGCATCCGATGGGTTTTGACGCATTTGGGCTGCCGGCAGAGAACGCGGCAATTCAGCGTGATATCCACCCGCAAAAATGGACTCTCGATAACGTTGACCGGATGCGCGCCCAGCTCAAGACCATCGGCGCGTCCTATGACTGGCGGCGCGAAGTCATAACCTGCCTGCCCGAGTACTACACGTGGAATCAGTATTTTTTCCTCAAGATGTATGAGAGCGGCATTGCATATCGCGCAATGGCCCCCGTCAATTGGTGTGAAAAAGACCAGACCACCCTTGCCCGTGAACAGGTCATGGCGGACGGCACATGTGAACGCTGCGGCACCGTCGTCTATCAGCGAGACCTGGAGCAGTGGTTCTTCCGCATTACGGACTACGCGGATGAGCTGCTGGATAACTCACGGATTGATTGGCCGGAACGCATCAATTTGATGCAGACCAACTGGATCGGCCGCTCTGAGGGCGCAGAGATCTCCTTTGGGCTGGATGTGCCGGGTCTGGATGTTGATGAACTGCGCGTCTTCACGACGCGGCCCGACACGTCCTATGGCGTGACCTTCATGGTGCTCGCGCCGGAGCATCCCCTCGTCCCCGCCCTTACCACGTCTGAGCAGCGCGCGGAGGTTGAGGCATATGTGGCGCAGGCGCGCCGCCTCACCGAGATTGAGCGGCTTGCCGCCGATAAGGAAAAGACGGGCGTCCCCCTCGGAACGTATTGCATCAATCGCCTCAACGGGCAAAGGGTCGCGCTGTGGATTGCCGATTACGCTCTGGCGACGTACGGGACGGGCGCGGTGATGGGTGTTCCGGCACATGATGAACGCGACTTTGCGTTCGCGTCCACGTATGGAATCCCGGTTGAGGTTGTTATCGCTCCGGAGGGCTATGACGGCGAGCCGCTGACGGAGGCGTATATCGATCCCGGTGTCATGGTCAATTCCGGCCCCTTTACCGGGCTCCCGAATGAGGAGGGCAAGGCGGCCATCGCCCAGCATCTTGAGGAGAACGGCTGGGGTGGTCCAACGGTCTCGTATCGGATGCGTGACTGGCTGGTTTCCAGGCAGCGCTATTGGGGCACGCCGATCCCGATCATCTATTGCCCGGACTGCGGCAGTGTCCCGGTGCCGGAGGATCAGCTTCCCGTCCTCTTGCCGGATGATGCTGAGTTTCTGCCGACAGGCGAGTCACCCCTCAAGAATCACGATCAGTTCCGCCATGTCGCGTGCCCGCACTGCGGGAATGAGGACGCTGAGCGCGAGACGGACACGATGGACACGTTCGTCGATTCCGCGTGGTACCAATTCAGGTATACAAGCCCTGAGGCGGGGACCGGCATGGCGTTTGACCCGTCAGAGATGGCGCGATGGGGGCCCGTTGATCTCTATACCGGCGGCGCGGAGCATGCCGTCATGCACCTCCTTTATGCGAGGTTCTTCACCAAGGCCCTGCGCGACCTTGGACTGCTGACGTTTGATGAGCCATTCAAGCGGCTCTTCAATCAGGGCATCATTCTCGGTGAGGATCACGAGAAGATGTCCAAGAGCCGTGGCAACGTCGTGAATCCGGATGAGCAAACGGCAGTGCTCGGCGCGGATGCGGTGCGGGCGTATCTGATGTTTGTGGGCCCGTGGGACCAGGGCGGGGCGTGGAGCACGCAGGGAATCCGTGGCATTCCTCGGTGGTTCAATCGCGTCTGGGAGCTGTCCTCAGCGCGCCGCCAGGATGAGGGCCATGCCGCTCCCGCTAACATCGCCACTGAGCTGACACGAGAAAAGCACCGGACAATCCAGAAAGCCAGTGAGGATATCGAGGGCTTTCAGTTCAACACGATGATTGCCGCGCTGATGACGTTCACGAACACGCTGTCACGCGTCGAGTCTGATCAGCCGGACGTGACGCGCAGCGCGGAATGGCGTGATGCCTATGACACGTTGCTGCTGTTGCTCGCGCCCATTGCGCCCCATATCACGGAGGAGTTGTGGGAGATGATCGGCAATCCGTATTCCATCCATCGTCAGCCATGGCCCACGTATGATGAATCACTTACGCACGCGGACGAGGTGACGCTGATTGTGCAGGTGGACGGCAAGCTGCGTGACCGCCTGATGGTTGCCGCAGGGCTTGGCGAGGAGGCCGCGCGAGAGGCCGCGCTGTCTAGCGAGAAGATTCAGACTGCGCTGAACGGCTCGGAGCCGGCGCGCGTCATCTACGTCCCCGGACGCCTGCTCAATCTGGTTACCCGCTGATCACGCTTTCAGGCGTGTGCTGCGTTCGCTAGCCCTCGTCCCCCCACATCAGCGTGCCAACGGCGAGGAATGAGAGTGGGATGCCGGCGTTGATGATGACCCAGATCAGGCTGCGGTACCCGCCACTATCCATAGTGCCGAGTATGCTGTCAACCACGTAGTTGCCGGCAAGCAGCAGCAGAAGGAACGCCACAACGAAGAAAAGGGTGGTGTGCGCCAGCCAGCCGCGCGTCACGGCCTGATTGCCGGCGCCGACGTCGCCTACTCCACGCCGCCACGTATAGATGAGGACGATAACCGCGCCAATAGCGGTCAGTGGTTCCAGGTACGTCCAGACAACGTGAACATCGATTGAATCGCCAAACCACTCGTCCAGCAACGGGCTGAAAATGGACCAGAACACTATGACGGCGGCAGCGAGCCAGAGACTGGCTGCTATCGGTTTGTGGAGTTGAGCCATCGTTCCAACCTCCGTCCACGTATGCAGTCTGCTTGTCTTGCGGCAAATCGTAGCACGGAGACGCTGCGCCACGCGGTACACTATCATCTGTGAACGCCTCCACAGACACACCAATTTCAGCCGTCATCGGCGTCATTGTCGCTGCCGGATCCGGCGTCCGCATGGGTGGAGTCGAGAAGGCATTTCAACCGTTGCTCGGCCGGGAGATGGTCGCCTATTCATTGCGCGTCATGGAGGAATCTGAGGAGATCGACCGCGTGATGCTCGTCGTCCCACCAAACGGCATAGAGACGGCCACGAAACTGTGTGAGGTCATGGGCTTCAGCAAGGTACGCTCAATCATGGGGGGTGGGCGCACACGCCGGGAATCGGTGGAGGGAGCGGTCCGTTCCACGGATGAGAGCAACCTGATTGTCGTGCATGACGGCGCACGGCCATGCATAACGACAGACCTCATCACTCGTGGCGTCGCGCTGGCGCGTGAAACGGGCGCCGCAATCCCTGTCATCCCTGCGCAGGACACCATCAAGGAGATTGCTCCAGATGGAACGGTGTTGGCGACGCCGGACAGGTCGCGTCTCTATGCCGCGCAGACGCCGCAGGTCTTCCACGGCGCGCTCCTGCGCCGCGCCCATGATGAGACACCCCCGGACCTGGTGCTTGATGACGCCTCTCTTGTTGAGGCGCTAGGCCTGCCGGTGCATACATTTGACGGCGATCCGGCCAATATCAAGGTCACGACACCGATTGATCTCGCCTACGCGGAGGCTGTGCTCCGCCGTCGCGGCATCTCAGAGCCGCACGACCCGGGACAGTCGGCGTGATGGCAGCTATACGTGTCGGGCTCGGGTTCGACAGCCACCCGCTCGTGGAGGGCAGAGACCTCATCATTGGCGGTGTGCGGATCGACCACTCACGTGGCCTGCACGGCCATTCGGATGCCGATGTGCTTGTGCATGCGCTGATTGACGCGTTGCTGGGCGCGGCCGGGCTGGGTGATATCGGCCTGCATTTTCCCAGCACGGATCCCGTGTTCAAGGACGCGGACAGCATGATGCTGCTGCGGCAGGCAGGGCAGATGGTGGCGGAGCAACAATTGCGGCTCGGAAATGCGGATGCTACGCTTTATGCAGATGAGCCGCGTCTCAGCCCATACCGTGATGCCATGATTCAATCCGTCATATCTGTTCTCGCTGTTGAACCGGAGAGAGTAAACCTGAAATTCAAGACCCTTGAGGGGCTGCCGTTTGGGAGCGCGTCCGCGGCGCCCGTCATTGCCGCTCACGTGATTGTTGCGCTTGAGGCCGAGGCCTGATGCTGCGTCTGACAAGCACGATGACGGGCGTGAAGACGGATTTCACCCCGCATGATCCCCCCAATGTCTTGATGTATGTCTGCGGCGTGACCCCGTACTCGGATTCACACGTCGGACACGGAATGAGCTACGTCATCTTTGACGTCGTCAGGCGTTATCTGACCCACACCGGCTATACCGTGCGCGCCGTTCAGAACTTCACGGACATTGACGATAAGATCATCGCGCGGTCTCAGGAGACGGGCGAGGCGGCCTCTGATCTTGCGGGACGCTACATGGACCTCTTTCAGGAGGATATGCGGCTCCTGAACGTGCTGCCCGCGGACGCGTACCCACTCGCCACGGCCGAGGTGCCGTCTATGGTTCAGATGATCGAGGGCTTGATCGACCGCGGTCATGCGTATGCCGCTGACGGTGATGTGTATTTCCGTGTCGGGTCTTTCACGGATTACGGCAAGCTGTCTCACCGCACTCTCGACGGCCTGATGGCGGGCGCGCGTATTGCGCCCAATGAGAGCAAGGAGTCTCCGCTGGATTTCACGCTCTGGAAGGGGGCGAAGGAGGGCGAGCCGTCCTGGGACAGTCCCTGGGGTCCCGGCCGACCCGGCTGGCACATTGAGTGCTCAGCAATGTCCCTGCGCTATCTGAATGAACGTATCGATATCCATGGCGGCGGCGCGGACCTCATCTTCCCGCACCATGAGAATGAGATCGCCCAAACGGAGGCTTTTACGCAGGCTGAGCCGTTTGCACAATACTGGCTCCATAACGGCCTCCTGCAAATGGGCGCGGAAAAGATGAGCAAATCGCTCGGCAATCTCGTGTCCATCCGGGATGTCATTGAGCGGCACGGCGCGGATGCCTTTCGCGTCTTTGTGCTGACATCTCATTACCGTATGCCACTGACCTGGACAGATGAGGGGATGGCAGCCTCCGCTCGCGCGGCTGAGCGGCTGAGCAGGGCCGCGTGGGCAACGGGCGGGACGGGTGATTCGCCAAACGTCGATGTTTTCAGGGAGCGGTTCCATGAGGCCATGGATGATGATCTGAATACGCCGCAAGCGCTGGCCGCCCTGTTTGATATGGCGCGGGAGATCAACCGCCTTGCCGGTGAGGGGGCCAATGTGTCAGAGGCGTGCGCCCTCCTGCGCGAACTTGGCGGGGTGCTGGGCCTCAGGCTGGAGCAGGCAGAATCCGGTGGAACGGGTGATATTGCCCCCTTTGTCCAGCTTCTCGTTGACACGCGGGCTGCGCTGCGCGTTGAAAAGCAGTTCGCGTTGGCGGATGATCTGCGTGACCGGCTCGCCGGGCTGGGGGTTGTGCTGGAGGACACGCCGCGCGGCACGGAGTGGCGGCTGGAACGCTGAACATGCGGGAGGCTTGGTTGCGCCTATGTGGTTAATCACGTTCGACATCGACGGGACAATGGAGTTTGGGGATCCCAACGGCATCCTCACAAATGAGCATGTTGAGTACTTTCGGTCAAAGGGTGCGATCATCGGCAGCGCATCAGACCGGCCGGAGAGCTCGCAGTGGATCATGTGGCGAGGGTATGGGCTGGAACCGGATTTCGCTATCCTCAAGCACCATATGCCAACACTGAAGGAGCGCTACCCGGACCTGGTCACCTACTGGCACGTTGGGGATCGCCCGCTGGATCAGCAGACTGCGCGAGGGGCAGGGTTCGTCTTTTTCTGGCCTGACCAGTTCCCGTCGCCTGAGATGAGCGATGAGTTTCTTGCGGATATCAACCCATCGCAGGGTGATGATGAGCCAATCTTGGCCGAGGCCGCGCGGCGCCTAGCCGAGCACGCCCTGCAGGCGAACGGGTCTGCTGAGCCTAGCCGGTAAAGCGCGAGCTGGCGATTGCCAGCACGACGAAGATGACCGCCAGACCGATTGTCGCCTGAAAGAGCGTCTTCTCAAAGCCGCGCCGGGCGCGAAACACGGACGTGCCTGCGCCGAAAACACCCCCCAAATCCTGTGTCCGCACCTGCAGCAGGATGGCGCCTACCAGCAAAACGGCGATAAGAATCTGCAGTACGTGGATGACAATCGTGATCATGATGGTGTTTCCTCCGCGGGGGCGCTATCCGCCAAATGTTGGACGACAAGCGTGTTCGCCACCTGTGGGTTCGCCTGCCCACGGGTTGCCCGCATGACCTGCCCAACGAGAAAGCCGACGGCGTTCTGCTTGCCCTTCTGATAATCGGCAACGGCCTTGGGGTTCGATTCGATAGCCTCGCGCACGGCAGCCTCAAGCGCACCTTGGTCGTTGATCTGTGTCAGTCCCTGTTCCGAGACAATCTCCTGCGGGCCCTTGCCCGTGTTGAACATCTCCGGAAAGACATCCTTCGCCATGCGCACGCTTATGGCGCCGCTATCCATCAGATCCAGCAGGGCGGCGAGGGATGCGGCCGGGACAGGTGATTGCGCGGCATCTGCATCCGCCTCATTCAGCAGGTGCGTCAGGTCTCCCATGATCCAGTTCGCCGCCGCCTTTGCCCGCGCACGTGCCTCGTCATCGTTGGCGGGAGGGGACGCCGCAAGGACTTGCTCAAAGTAGTCGGCAGTGGAACGGCTGGCGGTCAGCTGTTCCGCATCATACGAGGACAAGCCAAAGCTGTGCATGAACCTGGCACGACGCGCATCCGGCAGTTCCGGCAAGGCCTGCTGAATCTCATTGACCCAATCAGCGTTGATGAGGAGGGGCGGCAGATCGGGCTCAGGGAAATAGCGATAGTCCTGCGCGTACTCCTTTGAGCGTTGTGAGAGTGTCGCGCCCGCCTCCTCTGACCATCCGCGTGTCTCTTGTGGGATGCGCTCCCCTCGCTGCAAGAGGTCTGTCTGCCGCTCAACCTCAAACTCCAATGCGCGAAAGACGGCGCGGAACGAGTTCATGTTCTTGACTTCGACCTTCCAATTGGGGAGTGGATCGCCGGGCTTGCGCATAGAAATATTCGCGTCACACCGGAAACTCCCCTCTTCCATGTTGCCGGTAGACACGCCGAGGTATTGGAGGATAGAACGCAGCTTTGTGAGGTAGAGCCGCGCCTCCTCTGCGGATCGCAAGTCAGGCTCGCCCACCACCTCCATGAGGGGGACGCCGGAGCGGTTGATGTCAACAAGAGAGTATGTCTCCCCCGTAACGTCGATGCGATGGGTCAGTCGCGCAGTGTCCTCTTCAAGGTGAACGCGGGTGATTCCGATCCGGCGCGCCTCGCCCGCCTCTGTCTCAATCCCCAGCCAGCCGTTGCGTGTCAACGGCAGGTCATACTGCGAGATTTGGTAGCCCTTCATCAGGTCCGGATACGGGTAGTTCTTGCGATCAAACTTAGTATCGGTCGCAATCTCACAGTTAAGGGCGAGGGCGGTCATGATAGTCGCTGCAATAGCTTGCTGATTGATGACGGGCAGAGTTCCCGGCAGGCCCATGCAAACCGGGCAGACACGCGTATTGGGCTCCGAGCCCGTGTAGTCAGTGGAACAGCCACAGAACATCTTGCTATTGGTCAACAGCTGCGCGTGCACCTCAAGCCCGATGACGGGCTCAAGCGCAACCTCCGTGATAGCGGCAGTAGTGGTCATAGTCTTTCTATTGTAGACGAGACGGTGAGGGGCGGCGGAGTTAAGGAACCACAAACCCCTATCAGATACGCGATGCGTCCGGCTCCATTCAGCAGCATATGCGGACGCAGCGGCTGCTGCGCCCGCGTATCTGAAATCGGAGTCCTACTACAGGATCGGGCCGTAGTCGAGGAAGAAGGGGGCGAAGACCAGCGCCACGATGGACATGAGTTTGAGCAGGATGTTGAGGGATGGCCCGCTTGTGTCCTTGAATGGATCGCCAACGGTGTCACCCACGACGGTCGCCTCGTGATGGCTCGTTCCCTTGCCGCCGAAATTGCCCGTCTCAACGAATTTCTTGGCGTTGTCCCAGGTGCCGCCCGCGTTGGCCATCGTAATCGCAATCATGAAACCGGCCGCGATGGAGCCGATGAGCAGGCCGCCCAGGGCCTCTTTACCCATGAGGACGCCGACCAGAACCGGCGCGACGACTGCCAGGATACCCGGAACAATCATCTCTCGGAGCGCGCCCCGCGTGCTGATGTCCACGCACCGTGCATACTCCGGCTCTGCCGTCCCCTCCATGATGCCGGGGATCTCGCGGAATTGGCGCCGCACCTCATTGACCATTGCATTCGCCGCGCGGCCAACGGCCGCCATGGTGAACGCGGAGAAGAGGAATGGGAGCATCGCGCCGATGAATAGGCCGACCAAGGTCTTGGAGTCGAGCAGGCTGATCACTGTCAGGTCAACTGCCTGCGCGTAGGCCGCCATCAAGGCTAGGGCTGTTAGCGCCGCGGAGCCGATGGCGAAGCCTTTGCCGGTTGCGGCCGTCGTATTGCCCAATGAGTCGAGCGCGTCTGTCCGCTCACGAACCTCCGGATCAAGATGGGATTGTTCAGCAATGCCGCCAGCATTGTCCGCGACAGGGCCGTACGCGTCCGTCGCGAGTGTGATGCCCAGTGTGGAGAGCATCCCCACGGCGGCGATGGCTACGCCATAGAACTCAAACAGTTCAAAGGCGATCCAGATTGCCGCGCCAACCACCAGGACCGGCACAACCGTGCTCTGCATGGCGGTGGCGAATCCGCTGATGATGACAGTGGCTGGGCCGGTCTCGCCGGCTTGTGAGACCCGCTGCGTGGGGCCGTAATCATACGAGGTGTAATACTCCGTGACGAGACCGATGATGACACCGCCGATGAGGCCGGCCAGCACGGCGCCAAACAACCGAATCCCCACATCCTCGGCCGCAACCATGCTGCCGCCCACCTCAACATCAGTGAACTCCAGAACGTTGACAACCGCGTATGTGGCGATGCCAACGAGGATGGCGGCGGCGAATATACCGCGGCGAATCGACCACAGGAGGCTTGCGAATGAGGCTTGCTCGCCCGAGCGAACAAGGAATGTCCCGACGATGGAGCTCGCGATGCCCGCCCCGGCAATGGCCATGGGGAGCACCATGAATGAGGCGTCATAATCTGCGATGGCGTACGCCGTCGCTGCAATGGCCATGGCGGCGATGATGGAGCCGACGTAGGATTCAAAGAGATCAGCGCCCATGCCTGCGACGTCGCCCACGTTATCACCGACGTTATCGGCGATGGTGGCGGGGTTGCGCGGATCATCCTCCGGGATGCCCTGCTCCACCTTTCCGACCAGGTCTGCGCCCACGTCCGCCGCCTTCGTATAGATGCCACCGCCCACGCGGGCGAACAGCGCAATGGAGGATGCGCCAAAGCTGAAACCGGCCACCCACTTCATGATCTCGGCGGCGTCAATGTCAGGATAGATGTTGGAGTAGACCACATACATGAGTCCAACGCCGAGCAGTCCAAGCCCCACAACGGACATCCCCATGACTGCGCCGCTTGAGAATGCGACGCGCAACGCCGGGTTGAGGCCATGCATGGCCGCCGCAGCGGTCCGCACGTTTGCTCGCGTCGCGACGAGCATGCCCAGCAAACCCGTGGCTGCGGACACCAAGGCGCCGAGGATATAGGCGACCGCCGTGCGCGGCTCAACAAGAAGGGCGACGATGATGGCCACAACAATAACGAAGGCGGCGAGGTATGTGTATTCGCGGCGCAGGAAAGCCATCGCGCCCTGCTGAATTGCGACAGCGATGCGCTGCATCGTCTCGTTCCCCTGATCAACCCGCATTACGCGGATGATGAGGATGCCTGCAAAGATCAGCGCCAAAACTCCGGCGCCTAGGGACGCGGGAACTGCCATGATGGTTGGTTTGCCCTCCTACGCTTTTCGTAAAAAATGACGGGTTTACACCCGTCTCAGATAGGAAAATAGCACTGAAAGCCCTATTCCGTCAATGCGGCCGGGGGGCATCCACTCAAGACGGGCGCTATGTCACCACGAGGCGGGCTTTGTGATAGTCCTGCCATCCGCATCAATAATCCGGTCAGGGAATTGGCTGGCGCGAAGAGGGCCCTGCCGCAGGCTCCTGGTCCAGGCGGCGAATTCAGAAAGCCGATGCGTTACGCGCCGGCGTGTTCCATAGACGCCAATCTCTTTGCCGAGTTCTGTCACCGCCAAACGTATGGGTGTGGCGAGGTCAGAATCATTGGAGAAAACGACCGCCACATCGAAAGAACCCTTGAACGCATCCATGAGCAGATATGAGGCCAAATTCACATCAGAGGCCTTTTCTCGCGTATCGAGAACGGCGACCAGATTGTCGAAGTCCGGCGAGGCATTTGCGAGCGGACGGTAAATCGTATTGTCCTGAAACTGGCCGTAGTGGATGCTTAGCTTTGGAACGGTCTGAAGTGCGCGGAGATAGACCTCTTGGCGGAGTCTCTGCTGAGGGTCTTTCTCACGTACCGCGACGAGTGATGTGAAGTAACGGATTTGACCAATCTCGTGACGCGGAAACAACGTGCGGCAAAGCTCCCCGAAGTCCAGCCATTTGTACGGAGTGTTTTTGACGGCGCCATAATAGAAATTGAAACCATCGACGTACGCGTACAACCGAGCCATTATGCGTCCCCAAAAAAAGCTGGGGTTGCCTCTAGGCAACCCCGCACCCAAGGATCGAAATCCAGAGGGCTTGTTATGCGTTAATCCTAACCGCTTGCTGTCCCGGCGTCAATCCGGCTTGGCGCCCCCCGCGTCAAATCACTCCGTCAGCTTTGACACCGCTGCTTGCAGCCCGTCCAGCCTCTCTATTGCGCCATATGCCGTCGCGTCCATCTGCACCGGCGTAATGGAAACCTTTTTCTCGCGCAGCGCCCACACGTCCGTCCCCTCCTGAATGTCGATTCCGCCGCGCGGCCGCGTTGTCCGTTCGATACCGATCCAGTAGTAGTCCCGCCGCCCATCATTCCCGTGCGTCACCTCAAAATTGACGGCGCGCGGAACGAGGTTGGTGATTTCGACTCCGCGCAGCGCGTCCAGCCCCAGGTTTGGCACCGTCACGTTAAAGAGGAGGCCTGCGTATCGCTCCTGTTCACTCAGGATGCGTTCCGCCAGCGCGCGCGCCACCGTCGCCCCTGTCCGGTACCGCGTGCGTTTGCGCAGCGGCATGGAGATGGCCATGGCGGGGATGCCGCGGATATGCGCATGGAGCGCGGCGCCCACCGTCCCGGACAGAAACACGTCCGCGCCCAGGTTTGTCCCGTGATTGATGCCGGAGATAACCAGGTCCGGCTTCTCATCCGTCATGATGTGGCCAAGCGCGACGATGACTGCATCTCCCGGCGTCCCATCGATGGCATACTGGCGCGTGCCGCGCGTCCGCAGGCGGCGTACCCGCACCGGCCGATGCATCGTGAAACTCGCGCCCATGCCGCTCTGCTCGCGGTCCGGCGCGACGATGGTGACCTCGCCGAGCCCGCGCATCGCTCTCGCCAACGCGAGAATGCCGGGCGCGTGGATGCCATCATCGTTCGTCAACAGGATTCGCACGCCGCAAGTCTACCCTATTCGGTCACTCTCGCGAACAGATTGCCCCCTCTCGCCTCATCCGCAGATCACACGCATGCGGGCATCTATCGGGGCTGCGCAGTACGCTACCATAAACGCAGCATCGGCAGGCAAGGCAGACAAGGAGGAAGAACAATGGCACGCGCAATCACGTTGGAGGAGGCGAACAGGGTCATCGAGGGCGCCATCGAGAAAGCGAATGAGCAGGGAACGAAGATGAGCATCGCCGTCGTTGACGCGGGCGGCCGGCTCGTCGCGTTCGCGAGGATGGATGACGCGATCTGGGCGGGCGTGTACGGCTCGCACGGCAAGGCCATCGCATCCGCGGCGTTCAAGCGCCCGAGCGGTGTCTTTCAGGCGATGGCGGACAGGCCAATCTTCCAGGGCATCAAGGCGGGCGAGGGCGACCACATGATCCTGGACCTAGGCGCAGTGCCCATCGAGAAAGACGGCGAGGTCATCGGCGCCGTAGGCGTAGGCGGCGGCACAGGAGAACAAGACGAGGAGTGCGCAGCAGAGGGCGCAGGGCGGGTGTAAATCTCAGAATATATGTGCTAGCATAATCCTAACGCACAGCTAGAGGGCACCCCGAATGATCCAGCAGCAACCCTTTGGTGACTCTGACGGATGGATTGATGAGGACTTTGTCTTTGCTTCCAGTCAGCAGATTGAAGTCAAGCTTGGGAACGAGCAAACTAGTCAGCCCAAGCTTGATTCACTGCCCGTCGAACTGCCAGATGATATTGCTGAACCGGACGCTGAAGCAATCACGGCCGAAGGCGCGCCTGAAGAATTGGGGCCCTCTGAACCGGATGCCTACGTTGCATTTGTCGAGAACAAATTGCTCGATGCTGAAGAGCCCATCGAGGCGCCCTTTGAAGAGTGGGTTGAGTATCCGGATCTCGACGGAGCCGATTATGAGGGCACTCTAACTCGCCCCATATTCGTTTTACCCGAAAACGACGTTTCTATCAAGCGGACGCTTCAGGTGGATGAATGGCTTGCCAGTCTTCAGGATAGTCTTCGGGATATTTCGGCGGAGGAAAGGGAAGAGGTGGCCGTCTGGACCAGATGGCTAGTGCCCGCTCGATTCGGCAGTTGGTTCCCTTGGCTAAGGAGCCAGAACTGGGATGGGCGTGTACTGCTGGCATTCTTGCGGTTCCAAGCGTATTGGGACGCGAATTGGGAACTCTGGGCAGTGCGGATACCCAGGGGCAAAGGCAGGTGGATTGAGCGGCATCAGCGGCATACAATGTCCAGGGAGATGGCTTTGGAACTCGCAAAACTGCGAATTGACTGTGCTCCAGAAGATGTCATTGAGGAAAGCTGGATTGAGGATTGGCGGTACAAGTTGCCACAAGATTTGATGGAGAGAGGGATCTTTTCACTAGCCCAATTCGCTTTGTACATGGCTGAATGGCAAGGGGTAGAACCCTGGAATACAACAGCAATGCGGCACGTGCGCAACTGGGTAACCCAAGATGAATGGAAAGCGCTTACTGAATGGTATGGAGATGATGACTTTCATGAGTATGAGAGATGGCATGAACAGAAATGAATCGCCACATCGATTGATACCAGCTGTGAATTGCTGGGTGACTTTGAATGCGGAACGAATAGCTGGAGGGCCGATACATCGCGGCCAGGTCGTCGCCACAGACGAGAATAGGGAAGAAGTTCAAGTGAGGTGGGGGCTGGCAATTCCTGATTCGCGGCACAAATCTTCGGAGTTGCGCAACGGCTTTAGGCCTGGTGATCTTGTGCAGGATAGCCCATTGTCGAACATCAGGAGGACGGTGGGCACTGGAATTGTTCAAGCGGAACGGCACATCGCGGCACGTGATATGGTACTCGTACAATGGCACAAGACCGGGGAAAGTGCTTGGATACCCTTTGAGAATCTGGTTAGGCTCCGTGGCCCCGAGACAAGATATGTGCGTGCCGAACTCGAGGACGATAGCCATGAACGGTTTCGGCTAAAAGCTTTCGCTTACGCGTTAGATTCCTGGAATCAAGTTACAGGAGCCCTTGATCGGCTCGACGTTGACCCTCTGCCACACCAGATCGATCTGGTTCACAGGATTCTGACTTCCGACCAGACGAATTGGCTCATCGCCGACGATGTTGGCTTGGGGAAGACAATTGAGGTGGGACTCCTTCTGGCGGCACTGCGTCGCAGACGTCAGGCGAGGCGTGTCTTGGTCGTTTGCCCTGCTGCAGTTGTCCGTCAATGGCAGGATGAGATGAGCTACAAGTTCAACGAAGACTTCAGGATTTTCGGAGTCGACTTCAATATAAATCAGCCGTCACACTGGTTTGGGCAGGACAAGGTTATCGTGTCGATTGACCGGGGGAAATCAGATGAGAACCTCGCGAAATTGGCCGATGCTGGGGAGTGGGACATCATCATCTTTGATGAGGCGCATCATCTGAGCAAGGTTCCGGGGAGGGAAACAACCCAGAGGTATCGACTGGCCCAGCACGTGAGAAAATTCACAGATTCCTTTATTTTTCTTACAGGAACTCCGCATCAAGGCGATAACGCGCAGTTTGTCAACATGTTGACGCTTTTGCGCCCAGACCGCGCCCGAGAACTGGGACAGATCTTTACGAATCCCTCCGTCGTCGCAGAGATGGTTCTGCGCAACAGAAAGAGCGCCGCAACGGACATGAACGGAGAGCCCATATTCCGTGGCCAAGATAGCCACGCGGTGGATGTCCCCAGCACGGACAAATTGGACACATTTGACAAGCAGCTTAAGGAATATCTCAGAAAAGGTTATAAGGTTGCGGAAGAAGGGGGTGGATTGCGGGCAGTTGGCTTCGTTATGACCACGTACAGAAAACTTGCCTCGTCTAGTATCACCGCAGTCGAGACGGCCCTGCTGAAACGTCTTGCTCGTCTGCAGACTGGTGAACAATCCGATATCAATGATGATGTAGCTGATGATGATGCGGGTGATGTCATGACAGGAAATATAGATGCTTTCATCGATGGGAGTGATGGAAACGATAACCTGGAAGCACTCGCGGATGTTGTGGGAGTCGAGGTTAAGGCAGGGCAGCCATTCTTTCAGGGGGAAGCCCAAGAATTGGAGCGCCTAATCGCTTTGGCGGAAGATGCCAATGTGAAGGACCCTAAGATGCAGTTGTTCTTGGAGAAGGTTGTGAAACCCGTCAGGGAAGCCAGTGACAAGCTCCTTGTCTTCACGGAGTACAGGGCTACGCAGGAATACATTGCCGACCAGCTGAAGATTGCGTATCCAGGGCGCGAGATACTCCAGATTCACGGAGGCATGTCTCTCAACGAGAAGAAGGCGAACATCGCGAAATTCAATGAATCTGGTCCCTTCCTCATTTCCACAGAGGCAGGAGGAGAGGGCATCAACTTGCACCGAGAGTGCCACGTCATGGTGAACTATGACATTCCTTGGAATCCGGCCCGACTCATCCAGAGGGCGGGCCGCCTATATCGTTACGGGCAGACAGAGCGCGTTGTTGTGTTCAACATGATGAGTACACAAGGCTTCGACAACCAGATTCTTGCGCGAACGCTAGAGAGAGTAGACTCGATTGCCCAAGATCTGGCAGAGGTCAGTGGTGAATATGGCGACCCGAGTGCTCTCAAGACCGAAATTTTGGGCGAAATACTGGAACGGCTTGACATTGCAAAGATATTGGCTGATGCCTCAGAAATGTCTGTGGACCGTACTCAACAGGACGCTGAGGAAGCCTTAAAGCGAGCCCACGAGGCAAAGAATCAGCAGGACATATTATTTTCGAGCATTGAGGGCTACGATCCAAATTCTCTTGTCGCGAGCCACAGGTTTACGCAGGAAGATGTTCACCTCTTCCTCGAGATTATGCTCCCATACTTCCGTGGCATCGAGATTAGGGAAAGTCAATACGACGGTCGGGTTCTGGTCATTAGGCTACCGGACCTCCTGCGCGGGCAGTACTCCGACTTCCCTGCCGGTGCAACCGTCGTCCGCATTACTGCAGATAGACAGATAGCTCAGGGCAGCGGCAGCATTCACCTGATGGATTTCAAGAGCCGTTTCTTCACGGACATCATTGAGTGTGCGCAATCCCCGGACTTCGGTGGAGAATACGCATCTATTCGCGGCCCTGATAACGGCGCGCTTGGCCTTTATCGATTGCGGTGGCAAAACGATCAAGGTGTACCTAACCGAGACGATGTCTTGCCAGTATTCATCAAGGACGGGTCAGATCAAGCAGAAGCACGCCCCACTTTCTTCGGGTCGTTGCTTGGCAACGAGGCACGGGGACTGCAACCGTCGATGGGGGCTGGAGACCCTGCAGAGCGTAGGGAAACCGTCCAACTACTCCAGGTGGCGGCCGAGACCGAGCTAGCGGACCAGTGCACCAAGTTCCGGCACCCCAACGATATCGTCCTCTTGGCTGCAGCGGATATAGTGAAGGAAGAGCAACGGTCATAGTCCCTCACCCCCCCCCCCCCCCCTGAAGCCCACAACCGAAAGGAGACCCCCAACACCATGACAACCCAGGACCAGCAGCAGCCCTTTCCTACGCTCTCTATCTACATCAATTTTGATGATGGATCGTGCCGGGAGGCGTTTGAGGCGTATCGCGCTGTCTTTGGCGGGGAGTTCGACAACACGATGACCTTTGCGGACCTGCCGCCCTCTGAGGATATGCCGCCGATACCGTCGGAGATGACGGACTGGATCATGCACGTGTCACTGTCCATCGGGAACAGCATTCTCATGGGGAGTGATGTGCCGCCCGGGTTCGGGCCGCCGCTCAGCGTCGGCTCCAATTTCTCCGTCAGCTACGCGGCGCCGACCCGCGCGGAGGCGGATCGCGTCTTTGCGGCGCTCGCCGCGGGCGGTGAGGTGACGATGGAGCAGCAGGATATGTTCTGGGGCGATTACTTTGGGGCGTGCACGGATCGGTTCGGCATCAACTGGCAGGTGCACTTCGAGAACCCACCCGCGGAGGGGTAGCGGCTCGCCCTTTGGCACGCTCAGGGCGAGTCGGCTGGGACATTCATTTCCCTGCTCTCCTCAGTCTTTGGATTCCTCGGCTGCGCTCGGAATGACAGGCAGGGAATGAGGGGAGTGGAGCGGGCATGGGGACCACAGAATCACTAACGAATCCGTATATGTTGTTGCCATTGTGGGCGCTCGGTGGTATCGTGTGTACATCAGATAATCGGTAGAGTGAGCCGTGCCCGAGAGGTGGACGTATGAGTCTTCGTGGTGAAGCAGCGATCATCGGAATCGGGGAGTTGCCGACGACCCGCTCCACGTTTGGCCGCTCAATGGTTGGCCTCATGGGTGACGTGGCCCGCATCGCTATCCATGACGCCCATTTGCGCTTCACGGATATAGACGGACTTGTTACGGAGGGCGGGACTGTGTCCCCGGCCTTTGCGTCCGAGTACCTCGGAATCAGCCCACGATTCGCGACCGGCGCCAGCATGATGGGCGCCAGTGGCGCGACGGGCGTCACGCTCGCCTCCATGGCCGTCCAGAACGGACTCGCCAACTACGTGCTCGTCGTCATTGCCACGGCGCGCAACCCGGTCATTCCGCCGGAGGGTGGCGGGCCTCCCAGCGCGAGGTCAGAGTTTGAGGAACCGTATGGTATGGCAGCCGGCGCGAATACCGGCTACGGCATGATGTACGTCCGACACATGGAGGAATACGGCACGACTGAAGAGCAGATGGCCCAAATAGCCGTCAACGAGCGATTCAACACACTGGAGAACCCCAACTCCGTCTTCCAGGGGCAGCCCATCACACATGACGATGTGATGAATTCCCGTTTTATCAATTACCCCATCAAGCTGCTTGAAACGGTGATGCCGTGTGCCGGCGCCGCCGCCGTTATTGTCACAACCGCAGAGCGCGCCAAGCATAGCCTGAATCGCCCGGTGTACGTCCTTGGCGCGGGCATCGCGACCGATCCTTTGACCGGCTGGCAACGTGACAAGCTGACCGAGACGCCAGTCGCGCGGTCTGCGCCCACGGCGTTCACCATGTCCGGCTACACGCCGCGGGACATGCAGTTTGCCCAGTTCTATGATTGATACACCATTCTCCATGCCGTGTGCCTGGAGGATGCGGGGTTGATGCCCAAGGGCGAGGTTGGGCCGTTCTTTGAATCAACCGATACGCGCTACAACGGCGAGTTTCCCATCAACACAGACGGCGGCCAGCTGTCCAGCGGACAGCCCGGCCTCGCCGGTGGGTTCAGACACGTTATCGAGGGCGCGCGCCAGATCATGGGCAAGGCGGGTGTGAGACAGATCGCCCGCAATGACCTCGGCCTGGTGAATGGTTGAGGCGGCACCGCGAGCACAATGTGCACGCTGGTTCTCGGTTCCGAGAACGCACTCTAGAGGAAAAAGCCGGACGAGCAGCGCCGCTAGGAGTTAGGCAGCCATGACGAGCGAATACAGAAGGCCGGTACCACGCCCCACCATGAACCCGGAGTTGACCTCCACGTTCTGGGCGGGGACGAAGCGTCATGAACTCTGGCTCCAGAACTGCACGCGCTGCAACAATTTCATCTTCTATCCGCGTGACGCGTGTCCCACATGTTGGGGGCACGGCGATGACCTGGTCTGGACGAAGGCAAGCGGCAAGGGCCGCATCCACTCGTACACAACGGTCTATCAGCCGGCCGTCCCTACGTTTGGTGAGGCTATGCCCATGGCACAAGTCCTTATCGAACTGGATGAGGGCGTTCGAATGATCGGAAACATGGCCGATGTCACGCCGGAGGAGTACCGTGAAGATCCCGCGCTGCTCTTAGTGAGTCAGCGCGTCGAGGCTGTCTTTGAGGACGTCACTCCTGAATGGACAATCATCAAGTGGCGGCGGATTGAAGACGGCCCCGTGCCGGGGTCGGAGTCGGAGCCGACCGAGAATCCATGGGCGAACGACCCCAGGTATAACTGATCTCATCAGTGAAACGGACACCAACAGGAGGACAGAGACGTGAGTTTCCGAGGAGAAGCCGCAATTGTCGGTATCGGCGAGCTCCCGTCGCGCCGAACGGTTCGCGGCCTGAGCACGGGCGGCCTGCTGGCACAGGCGGCCCGTCTCGCCATCGAGGATGCGCACATCTCAAAGGATGACATAGACGGGCTGGTTACTGAGGGAGAAGCAATCTTCCCTGGATTCGTATCGGAATACCTTGGAATCCGCCCGCGATTCGGCACCGGCACCTCCATGATGGGCGCCAGCGGCGCGACCGCTGTCTTGCTTGCCTCCATGGCTGTCCAGAACGGCCTCGCAAACTACGTCCTCGTCGTCATGGGACAGGCACGTAATCCTGCAATCCCCGATGGTCCCGAGGGATCCCACGGCCCCGCGTCCGAGTTCGATTTCCCGTATGGTCCCGCCGCCGGCGCGAATTCCGGCTATGCACAGGTCTACATGCGCCACATGGATCGCTACGGCACAACGCAAGAGCAGTTAGCGCACATTGCGGTGAATGAACGCGCCAACGCTCAGGGCAATGAGAACGCCGTATTCAATGGCCAGCCGATTACGTATGAGGATGTTATCAGCTCTCGCTACGTGAATTATCCGCTGCGCTTGCTGGAATGTGTGATGCCGTGCGCCGGCGCGGCGGCTGTCATTGTCACAACGAAAGAGCGCGCAAAGGCCAGCCTCAACAAGCCCGCCTACATGCTTGGCGGCGCGACAGCGGTGGACGGCTTAAGCGGGATGATGCGACCGGAGCTCACCACCACGCCGGTTGCGCGCTCTGCGCCAACCGCGCTCGCCATGTCCGGTTACGCCCCGAGTGACATCCAGTTCGCTCAATTCTATGATGCATACACAATCATCCATGCAGTCTCCCTGGAAGACGCAGGGATCGTGCCGAAGGGTGAGATTGGACCGTTCTTTGCGGAGACGGACACCACCTACAACGGGACCTTCCCCATCAACACGGACGGTGGCCAGTTGTCCGGCGGACAGCCCGGTTCAGCGGGTGGCCTCCGTCACGTCGTTGAGGCAGCCCGCCAGATCATGGGCAAGGCCGGTGTGAGGCAGATCGAGCGCAATGACCTGGGACTCGTCAATGGTAACGGTGGCATGGCAAGCGTCATGTGCACGCTGGTTCTCGGGTCCGAGAACGCACTCTAGAGCAAGCAGAGGAACGCTGAGGGACAAGAGAGTCATGACGAGCGAATACAACAAGCCGCTTCCGAAGGCGACGCTCAACCCGGAGGTGTCACGACCGTTCTGGGAAGGCGCCAAGAAGCATGAGCTGTGGGTGCAGTACTGCACCGTCTGCAATACGTTCGTCTTCTTCCCGCGTGAGGTCTGCCCCTATGATCTCTCCCCCATAGATAAACTCGTCTGGACACGGGTGAGTGGAAGGGGCCGCGTCTATTCCTACACAACCGTCTATCAATCCTCCTTCCCCGCGTTCACGGAGGAGGCGCCGTACGTGCACGCCACCATTCAGCTTGATGAGGGCGCCCGCATGACCGGCAACGTCCTCATCCCACAGGAACAGCTGATGGAGGACCCTGGCTCGCTTGCCGTCGGCCAGCGCGTTCAGGCCGTCTTTGATGATGTGACGGATGACGTCACTCTCGTGAAATGGGAACCGATCCCAGAAGATGAGCCGCCCGGCGCAGAGGCAGCAGAGGGTGATGCGGCCGCTGCCACCGCCGGCCGGCCCGCCGGAGGCTATGGCGGCTAACCAACACCCGTTTCCTGCCCACGCGAACGCCCATGGTGCGCTACAATTGAGGGCAAGGTTCCATGGGGCTGTAGCTCAGTTGGGAGAGCGCCGCGTTCGCAATGCGGAGGTCAGGGGTTCGACTCCCCTCAGCTCCACCAAGCTTGACGGTAGACAGAACTGAGCCGTTTAGCGCCACGTCTTCGACATCTCCCCCCGGTATGTGGCTGTCGTCGGGCATGGGGATTGCCGCCTACGTCGTGGAGGACCTCGAGCCGCTCCTCGGCTTCGCTGCACGGGCGGATGCTATACGTGCTCCGTGCGAACTTCGACGATCTCTTTTACGTGGTGCACCACGATGAGTAAGCGGGCTTCGGACGGGATTTCCCGCCCGGGCGTTGCGGAACTCGGCCTCCCACAACGGCGACCAGCTGCTCCCAGTGTTCCCTCGTACTCACGCAGGGCGCGGTGCGAGATCAGGCATGGCAGGTCGACGCGGGCGTGGACTACTCCCTGTCGCCGCTGTTGGGTAGCAACGTCAGTTGTCGCACTGCGCCATAGCCTCCAGCGTGCGCGCCGTGCGGTCCCAGCGGGTATTCCCGAGCCAGTTGGCGACCTCCCAGGCCAGCTCCGCCGGCATCGGCGTAAGGCCAGTGTCCTCACCCAGCGTGGCCAGCACCCGGTTCCAGCGTTTGATGCCCGGGGCCGCCTTGATGGGGTCGAGGGCGTCCCGCCAGCCGGTTACCTCGGCCACCGTGATGGCGTCAGCCGGCAGAGTGCAGGCCTGCGGCGTCGGCGTCGGCGCTGCCGCGGGTGTGGGCAAAGGGTTGTCGCACTGCGCCATAGCCTCTAGGGTGCGGGCTGTGCGATCCCAGCGGGTGTTGCCGAGCCAGTTGGCGACCTGCCGGGCCAGCTCCGCCGGCATCGGCGCAGCGCCCGTGTCCTCGCCCAGCGTGGCCAGCACCCGGTTCCAGCGTTTGACGCCCGCGGCCGCCTTGATGGGGTCGAGGGCGTCCCGCCAGCCGGTTACCTCGGCCACCGTGATGGCGTCCGAGGGCAGATTGCAGACTTGCGGCGCCGGTGTTGCCGTAGGAGGCGCCGATGTGAGCGGCGCCGGTGTCGGTGTTGCCGTAGGTATTGGCGCCGGCGTGGGTGTTGCTGTGGGTATTGGCGTGGGCGTGGCCGTCGGCGCCGGTGCAGCAGCAGCGGCAGTGGTTACGGTGAACACTGAACTCGACTTGCTCGTGACCACGTTGCCGTTGACCACCGCCATGATCTGCACCGAGTACTCCGTCTCCGGATCCAGGCCGGTTACCGTGTGGGTCGTACCCGTGACGGGGAAGACGCTCACCGCGTCTTCGTCCTGCCAGTAGCGCACCCGGTAGCTGTCAGCGCCGTTGGCTGCTGACCATCCCAGGGTGAACCCGTCTGCCGTTAGGTTGGACACGCTGATCGCGTTTACCCGGTCATTGAGGCTGCCGCCGCCGTTGCCCATGCCTGATGTCAGGGAATCACGCACCGTGCCCTGTGGCGACACCTCGCTGCTTTGCGCCATCAGTGGGGGACCTGTCGTCGGAACCGGGTCATCGTGGTCGATCAGCTGAATACCGTCGGACACCACGATGGCCTGGCTGTCGAAGAACGTGTAGTCCCCTAGGGTGCGCGCGATGATGGCAGTGTACCGATCCGGATCGAAGATGGTGTACTCGTGCGGGCTGGTGAGGTTGGGGTTATTCTGAGTCACCGTGCTGGGCATGCCCAGGATGCGGTCATTGTTGCTGTTCTTGCCCTTCAGGACCAGCTCAATGGCATAGTCCACCGGACGGGTGAAGTACACCGCGTAGCTGACTGTGTTGTCCGAGGCGTAGCGTTTGATCAGCCGGATGTTCAGATTGTCATCATCGCTGTGCCGGAGCAGGAAGGTGTTGCGCGTCTGGTCCACGGTTACGCCTGCAACCGTTTCCTCCAGGGACATGGTAGCCGTTGCTGACGCTTCCGCCTCAGCGACGTTGTCGTCGTTGGAGTCGAGGTAGATGTAAGCCATGTCGCCGCCCACCGGTATCGGTTCCACGGCGATGTCGATGTCCTGGGCCGGGGTGAAGTGGCCGGTGTCCGACGGGTCGGGCCAGGTCAGCTGCGGCGTCAACCCGGTGTGAACCGGACGCGATGCCCGCACCCCCAGCCTGATGCGGCCGTTGCGGCTTTCCGGCAGGTCGACCGCGCTGGTGCTCACGAGCTCCACGCTGATGGGCTGATCGTTGTCAATCACCTTGATGGGGTATTCATACACGGCGCCGTCGTAGTTCTTGTCGGCCGAGCGGAGGGCGATCCGCAGCGTCACGTCGTCGGTGAGCACGGTGGCGATGTCCTCCGTGCCGGCGATGTCAATCCGATACCCGTTCAATGTACTGTTCTGCGGATCGCCGTAGTTGTAGTCGAACCACACTCGCCAGGGACAGCGCGAGTAGCAGAAGCTATTGCCCACCACCACCTGGTTGGTGGCGCCGGACGTGATGGAGGCAGCGTGGCTGCCGGAGATGATGGACGCATCCGCGTTCACGGCAGCAGTTGGCGCCTGCGTAAGGCCGAACACCAAGGTTTCGCCGCTGCCCTCGCCGATCCTGAAAGCGCCGTCGTCGTCAGCAATGGGACCATCCAGCTCTCCGCGCATGCGCAGACCCGTCGCTTTCTGGTCATCGTCCCGCAGGGTGATGCGGGCTTCGCCGCTCGCCGAGCCCGTGGGAGTGCCGGCGCCGGCCACGATTACGGCCAGCTGCACCCTCACCAGATCGTCGATGGCGTCCAGGTCCTGCCGGGCGATCAACTCGAAGTCGGCGAATAGTGGCGTGTCCTGCGCCGGACTGACGGCGTTGGGGTTGAATTTCACGGAAGCGCCGTCGGATGACAGCGTGGGGTGGTTGGTCAACAGATTGACATCGAAGTCCTTACCATGAGCGCCGCCGAGGAAGGCAAAGTTGATCCTGGCGCTGTCGCCGTCGGTCAACGGTCCCGCCGCGCCCCGCACGGAGTCGAGGCTGACTCGGAAGGTGGCCTTGTCGCTGGAGCTGCCCTCGGTTGCGATGTTATCGAGGGCGCTGATCGAGGCGTGAACATCGCTGTCGTTATCATTGATGGTGATGGTTGCGGTCGTGTGATCCCCGGCAACCCAGCCATTGCCTTCGCTATTGCCATTGAGGTCCGGCAGGGCGTCCATGTCGATGGCGACCGTGAGGGTTTCGGCGCCCTCCTTATGCTTGTCATCGATTAGGTGGATGTCAAAACTCAATCCAGTACTAGAACTGCTTGACAGATCTACAATTTGCGGACCAGGCTCATGGTAGTCCGCGCCTTCCGTTGCAGTGCCGGCAGTGAAGGTCAGCGGCAGCTCGAATTCCGGCGTGGCGACTCTGGAAAAGTTGACAACCGGCTGAACAAGGCCCCCATTCTCGTTGCCGCTGAAAGCATTTCTCGAAAAGCCGATTACGGGTGCGGGAGGGTTATCGTCGTCTATGAGATAGATGTGATTGCGCCCGCTGACCCTGAAGCTACCCTGGGCGCCACCGAGGGTCTGCACAAAGATGTTGCTGATGCCACCGTTACTGCCAACAAACCAAGTGATTCGCCGATTGCTGGTCGCAGTATCGTCAACGGCGGTCAGCTCGAGCTTGGCTTCCCGTACGCCGGCGCCGGTCATGGTCACAATCGGGTTCCGCGCGGTGGCGGTAACCCCGTTGACAGTCCCGCTGGCGGATAGCGTCACGCCAGTGTTGTCGGCGCCCGGCTTCTTCTGGAGGGTCCAGTCGACGCCTTGTCTTCCATTAGAATCACGTCCGGTCCCAGCCTTGAACGCGATGGTTTGACCCGCTTTCAGCGGCCCCCGGAGTCGGTACGTGATGTCGGTCTTGCCGCCGTTCTCCGGAATAATGCTTTTGCCAATAGTCAGAGTCACATGGGTGCCGTCTTTGTCGGTCACCGTGCCGGTGGCGGCGTTGGTGGCGCCCACGGTGTAGCCGTTCCCGGGGCGCAGCGTCACGGTAACAGCGCCGTCGTGCTCGTCGTTATTGTCGTCGACGGTTTTGACCGTGAAGGTTCCGGTCTCCATGCCGGCGTAGAGGACGGCCCGTTTGGAGCCGCGCTCCGAGGCGGCGAGGTAGGTTCGGCCCTGACTGGTGTCCTCGGTGACCTGCAGGTTCACGGTGAGGTCGCGGTCCAGCGTCGGATCGCTGGCGGAGATGGTGAATCTCAGCTCGCCGCCCTCGGCCACGGTGGCAGTGGCGGCGGCGATCTTGAGTTCCGGCAGCGCGGTTTGCGCGGCAGCGTCCTGTGGCGGGTTAACCAGCCACAGCCCGGCTGACGCCGTGATCACCAGGGCCAAGACGGCCAGCGTGACCACGGAGAGTCTCCAGCTGAAACCATTCATGCTTCTCGTGCCGAGTCTCCAAGAGTTGGAGTGGGCGGTATGCTCTTGGTGCATGCCAATTATCTCCTAGGTGGGCTTGTCCCCTATGTGGTCTCCAATCCGGACTGTCGTCTTGCCGACGAGCATGTCTGTCTTCCGCGCTCCCTGTTTCGAACATGGTTCAAAACATTGTTCAATTTATTATACCAAGCTGAGCAAATCTGGATTCGCACGGTCATTGCACGAGATCGTCACCTCAAACACGATCGCGCTCGGCGATGTACCGCGTGATCCCGGGCGTGGACGGCAGCCCGGCACGATCACGGGTTAGGCTCCGCCCTCCACCAGGACGGTGACGATGTCCACGCCGAAGAATCTCTCGTGGCGCACGGCGGAGGAGTGATACCGCAAGAGCCGGAGCGGCAGGTCTTCTGTTGTCGGAATGGCGCCCTCATCCGTCAGATACGCCAGCTGATCCTCAATGTTCTCTTGCCTCGTCGTGGCGACAAACTCCAGCTCCACAGCCCGCCCCTGTGGCCGTGCTTTGATGATGAGCCGGGGTGGCGTTGCGCTCTCTGAGGAGTCGCCCAACGCCTGCAGGCTGGCGAGCGCCTCCTCCCCTGCGGCACGCAGCCGTGCCGTGGATGCCTCGCTCCACCCCAACTCGCTTGCCAGGCCCGTGAGAAATTCGTCGATTGCAGGCAGTGAGGATGTCTGCAGCGTGACCTCAAGACGGGATAGGCGTGATCCGAGTGATTCCAACACGAATGTCAGGCCAATCGCGACGATCGCGCTGATGGTTGCCCCGTTGCCGAGCAGATTGCCCATGACATTGCCAAACAGGTCCACCATGATGGGGTGGTTGTGCAGGCCAATGCCCATGCCTCCGGCAATCGCGACAATGAGGACGCGCTTCTGATTCAGGCCCTCACGGAGAATGGTTTGCATGCCGCTGACGAAGAGCATGCCCATGGCGAGCATGAGATATGCCCCAAGCACCGGGCCTGGAATGGTTAACAGCAAGGCGGTGACCTTTGAAAAAAGGGCGAAGAGAAGAATCACGATCGCAACACTGATTCCCACACGACGGGCGGCGATTCCCGTGAGGCTAATCAGTGAGAGGCTGAACGAGGAATAGGACATGGGCGGAAGCGTGCCTGAGATGCCGCCCAGCAGCATGCCGATCCCGTTCACGCTGACCATGCCCTGAATCTGTCTGAAATCGATTGCGCGCTGCCGCCGCCTCGACCCCTGTTGGATTGCAACACCATCACTGATCGTCTTGATGCCAAGCACAAGGGTCAGGATGGCGAATGAGGGTAGGAGCGCCCAGAACTCTGTGCCGAATGTCAGATCGAGGCCAATGTGCGGCACCTCCGGGATGCCAAACCAGGGGGCGAGGCCAATACGTTCCGTTTCAACCAAACCGAACGCGGCTGCCACCATGTAGCCGGCCACAATACTGATGACGGGTCCCGCAAGGCGCCATCTCCCTCTGGCTCGCAGCGTCATGATGACCGAGACACTCAGCGTCGCCGCCACCATGAGCGGGCCGGAGATGGTCGGCGCGTCGTCCGGCAGGTTCTGCATGCTGCTGAATGCGATCGGCAGCACGCTGACGGCAATAAGCATCGTCACCGTGCCGATGACGACGGGTGTGAATATCCTGCGTAGGAGTGGCAGCCAGAATGCGAGGCCAATCTGGACGATGCAGGAGATAATCAGGAGCGTCGCAAAGAGCGACGGGCCGCCGGAGGAGACGGCGGCGGCCATGACAGCGATAAAGAGCGCGGCCGGGGACGTGAGAACGATGTGTCCCCCGCCAAATCGCCAGAACTGTACTGCCTGCAGCCCGGTCACGGCTGCGGCAATCACCAGAGCGGCAAAGACTCCCCATGCGAGGTAGGCGTCATCGAGTGCAGACGCCTGAATCGCCACCGTTGTGTTGAGCACGGTGGGGGCGATGATGAGCATGGCGCCTTGCGCGCCCACCACCAGCGTAACCCGAAGGGATGTCGGCTCATCCGGCTCATGCTGAATCGGTAGTTCCTCGCCGCGTGAAGTCAAGGCTCGGGCAGCCTCCCGTCTTGATGTGAATTGTACAATAGCGCGGTCTGTGGCCATTCCCAAGCTTGACAGCAGAAAAGTTCCGCGTAGAGTTCACACCAAACAGATGCAGGAGAGTTGCTGAGAGGAGGCGATGGTAATGCAAACCCGAAGTATCGTAAACGTTGATCTTGTTGATACGTGGGACCTGCCCTTCAAAGTCACGAATGCGGCGCAGCTTAACTGTCGCCCCAGGCCGTAGATTCCTTATGTCCGGCCTGCTCTACGTTGAGGCCTTTGGGAAACTGGAGAAAGACGATGACTTGGCTGGCCGCATTCTGGAGGATGGAAGGGAAGATCTCTTCTTTGGTGTCTTCGAAGAACAGGCCGAAATATTGGGATGGTCAACGGGGTGGTCTAACAAGGCCGGCAGTAGACCTGAGCCGCTGTGGGAGATGCATGAGGCTGAGTTGACTACTGCCGGGGACGGCGATGACCGCATCGGATTTATAAATGTCAATGTGGGCTTCGGGCCACTTGTGCCCTCCGAACCTACACCTCCTCCCCCGCCCGGCGGCAAGCATTACGTCAATGCGGGATGGCATCAACGGTCTTGGGATCCGGCTCCTGTCCTGCCGGCGCTCATTCAGTGTTTCTATGATTCGTTGAGCCGATTCGGCAAAGTGGAACTGACGGGTATCCAGGTCTTAGGCACCGGCTTTGACCCACGTAAGGAGCGCTTTACAGCCGCTCCCAATTGGTTCAACACCAGCTCGACGCAGCGAACAGAGGCGATCATCGCATTCGACGCAGGGCTGTTCGGACTCCATGCTGACCCCTTGACGATTACCGAGCGCCTGACGCTAAAGACCGGACAATTCCGGCTCGGGCCGATGGTTGATCTGCCTAAGAAGTATGCCCCCAGAGGCTTAGGGGGAAAATGGCCGTTTATGCTGTCCTTGTCGCCCTATGAAAAAGGCCTGTCCGTTTCCCTTCCTGAGTGGGGCCCCAGCGCCATCGGCTACGCGCTCGGCATGGTCACTGATCGGGCGGCAAGAATCGACCCGACCCCCGAGCACTTTGTCTTGCGTATAACCCGCGTGCCGACAAACCTCAGCTCGTAAGCCCTCCCGTCTTGATGCGAATTGTACAATAGCGCGATCGCGGCCTCTGACCATGAATACTGAATGGTGGGTGCATACTGCGCCGAAATTGCGCACAATTGACGCACTGAATAAGAGGGGGATCCCGCATGAAACTCAAAGGACAACGGGTCATTATCACAGGCGGCAGCCGCGGCATCGGCTACCAGATCTCTGAGCTGTTTCTGGCAGAGGGGGCGCATGTCCTGGCCGTGTCCCGGAGCGCCGCAAAGCTCGATGAAGCGAAGGAGCATCTCCCCGCCTTGCTCACCCTCAAGGCGGATGTGTCTGATCCGATGGATGTCGACCGTATCGCCGCGTGGGCACAGCGCGAATGGGGCGCCGTCGACATTCTGGTGAACAATGCGGGCGTTCTCGACAACAGCGATTCCGGGCTAACGTCAGGCCCGGATGACGCCTTCCTGACGACGTTTCAGGTCAATGTGCATGGTGCCTATTTCTGCACGAAGCGGCTCCTGCCGCTTTTGCGTCGCTCAAATCATCCGCGCGTCCTCAACATCGGATCAACGATGGGCATTCTCGGCCCGGGACTCCGGAACTCGTATGGTGTCTCAAAGGCGGCGCTCCACGCCCTTACTCTCGCAACGGCCAACGAGCTGCGCGGCACGGTTGCGGTGAACGCGATGTCACCGGGGTGGGTGCGAACGGATATGTCACCGACTGCGCCGGGCGATCCACGCTGGTCTGCTGAGGGCGCGCTCTCTATTGTGACTCGCCCACCGGGCGTGACCGGAAAATTCTTCCACGGTAAACGCATGCGCGCATGGACACCCCGCTCAACCTAAGAGTCGGCGGTTACAGGCTCCATCCTCATGAACAAGGCGGGCAGAATGGCGAGAAGCGAGATGAGTCCGGCAATCATGAACAGGTCTTGAAAGACACTCACCCCTGCCCCGATAAGCGCCCCCTCCGCCTCGTCCAATGACGGCCCAATCGACATGCCCGCCGTCAGGTTATAGAACCGCTCAATGCCCCAGGCGGAGAGCGCGGCAAGCCCAATGGCCATGCCGACCATTCGCGCAGCGGTGACCAATGACGCGGCCGTGCCCCAGTAGTCGCTTGGCGCGGCGCTGAGGGCTGTGACGCTGATTGGCGGCAAGATGAGCCCGAAACCGAGCCCGGCCATCAAGAGGGGCGCGGTTAACCGGAGCTCGTCAACATCTCTCTCCCACCCGCTCATAAACAGCAGTCCGATTCCGATAAGGACCAATCCCGTTATGACTATGGGACGGGCGGGCGTCCACCGCAGGATATATCCGCCCACCGCCGCGCCCACCGGAATGGCCACCATCAGTCGTGCCAGGTGCAGGGCGCTCTCCCAGTCCCCTTTCTCCATGATTGTATTGGCCATAAGCGGGACGCCGACCAGCGCAATGATGAGAGACATCCCCGCCATCAGTTGGGTCATGTTGGCAGACACAAAGGCTCCCGATTTGTAGAGAAAGGGGGCGATGAGGGGCTGCGCTGAACGTCGCTCAATGAAGACGAATGCGATGGCCAACACGGCGCCCAGCGCGAGCATGATGTAGGGGAAGGCGGAATCCAATGAGAAAATCGCGCGTTGTGATAGGCCGATTGTCACAACGGTGAGCGTCGCGCCAAGCAGCGCCGTGCCTGCGTAGTCCATACGCGCCCCGGGCGTGGCGTGATTCCGGAGAATGGCCAGCACGGCGATGAGCAGCAGGCTCTGCGGGATGTCCAGCCAGAAGATGAGCCGCCAGCCCACCCACTCAATCAACGCTCCTCCGTAGATCGGGCCGAGAACGGCGCCCGCCTCCGCCGATGCGGCCACCAGTCCGAGCGCCATGCCCCGCTGCCCGGGCGCAACCACCGCCATGGCCATTGCCAGCCCAATCGGCAGCGTTGCGCCACCGCCGATGGCCTGTACGACACGGGCGGCAACAATCCAGCCGAAATTGGGTGCGACAGCGACGAATGCGGAGCCAATCGCAAAGATGAGCAGCGCGGCCTGGAACACCCTCACGCGGCCATGGATGTCTGACAGCCGCCCCGCAAGCGGCATGACCACCGTGTAGCCAATCAGATACCCGGTGACGATCCAGGCGGCCGTATCAAGGTCAGAGAGTGAGAGCTTGAGGTCCAGCATGACTGTCGGCAGCGCCGCCAACACCACCGTCTGATCAAGCGCCGTCGAGAAGACGCTTAAGCAGACAATCGCCAGGATGGCCGCTCGGGATGAGCCAAGCGGCGCGAGGCGGGACCGGACGCTGTTCACGGTTCAGTGGCTATAGGCGGCGCGTCAATCTCAACGGGCTGGTCATAGTCGGAGAGGATGATAAGTCGGCTCGTGCCCGGCGCGTCCTCGTCAAAAACGGCGCCAACGATCCTGATCTGGTGCAGGCTCCGGTCTGCGGGGCTCACCCACAGGGTGAGATCGATTGGATGGCCCGGGTCTGCGGCAGGTATCAGACCCGTGAGGTCGTCTGAGACGATATCGCCTTCAATCTTGATGGATTCGGCGTCGTTGGCGATTTCCCGCCCGATGACCTCACCGCCCTGAATCTTGGGCAACATGTCACTGAGCGTCCGGCCAACGTTGGAGAGATTGAACGGCAGCTGATCTGGTGGCAGCGGCCTCCAGGCTGCGCCTGATGTCAACTGCATGAATGCATCGTCACCGATGGTTATGATGCCAATCTCCAAGAATCCGAGTATCGACTCAACGCTCGCTGTGATCTGCGCCCGGTCAGGCGTCACGACTTGTCCGTCAACGCTCTGCAGCGTCTGTCCAAAGAATGGGGCGCCGGACTCCATCTCGTCGATCAGGCGAAAGCGCGCAGTCTGAAACGAGAGCAGATGCGCGTCCGTCTCCTCCAGGATGTCCTCATATGCCAATTCCGGCTCAGGCGTTGGCGTCGGTTCAACCCCGCACGCGCCCACAAGGGGCAGGATAAATGCCGAGAGCATGACGGCGGCCAGTGCGGCGCGCATATGGTCACTGTTGAGATCGGCGAAGCGTTGCGTCGATCTCCAGATCCAATTCCTGCGCCCAGATGAGCGCTGCTGAGCGGAGGCGCACGTTCTGATAGGCGCCCCACACGACCATCGCCGGGAGCACCAAGAGGACTGCGGCAATCAGCGAATAGACGATGGTGATGGTGGCGGTGATGCCAAAGTGTTGTGATCCAAGAAGCGGTGAAAAGATCAGGACGCCAAAGCCGAGGGCGGTTGTCAGCGCGGAGCCAAGCAGGGCAGAACCCGTGGTTGACAGTGTCTTGATTGCCGCCTGTTCAGGATTACGAAGGCCCGCGTACTCATCACGGTAGCGGTGGATAATGTGAATGGTGTAATCCACGCCGATACCGATTGAGAGCGCGGAAATGATGGACGTAATCATCGTGTACGGTATCCCGATGAGTGACATCGTGCCGAAGACGGCGATGAGAACAAGCACAATTGGGATGACGGCGATGAAGGCGAGCACCGGTTGCCGCAGTGTTGCCCAGAAGAAGAGTGAAAGCACAATCAAGGCCGCCGCCACCGTCGTGCCGAGCGACTGGGTCTGGCCGGCGGTTATCTCATCTGACACTGCTGAGGCGATGACACCCAGGGACGTGACCGTCACCTGATCATCCTCCCCATACCAGTTGGCTTCGATGTCTCCCTGGAGGCGCTGTGAACGAGACGAATCATCGTTGTAGGCCTGGAACTGGAGCAGCATCGTATCGATGCCGTCAGGATTGTTCACAAGAACGCGTGCCATTGCGGGATCGAGCTCATCGAGTCGATCCAGAATCCGCTGCATCAAGATTGGATCAAGCTGCAACCCTCGCTGCGCTTCCTCATAGATAGCCTCAATCTCGGCATCATAATTGTCGCCCGGCAGACCGCTGTCGACTGCCCAATCATGCAACAGAACCTCATAGGAGTTCTGAACGGGGCTGGCGATGGTGTCCGGCCGCGCCACCGGGTCCGCGAACGTCTCTGTCAATTCATGTACGTTCAGGAGGGTGCGCGTTTCTGTTGCCTCCGCCACAATGATGATGCTCGCGACCTCGGTCGATCCGCCGACGGCTGAATCAAGCGTTTCCAGGTTGCGGACCGCTGTGCCGTTCTGCGGGAGAGAATCTCGGAAATCAAAGCGTGATTCCAGCTGGGCTGCCGCGTATCCGAGCAGGGCCGTTACCGCGAGAACGCCGAGGATGTACGGGATAGGACGTCGTGTGACTTCTCGCCCAAGGAGTTCAGCAAGCTGGGCGACGCCGGGCAGCGCGCCGGAGATGGGGCGCGGTTCAGACAGGCTGCCTCGGCGCTCTCGACGGCCATCGATGATTGCGCGTCCGGCAGGAAGCAGTGTGAGCATCACGAAGAGGGCAAGGGCAACACCAACACCGGCGACGATGCCGAAATCCGCAACAACAGTAATCGGCGAAAAGCGCGCCGCAAACAGGCTCACAATCGTTGTCACAGCGGCCAGCGTCAGCGGGACGGCGACTTTCCCCAACCCGATACGCGTGGCATCACGCACGGTAAAGCCTTCCCGGCGTTCCTCTCGGTAATGGGAGATCGTTTGGATGGCGTAGTCGACCGTCAAGCTGATGATGATGACAGGGACGAGCGTTGTGAGCGCATTTGGCGGGCCGATGAACCCCAGCCCTTTCGGTCCAAGCCATCCTTCAGCCCCGAGTGTCCACATAATCGCCAGAACCAGGCCGGCCAGGGTGAGCAGCATGTCCGCCACGGACCGCGTGAATAGCAGCAGCAGCCCGGTTATCAGCAGCAGGGCAAGCATGATAAGAGGCGCCATGCCCTCCTGTGCCGCCTCCGTGTATTCATCCTCTGAGACAATCGGTGAGACAGTGCTGACGGTTAGAGTCCCCTCATGCGCCAAAGCAATCTCATGGATGCGCCGCGCCGCGTCTCCCGTCCTGCCATCAGCCGTCTCAATGAGGGTGAGATTGGTGACCGTGACTGGGCTGCTATCTGTGTCCTGTCCCGTGATTGCGTCCAGTCCCTCGCCAATCTGCGGCGCGTCAAAGGCGGCATCAATCTCTGCCTGCGTCAGTGAGCTGAACTCCTGTGTCCCGGTCGCAAAGCCAACCAGGTAGGGCGCGGAGATGACGGGAATGTCCTTGGCGAGAACGGGGCGGACAACCGGGTCCTCAAGCATTTCTGTGAGGAGCGAGTCCATCTCCGTCAAAGAGATTGGTGTCAGCGTCTCTCCGCGAAAGATGATGGTGGAGACACTCGTCTCTCCGGAGCCCCCGAAGTTCTCACTGATTGTGTCCTCCGCCTCAGCCAGCGGGTGGCCAACGGGGAGGAAGGCGGTGCTTGCAACACCCTCTGTGAGCGGCGCGCGCAGCGTCACTCCGTACACCAGCACAACCGTCATGAGCAACAGAAAGGCGAGCGTAGCGTATGGCCGGGCGGTGACGAGACGGTTCAGAACCTTAAAGAGCACATTCATAAGGGCGATACGTCCTTATCGGGTACGTCCCCTCCCGGAGATGGTCTCACCACCTATTTTCCTATCTACTCGAGTGCAGCCCGACGTCCCTTAATGTAGCACATGGAGTTACGTTATCTGCTCGCCGCCCAGTCTCAATTGAGCGCTCATGGGGGCAGGAAGGCTATCAGCGCCGACATCTGCGCCTCGCCCTGCCACTAACCGATCACTCCCCATCAACAATCGTGATCGTGTGCTCAGAGTGGTCGCTGGAGATGTCGACCCCGCGGCCGTCCGGGTTAGAAATGATGAAGACGAGGGTCTCGGGTCCTTCCGCAATCTCGTCGCTCAGCAGATCCACGGGGATGGTAACGGAGGTGCTGCCGGCGGGGATCACCACAGTGTGGGGTAGGTACGCGTAGTCGTCGCCGGATGTGGCTGTGCCGCGCACGGAGCAGTCCATCGTGACCTCATCCTGGTGTGGCTTGCTAAGCATCAGCTCGATTTCCGTTCTCTCGCCCTCGTTGGCCTGCGACGCGACAGGCTCCAGCATGACTGTTGTGAGATCGTCGTCGAGGAGGGTGAGCTCTGTGGACCGCCCTGCGGTTGCATTTCCATCGGCCACGCTCAGCGAGATGGTCACCATCTCGTCCGGCTCAACCACATTGTTGTCCACCGGGTAAACCTTGATGATCTTCTCTGTCTCACCCGGAGCAAAGATGAGACGCTGATCATCGCGCCAATCCCCATCTTCACCACCTATCGACCACGCATCACCCTTGCGTCCAATGTCCGCCGTCGCTGAAGACATCGAGTATGTGATCTCCACATCTGCGGTCTGCTCGCTGCTCAGCTCCACGGTAATCTCAACCGGTGAATCGTCTTCATTCAGCTTGTATGAGGAACGTCCAAAGCTCGCGAGCGCCAAGCTGGCAACGACAATCCGTTTATCGTCATCGGTGATGGTCACCGTCGTGTCAGAAACGGTTAGGCCGCTTGCCGAGCCGTGCAGCGTGAGCGACTCCGATCCTTCCACTTCGACATCGTCCGTTGGCGTGAGCGTGAACGAGGCCTGGCCGCTGCTCTGCCCCGCCGAGAATGTCACGGTGACCGTGCCGTCAGACGTGTAGTCGGTCCCTGAGACCGCCGCATCACTCCCCTGCCCGATTGTCACGGTTACAGACGTATCCGTGTTGAAGGTTCCTGAGCCGACGAAGTCTGCCGTGACCGTGATTGTCGTGGCGCCAGCGTCCTCCGGCACGCGCGCCGGGCTAACGCTGAGTGACACAGCGGTGGGCGTCGGTGTCGGAGTTGCCGTTGGTGTCGGCGTCGGCGTGGGCGTTGGTGTCACCGTTGGCGTCGGCGTTGGTGTCACCGTTGGTGGCGGCGGTGGTGTGGGTGAGTCATCGTCCACGATGGTCAACGTCGTATCCGAGACGGTGAGGCCGCTTGCTGTGCCATGCAGGGTAATCGTTTCCAGTCCCTCCACGTCAGCATCATCCGTCAGCGTTAGTGTGAACGTCGCCTGACCGCTGCTCTGCTGCGCCGTGATGGGAACGGTAACCGTGCCAACATTTGCGTAATCGGTGCCTGCAACTGCCGTGTCGCCCGTCGCGCCGACGGTAACGACCACAGACGTATTCGTCGTGAAGGTTCCATTACCCACAAAGTCGGCCGTCACTGTGAGCGTTGTCGCGCCGGCGTCCTCCACCACGCGTGAGGGGCTAACGCTGAGCCTCACGTTAGTGGGTGGGCTGACGTCGCGCGTATCGCTCATCCGGAGGTTGAACTGACCGGATGATTGGTCGATGGCAACGTGGTGGCCAACGACGTTGCTGAGATCGACGATGAGGGTCTCCATGCCTTCTGCAATCCCGTCCTCAAAGGTCGTGACCGTGACACCGATAGTTCTCTCGCCTGCCGGGAAGGTCAGTGTCGCAGGTAGGGCGTCGAAATCGTCACCCTCCTCAGCGGTTCCACTCACGATGAGGTCAACGGTCACGTCCTCTTGATGGGGCTTGTTCATGCGCAGGCGGAACCCGCTTTGCTCACCTTCTTCCACTTCATCGAACGACGGCTCTACGTAGAGAACGCTCCGATCATCATCTGTGAGCGTCACCGTGGTTGGAGAGCCTGCCTCCACCTGCCCACTCACGACGAGAAGCGATATGGAGATCTCTTCGTCCGGTTCCACGACATTGTTGTCGACTGGGAGGACGCTGATTATCCGCTGGGTGTCTCCGGCCGCAAAGATGAGCTCTCCGGTGCTGACCCATCCATCTGGGCCGTCAGACCGGGTGATGATGTCGCCATCCCTGCCGACAACGGAGTTGGACGCGTGCAGGAGGTAGTGCACCTCTGCCGCTGATTGAAGCGCAACGCTCAAGTCAACCGAGATATTCAACTTGCCGTCCTCGTCGAGACTGTAGGTCAAATGCTCGAAAGCGACAGTCGCGTCCGGCGTTCCCGTCAAGTCATCATCGACGATGCTCAGATCTTCAGGATCGGGGACCCGGACCTCCGTGCTCCCTGTCACGGTCGCCGAGACCTGCACTGTCTTGTCCCCGTCAACCTGACTGTTGTCGACGGCGCTGATGGTGACGAAGTCCTTGCTCTCAAGGTCTCCTGCCTCGATGGTCAGAACCTGATTTGTGCTGACTCTGTAGTCCGCGGTGGTTGTGTCGGTCAACGGAGTGGTAAAGACGGTGAATGTGACGTCAGTGCTTACAGCCTTGTCCAATCGTGCCGTGATGTAACTTGCGCCTCTGTCTCCACCGCCCTCGGAGATGGTGGCAGGGCTCAGCACCAGTGACGACGATATACTACCCTGCGGTTGCCGCCTGTCGTCGTCCTCAATCGTCCCGGATGCCTGCGTGGATGCCGGGGTCTGCCGAGTCCGCACCCGCGTGGTGGGGGTATTCAGCGTCACGGTAACCGTTTCGTCTCCTTCAACGATTGTGTCACCGAGGACTGGAATGATGATGCTTTGCTGTTGCTCTCCGGCAGGAATGGTGACGGAGAGCGGATCCGGAGCTGTGTAGTCGCTGCCCGCCGTTGCCGTCCCGCCAAGTACATAGGAGATGGTGATGCTCTTGCTGCTCACAGCGCTCAGGGTCACCATGAAGGTCATATCTGTGACGTCCTGGGCGCTATCTCCCTCGATCACGGATGTGGCGTCGGCAACGGACGCCGTCGGCGTGGGATCGTCATCCGTGATGCTCACTGTCGCGTCAGATATGGTGAGGCCCGTCGCCGTCGCATGGACAGTGAGCGACTCATCGTCCTCATCGAGGGTGTCATTGAGCGGCGTGAGCGAGAAGGTATTCTGTCCGTTCAACTGGCCTGCGGCTATGGTGATGTCGAAGGCGGAGACTCCTGTGTAATCCGTGTCTGAGACGGCCGCGTCGCCGTCCTTGCCCACCGTTACCCTGACCGTCGTGTCGGTATTGAACGTTGTGGAGCCGGCGAGCGTGGCGGTCACCGTGACTGTAGTCGCGCTCGCGCCTTCGGCCACCGACGTCGGGCTGACGGACAGCGATGCCGTCGTTGCTGCGCTGTCATCATCCGTGATGGTGCCGGTTGCCGTCGTCGCGCCGAGCGTGGCGTTGGTGGGCGAGGCGATTGTCACCGTGAAGGTCTCACTACCCTCGACAAGGGTGTCCTCGGTTGTCTGTACCTCAATGGTGCCGGTGGTGTCACCAGCGGCGATGGTCAGAGTTGTGGCGGTGGTTTGGGCCGTGTAATCGGTATCAGCCGTCGCCTGAGTCGCGCCCTCAGCGCCATCGTCGCCCGTTGTCCACTCAACCGTCACGTCCCGGCCAGAAGCCGCCGACAGTGCGACCGTGAACTCCGCCTTGTCACCTTCCGCGACTGATGCGTTCGCAATGGTGACAGTCGGCGACGCGTCGTCATCCGTGATGGTGACGCTTGCGTCAGAGATGTTGAGGTCCGTTGCCGTCGCGTGGACAGTGAGCGACTCGTTAGGCTCGTCGAGGGTGTCCTGAATTGGTGCGAGCGAGAAGGTATTCTGTCCGCTCGACTGGCCTGCCGAGATAGTGATCGTAACGTCGCTGACTTGGGTGTAGTCCGTCCCCGATTCGGCCGTATCACCCGACTTCCCGATCTTGACGGTGACCGCCGTGGCGGTATTGAACGTTGTGGAGCCGGCTAGCGTGGCCGTAACCGTGACGGTGGTTGCGCCCGCGCCCTCAGCCACTGATGTGGGGCTGACGGACAGGGATGCCGCCGCAGCCGCGGTCTCATCGTCCGTGATGGTGCCAGTGGCAGTCGTCGGTGAGCCGAGCGTCGCGTTGGTGGGGGACGCGATTGTGACCGCGAACGTCTCGTCACCCTCGTAGATGGTGTCCTCGATCGTCTGTACCTCGATGGCGCCGGTCGTGTCACCAGCGTCGATGGTCAGAGTTGTGGCCGTTGTCACCGCTGTGTAGTCAGTGTCTGCGGTCGCTTGGTTGGCGCCCTGCGAACCATCGTCGCCGGTCGTCCACTCAACCGTCACGTCCCGGCCAGAGGCCGCCGACAGCGTGACCGTGAATTCCGCCTTGTCACCCTCCGCGACTGATGCGTCCGCGATGGTGACCGTCGGCGCAGCATCGTCGTCCGTGATGGTGACACTAGCGTCAGATATGGCGAGGCCTGTTGCCGTCGCGTGGACCGTGAGCGACTCGTTGGGCTCGTCGAGGGTGTCTTGAATCGGTGCGAGCGAGAGCGTCTTCTGTCCGCTCAACTGGCCTGCCGAGATGGTCAGATCGAAGGCGGAGACTCCCGTGTAATCCGTGTCTGAGACCGCGGTATCGCCGTCCTTGCCCACGGTTACTCTGACCGTCGTGTCCGCATTGAACGTCGTGGAGCCGGCGAGTGTGGCGGTCACCGTCACTGTTGTCGCGCCCGCGCCCTCAGCGACCGACGTGGGACTGACCGACAGCGATGCCGTCGTTGCGGCAGTGTCATCATCCGTGATGGTGCCTGTGGCAGTAGTCGGTGAGCCGAGCGTGGCGTTGCTGGGTGAGGCGATTGTGACCGCGAAGGTCTCACTACCCTCAACAAGGGTGTCCTCGGTCGTCTGCACCTCGATGGCGCCGGTCGTGTCACCAGCGTCGATGGTCAGAGTTGTGGCGGTGGCTTGGGCCGTGTAATCGGTATCCGCCGTCGCCTGATTCGCGCCATCGGTGGCATCGTCGCCTGTTGTCCACTCAACTGTCACGTCCCGGCCAGAGGCCGCCGACAGCGTCACGGTGAACTCTGCCTTGCCACCTTCCGCGACTGATGCGTTGCCGATGGTAACCGTCGGCGGGGCATCGTCATCCGTGATGGTGACGCTTGCATCAGAGATGGTGAGGCCCGTTGCCGTGGCGTGGACCGTGAGCGATTCATTGGGCTCGTCGCGGGTGTCATTCGTTGGCGTGAGGGTGAACGTCTTTTCCCCACTCAGCTGGCCCGCCGAGATGGTCAGATCGAAGGCAGAGACGCCTGTGTAATCCGTGGCTGAGATGGCGGCGTCGCCGTCCTTGCCCACCGTTACCCTGACCGTCGTGTCCGCATTGAACGTGGTGGAGCCGTCAAGCGTGGCGGTCACCGTGACTGTTGTCGCGCCGTCCTCTTCACCTACGCTGCTCGGGTTGACGGTCAGCGTCGCCGTCTTGGGCGCGGTGTCATCATCCGTGATGGTGCCGGTGGCTGTCGTCGGTGAGCCGAGCGTGGCGTTGGTAGGCGAGGCGATTGTGACCGCGAAGGTCTCACTACCCTCAACGAGGGTGTCCTCGGTTGTCTGCACTTCGATGGCGCCGGTCGTGTCACCAGCGTCGATGGTGAGGGTTATGGCAGTGGTCTGTGCCGTGTAGTCGGTATCGGTCGTCGCCTGGTTTGCGCCCTGCGAACCGTCGTCGCCGGTCGTCCACTGGACCGTCACGTCCCGGCCTGAGGCCGCCGACAGCGTCACGGTAAACTCTGCCTTGTCACCTTCCGCGACTGATGCGTTGCCGATGGTCACCGTCGGCGCGTCATCATCATCCGTGATGCTCACTGTCGCATCAGAGATGGTAAGGTCCGTTGCCGTCGCGTGGACGGTCAAGGACTCATTAGGCTCATCGAGGGTGTCCTGAATCGGCGCGAGCGAGAACGTCTGCTGACCACTCGACCGGCCCGCCGTGATGGTCAGATCGAAGGCGGAGACTCCCGTGTAATCCGTGTCTGAGACTGCGGTATCGCCGTCCTTGCCCACCGTTACCCTGACCGTCGTGTCAGCATCAAAGGTGACGTTGCCCGCCAAGGTGGCCGTGACGGTGATGGTGGTTGCGCCGGCGCCCTCGGCGACCGACGTGGGACTGACGGACAGGGACGCCGTCGTGGGCGCGCTGTCATCATCCGTGATGGTGCCGATGCCCGTCGTCGGTGCGCCTAGGGTGGCGTTGCTGGGCGAGGCGATTGTGACCGCGAAGGTCTCACTACCCTCGACGATGCTGTCTTCTGTGGTCTGCACCTCGATGGTGCCGGTGGCGGATCCAGCGGCAATGGTGAGCTTCGCGGCGGTGGTTTGGGCCGTGTAATCGGTATCGGCCGTCGCCTGATTCGCGCCATCGGTGGCATCGTCACCCGTTGTCCATCGGACTGTTATGTTCCGGCCCGAGGCCGCCGACAGCGTGACCGTGAACTCTGCCTTGTCACCTTCCGCGACTGATGCGTCCGCGATGGTGACAGTCGGCGCGGCATCATCGTCGGTGATGGTGACGCTTGCATCAGATATCGCGAGGCCTGTTGCCGTCGCGTGGATGGTGATCGATTCATTGGGCTCGTCGAGGGTGTCTTGAATCGGTGCGAGCGAGAACGTCTGCTGCCCGCTCAACTGGCCCGCCGAGATGGTCAGATCGAAGGCGGAGACTGCCGTGTAATCCGTGTCTGAGATGGCGGTGTCGCCGTCCTTGCCGACCGTTACCCTGACCGTCGTGTCGGTATTGAACCTTGTGGAGCCGGCGAGCGTGGCCGTGACGGTGATGGTGGTTGCGCCAGCGCCTTCGGCGACCGACGTGGGGTTGACTGACAGCGTCGCCGTCTTGGGCGCGGTGTCATCATCCGTGATGGTGCCGATGGCTGTCGTCGTTGCGCCGAGGGTGGCGTTGGTGGGCGAGGCGATTGTGACCGCGAAGGTCTCACTACCCTCAACGAGGGTGTCCTCGGTTGTCTGCACCTCGATGGCGCCTGTGGTGTCACCAGCGACAATGGTGAGCGTCGCGGCGGTGGTGTGGGCGGTGTAGTCGGTATCGGCCGTCGCCTGAGTCGCGCCATCGGTGGCATCGTCGCCGGTCGTCCACTGGACTGTCACATCCCGGCCAGAGGCCGCCGACAGCGTGACCGTGAATTCTGCCTTGTCACCCTCCGCGACTGATGCGTTGGCGATGGTAACCGTCGGCGCCGCATCGTCATCCGTGATGCTCACTGTCGCGTCAGATATGGTGAGGTCCGTCGCCGTCGCGTGGACCGTGAGCGATTCATTGGGCTCGTCAAGGGTGTCATCAAATGGCGTTAGTGAGAAGGTCTGCTGACCGCTCAACTGCCCCGCCGAGATAGTGATGTCGAAGGCGGAGACGCCTGTGTAATCCGTGTCTGAGATGGCGGTGTCGCCGTCCTTGCCCACGGTTACTCTGACCGTCGTGTCGGCATTGAACGTTGTGGAGCCGTCAAGCGTGGCCGTCACCGTCACTGTTGTCGCGCCCGCGCCCTCAGCCACCGACGTGGGACTGACGGACAGGGACGCCGTCGCGGGCGCGGTGTCATCATCCGTGATGGTGCCGATGGCTGTCGTCGTTGAGCCGGGCGTGGCGTTGGTAGGCGAGGCGATTGTGACCGCGAAGGTCTCACTACCCTCAACGATGGTGTCTTCTGTGGTCTGCACCTCTATCGTGCCGGTGGAGTCACCCGCGGCAATGGTGAGCGTCGCGGCGGTTGTCACCGCTGTGTAGTCGGTATCCGCCGTGGCCTGGTTGGCGCCCTGCGACCCATCGTCGCCTGTCGTCCACTCAACCGCGACGTCCCGGCCTGAGGCCGCCGACAGCGTCACGGTGAACTCTGCCTTGCCACCTTCCACGACTGATGCGTCCGCGATGGTGACAGTCGGCGCAGCATCGTCATCCGTGATGGTGACACTAGCGTCAGATATCGTGAGGGCCGTTGCCGTCGCGTGGACGGTGAGCGACTCGTTGGGCTCGTCGAGGGTGTCATCAAATGGCGTTAGTGAGAACGTCTGCTGCCCGCTCGACTCTCCCGCTGTGATGGTGATCGTGACGTCGCTGACCGCGGTGTAGTCCTCGCCCGACTTGGCCGCGTCCCCGTCCTTGCCTACCTTGACCGTGACCGTCGTGTCAGCATCAAAGGTGACGCTGCCCGTCAGTGTGGCCGTGACAGTGACTGTCGTTGCACCCGCGCCCTCGGCCACCGACGTGGGGCTGACGGACAGGGACGCCGTCGTCGGTGCGGTGTCATCGTCCGTGATGGTGCCGATGGCGGTCGTCGTTGCGCCGAGCGTGGCGTTGGTGGGCTCGGCGATTGTGACCGCGAAGGTCTCGGCACCCTCGGCGAGGGTGTCTTCTGTGGTCTGCACCTCTATCGCGCCGGTCGTGTCACCAGCGTCGATGGTCAGAGTTGTGGCGGTGGTTTGGGCCGTGTAATCGGTATCAGCCGTCGCCTGAGTCGCGCCCTCAGCGCCATCGTCGCCCGTTGTCCACTCAACCGTCACGTCCCGGCCTGAGGCCGCCGAGAGCGTGACCGTGAACTCCGCCTTGTCACCTTCCGCGACTGATGCGTTGCCGATGGTAACCGTCGGCGTGGCATCGTCGTCCGTGATGGTGACGCTTGCATCAGAGATGGAGAGGCCCGTTGCGGTCGCGTGGACGGTCAAGGACTCATTGGGCTCGTCGAGGGTGTCCTGAATCGGTGCGAGCGAAAACGTCTGCTGCCCGCTCAACTGGCCCGCCGTGATGGTCAGATCGAAGGCGGAGACACCGGTGTAATCCGTATCTGGGATGGCGGTATCGCCGTCCTTGCCCACCGTCACCCTGACTGTCGTATCGGCGTTGAACGTTGTGGAGCCGGCGAGCGTGGCCGTGACAGTGATGGTGGTTGCGCCCGCGCCCTCAGCGACCGACGTGGGACTGACCGACAGCGACGCCGTCGTTGCCGCGCTGTCATCATCCGTGATGGTGCCGGTGGCTGTCGTCGGTGAGCCGAGCGTGGCGTTGCTGGGGGAGGCGATTGTGACCGCGAAGGTCTCACTACCCTCAACGAGGGTGTCTTCTGTGGTCTGCACCTCTATCGTGCCGGTCGTGTCACCAGCGTCGATGGTCAGAGTTGTGGCGGTGGTTTGGGCCGTGTAATCGGTATCAGCCGTCGCCTGATTCGCGCCATCGGTGGCATCGTCGCCGGTCGTCCATTGGACCGTCACGTCCCGGCCTGAGGCCGCCGACAGTGTGACCGTGAATTCCGCCTTGTCACCCTCCGCGACCGATGCGTCCGCGATGGTGACCGTCGGCGCCGCATCGTCATCCGTGATACTCACTGTCGCGTCAGATATGGTGAGGCCGGTCGCTGTGGCGTGGACGGTCAAGGACTCATTAGGTTCATCGATGGTGTCCTGTGTTGGCGCTAGCGAGAACGTCTGCTGCCCACTCGATCGGCCCGCCGTGATGGTCAAGTCAAAAGCAGCCACTCCTGTGTAATCCCTGTCTGAGGTGGCCGTGTCACCGTCCTTGCCGACCGTTACCCTGACTGTCGTGTCTGCATCAAAGGTGACGCTGCCCGTCAGTGTGGCCGTGACAGTGACTGTCGTTGCACCGGCGCCCTCAGCGACCGAGGTGGGGCTGACCGACAGCGATGCCGTCGTGGGCGCGGTGTCATCGTCCGTGATGGTGCCGATGCCCGTCGTCGGTGCGCCTAGGGTGGCGTTGCTGGGCGAGGCGATTGTGACCGCGAAGGTCTCACTATCCTCGACGATGCTGTCTTCTGTGGTCTGCACTTCGATGGCGCCGGTGGTGTCACCAGCGGCAATCGTGAGGGTTGCGGCAGTGGTCACCGCCGTGTAGTCGGTATTGGCCGTGGCCTGATTCGCGCCATCGGTGGCATCGTCGCCCGTTGTCCATTGGACTGCTACGTCCCGGCCCGAGGCCGCCGACAGTGTGACCGTGAACTCTGCCTTGTCGCCTTCCGCGACTGATACGTTGGCGATGGTGACCGTCGGCGCGGCATCGTCGTCGGTGATGGTGACGCTTGCATCAGATATCGCGAGGCCCGCCGCCGTCGCGTGGACGGTGAGTTTCTCGTCGTCCTCATCGAGGGTGTCCTGAATCGGTGCGAGCGAGAACGTCTGCTGACCACTCGACCGGCCCGCCGTGATGGTCAGATCGAAGGCGGAGACTCCCGTGTAATCCGTGTCTGAGACTGCGGTATCGCCGTCCTTGCCCACCGTTACCCTAACCGTCGTGTCCGCATTGAACGTCGTGGAGCCGGTGAGCGTGGCGGTCACTGTGACTGTTGTCGCGCTCGCGCCTTCGGCCACCGACGTCGGGCTGACGGACAGGGACGCCGTCGTGGGCGGGGTGTCATCGTCCGTGATCGTGCCGGTGGCCGTCGTCGTTGCGCCGAGCGTGGCGTTGGTGGGCGAGGCGATTGTGACCGCGAACGTCTCACTACCCTCAACGAGGGTGTCCTCGGTTGTCTGCACTTCAATGGTTCCGGTGGAGGATCCGGCGTCGATGGTGAGGGTTGTGGCGGTGGTTTGGGCCGTATAGTCTGTATCGGCCGTCGCCTGATTCGCGCCATCGGTGGCATCGTCGCCGGTCGTCCATTGGACCGTCACGTCCCGGCCTGAGGCCGCCGACAGCGTGACCGTGAACTCCGCCTTGTCACCCTCCGCGACTGATGCGTCCGCGATGGTGACAGTCGGCGCAGCATCGTCGTCCGTGATGGTGACGCTTGCGTCAGAGATGGTGAGGCCTGTTGCCGTGGCGTGGACCGTGAGCGACTCGTTGGGCTCATCGAGGGTGTCCTGAGTCGGTGCGAGTGAGAACGTCTGCTGACCACTCGACCGGCCCGCCGTGATGGTCAGATCGAAGGCGGAGACTCCCGTGTAATCCGTGTCTGAGACTGCGGTATCGCCGTCCTTGCCCACGGTTACTCTGACCGTCGTGTCCGCATTGAACGTCGTGGAGCCGGCGAGCGTGGCCGTGACAGTGATGGTGGTTGCGCCTGCGCCCTCGGCGACCGACGTCGGGCTGACGGACAGCGATGCCGTCGTTGCTGCGCTGTCATCATCCGTGATGGTGCCGGTGGCGGTCGTCGGTGAGCCGAGCGTGGCGTTGCTGGGCGCGGCGATTGTCACCGCGAAGGTCTCACTACCCTCAACAAGGGTGTCCTCGGTCGTCTGCACCTCGATGGCGCCGGTCGTGTCACCAGCGTCGATGGTCAGAGTTGTGGCGGTCGTCACCGCTGTGTAGTCAGTGTCCGCGGTCGCTTGGCTGGCGCCCTGCGAACCATCGTCTCCCGTTGTCCACTCAACCGTGACGTCCCGGCCCGAGGCCGCCGAAAGTGTCACGGTGAACTCTGCCTTTTCACCTTCCGCGGCGGACGCGTCCGCGATGGTAACCGTCGGCACCGCATCGTCGTCGGTGATGGTGACGCTTGCATCAGAGATGGTGAGGCCCGTTGCCGTGGCGTGGACCGTGAGCGATTCATTGGGCTCGTCGCGGGTGTCATTCGTTGGCGTGAGGGTGAACGTCTTTTCCCCACTCAGCTGGCCCGCCGAGATGGTCAGATCGAAGGCGGAGACACCGGTGTAATCCGTGTCTGAGACGGCGGCATCGCCGTCCTTGCCCACGGTTACTCTGACCGTCGTGTCGGCGTTGAACGTTGTCGAGCCGGCGAGCGTGGCGGTGACAGTGATGGTGGTTGCGCCTGCGCCCTCGGCCACCGACGTGGGACTGACCGACAGCGATGCCGTCGTTGCCGCGGTGTCATCATCCGTGATGGTGCCGGTGGCCGTCGTCGTTGCGCCGAGCGTGGCGTTGGTGGGCGAGGCGATTGTGACCGCGAAGGTCTCAGCACCCTCAACGATGGTGTCCTCGGTCGTCTGCACTTCGATGGCGCCGGTGGTGTCACCAGCGTCGATGGTCAGAGTTGTGGCGGTGGTTTGGGCCGTGTAGTCGGTATCGGCCGTCGCCTGAGTCGCGCCCTCAGCGCCATCGTCGCCCGTTGTCCATTGGACTGTTACGTCCCGGCCCGAGGCCGCCGACAGCGTCACCGTGAACTCTGCCTTGTCACCCTCCGCGACTGATGAGTTGGCGATGGTGACCGTCGGCGCCGCATCGTCATCTGTGATGGTGACGCTTGCATCAGATATCGCGAGGCCCGTGGCCGTCGCGTGGACGGTCAAGGACTCATTAGGCTCGTCGCGGGTGTCATTCGTTGGCGTCAGCGAGAACGTCTGCTGACCGCTCAACTGGCCCGCCGTGATGGTGATGTCGAAGGCGGAGACTGCCGTGTAATCCGTGTCCGAGACTGCGGTATCGCCGTCCTTGCCGACTGTCACCCTGACCGCCGTGTCGGCATCAAAGGTGACGCTGCCCGTCAGTGTGGCCGTGACGGTGACTGTAGTCGCACCTGCGCCCTCAGCGACCGACGTTGGGCTGACGGACAGGGACGCCGTAGTTGGCGCGGTGTCATCATCCGTGATGGTGCCGGTGGCCGTCGTCGTTGCGCCGAGCGTGGCGTTGGTGGGCGAGGCGATTGTGACCGCGAAGGTCTCGGCACCCTCAACGATGGTGTCTTCAGTCGTCTGTACTTCAATGGTTCCGGTGGTGTCACCAGCGTCGATGGTGAGAGTCGTGGCGGTGGTTTGGGCCGTGTAGTCGGTATTGGCCGTGGCCTGTTTGGCGCCATCGGTGCCATCATCACCCGTTGTCCACTCAACTGTTACGTTCCGGCCAGAGGCCGCCGACAGCGTCACGGTGAACTCTGCCTTGTCACCTTCCGCGACTGATGCGTTGGCGATGGTAACCGTCGGCGCCGCATCGTCATCCGTGATGGTGACACTAGCGTCAGAGATCGCGAGGCCTGTTGCCGTCGCGTGGATGGTGATCGATTCAATGGGCTCGTCGAGGGTGTCATCAAATGGCGTTAGCGAGAACGTCTGCTGACCGCTCAACTGGCCCGCCGAAATAGTGATCGTGACGTCGCTGACTTGGGTGTAGTCCGTCCCCGATTCGGCCGTATCGCCCGACTTCCCGATCTTGACGGTGACCGTCTTGGCGGTATTGAACGTCGTGGAGCCGGACAGCGTGGCGGTCACCGTGACTGTAGTCGCACCGGCGCCCTCGGCGACCGACGTGGGACTGACCGAAAGGCTCGCCGTCGTGGGCGCCTCATCATCATCCGTGATGGTGCCCGTGGCCGTCGTCGTTGCGCCGAGCGTGGCGTTGCTGGGCGCGGTGATTGTCACCGTGAAGGTCTCAGCACCCTCAACGATGCTGTCCTCGGTTGTCTGCACCTCGATGGCGCCGGTCGTGTCACCGGCGTCGATGGTCAGAGTTGTGGCGGTGGTTTGGGCCGTGTAATCGGTATCCGCCGTCGCCTGATTCGCGCCATCGGTGGCATCGTCGCCGGTCGTCCACTCAACCGTCACATCCCGGCCCGAGGCCGCCGACAGCGTGACCGTGAACTCTGCCTTGTCACCTTCCGCGACTGATGCGTTGGCGATGGTGACCGTCGGCGCCGCATCGTCATCCGTGATGGTGACGCTTGCGTCAGAGATGGTCAGGTCCGCCGCCATCGCATGGACAGTGAGCGACTCGTTGGGCTCATCGAGGGTGTCTTGAATCGGTGCGAGCGAGAACGCCTGCTGACCGCTCAATTGGCCCGCCGTGATGGTGATGTCGAAGGCGGAGACTCCCGTGTAATCCGTGTCTGAGACGGCCGTGTCGCCGCCCTTGCCGACTGTCACCCTGACCGTCGTGTCAGCATCAAAGGTGACGCTGCCCGCGAGGGTGGCCGTGACCGTGACTGTAGTCGCACCAGCGCCCTCGGCCACCGAGGTGGGGCTTACAGATAGAGATGCGGTCTCTGGCGCGGTGTCATCGTCCGTGATGGTGCCGGTGGTGGTCGTCGTTGCGCCGAGCGTGGCGTTAGTGGGCGCGGCGATTGTCACTGTGAAGGTCTCACTACCCTCGACAAGGGTGTCCTCGGTCGTCTGAACCTCGATGGCGCCTGTGGTGCCACCAGCGTCGATGGTCAGAGTTGTGGCGGTGGTTTGGGCCGTGTAATCGGTATCAGCCGTCGCCTGATTCGCGCCATCGGTGGCATCGTCGCCCGTTGTCCACTCAACTGTCACATCCCGGCCAGAGGCCGCCGACAGTGTGACCGTGAACTCTGCCTTGTCACCTTCCGCGACTGATGCGTTGGCGATGGTAACCGTCGGCGGGGCATCGTCATCCGTGATGGTGACGCTTGCATCAGATATCGCGAGGCCTGTTGCCGTCGCGTGGATGGTGATCGATTCATTGGGCTCGTCGAGTGTGTCGTTCGTTGGCGTGAGGGTGAATTCTCCCTCGCCGCTCGACTCTCCCGCCGCTATGGTGATGCTGACATCACTGACCCCGTCATAGTCTTCGTCAGACTCGGCCGTGTCGCCATCCTTGCCTACCGTCACCGTGACAGTTGTGTCCTCGTTGAACGTGGTGGCCTTGTCGACATCCTTCGTCGCTGGCGGGTCTTTTGATGTGTCCGGCACGGTATGCGTCGTGTCATCGAGCGTGACGGTCACGGTGACCTTCGTCGCGCCGGCGCCCTCGCCCACGCTCACCGGGTCCACCGTCAGCGTCGCCGCCGTCGGCGTATCATCGTCGTCCGTGATGGTGCCGGTGGCCTCGGTCGCGCTTGCCGTCTTGGAAAGCGTGGCGTTGGTGGCGGAGGTTAGCGTGACCGTGACGGTCTCGTTCGGCTCATCTACCAGGTCACCCAACACCGGGATGACGATGTTGCCAGAGTCCGCGCCCGCCGCGATGGTGATGGTCTTGGTTACCGGATCGGTGTAGTCCGCGTCCGCCGTAGCCGTGCCGCCAAGCGTGTAGCCGACGGTGATATCTCGCCCGCTCTCCGTCGAGAGGGCTACCTTAAATATCATGTCCGTCGTGGCGTTCGGGTCGTCGCCCTCCGCCACGGCCGTCGCGTCTGACACGGACACCGTCGGTGGTTCATCGTCGTCGGTGATGGTCACAGTGGACGACGCCATCTCCACACCGTCAATCTCCGCATACACCGTCAGCGTCTCGTCAATCTCGTCCAGCGTGTCGTCGATCGGGTCGAGCGTGAACGTCCCGCTCGCGCTGCTCTTGCCGGCCTTGAGCGTGATGGTGAAGTCCTCGATGGCAGTGTAGTCGGTGCCCGAAATGGCGGGGTCATCGCTCTTGCTCACCTTCACGGTGACCGTCTTGTCGGCGCTGAACGTCGTTCCATCGAGCTCCATCACGAAGGTGAAGGTCGGCGCGGTTTCCACGTTCTCAGCGACCACCAGATCCGCCTCGGGGTCCACCTGGTGCTCCAACTCAATCTCAATGGTACCGGTGGTCGGCGCCTCGTCATCGTCCGTGATCGTTCCGGTGGCAGTCAATGGCGAGCCGAGCGTGGTGTTGCTGGGATTCGACAGCGTGACAGTGACCGTCTCGTTCGGCTCGTCCACCACGTCGCCGATCACGGGGATGACGATGCTGCTCGACGTGGCGCCGGCCGCGATGGTGACCGTCTTCGGCGCGGGCTCCTTGTAGTCGCTGCCCGCCGTGGCGGTGCCGCCGAGCGTGTAGTCGACGCTGATTTCCCGCCCGCTGGCCGCCGAGAGCGTGACGTTGAAGGTCATGTTCGTGGCGGCGCTGGAATCGTTGCCCTCCTTCACGGCGGTGGCGTTCGCGATTGACACCGTCGGCGTGGGATCGTCATCCGTGATGGTGACGCTTGCATCAGAGATGGTGAGATTCGCCGCCGTGGCGTGGACGGTCAAGGACTCATTAGGCTCATCGATGTTGTCTTGAATCGGTGCGAGCGAGAACGTCTGCTGCCCGCTCAACTGGCCCGCCGTGATGGTGATCGTGACGTCGCTGACTTGGGTGTAGTCCTTACCGGATTCGGCCGTGTCACCATCCTTGCCTACCTTGACGGTGACCGTCGTATCGGTGGCGAAAGTCACCGAGCCCGCCAGGGTGGCCGTGACGGTGATATTCGTTGCGCCATCCTCCTCGCCCACGTTGCTCGGGCTTACAGACAGGCTCGCCGTCGTGGGCGCGGTGTCATCGTCCGTGATGGTGCCGATGCCCGTCGTCGTTGCGCCGAGGGTGGCGTTGGTGGGCGCGGCGATTGTGACAGCGAACGTTTCACTAACCTCAACGATGGTGTCATCGGTCGTCTGCACCTCGATGCTGCCGGTGGCGGATCCAGCGGCGATGGTCAGAGTCTGCGCCGCCGTCACCGCTGTGTAGTCAGTGTCCGCGGTCGCCTGATTCGCGCCATCGGTGGCATCGTCACCCGTTGTCCATCGGACCGTCACGTCCCGGCCAGAGGCCGCCGACAGCGTCACGGTGAACTCTGCCTTGTCACCTTCCGCGACTGATGCGTCCGCGATGGTGACCGTCGGCGCCGCATCGTCGTCGGTGATGGTGACGCTTGCGTCAGAGATGGTGAGGCCTGTTGCCGTGGCGTGGACCGTGAGCGACTCGTTGGGCTCGTCGCGGGTGTCATTCGTTGGCGTTAGCGAGAACGTATTCTTTCCGCTCAACTGGCCTGCCGTGATGGTGATGTCGAAGGCGGAGACACCGGTGTAATCCGTGTCTGAGACGGCCGTGTCGCCGTCCTCGCCTACTGTCACCTTGACCGTCGTGTCAGCATTGAACGTTGTTGTGCCGTCGAGCGTGGCGGTGACAGTGACCGTTGTCGCGCCTGCGCCCTCGGCGACCGAAGTTGGGCTTACAGATAGAGATGCGGTCTCTGGTGCAGTGTCATCATCCGTGATGGTGCCGATGGCCGTCGTCGGTGAGCCGAGCGTGGCGTTAGTGGGCGAGGCGATTGTGACCGCGAAGGTCTCACTACCCTCGACGAGGGTGTCTTCAGTCGTCTGCACCTGGATGGTACCGGTGGCGGATCCGGCGGCGATGGTGAGTGTTGCGGCACTAGTCATCGCCGTGTAATCGGTATCAGCCGTGGCCTGAGTCGCGCCCTCAGCGCCATCATCACCCGTTGTCCATTCGACTGTTACGTTCCGGCCTGAGGCCGCCGACAACGTCACGGTGAACTCGGCCTTGCCGCCCTCAGTCACGGACACATCTCCAATGGCGACAGTCGGCGCAGCATCGTCGTCGGTGATGGTGACGCTTGCGTCAGATATCGCGAGGCCTGCTGCCGTGGCGTGGACCGTGAGCGACTCGCTGGGCTCATCGAGGGTGTCCTGAATCGGTGCGAGTGAGAACGTCTGCTGACCACTCGACCGGCCCGCTGTGATAGTGATCGTGACGTTGCTGACCTGGGAGTAGTCCTTGCCGGACTCGGCCGCGTCGCCATCCTTGCCGACCTTGACCGTGACTGTCGTGTCAGCATCAAAGGTGACGCTGCCAGCCAAGGTGGCGGTCACCGTGACCGTCGTTGCGCTGTCCTCTTCTCCGACGCTGCTCGGGCTGACGGACAGCGTCGCCGTCTTGGGCGTGTCATCGTCGTCCGTGATGGTGCCCGTCGCCTCAGTCTCGCCCTCCACACTGGAAGGCGTGGCGTTGGTGGCGGAGGCGATTGTGACCGTAACGGTCTCGTTCGGCTCATCTACCACGTCGCCGACCACGGGGATGACGATTTCGCCCGTCTCTTCGCCCACCGCAATGGCAATCGTCTTGGTTGCCGGATCCGTGTAGTCCTTGTCTGCCGTCGCCGTGCCACCGAGCGTATAGTCGACCGTGATCTCCCGCGAACTCGCCGCCGAGAGTGTCACGGTGAACGTCATGTCTGTCGTGGCGTTCGGGTCGTCGCCCTCCGTCACGGCCGTCGCGTTGGACACGGACACCGTCGGCGCGGCATCGTCATCCGTGATGGTGACTGTCGCGTCAGAGATGGTGAGGGCCGTTGCCGTCGCGTGGATGGTGATCGATTCATTGGGCTCGTCGCGGGTGTCCTGGATTGGTGCGAGCGAGAACGTCTGCTGACCGCTCGACTCTCCCGCTGAGATAGTGATAGTGACGTCATTGACGCCGGTGTAGTCCTCGCCCGACTTGGCCGCGTCGCCGTCCTTGCCTACCTTGACCGTGACTGTCGTGTCGGCATCAAAGGTGACGCTGCCCGTCAGTGTGGCCGTGACGGTGACTGTCGTTGCGCCCGCGCCTTCGGCGACCGCCGTGGGACTGACGGACAGGGACGCCGTCGTTGGCGCGGTGTCATCATCCGTGATGGTGCCTGTGGCAGTCGTCGTCGAGCCGAGCGTGGCGTTGGTGGGCGCGGCGATTGTGACCGCGAACGTCTCACTACCCTCAACGAGGGTGTCCTCGGTCGTCTGCACCTCGATGGCGCCGGTCGTGTCACCAGCGTCGATGGTCAGAGTTGTGGCCGTTGTCACCGCTGTGTAGTCAGTGTTCGCGGTGGCCTGGTTGGCGCCCTGCGAACCGTCGTCGCCGGTCGTCCATTGGACTGTCACGTCCCGGCCAGAGGCCGCCGACAGCGTCACGGTGAACTCCGCCTTGCCGCCCTCAGTCACGGACGCATCTCCAATGGTGACAGTCGGCTCCGCATCATCATCCGTGATGCTCACTGTCGCGTCAGATATCGTGAGGCCTGTCGCCGTGGCGTGGACGGTCAAGGACTCATTAGGCTCATCGAGGGTGTCTTGAATCGGTGCGAGTGAGAACGTCTTTTCCCCGCTCGACTCTCCCGCTGAGATAGTGATAGTGACGTCATTGACGCCGGTGTAGTCCTCGCCCGACTCGGCCGTGTCACCATCCTTGCCTACCTTGACCGTGACTGTCGTATCGGCATCAAAGGTGACGCTGCCCGCTAGCGTGGCAGTCACCGTGACTGTAGTCGCACCAGCGTTCTCGGCGACCGACGTGGGGCTGACTGACAGCGTCGCCGTCTGGGGCGCGGTGTCATCATCCGTGATGGTGCCGGTGGCCTCGGTCGCGCCTGCCGTCTTGGAAAGCGTGACGTTGGTGGCGGAGGTTAGCGTGACGGTGACGGTCTCGTTCGGCTCATCCACCACGTCGCCGAGAACGGGGATGACGATGTTGGCAGAGTCCGCGCCTGCCGCGATGGTGATCGTCTTGGTTGCCGGATCGGTGTAGTCTGCGTCCGCCGTGGCGGTGCCGCCGAGCGTGTAGTCGACGCTGATATCCCGCCCGCTCTCCGTCGAGAGGGCTACCTTAAAGGTCATGTTCGTGGCGGCGCTGGGATCGTCGCCCTCTGTCACCGCAGCCGCATCACTGACCGACACCGTCGGTGGTTCATCGTCGTCGGTGATGGTCACAGTGGACGACGCCATCTCGACGCCGTCAATCTCCGCATACACCGTCAGCGTCTCGTCAATCTCGTCCAGCGTGTCGTCAATCGGGTCGAGCGTAAACGTGCCGCTCGCGCTGCTCTTGCCGGCCGTCAGCGTGATCGTGAAGTCCTCGATGGCGGTGTAATCGGTGCCCGAAATGGCCGGATCGTCACTCTTGCCCACCTTCACGGTGACCGTCTTGTCGGCGCTGAACGTCGTTCCATCGAGCTCCATCACGAAGGTGAAGGTCGGCGCGGTTTCCACGTTCTCGGCGACCACCAGATCCGCCTCGGGGTCCACCTGGTGCTCCAACTCAATCTCAATGGTACCGGTGGTCGGCGGCTCGTCATCGTCGGTGATCGTGCCGGTGGCAGTCGATGGCGAGCCGAGCGTGGTGTTGCTGGGGTTCGACAGCGTGACGATGACCGTCTCGTTCGGCTCGTCCACCACGTCGCCGATCACGGGGATGATGATGCTGCCCGACGTGGCGCCGGCCGCGATGCTGACCGTCTTCGGCGCGGGCTCCTTGTAGTCGCTGCCCGCCGTGGCCGTCCCGCCGAGCGTGTAGTTGACCGTGATGTCCCGACCGCTGGCCGCCGAGAGCGTAACGTCGAAGGTCATGTTCGTGGCGGCGTTGGGATCGTTGCCCTCCTTCACGGCAGTGGCGTTCGCGATTGACACCGTCGGCTCCGCATCGTCATCCGTGATGGTGACGCTTGCATCAGAGATGGTAAGGTCCGTCGCCGTCGCGTGGACGGTCAAGGACTCATTGGGCTCATCGAGGGTGTCCTGAATCGGCGCGAGCGAGAACGTCTGCTGACCACTCGACCGGCCCGCTGTGATAGTGATCGTGACGTTGCTGACCTGGGAGTAGTCCGTCCCCGATTCGGCCGTGTCGCCGTCCTTGCCTACTTTGACCGTCACCGTCGTATCGGCGGCGAAGGTTGTGGAGCCGGCGAGCGTGGCGGTCACCGTGACTGTAGTCGCGCTCGCGCCTTCGGCCACCGACGTGGGACGGACCGACAGCGATGCCGTCGTTGGTGCGGTGTCATCGTCCGTGATGGTGCCGATGCCCGTCGTCGTTGCGCCGAGCGTGGCGCTCTCGGGGGAGGCTAGCGTGACCGCGAACGTCTCATCGCCCTCTGCGATGGTGTCCTCGGTTGTCTGTACTTCAATGGTTCCGGTGACGGATCCGGCGGCGATGGTGACGGTTGCGGCGGTGGTCTGCGCGGTGTAGTCAGTGTCCGCGGTCGCTTGGTTGGCGTTCGCCGTGGCATCGTCGCCCGTTGTCCATTGGACTGTTACGTCACGGCCCGAGGCCGCCGACAGCGTGACCGTGAACTCCGCCTTGTCACCTTCCGCGACTGATGCATCCGCGATGCTGACAGTCGGCGCAGCATCGTCGTCTGTGATGGTTACTTCAGCGTCAGAGATGGTAAGGTCCGTCGCCGTCGCGTGGACAGTGAGCGACTCATCGTTCTCGTCATGCTCGTCGTCCGTTGGCGTGAGGGTGAATGTCTTCTGCCCGCTCGACTCTCCTGCTGAGATAGTGATCGTGACGTTGCTGACTTGGGAGTAGTCCTCGCCCGACTTGGCCGTGTCGCCGTCCTTGCCGACTGTCACCCTGACGGTCGTATCGGCGGCGAAGGTGACGCTGCCAGCCAAGGTGGCGGTCACCGTGACCGTCGTTGCGCTGTCCTCTTCTCCGACGCTGCTCGGGCTGACGGACAGCGTCGCCGTCTTGGGCGTGTCATCGTCGTCCGTGATGGTGCCCGTCGCCTCAGTCTCGCCCTCCACACTGGAAGGCGTGGCGTTGGTGGCGGAGGCGATTGTGACCGTAACGGTCTCGTTCGGCTCATCTACCACGTCGCCGACCACGGGGATGACGATTTCGCCCGTCTCTTCGCCCACCGCAATGGCAATCGTCTTGGTTGCCGGATCCGTGTAGTCCTTGTCTGCCGTCGCCGTGCCACCGAGCGTATAGTCGACCGTGATCTCCCGCGAACTCGCCGCCGAGAGTGTCACGGTGAACGTCATGTCTGTCGTGGCGTTCGGGTCGTCGCCCTCCGTCACGGCCGTCGCGTTGGACACGGACACCGTCGGCGCGGCATCGTCATCCGTGATGGTGACTGTCGCGTCAGAGATGGTGAGGGCCGTTGCCGTCGCGTGGATGGTGATCGATTCATTGGGCTCGTCGCGGGTGTCCTGGATTGGCGCTAGCGAGAACGTCTGCTGACCGCTCAACTGGCCCGCCGAGATGGTCAGATCGAAGGCGGAGACTCCCGTGTAATCCGTATCTGAGATGGCGGTATCGCCGTCCTTGCCGACTGTCACCCTGACCGCCGTGTCGGCATCAAAGGTGACGCTGCCCGTCAGTGTGGCCGTGACGGTGACCGTCGTTGCACCGGCGTTCTCAGTTACGCTGCTCGGACTGACTGACAGCGTCGCCGTCTGGGGCGCGGTGTCATCATCCGTGATGGTGCCGGTGGCGGTCTTGGGCGTGCCGAGCGTGGCGTTCTCGGGGGAGGCTAGCGTGACGGTGAACGTCTCGTCGCCCTCGTGGATGGTGTCCTCTGTGGTCTGCACCTGAATGGTGGCGGCCCTGGTACCAGCCTTGATGGTGAGCGGTGCGGCGGTGGTTTGGGCGGTGTAATCGGTGTCTGCGGTGGCCTGGTTGGCGTTCTCTGCGCCATCATCGCCCGTTGTCCACTGGACTGTTACGTCACGGCCTGAGACTGGGGTCAGCGTGACTGTGAATTGTGCCTTGCCGCCCTCGGTGACTGATGCGTTCGCGATGGTGAGCTCCGGCAGGGCATCGTCGTCCGTGATGGTGACGCTTGCGTCAGAGATGGTGAGGCCCGTGGCCGTCGCGTGGATGGTGAGCGACTCATTGGGCTCGTCGAGGGTGTCTTGAATCGGTGCGAGCGAGAACGTCTGCTGACCGCTCAACTCTCCCGCTGAGATAGTGATAGTGAGGTCATTGACGCCGGTGTAGTCCTCGCCCGACTCGGCCGCGTCGCCGTCCTTGCCGATCTTGACGGTGACCGTCGTGTCGGCATCAAAGGTGACGCTACCAGCCAAGGTGGCGGTCACTGTGACCGTCGTTGCGCTGTCCTCTTCTCCGACGCTGCTCGGGCTGACGGTCAGCGTCGCAGTCGTTGGCGCCTCATCATCGTCCGTGATGGTGCCGATGCCCGTCGTCGTTGCGCCGAGGGTGGCGTTGCTGGGTGAGGCGATTGTGACCGCGAAGGTCTCACTACCCTCAACGAGGGTGTCCTCGGTTGTCTGCACTTCAATGGTTCCGGTGGCGGATCCAGCGGCAATGGTGAGCTTCGCGGCGGTGGTTTGGGCGGTGTAGTCCTCATTCGCGGTGGCTTGGTTGGCGTCCTGGGAACCGTCATCACCCGTTGTCCACTGGACTGTCACATCCCGGCCAGAGGCAGCCGACAGCGTCACGGTGAACTCTGCCTTGCCACCTTCCGCGACTGATGCGTTGGCGATGGTAACCGTCGGCGCCGCATCGTCATCCGTGATGGTGACACTAGCGTCAGATATCGCGAGGCCTGTTGCCGTCGCGTGGATGGTGATCGATTCATTGGGCTCGTCGCGGGTGTCCTGGATTGGCGCTAGCGAGAACGTCTGCTGACCACTCGATCGGCCCGCCGTGATGGTGATGTCGAAGGCGGAGACACCGGTGTAATCCGTGTCTGAGACTGCGGTATCGCCGTCCTTGCCGACTGTCACCCTGACCGTCTTGTCAGCATCAAAGGTGACGCTGCCCGCTAGCGTGGCCGTGACGGTGACGGTGGTTGCGCCATCCTCCTCGCCCACGTTGCTCGGACTGACGGACAGACTCGCCGTCTTGGGCGCGGTGTCATCGTCCGTGATGGTGCCGGTGGCGGTCTTGGGCGTGCCGAGCGTGGCGTTGGTGGGCTCGGCGATTGTGACCGCGAAGGTCTCGGCACCCTCGGCGAGGGTGTCCTCTGTGGTCTGTACTTCAATGGTTCCAGTGGTGTCACCAGTGGCGATGGTGAGGGTTGTGACGGTGGTTTGGGCCGTGTAGTCGGTATCGGCTGTGGCCTGGTTGGCGCCGTCCGAGGTGTCGTCGCCCGTTGTCCACTCAACCGTGACGTCCCGGCCAGAGGCCGCCGACAGCGTCACGGTAAACTCTGCCTTGTCACCTTCCGCGACTGATGCGTTGCCGATGGTCACCGTCGGCGCGTCATCATCATCCGTGATGCTCACTGTCGCATCAGAGATGGTAAGGTCCGTCGCCGTCGCGTGGACGGTGAGCGACTCATTGGGCTCGTCGCGGGTGTCTTGGATTGGCGCTAGCGAGAACGTCCCTTGTCCGCTCAACTGGCCCGCCAAGATAGTGATAGCGACATCACTGACGCCGGTGTAGTCCTCGCCCGACTTGGCCGTGTCGTCGCTCTTGCCGATCTTGACCGTGACCGTCGTGTCTTCGTTGAACGTGGTGGCCTTGTCGACATCCTTCGTCGCTGGCGGGTCTTTTGATGTGTCCGGCACGGTATGCGTCGTGTCATCGAGCGTGACGGTCACGGTGACCTTCGTCGCGCCGGCGCCCTCTCCCACGCTGCTTGGGCTGACGGTCAGCGTCGCCGTCTTGGGCGCGGTGTCATCATCCGTGATGGTGCCGGTGGCCTCGGTCGCGCCCTCCACGGTGGAAAGCGTGGCGTTGGTGGGCGAGCCTAGCGTGACCGCGAACGTCTCATCGCCCTCTGCGATGGTGTCCTGGGTTGTCTGTACCTCAAAGGTGCCGGTGGCGCTGCCCTTCTTGATGGTCAGAGTCTGTGGCGTCGTCACTGCGGTGTAGTCAGTGTCCGCCGTTGCCTGGTTGGCGTTCTCTGCGCCGTCGTCACCCGTTGTCCATTGGACTGTCACATCCCGGCCTGAGGCAGCCGACAGCGTCACGGTGAACTCTGCCTTGTCACCTTCCGCGACCGATGTGTTGGCGATGGTGACCGTCGGCGCCGCATCGTCATCCGTGATGGTGACGCTTGCGTCAGAGATGGAGAGGCCCGTTGCGGTCGCGTGGATGGTGATGGATTCATTGGGCTCGTCGAGGGTGTCGTTCGTGGGCGTGAGGGTGAACGTCTGCTGCCCGCTCAAATGGCCCGCCGTGATGGTGATGTCGAAGGCGGAGACTCCTGTGTAGTCCGTGTCAGACTCGGCCGCGTCGCCATCCTTGCCTACCTTGACCGTGACTGTCGTGTCGGCATCAAAGGTGACGCTGCCCGCTAGCGTGGCCGTGACGGTGACGGTGGTTGCGCCATCCTCCTCGCCCACGTTGCTCGGACTGACCGACAGGCTCGCCGTCGTGGGCGCCTCATCATCATCCGTGATGGTGCCGATGCCCGTCGTCGTTGAACCGAGCGTGGCGTTGGTGGGCGAGGCTAGCGTGACCGCGAACGTCTCATCGCCCTCTGCGATGGTGTCCTGGGTCGTCTGAATCTCGATGGTGCCGGTGGCGCTGCCCTTCTTGATGGTCAGAGTCTGTGGCGTCGTCACTGCGGTGTAATCGGTGTCTGCGGTGGCTTGGTTGGCGTTCGCCGTGGCATCATCGCCCGTTGTCCATTGGACCGTTACGTCACGGCCTGAGACTGGGGTCAGCGTGACTGTGAATTGTGCCTTGCCGCCCTCGGTGACTGATGCGTCCGCGATAGTGAGCTCCGGCAGGGCATCGTCATCCGTGATACTCACTGTCGCGTCAGATATGGTGAGGCCCGTTGCGGTGGCGTGGACGGTCAAGGACTCATTGGGCTCGTCGAGGGTGTCATCAAATGGCGTTAGCGAGAACGTCTGTTGCCCACTCAAATGGCCCGCTAAGATGGTCAGATCGAAGGCGGAGACTCCTGTGTAATCCGTGTCTGAGATGGCGGTGTCGCCATCCTTGCCGACCTTGACCGTCACCGTCGTGTCGGCATCAAAGGTGACGCTGCCCGTCAGTGTGGCCGTGACGGTGACTGTGGTTGCGCCGGCGCCCTCGACGACCGACGTGGGGCTGACCGACAGGCTCGCCGTCGTGGGCGCCTCATCATCATCCGTGATCGTTCCTTTGGCAGTAGTCGGTGAGCCGAGCGTGGCGCTCTCGGGGGAGGCTAGCGTGACCGCGAACGTCTCATCGCCCTCTGCGATGGTGTCCTGGGTCGTCTGAATCTCGATGGTGCCGGTGGCGCTGCCCTCCTTGATGGTCAGAGTATGTGGCGTCGTCACTGCGGTGTAATCGGTGTCTGCCGTGGCTTGCTTGGCGTTCGCCGTGGCATCGTCGCCGGTCGTCCATTGGACCGTCACGTCCCGGCCTGAGGCCGCCGACAGCGTGACTGTGAATTGTGCCTTGCCACCCTCTGTCACGGACGCATCTCCAATGGTGACCGTCGGCGCAGCATCGTCATCCGTGATGGTCACTGTCGCATCAGAGATGGAGAGGGCCGTCGCCGTCGCGTAGACGGTCAAGGACTCATTGGGCTCGTCGCGGGTGTCATTCGTTGGCGCTAGCGAGAACGTCCCTTGTCCGCTCAACTGGCCCGCCGTGATGGTGATGTCGAAGGCGGAGACTGCCGTGTAATCCGTGTCTGAGATGGCGCTGTCGCTGTCCTTGCCTACTGTCACCCTGACCGTCGTGTCGGCATCAAAGGTGACGCTGCCCGTCAGTGTGGCCGTGACGGTGACTGTTGTTGCGCCATCCTCCTCGCCCACGCTGCTCGGGCTTACAGACAGGGACGCTGTCGTTGGTGCGGTGTCATCGTCCGTGATGGTGCCGATGCCCGTCGTCGTTGCGCCGAGCGTGGCGTTGGTGGGCTCGGCGATTGTGACCGCGAAGGTCTCGGCACCCTCGGCGAGGGTGTCCTCTGTGGTCTGTACTTCAATGGTTCCAGTGGTGTCACCAGTGGCGATGGTCAGAGTTGTGGCCGTCGTCACTGCGGTGTAATCGGTGTCTGCGGTGGCCTGCTTGGCGTTCGCCGTGGCATCATCGCCCGTTGTCCATTGGACTGTTACGTCACGGCCAGAGGCTGGGGTCAGCGTGACTGCGAATTGTGCCTTGCCGCCTTCTGTCACTGTCGCGTTCGCGATGGTGAGCTCCGGCAGGGCATCGTCGTCCGTGATCGTTACTTCAGCGTCAGAGATCGTGAGACTCGCCGTTGTGGTGGCGTGGACAGTGAGCGACTCATCGTCCTCGTCGAGTTCGTCATCCGTTGGCGTGAGGGTGAATGTCTTCTGCCCGCTCGACTCTCCCGCTGAGATAGTGATAGTGACGTCATTGACGCCGGTGTAGTCCGTCTCAGACTCGGCCGTGTCACCATCCTTTCCTACCTTGACCGTGACTGTCGTATCGGCATCAAAGGTGACGCTGCCCGCTAGCGTGGCCGTGACGGTGATATTCGTTGCGCCATCCTCTTCGCCCACGTTGCTTGGGCTGACTGACAGCGTCGCCGTCTTGGGCGCGGTGTCATCGTCCGTGATCGTGCCGGTGGCGGTCTTGGGCGTGCCGAGCGTGGCGCTCTCGGGGGAGGCTAGCGTGACCGCGAACGTCTCATCGCCCTCTGCGATGGTGTCCTGGGTCGTCTGAATCTCGATGGTGCCGGTGGCGCTGCCCTTCTTGATGGTCAGAGTATGTGCCGTCGTCACTGCGGTGTAATCGGTGTCTGCGGTGGCTTGCTTGGCGTTCGCCGTGGCATCGTCGCCCGTTGTCCATTGGACCGTTACGTCACGGCCCGAGACTGGGGTCAGCGTCACGGTGAATTGTGCCTTGCCGCCTTCTGTCACTGTCGCGTTCGCAATGGTGAGCTCCGGCAGGGCATCGTCATCCGTGATGGTGACCTCAGCGTCAGAGATCGTGAGACTCGCCGTTGTGGTGGCGTGGACGGTGAGTTTCTCATCGTCCTCGTCGAGTTCGTCATCCGTTGGCGTGAGGGTGAATGTCTTCTGCCCGCTCGACTCTCCCGCTGAGATAGTGATAGTGACGTCATTGACGCCGGTGTAGTCCGTCTCAGACTCGGCCGTGTCACCATCCTTGCCTACCTTGACCGTGACTGTCGTATCGGCATCAAAGGTGACGCTGCCCGCTAGCGTGGCCGTGACGGTGATATTCGTTGCGCCATCCTCTTCGCCCACGTTGCTTGGGCTGACTGACAGCGTCGCCGTCTTGGGCGCGGTGTCATCGTCTGTGATCGTGCCGGTGGCGGTCTTGGGCGTGCCGAGCGTGGCGCTCTCGGGGGAGGCTAGCGTGACCGCGAACGTCTCAGCGCCCTCGTGGATGGTGTCCTCTGTGGTCTGCACCTGGATGGTGCCGGCCTTGGTACCAGCCTTGATGGTGAGCGTTGCGGCGGTGGTTTGGGCGGTGTAATCGGTGTCCGCCGTCGCTTGCTTGGCGCTCGGCGTGCTGTCATCGCCGGTTGTCCATTGGACCGTTACGTCACGGCCTGAGACTGGGGTCAGCGTCACGGTGAACTCTGCCTTGTCACCCTCCGCGACTGATGCGTTGGCGATTGTGAGCTCCGGCAGGGCATCGTCATCCGTGATGGTGATCTCAGCGTCAGAGATGGTGAGACTCGCTGTCGCCGTGGCGTGGACAGTAATCGATTCGTCGTCCTCATCGAGGGTGTCGTCCGTTGGCGTGAGGGTGAATGTCTTCTGTCCGCTCGACTGACCGGCCAAGATCGTGATGCTGACATCACTGACCCCGTCATAATCCTCGCCCGATTTGGCCGTGTCACCATCCTTGCCTACCTTGAACGTCACCGTCGTATCTGTGGCGAATGTGGTGGAGCCGGCGAGCGTGGCCGTGACCGTGACTGTTGTTGCGCCGTCCTCTTCCCCTACGCTGCTCGGGCTGACGGACAGGGACGCAGTCATTGGCGTGTCGTCGTCGTCCGTGATGGTGCCCGTCGCCTCAGTCTCGCCCTCCACGCTGGAAAGCGTGGCGTTGGTGGCGGAGGCGATTGTGACCGTGACCGTCTCGTTCGGCTCATCTACCACATCGCCGAGCACGGGGATGACAATGTTGCCAGAGTCCGCGCCTGCCGTGATGGTGATCGTCTTGGTTGCCGGATCGGTGTAGTCCTTGTCTGCCGTGGCGGTGCCGCCGAGCGTGTAGCCGACCGTGATCTCCCGCGAACTCGCCGCCGAGAGTGTCACGGTGAACGTCATGTCGTTCGTGGCGTTCGGGTCGTCGCCCTCTGTCACGGCCGTCGCGTTGGACACGGACACCGTCGGCGCGGCATCGTCGTCCGTGATGGTGATTTCAGCGTCAGAGATGGTGAGACTCGCTGTCGCCGTGGCGTGGACAGTAATCGACTCGTCGTCCTCATCGAGGGTGTCGTTCGTTGGCGTGAGGGTGAACTCTCCCTCGCCGCTCGACTGACCGGCCAATATCGTGATGCTGACATCACTGACCCCGTCATAGTCCTCGTCAGACTCGGCCGTGTCGCCATCCTTGCCTACCGTCACCGTGACAGTTGTGTCGGTGGCGAACGTGGTGGCCTTGTCGACATCCTTCGTCGCTGGCGGGTCGCTTGACGTGTCCGGCACGGTATGCGTCGTGTCCTCAAGCGTGACGGTCACGGTGATCGTCGCGTCGCCGTCCTCCTCGCCCACCTCTGTCGGGTCAACCGTCAGCGTCGCCGCCGTCGGCGCGTCATCGTCATCGATGATGGAGCCGGTGGCAGTCGATGACGAACTGACCGTCGCTTTGGTGGCGTCGGTCAGCGTGACGATGACGGTCTCGTCATCCTCGTCCATCAGGTCGCCCAGCACCGGGATGCTGATGCTGCCTGAGGTCTCGCCTGCCGCGATGGTGATGTTCATTGGCGAAGGGTCAATATAGTCACTGCCCGCCGTGGCGGTGCCGCTGAGCGTGTAGTTCACCGTGACATCGCGTTCACTCGCCGTTGACAGCATCACCGCGAAGGTCATGTCCGTCGCCTGGCTGGGGTCGTCGCCCTCGTTCACCGCCAGCGCATTCGCCCCATCCGACACAGACACCGCTGGCGAGTCGTCGTCGTCCGTGATCACGCCCGTCGCCTCGCCCGCCGTGTCGGAAGGTGTCGCATTCGTCGCGCTGCTCAGCGTGACGATGATGGTCTCGTCATCCTCGTCCACCGTGTCGCCCAGGACGGACACCACGATGTCGGCTGTCGTCTCGCCCGCCGCAATGGTCACCGTCTTGGTAGCCGGGTCTGTGTAGTCCCCTGCGACCGCAATGCTCACCACATTGGTATCCGGGTCCGTCTTGAATGTCCTGGCCGTGGCCGTGCCGCTGAGGGTGTAGTTGACGGTGACGTCCTGCCCGCTGGCCGCCGCGAGCGTGACGGTGAACGTCATATCCGCACCGGCCTGCGGGTCGTTGCCCTCCTTCACGGCCGCCGCATTCGCCACGGACACCACCGGTCCGTCGTCGTCATCCGTGATGATGCCGGTGCCGGTCGCCGGTGACCCGAGCGTGGCATTGGTGAGGGTGGCCAGCGTGACAATGATGGTCTCGTCCGGCTCGTCAAGCGTATCGCCGAGCACGGGGATGACGATGCTGCCCGACGTGTCGCCCACCGAAATGGTCACCGACTTGGTTGCCGGGTCCGTGTAGTCCTCACCCGCCGTGGCCGTGCCGCCGAGCGTGTAGGCGACCGTGATATCCCGCCCGCTCTCCGCCGAGATGGTGACCTCGAAGGTCATGTTCGCGGCGGCGTTGGGATCGTTGCCCTCCTGAACGGCGGTAGCGTTCGCGATTGACACGGTCGGCGGCGCATCGTCATCCGTGATCTGTATGACCGCGTCAGATAGTGTCAGGTCAGTCGCCGTTGCGTGGATGGTGAGCGTCTCGTCGTCCTCGTCGAGGGTGTCCTGCGTTGGCGTTAGTGTGAACGTCCCCTGCCCGCTCAACTGGCCTGCCGTGATGGTGATGTCAAAATCTTCGATGCCGGTGTAGTCCGTATCAGACTCGGCTGTGTCGCCGTCCTTGCCGACCGTGACCGTGACCGTGGTATCGGCGGCGAGCGTTGTTGTGCCTTCCAGCGTGGCCGTGACGGTGACGGTGGTTGCGCCGGCGCCCTCAGCCACCGTTGTGGGGCTGGCGGACAGGGTCGCTGTCGTTGGCTTGTCATCATCGTCCGTGATCTCACCCGTTCCCACAGCGTCACCATCCTCGGCGCCGACCGTGGCGTTCGTGGGATTGCTCAGCGTGACGATGATGGTCTCGTCATCCTCGTCCACCAGATCGCCGAGCACGGGGATGACGATGTCGGCCGTCGTGTCGCCCGCGGGAATGTTGACCGTCTTGGTTGCCGGATCCGTGTAGTCTTCTCCTGCCGTGGCCGTGCCGCCCAGCGTATAGTCGACGGTGACGTCCTGCCCGCTGGCGGCTGAGAGCGTGACGGTAAACGTCATATTCGTGGTCGTGTTCGCGTTGCCCTCCGCGACCGCCTCCGCATCACCCACCGACACCGTTGGCGGCTCGTCATCGTCCACGATGGTGCCTCGGTAAAACGAGGAAACATCGGGGACGGTGAGGTTGCCGGGAACTGTTAGCACGATGATAAACGTCTCATCATCCTCGTCCATCTCGTCTTGCATGGTCTGCACCCTAAGTACAACTGGGTCGGCCTCGACTATCGTTTCACCAGAGAAATCGATTGGAGTTCCCTCACCCTTTTTGATAGTCAGGACTTGATCTTTCACAGCCGTGTAGTCGACATCCACCGTGGCTTGGTTGGCGCCTTCCGCCGAGTTATCTGCCGTGGACCACGTCAGTTGGTAGTCAATTGGTGCCCCATTTGGTTCACGGGGAAACGTGAGGTGGAATTCAACCGCATTTCCTTCAGTTGCTTTGACAGGTTTGATAGTTAACGCCGCGTCAATGTCGATGACTTTGAGAGTTACGTCGTCCGCCTTGACGGAGCCGTAGTCTGCACCGGAGACGGTGTGATTGATCGTGATAGTTCTGTCCCGGTCGGCGCGCGTGTTGTGGAGCAGCACGGTCTGCGGTTTGTTCCAGTTTGTTGTGGTGAACGTCAGAAAGCTGTCAAGCGCATTGATTGTGGGCAGCAGGATTACAGCGCCCTTTTCGCCGTCTTTATCCGGTGCGTCTCTACCGCTGCCCACAAGGATGGCGTCGCTGTTCTGGATGCCCGTCAGCGTGACTGTGACGTCGTCCGTCGGTTGCGAGGTGAGGACGACGGTGTACTCCGCGTCTTGCCTCTCGATCAGCGTCAGCTCGGTGGGCGTGACTAGGACGCCCTTCTGGTCATCGTCCGTGACAGTGACGGGCACCTCGTACTCGTACGTCTCAAGGTAGCCGCCGCCCTTGACGGTGATGACAATCACGCCCTCCTGATTCAGAGTCTGGCTGCTCACCTCGTCATCCACGGCTTTGACGATGATACCTTGCTTCTCATTTCTGGTGGTGTATGTATAGGTCAGCGTCGTGGTGGCATCTTCGACGTTATCCGAGGCATCGCCGTCCGTCAGAATATAGGCAGGGCTGGCCTCCTTCGCTTTGAGGGTGATGACGATCTCGTCGCCATCCTCCATGATGCTGCCGGGGGCCGGGTAGATGGTCAGCTTGGCCTCGCCGGGCGCCTCCGTCGTGGTATCGCCGTCCGTGGTGGTCACCTTCTCGGCGATGCCGATCTTTGCCGGCTCAATGTGGAGGGGGCGCACGGCGATTGTGCCGGAGATGTTGGCGATGGCGGTGTTGCCGTCCTCGTCCGTCATCCTCAGCGACACGTCATATGTGTTGTCCGTGCCGGCGTCCTGCGGCTCGGCGGTGTAGAGCACCGGGACTGTGACGACGCCGGTGTTGGGGTGGACGACGAATAGGGCGGCGTCCGCGCCCGTGAGCGAGTAGAACACGGGCTTGTCCGTCGGGTTCACGCTGGCCTCCGGCGCCGGCAGATCACGCGGGAAACCCTCCATGCCGGCCACGGACTGTGGCGGCGTGGCGAATGCGACGGCGCGGTTGCCCGTGTCGCGGACGGTGACGAATGAGACGTGGTCCTCATAGTCCGGGTGTTTGTATTGGTTGCCCAGGCCGCCGGACACCAAGGAGACGGAGATGGGGATCACCCAGTCGCCATCCGCCATCCCGTTATCGAGGGTGGCGATGGTCGCGGTCCCACTGATCGCGCCTGCCGGGATTGTCACTTTCCTCTCATCGATGCCAACGCTGGTGAAGTGGGTGCCGCCGGCTGCCTGGATTGCCTTGGGAACGCGCGTGGAAGTGGATTCAATCCCCCAATTCACGGTCGTATCTGTCCGCAGGGGCTGGTCAAAGCGGAATGTCAGCGTCGCGACATCCCCCTCATCCACCGTCACGTCCGGGACAACCTGCAATGTGGGGAGGTTTTCCGGGATGTAGATGCGCACCGCCTTCTGCGGGGTGTGGAGAGCGATGCCGTTCGACTCATTCACAATTTCAAGGACAAAGCTCTCCGCGTCCTCATAGATCCTGTCCTGGAAGATCGAGATCGGCACATCAACGTGGCTCTCGCCGCTCCTGATCCGGACCTGTTGAACGCCGCCATACTTGAAGTCCTCGCCCGGGGTGGCGGTCTCAGGGCGGACGAAGATATCGACGGTCTCCAAGGTTTTGACAGCCTCCGTGGTGGAGACGCGGAGCATGGCCGTGCCGCCCTCTCTGACGGTCTTGTAGTTCAGGCCGTCATCATCCTCGCCGTCCCTGCCCGCCGTACCGTCCTGCTTCGGGACGAAATCAAGCGATACCTTGTTGCTGTCATCATCAACAATGGTGAACGTGGCGGTGAAGTCCCAGGTGTCTGAGATGGCGGTGGCCCGCCGCAAAGGAGCGTTGCTGATGAACTCAATCTGGACGGTGAAGGTCTCATCCTTTTCCTTGCGCGTGTCTTGGGGGATGGCGAGAGGAAGCGTAAACTCCCACACGCCGCCCTCCCAGTCCTTGTAGAGCGGCCACAGGACCTCATACCGCGTCTCGCACTGGAGGGAGCGGTTGGCCTCATAGCGCCTGTCCTGGAACAGCACGTCCGCCGCGTTCGAGTTGTCTATGTCAAACGGGTCCGGTGTGCCCGACTGGACGCGCTCCGGGTGCAGTTCCGCGGAGCGGTTTTCGTCCTGCTTCGGCCGGAGACAGGAGAGCGTCCTGAGCGGCTGGACGTTGAAATCATGATCCTCCGCGAGCTCCGTGCGCTTCAGCGTCAGATTGACCTTCGTGTCGACGGTCGTCCTATAATTGCTGTCGTCCGTCTTGCCGCCGCTCCCCTCCGGGATGCCGTCCCGGATGTACGCGAGGGTCTCGTCCGTCATCCAGATGCGCAGCGCGTCCGGGTCTGTGATGTACCCGGTGGCGGTGTCCCGCTCAAAACGCACCTTCTCGGGGTCTCCCGTGAGCTTCACCGTGAAAAACTCGGTGGCCTCACCGCGATCATCTCCCCTGAGGGGCACCCGTATGAGCCCCTCCGTTTCGCCGGGTGGGATGGTGAGCTCTACATCGGTCTGCGCCACGTAGTCGTTCTCGCCCCAAGACGCTATGCCGCCCGACTGCGCCTCCACAAGGAAGTTCTCCGGGTTCGACACGGTGGACCACCGAACGGTGATGGGCTCCGCGTGCGTCTGTTCCAGCCGCACCGTGAACTCTGAGAAATTGCCGTCCCCCTCCGGAACGGGCTCTGCGTCTTCAATGGTCACGACGGCTTGCGTGTCATCGCTCGTGATCAGCCCCGTTGCGGTGAGCCGCCCGCTGATGGCCTCCGGAGCCTGGGACAGGACGACGCGCACGGTCTCGGTGGCCTCTTTACGGAGGTCCTGCCGCGTTGTGACGGTGATCTGCGCAGCCGGGAGGGTGCCGGAATAGCTGCCGTTGAAGGGGAATTCGGATCGCGGGAACGTGATGGTTTGCCGACCTGATGCCTCATAGTCGCCATCCCCGGCGCTGGCCGTGCCGTCCTGGGTATGCCACTGCACGGTCACCGTCTTCTGGGACTGGGCGGAGAGGGTCACGTTGAAGGTCAGGTCTCCACCCTCGAGCACGGACGTGGTGGCATCGCTGATTCTCAGCGTCGGGCGCACGTCATTGTCACGGATAACGCCCACCGCCAACCTCTCATCGACCTGCATGCCGTGCGAATCGGTGATATAGACGATGAACCGTTCAGCCCACTCATCAATGCCGTCATCCACGGTATCCAGTGAGAAGCGGGCGGATGTTTCTCCCGCCGTGATGGTCATGGACTTCCCGGCCTCCGGCAGCGCCGTGTAGTCCTTGTTGGATGGCAGGCTGGAGGCGGCAAACTCTGGGGTGAGTAGGCGATATGTCGGCCCGGGCTCAAAGTCGTCCGACGGGGGAAAGAGCGAGTCATTGTTCCTGATGGTGACGGTGATATCCCTGTCCACCGGCTCACTGAGGCGCGCCTCAAACAGCTGCGGCATCCCCTCAATCTGCCCCTCCGGGTAGACGGCCATGATCGACACGGCAGGGCCGCTCAGGATATCAACAATCGGCGCCTCGATGCTCGCAATGAGCGCGGCCTTATCGTAATCGGAGCCGAAGAGTTTCTTGTATTCCTCGGGGCCGGCGGGGGTCCCTTCAATCTTGTCCACAAGGTTGATGCCGGTCACGTTGATTGAGAATTTCTCGATGCCCTCTTCGACGCCATCCTCTTTGGTTGGGATTGTGATGTCATCCCCCGTTTGGCGGCTCAGCACATCGAACATCAAGTCGCTTGTGTCGTAGTCTGGCCCGGCCTTGGCGCTGTAATCCTGGGCCTCAGTCTGCACTTCGAGTCTGTAGTTCGAGATGGACTGGGACAGGTGCAGGCGGTAGACGGCATCCTCACCCTCCTGCACGCGATAATCGTCCACGGTGATGGTCAGGCGCAGCTCCTCGTCATCGTTGCGGATATAGCCCGTCCTAGTGAGTTCGGAGGCGCCGTCAAGTATCACGGCGGTGTCTTCCATCACGGTGAACTTCAGCCGCAGAAACTCATTGTTCTCCTCCGTGTAATCGCCCATGACCTGCACGTTCACGTACTTCAACACGTCGCCCGGCTCAAATGTGACGGTGCCTGACGCCGAGGCCGCGACAAAGTCCTCGCCCGCCGTTGCAGCGTCCGGGTAGTCCGGGCTGGGGGTCGCCATGTTGGACGTGTCCAACGCGTAGGAGACCGTAATCGTCTTGTTGCTGGGGGAGTTCAGGCCGACCTCAAACCGCAGGTCTGCCATCTGCCCCTCATCCATCTCGCTGACGAAGGCGTTCTCCGCATAGAGGCCTGGCGGATCGTCGTCATCCTTGAGCGTGACGTTCGTGTAAAAGAGGGTGAAACCGCTACCGGAATATCTATTCGCGCCCGTCATGTTGAGGCCGCCGGCCCGTTCATCCCAGACAATCTGGAAGCACGTGTCATCGTTGTCGAGGACGTCACCGATGGTGGTGATGGTGACCTGTTTCGTCTTCTCACCGGGCCGCCACATCACCCGCTGGTTCGGAATCGGCAGATAGTGCACCTCAGCCAGAGCCATGTCGTTGCCGCAACCCGCGGACGCGACGCCCGTGCCCCCTTGGATGGCGTTCAGGTCGAGACTTGCGCTCTCTCCGGGCCTGAGGGCGCGGTCAAGGGTCATCGTCACGATGACATCCTGACCCTCGATAAACATCAGGTCTTGGGGAACGGTCACGAAAAGGCGATCCGACGACTGGAGTTCAGCCGCGACGAGGATTTCCCCGCGGCCGCCATCGTCTTCGTCCGAGAACGTGAGGTCGCCCATGGTGTTATCTTCCAGCCAGAACCGCACCGTGAAGCGTTCGGTCTGTTCAACCAGACCATCCTTATAGGTATCGAATACGATCTCCTGGGTCTCGACGATATCACCCTGGGGCATGATGATGTTCATCGTGCCGGTTAGCCGGCCGTTGGAGACCGTCTGGGCATGGGTGGATCGATCCCCGGGATCGCGAGTCATCCCAGCAGCATCTGACGTCGGCGAGAACGCGGATTTGAACTTAAAGTCCTCCCCATACTGGTACCCGGCGGCCACGCCGGTGGGGCTGAAGACGGCCGTCTCAGGTATCAGCTCCCAGTGCAGCACGCCCGTCGAACGGGGGTTGGTATAGTTCGGGTGCGTTCCTACCGGCTGCTTGGTGGCCGTCACCGTGAACGTGATTTCTTCGCCCTCTTTTTTGAGCGTGCTGGGCCTAACGGTCAGAGTTGTCGTGCCCTCTTCGTCGTCAATGATTCGCCCATACACAATCACCTCGCGCTCCGGGTAGCCGTCACCGTCCGCGTCCGGGAAGTGGAAGCCGTCATTGCCCTTCCGCAGCCTCAGCGCCACGAGCTCCGTCCCCTCCGGGATCTCGTCATCACTGATCGTAACGGTGAGCGTTTCGGTCCGTGTCGTGCTGGCGTTCCTATTCGCGAAAGACAGGTTGAATGTTCCCGTTTGTGACGGGGCGGTGAAGTCCGTGCCGCGCGTCGCCGTGCTATGCATATCGACGAGTTTCCAGTCAACGGTGCCGACGTCCAGGCGGCGCTCGGTGGTGTTCGTGCGGCTGACGTGCAGATTGAAGTTCATCCGCGCCCCCGCCGCCTCCTCGACCTCCGGCGGCGTGATGCGGATGACACCGGTGGACTCATCATCGTCCACAATGGTGATCTCAACGTCCTTTGACTTGACCTGCGCGTTCCTCCCGGGAGGTTTCGGGAAGCTGAACAGGCCGTCGCCTGGTGGTATTTTCAGCCTGATCACGATCTTCTCGTCCGGCTCAAGCGCGAAATCAGGAACAGTCATCAGCTCTAGTTCCTTCGGTCTGGAGCGCATCCCTCCCATCGGAAACCAGACAGCCAGTGTTCCCGTAGCGACCAAAGGATCGGACACAGTAAAATCTTGCAGATCCCCATCGGTGGTTGCCGTGCTCTTCGCCACGACCGCCTCCCACCTGAAGTTATAGGAGCGATTTGGGGTTGCAGTTTGGGCTCGGTATGCGGTCACCATGATTCGCGCGGTGTTGCCGTCTGAGGCCGATGTGCCGGTGCCCTCCTGAACCGTCTTGGGTGCGGTCACGTCCACAGTCCACTCCGGCATGTCATCGTCCTTGATGTGGTACGTGAACTGCATGGTCTTGTCCGGGAGGCTATCGGAATCGTCGCCATCCGGGAATGTGTCGTCGCCGAGGGCGGTCAACGTCAGGACGATAGACTCCTGTTCCTCGTCGATGTGGTCCGGCTTGATCTTGATGACGAGGTCTTGCTCAACAACCGCCACACCTTGTACAAAACCATTGAAGCCGATTTCGCCTGTGCTCTCAGCCTTTCCACCCACCGTGAAGTCGGCGCCCGCCGTGGCTCCACTGGCCGAGTCGATGCTGTAGGCGAACGTCCGGCTCTTCTGCAGGGTTGCTGCCGCCTCCGCAAGGGAGCGGTGTGCGGTGAGCCTGAGCCGAATCTCGCCGGCCTCTGAATCGCTGTTGCCCTCCGTCACCACCGTCCCGTCAGCGGGCGCCTCAACGAGTATCCGGCCTGCAGGCTCATCATCGTCCTCAACGGTGTACGAGAAATCGAGATGGGGTTTGCCGCCGGACAGCGACATCTTCTGGCCATGGATGGTGCCAACCCCGGGCGTGAACCGGATCGTCACCTTTTCTGCCGACTCATCCTCACCGTCCGGGTTGACGTGCAGCGTGAGCCTCGCCGTCGCGGTCGGAGAGTTCGCGGCGAAGGAGAGGGTTTGGAACGCCCGGTTGTAGATCTTAATCGGGGGATTCGTAATTGCGGGCACCTTCACCCAAACATCGCGGGTCTGATCTGCAACGGGGCGCGCCAACTCTACGTTATACGTACCCTTGAGGTCGACCGTGTTCTCGCTGAGTGGAAGCCGCCAGCCCAGCTGCCACTGCGTTCTGGACCCGCTCTCGGTAGTGGGCGGAGGCGCGCGGTGCACCATGAACGTGAAATCGACCTTGCCGCCGGTCGTCTTGTCGACAGAGGTGCCCTCCGTCAGCGATGAGCCGCTGTCGACGCTGGGTGTGATGGTCACCACCCCGGCCTCAGGGTCATCGTCCTCGATGTACGGTGAGATGATGGCGTTCCTGCGGTATTGATCTTGATCGTTGAGGCTGGGTCCGAAGATGGATGTGTGCAGCAGCGCCCCGGGGAATGAATCCTTAACCGAGAACGCCAATCTCACGGTCTCGTTGGGCTCCGACCACTGGTCAGGAACGGTCCTCAGCACCACGCGTTTCGTCTGCGAGCACCCTGTGATGCCCGCCCTATTCGGATCGCCGGCCGGCAGATCAAATCTGAGCGTGCCGCTTGTGGGTCCCGAAAAGTCAGCGAAGGGTTTCCCCGGGTTTGTCGCTAAGACGGTGCCCTCCGGCGCATTTTCTCCCGCAACCTTCCATTCGACGTCTGCGATGGTGCGCTTCACACAATCCTCATCCGACCGGTTGAGAACGAGCACGGCGCCAAAATTGGTGCCGGTCCCGCTGTCCCCCTCCAGACCGCGGCCCCTTCCGGTGCTGGCGTTCTCGGGAGCGACATAGATTTTCGGCAGCGGGCCATCGTCGTCCTTGATGGTTGCCGTTACCTTCTTGGCAGGGTTGTCTCCTTCGCGAGCGCCCTTCAACTGGACTCCGGCAAGGCCAACGCCCGCACTTACGAGCTTAAAATCCAGCGTGACGTCCTCATCTACTTCGTCAAACCGGTCTGAGACGGTCTTGATCTTGACGGTCGCCGTCGATTGGGCCGCGTTTGCAAAGACGTAACCGACGGTGAATCGCCCGCAGAACCCGTCATCGCACGGGGGATTTTCCATGTTCAGCGTCGTAACCGAGGCAGCCCCAGTTGCGGACGCCGTGGGAATCTCGACATCCTTGTGTTCGTAGATTTCGTTTGGTGGTCCGTCGGACCCGGTCAAGTTGGCAGTGCCATTCTTGAGTTTTCCTTTGTCGCTCTGCAAAGAACGATCGGCGGTCCAGTCGATGAAGAATTGGGTGAATGGCCTGTCAGTGCCCGTGTCGGGGCGGTCCACCTTGATGACGTATTCGAGTGTGCTGTAGTGCTGGCCCGAGGTCGTGCCTTCAACCACGTCAACGGAGGTGATGGTGACGACGGTATGGGGGGTAGTTTGGGCGGTGATGTGGTCAGGGACAAAGATGATGACCGCGAAGAGTGCAAACGCAACTAATGCGGCAACCGCACGAACCCGCCGACGGATCCAACCTAGTGGCAAAGCTACCCCAATTACGTGATGTTCAGCACCACCCACATCGGGAGAACTCGCCGGATTACCTAGTGGAAAGTCCGCATGTCTGACCCCTCCCAACGTCTTGCGCTACTCTACCCCCCAACCCCCTGCGTGTCAACAAGAATCGGCGCAAATGGGACGTTGTCGCAATACGACAATGGGACGCTGTCGCAATAGGGACTTTTGGCGTCCAACCGCGCCCGCTCCCAATAGGGAGAAAATGCCCTAACGCGCGTCCGGCTCGGGAGTGCCCGGCTGCTCGTCCGGCAGGGGGGCATCTGGCGACGTTTCACTGCCGCTGAGCGTCCGATACAGGAGCGCAAGGAAGCCTGCGAAAACGATGACGGCGCCCATGCCCACCACACTCACGGCGGACGGCATCCTCTGCGCGAGGCCGTCCGCGCTCGCCACGACAGCGCCGACAATCACGATCCATGTTGACGCAAAAAGGGCGGTGGCTAGGATGACAACGATGCTGAGCAGTTCATTGCTGATAATACTGTCCCGTTCCGCATCCCGGACGCCACGCGTGGAGAGGGCGTCCGCCAGCTCTCGCAGCTGCATGATCCTGTGGAGCAAAACCAGCCCTGCGAGGGTGACCAGAAAGAGGGAGGAGGTCAACACAAGAGGCTCACTCTCCGCAAAGACGGCGGCTCTCCCGAACATCTGATGCCAGTCAAGTTGGTTGTGCGCCCAGACGGCAGTCATATGCGCGCCGATGATCATCAACGCGGCCAGCCAGAACGCTCGGCGCGACCGGCCGGCTCTGCGCGCGAGAATGTAGCCGCCAAGCACGGCGCCGACAAGGATGAGGGTCTGCAGCGAGATGAACGGCCACGCCTGCTCCAGAAAGAACGAGGGCCACATCGTCCGGCCGGGGACGGCATTCTCGATTGAACGAATGGCAACGAGGAGCGCGATGGAGGTCAGGGCGCCAAGCAGAAGAAGCTCTGCGCGGGCGAGGCGCTCCGGCACGGTCACGCCAAGGAAACTCATTGGAAGGCATCCATGTGGCGGACAAGGTTGGTGACGAATCGCTCCCGTGACGGATTCCAGTCCATGACGGCCCCCCCTGCCCTGACAATCTCCGCCTGCATGGCGCGTGATTCCCATTCAGAGACGTCATGCAGGGAGCCGGACAAGGCGGTTGCGAGGTTCGGGTCGGGATTGACGTGGATGACGCGCACTCGGCTCCGCCGATGGGAACGTGTGCGCAGGGCGGTCAAGCGCCGGACGGCAGTTGTCATGCGCTCCATCGATTCCCCATTCTCTCCGGGGCGCGGGTAGTGGGCGTCAAGACGCGTGATGATAAAGACGTGCGGCTTCAACCTGAACAGGAATGATTTGCACCACTCGACGGATCGGAGAAGATCCTGGTTGGGCGGGCCCGGCTGCACGCCGGCAAAGAGTTGGGTGAGGCGGCGAAACTGTTTCTTGCCGGTATCGGGTGACAGCAGCTCGCCGCCCGCTTGCGTGTTATAGGCGTACGCGCCCAGAGCCGCGCCCTGCGAGATGTAGTACTGCGCAAGGGTGCCGGCCGCCTCGATGGTGTTCTCCAGCGGGCTGGACTCCGGCGTGCCAACGTTCATGTAGTCAGCCATGTCAAAGAAGATCCACACCGCCTTGCGCCCTTCCGGGTCCAGCTCATTGACCAGTGGATTTGAGCTGCCGCTGAGACGGGCTGTTGCCTTCCAGTTGATGCTCTTCAACGGGTCACCCGGCTGATACGGCCGCAGCTCGCGGAACTCATCACCGGATGCCCTGATGAGCGCGATGTCCTCCGCTAGTTGAGATTTGCGCGTCATTGCGCGCACGGAGTTGAGCTTGGTGATGTCGCTGCTGCGTGGGGCAACAAGGATCTCAAGCGGCGGGCCGACGCTCCCCGACGTGCCGCGTCCGGCTCCGAGCGGGGCCTGCGATTCCCAGACCGTTTCAGGGATGCTGTACTCGCCCCGCTTGGGAAATGTGAGGCGATAGGAGAGATCAACGGTCTGCACACCGCGCCATTTCCAGATGATATGAAAGTTGCTCCCGTCAACCACTGCGGCATCATCCGGCAGGGGGTCCAGGAAACGAACGGGGCCGATGCCGTCACGAATGGTGACGCGCCTGTGGACGTCCAGCGAGTCTCCCACCCAGCAGATCACACGCGGGAGAGAGCGCTCTATGGTGACGCCGTCCGGGGGGTGGAGTGTTGCCGCCACAAGGATGGCGGCGAAGAGAAAGACGGCGCCGGTCAGCAGGATGACATTGCCGAGCAGCAGCGCGCCAATGAGCAGGACCAGGCTGACCCATGTCCATGACAGGAGGGCGGGTGTAATCATGCCTGCGTGGGGCGGCTGCTCAACTCAGTTGGCGGCGGCACTGCCTCGAGAATCTCCCCGATTATCTCCTCGGGCTGCACCCCCTCCAACGTGTCCTCAATGTTGAGGATGATCCGGTGGGCGAGCACATCATTGACGACCATTTTGACATCATCCGGCACCACAAAGTCGCGCCCATGTATCAGGGCGATGCTGCGGGAGACGCGCAGCAGGGCAAGAGCGCCGCGCGGACTCACGCCAACGGCAACGCGGGGATGCTCACGCGTGAGACGCACCATCTGTGAGATGTAGTCGACGATAACGCTGTCAACATAGACGGCCGTCTCAACAAGCGCCTGCAGCTCCAGAAATCCCTCAAGAGAGATTGCCGGCTCGAGATCCTCGGTTGGGTCATCTTTCTTCCACTCTATACGACGCCGGAGGACATCATTTTCGAGGTCGCGATTAGCGGGATAGCCGGTGCCCATCCTGAAGAGGAAGCGGTCAAGCTGCGCCTCCGGCAGCGGGTACGTTCCCTCCTGCTCAATGGGATTCTGTGTCGCCAGCACAATGAACGGGCTGCCGAGGCTCATCGTCACGCCATCAATGGTGACTTGCCGCTCCTCCATGGCCTCCAGCAGGGCGGCCTGCGTTTTGGGCGGGGCGCGGTTGATCTCATCCGCGAGCAGGACATTCGTGAAAACGGGGCCCTGCACCAGTTCAAACCGCCCCTCATTCTGCCGCCACACATTGACGCCAAGGATGTCTGTCGGGAGCAGGTCAGGCGTGAACTGTACACGCTTGGTGTCACTGCCGATGGAACGCGAGAACACCTTCGCGAGCAGCGTCTTGCCAAGCCCGGGGTAGTCCTCAAAGAGCACGTGGCCGTTGGCGAGCGCGGCGGCGAGCAGCTTGCGGAGCAGCAAGCGATTGCCGACAAAGACGGCCGCGACATGGTCGATAATCTCCTCGCAAATTAGCCGTACCTCTTCGAGTCGCTGCTCATTCATGTGATTGCCTCAGCCTCTCTCTTGCGCATCCCGTCTCTGTCCGTATCGGTTTCAGACGTCCCTGATGTCGTACCCTTATCAATGACTGGGTCATGTAGTGCATAAACAGCCCGGAGCACTGCCTCATCCGCCGGGAGTAGAGCAAGGCGCACAAGGTTGTCCCGCGCAACGTATCCGCGCCGGTTAGCCGCAGTCCGCACCTGCACGGTTGGGCCGCTCTCCGACAGGACCTCGACGCCATGGGCGGCGCCAATCACAGCGATCTCGCCGGAGCCGCTCAGCGCGCCGGCCTGACTCTGGTGCACGGTGGCCGGGTAGGCCAGAACAGCAACCGGGAGCGACAGCGCGTCGCGATGCCCTAGCACGTGTTCACGAATGGCAGTCGTCAGCCGTTCCCGCCTCTCACGGGCCCTGCGCTTTGCTCCACCCCCTGAGAACGGCACGCGCAGGAATCGAGGCGGCGGCTCGATCTCATTGACAAGCTGGAAGGCGAGTTGGACAGCGTGATCGAGGCGCGCGCCGCGCTGAGCATAGTCTGATGCAATCGCGGCGGCGATTGCGTCAGGCCACCGCCCCGATTCGATGAATTCCGGAAGCAGCTCGCCAAGAATCTGTTCATTTGAGTCAGCGAAAGGCGCATCGGCGCGGTTGGCCAAGACGTCGTCGGCAATATTCAGTGACTGCCAGAGGGCGTCCGCGCGGCGTTGGCGGGAGGCCCGGCTCTCCGGATACCGTGACGACGTTTCAAGGCCTTGGCGCAGCGGAATCATGACCGCCTGAGCATGGTGCGCCGGTATACCCTCCCTGCACATCAGCCCCATCAAGTACGGCCACACGGCGCCCCAATCAGCGTCATGGATGTATTGCTGTTCATAGGCCGCCGCGGACAGAGCGCGCGGGTCCGGGCGCGTTTCAAAGGTCTGCACGTGCTTTGCCCAAACTACCGACGGTATCGCTCCGCTTTTGACTGCGCTGATCTCAGTTTGCAGGCGATGCCGCAGCCGGAGGATGCCGGCGGCAGCGGCCGCCAGGACAGCCAGCCACTCATAGGCGGCGGCAAGGGCAAGGGTGTCATACATGAGCGGGCGGATGAGCAGGACATAGAGCGCAATGGACACGCCTGGCATGAATGCCCTGATGCGTGACGCCGCCAACCAACGGACAGCGTCAGCCAAGACAGAGTTGGAGCGCTCGGTAAGCTGGGACGCCATCTGTATAACGGCAAGCGTCAGGAAGCCCGCTCCGACGACAGTCCCCGCAAGTGTGTAGCCGTAGCCGAGTGAGGAAAGCCCCTGGCCAAGCAGCCACGACAGGCAGCCGGCCACGCCGAACCCGATGGCGATGGCCATCGGGCGGGCCTGATAGCGTGGCAGGGAGAGTGCGGATTCTGGGAGATTCCACGCAAGCGCGACAACGAAGAACAGGACGGCAATCAGGTATCGAATCGAGTAGATTCCCGCAAAGTACGGCTGATAGAGCCGCCCTATCTCCTCCGTCTCGACGTAGTCCAGCAGCAGGGCATTCACCACAGGCATATCGGCGAGCAGCGCAAGGAGAGGCAGGGTCAACCCCACCGCGAACATGACAGCACCGGCCAACGATGCGGCGATTGACGCTATGCGCCCCATGCGCCCTGCCCTCTCAATGGCGGAGATCTTGCTGAGCGCGCGCGCCAAATACACAACGAGCAGCGCCCAGATGACAGCCGCCATCAGACCCGCAGTCGGATATTCATAGGCGCTGGACAGGAATCCGTGTTGAGAGAGCAGAGGCATTGCAGCAACAAAGAGTGCGAGATGGACAACCGGTGACGGGAGGATATCGCCAATCTCGGGTCGGACAGTCGCTGCTAGCCGCAGAGCAACAATGGGGCCCACGAGAGCCAGCGCCCAGCCGTTGAGATCCCGGAGGACGTCGGTGAGCGTCAGGAATTCAAGGATGTCCGCGTACCGAACATCATCGATGGTCACATAAGCAAATAGGGCCAGCACGATGCCGGGAAAGAGGGCGAGGGCGGGCGGCTGCCCGCTCGTTAGCGCGACTCCAAAGCGTGAGAGCCATCGGGCGGTTGATGATTCTGCCGTTGACGCACTGTAGCGAAGCGGATGGGCAAGGTAGGGCGGCACGATGACGAGAACGGCAACAGGCATGAGGAACCAGGTCGGGATTCCCATGAACGAGTCGAATATCCCGTCCTGCGCCAGCAGAATATAGGTGACGGCGAGCGCGACAAGACGATTCCATGGGTAGCGCATCGTCTCGTTGAGGGCCGGCCTCGCAATCTTTGCGGCCTCTATGGCTGAGAGCACGGTCAGCACGCCACATGACCACCACGCCAGCGAGCCGAACACACCAAAGAACATCGCGAAAGCCCCGTCGAGGACTGCGCTGCCCTGAGGCGCGAACACCTGTGGAATGTTCGCGATGGCGACGAAAACGGCCGAGATGAGGAGGGCCACCGTCACGCCTCGCAGAAAGACTCCACCCATGGGAGGGCCGTTCCAGATGATGGCCCGGACGATGGGTCGCGTACCCTGATCTGCAGATACGCCATATGGCTTCTGTATGCGGGCGGTCAATCGCTCACCGAGGATCGGCACGAAGAGAGACACGATAAGGCTTATGGCGGCAGCGGCAAGCCATGGGATGAGTGGGCCAACATCCCGGCCGGCCAGCGTCAGCAGAAGAGCGACCAGCACACTGGGAACCACGAGCGCTGTGAGCAGCGGACCGCGGAGTCCGGTTGTGAACACTCTCTAGTCTCCGGCCACTGTGCGCCACGCCCTATACATGGCCTCATAGTGGCGGCGAGTAATGTGATGCTCGCTGTAGTCTGCCTCTTCGAAGCGCGTGACCACTTCATCCAGCGCGCGTTGATCCACAGGGATTCCCGCCACAACAATGCTGGCTTCAATCTCCCGCGGTGATTGACCGGCGATGACCACATTCAACCGTGATGCCCACTCGGCGAATTCACCGAACAGGCGCACCATTTCCTCACGAAAATCCACGACGCGGAATGACGTGTACGCCTGTGATTCCACATAGTCAGGGGTTCCGGCGAAATACGTGGACAGCGTTAACTCGCCGTATGCATCCGCTGCAAGGCGATGGCGGAATTCGCCATCTCCGTCCGTCACCATCTCAACAGCCTCACGACCACCAACAGTGAGTATGACTGTCATTTCTGTTAGAGGGGCGCCATCGTCGTCATGGAGCCGACCACTGATGACAGCCTCCTCCGAAATGCCATAGACGCCGGGAGTTGCAGCCGCAAGGCCGCCCTGCTCCATCGTGATGCGAGTCCGAACGGGATCCGGCGCCTGCTCCTCATCGTCAAGGATCGGTTCTCTCAGCACAGGAGCCTGGGCGGTCACGACATCCGCGCCTAACGAGGACAATGGGCGGCGGGGATCCAGGACAGTACCGGGAACATCCGCCTGCCTCAGCCGGTAGGCGCTGAATACGACGCCGGCCATGAACAGCAGAAGGGCGGGCAACCCGACAAACAGCAGCCAGTTGAAAGAGGCGGGAGTGATTGGCAATGAGAGGAGGTAGTTGAGGGGCATGGTGTCGTCATTGCCGGAGTAAGTAAAGGTGATGGGAACCGCGAGCAGATTCTCGGAGTCAGGAACGTCAATCTCAAATTGGGCAACGCCTGACGCATCCGTGGTGAGGGTGAGGCCGGTGCTGGTGCCGAGCGTGGCATTGGGGATTCCCGCGCCAGAATCGTCATAGAGAGCCGCCTGGACCATCGTCGTTCGCCCGGGCCGAATGTCACCGAGCGGGGTTGCCGCAACATTGGTGGCCGAGCGGATATCCAGCGTGATTGGCATGGTGACACCGAGCTCATCGAGGGACGCGGTCAGTGTCCGCGGGCCGAGCGGAGCGTCCGACGGCACGGCGTACTCAATGCGGAATTCCCCTGTCGGGCCGGTTGTGTCCCGCAGGTCTGCAGTCAATGAGACGGCGGCGTCCGACAACGGCCGCGTGCCCGTAAAGGCCGCGCCGCGGATTTCGGCGATATCCCCACGGGCGACCGGCCCAAGCTGCTCCGGGATCAGGCGTGGCACACCAACAATTATTGAACGGCTCCCCTCAGCGGATGCCAGGTGCTCTGTCCCGGCAAATCGATACGGTATCCGTACTTGCTGCTCAATCGCGCCGTCCCCCAGCGACGTGGGAATTGGAACGCTGTAGCTGAACGTGCCATCACCATCGGTGCGAATGGCTTCCGTGCCGACTTGTACAAGCGCCTCAGCGATGGGCTGTCCATCAGCTCGTCGCAATTCCCCGGCCATCACAACGTCTCCGCCCAGCGTGGCGATAGCGGGGCCATCGACCTGAAGGATGGTCTCGTGGACAACGGAGAAGAGCACGCTAGCCGCGCTGGCAGTGAGGGTACCCTGTTCAGGGAGACGGGCAGTCAGACTGTGGGGGCCTGTTTGAGTCATGGGAGAGGATTGATACACGAATGTACCATCCTCCTGCGTTGTCAACGGCGTGATAATGGCGCCATCAGCGTCCAGGATCTCGATGTTCACCGGCGACAGGGCATCGAGCGTTGGCGATGAGACGTGGCCATGGAAATACGCCGTGTCTCCCGCCAGCACGTCTGTCAGTCCCTCGAAGGTCAGGACGCTCTCGTTGAGAATAACGACGGTCGCGGAGGCGCTAGAGCCGAGCACAGGGCGCTCCTCCTCAAACGTAGCCTCAACGTTAAACCGTCCGGAAGAACCAAATCCTATGTCAAGATTGAATCGCCCGTCTGCGCCTGTGGCTTCCCAGCTCTTGGCGCCCCCATCGACAGATATGCCGACAGGCTTGCCTGACAACGGCCTATCCCGGGAGTCAAGGAGCAGTCCGGCGACGGTGAACGTTTCATCCACCAGCGCCTGCGGCTGCACGTCAAGCGACAGTGATGTGGGCAGGACGGCCTCCAAGTCAATCCGCGCGGAATTGCCCTCAAGGAAATCCCTGTCGCTAAACCTGACCTGGGCCCAGTGGAGGCCCGGCTGAGAGAACGTGGTTGAGAAACTGAAGGTGCCATCGCGCCGTGTACGCTGCGATGGGAGGGCAATGCCGTCAATCAGAATCTGCAGGGGGATGGCGGATACGCCCTCACCCGTATCCTCCGTCACACGGCCCTGGAACAATGCGTCGACGCCAACATCCACCTCCTGTGGGCCCGAAAAGACGAGACCGCTCTCTGAGACCACCGCAAAGTCAGGGTCACTCCATGATCCGAAGTACCTAGCATTCCCGATGGCGTGGGCGATGAGCTGATACCGTCCGCGTTCCAAGGCGGGAGGAATCTCGACCTCTATCTCGTAGCGGCCGTTCTCCACCGTGCCGGTGCCAACACGCAGCCCGCCATTGGCCTTGATAACATTCACGAAGATCTCTATCTCCATGTCATCGGCAAGCGCCCCTCTGTCCGTGCGCACGGTGCCGCCGACTGTGAACGGCTTGCCCCGTTCAACCGTGCCGGGCCACGACGTGATGTCCGTGACGGTCCCCTGAGTGTTGGGACCGCCCGATGGGTTGTCAGGCTGATTCGGGGAGCCTCTACCTGACGGCCTGCCCGGCGGCACCGTGGAGTCGACACGTGTGGGCGCTCCACCAGGTGCAGTCGCCTCAAATAGGATCCAGCCGATGTCTTCAAACGCCACTTCTGCCCATTGGTGGCCCTGATCGGAATAGACGATCTGCGTGCCGGGATTCGAGGAGATCATCCACCCGGATACGACGCGCGCGGGCAGCCCCACTGACCGAGCCAGCACGGTAAACGCGCTGCTGAACTGTCCGCACGTCCCCTCCTGCGTCTCAAAGAGGAACCACTCGACTCCATCAAACCCTGCCGGACGCCGAGGCTTTGTTGAGTCCTTGCCCAGCACGTACGCGTAGTTGCTGCGCAGGTAGCTCTCGAGGGCGCTTGCCTTGGCATACGGTGTGCGGTGTCCTGCCGTGATTTGCTGGGCAAGATCATATATGCGCTCGTCAAGGTTGTCAGGCAACTGGGTATATGTTGGATCTGCGACAGGCTCTGCCCGGTTGAGTTCGCTTTCGCTCGGGCCAGGCAATACCGACCACCACTCATAGCCCGTCGTTGGCTCGGCCATCGAAAACGTGCCGCTATAGGGATAATACGAACCATCGACGCCGATGCGGTTGAGGTTCCGCGAGACCGGTATGACACCCGCCGGGACCCAGCCGGAATCATCGATTGGAGCAACCTGAATCCTGACACTTGAACCGTTGTTGAAGTCGCTGTCGTCCGGAGCAAGAAGGATTGGTTCTACGCGAGATTGAGGGAGACTGCTCCATAGCCCCTGCCCGTCCTCAATTGAATCACGAACCAGATCCGGGAGTGAGACATCTCTGCCATAGGCGAAGGTCACCGGATCCAGCTGCTCCCATCCGTCACCACGATAAACATCGCCCGTCGTCGTCACCAGATATCCGGCCTCATCCGCTCCGGTGACCGTGAAGATGGGCAGTTTCACCAACCCATCCGCCTGGTCCACTGTTGTGCCGGGAGGTGTCGCAAGCGTAGCGGCGCCAAGGGTCACGAGCTGGCTGCCATTCTCCAGGGTGTGGATGGTGGCGCCGGCCTCCTCAAGCTCCCTCAGCGCGTCTCCCTCGCCCCCATAGCCAACGTCCGCCGCCACGTCGCGCAGCCGCGCGAGCTCGCCGATTTCCGACCGATCTCTCTCAAAGCTCTCACTGCTCCTGTCAACCGGCCCCCCGCTGGGAGTCGGCTCAAATTGAACCCAGCCGTAGCCCTCAAAGAGGACCTCAGCAATCATATGGGCTTGATCGGTATAGACAATCTGGGATTCCGCCGAGGGGGTGATCGCCCAGCCGGTTACAACGCGGGCGGGCATGCCGATGGAGGACGCGAGCACGGCAAACGCGCTGGCAAAGCTGCCGCACGTCCCCTCACGGCTCTCAAACAGGAACCAATCGACGAGGTCTTGCCCGTCCGGAATAGGCGCATCATCCGGATCGGCAAAGGCGTATTCATAGTTCTGCTTGAGGTACGCCTCAATCGCTTTCGCCTTGGCGTACGGCGCCTGGTGATTCGCGGTGATGTCGCGGGCAAGATCGACAACCCGCTGCGGTAGATCCTCGGTAATGTAGATCCTCTCGTATTCGCCGAGCTCTGCCGCGTAGAGTTGTGCATCCGAGTATCTCGGAATGGTTGCAGTCGCTTCGTAGTCCACAATAGATGTGTCCCCATAAACGACAGCCGCGTCCCGATCAAATGTCCCGCTCGTGGTGACAGACCGCATGATATACGGCACAGGCAATGGTCCTGGGCCAAAGTGTGATGTCCCGGGGCGCGGGGCAATCCTGAGCAATTCATGAGCGGCATTATCGAGGTGGAGGAAAGGCCCTTCGAGAAACGCGCTGTCCCCCAAGGTATAGAAGCCCCCGTACGGCTGCTGGCTGGTGGCCCTTCTCGACCAACCTTGCCCGTAGTAGCTCTGGCCAATCCCTGCCCTCAGGAATGTTGTATTTGCCGCCCCAGAGACAGTGAAGACGGGCAGATGTGCGGGTCGGGACACCTGCCCTGCGCTCAATCCGCTCCCGAGATAGAGAGTCCCGTCACTTTCCGCTGCCATGCCGCCGTTCTCAAGCGTCGTTATGTCGGCAAGTTGTTCAAGCGCGTCACGGGAAGCGCTTCTGTCTCCCTCATAGGAGTCGTTCAGGGTCTGGAGCAGTAAGGGAATGGCCCTGGATTCACCCCGCTCGGCGAGAACACGCGAGACATCGGAACTGACGGTCGTCGAAAGGTATGGTGGTCTGCCGATAAGATCAGTGAGTGTGTAGCGTTCAATCGCAGCTCGTGCCGCCGCGCGAACACGAGGAGATAGATCATAATCTCGCGAGTGTAGAAGCTGTCCGAGCGCATGGAGCTGCCTCAGCTGCCCAAGCGCCCATGCGGCGGCCACGCGAACATCAGCGGAGGCATCTCCCGCCAAGGTATCCATCAGCGGAATGGTGGCTTCCAGTTCTCGCAGCTGCCCCAACGCTCGAGCGGCGTTCTCTCGGACCGTGGCGGCAGCGTCTTCTTCCAGAGCCTCAATGAGGCTGGGCCCAGCCTCATAATAGCCCAGTCTGCCAAGGGCCTTTGCGGATTCCGCCCGCACACTAGCCGCGCTGTCTGACTCAAGCGCCGCGCCGAGTGGTCTAACTGCGCGGCGATCCTTCATCCGGCCCAGCGCGGCGGCCGCGGCCTGCCGTATATCACTTTCTGGGTGATCCTTGAGGAGCGCGACAAGTTCCTCAAACGTCCATTCGCTGATGCTGTCCAGCGCCGCTTCGCGAACGTCAGGGTTTGGGTCTTCAAGCCCGGCCAGAACAAGCGCCCTGAGCGATCTCTCACTCGTATAGCCTTGGAGCGCTCTGGCAGCCTCAGCGCGCACCTCCGGGTCCGGGGATGATTCCAGATCTTGGATGAACAGATCCTCAGACGCGTCTGCGCTTTGATCTGTCTGATCGTATAGCGCCGTTGAATCGGTGCCGCCAGGGCTGCCCGGCGTTGAGCTATCGCCGTCTTGGGTACTGCCTTGATTGGGGGTAAGGTCGACTGTTCTATACTGTGCAACCTGACTGGCAAAGGCGTCCGGTACAGGCACGGCCGTCACCGGCGTAAAGAGGGCAAGCCCCGCAAGAGATGAGGACGAAAAGAAACCGAATATGAGGCTGAGCGCCAGCCACGTGCCGAGCGCCACAAAGATGAGACGCGGATTCAGGAAGCCGATCAGGATAACGGAGAAGAAGAATGCCGCAAGGATGACCACGCCGGCGGGCGCAATCATGCTCCTGTACATCCGATGACCGTCAGCGTCCCCGCCCGCTGCTCCTGCCTGCTGGCCTGCGCCGGCCTGCAGCAGTGGCGATGACTCGGCAAAGGCGAGGTAGAGCCCCGCGCCGGCTATGAGAAGAGCGAGAGCGCTGCCGATGGCGATTGGGACTAGCCGTCCGCGCCGGAACATCGGAGTACTACCGTCAGACTCTGCCGTGGACGCGGATCGCGATAAGCGGGGACGGACGATTGAAATCAGGACAACGCTTGCGATGGTGATGGCGACCAAGGCAACTGCGATGGAAAAGAGTGAGGAGTTGCCGGGCAGCCGGATGGAGCTGCCACCAGCAGTTTGCTCGGCGAGGGGGTCGGCGGGGGCGGTCGAGACAGGGTCGGCAAGAAGGTTGATCAGCAGCATGAATCCGGCGATGGATACGATGAGCATTAGCAGCAGTCCAATGCCGCGCCCTAATCGCCGTCTTTCCTGCAGAATGTCCATACGTGCCCTTTCTGTCTGCACGCCGGTTTTCCCCGGTGAGTGGGCATTCGATCAGGTCTCAGGTTAGGGACCTGGAGTCTCCGCCCTCGTGAAAGTATACGAGTATCTGATAAACAAGTAGACAGAAAGTCAAAAGGCCGGCGAAATGCGCCCCAAAGGAAAGTACCCCTGGGCGGACTCGAACCGCCGACACTCGGTTTAGGAAACCGATGCTCTATCCTCTGAGCTACAGGGGCACGTAGAGGGCTGCATTGCGCGCGCTATCAGACAGCCCACATGCATTATCCCCGCCTTGGCGGAGCAGGCTCTGCGATTGATGCGCCTTGCTATTCTACCGGCTGTGCAGAATCAGTTGATGTCCCTGCACGCCCCGCGGACGCTCAGTTCCGGGCGGCCGCCAGGCCGGCCGCCGCCCGCGCCTTTTCTGACGCCGCCTCCAAGAGCCCATCATAGGCCGTCACAAACGCTTCCACGCCCTCGTCCAGCAGCTCCGCATGAACCGCCTGGAGATCCACTCCCAACGCCGCGATGTCTGCAAGGATCTTCGCCGATCCCTGAGCGTCGTCGGCGATCACAGACCGTACAGTGTGCACGTTTCGGAATGCGTCCACTGTTGCCGGGGGCATGGTATTGACGGTATTTGGACCGACGAGTTCATCGATGTACAGCGTCTGCGAGTAGGCGGGATTCTTTGTGCCTGTGCTCGCCCACAGGAGCCTTTGGGGGCGTGCTCCACGCGCCGCCTCCGCACGGAACTCAGGTTCCTCAGCCAGCCGCAGCGAGAGCTGGAAGGCCTGCCGGGCATTGGCAACCGCCGCCTTGCCGCGCAGCGCCAACGCCTCGTCCGTGCCGATGGCATCAAGCAACGCGTCCACCTTGGTGTCGACGCGGCTCACAAAGAAGGATGAGACGGATGCTGCGTTGGTGGGATCAGCCAGGCGCGCCGTTCCACGCGTGTAGGCCCGCGCTGCCGCCTCATACTGCTCCAGTGAGAACATCAAGGTCACATTGACGTTGAGGCCCTGAGCGATGAGTTCCTCAACGGCCGGGAAGCCCTGAGGGGTCGCGGGCACCTTGATCATCAGATTCGGACGCTCAACGGTATTCCAGAGCCGCAGCCCCTCACTGATCGTGCCGGCCGTATCGTACGCCAAATGGGGGGACACCTCGAGGGAGACGAACCCGTCTGCTCCGCCGGACTGGTCATAGACGGGCCGCAGCACGTCCGCCGCGTCACGAATGTCACGCACGCCGACGTGCTCAAACAGCTCCTTTGCGCTTGCACCGGAATTCTCGTTCATGTAGGCGGAGAGCGCGGCATCATACGATGCGCTGCTCGTGAGGGCCTTCTCAAAGATGCTTGGATTGCTCGTCACGCCGCGCAGCGCATCGTTATCGACAAGCCGTTTCAGGCCGCCCGTGTCAAGGAGATCCCGGTCGATATAGTCGAGCCAGAACGACTGTCCAAGATTGTGGAGTTCTTCAAGCGGATTAGACATTACGCGTCACCTCTTCTCCGTTACTGTTCCACCGTGTCCACAATCCGCCGAATTGCCCGCCGCGTCAAGCGCGCGCGGCCCTTGTTTGGGCGCGGCGCTCCAACGCGCGGTGATAGACCTGCAGAATCTCATCGGTGACGACATCCCACCCATAACGGGCGACGGTCTGCGCGCCGGTGTTGGCAATATCGCCGCGCAGCTGCGCGTCCTGCAATAGACGGATGAGCGTTGTGGCAAATCCCTCCTCATTGCGCGGGTCGGCAAGCAGGCCGTTGTGTTCATGCGTGATGACGGATCGGTGGCCGGCAATGTCAGAGGCGACAACGGCCCTGGCGGCGGCCATGGCCTGAATCAGGACGATGCCCATGCTCTCATTCCCGGACGCCGGGCTGCAGAAGATATCCGCGGTTCTGTAATAGCGCGGCAGCTCTTCAGCGGAGGCGTAGCCCAGGAAATGCACATCCTCAAGCCCACGCTCGCCAATAACACGAGCACTCTCCCTGTCCATGTTGCCGGGCCCGACCACAAGCAGGCGGCAGTTGGGAAATTGCCATCGAACCTGCGAATAGGCGCGGAGCATGTGCGGAAAGCCTTTCCGTTTCTCCATCCTGCCCTGAAACAGGATATTGAGCTTGCCATCCTGGAACGTGGGGAACGGCGCAGCCTCTCTGAAGGTCTGCGTCTCCACGCCATTTGGGATGATTGTGTAGGAGCCGGGGAAATATCGATTCGCGAACTGTCTGGCCGGCTCCGTCACGGCGATTCGCTCATCAAGACGGTGTGCCCACCGCTGCAGCAAGGGACGTGACAGCCCAAGCGCCCGCCGTCTCTCCGCATAGGCATGAAATGTGCCCACCAGCGCCGGACTTGATGCGAGACGCAGAAAGGTGAGCGGCAGGGTTGGGGTCATCGGCTCATGCAGATGAACGATGTCAAACTGCCCCGCATCCAACAACGGCCTCACGCGCTTGCCCAAGGTCAGAGACAGGGTAACCCGCGCGATTGATCCTGCCGTTGGGACGGGAATGGGGCGGCCGATGATGGCAAGGTTATCCGCGTCGACATCGCCAAGCCGCCGTGACGACGGCGCAACGATGGTGACGGCGTGCCCTCGCCGCCGCAGTTCATCACTGAGGCCGGTAATGTGATTGGTCACACCGCCGGGGTATGCGAAATCATAGGGTGAGACGAGGGCAATACGGAGTGGCCGCGGACTTTCATCCGCGGCCACTCCGATATCTTCGTATTCTGCAATGGCGCTCATCAATGTGACCAAGGGTTAACGCTCATGCTATCACGTTGATCACATCACGCGCGCCGCACGACGCGCGTCTCCTACAGAACGGCTTGCCGGTCCATCGAGACCTCGATGTGCGGGAGCGTGTCATCAGGCCCGCCCTCGTTGGCAATGAATTGCTCCAAGCGGCGGCGCGCCTCCTCATCCCGCATCTGAGCGGGCGGCGACTTCATGAAGTATGACGATGGCGGGACGAGCGCGCCGCTGATGCCGCGATCCAGGGCGATCTTGGCGCACCGAATGGCATCAATGACAACGCCGGCCGAGTTCGGGCTGTCCCATACCTCCAGCTTCAGCTCAAGATTCAAGGGGACATCACCAAACGTGCGGCCCTCCATGCGGATGTACGCCCATTTGCGGTCCAACAGCCACGGCACGTAGTCGCTTGGCCCAACATGGATGTTGTCAGGATCGAGATCAAAGTCCAGCTGCGAGAGCACGGAGTTCGTCTTGGACTCCTTCTTGGAGACTAGCCGCTCCCATTCCAGCATGTTATAGAAATCCGTGTTGCCGCCAAAGTTCAGCTGATAGGTGTTCTCCAGCTTGACGGCACGGTCCCCGAACAGCCGGGACAGAACGCGGTGGACGATGGTTGAGCCAACCTGCGATTTGATGTCATCACCGATGACCGGGAGGCCGGCGGAGCGGAATCTATCTTGCCAGTACGGCTCCCGCGCGATGAAGACGGGCACGCAGTTGATGACGGCGGTGCCGGCCGCAAGAGCCTGCTCCACGTACCATTTCGTCGCCATCTCGCTGCCGACAGGCAGGTAGCTGATGAGAACATCAACCTCACGCTCTTTGAGAATGCTGACGATGTCGACGGTCTGCCCCTCGGCCTTTTGGATCTTCTGTGATAGAAACTCGCCGAGGCCATCGTGGGTCATGCCACGCTCCACCGTCACGCCCGATCTTGGGACGTCCGTGAACTTATACGTGTTGTTCGGCTCGGCGAAGATTGCCTCTGAGAGGTCTTTACCGACCTTCGTCGCGCCCACGTCAAAGGCGGCGACAAAGTTGATGTCCGAGATATGGTACGGGCCGAGACGCGGATGCATCAGACCCGGGATCGACTCAGAATCGGCCGCGTTCTGATAGTAGTGGATGCCCTGCACCAGTGAGGAGGCGCAGTTGCCGACCCCCACAATCGCCACATTGATCTTGTTGTTGTCCCCCATACGAAACTCCTTAATCCCTTACCCCTGTCCGTGTTGTTCTGCTGTACCGAAAATTTTCGGAAATCCCCCTCGCCCCCACTGCGAACGGGAAAAACACACATAAACATATTCAGCGCGCCGCGTCAAATCGGGCGGCACATCGCCCGGTAACCCCCCTCATCCGTTTTCCGCTTGTAGCGGTTCGGAGTCGGATGCTACGCTTGCATCCATTATGGTCTATGACTTCCAAACTCAATCATTCCTGAGCGATGGGGTCCTGTCTCCCATCGAGCTCATCCGCCGCGCCCACCACAACGGCTATGAGGCCATTGCCATCACGGATCACGTGGGCATGGGCGGGATGGCCGCCATGCTCGACAGGCTGATCGAGGACTGCCGCGTGGCTCGCGAGGAGTGGGGCATCCTGGCCATCCCGGGCGTGGAGCTCACACACCTGCCGCCGAATCGCATCGCTGAGGCGGCCGCCCGTGCCCGGGATGCGGGGGCTGCGCTTGTGCTCGTCCATGGTGAGACACCGGTTGAACCTGTTCTTGCCGGAACGAATCATGCCTCCGCCTCATGCCCGGATGTGGACGTTATGGGACACCCCGGCCTGATCACGGACGAAGAGGCATCACTGGCGGCCGAAAACGGCGTTTTCCTCGAGATTTCAACCCGCAAGGGCCACTCTCTAGCCAACGGCCACGTCGCGCTCGCCGCAAAGCGCACGGGCGCACAACTCCTCGTCAATTCCGACGCGCACGCCCCAGAAGACCTGCTCACGGCTGAGGTCCAGATGACCGCGGCGCTGGGAGCCGGGCTGACGCCGGATGAGGCAGAAAGGGCAGTCAGAGACAATCCGCGTGCCCTTGCGGAGATTGCGGCGGGGCGCCTGCCATAACGCGGGCGCCAACGCGAGCAGGGAAGGTTCCCTACTTCTCCTCTTCCATCCCCGAGGCGCGCAGCTTGTTGGCCTCTGCGTCACTGAGAATGCGGAACACCGAAGCGCTGGGGTCCTCGTCTGCCACGCCACGAACTGCAGGGCGCCCGTTCTTCAGCGTCACCAACTTGGGATTACGAATCACAACGCTCTTGCGGAGCTTTAGCGAGTATGCGGTGAGCTCTTCCATGAATATTCTCCCTCTTGCGTAAAACGTACTAGGCTGACTTTAGAATTGACGCTGCGCCCATGTCAAGACGATGGCGCGGCAATCTGGGCAAATGCCGCAGTGAAACGGCACAGCGCGCACGGGTGTATGATTGCAGCAGCGCAGCATTCTGAGCGGCCACGGCTGGCATCATCGTCTGCGCCAAAGGAGGTGGGGAGGACAGTGCGTAACTTTGACTATACCGCGCCCACGTCGCTTACAGAGGCTGTTCAGGCCTTTGGTCAGGCCGGCGGTAAGGCGCGAGCATTGGCGGGCGGGACGGACATCATTGATCAGATCCGGGTTGGGCGTCGCACGCCTGAACTCCTGATTGATACGAAGCGCGTTCCGGAGATGATGGTCTTTGACAGGGACGGTGACGGCAGCCTCCACATCGGCGCCGCTTTGCCGCTCGCTCGCATTCGTGATGATGACCACGTCAAGGCCACATTCCCTGCGCTTGCAACGGCATCAGGACTCGTTGGCGCAGTCCAGATACAGAACCGGGCCACGCTTGGCGGCAACGTCGGCAATGCCGCGCCATCGGGTGACACCATCCCGCCGCTGATTGTTCTCGGCGGCACGGTGGTCATCGCCGGGCCGCGCGGCAACCGGGAGGAGCCCGTCGCGAACATCTTTGCCGGCCCCGGGCAAATGACCCTGCAGCCGGATGAGTGTCTTGTCGAGTTCCGTGTTCCCGCGCCCGCGTCGAATAGCTCAAGCTACTATGTGCGCTTCATTCCACGCGCTGAGATGGACATCGCGGTTGTGGGTGTTGGGGTTTCCATGACCCTGAACGGCGGGGGGCAGATTGATGATGTCAACATCGTTCTGGCATCCGTCGCGCCGACGCCCGTCCGCGCAACGGACGCGGAGGACGTGCTGCGCGGCGAATCACTCACCGAATCCCTCGCGCGTGAGGCGGGGGAGCGCGCAGAGCGGGCAGCCTCGCCAATCTCGGACGTGCGTGGCTCCGCCGACTACCGGCGTGAATTGACAAAGGTGCTGACGCGGCGCGCCGTGACTGCCTGCGCTGCTCAACTTGGCATCAATCTGAACTGAATACCGCTTGTCATACTGGCGGGAACGAGAACACGAAAGCGAGCACTAGACATGATGAGTCATCGACGGATCATCGAGTTCACCGTGAATGGCACCGCAGTCGAGGTTGCTATATCGCCGCGCCAGACTCTCCTTGAGGTTGTGCGGGATGAGCTTGGTCTGACCGGCGCCAAAGAGGGGTGCAGCAACGGCAATTGCGGCTCCTGCACCATTGAGGTTGATGGGGTCACCATCAACTCCTGCTGCGCGCTCGGCGTCGAGATGGAGGGCAGGAACGTCAACACCATTGAGGGGCTTGCGCCCGGCAATGACCTGCACCCGATCCAGCGCGCGTACATGGAGAACGGCGGGCTGCAGTGTGGCATCTGCACCCCGGGATTCATCCTGTCAACGGATCACCTGCTCAAGATGATTCCCAACCCGACTGAGGAGGAGATTAGGCTCCATCTTGCCGGCAATCTGTGCCGCTGCACGGGCTATGACAAGATTGTCCGCTCCGTGCAGGCCGCCGCCGACGCCATGAATTCCTGACCACCCCGGGCCGCGCACTCCATGACTCAGCCTGCCCCGGCCGCCACGCTCGTCCGTGGGCGCTGGGTGCTGACCCGGGCGGAGCATGACGGCACGGTGACGCTGCTCAGCGATGCCGCCGTTGCCGCAGGCGCTGACGGCGCCATCATTGAGGTTGGCGGCTTTGCTGATCTGCGGTCTCGGCACCCAGACGCCGACGTGATCGGCGATGGTTCGCATTTTGTCCTCCCCGGCCTCGACAACGCCCACCACCATGGACGCGGCATCTCCTATCTCCAGTTGGGGCAGCCGGACGGCGCGCTGGAGACGTGGCTCAATCTCGCGTGGGGGCGCAGGCCCATGGACTCTTATCTCATGGGGCTCTACACCTTGATGCAGCAACTCCGCTCCGGCACAACGGCCGTCATGTTCAATCAGGCCGGCCCGCTTTCAGAGGCGGAGGGCACGCTGATGGCGTTCCGTGAGGTCGGCGTGCGCACCGCATTCTCGGTCGGGTTCCGCTCGCAGTGCTTTCTGGTTTACGGCGATGACGATGCCTTTCTCGCCGGCCTCCCCAATGATCTCTCGCAGTCCGCCCGCGCCGTCGTTGAGCAGTCACGCGTTGCGCTTGATGACAACGTCACCCTGGCGCTTGACCTGCATGAGCGGTATGAGAAGCCGAACCCGCAGTCTGTCCGCATCCTGATGAGCCCATCCGGGTACCATTGGGCGGACGAGGATTCCCTGCGCCGCATCGTCGATACTGCTCGCGCCAACGGCATGGGCATGCACACGCACGTCCTTGAAACGGTGTACCAACGCCTCTACGCCAACCGCGTCACAGGGCAATCTCCCGTACAGCGCCTTGCGGACATCGGCCTCGTCGGCCCCGGCGTCTCGTATGCGCACTGCGTCTGGGTCACGGATGATGATATCCGCATCCTCGCTGAGACCGGCACATCGGTCAGCCACAATGCCAGTTCCAACCTCAGGCTCCACAGCGGGATCGCCCCCGTGCGAGCCATGCTGGATGCCGGCGTGACCGTGGGTATTGGCACTGACAGTGTTGGCATCAATGACGACGATGATCTGCTGCAAGAAATCGCCCTCAGCCAGCGGCTGCACCGCGTCCCCGGTCTGGACAACCGCCACGTGACGCCCGGTGAGCTGCTCCATATGGCAACGCTTGGCGGGGCGAAAGCCCTGACGCTGGACGACCACATCGGCAGCCTTGAGCCCGGCAAGCGCGCCGATATCGTCATGCTCAACTGGGACCGCGCTTCCTACCCCTATCTCGACGCAGAGCTGGACCCTCTAGACGTACTTGTCGCGCGTGCGCGGGGGCGGGATGTCCGAACGGTGCTCATCGATGGACGTGTCCTCTATGACAACGGGACATACCCGACCCTCAATGAGCCTGCCATCACGATGCGTCTACAGGAGGCGTTGCAGGGCGGCCCATCTGCGGACATTCTGGCCCGCCGCCGGACCGCGCACGACCTTGATCCCTACATCCGCGAGTACTACCGCGACTGGGATCTCCCCGAAGGCCCCCAGCACGCGCTCCGCAACGCGAGAGTTTAACCCTGCAACGAGTCTCCCCTCGTCGCCCTCCCCTCATCCCGGCGAAAGCCGGAATCCCACCTCCCACCCCTACGATGGAAGGAAGGTCACGGTGGAATGGGGTGCAAACAATAGGACACGCTGCAACGTGTGGACGTGGCGAATCGCCACCGCAGTGTTGTCACGTGCGGCGGCGATTCCCTAAGATTGGTTGTACGTTATGCAATTGAGAAGCGATTCAGCACATTCGTAGGAGTGGGGACAGTGGCCACCAAAGTTCGGCGGCAAGACAAAAACGAAACGCCCTCGGAGCGCCTCGAGAAGGCCGCTGCTAAGGTCATGGCTCGCCAAGAGCGGGCAAGAGAGCGTGAAGAACGCAAGGAGCGGGAGGCAGAGTCTTCTCAGCGCACAGCCAATTCATCTTGAACCAGGTTGCGGAAATCTTTCAGATTCGCGAAGTAGTTCGGAAAGGCACGTCGCAGGGCTGAGGCTGAATTCGCCGAAACTAGGACGACGTCCACTTGAGGATGATGACTATTGGCTAATTCTCTTTCTAGATAATTGGAGAGAGCGGCCTCTCGGGCGCCCCTTGGGTAATAGCTTGCCTTCACACTTCCGGCGCCGAGGTCAAGCTCAAGAACGTACCAGTAGGCGTTCGCCGTTCTGCGCGACTGCATGAAACTGGTGACCGCTCTAAAGGCCTCAAGCCGAAAAGACACTCCGCCAAGTCTCCTGTCCAACCTGCTGAGCTCGTCAGCCAATTCGGATTCGGTGGTAGGCGTGCCTGGGACCAGAGGTGTTCCTTCCCTTCGTGCAATTGCGGTACTCATCAACGCGAAAAAGCGTAGCCAATCGGAGTCCCCGCGATTCGACTTAAGGTCATCTCCCGTGAATGCGCCGACCGTCTCGACGGCGGTTGCCCACTGGTGTTGAAGCTGCGTTCGGAGCTGGATTTCCAAATGGAGCCCGCTGAGGTGCCTTCTCTGGCTGCTCTGGTACTCGTACACAAGGTGGGTGCCACGGTAGCCTGTTGGCCTAGGCGAGGCAATATAGTTGTCGAGCTTGGCCAATCTATGAACAATGCGGCTCTCAAGCAGCGAGAGAGCAACGCTAAAGACACGTTCCGTATCGCCAACAACCACACGGCACCCGCCAATATCCTGAAACTCGGATAACCGCAACCACGACAATCGTTCCAGCTTGGCGATGATAGTCGGAAGCCTCTTGAGTCGCGTTGCGACGATTTCACCGCGACGAACCCGCCGGCGGAGATTCGCTTGAAACGTCCGCAGCGGCTCGCTGTGTGCACGTCGCCAGCGATCTACAACATGAACGGCCTCAAGCCACTCGGATTCGCGCTCACGCACATCGCGCAGCGAGACCAGCGTTCGACCAGCCTCGTCAATTTCATCTTCGGTAGGCAATTGGATCGCGGTAACCATAACCCATTCTAAGGCGCCTCCGTCTCCCCGGCGCGCCCCCCCCACTCCCATTTGCGCTACACTAGGCGTGTCGTCGTAGGGCTCGTTCGGCAGGCGGCGGCACAGGGGCACGGCGCGCAGCGCCGTACTGGAGGGAAATTATGGTAGCAACACCTGAAAAGGCCATCGGACAGCCCATTCCGCGGGTTGATGCTGTTGAGCGTGTCAAGGGCCGCGCCGTCTATGCGCCGGACTTCACGCTCCCCGGCACGCTGCACTGCAAGATTCTTCGCAGCCCGCACGCCCACGCGCGAATCAAGAGCATTGATACCTCCGCGGCGGAGGCGCATCCCGGCGTCAGGGGCGTCGTCACGCACAGGGACCTGCCCCCGCTCGTTTCTGATGAGCAGGTTGGCGGTGAGGTCACACTGGACGCCGTGTATCTGCGTCAGTTCCTGATGGCATCTGATCGCGTGCTGTTCCACGGCCACCCCGTTGCCGCCGTCGCGGCTATCTCGCCGCACGTTGCTGAGGAGGCGCTGGAGCTGATCAAGGTCGACTACGAGCCGCTCCCGGCGGTGGTCGAAATTGAGGATGCAATCAAGCCGGAGGCTCCCGTGATTCATGAGGAGGTGCGGACACGCAGCCTCGAGGGTCGCGGTGATACGCCTACCAATATCTCCGTCCACATGCAGCTTGCGCGCGGCGATGTCGCCAAGGGCTATGAGGAGGCGGACGTTGTTCGCGAGGGCGAATACCGCATCGGCATGGTGCATCAGGGCTACATCGAGCCGCAGGCCTGCACGGTAGATGTTGATGCGAGCGGTCACATTACCATCTACACCACCACGCAGGCATCATTCGCCAACAAGAGCCAGAACGCGGCCCTGTTGCAGGTCCCGCTGAACAAGGTCACCGTCGTGCCCTTGGAGATCGGCGGCGGCTTTGGCGGCAAGGGATTCACCGTCCCTGAACTGCCCACCGCGCTCCTAGCGCTCAAGACGGGCTCCCCCGTCAAGACCGTTCTTGGACGTGATGAGGTGTTCCGCGCCACCGGCCCCGCGCCGGACGCGTATTGCTGGGTCAAGGCGGGCGCGAACAAGAAGGGTGAAGTAACCGCGTTTGAGGCGAAGTTCTACCTGGACGCTGGGTGCCTGCCCGGCTCTGCCCTCTACGTGAACAACATCCTCGTCGCCGGCCTCTCCCCCTACAAGCTCCCGAATTTCCAGGCCGATGGGTATGACGTGCTCACCAACAAGTCCCGCTCGCAAGCCTATCGCGCTCCCGGCCTGCCTGAGGGCGCATTCGCCATTGAAACCATGATGGATGAGCTGGCCGAGGCGCTGGATATGGACCCTATCGATTTCCGCATCGCCAACGTGACGGACGACGGCGAGCCGATGAGTGATGGCATGGCCTTGCCCGTCACACGGTTCCGGGAGATTCTCGAGACCGTCAAGCGGCATGAGTCGTGGGCGTCACCCGTTCCTGCGGGACGCGGACGCGGCGTCGCAATCGGCATGCGCCGCGAGGGATCCGGCACATCCACAGCGTCCATCCAACTGAACGCGGACGCCACATTCAGCCTGATTGTCGGCTCTGTCGACCTCACGGGCACGCGCACATCCATGGCGCAGATTGCTGCCGAGGAGCTCGGCGTGACCGTTGAAGAGGTGCGCTCCACTGTCGGCGATCGGACTCCGTGGGCTACACGGACGGGTCATGGGGCAGCCGGATCACCTATGTGACCGGGATGGCCGTCAAGAACGCCTCTGAAGACCTCATTGCCAAACTCAAGGAGCTTGCCGCGGAGCGGTTCCAGGCGGACGCGTCCGATGTGGACTACGCGGACCGAGCTTTCTCCTTGCGTGACAACCCGGAGCAGACAGTTTCACTGGGCGAGCTGGCGGCCAACAATGTTGGGCGCGGCACCGGCGCGATTATCGGCAACGGCCTCGCCACCGGCGTCCGCCCGGTAACCAGTTCCGGCGTCCAGGTCTGCGAAGTTGAAATCGACGACGACACCGGCCGCGCGACAATCGCCCGATACACCGCATTCCAGGACCCCGGCCGCGCCATCAACCCGATGGCCGTTGAGGGGCAGGTGCAGGGCGCGGTGGCGCAGGGCATCGGCTGGGCGCTCTGGGAGAACTATGAGTGGGGCGAGGATGGCATCCTCAAGAACGCCAATTTCCTCGATTACCGGATGCCGACGGCGTTGGATCTGCCTATGATCGAGACGATCTTCGTTGGCGGCCCTGCGCCGGAGAACCCGCTCGGCGTCCGTGGAGTCGGCGAGGTGCCCATCATTCCGCCGCTGCCGGCCGTCGGCAGCGCCGTCAGCCGCGCCACCGGCATCCGCCACCGCGAGATTCCGCTCAACCCGGAGCGCGTCTTCTGGACAACGCATAACGGCAACGGCAGCTAGACGGTTCTTCGAATCGAAACAAGAAGCGAGGGCGGCGCCTTTCGGCGCCGCCCTCGCGCAGTCTTATACACTAGGCGCAACGTAGGCAGTCCATCGCCCGGAGAAACACATGGCGACAATCACTGACACCCCTCGGCTTACCGCCACCGGCACTGTGCCGATGACGGCGGATGAGCTGTATCGCCTTGGCAAAGAGGAAGGGCGCGGCGAACTGATCAGGGGGGTCTTTTGTCCCAAAATGCCGACTAACAGAGCACACGCAAGAACGATGAGTAAGCTAGCTCGATTCCTCGAGGCTTTTGTTGATGAAACGCAGGCGGGTGAGCTTCAAACAGGAGATCCTGGCATCCATCTCGAGAGAGATCTTGATACCGTCCGGGCGCCCGATCTCGCTTTTTTTGTGGCGGGCCGTCTCCCACCGCTGGTCGATAATGACAGAGGCTTCCAAGATGTCGTGCCGGACCTTGCCATTGAGATTGCCTCCCCCAGCCAGTCCGCCACCGAGGTCTATGACAAGGCGCAGATGTGGCTCTATCACGGTGTGCGTATGGTGTGGAACGTGTGGCCGAGCACCAAGACCATCGAGGTCTTCACGCCCGATGACCCGCGCGTCATCCTCGGCGAATCTGACACTCTCACTGGCGGCGACGTCCTCCCCCGCTTCACCACCCCCATAGCCGCCCTCTTCGAGGAGTAAGGGCGGACAGCAGAGCCTGCCATTCCTGCCATTCTGAGCCTGTCATTCTGAGCGCAGCAAAGAATCCAAGGCTTCGACTGGCACGGTAGCACCCACGCAATCTATCTGTCCCTGTTCACACAGACAGAGCCAGGCTTTACCTAGATTCCAATTCATTTCATAATGCTCATTCACCGACATAATTCCGTACCGAGGTGAATCAATGGAACGAGATGCTTTCGACTTATTCGGCAAGACTTACCGGATCTATGTGCAAGGGGTAAGGAACGCTATTCGCGAACGATTAGAAACCCAGTATGGAGGACAATGGTGGGAGCAGGGCGTACTGGCCTCGTTCCATGGCCAGTACCTCGATGAAATGAGCGCGGCCGCGGAAGGCATTGACGATGCGACGGCAAGGGCAAACTTGCTGGACAATCGCCACTTTGGCTACATCATTCGGAAGCACCATCAACAACTCTTTGCTCAGGCCTTTCCCGATTCTCTTCGGGCCTTCAGCCTCTTTAGGAAGGTCACTACTGTCCGAAACGACTGGGCGCACGTTCGGGACGTATCGTTTGGTCGTTATCGGCAATCCACTATCATCATGCGGGACGTTCTGGCAAATCTGGGCAGACAAGAGGCGACGCAAATCACAAATGTCGGTGGAGAAAACGTAGTGGATTCAACAACAGAATTGCCACAGGAATTGATTGAAGAATCTGATATCCGAGAGGGCGTGCGAAACTCAAGCCCAGTACTGACGGAGCCGGTGGACAATTGGCGGCGACTCCAAGAGTACCTAAGGGTTGACCAGCAGGTAGAGATAGCCCGGGCTGAAGCGAACCAAACTGCAGTCATTTCGTTCGCCATTACGAACACCGCCCCAGACAGCCCTGATTGGCCGAGTGTTGTATTCAAGAATATATTTGTCCAAGGCAAGACCGGAAGAACTGAGCCCATCGAAAAGTTGCGCCCAGGTGAGGCGCAAGTTGTGTCACTTCAAGTCCCTGAGGAGAGGCTCCTTACTTTCGACGTCGTCCTTTCCGCTGAGGTCGATGGCGAAGAACTCTTGCAGTTCCGGCACCGCCAAGAATTGCAAAGTGATGTTGCTCGAGGCATCAGAGAGCGCTTTACAGCTGACTTCCAAGAGATCCGTATTGAGGAATTCGTAACCCGTGCTGTGGAGACTGTCGATGTCGTTGACAAGGACCTCAATCTCGGGGAGCTGCAAAAAGTCCGGCAAGCACTTGGTGACCACGTCGGGGAGGTGGATCGCCAAGTGAATGCCCTTAGCGGGCTGTTTGAAAAGTATCGGATGCGCAGAGGTGAGGCACTCCCCGATAAGGTGCGCGAACTTCGAGAAAAACTTCTGGCCTTCAAGGAGGCTGTGCAAGACGTAGACGCAGCGATTGGAGCAACAAACCTCGACAAGCTTGAAGAAGTGAAGACGTCGCTGGCGGATGCTCAGCTGGCCGTTGTGCGGGTGGAGTCCGAAATCCGCTCCATCGGTGGAAGTTAACGGCAGCGAAATGCGTTAGGATTCAATCTCCTGCCAAGAACCTCTTTGGGTTGTCTACTGTCATGAGGGTGATGGCCTCCTCGCTGACGCCATTCTCACGCAGGTAGGGCAGAAAGCGGCGGATCACGAATGCGTAGTCGTCCGGGTTCACCTGCGTGTGTATCTCTTCTGACGCTCCCCATGAATCGTCCGGATGCCGCTTGACGGACCAATCATGCGAGAGCATCAGATTCCGGGCGAAGCCGGCGTCGAGCAGGCGCTTGACCATGTCCGCTTTGTCTCGCCACGGCTCGTTGAGCTGGTGTCCCGGCAGTTCATCCATGCCAAGGAACACGCCTTCTCGCGCAAGGTTTGCAAGATAGTCGAAATCCGTTGCGTCGGATGAGTGCCCGATGCAGACGCGGGCGGGATCGACACCCTCATCCGCAAAGATGCGCCATTGCGGGTCGCCCACCTTTTTGAGCGGCTGGGTGTGCGTGGTGATGGGGATGCCGGTTTCGTTGGATGCGCGGGCGGCCGCCCGCAGAATCATCTGTTCCGCATTGGAGAGTTCATAGTCATTGTTCGCCACCTTGATCATTCCGGCCTTGATGCCGGTGCCCTCAATACCCTCCGTGATTTCCCGGATGTACACCTCCGCCATGCGACCGGGATGCGTAAACCAGATGAGCCGCGGGATGTCCACATAGGTACCGGTGGAGGCGATGATGTTGACGCCGGAGCCCTGCGAGACGCGCCGCAGCATCTGCACATCCCGTCCAAGCTCGAATGGCGTGGCGTCCATCATGGACGTGAGTCCCTCGCCGCGCGCCTCGGAGAGTTTCTGAACGGCGCCGGATTCAATGCCCTCCCAGTCCATCAACTCCGGGTAGGTGGCCTTGATGCCGGGAAAGCCGACAAGCACATGCTCATGCGATAGCGTGAATCCTAACGCTGAGGACGCGATCGGCCCTGTCACCGTCTCCACCATCTCACGCGTCATGTCACACCTCCTCGTCCCTGTGGCTTATCCTACTCCTATGTCATCCGCTGACGACACCACCAACCGTGCCCGCGTAATCATTACTGCCATCGCCCGAGACCGGCCGGGGGTTGTTGATAGAATCCGTGAACAGATCGAGCAGACAGGGTGCGCAATCGAGACGGTGAGTGTCGCCACGCTTGAGACGGCCGTCAGCTTCACCCTGTTGATTCGGCTCCCCACGAGCGGCGTCGTGCCACTGCGCGCCGCCCTCGTCGGACTGACCGTGCAGCACGACATCACATTCCATGTCGATGACGTGCCGGGCGGACCCGGATAAGGGTCGCAGGCGGCTACACTGTCCGTATGGATTCATCGACGCGCATCCTTGTGGGAATCATCGGCGCGGTTCTTGCCCTCGTCATCCTGGCGATAGCGCTCCCCCTGCTTGCTAATCGCGACGACCCCGATTATCCCCCCAACACGGCGGAGGGCACCGTCCAGCGCTACATCCGCGCCGTCATCGATAATGATGCCGATACGGCGCTTGCGCTGCTGACACCGGAGACTGCATCAGCATGCCTTGAGGAGCAGATGCGTGACTGGCTGCGCTCTAACTCCTACTCCTATGGCAGCAACCGTTACCGGCTCGGCGACATCAAGGAGCGTGGCGCAGACGCGGTTACCGTGACCATCCATGTCACCAACGTCCCTGAGCCGGGACTCTTTGAGTTGCCCATAGAGGGGAACCTGTATGCATACAGGTTCCATCTGGAACGCTCAGACGACGGCTTTTGGTTGATTGCGGATGCCGGATGGCCATTCAATCTCCAGTATGTCCGGGACTTCTCTTGCGAGACCGATCCGACCCCGACCTCAATCCCGATGGACGCAGCCTCATGAGTATCCCGCAGCGCGCATACGTCTATCTGGCCGCATTCGTCGCCTTTGCCATTCTGCTGCAGGGCGCGTATGGCTTGGCGACGGATCTTGCTGGCGGGGTGACGGGGCTGGTCAGCAGCGGTAGGGCGGATGCCACGTGGATCGCCATGATCATTGTCGGTCTGCCCGTGTGGGCCGCCCACGCCCTCATCATACGGCGTGCCGCTGCCGCGCATTCTGAGGAGGCAGGCTCCGTACTACGAAAGATGTACGTACACGGTGCGCTGGCCCTCTCCTCCCTCTACGTTTTCTTTGGTGCACGCTACGCCGCGCAGGGGATCCTCGGAGAGGTAGACGGCATCGAGAATCTCGCCGGCGTGGCTGCCGCCGGCGCGCTCTGGTATTACCTGTGGCGAACCGAGAATGTTGAGGGGCAGCCAACACAGGGCGCGCAGACGGTCAAGCGATGGCGTGTCTATGGGCTGTGCGTCATCTTTCTGACGGCCGGTGTCACGGCAACGTTCATGCTCGCCTACGGGGTCCTCGATACCACCTATGCGCTGCTCTTCGGCGACGGGGACACACTGATCAGCGTCGGCGACTTTGTCTCTCCCTTGCGAGACGCCGCCAGCTGGGCAATTGTTGGGATCGCCGCGTGGGCCGTCCAGTGGCGCGCCGTTGCCACGAGTGACGAGCACTCCGTCCTGCGGCAGGTCTATCTCTACGGCTTCACCTTTCTTGGAGGCACGTCGCTGGCACTGTGGGGAGCGGCCGCGTTCATCTTTATCATCATCGCCAAGCTTGTCGGCGGGGACGGAACCGACACCACAGCGGACTACATTCAGCAATTCATCCTGCCCGGCGTGGGGCTCCTGATCGGCCTTGGCCTCCTCGCCTATCACTGGACGACACTACGGCAGGACGCGGCGCGGCGTGTGATGGCAGGTTACCTGCCCGCCGCCGATCAATCCCGGCTGTCCCGATCATTCACATACATCATGTCCGCCGTTGGGCTTATCGCGCTCGTTCCGGGGCTCATGGCGCTTTTGGGATACATCCTGCTCATAGTGACCGATGATTTGTTCACGCGAACAACGGAGGACGCACAGTTCCTCGCCGTTGCCATCACTATGATCATTGTTGGCGCGCCGCTCTGGCTCGCATTCTGGTGGCGGGTCGTCAAGGCAGACCCAACCGCCCTGATACGCCGCATCTACCTGTACGTCATGCTGATAGCGCTGGGCGGTGCATGGCTCTTCACGCTCGTGACGCTCATTGCTGCAGTCCTAGCCGAGGTTCTCGGGCAGCCGAAATTCGTGGATGAGACAGTCACACTGAACGTCTCCATCGTCATACCGGCCGTGGTCTTCTTCGTCTATCACGCGCTCGTCTTGCGGGACGACGCGCGTCGGCGGCCGGCGACGCCCGCAGTCGAGGACTCTCCCCGTAACGGCGATGGTGGCGGCGGTTCTCAGATGTCTGCGGATTACCACATTGTGCCGGCGCCCCCGTATGTGGTTCCGAGCCGCAGCTCACTCCGCCGTGAGTGAGAGCATTTCCCTGTCACGACGGCCAGCCGCTTGACGGTTGCGGACGCATGATATAGTATCCGTTTGTGCTTGGCTTGATGCCGACCCGTTAGTGTGCACCGAATAGGCCTGTTCGTTGGGCGGAAAATTTGCGCCCCGCGAGCGGGCTTTTTCTGCTTGTAAAAGAGGAGGGTAGCCGAATGGTTGCAGCCGTGAGGGAGTCAGTCAAAAACTATTCACGGGTCGATGAAGTCCTTGCCCCACCCAATCTCATCCAAATACAGGTCGACTCCTTCGATTGGTTCAAGACGGAGGGGATTGCCGAGCTTCTTTCTGAGATCAGCCCTATCCAGGATGCCGCCAAGGAGACGCTGCCGGCTGACCTCAGCGCCGGCCGCACGCCCCGTGAGATCCTCGCCGAGGTCCGGGACGGGAAGGCGAGCCCGAGCGCCGTTGGGGGCCGCTTCCTGCTCCGATTCGTCGAGCACCGCTTTGATGAGCCCAAGCATACCGAGGATGAGTGCCGCGACAAGGACCTCAACTACTCGGCGCCTCTCCATGTCAAGGCTGAGTTGACCGTCAAGGAAACTGGCGAGGTCAAGCAGCAAGACCTGTTCCTCGGCGACGTTCCGTTGATGACTGATCGCGGCACGTTCATCATCAACGGCGCAGAGCGCGTGGTCGTCAGCCAGTTGGTGCGCTCACCGGGCGCCTATTTCACGCTTGAACATGACCCCACCACGGGACGCGGCCTGTGCATGACAAAGCTCATTCCGAACCGCGGCGCGTGGCTTGAGTTTGATATCTCAAACAAGGGAATCATCAGCGTCAAGGTTGACCGGCGCCGCAAGATGCCTGTCACATTGCTTCTACGCGCCCTCGGCTATGACGAGGAGCAGATCATCTCCCTGTTCTCGGACGTGGACCAGCCCGGGGATGCAAGCCTCATCCGCACCACGCTTGAGCATGAGGATCGCGGGCATGATCATCCCCAGACAACGGACGAGGCGCTGCTGAATTTCTACCGCCGCCTCCGCCCCGGCGAGCCCTCCGTGTTGGAGAACGCGAAGACACTGATCTATCACCTGTTCTTCGATCCCCGTCGGTATGACCTGGCGAAGGTTGGCCGTTACAAGCTCAACCGCAACCTCGGCGTGGATGTTGACCCGGATACGCGCATCCTGCTGCCTGAGGACATCGTCGCGCTGATACGGCACATGATCCGGGTGCAGAACGGCGCTGCCCGCCCCAATGATATCGACCATCTCGGCAACCGCCGCGTTCGGTCCGTGGGCGAGCTGATCCAGAATCAGTTCAGGGTCGGCCTGCTCCGCATGGAGCGCGTGGCGCGGGAGCGCATGACGCTGGTGCAGCCTGATCAGGCGACGCCCGGTCACCTGGTCAATGTCCGCCCCATCGTGGCCTCACTGCGTGAATTCTTTGGCGGTTCTCAGCTCTCCCAATTCATGGATCAGACGAACCCGCTTGCGGAGTTGACGCACAAGCGGCGCCTATCCGCGTTGGGCCCCGGTGGACTGTCCCGTGAGCGCGCCGGCTTTGATGTGCGTGACGTTCACAACTCCCACTACGGGCGCATCTGCCCCATCGAGACGCCGGAGGGCCCCAACATTGGCCTGCTCGGCTCCCTCGCCACCTACGCGCGCATCAACCGCTACGGCTTCATCGAGACACCGTACCGCCGCGTTCTCAAGGAGATCTCAAACAAGGAGCCGAAGCGGCTCGAGGGCCGCACACTGCGGGAGGACGTCAAGAATAGCCGCGGACACGTCGTCGCAGAGGCCGGGACGGTCGTCAGCGCGGAGACTGCAAAGGCGGTTGCGCGACTCAAGGAGTTCGCGATCCCTGTCCGACCTTTCGTGCTTGATGAGTCCGAATACCTTGACGCGGATGAGGAGCAGCGGCATGACATCGCGCAGGCGAATACGCCGTTGAACGATGTTGGAGAGATGATCGCGGAGATGATTGAGGTGCGGCGTCAAGGTGAGCCGCACACGGCGCGTTCCACGGACGTTGAGTTCATGGACGTGTCTCCCAAGCAGATTTTCAGCGTCTCCACCGCCCTTATCCCCTTCCTTGAGCATGACGATGCCAACCGTGCATTGATGGGCTCCAACATGCAGCGGCAAGCCGTGCCGCTCGTACGGCCGGATGTCCCCATTGTGGGCACCGGCATGGAGGAGCGCGTGGCGCGGGACAGCGGTCAGATCCTCCTTGCCCGCGCGGACGGCACAGTCATCACGGCAACGGCAGAGGAGATCATCATCAAGGGGACGGACGGCAAGACGTACCCGCACCGTGTGCGCAAGTTTGAGCGCTCCAATCAGGGAACGGTCATCAACCAGAAGCCATCGGTGTCACCCGGTGACGTTGTCAAGGCGGGTGATCCCATTGCGGATTGCGCGTCCACCGTTCAGGGTGAGTTGGCCTTGGGGCAGAACGTGCTGTGCGCGTTCATGTCCTGGGAGGGGTACAACTTTGAGGATGCCATCATCCTCTCTGAATCCGTGGTGCGTCAGGACAAGTTCACGTCTATCCACATCGAAAAGCATGAGGTCGAGGCCCGTGACACCAAGCTGGGGAGTGAGGAGATCACACGTGATATCCCCAACGTGGGTGAGGAGGCTCTCGCCGATCTCGACGAGAAGGGAATCATTCGTATTGGCGCAGAGGTGAGCGCCGGGGACATTCTGGTTGGCAAGATCACGCCGAAGGGCGAGACGGAGCTGTCACCGGAGGAGAAGCTGCTGCGCGCAATCTTCAGCGAGAAGGCACGCGAGGTGAAGGACTCTTCCCTGCGTGTCCCACACGGCGAGCATGGCAAGGTCATCGACGTGCGGGTGCTGACAGGTGAGCATAAGGACGATCTATCGGCCGGCGTGAATGAACTTGTACGCGTGTGGATCGCGCAGACCCGCAAGATTTCCGTCGGTGACAAGATGGCGGGACGGCACGGAAACAAGGGGGTTATCTCCCGCATCATGCCCATCGAGGATATGCCGTACCTGCCGGATGGAACACCGGTTGAGATTATCCTCAACCCCATCGGTGTGCCCTCCCGCATGAATCTCGGTCAGATCCTTGAGACGCATCTCGGCTCCGCCGCGCGCGATCTCGGATTCCAGGTCGTCACGCCGGTGTTCGATGGCGCAGACCCGGAGTCGATTGAGGACGCGCTTGGCCGTGCCTACATCGCCCATGAGTCGAACGCGGTGCAGCCCGGCGAGCACGGGGAGCAGACGTTCGTGCAGGAAATCGCTGAGGCGTGGCTGCGCGAGCGGGGCATAGATGATGCAACGGTCGCCAACGTCTTCACAGACCGCAGCCTCGGCGTTGCCAAGGATGTGTGCCTACGGCTGTGGCTGGATCAAGAGGGCGTGTCCCACGCAGGGCTGGACGCTGAGGGCGTTGTGGCACGGACGGAGGGGCATTTCCGGGAGACCGGCAGTCACCCGCCAATCTTCGGTAAGGTGCATCTGCGTGACGGCCGCACGGGTGAGCAGTTTGAGCAGCCCGTCACCGTGGGCTACATCTACATGCTCAAGCTGATTCACCTGGTCGAGGACAAGATTCATGCCCGGTCCACCGGCCCCTACTCGTTGATTACGCAGCAGCCTCTGGGCGGCAAGGCGCAGTTTGGCGGGCAGCGGTTCGGTGAGATGGAGGTGTGGGCGTTGGAGGCATACAGCGCCGCCCACAACCTGCAGGAGATGCTCACAATCAAGTCAGATGATGTGCAGGGGCGTCAGCAGACGTATGAGGCCATTGTCAAGGGCGAGGACGTGATTGAACACGGTATTCCTGAGTCTTTCCACGTTCTTCAGATGGAGCTGCAGAGCCTGGGCCTGGCGCTCGAGCTGCTGCATGACCCGGACGTGCCGGCCATGGAGTTGGCGCTCAGCGGAGCGTTGCCTGTTGATGATTTCACGGACACAGACATAGAGGAGAGAGAGAATGACGGATCCTAGTTTCAGCGCAATACGAATCTCCCTCGCCTCTCCGGACCAGATCCGGTCATGGTCGTATGGCGAGGTCACCAAGCCGGAAACGATCAACTATCGCAATCAGAAGCCGGAGAAGGATGGCCTCTTTGATGAGCGCATCTTTGGCCCCACAAAGGACTTTGAGTGCTATTGCGGCAAGTACAAGCGCATCCGCTATCGCGGCGTCATCTGTGACCGGTGCGGCGTTGAGGTAACGCGCGCCAAGGTGCGGCGTGAGCGGATGGGGCACATCAACCTTGCGGCCCCCGTCGCGCACATCTGGTTCGCCAAGGGGACGCCAAGCTGGCTGGCCATGCTCCTGGATATGACACCACGCAACCTGGAGCGCGTCCTCTATTACGCGCAGTTCGTGGTCATTGAGGTGGATGAGGACCGCAAGCTGGAACTCCTTGACCAGTACGCCGCTGAGGAAGAGAAGGATCTCGACGGGATTCGCGCGGGATGGGACGCGCAGATTGCTGAGGTCCGCGAGCGCAGCGAACAGGAGCTGGTACAACAGCGCGAGATTATCGCCGCCGAGCTTGAGGCCCGGCGCACCGTCCTCCCCCTGATGGTGGGGCAGAAAGCCGAAGACGCCATCATGGTTGGGGGCCGCACCCTCGTGAAGAAGGGCGCGAAGATTACCAAGAAGATCGTCGACTCCCTTGATGACAACGGCGAAACGATCCTCTCCGATGCGATCGACGAGTATCATATCGCCGTCCAGAAGGAGATCAAGGCACTTCAGGACGAGTCCAAGGCCGCCGTTCAGAAGTCGCACAAGGAGTGGGATGTGCGACGGGGCGAGCTGGAGCAGCTGCTGCCCCGCAAGACCATGACGGAGCAGGAGTACAAGAATCTGTATGAGAAGCACGGCTCACTGTTCCGCGCCGGCATGGGCGCCGAGTCCCTGCTGGAGATCATCGGCACGATGGACCTCGAGGCGCTGCGGGAGTCCCTGCACATCGAGGCAACCGGCTCCACCGGGCAGAAGGCCGGCAAAGCGGCCAAGCGCCTCCGCGTTGTTGAGGGGTTCCGCAAGAGCGACAACAAGCCGGAGTGGATGGTTCTCACCGTCCTGCCGGTTCTCCCCCCTGACCTCCGCCCCATGGTGCAGCTGGATGGGGGCCGTTTCGCGACAAGTGATCTCAACGATCTGTATCGCCGCGTCATCAACCGCAATAATCGCCTCAAGAGGCTGATGGAGCTTGGCGCGCCGGACATCATCGTCCGCAATGAGAAACGGATGCTGCAGGAGGCCGTTGATGCGCTCATCGATAACGGCCGCCGTGGCCGAGCAATCACCGGCAGCCACAACCACACGCTCAAGTCGCTCTCAGACATGCTGCGGGGCAAGCAGGGGCGGTTCCGCCAGAACCTGCTCGGCAAGCGCGTGGACTACAGCGGCCGCTCCGTGATTGTTGTCGGCTCCACGCTCAAACTGCATCAGTGCGGATTGCCGAAGCAGATGGCGCTTGAACTCTTCAAGCCGTTTGTGATGCATCGGCTGGTGCTGCATGGCATTGCGCCCAACATCAAGAGCGCAAAGCGCATGGTGGACCAGAAACGCCGCGGCGAGGTGTGGGACCTCTTGGAGGAGGTCATCACTGAGCGCCCCGTCTTCTTGAATCGCGCCCCAACACTGCACCGCCTTGGCATCCAGGCGTTTGAGCCGGTGCTCGTGGAGGGCAGCGCCATCCAGATTCACCCGCTAGTCTGCGCCGCCTATAACGCAGACTTTGACGGTGATCAGATGGCCGTTCACGTGCCCATTGGCCGGCGCGCCGTGGAAGAGGCGCGCAAGCTCATGCTCTCAACGCACAACATGCTGCTGCCAAGCTCAGGCGACCCAATCGTCGCGCCCACACTGGACATCGTCGCCGGAATCTACTACCTCACGTCCACGCCCGGGCAGGCCCAGCGTGGGGACGTTGATTCCGTGATAGAAAAGCGATTCATCACGTATGACGATGCCAAGTTGGCGCACGACCTTGGACAGATTAGCCTCCGTGAAATGATCCGTGTGCGTGAGGGCGTGGCCGTCAGCACAGACGGGGCGACACGCCTCAACCTGCTGCCGCGCCTCATCATGAGCGAGGACGGGCGCACGGACATTGTTGAGCCGAATCTGGCGGAGCAGATGCCGGACGGCTGGACACTGGAGCCTCTCACGACTACCATTGGCCGAATCCTGTTCAATCAGGTCTTGCCAAGCGCCGTCCCGTACCGCAACGAAATCATCGACAAGAAGGCGCTCAAGGAAGTTGTCACTGAGTGCTATCGGTTTGAAGACAACGACTCCACGGCGCTGATTCTTGACGCGCTTAAGAGGCTCGGATTCCACCACGCGACGCAGTCCGGGTTGAGCTTTGCGCTGAGCGATCTGAATCCGCCTGGCAACAAGGCCGCGCTCCTTGAGGAGGCGGGCGAGCGGGCGGACGCGATTGAGCGCAACTATCAGCGCGGCCTCCTCAGCGAGGAGGAGAAGGACGAGAAGATCATCGAACTGTGGCAGGGCGTCGACTCTCAGATGCGTGACGCCATCAACAGGATGATGTCCGCGGCCGAGCGTGATGCCTTCGGGGTCACGCGAGACGGTCAACAGCAGTCTGAGGCTGCGGCAACGCTGCCGGATGGCTACTCCCGTGACATCGCGATGATGGCCAACTCCGGCGCAAAGGGTAATGACGCGCAGATCAAGCAGATGGTCGGGATGCAGGGCCTCAAGGCAGACCCGCGAGGCAAGATTCTCCCTCTGCCGATCCGTTCCAGTTTCCGGGACGGGCTGAGTGTGCTTGAGTACTTTGTGTCAACACACGGCGCGCGCAAGGGCCTCGCCGATACCGCCCTCCGGACCGCGGACTCCGGCTACCTGACCCGCCGCATCATTGATGTGGCGCAGGACGTCATCGCCCATGAGGATGATTGCGGCACCCTTGACGGTGTCTGGATTGATGGCGAGGCAATGGACCGCCTGCTGGGCAGCCTCGCCGAGCATATCCTCGGCCGCATGGCTGCCGGGCCCATTGCAGACCCGGGCACGGGCGAGATCATTGTCGACCGCAATGAGGAGATCGATGAGGATAAGACATCATTGATCCAGGCGGCCGGGGTCACCCGCGTGTTTGTGCGCAGCCCGCTGACGTGTCAGGCGGCGCACGGCATGTGCCGCTTCTGCTATGGCCGCTCACTGGCGCGCGGCCGGCTGGTGGAGGCCGGCGAGGCCATCGGCATCATCGCCGCCCAATCCATCGGCGAGCCGGGCACGCAGCTCACCATGAGAACGTTTCACACCGGCGGCGATGCCAGCGTGACGGACATTACAAGCGGCCTGCCGCGCGTCGAGGAAATCTTCGAAGCTCGCGTGCCCAAGGCTGTTGCTCCCATCGCGGAGATCGATGGCGTTGTCAGTGTGACTGAGGATGCCGCGGGCCGCCGCGTCCGTGTCGTCAGCGAAGAGGTCATCACTGAGGATTACCCGATTCCTGAGGGGTACGAGGTGAGCGTCGCATCCGGCGCGCACGTTGAGGAGAATGCGTCTCTCGCCGCGCCAGCGGCCACACCCAAGCCCGCGCGGCGCAGCCGACGCAAGAAGACGGAAGACGCTGACACGGAGGTTGCCGTCCAGGACGACACACCCCCGGCGGCCGCTCCTCTCACCGCGAAGATCTCCGGCGAGGTGACGGTGCATAGTGATTCAATCACCGTTGTTCATCGGAATATTGATGACCGCACATACGCCATTTCGCCCAACGTCCGTATCCTTGTGGACTCCGGTCAGCGGATTGAGGCCGGCACCGCGCTGGCGGAGGGTCCGCTGAACCCGCAGGACGTGTTGCGCATCCGCGGCAAGGACACCGCGCAGCGCTACCTGGTCGATGAGGTGCAGCGGGTCTACCGCTCACAGGGCGTCGTCATTCACGACAAACACATCGAGATAATCGTGCGGCAGATGCTCCGGCGCGTGCGCATCGAGCAGCCCGGTGACACCGAGTTCCTGCAGGGGGAGCTTGTCGACCGCTTCCTGTGGCAGTCCATCAACGAAAAGAAAATCGCAGAGGGCGGCGAACCATCGCTTGCAGCGCCCGTCCTGCTTGGCGTGACAAAGGTGTCCCTGAGCACGGAGAGCTTCCTCGCGGCAGCATCCTTCCAGGAGACGACGCGTGTCCTGACAGAGGCCGCGCTGCTCGGCAAGGTTGACCGGCTCGCTGGCCTCAAGGAGAACGTCATCATCGGCCGCCTCATTCCCGCTCAGCTCGGCATGGGCGCGGGCACGGAGGACGATCTCCTGGAGGCGGGAGGAGTCGCCACCGCGCTCGCGGACCGAGGCGATGACTACTACTCAGAAGAGTTGGGCCTCGGAACAGACCGCATCTATGAGGCGGCCTTTGGCGACGACAACAAGGACGATGACTGGAACTTTGATGAGGATGACGAGGAGAGCGATCCCCACAACCTCGATGGTGATGCCCTGACTGCGGAGACAGACTCCCCATCTGAGGGATAGATCCAGTCACCACCTGCGGCTTGGCGTGAAATAGTGACGGGGGCGGCTCTTGCGCCGCCCCCGTCACCCTTTTGGACGGTGTTGTTGCCGGTTGCTTACGATGGACGCACGTGGCAGGAGGAGGATGTCGACGGTCATGCTGTCCTCACGGCTCGTTTATGCGCTCGGGCTTGCTGTCCTCTTCGCCCTCCCTGCCCTCTTCATCACTACCAACATACGCATCGCCTTTCAGAGCCAGACGCTCTACACCTACGCCATTGACGCGTTCGATGCCCCGGAGCGGACGGGCATCGAGCGCGAGGAGCTCATTAGGGGCATGGCGGGGATCATCGCCTACTTTGAGTCGGATGAGGATCTCATCACAACAGAAATCGTCGTCAACGGTATCAGCGAGCCGCTGTTCACCGAACCTGAGGCCCTGCATTTCCGTGACGTGCGTGATCTGTTGAGGCTCGCCTACACCGTGCAGGCTGTCGCAACGGTTCTCATGCTCACCGCAGTCCTTGCCGCCATCGTCGCCGTCGCGCGCGGCCGGCCGGACAGCGCCATACACATCTTCAAGCGCACCCGTCAGAGCGCGCTCTGGACAGTCATTGCACTCATCGGCATCGGCCTGTTCGCAGCGCTGGGCGGGTTCAATTTTCTCTTCCTGCAGTTCCATCTGCTCAGCTTTTCCAACGATCTATGGCAGGGAACGGCGGACGACAGGATGATTCAGCTCTTCCCTGAGGCGTTTTTCCTACAGGCCACCCTGCTCATCGGACTGGCGACGATAATCGAGATGGGCATCGTTTGGACAGCCGCCACGGTATCCCTGCGGGGAATCGGTTCGTCATCCGAAGCCGCGCACATGACGGGCGAGCTGTCCGTCTAGCTCCCCGCCTGCTCGTCCGCATGATAGGAGCTCCTGACCAGCGGGCCGGACTCCACGTGTGCAAAGCCGCGGGCCAAACCCTCGTCACGCAGGGCATTGAACTCGGCCGGCGTATAGAACCTGTCCAACGGCGCATGTGAGGGAGTTGGCCGCAGGTATTGGCCGATGGTCAGGATATCGCAGCCGACACTCACCAGATCATCCATCGTGGACAGCAGTTCCGGCCACGTCTCGCCCAAGCCGACCATGACGCCGGATTTCGTCCGCATCCCTGCCCGTTTCGCCCGATCCAGCACTTCCAGTGACTGCCAATAGTTTCCGCGCGGCCTCACGGCACGGAACACACGCGGCACGCTTTCAATGTTGTGATTGAGAACCGTCGGCGCCGCATCAATCACGGCGCTCAGCGCGTCCCGGTTCCCACCGAAATCCGGGATGAGCACCTCCACACCCACGCCGTCTGCAACACGCCGCACCGCTCGTATCGTCTGCGCGAAGATGGACGCGCCCCCATCCGGGAGGTCGTCCCGATCCACGGACGTGATCACCGCGTACGTGATGCCCATCCGCCGGATGGCCTGTGCGACCCGCAGGGGTTCCATCGTGTCGACAACACCACCCGGATCGCCAGTCTTGACGGCACAATAGCGGCAGGCGCGCGTGCACGTATCGCCGAGGATCATGAACGTTGCCGTGCCGCGATCCCAACACTCACCGATGTTGGGGCACCGCGCCTCCTCGCAGACCGTATGCAGTGCGCTACCCTGGACGAGCGCTTTGAGCGCGCGATACCGCTCGCTGCCCGGCGCCGGAACCTTGAACCAGTCCGGCAGGCGGCGTGTGGGGGGCGCAGGCCTTTGATCTGTCAGTGTCATGGCAACATCACAAGGATACCATTCGCGCCACAGGCTATACTCAACTCACCAGCAATTACAGCACTGGAAACAGTACAACACAATGCATGTTGCTCTGCTAACCACCCGGAGGGCGGAGGCCTTTGCCGATCTCACGGACGCGTTCGACCGTGATGTCATCACATGGACACTGTTGGATGGCGAAGACAAACTTGAGGAGGCTGCGCGTGGCGGCCACGATGTTGTCATCATCGACATGGATGGGCCATTCGCGCGCCCACAAGCTATCCAGGAAATGACAGCCGCCTGCCACAAGGACGTGTACGTCCCCGTCCTGGGCCTGGTGCGGCCCGGGCAGCTGCGCGCCATTGAGCAGTCACTGGGGCTGGATGATTTCGTACTGGCTCCTTTCGATCCCGCAGAGGTTAGCACGCGGCTCGCCTTACTCCATGCGCGCCACCGTGTCCGCTCCTCCAACGAGGATGAGCTTATCGCCGGTGACCTGCGCATCAATCTCGCCCGTTATGAGGTCTGGGTGGGCATCCGGCAAGTCGCGCTGACGTTCAAGGAATATGAGCTGCTGCGCATCCTCGCCTCGCGTCCCGGCCACGTCTTTACGCGCAACTCCCTGCTCGATGTCGTCTGGGGCTATGACTACTACGGCGGCACGCGAACGGTGGATGTTCACGTTCGGCGCCTGCGCAGCAAGATTGAGGATCCGTCCCACACGTTCGTTGAGACGGTTCGCAACGTGGGATACCGCTTGCGCGCCGACCCAGACGCGCGCTAGGCCGCCCAGGTTCGTCAGTCTGGCTGCCGAGCGACCCACGCCAACCCCCATTCCCTGAACGAGGCCCTCACCCGCCCCCCTCTACCCACGTCCCGCCAACCGCCACGCGTGCCTGTTCGTCCGGAACAGAGCCAAAGGATAGGGCGGCGGGGCATACGTCGGATAAGGCAGCGGGGCCATAAGTCACAGTGAAGCGGCGCCTCAATCTCCCTCTGTCATTCCGAGCGCAGCGCCTAGATCGTTGTCCGTCATTCCGAACGCAGCGCCCCAATCGAATCCTGTCATTGTGAACGCAGCGCCTAGATAGTTGCCCGTCATTCCGAACGCAGCGCGTTAGATCGTTGTCCGTCATTCCGCACGCAGCGCCCCACTCAAACCCTGTCATTCTGAGCGCAGCGCGTTAGCGCGGAGTCGAAGAATCTAGATGGCGGTGGTCACATCAAGGCAATTGCGAGTCTCATGTTGACTGCAAGGCGGCCTCTTCGATTCTTCGCTGCGCTCAGAATGACAGACGGGTATGAGGCAGGACAGGCGGATAGGCGACAGGACGGGCGGGCATGCGGCATGACAGGTGGAAAGGCGACAGGACGGGCGGATAGGCGGATAGGCGGCATGACAGGCGGGCATGCGGCATGACAGGCGGGCATGCGGCAAGGCAGATTCCGAGGCGCTAAGTGGCCGTCATGCCGGCAGGATATCCGGCGTCTACCCTACCTTGCAGAGGCCGTCCCGCCCTCTCTTCTGACTTTTCCATACCCCACCAACAGGCCGCATGGCCCGATGGATACCCGCTTTCGCGGGTATGAGGGGAGGGGGGGCGGGGATGAAGGGAAGGGGCGGCGGGTATGTGAGAGGGGGCGGGTATGAGGGGAAGGGGGCGGAAATGAAGGGAAGGGGCGGCGGGTATGTGAGAGGGGGGCGGGTATGTAGGAGGGGACGGGTATGAGGGGAGTGCGGGCGGGTATGAGGGAGGGGACGGGTATGCGGGAGGGGGGGCGGGTATGTAGGAGGGGACGGCTTTGCGAGAGGGGGGCGGGCATGGAGGAGGGGACGGGTATGGGGGGGCGCGCGGGTGGGCCTGGAAGTGGGAGCAGGGGCCGGTTAGTCGTTGTCTGTGATGGTGCCGTTGGCGTAGAGGAAGTAGCCGGGGATGGTGATGCCACTCCTGGCGTAGAGATAGAAGATGAGTGTTTCATCGCCCTCGGCGACGCCGTCATCGATGATCGGCAGGACGATCTCGAGTCGGGTCTGGCCGGGGTCGAGGGTGTATAGCCGGTATGGCGCCTCGAAGTCCTGGCCCGTCCTGGCACTCTGGTCAAAGACGCCGTAGCCGAGCGTGATGGTCTGATCACTGGCCGGTGCGACTTCCACGACGAACCGCAAGCCCCGCGCGTCACCCTCCGATGCCGTCGCGTCACTCACGCTCAGTTCCGGTGGGCCTGACGGCGCCGGCGTGGGCGTCGGAGCCGGGGTAGGCGTGGGTGTCGGTGCCGGGGTAGGCGTGGGTGTCGGTGCCGGTGTGGGCGTCGGTGCCGGGGTAGGCGTTGGTGTCGGTGCCGGGGTAGGCGTGGGCGTCGGTACAGGTGTGGGCGTTGGTGTCGGTGCCGGGGTAGGCGTGGGCGTCGGTGCCGGGGTAGGCGTGGGCGTCGGTACAGGTGTCGGCGTTGGTGTCGGAACTGGTGCCGGGGTAGGCGTTGGTGTTGGAGCAGGCGCAGGCGTCGGCGTCGGGGTTGGAGCCGGTGCAGGCGTCGGCGTCGGGGTTGGAGCAGGCGCAGGCGTCGGCGTTGGTGTTGGAGCCGGCTTGTTCCCCGCCTCGATGCAGGCCAGCGCCTCGCGGACAGGTTTCCAGCCGGACCAGATCGTCTCGCTCTGCGCCGCCTCGGCAGCCGTGTACGGCGTCAGCTGATCGTCCTGCACGTCCCCGAATGCAATCAGGACCCGCTTCCAATTCACGCCATAATGCGGGGCGCGATTCTGGTTGATGGAGTAGTAGTCACGCACCAGATCGAGCAGGTTGTCCGAGACGCAATGTGTGGTGGGCGTCGGAGTCGGTGCAGGTGTCGCCGTCGGCACCGGGGTTGGCGTCGCGGTTGGCGCCGGTGTTGGCGTTGCGGTTGGCGCTGGCGTGGGTGTGGGCGCAGGCGTGGGTGTCGGCGTTGGTCCCGGTGTGGGCGCTAGAACGGGCTTGTTCGCCGCCTCGATGCAGGCGAGTGCTTCCCGGACAGGTTTCCAGCCGGACCAGATCGTCTCGCTCTGCACCGCCTCGGCAGCCGTGTACGGCGTCAACTGGTCGTCCTGCACATCACCGAATGCGATCAGAACCCGCTTCCAATTCACGCCATAATTCGGGGCATTATTCTGGTTCGCGGCGTAGTAGGAGCGCACCAGATTGAGCAGGCCGTCTGAGACGCAATCTGCGGCGAGAGTGGTAATCGGCGTGGGTGTTGGCGTGACCAGCGGATCGTCGTCGTCCGACACCGCGACGGTTGCCGCGCCGCTGCCTGACGAGATGGTGTAGCCCGTGCCCGTGCTCAGCGTCGCCGTTACGGAGCCGTCCGTCTCGTCTGTGCTGTCATTCGTCGTCGAAATAGTGAGTGTGTAGGTGCCGCCCGTCGGGATGGTGACCGTCCGCGCGCCCGTCGTCGCGCCAAAGTCGCCGCTCTCCGATACGGTGACACCCACGGAGAGATCGGCATGCGGCGCCGGGCTCGCCGTGATGGTGAACGTCGCGGCTGTGCCCTCCGTCACATCTGAACCCGCGGCGATGCTGATCTCCGGCACGTCGTCATCCGACACCGCGACGGTCGCCGCGCCGCTGCCTGACGAGATGGTGTAGCCGGTGCCGCCGTCGATAGTCGCCGTTAAGGAGCCGTCCGCCTCGTCCGCGCTGTCATTCGTGGTCGAGATAGTCAGTGTGTAGGAGCCGCCTGTCGGGATGGTGACCGTCTGCGCGCCCGTCGTCGCCGTGTAGTCGCCGCTCTGTGTCACGCTCAGGCTGACATCAAGATTGGCCGTTGGCGCCGGGCTCGCCGTGATGGTGAACGTCGCGGCTGTGCCCTCCGTCACGTCGCTGCCCGCGGCGATGCTGATCTCAGGCGTGCTCGACGGTGGCGGCGGGCTGTTGTAGTCGAAGTTCCGCAGGCACGTCAGTGCCTTGCGAATCGGGTTCCACCCGAGCCACTGCTGCTCGCCCTGCCACGCCTCCTCCACGGTGAGCGGCTTGAGCGTGTCGTCCTCGACATCCCCGAACGCGATGAGGACCCGCTTCCAGTTCTCGCCGTACGCCGGCGGGGTGTTCTTGTTCGCGTTGTAGTAGGAGCGAACCAGCTTGAGCACACCGTCAGAGATGCAGCCTGTCGCCTGTGGCGTCCACACATATATGTCGTCGTCTGATACTGCTACCTTCGCCGTGCTCGCGGTGGACGAAACCGTGTAGCCTGTCCCGCTGTCGATGGTCGCCGTCACGGAGCCGTCCGGCTCGTCCGTGTCGTCATCCGTCGTGGACACCGCCAGCGTGTACGTGCCGGCGGTCGGGATGGTGATCGTCTGCGTGCCGGTGGAGGCCGTGTAGGCGCCGCTCTGCGATACCGTCACGCTCACCGCGAGATCCGCCGTTGGCGCCGGGCTCGCGGCGATGGCGAAGGCCGCATCGCTGCCCTCCGTGATATCCGCAACTGGCACGATGCTGATCTCCGGCTCCGTTGCCTCACTGCACTGGGAAAGGGCCTGCAGCGTGCGCGTCACGCGGTCCCAGCGGGTGGCGTCCAGAGTCGATTCGTTGGCCAGCGATTCGGCGACCGTGATCGGCGTCTCGCCCGTGTTCACGCCCAGCGCGGCCAAGACACGGTTCCAGCGCAGCACGGACGCAGCATTGCCCGGAGTGGTGTCCCGCCAGCCGACGACCTCTGCCAACGTGACGGCGTCGTCCGGCAGGGTTGGCGTGCAGGGGGTCGATCCCGGAGTCAGCGTCGCCGTCGCGGCGAGGTCGTCGAGATACACAACACGGCCCTGCTCGATGGCGTCATATCCGGGCGTCACCGTCACCGTGAGCGTTCCGAGCGATGTCAGCCCGTGGCTGAATGTCAGGCTCGTCGCCGTGACATCATCGAAGTTGCCTCCGCTCTGGCTCAAGGAATCAGGAGTGCCCTCAGCCGAGTATGCGATGTTGTACTTCGTCGCGTTCGGCACCGCGTCCCAGCTCACGGTCACCGTGCCGGTCCCGTCATCGCTCTCCGTCAGTGACAGATTCGCAACCGCCGTGGTCGGCGCGGGCGACGCCGTCGCTGCCCGCAACGGCGCGCTGTTCTGACCACCCGTCAAGCGCCTCACCTCCGCCCAGCCTAGGGATCTGCAGTCCGCAGGGCTGTGGAACGTACCGGTGGAGCTGTACACAGTATCCAAGTTCAGGGTATTCGCGAGAACGGTCGGGCCGCTCTGGTCCCACAGGCTATTGAATGCTGACGACGGCACCTCCCGCATGATCCATATGCGCGTCCCTCGCTGGTATGTGACCAGGTCATAATACTTGTTGGTGTCCTTGTCCTTGTACAGCGCGATATTGTTCACAACCCGCGTCTCATACACGGCCGGGCCGTACTCAACGTTGAACTTTTGCGTCTTCTGATCAAACGTATACACCGGCGGTTGGTCGCGCCAATACCCCGTCACGTTGATCGATACGTTCTGGTAGTACTCCTTGGGGTTGTGGCCGTACACGTCGCCGAGGCTGCGGATGCGCAGCGTGTCAACGGTCGCGCTCCGGAAGCCGCCGCCCGTCGCCGTGTGCACCACGTCCGCGCACTGCGTCCCCTCCATCCTTCCGATGCCGCGGCTGTTGAACCCATAGACGGCCTTGTAGCACTTCCACGATAGCTTTGTCTTGGTGTGGTCATAGGTCTCCGAGACACCCCGCTTTGTCGTGAAGGTGTTGAGGTCAAAGTAGTTGTCCCGACCAGTCACATAGGGGTACCCGCAGCCCGGGTCCGGATCCGCATCCGTGAACGTGAACGTCAGCGTCTGCTGCGGCGTCCCACCCGGATTGAATGAGATGCCCGTGAATGTGCTGGCGTCATAAGTGCCGATGTCACTCACGTTGAGCGTCACCGTCACCTCACCCTGCGGTTGGGCTGACAGACGCACGTAGTAGTCCAGCCTCGATTGCGGGGTCAGGTCATTCATCGCCACGATGCCCGGCGTGGACGTGATTGTGTTCGGGCGGAACAGCCCGTATCCGCTGCTCGCGTTGATGTGCCTGTTATACGCCCCATCGTCATACGTCCTGCGGTATTCCCAGACCTCGAGCTCCGGCGCGTCTGTCACCAACACGGTGATAGTGCCCACATTTGAACTGCTGTACCCGCCGCCGTTCGCCGTGTGCGTCAGAGTGAGGCGGCGGTTCATGTGCCTGCTGCCTTCGTCGACGGCCGTGACGGTGACCTCCTGCGGCTCCGTGTAGTTCGATGCCGTGAATGTCAGCGTGGCAGGGCTGACCGTCGCCGCTCCCGCGTCCGATTCGATCACTGTGTAGGTGGACGGGTCAAATCTCGCAGCCCCGGCGTCCGTGCCGATGGTCACGGTGGTCATGCCGCCCGACGGCGCCGTGGCCAGCCGCACGCAGTACGTCGTCTCGCCACCATTCTCAGACATGCGGAGGTTGCTGATATTGAGCACGTTGCCCTGCGGTGCACACGCCGCCATCTCGTCATCATCAATGGTCAGCGTCGCCGCGTTGTTCGTTCCATGCGCCGTCACGCCGCCGCTCACCGTCGTGTCCACCAGGCCCACCGAGGTCAGCGTTGCCGTGATCGTCTCGTCGGACGCATCGTCGTCGTCGTCGTTCGCCACCGGCGTGAATGTCACCGTTGCCGTCTGCACCGTGTTGGTGCCGTGGCCAGTGAAGACGACGCGCGGCGTGTCTGTCGTTGCGTTGCCGATCGACACCCCCGTGCCGCCCGCCGAGACCGTGAAGGCCGGTGTGCCGTCGCTAGGCAGCTTCGCGCCGGTTGATGTGGTCAGCGCAATCGGCACCCCGATGGTCTCACCGGCATACAGTCTCCGTGACAGCGAGACCGTCAGCGTCGCCGTGTCTGAGGCATCTCCCTCGCTCATCGTCATGTCTGAACTCGTCAGCGAGACCGTTGTTGCCTCGTCGTCCTGGATGAGGATCTTGTCCGAGCCCTCGCTGGAGGACACCGTGTAGCTGCCGTTGGTGGCAGAGCAGCCAGCCACGGTCGGCGCCACTATCTCGACGAGTACGCTGCTGTCCTGATCGTCCACGCCTGTGTCTGTCCAGGTGAGTTGATAGGTGGCCGATCCGTTGAGCACGCTGATGGGCATGCTCACCGTCTTGATGCCCTCGTTGCCTGAGGTCACGCGATCGCCGCCGCTCTCAGTCACTCGCACGCACACCGTCAAAGCGGCCGCCAGCGGCATATCGGCGCTCAGCGGGAACCCGATGCCGACAGTGCCCTCGGTCTCCGGGACTCTCTCCTCTCCCGCAGGCGTCCGGCCTCCACCCTCCTGATCCGGCAGCGCCACCGATATCTCCGGCCCTGTTGCCGCCGCCGCCACCGTGAAGACGGGCGAGATGGCGAGGAAGGAATATGAATTTGTGTTGACGTTGGCTGCCGAGTTGAGCGGCGTGGCGCCGGTTGAATCGACGTCTCCAACAACCGGATTGTTTGACCCCAGGACTGCCCCATCACCCGGGGCGACACCCGCGTCGTTGGTACCCGTCCAGAATGTATGTGATACCGCAAAAACCGTGCCTGCTTCATTGGCGGCTTGATTGCGGTTATCCACCCCGGTGTCCCAGGTGCCGTCAAAGAAGTCGAAATAGTTGTCAGCCGTCTTGTGCGTTGGCGGCGCGGCAATCCAGTAGATTGAGGGGCCGGTGTCTCCCACGACGGTAGAGCCGTCGGTGTAGCCGCCTGCATTTGAGTTCAGGGTTGGATCCCACATGCCGGTGTTCTCGCGGGCGTCCGTGGCCGACGTGCTGCCCATCACGGTGACGAGGCCGGCGTACGGTATCAGGTTGGTGTGGCCGCTTACCGCTGTCTCTTGCCGCACAAAGGTGTTGTAGACATCGATGTCCGTCGGCTCTGCGGTGCGCGGCCCGGACGTGATATAGAGGAGGCGGAACTCATCCCCGGCGGATAGGCCGGACGGCGTCAACGCCCAGTCCGCGGCCACCTCAATGTCACCCGTCTCGTCGTCCACGAACACGACGCCGATGGGACCGCCGGTTGGCGCATCCACGGTCACCCCGCCTGTTGTGGTAGGCGTGCCAGTGCCGACCAACACATACGGCTGCGTGCGGGCGCTATTGTCAGTCGGTGTGAGGCGCAACGTGGCCGTCTGCGCGCCGGAACCGAACACGACTGCCGGGTTCTGCGCGCTGTTCGAGCCGGACGTATTCAGCGTGACACCCGTATTCGTCCCGTTCAGCGCGAGCGTATAGTCTGTGGTCACCGTCGCGCCAACAACAATGAGCGGCACCGTCACCGTCTCACTGCTGGTCAACGCCCGCCCCAACGTGATGGTGATCGTCCGGTAGCCGGTGAAATCAGTCGCGCCCTCCACCGCGTTGCCGTTCGCGTCCCCAAACAAAGCGGCCATGGTCACGGAGACGTCATTGTCTGTGATGGTGACGGTGGACGACGATGGCGATGCCGTTGTGACTCCGCGCTGCCCCCCCAGCACCGTCAGCGCCACGGTGAACGTCTCCGACGGCTCTGCGATGGTGTCATCGTTGATGTCGAATGGTATGTCAACGCTGCTGACGCCCGCGGGAATCGTGACAGGCGTGATCGGGTCATTGTCGTAGTCGACGCCTGCGAGTGTGGCATCGGATCCGCCGGTTGCCGTGCCGTCAGACGGGGTAAGCGTCGTCCGCACCCCGATGTCCGCGTCGCCATCCTTTATAACGGTGATGATCACGGTCCCGTCGCCCTCGCCGACACTTAGGGTTGCGTCCTCAAGTCTCACCGTCACGCTGTCATTGTCGGTGATGGTCACCGTGGTGGATGACTGCGAGCCGACGGTGTAGCTGGAATCGGTGGAGGAGCCCAGTGTCAGCGTGAAGGTCTCATTGTTCTCCAGAATCATGTCATTAATGATGGCGATGCTGATGTTTTGTGAGGTACCGCCGCCGGTGAACGTGAACGTCGCCGGCGGGTTGTTGAAGTCCACTCCGCCGCCCGTCGCCGTGCCGTCCGTCTTGGTCAGATTCACGGTCACGTCACCCGCCGGCGCGCTGTCCGCATTCACCGTCACGGTCACCGTGCCGGCATTCTCGTTGACGCTGTACGTGGACGCGGCAAAGGTGAGTTCCGGTATTGTTGTGGCCGTCTCATCGTCCTCAACTGTGACGGAGAGTTGGGCGTTCTGGGCGGAGCCGTAGTCGGCGCCGGTTGGCGCGTGCGACAGCATGACCGTGTCATTGACGGCATCGGCGTCATCCGCGGCGCTGACCGTGATGGCCTGGCCGATGTACCAATTCGATGAGGTGAATGTGAGCGCCGAGGTCTGCGTGCCGGCCATGCTCGGATCCGTGTCGACTGTCAGATCGGTGCTGCCCGGCACCGTGACGGTTACGGTGACACTGCCGCCCACTGGCGCCTGGCCGAGGTGCACCGTGTAGGTGGCGCTGCCGTTCTCATCCAACGTCAGGGTGGCCGGCGTGAACACCAGCCCCTTCGGGTTGTCATCATCCGCGATGGTCACAGTAGCGGTGTTCTGCGTTCCCACAGACACGCCCGTCTGCGTGGTTGTCAGGGTGACCGTGAATGTCTCATCAACCTCACCGGTGTTGTCATTAGTGATGGGGATCGGGACGGTCACCGTGCTCACACCGTCAGTCCCGGTCACCGGGACCGGATCACTGTCAAAATCGGCGCCCGAGCCGCCGGAAGAGCCCGTCGCCGTCCCGTTCGCGGGTGTCAGCGTCACGGTGAGCGGCACCTCGATGGTGGTCGGCGAGCTGGTGACCTCCACGGTGAGGGATGCCGTGCCGGCGTCCTCCAGCACCGTGTACGTGGCCGCGCCAAGCTCAATGGTTGCCGTGTCATTGTCGGTGATGGTCACCGTCGTGGTCGCCGGCGAGCCGACCGCGTAGCTCGTGTCGCTGGCGTTGGCCAGCGTCAGCGTGAAGTCCTCATTCGCCTCCAAGATGCTGTCATCCGTAATCGCCACAGTGAAGGTGTGCGTGGTCATGCTGGCGGGGAAGATGAACGTCGACCCGGGCTCGGTGTAGTCCGACCCGGCCGTCGCGCCCTCGCCCTGGCTGTCCAGATTCACGGTCAACGCGGATGACGGCGCAGGGCTCGCGTTCACCGTGACCGAGACCGTCCCGGCATTCTCAGCCACGCTGTACGTGGATTGGGCGAAGGTGAGCGCCGGCATGCTCGCCGAACTGTCATCATCCTGCACGGTGACGGTGGCGGCGGACGGCGTGCCAACGCGGTAGCCGACGCCTGGTTTCACCGTCGCCGTGACGGTGCCGGCGGCTTCAGGGACGCTGTCGTTCACGATATTGGTTTGGTGGGTCTGTAGAGCAGAATTTGCTGCGATAGTGACCGTCTTGTCGCCCTCATTAGCGGCGGCGACGAAATCGCCCGTCTCTGAGATGTTGAGAGTGACATTCAACTGGCTGGTCACAGCCTTGTCCGAATCCACATTGAAGATGGTGAAGGGAGTGCCCTCAGTGATGGTGGTGGCGGTGCCACTGACGGATACGGTGATGACTGGCCCGTCGAACTCGTCATCGTAGACGATGATGCTGACGTTCTCGCTGACGGAGCCGTAGCCGCCGCCGCTTGCCGCGATGTTCAGCGTGAACCGTTCATCCGTCTTGTTGGATGCATCACTCTCATCCGCCGCCGTGAGTGCTATGGTGTGCCACGTATTCCAGTTGTTTGGCGAGATGGTGATTGTCGCCTGATCCCCGTTTGTACCGGCGTCCGTATCAACGGACAGGGCGCCGGATGCGCCGGAGACGGTGAGGGTAACGGCTGACGTGGGGCGTGAGGCGAGGCGCACCCGGAAGGTGGATCTGGTCCCCTCATGAACGATGAGGGACTCATGCGAGAGATCGAGGCCGGCCGCGCCGCCGCTGTCCAGCGCGGTCACCTCAACGTTCGGCCCGGTCATCACATCGCCGTAGCCGGTGACACTGTGCGTGATGGTGACCGTGTCATCGGTCGTGTCAGCATCGGCGCGCGGGTAGACGGTGACGGTGCGCGGGGTGTCCCAGTTGGACAGCCCGAAGCGCAGCGCGCGAGCCGTGGTTGCTCTGCCGTTGGAACCATCGTCAAAGAACGCCACGTTCGTGTTGGTGAGGGTGGGCGTGACAATAACGGGGTCATCACCGGGCGGCGGCGTCTGCAGCACGACGGTGTATGTCTGCCCTCTGCTGCGCTCATCACTGCCGTCTGCCCGCCCCTCATAGAGGTCGAGGGTGTCCGCGGAGACGCGCACGGCGGGGTCGGTGTCAATCGAGGTGACGATCACCTCATCGGAGACGCCCGTGTAGCCCCGCACGATGTAGAACGTGACGATGTACTTGTTGTCGTCCACGTCTCTGTCAAAGTCGTCGGCGCGCAGCCCGACGTCCTGCCAGACATTCCAGTTGCCGCTGCCGCCGCCCGTAAAGGTCAGCCTCTCCTTGGTGAATTGCAACCCTCTCAATCCTGTGGACGAGCCGTCCAGGTAGGTCCTCTCCGGCCTGAGGACAACCGTCTTGCCGTCGCCCGGGTCTGTGCGGAGGCGGACGGCAATCTGGTTGGTGCGGCGCGGCGGGTCTGTGCCCGGGATGATCTCACCGCGCGTTTCTCCCTCGATGACGGTGATCGTGAGGGGGTTAATCTCGATGCCCGGCGTGGTATCGTCCGTGATGAGCACGCGGAACCATCGCACAACCGTGTCCGCAGGGTACACATCTCCATACCCGCTGACCGAGAAATAGACGAAGACAACCTCGTTATCCGTGTCGTTATCGGCGATGGGAGTGAGTTCGAACGTTGTGCCGGCGGTGCCGTCGTGCGCTGATGTGTAGGTTAACGGGTCCGTGTCGCCGCCGGAGTGCGTGATGCTAAGTTTGCTGGGGTCGCTGACCGACGCGGTCACGACGATGTCTCCCGTAACACCGCTTGGCCGTCCCGTGAACGATACCGTCATCGTGTGGGGGACGACGTTGCCCTCATCCAGAGTCGTTGTCGTATTGTTCGTGACAAGCTCAGTATCCACGCCGTCGCTTCCCTCGAGCTCCATGCCCGTGAAGGTGAGCCCATTCGCGGTGGTATCCGGCGCGTCCTGCCACAGCCGCAGGCGGTCCTTGGCGAGGATGTGGATGCGCTCCGTCTGGACGCGATTCAGGAGGCGGATGCCGTCCGACGTCGAGTCGTCATCATCAATGCCGGCCGAGCCATCCGGCGAGTAGGCGGAGATCGCCTCCACCGCAAGGTAGCGTTCACCGGTGGCGGCTGCGCCATCATCCACGGCGGTGAAGGTGAGCGGGGCGCTTGAGCGCGTCACCCCCGCCGGCCAGGTCACGATGAGGACGCCCGTGTTGCGCTCCGACGTTGTCACCTCGTCGTTTGAGGGGTCATTGTCCTTCTTGTCATCGAATTTGATGTCGGTGATCGTCTCGGGCGTGACGGTGACCTTGCCGCCGGCCTTGACGGTGAAGTGCGTGCCGTAATCGCCGCCCGTCACGCGCACGCGGACGGCGACGCTCTCGCTGGACTCCAACGCGCGGCGCAGCGCGATCGGCAGCTCTGCCTCGCCGCCGTCTTCCTCGATAACGAAGATCCGCTCGGAATCGTCATCGCGGTACCTCGCCCACAGCCCCTCGCCGGGCTTGTCATCGTCAGAGACGTAGGCGCGCACGATGGGGCCGGCGGCCTTGTGGAACGTGCCGGCGTTGCTGGCCACGCTGGTGGTGTGCTTGATGCCGATGTTCTGCTCACTGTCAGAGTTGCCGTCATCCATCGGCCACACGGTGACCACCTGCGGCCTCTTCCATGTGCCGGACGCGCCGCCCGTGAACGTCAGGGTGGCCGTGCCGGCCGCCTCGGGCGTGCCCGCCGTTGACACCTTGACGGCTCGCGGCATCTGCGACTTGACCGTGAGCGTGACCGTCTCGCCCGGGTCCTCCGTCAGTCCCACAGAATACCTCTGTCTCGCGCCGCCCTCCTCGAGGTGCACCGCCGATCTGGTAACGACGATGGCATCACTGGCATCTGCCGGGGTATCGTCGTCATCGTCCGTGATCGGGATCATTGCGCTGACACTTAGGGAGTAATCCGGATTGGAGGCGATAATGAGCGCCTCACCGTTCTCCGTATCCACGTCGTCGTCGGTGGGCGTCAGCGTGAATGTGCCCATGCCGGAATCCTCGCCCGCCTCGATGGTGATGAAGAATTTGTCTACCTTCGTGAACTGCACCACATCCTTTGTCTTATGGCCGCTAACGTTCACACTAAATCTCAGGTCTTTTCTGTACCTCGTCGAGCCCTGCACCGCCACGGTCACCGTGACCTCCGTAGCGCCGGCGTCCTCGGCGACAAGCAGTGGGGATGCGCTCACAGTGACGCCCGTGGGGGTAGCGTCGTCGTCCTCTATAGTGGCCTCTGCACTCTTCGCCTGCTCATCGCGTACGTAGGCGGCGTTGAGCACGATCCTGACCGTCAGGGTGCCGTTCGGATGGTCAATGTTGTTGTTCACTGTGTTGAAACTAACCGCGTGGGTGGCCGTACCCGCAGGAATTGTTTCAATCCGGTTTTGGCCCTCAGGTATGCCGAAATTCGCCCCTCCGGAGGGGCGGAGACGCACAAAGAGGGCGCTGGTCTGCGCGGGCGTCACGGTGAGGGTAAACTGGGCGGCGCTGCCCTCTGAAACAGGGCCCCCGTTGTACGAAATCCCAACCGTCGGCTTGCTCGGCGCGCCTCCATCGTCGTCCGTGATGGCGACGCTGGTTCCACTGATGGTCACGCCAGTAAGCGTGCCTGTGATCGTCGCCTCGCCGGCGCTATCCGCGGTGCTGTTGTCGGTCGGGATCAGACTGAACGTGCCCGTCCCGGACGCTGCCTCCGCCGCGATGCTGATGTTGAAATTCGATACCTGGCTGAAGGGCACTTTGCCGGACGCGTTGTGGCCCGTCACAGACCCAACAACCGTCTTCGCGACGCCGAATCTGGTGCCGCTCACCGTCGCCGTCACGGTAATCGTCCGTGTGCCGCCGTCCTCGGTAATCGTCGTGGGACTGGCGCTCAGCGTGATCGCAGAGGGCGTTGCGTCATCGTCGGTCAGCGCGATCGTGGCAGAGTTGATCGTCGTGGCCGAGTCGCCAGAAATCGATCCCGAGACGGTGACCGTGTTATCCGTCTCGTCCACGACGTCGTCGGTAGGGGTCAGCGTGAACGATCGAGAATGCGACGACGCGCCCACCGGGATTTCGATATCGAAATCGCTCACCGCCATCATGTCCACATAATTTATGCTGCTGGTGTCCGTTCGCGGTGTGACGCTTACCGTCACGGTTGTGTTGAAACCGAACTGCGTGCTGCCGTCCACCGTTGCCGTCACGCTGATTGACTGCGCCGAGTCGCCCTCCGAGACGCTGTTGTCGTCCACGCTCAGCGTGATCGACGAGGGCGTCGCGTCGTCGTCGTGGACTAGCACCGTGGCGGAGTAGTCTGAGGTGGACACCGTGTATCCGGTGCCGGTGTCCACGGCCACTTGCACTGCCCCGTTTTCATCATCGACGGTGTCGTCGCTGGTCGAGACTGTGAATGTGACCGAGCCGGTTGTTGGGATCGTGACGGTCTGCGTGCCGGTGGGCGATGGGCTGAATTGGGGGTTCGCGTCCACGATGAGGTTCACAGTCAGATTTGCTGCCGGCGCCGGACTCGCGCTCACGGTAAACGTGGCGGCCGTCCCCTCAGTGATAGGCGACGTGCCCGCCGTGATGCTGACCACCGGCGCCGCCTCCACCTTGAACACGGGCGAGATGGCGAGGAAGGGGTGCGTGGCCGTCCGGAGTCCTTCTTGGCCCTCATAGAGAGGCGTCGAGTTGCCCGTCGGATTCACATTTCCGAAGCTTGCGCTAGCTGCGCCAAGGGGGGAATCGTCCTCGGCCGTGCCATCGTCATCCGTGCCTGTGAAGAAACTAAGATCTGACGTGAATACTGTGCCCGCTTCATTGGCGGCTTCATTCGTATTGTCGACATTGGTGTCCCAGCTGCCGTCAAAGAAATCGAAGTAGTTGTCGGCAATCTGGTGTGTTGGCGGCGCGGCAATCCAGTAGATTGAGGGGCCGGTGTGTCCCACGGCGGTGGAGCCATCCGTGTAAGCGCTCCCGTCATGCATCCCCGTGTTCTCGCGGGCATCGACCGACGCCGTGCTGCCCATCACTGTCGCCAGTCCGGCGTACGGCTTCAGGCTGGCGTGGCCGGTTGCCGCCGTCACGCGCCGCACAAAGGCGTTGTACACGTCGATATCCGTCGACGCAGCGTTGCGCGTCTCAGACGTGATATAGAGGAGGCGGAACTCGTCCCCGGCGGAGAGGCCGGAGGGCGCCAATGCCCAATCCGCGGGCACCTCGATGTCGCCCGACTCGTCATCAGTGAATACGACGCCGTGCGGGCCGCCGCTCACAGCGCCCAACGTCGCGCCGCCGCTCGCGCTCGGCGCCCGCGCGCCGGCGCCATAGGCAATGACGACGTACGGCTGTGAGCGGACATCGTTGTCCACCGGCGTGAGGCGCAGCGTTGCCGTCTGCGCAGTGGCAGCGAACACGACCGCCGGGTTCTGCGCGCTGTTGGAGCCTGACGTATTCAGCGTGACGCCCGTATTGGTGCCGTTCAGCGCGAACGCGTAATCCGTTGTCACCGTCGCGCCAACGACGCTCAGCGGAACCGTTACCGTCTCTGAGCCGGTCAACGCGCGTCCCAGCGTGATGGTGATATCGCTGTAGCCGGTGGTATCGGTCGCGCCCTCCACCGCGTTGTCACGTGAGGCGGCCATCGTCACGGTGACGGGCGCCGAACCATCATCATCATTGACCTGCACCATGGCGGATGCCGCGTTGGAATCGATGATGTAACTGTTGCTGGCGCCCAACGTGATTGTGATTGGGCCGGATGGCTCGTCGACGCTATCGGCGGTGGTATTGAATGCGTAGGTTTGCTCTGTACGGTTGGCGTCGAATCTGCGGGTCAAGCCGTCGCCATACGAGCGGTGCAGGAAGTCGGCTCCTGTGGCATCGGTGAAAGTAAATTTGACGGAGAGGTTGCGGTCCGGGGCCGGGCTGGCAGTGAGCGTGACCACGGCCGGCGAGCCCTCTGTCACCGGATCGCCGCCGGTGATGCTCAGCGTCACGTCCTCATCATCCACGGTGACGGTCGCGTTCACGACGGCGACCGAGTCGTATCCGCCGCCAATTGTCGCGTGTCTCAACGTGACAGTGTCATCCGTAAGATCGTCATCGTGGACGCCACGCACCGTTACCGTGCGCCCAACCCACCAATTGGTGGCGTCAAACCGAACGAAGGCCTGGTCACCCGCGGTGGCATCATTCGCGTCCAGCGTGAGGGTGGAGTCTGACTGTCCGGTGATGTCGACCTGAATGAACGACTGGGTGGGCGCGGTTGCCGGCCGCACGCGATAGGTAGCAGACCCGCCCTCCCGCACCGTAATCGTGCTCGGCGACACGAGGAGGGCCCCCACGACGGTTTCCTCATCCGCGATGAACACCGTCGTGGTCTTCTGGTCTGCAAAATCGACCCGCGACGGCGCAAGACTGTCGATCGTCAGAATGATGGTCTCGTCCGGCTCAACGGTGGAATCATCCGTGATGGGGATGGTGATGGTGTGCGTGCTGCCCTTTGTGCTCCCCGCGGGGATGGTCACGGTTGACGACGGGGCCGTGTAATCGGTGCCGCCGGTGGCCGTGCCGCTCACCGTCAGGGTCACCGTGATGTCCAATGTGGTAGCGGTATCCAGTGTCAGATCCACATCAACGCTGCCGCTGCCCTCCAGCGCCCAGTACTCGGCCTTGTCAAAGCCCACCTCAGGTCGCTCATCGTCTAGGATCGTCACAATTGTGTTTCTCAAGCCGCCGGGCAAGTAGTCGGGCGAGGGAGCCAAGATAATCCTGAAGGTTTCCGAATCCTCGAATATGTCGTCCTGAAGGAATGTGGCCTTGAACGTCACGCCCGTTTGCCCGGCGGGGATGGTCAACGTGCTGGCGGTTCCGATGTAGTCCTCGTCCACGGTCGCATCGCTGTCGGAGTACGTGTAGGCGATCGTCAGGTCCTGAGTCGGCGCAGGACTGGCCGTCACTGTAATGTCACTCGATTCGAGCTCACTCTCGTTGCCTGAAAAACTTCGCATCGAGAACTGCACCAGCGGCATGTCAGCGGTCGCGACGCTCTTGACGATGTCAGACACGGCATAGAACCGGTTCGCGTTGGTGGCCGCCTCTGTGCCGAGTGACAGCGCCTGTGAATGGGTGCCGGAGCCGGCCTGCGCGCCGGGGCCATACGTGGGCGTGCCGCTGCCCAGCGGGTTGGCGCTGGTGACGCAATTGTTGTCCATCCCCGTCCACACCTTTGCGCCATCACCCTCGCTGCCGTCCTCATGACGCAGGCGAGTATCCGTGGCGCTCCACCGGTGATCCCACCCGTTATTGCATACACGGAAGTAGTTATCGACCGTCACCGATTCCCCGCCCAACCAATAGGTGGGCGTCCCAGCGGAGTTGAGGCGCGTTGAGCCGTCCGCGTAGCCGCCGTTGCCCATCCTGAGCGACGGGTCCCAGATGCCGATATGCTCACGGCCGTCCACTGTTGCGGTGGACACAAAGGCCTTGAAGAATCCCACATAGGGCAGCAGATCCGCGCCGCCGTTGCGGATCGCCGCGCTGCGCACGAAGTGGTCATAATCCGCGATATTCGTTGACGTCGCCGGCCCGCCCTCTGACGTCATAAAGATCATCCGATATTCCGCATTGTTCCCGACCTGCGGCCGGAAATCCACGCCCGCCGGCAGCACAATATCACCCGCCTCATTGTCAACCAGCACGATGCCGACCGGCCCGCCGCGTGGTGTGCCCAGCGAGATGCCGCCCGACGCGCTCGGCGCGTTGCCGCCTGTGCCATAGTCAACAATCACGTAGGGCTGCGTGCGGACGTTGTTGTCCACCGGCGTGAGGCGCAGCGTTGCGGTGCTTGCGCCGCTCGCGAACTGCACCGCCGGGTTCTGCGCCGTATGCGTCCCGCCCGTCGTCGTCAGCGTCACGCCCGTCTGCGTTGACGGCTGCAGCGCGAACGTGTAGTCCGTGGTCACGGTTGCGCCGACAACGCTCAGTGGCACGGTCACCGTCTCTTGGCCGGTCAGCGCGCGGTTCAGCGTCAGCGTGATGGTGCGGTAGCCGGTGGTATTACTCGCGCCCTCCACCGCGTTGCCGTCAGAATCGCCATCAGACGCCGACATCGTCACGGAGATGCCGTCATCATCAAGGATGGTCACCGTTGTGGTGGTTGGCGCGGCGAGCATATAGTCATCGCCGGCGCCAAGCGTCAGCGTAAAGTCCTCATCCTGCTCCACCGTCGAGTCATTGGTGATGGCCACGCGGATGGTGTGGGAGGTCACGTTGACGGGGAAGGTGAAGTCCGCCGGCGGATTGGTGAAGTCCGTCCCGGCGCCCATCGCCGTGCCGTTCGCCGCGCTGATATTCACGTCCTGCGTGCTCGTCAGTTGCCTGTCCGACTTCACTATCACATCGATTGATCCGGCGCCCTCACTGACGCTGTACGTCAGCGCGCCGAAGGAGAAGACCGGCGGCGGCAGTTGCAGCGTGAAGATGGGCGAGTAGCCATACAGCGGGTGGATTTCCGTGTTCGCGGCATCGGCCTGATGCAAGAGCGACTGTCCGCCGCCGCTGCCCGCTGATGACCTTGACACTCTCGCCGCCCCAAGAGGATAGATCCACGCCTCACAGGCGTTGCCGGAACCCGTCCACGTTTCGTACGGCGCAAAGCGGTTGCCGGGAACGTTCGCAGGGACGTTGCGGGTACCGTCCTCGCTGCGTGGAGCCGCCCTGCCCCAGCCCGTGGTGACACCGGCGCCGGCGCCTGTCCAGCTAAGGTCGCACATATCGGCGTAGTTGTTCGCCAAGCGCACGCCGTTCAGCCAGTACGTGGGCGTGCCCTCCGTGCTGCCCACGGTTGCGCGGGTGGAGCCATCCGTCCACATATCATTAGTCCCGGCGTGATGGCCTGTATGAGTCGATGCCATGCTGTTGTGGACGCGGACGGACGTTCCCGTCGAGCCGTTCTGTACTCGCGTTCCGCCAAATACCTTGAAGAAGCCTGCGTACGGCTTGATGTCCTCATGGCCGTTGCCCGCCAGGACGCTCCGCACGAATGCGTCATACACCGCGATGTCTGATGACGTGGCGTCCCGCCCGGTGGACGTGCGGAACAGCAGCCGGAAATCATCACCCGGATTGAGGCCGGACGGAGTGAGACCCCACGTTGTCAGCACCTCAATAGCGCCCTCTTCATCGTCAACGAGCACGATGCCCTGCGGCCCCTTTGGCTCGTCCAGCATGATCCCGCCCGTCGCGCTTGGCGCCCGCGCGCCCGTCCCGTAATCGATGTACACATACGGCTGCGTGCGATCATCATTGTTCACCTGTGTCAGGCGGAACGTCGCCGTTGTCGCCCCCGCCGCGAACACCACCGCCGGGTCTTGCGCGCTGTGCGGGCTTGACGTATCCAGCGTCACGCCCGTCTGCGTTGCCGGCATCAGCCCGAACGTATAGTCCGTGGTCAACGTCGCGCCGGAAACGGTCAGCGGCACGGTGACTGTGTTGCCGGTGGGGGGCGCGCTCCCCAGCGTGAGGGTGATGGTGCGGTAGCCGGTGCTGTCGTTCGCGTTCTCCTTCACGTTGCCGTTCGCATCACCGTCTGCACCCGCCATCGTGATGGACAGCTCATCATTATCCGTGATGGTCACCGTTGTGGAGGATTGCGAGCCGACCCCATAGGTGTTGGCGGCCGTCAGCGTCAGCGTGAACGTCTCATCGCCCTCCACCGCGCTGTCATCCGTGATGGTCACACTGAATGTGTGGGAGGTCATGCTTGCCGGGAAGGTGAAGGTTGTCTCCGGCGCCGTGAAGTCTGACCCGCCCGTCGCCGTAACGCCCGCCGTGGCCAGATTCACCGTCAGCGCGCTCGACGGCGCCCTGTCCGCCGTGACCGTCACATCAATGGTGCCGTCACCCTCCGCGACGCTGTACGTGGCCGCGCCGAACTCCAGCTCCGGATCCGGCGCCTTCGTGAACACCGGCGACATGCCATAGAAGGGGTGGTTATTGGCCTTGGCCCGGGGGGATCTGTTGTCAGTACGGCGCAAGCCGTCCCCACCAGGATTATGGAGCGGGTCAGTCGTCACGCCTCTACCGACCTTTACGTGTTTGCGCCAAGGAAATTGCCCGTAGAGCCACAGTTCGTATCCGTTCCCGTGAACACATATGTGCGTGGGTTGGAGTGTATTGCCAGATTCCCATTCTCGAGCCTGACCTGCATGCCGGACCCGTGATTCCGGTTGTCCCAACTTTCCATCGCAGAAGTCCCAATAGTTGTCCGCCACCTTCAGGCCATTCAGCCAGTAGATGGCCGTTCCTGCGTCGGTGGCGTTCTTTGAGGCGTCCGTCCACGCGCTGCCTGTCCACATCCCGTTGTGGACGCGCGCGTTCGCTCCGCTGGTGCTGCCAAAGACCTTGAAGAATCCTGCGTACGGCTTGATGGCAGCGTGGCCGTTGTCCACGATGAGTTTGCGTATCCAGTTGTTATACACGTCGATATCGGTGGGATTTGCATTGCGTTGCGTTGATGACATGAAGAAGAGCCGGAAATCGTCACCGCCGGGGACTCCTGACGGCGCAAGCGACCAGCCCTCCGGCACGACGATGTCACCCGTCTCATCATCCATGATGACGAGCTGGATGGGCCCAGTGTGCACCGTGCCTAAGCTCAGGCCGCCGGTGTGCACTCTCACCCTGGCGTTGGTGTCAGTCTTTGAGCCTGATATCGACGAAGGGCTGCGTGCGAACGTCATTGTCCACCGCCGTCATCCGCAGCGTCGCCCGCCACGCCCCGGCGCCGTCAAACTGCACCCCCGGGTTCTGCGTGTTGCTGCCCAAGCCGCTCGTATACAGACTGACGCCCGTCTGCGTCGACGGGTGCAGCGCGAGGGTGTAATCGGTGTTCCGCGCTGCGCCGGTGAAGAAGATTCCCGCGGTGATCCTATCGCCGGCTCTCAGCACGCGTCCCAGCGTCACAGTGATATCGATATACTCGGTGCCGTCACTCGCCCCCTCAACGATGTTGCCATTGGCGTCGCCGGTGTTCCTGTCTCTGCTCAGCGTGACATTCACGCTGCCGTCGTCGTTGAGGATGGTCACGTCCGTGGACGGCGGCGTGCCCACCGAGTAGCCGCTGCCGGCCCCCAATGTCAGCCTGAACCGTTCATGCCCCTCTTTGGCGCCGTCATTGGCGATGGTGATGCTGATGTTGTGGGAGGTCGCGTTGGCGGGGAAGGTGAACGTTGCTGGCGGCGCCGTGAAGTCCGCCGACCCCTGCGTGGTGCCGTTCCCAGTTGTCAGATTCACCGTCAGATCGCCCGCCGGCGCCGTGTCCGCGTTCACCGTCACGCTAACCGTGCCGGCTCCCTCCACAACGGTGTACGCCGCCGCGTCAAAGCTCAACTCAACAGGCGACGTGACCGTCACGGACACCGGGTCAATGGTCAGTGACACCGGGTAGGCGGTGGTGGCCGTGGTGACGGCGTGCGTGATGCTTGTGGAGCCGCCGGCCGCGCCCGTCACCGTGACCTGCTGCGGCGTCTCCCAATTGCTGGATGTGAACGTCAGCGCGCCGGACACAGTCGCCTTGCTGGTGTCACCGGACGTTGGCGTTATGACGACACTGCCGCCCGGATCGCTGGTGAGCTGCACGTTATATTCGAACGTGGCTAAGGTGGCCACCTCAACGGCGGTGGGCGAGATGACCACGTCATTGCCGGCGTCAGGGACGGTAAGCCTAATACTCCCACCGATCGTATTGACCTGCGCCTTGTAGGGGCCGCTGGCGGCGCTGTTGATGACACCGATGGTGTAAGAGTCATTATCCTGGGCGTCGGTGTCCACGTCATCGTCATAGAGGGCATGGACGCGCACCGTCTGCGGCTCAGCCCAGTTGCCGGAGTTGCCGCCCGTGAACGTGAGCGCGTTCTGGAACCCGGCCGTGTCCAGGTCCGTATCCACCGCAATGTGGTCGGAGGCGGTCGCGTTGATGATGGCGGTAAGAGGACTGGCTATGGCGCCGTCCGCCGCATTGAAGGAGATGGTGGCGTCAACCGTCGGATCGCGCTGCAGGGCGATGGTGAATGTGCCGCTGCTGCCCTCCGCAAGCAGTTTGACGTCCTCATTAATGGGTGAGGTCGTCAGGCCGGATGCGTCCACCACAACCCCCGGGTCGTAAATGAAGAAGGAGAAGGGCGTTGTCGTGCCGGCCGTGTAGCCCTGCGGACAATCAGCAGTGGGACACAGCGTCACGGTGAGGAACCCATTGTCCTCCGGCAAATCATCAGCAGCCGCCTCGATAACGAACGTGGCCGATGTCTGTCCCTCCGGGATGGTCACACTGGTCGGGACTGTATAATCCGCCGCCTTTAGATTGATGACACCAGAAACTCCCAGCGGGATGGTGGCTCCGCCGGCGGGGGCGGCGCTGGAGAGGGACACCTTGACCGTGTACGTGTCGCCCTCGACAAGGATCGGAAAGTCACCCCCGGACGGCAGCGCGCTGCCGTCCGTCTGCGACCATGACACCCGCACAACACCGGGAATGTCATCATCCGTCAGGGTTATGACTGTCTCGGCCGTGCTGCCCACTCGCGCGTCAACAACAAGGTCACCGTCCAGCTGCACCTTGAACGCCTCTTCGCCCTCCACAGCTTCGTCATCCATGAGGTCGATGGTCAGCGTCTTGCTCGTGGCACTCGCCGCGATCTCCAGATAGCCGGACTGCGCCCGATAGTCCGTCGGGTGGGCTGCCGTATCGTCCGCCGTTGTCCAGTACACGGACGCCGGCACGAGTGTTGTGCCCGTCTTGGTCACGGTGACATCCACCGAGCTCGCCCCCTCAGCAACGCTGCCCGTGCCTGAGCTGAATTGGATAGTTGGCCGGTCAGCCGCATCGGTGATGACACCAACGCCGACACTCTTGCCGGTGATGACTCTCGGCGCGTTCGTGCCCGTTGGCGTGCCAAGCGTCACCCTGAAATAGTGATCACCCTCATACGTGCTGTCGTCGGTGGTGGCGACGGTGAACGTGGCGGTGGTTTGGCCCACGCCAATCGTGACGTTGCCGGCTGTGCCGGTGTAGTCCGCGCTGGTCGCGATGATGTGGGCCGGGTCGGTGTCGATGCCGAGTCCATCTTCAAAGGTGTAGGGAATGGTGATGCCGCCTGAGGGCGCGGCATCGGGAATCGTCACCCTGAACGAGATCGCGCTGCCCTCTGCGGCACGTGCGCGCGGCGCGATGGTGGCGCCGACTTGCTCCACGACGAACAGGCCCGACAAGGCGTACATCGGCAGCGATTCCGTGGGCTGGCGGCCTATGCAGGCATGGTTACTGAGAGTACCGCCAAGGTTGTTGTCGGCCGCGTCTGCGCCCAAGGGGGCATTGTAAGCGTTGCTATCGTCGTTGAGTATCCCAAAGTACACATACGGCGCGCCCATGGCCAGAATCCGATTGCCCATCAATTCAGGAGCAGCACAAAGTGTGGTGGGCTTCTCCCCGGAGCTGCGAACGGCTGATGAGCTGTACCGTCCGTCGCCTTGGGACCCGGTCCAGTAGCCGTTCGTGTTGATGGTCGCCGCGGTGCCATCAGCATGCTTGGGATTCGCTTCGTCGTCCCAGTCGCCGTCGTCGAAGTCGGCGTTGTTGTCGGCGACCTTGTTCCCACCCACCCAATAGATCGGAAGATTCGGGTGCTCGTCGTTGAATTGGTTGAACCGCGCGTGGGTCCGTGCCGTAACGACTGGAGCATCCTCGTGGAAATCGCCGAAGCCGTTTCTGGTGGCGGTGCCAACGATGGCCCGGAACGAATTGGCGTGATCGGCCAGCTGAGTGACGCCTCCGTTGACAAGGTCATTGCCGGTGATCTCAGTGCGGACGAAGGAGTCATAGAAACTGGGGGTGATGTCGGTCGCCTGAGTTGTCTGGCTGGTGACGTAGATGAGGCGGAATTGGTCACCCGCCCCCAGGCCGGACGGCAGCAGCGGCCAGTTTGAGGGCACGAGGGCGGCGCCCACGACGGCCCCCGTGTTCTCATCATCCGTTATGCCATACCACGCCGCCAGATCGGCCGCCGCCGTGACACCGCCGCCGAGGTTGGTGCGCGGGTTGATGTGGTTCCTCGGTTGGAACACGTAGCCGCCAACGACGTGCGTGCCGATGTTTCTGAGGTTGTTGGGGAACGTGATGCTGAACTGCTCATGAAAGGTCTCGCCATCATTGAAGCCGCCCCGCGCATTGAACTCGATCTTCGCGGTCTGCGCGCCGTCGCCGCGGAACTCCACGATGCGATAGCCGATGTGGGTCGGCGTGTAGCGGTTGACCGATTCAAGCGTGACGCCGTCGCCCGTCGCCCTCATCTCGAAATCATTGAAATGGTCGGGCCACGCCACGTTCGCGCTGTAGCGCGGCCCGCGGAGGCTGTCCACAACGGCGCACGCGCCCCAGTCCGGCAGGGTCGGCTCATCTCTACCACCAAGCCCATCCGTCCACTCAGACCCGCGGGACAGGTCGCACTCCCCGCCCGAGCCGTCCAGCATGGTATGCCCGGTCGCCTCCAGGTAGAGAGGGACGCGCACGTACTCGTCCTCCTCTAGGGCGCGGCCCAGGCTGATGGTCAGCGTGCGGTCAACCCGCGTCGGGTCGCCCTCCACCATGACGTCCGAGATCTCTTTCCCGGATTCACTGGTGCGGACACCCGTGCCGCTCATGGTGACGGTGGTCGGGTCGTCATCCACAAGCGTCAACTCGTAGGTGATGTCGTCGATGCTGGCGTAGCTCCCCGTGCCGGTCACGGCGTGCGTGATGGTGATAGGCGTATCAGTCGAGTCAGTGGAATCATCCACGGCGGACACCGTCACGGTCTGCGGCGAGCTCCAGTTGCTGCTTGTGAACGTCAACGACGCGGGCGCCTTGATTGTCGCCCTGCTGGTGTCACTGCTGGACACGGCGATGGTGACGTTGCTGGAGGGCATGGCGCTCAGCCGGACATCATAGGAGTACTCGCCGCCATCAACGACGACCTTCTCCTCGAACTCATAAAGTACTTGAGTGCTGCCATCGCCGGTTATACGTGTAGACTGGACCACAGGCACGTTCTCGGTGATGTCGTCCTCCAGCAGGCGCTGGTTGCCGCCATCGATGATTGCCAGGCCGGCAACCGCCTCCTCAATGGTCATGCGGAAGTAGCGTTCCTCGAACGAGATGCGGATGCTGCAGCCCTCGCCCGCGCACACGCCGTCAAACAGGTTCGTATCGATGCGGTTGCCGCGCGTCTGCTTGGAATCAAGGTAGGTGCGGATCGCGAGATTCTCGGACACGTTATTGCCGTCATTCGTGCCGCCCGTCACCACAACCGTCGCCTCGGCCGCCGATGGGCCGGTGAACCGCACCAGCCCTATCTTGCCGGTTCTGTCAGTGGAGTCCGTATAGGTGACGCCCGTGGGGCTGCCGTCAAGCGACAGCGTGAAATGCGTGCCCAACTCGGCGCCCGTGAACGCCAGCGGCACCTCGATCCACTCACCCGCCACCAGCTCGCGGCCCAGCGTGACACGGAACTTGGCGGTGTCTGATGTGCTGCCCTCCTTGGCGATGTTGTCCGGAGAGGCGGCGGGTTTAAGCTCGATCATGGTCCGATCATCGTCGCCGGTAACGGTCACCGGCACATTGGGCAGAGTGATCGTGGAGTAGACATCGTTATCCGAATAATCCGTCTTATTCGTATCGTCGGAATCGGCAAGCGTGACCACCCTGAACTCCATAACGCCCTTCAGGGCAGGCGTGTCCTGGATGTTCTTCTGCGCGACGATATTCACCTTTGCCACCATATCGGCCACCGTTGCGGCGCGCATTGTCGTTTTGGAAGGCACCGGAGGATCAGCACTGGGATTGCCGGGGTCGATTACAGTGATCATGGTGGGGAAAACCGCGGCGACGTACCAGCCGTCGGGATTCTTATTGATACCAGCCCCTGTCGCCGTCGATCCGGACACCCGCGCAATCGCCCTCATATCCGGCGCGTCGTCCGTGCCGCCCGTGCGCACCTGCTCATCCACCTTGGCGAGAACGACGATGTCCTCTGTCGGCACCGCGTCAAGCTTGATCGTGATGTCGTCAGAATGGTCGCGGTTGTCGGTGTTGTGGCTATCCTCCATCACCGTGGTGTGGCCGCCGCTGACCTCGATGGTCGTGCCCGTACCCGTAAGGGTCGTCATGTTCACCGCATCCTTGATGGTCACCGTCCAATTGCCCAGGATGGTGCCGCCGGTGCAGTCCACAGTGGTGCACAGCTGCACGCCGAACGTCTCATCATCCATGTCGTCGTCCGGTTTCGCCTCCACCTCAAAGGTGAGGCGCGGCCACGTCCATTTCGCTGTTTTCAGCTGAATGGTCCGTGAGCCGCTGCCCGTCGTGTCACTCGGCGTGAGCTGCTTCTTGGCCGACAGATAGTTTATCCGCTCAACAGTGAACCCGAAGTCTTCCGGCTCTGCCGTGTAGCCGGGTTTGAGGGGCTTCAGATAGATGAAGTATCTCGGGTGATCCGGGATGTTCGTGATCTGGAAATCACGCGTTGTGCCCTCTTCGATCTCGGCGCGGAGCAGCTGCGCGGTGCTGTAGGCGTTGGTCGACTGCGCGTCCGCAGTGTTCGGGGTGGTGGGGACAAGCAGGACGAGCGCGGCGACGGCCACAAGCACAAGGCCGGCAAGCCGGCGCGGCGATGGCCGCACAAAGAACCGTGAGCCGTTCACAACGGCGTTATACATTGTCCTGTCTCGCCTCCGCGACCAGGGCGCGCGAATCTACGTGGAGGGGGGGGGGGGGGGGGGGGGTAAGGAGGCCGGCCGCTCGTCCACGTACCACGTACGATGCAGGCGCAGAGCCTGCCGAACGATGAACGGCTGGCAGGAGGGAGGGGGCTGAGTGGCCGGCAACCGGGTTAGCAATCATGATTGCACATGCTCCGATCCGCACAAAGCCGCAGGCCAGCATCGGCATCCGGAGCGGATACATGACACTGCGTCCCACCACGTAGTATCCGTGCACTCGCACTCATAATCGCGGTGATTGTACCCTGTTAGTGCAACCCTGTCAACGAAAAAGCCGCCCAACAAGGCAGGCACGGCACGCACAGCACACGGGAGCGGGGCCGCACAGCACACGGGGAGCGGGGCCGCACAGCACACGGGAGCGGGGCCGCACGGCACATGGGAGCGGCGGCGCACAGCACGCGGGAGCGGGGCCGCACGGCACATGGGAGCGGGGGCGCACGGCACACGGGAGCGGCAGGGCCGTGCCACCCGCCCCCCACGTCATCCTGAGCCCCCCACATGTCATTCTGAGCGCAGCGAAGAATCCCGCAACGCGCCCCATGGACAACGTGAATGGCGAAGGCGCGCACGACCACCCGTCATGCGGACAGGGGCCGGCATCCACCCTACCGCTTAATGACGCCGCCCCAGCCTCCTTGCACCCTTTTCCACACAACACACACAGGCCGCGTGGCCGGATGGATACCCGCTTTCGCGGGTATGAGGGGAAGAGGCGGGTATGAGGGGAGGGTGGGGCGCGCGCGGCGCCCCTAGGACGTCGCGCCGATGATAACGCCCATCACGCTGAACGTCACAACCATGTAGCCGGCGTTGACGAGGAAATGGGACGGGGGCCGCCGCTCAAAGAGGTACAGCACACCGATGGCGGCCGCCACAAACGCCGCGCCAATGGCAAGACCGGCCCGGAGGCCCTCCAGAGCATCACTGTTGGCGCCGATAACCTCAGAGAGGACGTAGCTCGCGATGAGCATGAGGAGGAAGGCGGCGACAAAGGCGACGGGCGGGGCGCCGGGATCATCATCCGGGAATCCGTTCGCGCGCATCCAGAACTTGCCGAACACGAGCGGCGAGAACCACAGCGCGCCCAACACGAACGACACCACCGCCGCCCCAACAATCCCGATGTAGTTCAGATCTGTGAATTCCATTTTGTCTTCACTTAGTGCCTCATGCCGGCGGGATGTCGACCCCAAAAAGACGGCGCATCCAGTTCAGAAAAGCTTGGCTATTAGCTTCTAACTTCAAATCACCGTCACCGATTCCTGCCCACATCGGCCGCGGTCGAGATCGTGTTGCAAGCCACGCGTGGACAGTTGCCCGCGGCGCCTTATGGGCTGGGAATTTTCTGTCGGCTTCCGGGATTCCAGCGATGAAGTCCACAGCCCTGGGCCAGACCGGATCTGGCTCAGGAATCATCTTGGCAATAAAATCTTCGAGTTCGCCTGCGTTAGAGTTGTCTGGCATGATCCAGATACCAAGACGCGGGCGGCCCGGAAGCACTGTACCCGTGGAATCAGGCTGGTCCTTTAGCGGGGCGAAAACCGGGTCACCACCAAGAGTCTGCCTAATGATGTTCCATTGTTGCAACGCATTCTCATCTGCATCGACAACCATACCAAGAACCTGAATTCCAGACTGGCTCCAGTACGCACGTACCGCGGATATAACTTGAAGGATCCCTCGCTGCTCCTTAATCTCAAAGTCGCGATCCAAGTCCCCCACCTTCGCAAGTGCGCTTATGACGTTAGCGTCGCTGGAGCCCTCAACAATCAGCAATTTTGAAGCAGCACTTGAGCTACGATTCTCTCTTCTCCGCGCCATAATTTTACCGAACTTCTATGCCCATCTCATCGGTGATCTGGAGTATATCCTCTGCATATGTAGCGACAGTCAATTTGTCATCCTCTCCCCTGTCTAGACGAACAAGCATACTATTGCCCGGGGATGCGTTAGCGGCGCGTGAGAACCCTGCAATGCAGTCCCAGCTGTGCGTCGTCGCTAGAACCTGGATATTGTTCCTGACGGCCGTCTCTATCACCATCCGCCAATACGCCTCAAGATGGGAGTAGTGTATACCGTTCTCGGCTTCATCTATCAGGAGGAATCCATCACGACAGTAGGCAAGAGCCAACGCAAGGGTAAAGAGTCTGAATGCTCCATCTCCTAGGCTCTTTAGTGGGGCGCGTTGCTCTCTGTTCGCTAGCTTAACCATGACCCTTCTTCCCGCATTCTGAAAAAGGGGAATCCCACTTTCTTCCCCTCCCAAGACTGCGACACGGTCTACACTTGAACCAGCCACAATGCTTAAAGCAGCTAGAACGCGCTCCTCAACATCAGTTAGCGCAACTTCATCCCAAAATCTCGCCGTTTCTTCACTATCGGGTGCGCCTGGGCCAAGCAGAAGGCACTTCACACCAGTCAAGCCACCTCTCACACTTCTCCTCGGACTCCAACCTCTGCCCATACGGCGACGCTGCCTCCAGATTCCTAGTTCTTCGGGCTGAATTTCTAGAGTTTCACCCTTGAAGTCGACCTTGAGTCCGGACTGGGCGTCTGGGCGATTCGAACCTAACTTACGGCCTGTAGATCGTCTTGGCCGTGAATCATCATCCATTCCGGCTACTGCGATTTTCAATACTTGCCTTTCGGATTGGGAGATAGGACCAACACGTACCACCCCAAATGGCGATGACGAGTTCTCACTGAAAAGCCCCGCCCAGTTGGGAACGATTGTGAGGTCGCCATCCTCATCAAGCGTCTCGATTATCTCTTCTCGTGACTCTAAGAGGTCCCCCATCGCCTCCGGGCGGCCCCCTGCGGCATACAATCTAACCGCATCGAGAACCGTCGTTTTGCCGACGCTGTTATCGCCAGCGAGGAGAGTGACACGGGCGAGTCGAGGAATCTCCAGTTCTGAGATACCACGGAATCCGTTGATGGACAGACTGGAGAGATGTAGGGTCTTATCCAGATCGAAACCACCAGAGTCTGCCTCGCTCTTCCCAGTTCGTCGCCTAGTTGTACTTGATGCCACGCGCCACGCTCCTTGCCACATTCGCTGAACATTATACAACAAGACCTTGCGGGGCTCCTCGTGCGCCCTGGTTAGGCATAAGAGCCTGTCCGAGTCACAAATGAATGTGCACTGAGACACATAATCCATTTGGCTCTTATGTGTCAGACCTTTTCCTAGTGTGGCAGTCCCTGTGGGGCGATGCTGTTGGCTCTAGGCAAAATTACAGGATATACCCGCCCAAGGTTCTGAGAGCGTGCCACCGTCCGCCGGTGAACAGGCGCTCGTCCGGCGCTGCTAGTCTGTCCGGTACAGGTAACGGACGTCAAAGAGGCCGTAGAGGGTGGCGGTTGTGTTGCCGAAGGTGTTGCGCAGGGCGGTGATCCTCTCACCCAGGGTCGTGTAGATGAGGGGGACATTATCGGCGACGATATCCTGCGCACGGTGGTACAGCTCAACACGCCGCTGACGGTCAAGCTCCCGGCTGCCATTCACGTAGAGCTCATCAATCTCCGCCTCCCAGTCCGTGGCCGGCAGGCGCTGATTCGGATGCCACATGTGCAAGGGTTCGCTGCTATGCCACACGTTAATCCCGTCGTGCGGCTCTGTTCCACCCGTAAGGCCGATGACGACGGCCTCCCAGTCATACGTCGTGGTCAGCTGATCAACCAACTCTCCAAAGTCAATCACCTCAAATTCCACATCGAGGCCAATGGCTGCCATTCCCTCATGGGCGATGGCGCCGACCGCCTGTCGGACGCTATTGCCATCATTCGTCACCATTGAGAATGAGATCGGGTTGCCGGTATCATCCTCCCGGACGCGGTCTCCGTCCCGGTCGATCCACCCAAGGTCATCGAGTATCTTATTGGCCGTGTCGATGCTGTACGGGTATTGCCGCACATTGGGATTATGGAAATCGCCGGCCGCCGGGCTGATGGACGACCACTGCGGGTAGCCGAAGCCGTGCTGCGCCTCATCGATGATGCGTTCCTTGTCAATCACGTGGGCGACGGCCTGCCGAAACTCTGTATTGCTGAACCAGTACCGCTTGAGGGGGTCAATGTATGATCGGAGATGCTCCACGTTCGGCCCCGGGTTCACGTTGAATACCAGAAACGTCGTGCCAAATGTGGGGCCGCGCCTGTAGATGGTGAAACTCTGTTCGCCCTGCAACGGCTCCAACTGCGCGTATTCCTTGCCGAGCACGCCATGGATATCCGTTCGCCCTGACAGGAAATACGTGAGCTCATCTTCCAGCTCGGGAACGATGATATGCTCGACGCGATCCAGGTATGGCAGCGAGTTGCCGCCATCGTCTTTCAACCAGTAATCATCGTTTCGCGCCATGATGACGCTCTCACCGGGCCTGTACGACTCAATGGTGAACGGACCCGTTCCGATGATCTCCGATGGCGGCGTGGTGATGTCCCAGACCTCATTGAACGTGCCATCGTCAACATGCTCCTTGAGGATATGCCGCGGAAAGATGGCGGTGCCCATACTGCGGAGGAACGGCGCGAACGGCTGGGGCAGGATGCAAACGAGTGTATAGTCGTCCACGGCCACAACGGCCATCTGGGATTCCTCCCATATGCCGGTGTCCTCATCACGCTGGCGGAACGTGAAGGAGCTGCGCGAGCTTGCCGGAATGTCCTCGTTATAGATGATCTCGTTGAACGTGAACTCCACATCCTGTGCCGTGAACGGTGTGCCGTCATGCCAGCGCACATCATCACGCAGGTGGAATGTCCAGGTCATCCCATCATCAGACGTCTCCCAAGACCTGGCCAACAAGGGCTCGATTTCATCGTCAAGCCATGAGACCTCGGTCAGGCCCTCAAAGACATACGACAGTACACCGGATGATGATGCATCATTCGCGATAGCCAGATTGAAGGTGAGCGGATCAGAAATTGTGGCAAGAGTCAGCTGGCCACCGTGCACGCCGGGCGAGTACTGAAACGCATCCGCATTGGCCCTGAGCTGTTCCGTGTCCGGAGGAGCTGCGGCGCCGGCCGGCCTCAATGGCGTGAGTGGCACACTCGTCGATGATTCCGGCGTTGCGCTCGCCGCGGGGCGCGGTGTCGGTTCTGTGCCGGCGCCTGAAGGAGTCGGCGGCGCGACGGTCACTGTGGGCGCCTGTGGCGCGGCATCAGGCGCGGCCGGGGTGGCAGTCGGAGTGTCACTGCATCCGGCCGCAAAGATGATCGCAAACACGATCACGATACCAGGGATAATCGTCCGCATTATTGGCCACACACACATTCTGGGGTTACGTCCTTGGGGAGGGTCATCTGTGGGAGCCGCCTACCGTGGCAGCCCGAGGCCTCGCTGCGCAATGATGTTGGGGCCGAGCAGGATGCCGCCGCCGCCGCCGAATCCCAACGAGAGCGCGATGGCGTTGTACGCGCCGTAATAGCCGTTGTGCGGCGCCCTGCCCTCTCCACGGTTCAGGATGCCGTAATCGCCGATAATCTTGGCGAGTGTCGGCCAGAAGTGCAGCTTGGCGGTCACCTGGTTGCGGTACCCGGAGATGGCGCCCTCATGCTGCGGCACATCACCACGCGCCTGCATCCACGCGACGCGGTTGGCAAGCTGCCTGTCCGCCTCAATGGTCACACGCAGATCCGCAAGCTTGTGGCGGACAAGTGGGTCAGACAGGATGGGCTGGCCGTTGAATGTCGTCTCCTTAAGCAGGTCAATGAATCGCTCAAGGATGCCGATATGCCGAACGGGGCCCTCCGTGCCGGTGCGTTCGAAATTGAGCGTCGTCATGGCGGCGTACCAGCCGCGGTTGACCTCGCCGAGGACGTACTTCTTGGGGACGCGAACGCCATCCATAAAGACCTCACACCAGCGCCAACGCCCCATCATGTCGTACAAGGGACGCAGGGTCAGGCCGTCCGGACGCGCGCCCTGCTCATCCTTGAGGTTGACGAGCAAGTATGTGATGCCGCGGTGCTTGGGCGCCTCCGGGTCTGTGCGGACAAGGACGTGGTACCAATCAGCGAGATGGGCGCCGGACGACCATATCTTCTGGCCGGTGATGACGAAATCATCGCCATCCTCAACGGCGCGGGTCTGGAGCGATGCGAGGTCTGTGCCGGCGTTCGGCTCAGAGAAACCCTGCGCCCAATCAATCTCACCGCGCGCCATGCGGGGCAGGAACTCCTGCTTGACCTCATCCGAGGCATGGAACATGAGCGCGCCGGTGATGTTTGAGGCGGGGGAGCCGGATGGCGCGTTGGCGTAGGCGAGCTCCTCCTTATAGATGAACTGCTGGCTGACCGGGTAATCCGCGCCGCCGAATTCCTTGGGCCAGCTCATCGTGTACCAGCCCTTATCGACAAGCTTCTTCACGAAGTCCTTGTCATTGTCGCGGGACTCCTGCATATCAAAGTCCCACGAGCGGACGGCCATGCTGTGGCCATCAAAGCCTTTGCTATCCCAGTTGCTGTTGATGAAATCACGGACCTCAGTGCGAAACGCCTGATCCTTGGGCTCTTCACGAAAATCCATTGGAGTGACTCCTCTCCCATTGCCTACCGCACAGCAGCGTGCTCCACCGGCACCTCAACCTCAATCATCTCGATATGGAGGTCATTCTCGTCAAATTCGCGGTCTGCGGCTGTCTCCCCGTCCAGCGGGTAGTTCATGAGTTCCCGAAACCACTCGATTGCCTCCGCAAGGGTGGACATTCGCGGCTCAGGAACAGCTCCTGTGTCCTCGAGAACGACCTCTAAACACAGATCCATGCACTCGCTGATCATCGCGCGGGCGTCCTCTAGGTCATCACCTGCACTGCCGCACGACGGAATATCCGGCGTGAACACAGAGAAGCCACCAATGTCGTGATCGCTCACAAAGAGGCACAGATACGTCCGTGTCATCACCACCTCACGTCTAGTCCAGCCTGCGTCATTATATTCTTCCATGTACCCGTTGACACATTCCTGTTGCCGTGTCCCGCGATTGTGACATGCCCAGTCTTCACCGGATGCTTGAATATCCGATGGCTGCCCTTCTGCCTGACAAGATACCACCCGTCCCGCTCCACGGTCCGGATAGCATCTCTGTACGTCTTAGACACGCCGCCTACAGACCGGGCACGTCAGCGCGAGACAGGGGCGGGCTGAGGCACATCAACCTCAATCATCTCGATATGGAGGTCATTCTCGTCAAATTCGCGGTCTGCGTCTGTCTCCCCGTCCAACGGGTAGTTCATGAGCTCCCGAAACCACTCGATTGCCTCCGCACGGGTAGACATTCGCGGCTCAGGAACAGGCTGCCCATCTCCAACGAGGCCTTGGATGCAGAACTCAATGACCTCTCGCGCCGTCTCCCGTGCATGCAGCAAGCTGTCTGCGGAGCTGGCGCAGCCGGGAATATCCGGCACCAAAACAGCTAAGCCGCCGGGCCCTCCATCATCCACAAAGAGGCACAGAAAAGCATTCCTCATCGCCACCTCACACTGAGCTCTGCCTGTTGCATTATACGTGCCCACGTTCCCTTCGGCACGATTTGGCTGCCCTGTCCGCTAATGGTCACTGTACCCCGCTTAACTGGATGCTTGTAGTGCCGATGGCTGCCAGTCTGCCTGACGAAGCGCCACCCGTCCCGCTCCACGGTCCGGATGGCGTCTCTATACGTCTTAGTCACGCTGCCTACAGACCGGGCATGTCAGCGGGAGACAGGGGCGGGCTGAGGGATATCAACCTCGATCATCTCGATATGGAGGTCATTCTCGTCAAATTCGCGGTCTGCGTCTGTCTCCCCGTCCAACGGGTAGTTCATGAGCTCCCGAAACCACTCAACCGCCTCAGCAAGGGTGGACATTCGCGGCTCAGGAACAGGCTGCCCATCTTCAATGAGGCCTTTGATGCAGAACTCAATGACCTCTCGCGCCGTCTCTCGCGCATGCAGCAAGTTGTCTGCCGAGCTGGCGCAACCGGGAATATCCGGCACCAAAACAGCTACGCCGCCCGGCCCTCCATCATCCACAAAGAGGCACAGAAAAGCATTCCTCATCGCCACCTCACACTCAGTTCTGCCTGCTGCATTATACGTGCCCACGTTCCTTTCGGCACGACTTGGTTGCCCTGTCCGCTAATAGTCACTGTACCCCGCTTAACTGGGTGTTTGTAGTGCCGATGGCTGCCCTTCTGCCTGACAAAGCGCCACCCGTCCCGCTCCACGGTCCGGATAGCATCTCTGTACGTCTTAGACACGCCGCCTACAGACCGGGCACGTCAGCGCGAGACAGGGGCGGGCTGAGGGATATCAACCTCAATCATCTCAATATGGAGGTCATTCTCGTCAAATTCGCGGTCTGCGTCTGTCTCCCCGTCCAACGGGTAGTTCATAAGCTCCCGAAACCACTCGATAGCCTCAGCAAGAGTGGACATCGCCGGCTCAGGAACAGCCTCTCGTACTCTAAGCGTCTCCTCGACGGAGATCGCCATCACTTCCTTTGCCATTTCGCGCGCCTCTGGCAAATCGTCCCCGACGCTGTAACAGCTGGGCAGGTCAGGCACGAAGACAAGAATTTCTTGCTCTTCTTCCACAAACAAGCACAGATACGCGCGTTTCATCACCACCTCACATCTAACCCAGCCTGATCCATTATAGTCTTCCAAAGCCTCCTGTTTATTGTGCGGTTGCCCTTATTCGGAATCGAGACATGTCCGGCCTTGATGGGGTGGTAGTAGATGCGGTGGCTCCCCGTCTGATGGTCAAAGCGCCACCCGTCCCGCTCCACGGTCCGAATAGCATCCCTGTACGTCTTGGACACGCCGCCTCACGCATGGTCCAGTGGGGAGGTTTGCGTGTGCAGACCCACTCTGCATTCACACTGCAAGCGCACAGAATCCCGCTAGCAGTGTGATGATAAAGAACAGCGGGGGTAGGACGAAGAACAGCAAGCACCCGGCGCCGGCTACCGCGCCGACCGTCCCACCCAACGAGCCTCCGACATAGTGAGCAGAGACCGTTCCTGCCGAACGCCGCACGCCACGCGTGTATACGACGGCAAGGCGTTGGCGAATTGACTCGGTTGCCCCTAGAGACGCTTCCTCAAGTATTTGCGTTGCGAAGGCCGGGTTCCGGGACAACTCAGCCGTAATCGCTCCGCCGCGTCGTGCCAGTGCCGCAGCTGCGTCGGCACGAATCTGGGCATAGGCGAGCGACCACACCTCTGACTCGAGTCGCCCTGCTATGCGATCTTTACCGAGTCTGAATCCGGTGGCCGCAGCGAGCATTCCAACAGCATGAACTGCAATATCAACGAGGAAAGCTTCTTCACGTGATGCGGAGCGTTCGCTTAGAGCATGGCGCAAGACACGGCGCATGGCCTCATCTTCAAAAGCAATCGAAGCCGCCGCCGATGCAGCCTCAATAGTGACCTGAACGCTCCGCCCAGCCAGGAGTGATTCCAGCCCTGACTCGAAGGCTGCGTGCCACATTCCCGTCGGTATATCCTCGATACGCCGAATTCGTGTGCCGCGCCCCAAAGTGCCGACTTGAAAGCCTACGTCGAACGCCAGGTTCCCTAGGATGGCGCTGCCAACCGCATGAGCATGGATTATTTGCTCATCTGGAACAGTAAACGTCTGGTGCGCCCGGTCATACGCCGCGCGTTGGTCTGTGTCCCTCAGGACCTCATACGCCTCATTGACCTCCTGCATACGTTCAACGGCGTCAGGGCTTTGATTGCGGTCGGGGTGATACTCCCTTGCCTTCTGGCGAAAGGCGGCGCGTATCTCCTCGAAATCGGCGTCCTCAGAGACACCAAGAATCTGGTAATAGGTCCGGTTGTCAGACGTCATCGCGAGCGAAAATTCGGGCGGCGTGGAGATCTACCGTGGCAAACCCAATCCGCGCTGGGCGATGATGTTGCGCTGGATCTCCTTTGCGCCGCCGCCGAAAGTCCGGCCTGTCGACAGGTAGTGGTTCGCGCCGACATAGCCGCCCAGCGGCGTCCACCGCGCCGGCCCTCCCGGAATGAGCGTCCCCATGTCCTGCATCAGGCGGGACGCGGTGCGGAACAGCCGCTGTGTCGCCTCGCCCGCCCACACACGCGCAAGTGATCCCTCCGCCTGCGGCATCTCACCCTTCGCCTGCATCCACGCCACGCGATACGCGAGCATCCTGCCAAGTTCGATGTAGATGCGCAGGTCTGCCATCTCATTACGCACGATGGGGTTGGCGGTGAACGGCTCCCCGTTCATGGTCGTCGTGCGGAGGTAATCGAGGATCTTTTCCCATTCACGGAGGAGGGCAGCGGGGATGTCAACGGATGCCCGCTCGAATGAGAGAGTCGTCATCGCCGCGTACCACCCACGGTTCAGCTCGCCGACGAGGTTGCGGGCGGGGACGCGCACATCCTCCAGGAACCACTCTGACCACCGCCGGCGGCCAAGCATATCATGCAGTGGTCGCAGGGAGATGCCGGGGGATTCCATATCGATAAGGAAATAGGAGATGCCGCGGTGCTTGGCGGCGTCCGGGTCTGTTCGCACAAGGATGTGCCCCCACTTGGCGCGTGGATGGTGCGCGGTGGATGTCCAGATCTTCTGGCCGTTGATGACATAGTCATCGCCATCAGCCACGGCGCGCGTTGTGAGTGAGCCGAGGTCAGAGCCAGCGTTCGGCTCAGAGAAACCCTGCGCGAACTCGAACTCGCCGTTGGCGAGTCGCGGTATAAAATACTCTTTCTGCCAATCCTGCCCATGGATCATCAGGAGCGGCGCGACAAGGCCACCCCCAAGAGCGGACGGCGCGCCCTGGTACGCCATCTCCTCACGGTAGACGAGCTGGCGCTCGATGCCGGCGTTCTGCCCGCCAAACTCCTCCGGCCAGTGCATGGTCCACCAGCCCTTTTGGACGAGTTTCTGCTCAAATTCGTGTTGGAGGGCGAGGGCGGCATTGTCATCGAGGTGCCACGATGTATTCATAGTGGAGGTCAGATCATAGCCCTGATCATCCCATTCTCGCTGGACGAATTCGCGAACCTCTTGCCGAAAGGCCTCATCCGCAGCCGAGAACCTGAAATCCATGACGTGCCCCCTCCCTCGCTATCAACCGATCTCCGTGCAGGATGGTTGCCCTATGACGGGCTAATCATACCGCGTTCGGGCATCCGGAGGGCGGATGGGACGAGGGGCCTATGAACCTATCAGACCGTCTTACGGCATTGTCCGCGGGGCTGCTTCTGGCCAGCGAACATCTTTGCGCGGGGCAGGCATATGTCTGTCAGCGGCACATCAATCACGACAAATCATCATCGATGGGGCTGGCCAAGCGGTACGTGGCTCTAAGCAACCGCTGACGGTCTCGCACAATTGACGTGGCGGCGCCATTATCAATCGGTGGCCGGGAATGGGTCATTCATGCTTATCTCGGCTTGCCGTCTCGTGATTGAGACCCCCGAAGACACCTTGCCGTGCCAGTGCGATTTCACATAGTAGAGCACATCGATGACTTGTTGTCGGGAGAGCGTATCGCCAAAGGCGGGCATCTTGCCTGTCCCGTCCGGCAAGCCGGGCGCAGCACCGCCGTCTCGCACAATCCGATATAGCACGCCGTCTGAATGGTGCCAGGCATGACCGGCCCCGTTGAGCGGCGGCGGATTCCACGTGCCGTCTGCGTTCTGAATCCGCCAATCGGGATGACCCTGCGCGGCGGCACCATGGCACTCTGCGCAATTCGTGGCAAATATCGCGCGACCGACGGCGACGACGTCGGGGGCGGCCGGCGTGGGGCCATCACCAGGCTCGCGCGCTGACCCGTCGTCCGAGCAGGCAACGCTCCAGCCAAGCGTCAGCAGGAGAACTCCGGCCAGCACAAACGCCATTGTTGTGCCCGTCATAGACGACCAGTCAGGTCAAGCGAAAGAGGGGATGCCGTTGGCCAACGGCATCCCCCCAACCAATCACGTGGTTTAGTCGCAGTTCTACCTCGGCAGTCCCAGTCCGCGCTGGGCGATGAGGCCGGGCGCGAGCAGGATGCCGCCACCGCCCGCATAGCCGGTCACCATGGAGAGCGCGTAGTTGGTGCCGTACATGCCGTTATCGGGTGAGCGTTTCTCACCTTGGAGCAGGGCGCGGTACGGGCCCATGATCTGCGCCAACGCCGGCCAGAAATTGAACTTCGCCATCATGGACGAGTACAAGTTCGCGATCAGGCTCTCGGACTGCGGCACTTCACCCTGGGACTGGAGCCAGATGAGGCGCAATGAGAGCATGCGGCCGGTCTCGACACGGATGCGCAAATCGGCCAGCTGATTCCGCACGAGCGGGTCATTCAGGACGGGTTCACCGTTGAATGTCATGTTCCGTGCCATGTCCAGGAACTTTTCCAGGACGGCAACGTTGCGTGCGCCGGTGCCGCCCGCGCGCTCAAAGTTGAGTGTAGTCATGGCGGCGTACCAGCCCCGATTGACCTCACCGATGACCTGCCGCTTGGGAACGCGGACCTCATCCATGAAGACCTCATTCCAGCGGCGGCGCCCGAACATGTCATAGAGGGGGCGCAGCGTGATTCCCGGCATTTGGCCGCCATCATCATCCTTCAGCTGCATGATGAGATACGTAATGCCGCGATGCTTGGGGGCGGAGGGGTCTGTTCGCGTCAGGACGTGATACCAATTGGCGTAGTGGGAGCCGGACGACCAGATCTTCTGGCCGGTGACGACGAAATCGTCCCCGTCCTCAACCGCGCGCGTCGTCAGGCTGGCGAGGTCTGTGCCGGCATTCGGCTCCGAGAACCCCTGCGCCCAATCGATGTCATTGGTCGCCATCTTACCGAGGAATTCATCCTTGATGGAGTCATCGGCGTGGTACATGATGGCGCCGGTGATGTTGGCGCCGGGGCTGCCCTGCGGCGCGCCCGCATAGGCCAGCTCATCCGCATAGATGACCTGGCGTGACAGGGGCAATCCCTTTCCGCCGTACTCCTCAGGCCACGCCATTGTCCAGTAGCCATTCTCAACCAGTTTCTTCTGGAAGATCTTGGCGTCCTCGCGGTAATCCGCACTGTCAAAGTCATACCCGAAAACGTTCAGGTCTGTGTTATAGTTCTTCGGGTCCCATTCCCGTCGCACAAAGTCCCGAATCTCCTGCCGAAACGCCTCATCCTCCGGCGCGAATGTGAAATCCATACCCCATGCCCTCCCTTCTCGAGCAAACTCAGCATATCACGGGGACGACGCGCCGTTCCGGCCATTCAGCAGGCCGTCCAGTTGATCGACTAGCTGTCCAACTCGGGACAACCTTTCTCGAATCTCATGGGGATTGTAGTAGCCCTCGTAGAAATTCGTATGGAGCTCCGCGCCGGCGTTGAATCGCTGCCGCACGTCATCATCATCAAGTTCAACAGCAAGAGAACGGGCCAGAGCGACAAGGTGCCCGTGCCCGCGATGCTCGACACCGCGCACGTTGGCAACGGCCTTGATGGATTGCGACGCCGCGCCCCAGCCTTTCTCGGAGGCCTGTCGCAGATCATTCCGCTCGAGTTCCTCAAACGCCTGCTCAAGGAATCGGCGTGCCTGATCTCCGTATTCCAAATAGTTCCCGTTTTCGCTCGTCATAGAAGCACTCTAGCTGTCTTGCCCTACCCGCTCGCAGACGACGCGCCGTTCCGGCCATTCAGCAGGCCCTCGAGACGGTCAACGAAGGAGGACACCTTACCAAGGCGATCCTCAACCTCGCCACGATCATAGTAGCCCTCGTAGAAATTCGTATGGAGCTCCGCGCCGGCGTTGAAGTGGTGCCGAATCTCAGGGTCTTGCTGCTCGGCCGAGAGGGTTCGTGCAATCGCGATGAGCTGTCCATGCCCCTTGTGGTCCACATCGCGCATGTCAGCAACAGCCTTCACAATCTGCGATGTGGCGCCCCAACCCTTTTCGGACGCCTGATGAAGATCGTCCCGCTCAAGTTCATCGTACGCCTGCGCAAGAAATTTCCGCGCTTGGCGCGCATACCGCAATCCACGTTCGCTCGAGTTCGTCATGCCACCAGTATACGGGCTAGGATGGGCACACCGCCCACCCCTCCCCTACCGGGGGAGGCCGAGTGCGCGTTGGGCGATGATGTTCTTTTGGACTTCTCGTGTGCCGCCGCCGATGCTCAGCCCTGTCGCCAAGATGGAGTTCACCCCCATAAAGCGTCCCGCAGGCGCCCACGCATCCTCCGGCCGCAGCTGCCCGTAGTCGCTCATGATCGACGCGATGCCGCTATAGATTCCCTGGTGGAGCGCATCGCCCCACAGCTTGGTCTGCGAGGATTCCTTGACGGGAATCTCGCCGCGCGTCTGCATCCACGCCACGCGGTACGAGATCATCCGCGCCACCTCAATCTGGAGGCGCATATCCGCTAGTTGATGCCGCACACGCGCATCCTTGAACAGCGGCTCCCCGTTAACCCTCACCTGCTTGGCATAGTCAACGAATTCCTCAACCGTTCGGAGCATGCGCGCCGGCCCACCGATGTTGGACCGCTCAAAGGAGAGGTGCGTCATGGTGGCGTACCATCCACGGTTGAGCTCACCAACCATATTGCGCTTGGGCACGCGCACCTCATCCATGAAGACCTCGCTCCAGCGGCGGCGGCCAAGCATGTCATACAGGGGACGCAGAATGATGCCGGGCGATTTCATGTCGATGATGAGATAGGTCAGTCCGCGATGTTTGGCAGCCTCCGTGTCTGTCCGCACAAGCGCCTGCCCGTAATCTGCCATCTCCGCCATTGATGTCCATATCTTCTGTCCGGTGACGATGAAATCATCACCATCCTCAACTGCCCGTGTTTGCACGCTGGCAAGGTCAGAGCCGGCGCCCGGCTCAGAGAGGAGGCGGCAGAACTCAATCTCTGCGGTGGCGTAGTGAGGCAGGAGTTCGTCACGATGCCACTCATTGCCGTGGTACATGAGGACGGGGCCGACGAGGTCGCTCGCCCCGGACGATGGCGCGCCCCAGTAGGCCATCTCCTCGCGATAGACCAGCTGGCGCGAGATTGGGGCGCCCTGCCCGCCAAATTCCTGTGGCCAGTGGAGCGTCCACCACCCCTTATCGGCAAGCTTCAGCTGCCATTCTTTGACAAGATCGATGGCCTCATGCGTGTGGAGATCATAGGACGCGATGGACGCGCCGACGGAGTCATACCCCTTCGGGTCCCATTCAGCGGCGACAAACTCCCGCACTTCCCGTCGGAAAGCCTCATCCTCTTCGGAGAATCGAAAGTCCATCGCTTTCCTCCTCACTCAGCGCCTGATCACGCACGGGACGCGGCAACCATCTGCCGGCTCACCATCGCATGGGCGCGCTCCACCCGGCGGGGCCTCTCTCGCCGACGTCGAATCGGTTGTCAGCAGGCTGCTACAGGGATACAGACAGGCACGTCACGGTGCGCAGAATACCCCCGATGGTATGGATGCGGCTGGCGACAAGGCCGCCTACCGTGTTGAGGTCATCCGCCTCAATGGTGGCAATCACGTCATACGGGCCCGTCACTGCATCAACAGATTTCATCTCGGGAACATTCTTGAGTTCATCAACGACGTCCTGTGTCTTGCCGACGGACGTTTCCACCAGGATAAAGGCGCGTGTGGTCACGTTAAACCCCCCAAACTCTTCGGTTACCACGGCTACTGTAGGCGGGTTATTCTAGGCGCGCGCGAAAGATGGTGTCAATTGCCGTTACCTGTTGAGGCGTGCCCCGAAATACTCTGTAATCAGGCGCAGATAGTCATCAGGGTGGGAGCTGTACGCCCTGCTATGCCCGCCGGACGGAAAGAGCTGCAGGCGTGTGTCCGGGTGTGCTGCCGCCGACGTGATCCGTTCCGAGTGGTCAGTGGGTATTCTGTCATCATCCGTTGCATGAATCAGCAGCAGCGGAATGTCGATATCGCCCACGAATTCCTCCGGTTTGAGCGCGGACAGCCGAATGCCGTAACGGGCACGCCCCACCATCTCCATTCCCGGTTGAAATATGCTGAGTGTCCATGCCGGCAACGGCGTTCGGTCGCTCACCTCGCCCGCGAAAAGGTCGTCAATGTTTGCATAGGCGCTGTCGACGGCAAGGGCGCGCAGGTGTGGTTCTTCAGCTGCCGCCAGGAGGGACGCGACGCCGCCCATCGAGAACGACAACACGCCGATGCGCTCCACGGGAATACCGTACTTACTGGTGACCGCATCCATCGCGCCGAGCACATCGTATCGCTCATAGTAGCCGGCAGACACCACCTCGCCGTCAGATTCGCCGTGCGCGCGCAGATCGAACAGCACGAGCGAGAAACCCTCATCACGCAGGCGGCGCATAAAGGGCATGTACTCATCCGGGTCGCGCGTTCGATTCGAATCTATGCCGTGGACCACGATGATCACCGGGGCGGCCGTGTTCGATTCACCATCAGCCGGTATCCACCAGCCCCGCAGCGTGAGCGGCTGCTCCTCTGCCCGTTGCTCCGGCTTACGCGGTGAGAACTCAATAGCCGCAAACGGCATGCCGTAATCAGACGGTGTGACAGTGACCGGCTCTCGTTCTGCCACCACTGCTTGCGACACCATCACCCACGAGATGGCAAAGACGAGGGCGACACTGATGCCGAGCGCTGCCACCAGAGCGCGGACGGCAAAGACTCTGTTCATTCGCCCGCGGTGTCTCCCAGAAGCTCCACACGCGCCTCGTCACCCGCCTCAAGCCGCTTCACGTCCTCCGGACAGATAGCCAGACCATTCGCGCGTGCCATTGCCGTCAGGATATTGGAGCCTTGCGGGCCGGAGAGGCGCGCATGCATTCGGCCATCCTCGGCACGGTAGACGGTGGCCCGCGCATACACGCGGCGGCCGTCCTCATTCTCAATCGGGTCATCCAGCACAGCCGTTATCGACGGGGAATCCCACGTCTGATGTCCCATCATCTTGCGGAGCGCAGGGCGCGCGAGCATATGAAAGACGACCATGGCGCTCACCGGGTTGCCGGGCAAGCCAAGATGCGGCACATCTCGTCCCCATGGCGCAGATGCATCGCCGCGCAGAATGCCGAACACCACCGGCTTGCCGGGCCTCATGCGCACCGCCCACACGCGCACATCGCCCAGCGACTGCAAAACCTGCTTGACGAGGTCATAGTAGCCAACGGAGACGCCGGCGGACGTGATCAGGAAATCGGCCTTGCGTGCCTGTTCCACGTGCCCGCGGACAGAGTCCTCCGTGTCGCGGGCGATTCCGAGGGGCCGTGCGACGGCGCCCATCTGCTGAACAAGGCCCTGCACCGTATACGTATTGATGTCATAGATATGCCCGAGCCCAAGACTACCACCCGGAGCGGCAATCTCATTGCCGGACGCGAGGATTGCAACGACGGGGCGCGGATGGACAGGCACGTTCGCCATTCCGATGGATGCCAGCACACCAAGCCGCGCCGGTGACAGTTCCATCCCTCTCTCCAGGACAACGTCGCCGGCCCGAACATCCTCGCCCGCCGCACGGATGGACGTGCCAACTCTGGGCGCGGCGACAATCGTGATGGCGTCCATCGGCATCCCGCGCGCGCGCCGCGCCTCCTCGTCCGTGTCCTCAAACCGGACGATGGCGTTCGCGCCGGGTGGGATGGGAGCGCCGGTCATGATGCGAACGGCGGCGCCTGGCCGAACGGGCGGCTCCGGCCGCGAACCCGCCGCAATCTCGCCGATGACGGGCAGCACGACAGGCGTGCTCTGCGCTGCCGCCGCCACATCCTCCGCCCGCACCGCATAGCCATCCATTGCGGAGTTGGCGAGGGGCGGGATTTCGACCATGGACCGAATATCCTCTGCGAGCACAAGGCCGTTGGAATCTGCGAGGGGGAGAAGGGTCGGTGGCAGCGGATAGACATCCGCAAGGACGCGCTCCAACGCCTCCTCCACGAGAATCATGCCGGTGTTTGCTGTCATCGCCTCACACAACGCCTCTCTCAGCGAGACGCGCCCTCATTCTTGCTAGCCTTGGACCCGCAGCGCTGCGCCCGTCTCGCGCTTCAGTTTATCAAGCAGCTGCGCCTCCGCCACATCAACCTCAGTATCCGTCAATGTGCGCGTTGGAGACTGCCACACAAGCGAGAATGACAGGGATTTCTTGCCGTCCGGCACCTGAGAGCCCTGGTAGACATCAACGAGCGCGGATCGGGCAATGGACGGGAAATCGCGGATGATATCCGCAACAGCGCCCGCCGGCGCGCCATCATCAACAAGCAGGGACAGTTCCCGCAGCACGCCGGGATAGCGAGAGACGGACTGCCACGTCGTGTCCCTCTCCCGCCGATTCTCAAGCGCGGCGTTGAGGTCAATCTCATAGAGGACAACGCGCGGCGCGCGAATATCCAGGGCGGCCAGCGTGTCCGGGTGCACCTCACCGATTGTCCCGAACGGCAGACCGCCGTCTATTGGCGCTAGGTGCGCCGTTCGCCCATGGGACAGGATGCGGTCCTCGGCAGGCTCAAAGCGAGCGCGGACGTTGATGGAGTCGAGCAGGCTTTCGACTAGGCCCTTTGCGTCAAAGAAGTCCATCTCATCCGAGGTGGCATCATTGCCGCCGATCCAGGAGCGATCTATGCGCATCCCTGCGAGAACGCCGCACACATACGTCCGCTCCTCAGGCTGATTGCGCGGGCCGCGTGGCAGATACGCCTGCCCAATCTCAAAGAGCCGGTATGATTCCCTGCCGATGCCGCGCTCATTGGCAGCAAGTGTTCTCAGCAGGCTGCCGCGGAGCGAGGTGCGCAGGTATTCCTGTTCCGGCGACATCCGATTCCAGACACGCAGCGGATCCTGCTGCGCGCCCCCCGGGATGGTGGCGCGCAGCAGCTCCATCGAGACAAGCGGATACGAGATTGTCTCACGGCTGCCGTGCTGCACAAGCGCGTCTCGCACATCATCCTTAAGCCGGATGAGAGGGTCAGCCTGATCCGGCTCCCCCGTTGCGGGCAGGAGCGTGACAGGGATGGAGTCATAGCCCTGAATCCGCGCGATCTCCTCGATCAGATCATCCGGGATGCCGATGTCGGTTCGCCAATGCGGCACAACAGCCTCGATGGTATACGCTCCGCCCGGCCGATCGACAGCCGTCACCTCAAAGCCGAGTGAGCGCAGCGTCCGCTCTGATGCCTCACGTCCCGGATCGGTCCCCATGACCTGCATCATGCGTTCCGATGTCATCGTCACCGTGGACGGTTCGCGGCGGTCAGGCCAATCATCCGCGATGCCTTTGGCCGCCATTCCGCCGCAGAGTTCCACCAGCATCTTGGCAGCGCGCCGCAGACCAACAGGCGGCAGCATGATTGGCAGATTGCGCTCGAAACGCTGTGAGGCCTCCGTGCCGCGCTTGCCGCCAACCTCAATCCGGTGACGCTGCACGGCGCGCCGTGTGCTCGCATAGCCGAACGATGCCGATTCCAAGATGATGTCCGTCGTCGTGTCCGAGACCTCGGAGTTCTCTCCGCCCATGATCCCGCCCAACCCGACGGGGCCGTTCTCATCCGCGATGACCAGATCCTCTCGTGACAGGGTATGCGTGCGGCCATCCAGCGTTGTCAGCGGTTCCTCCTCCTCGGCACGGCGCACAATGAGCCGGCCGCCGGCGATCCTGTCACGGTCAAATGCATGCAACGGCTGCCCAATCTCCAGCATGACGTAGTTGGTGATATCAACCACGTTGGAGATGGGCCGGACGCCGGCGGAATTCAGACGCATCTGCATCCAGCCGGGCGCGGGCCCTATCACCACACCCGTTACACGGGCGGACGTATAGCGGGGCGCGAATTCCGGGGCGCGCAGGTCAACCAGATCTGAGGTCGTTATCGGCGCGCCGTCCTCGGCGTAATCGAGTGACGGCACACGCACCGGATTGCCGGTCAGCGCGCCAACCTCCCACGCCACCCCAAGCATGGACAACCAGTCAGGCCTGTTGGCCGTCACCTCAACGTCCAAAATAAAGTCGCCCAGATAGTCTTCGAGAGTGGCGCCGGGGACGGCATCATCAGGCAGGACAAGGATGCCGTCATGGTCATCCCCGAGCCCGAGTTCACGCTCTGAGCAGATCATGCCCTCTGACACGACGCCGCGGATGCGGGCCGCCTTGAGGGTTTCACGGCTGCCGGTTTGCGGGTTTGTCAGCGTGGCGCCAACGCGGGCAAGCGCGATGTTCTGCCCGCCCTCAACATTCGGCGCGCCACAGATGACCTCAACCTGCTCCGTGCCCGCGTCAACGGCAGCGACCTTGAGTCGATCGGCGTTGGGGTGTGGCTCAAGACGCTCAACATGACCGACGATGATGTTGTCCCAGTGGCCACCGATGCGCTCAATGCTGCCAACCTCCAGGCCGACCATGGTGAGCCTATGCGCCAATTCCTCAGGCGTCAGGTCAAAATCGACGTATTCCCGCAGCCACTTGATGGACACGCGCATGAGGCCGTCTTACTCCGCATCCTGCTCATCTGCATGGTCATGCCCCTGGTGGGCAATGGACTCCGCCGTGGCGAGGTCATTCACGCCCGCCGCCGCGTGCCTCATCGTGATGCGAAAGCGAGGCGGTTTATGAGACGTCGACCGAACGAGATACACGTTCCCACACGAATGGCAATGGAAACGATGCGGCACAAGGTTGGACGGCACCTCGCTGTGCCCCTCGTAATACACGAGTGCGTTGCAGCTCGGGCAATTCTGTTGTGTGGGGACGGAACCGCCATGCGTTGTCATGCGACGAAATACCTCTTGCGTGGGCGGCTATGAATCCCGCAGCTGGGCGGCCGTGGCCTTCTCAACTGCCAGTATCTGATTGACGATGGTCATCCCCTTCTGCACAGGCATTGGGCCCAACATGTCCCATTGCGCATCACGCAGCTTGTCTGCAAGCTCAAGATAGGATTCCCTCTGCTTGGGCAGCGCCTGCCTCTCTGACGCCGCAATCAGGCACCCCAAAACGACGCCGAACTCCTGCGTCGTAAGCGACGGCTTGACGACTACCTCCTCTTCCGTGAGGTCTTCTGCCCGTTCAGTCATCTGTTCCTCCTCTTTCTGTCGCGGGGGGCGATATTCTCAATCGCGCCCCGTTGCCTTCCCCGCTTATCTAGAACTGTTCAAGAAAACTCAACTCATTCGCATAGAAATGCCGGATGTCATCAATACCGTGCCGGAGCATCGCGATCCGCTCAGGCCCCATACCGAAAGCGAATCCGGTGTACTCGTCCGGGTCGCAGCCGACGCGGCGAAGAACCTCCGGATGCACCATCCCCGCCCCCATAATCTCAAGCCAGCCGCTCTGACTGCAGACACGGCATCCATCACCCCGGCACACGAAACAGTCAATCGCCATATCCACGCCCGGCTCAACAAACGGGAAGAAATCACACCGAAAACGGACGCGCCGTTCCGGGCCGAACATGTGCCTTGCAAACGTATACAGCGTGCCTTTGAGGTCCGCGAAGGTTATCCCTCGATCAATGGCGAGCCCCTCAACCTGAAAGAAGACCGATTCGTGAGAGGCGTCCGTCGCCTCATGCCTGAACACCCGCCCGGGGACGAGAACACGGATGGGGGGCGGCTGTTGTTCCATGATGCGGACCTGCATCGGTGAGGTGTGCGTCCGCATCAGCAGAGGCCGGCTGCCATCGTCATCCTCGATGTCGAGCCACAGTGTATCCCACTGATCACGCGCGGGGTGATCAGCCGGAATGTTCAACGCCTCAAAGTTGTAATAGTCCCATTCCACTTCCGGGCCTTCAACAACACGGAATCCCATGGGCTTGAACGCATCGATAATCTCACGGAGCGTCTGCGTGGTGGGATGCAGCCCGCCGGCGGGAACGCGCCTGCCCGGCAGGGTCACATCAATTGCCTCCTCAGAGAGGCGCCGAGCCACGCTTGCATGCTCAAGAACGCCGTGGCGCACCTCATACGCCGCCTCCAGGGCAGCCCGGACGCGATTGGCCAACTGGCCTGCCTCGCGCCGCTCCTCGATTGGGAGGGACGGCAGCTGTTCAAGCAGCTTGGGGAGCCGCCCCTGCCGACGACCCTGCCACACAACACGCCACTGCTCGAGGGCGTCCCGATCTGAGATGCCCTCAAGTTCAGCAAGCGCGCTGATTTCAACATCACGCAGTGCGTCAGTAAGAGTGGCCATGTTCCCCGCGCTGTGCCCTCGTCCGTCCACGAAAACCGGACCCGGAACCGTTCCGCCCGCAGACGGATAACAGTCGCGATTGTACCGTCCCATCCACCCTCAGGTCAATCAGATGGGATCGGTGTGGGCGCATCAGTCTTCTAGGGGGACGTCTTTGATTGTGCCGGTGGCGGTGTGGTTTCCTAGGACGCCGTCGATGGGGCTTGAGAGGACGAGCTGGACTGTCTCCGGCCCCTCCTCGTCATCGTAGTCCGTGTAGGTGCGAACGCGCACGATCTGCTCCGTTGTGAAATTGGTGAACCGCAGCGTATTGCTGTACCGAGTGTAATCCTGGCCCTCCGTCGCCGTGCCGGCACGCGCGTCGACATTCACGAGGATATCGCCGCTGTACTCATCGGTGCTGAGCGTGACACGGAACTCGAGAACCTCCCCTTCCGATACGGCGCTCGCATCCGACACGGAGATGACAACGGCATCAGGCGCCGGCGTCGGCGTGGCGGTCGGCGGAACGGGAGTAGGCGTGGGACCAACAGGCGTGGCCGTCGGCGGGACGGGAGTTGGCGTGGGGCCAACAGGCGTAGCCGTCGGCGGAACAGGAGTAGGCGTAGGGCCGGTGGGCGTGGCCGTGGGCGGGACGGGAGTTGGCGTGGGACCACCGGGCGTGGCTGTGGGGGTAACGGGAGTAACAGTGGTACTCGCGTCACGGAGGCGGATCATGAGCAGGTCTCCCGCCGCCCACGGCGCATCCGGGACTGGCCAGGTGTACGTTTGCAAACGGAAATCCGGCGTCGAGTCGCTAGCCTTGAGAGTAAGGATGGTACTCCCATCGACATCAATGAAATCTATGGCCAGCTTGCCGAGAATGGTGTAGCTGTCCAGAGTCAGGCTAACCTTGCCGCTTCTCCAACTAATATGGGCCAAACCCGGGCGATAGGCACCCCATCTAAAATCCACCGGCCGCAGCACGCCGGAATTGCTGGGCACGTCTGCTCCGACGCCCCCACCAGGAAGCGCAACAGGGTCAAAGAACGCCTCATGAGCGGTGCCTGCGGGGGCGGTGACCCGTACGCTGACTTGCAGTTGCTTCATGTCGTCTAGCGAAAAGGTGGCGCCATAGCAACTTTGCCAGTCGGGATGTACGATTCCGTAGTAGAATCTATACGAATCTTCAGGTAGTGGCCGAGTCGTCCGCACAGTCCGTGGATATCCTGCAGTAAAACCGTGAATATCACCTTCCCCGATCCAATCCCCCACATATTCAGCGGCCGTCGGCGTCGCATTTGGGTACCGGTCAGTCCAGAATTCGGCAAGAATGTCCACATAGACTTCTGTTCCTTGAGGGTCGTTTGATGACAGAGTCTTTGACGCGCTTCCCTTACTCTTTTGCTGATCGACGACTTTACTGAAATCGTGCGTTGACTCAGGGCAATTCTTGGTTGTGGACGATTGTCCCCTGGCCTCATCAGCCTCCGGATGCAGATTGGAGACTTTACGTTTGAACTCTTGGAGAGAGATGGTGGGAGTGGAATGCTGTTCATCTGTCATAGCCGAATTCTGCACGGCGTCAGGCGCCCCACCCCCTTGCCTCGGTTCATCGAGATAGAAGAGGTGTTCTCCTTGATCAGTCTGCTCGTCCGAGCCGGCGCTCGCCCCCTCCGCGTCGCTTATGCGCGCCTGTGCAGCTGGAAGCCACGGCTGATAGAGCGAGCTGGAAATGGTGTAGCCATCATAGCCGGAGAAGCTGGCATAACCGAGCCAATAGCGATCCCCGCTCGCGGTGCTCGGAAACATCGCAGCGCCTCGCTTAAGAAATACGATTGCCTCACGATCATCCCACTGTGAATCTCGTCCGGTGAGCAAATAATCTCCCGCGGCCATCGCCGCATCTCGTGTCTGATAGATGCGATCAAAATCGATAGCAAGTGCAGCCACTGTGGCGCCACCATCTCCATGCAGATACTCGATAACTCTGAATTGAATCTCTAGGGCATTCACAAAACCCTGCGGCTGTTGCGTGTGGAAATCTGTGTGCTCCTCAACCACCTGCCGCACAGATTGGAACGCAACACGAGCGATGGCCTCTGATCCGTAAATTCGCTGCTCTAAGGTTGGAGGATCCTCTTCTAGACCATCCCCCACGCCCTGAGCCGAGGTTACTTCCTCAGACTCCAGCGAAGTGCCAAGGGTTTCGTCGAGGTCGGGGGCAGCGAAAGGATTACGGCTATCTAAGCACACGGCCATAATGACAATGGGTACAATGAGCATAGCACATAAAGCGGCAAAACACCTCAACGGCTCCTTCGCAATGCGGCAACATCTCCTGACATGGGCACCGAACCTACTCATATCGCCTTCCTATCTCGCGAGGCACTGATCAACTTCATGAGCCGTACGGGGCATAGCGGCACACATTTAGGGCAACCTGAATCAAAAATGCTTGGATCACAACGCCCAAGACGATATAGATGGACCATTTGATGATGGTTCCCCATGGAAGGTCCCGATCCCACAAACTGTTCATAATATGCTCTCCCTCATCTAATGTGGCCGCGATCCACGTTCAGTCCTGTAAATTTGCTCAATGTACCCCACATCAGAATCAGGAATCGCTTCCACCGCATAATTGGTGCCCATGAGATAACCATCATATTTGTGGCCAAAACGGTCGCCGTACAGGTCATCAAGCCCGGCCATATGCCCCAACTCATGGGCAATAACTCCGCGGGCGAACCGCAGTTTTGCAACGGACCCATTGCCCAATAATTCGTAGTTGTCGTGGAAATGACTCGCAGCAGACCATTTCATGGGCCGCTCTACGGGATTCGAAGAGGAGTGATAAAAGGCCGGTGATTCAATCTCCATGAACTTGGGAGCAAACTGCCAAAAGGATGTGACGGGCCTCACGTAGACGCTAAACCCGGGATCAACACATGCAGTCTTCCTCGAACAAGTTAATATACTCAAACTGGTGACGATATCGATAGGGACCGCATTTCCGTCAGTATTCCTGTCATCACACCTCTTTGGGGGGGCTGCTTGGACGTTAGACCCCTTCTCACAAAAGAGAATGTTCGGCCAGGGCGATCCAACGGCGTCGTTCCACATGGCCGCTGCTCGAGAAACTTCATCACTTATGAGTTCGATTTCATACGGGTCGGCTTCTACCATATGCGATGTCGTGCCGGGAGTGGGAGTCTTACGCAAATAGTACATTATAGTAAAATCCCGTTGATAGCCAAGCTGTGGGAAGGATTCGGCCGCCACCAATTTGATCGAGAATGGCCACTCGGAGCTGCTTGCAATTCTTGCAGGAACCTGAGACTCTAGGGTTGCTTCAAGAGTGTATCTGCCTTCTTCCATCCTCCGCGATATACGCGAGGCGAAAGTGTTTCTCTCTTCATTGTCATCATTGTAGTAGAGTGGCGTTCCTCCCTGAGCGCCTCCTTTTCTCAATGCGATGAGCGGATTTACGCCGGTCTGTATCGCGGAAAGGTCAATGGTTACATGAGAATCCTTCTTGAGATCGAACGTGTAGTAGGCTGCTGGCATGAAAGCGGTACCAACCTTCTTCCAGCTTGACAGGCAATCTGGCACCCACTTGCCGAATGAGTTCGCCTTCATAAGTTCCCAAGGCTCTGTTAGGGGCTCCACGTCATGTGAGAACCCCGTTTGTGCCTTCTCCTTGTATGCGACGTCGCCAATGTCCTTAGTATTGCACTGGGGAACGGGTGTCGGGGTTGGTGCAGGCGTTGCGGTAGGGGGGGTGGGCAAATCATTATCATGTACCGCCACCTTTGCGGTAAGGTTCCTGCTATCGATTTGGTAGCCATTACCAGACCGAAGCGTGGCAGTGACGGAGCCATCAGGCTCGTCAACGGCATCGTCATCGGTTGAGATGTAGAGGCTAGCCCTCCCGCTTCTGTTCATCGTGACGCTCTCTACGCCCGTTTTCACGAAATCGCCGTCTTGGCTGATAGACACGTTCACGTCGATGCTCCGAGGCGGACGCGGACTGGCGGTTAAGGCAAAGATGGCATCCGCGCCCTCCGTGATCGTACTGCTGCCGACTCTGCTGATGCTGACGACAACCGGGCTTGGTCGCGGTGTCGATGTTGGTGTGGGTGACGGCGTTGCCGTTGCCGTCGGTGTTGGCGGGAGATCATTGTCCTTGACTTGAACGCTTGCGGTGCGGCGCGCATTCAAAATGTTGTATCCCTTGCCAGATTGAATGGCGGCGCGAACGAAGCCGTCGGCCTCATCGGTAGAGTCGTCGATTGTAGCCACAGTGAAGCGAGCCGTACCGGTGGTACTGAGGGGGATGGATCGTGTTGTCGTGGCATTTGTGAAATCGCCGATCTGGCTGATGCTGACAATGACGCTGATGACTGACGCAGGCTTGATGTCTGTGCTCAAGGTGAATGTGGCATTTGTGCCTTCGGTCACTGCACTGCCGCCGGTCACGCCGACAAAAGGCGAGCACTGCAAGGTAAAGGGCTTGATAACTGAGAACGGTCCGCGCACCGCTTCCCTCAAATACCCGTCTCCGAAGGCGGCCACTCGATACTGTGCTGGTTTGTCACACGGCGCGTAGTAGACACCGCCCGTTCCCAACGCGGCCGAGTCGCGCGCCGCCGGGTCTTGAGGCCGTCCGGGCTCATTCACCACGTTCCAGGCGCCATTATCTATGGATTGCTGAACAATGTAGTCGCGAGCTCCCGTGACAGGGCTCCAGCCCAATTGAACACGGTTGGGCCCATACTTTGACGCTGCTGCTTTGACGCTCAACCCCGTCACCTTTGGCGGGTCTGGCAAAGGCGTCGGGGTAGGCGTTGGCGGTACCGGAGTGTTGGTTGGCCTAGGGGTGGCGGTGGGAACGGGCGTATTGGTTGGCGACGGTGTTGCAGTGGGAACGGGTGTGTTGGTTGGCCTAGGGGTGGGGGTGGGACGTCCGACGACGGTTACTTCTTGGTCATCGTCGTCGTCTAAGGATGTCCCGCCTTTGGGGTCTGGCGAATGGAAATAGAGGTATGCAGTAATCGTACCCGTCCCGGCTTTGCATCCATAGGCGCTCAGCGTCCTGCTGTGGGTTCTCGAGGACGATAGTCGGAAATTGAGACCTGAAGAGCATTCGAGGGCGCCACTCGCTACTACGGAGACAGAAAAATAGGAGTAGAGCGATCCGTGCCCCGAAACACGCACGGTATAGCTATCGGAACCTCCATGTGGAATCGTCGATGACAGCCCGCTGATGGAGATGGATGCGGATGAGGCCAGCGCGAGCCAGTCGACGTCCTGTGCCTCGGCAGGCGGGGTGGAATTGGAGCGAACTATCGACACCGTGGCCGCTAAGAGGAGCAGAACAATGAACGCTGCCGCAACGAGCCGCGCCTTTCCATGTCCTTGAACGCCGGATCGAGACCCCATGCTCCTGGCCTGCCTTTCTTGGCGGGGGCGGAGGTGGGGTGGGGAGCCGCCGCAATCTGCGTTTTCGACATAATACACGCTATGCCAAAATCTGCCAAATGGCTGCAGCGCATCGGGCGGGGGCGGGTATGACGCTTAGATGCCACCGTCAACGTCGCCCACCAACGAGTATGGGCGGGCGGCGAGCATTCTGGTCATGCGCGCCTCCGTTTGGACGTAGATTTCAAATTCATCCGGCGTCATACCGGAGTGGCGGATGAGGGCCTTGAGCGCCCCCCGTTTAATCGATTCAACGCCCGGCACGCCCGGTGAGATCAGGACGGGCGGACGCTCATCCTCAAACGCCCCCTGCTCCTGATCACCAATATCGAGTTGAACCTCAACCGTCTCGCACGTCAGGGGCAGGTTGTCATCCGCGCGAGCGGCGAGAATCTCATAGAGCTCGTCGCCAAGATAATCGACGGAGTCCGCCGGGGGGTGCATCTCATCCTCTGCCCACGCTGAGAGTGACTGCGTGATTGCGGCCATTATCGCGGTGAGGGCCTCGTCACGCGTTTCGCCCTGCGCCACGCAGCCGGGCAAGGCCGGACAATGGGCGGAGTAGCCGCCCACGGACTCAGGCTCCAGGATGACGGTATAGGTCGCAGTTGCCATGTCTCATTGATTGTACGCGCCAATTGATACTCCACACTACGCCTTTTGGCGTGTGGAACGTCTACTCTGTGTACATGGATGTGCCGCCGAAGACGCCGGCGCCGCCCCGCATGGGACGGCGCTTCTACTATGGGTGGGTGATTGTCGGGACGATGTTCATCGTCTCCGTCGCCCAAACAGCGCAATACAACCCCGCCGTCAGCATCTTCGTCAAGCCAATCACTCAGCAGTTTGGGTGGAGCCGGACAACATTCTCGTCCGCGATCGGGCTTGGCGGGATAGTTGGCGCCGGTCTCGCGCTTATCGTTGGCCCCATCCTGGACAGGCGTGGACCCCGCATCCCCACGCTCATCGCCTTCATGCTGCTTGGCGGTGTTGTCATGTCCTTGAGCCAGATCTCAGAGATCTGGCATTTCTACGCGATCATCGTCACAAACCGGGCCATCATCACCGGGTTCTTGTCCATTGTTGCCGGTGTTGTCGTCTCCAAATGGTTCATTCGACGGCGCGGGCGCGCCATGTCCTTCGCCGTCACAGGGATTCGATTTGGGCAGGCCATCTTTCCGCCGTATACGACGTTCTTTGTCTTGCGATCAGGCTGGCAGAGCGCGGCCATCGCGCTCGGCATCCTGGTCTGGACCCTGACACTTGTGCCGGTCACCCTCTTTCTGCGCAGGCAGCCGGAGGATATGGGGCTGCAGCCGGACGGGGACAGCCCCGCTGAGGACACGGACGAGAACTTTGACTCACCGCAGGCATATGCGGCAAGCCAGGAGCAGTCATTCACGTTAGCGCAGGCGCTGCGCACACGCTCCTTTTACCTGATCCTATTCGCGACAAGCGCGCTCGCCTTCAATATTGGCGGCATCAATTTCAATCTGTTTCCCTACATGACTGACCAGGGGCTGTCAGAGACGGAGGCCGCCGCCATCCTGACCGTATGGTCACTCATTGGCGCGACAGGGTCTCTGATTGTCGGTTTCGTGGCGGAGCGGTTGCATGTGCGCTTCGTTATGGCCGTCGCCTTTTCATTTGCCACCGGCGGCGTCGCGCTGCTGATGCTGACGGACGACGTGCCCACGGCGTTGGCGTTCTCGCTCGTGCACGGACTGTCATTCGGCTCGCTGCCGATGCTGATGAATCTGGTGTGGGCAGACTACTACGGCAGGCACCATCAGGGGGCAATACGCGGGTTCACGACGCCGTTCCAGGTTATTGTGCAGGCGGGCGGGCCCATCATCGGCACGCTCTCATTCGACTACATGGAGACGTACATCCCGGCGTTCATCCTCTTCGCCGCGCTCTATCTTGCCAGCGCCGCCGCCATGCTTCTCGCCGCCCCAGTCTCCCTCCCCCGCACTGCCGCACTTGAAAACAGCGGTCACTAAGGCTGCGCGCTTGCCTAGAAACTGCCCGCAATTCTACTCTTGAGGCACGAGCAATGCGCCGGCCGCCGCTCGGCAGCCTGCAGGACAAACGGCAAACAGTAAAGAGTTGGAGCAATGACAACACAGACGACAGAGCACTTCACCTTGCTGCCGCGCTCCGTGCGGCCATCTCACTACGCCCTCACATTGACACCGGACCTGGAGAATGCCACGTTCTCGGGTGAGGTATCGATAGACATCCTCGTTGCCGAGATCACGAGCGAGGTGACGCTGAACGCGATTGAGCTTCATCTGGCATCTGCCACATTCACAGCGCGCGGCGGCGAGCCTCTGGCATCAACAGCCATCTCGTACAACGAGGATGCGGAGACGGCGGCCATTCATTTCGGCGAGCCGTTGCCCGTTGGAACGGGGACGCTGCAGATTGCGTTTACCGGCACGCTGAATGATCAACTGCACGGCTTCTATCTGAGCACATTCCGTGATAGCGGAGGTGTGGAGCGCCGGATGGCCGCCACACAATTCGAGGCATCGGACGCGCGGCGCTGTTTCCCTTGCTGGGATGAGCCGGCCATCAAGTCGACATTCCAGGTTGACCTCATCATACCGGCGGGGTTTTCCGCCATCTCAAACACGCTGGAATCCGCCCCTGAACGGACGGGTGACGGTCTGCAGCGCGTTCACTTTCCCGCCACACCCATCATGTCCACATACCTGCTCGCATTCATTGTGGGTGAGATGGAGTCCATTGAGGCGCGTTCCGCCAATGGGACACTGGCGCGTGTCTGGGCAACCCTGGGGCAGGCAGAGCTGGGGCGATTCGCGCTTGAGACCTCGGTGCGGCTGCTGGACTATTACAACGACTATTTCGGCGTGGAGTACCCGCTCGAGAAACTGGACCACATTGCGTTGCCGGACTTTGCGGCGGGCGCGATGGAGAACTGGGGAGCGGTCACGTATCGCGAGGTGGCGCTGCTCTTTGATCCTGCCAGCTCTTCACCCGGTACGCGGCAGCGCATCGTGGAAATCATCGCGCATGAGATGGCGCACATGTGGTTCGGCGATCTCGTGACCATGGCGTGGTGGAATGACCTGTGGCTGAATGAGAGCTTTGCGTCATGGATGGCAGCCAAGGCCGCGGACACGCTCTATCCGGATTGGGCAATCTGGACGCAATTCATCGCAACGGACGTCGCGCCCGGCATGAGCTTGGATGGCCTCGAGAACTCCCATCCCATTGAGTCGGAGGTCAGAAACCCCAACGAGGTCAGTCAGCTGTTTGACGCAATCAGCTACGAAAAGGGCGCATCTATCCTGCGCATGCTGGAGCAGCACATCGGCGCGGAGGCGTTTCAGCGCGGCCTCAACGGCTATATGCGCTCCTTTGCGTATTCCAACGCTCAGGGGGCAGACCTGTGGCGCTCGCTGGCGGAGGCGTCCGGGCAGGACATCCCGGGAATGATGGACTCCTGGGTCACGCAGGTTGGCTACCCGGTCGTCACAGCCGAGACGACACGGCACGACTCCGGCGTGACGATCTCTCTGTCCCAGCGGCGCTTTCTCTATTCCGGGCCTACGGACGATGAGACGCTGTGGCATGTGCCGGTTCGCATCGCCGCGCAAGGAACCGATGCGGAGGCGAGGGCGCTGTTCACAGGCCGCACAGAGACGATTGATCACCCGCCGGTATCCGCCGACGGCTGGATCAAGATCAATGCCGGGGGGACAGGCTTTTATCGCGTCGGGTATCAGCAAGACGAGCTTGAGCGGCTGATCGCCGCCGTGCGCACCGGAGGACTGTCCGCGCCTGACCGCTTGACGCTGTTGGAGGACACCTACGCGCTGGCACGCGCCCGCCACATCCCCGCCCGCAGCTACCTTGAGCTGGCGCAGGCCTATGAGGATGACGAGGACTACAGCATCTGGGGCGCGCTGGCATCCCAGCTCGCCGCCATTGAATCGCTATCCCGCAACGAGACCTATCGAGAGCGCTACCGAGAATTCGCTCGCAGACTAACGCAGCGGGTCGCCGCAAAGGTGGGCTGGGAGCAGGAGGAGGATGAGGCGCATCTGCGCACCCTGTTGCGCGCCGTCTCACTCAGCGCGGCCGGCGGATTCGGGGATGAGGCCGTTCTCAACGAGGCGGCAGCGCGATTCGCACGCTTCCTCGACGATGAGTCATCGCTGCGCCCTGACCTGCGCGCCGTCGTCTATAACTTGAATGCCGGCAGTGGCGACGCTGAGACATTCGAGATCATGAGACGGCTGGAGCGTGAATTCAATCTGCAAGAGGAAAAGGTGCGCATGCAGATGGCGCTGACGCAATTCCGTGACCCGGAGATTCTCGGCAGGGCGCTGGATATGTCCATCGATCAAGAGCAGATCCGCGTCCAGGACGCGCCACGCATCCTCATGGGTGTCGGCGGCAACCTGCGCGGCCTCGATTTGACGTGGGAATTCATGAAGGCGAATTGGCCCGAGATTGAGCGGCGCTATGCGGGTGGTGGGTTCGCCATCATGCGCCTCGTATCCATCACGGGCGGATTCACAAGCGAGGAACGGGCGAGCGATGTCCGCTCCTTCTTTGAGGCGCACCCCACGCCGTCCGCCACACGCGCCATTCAGCAGTCACTGGAGCGCATTGAGCTCAACCGCCTCTGGCTGGAACGCAACCGTGATGAACTCGCAGAGTGGCTGGGGTAACGACGGCGCGAATCTGCCCCACACGCACCAACGCCCTCCTGAGCGTTCGGAGGCTCGGGAGTGGACGTGGAGATGGTGCGCTACGGCGGGGACGTATAGATACGGCGGGTAGGCTCAGCGGCAAAGGCAAAGCAGGCCTGAATGTCCTCTCGCGTAAGGTTCTTATTCTCAGCGAGGATCTCCTCGATGGTCTTTCCATCTGCTAACCACGACAGCACGTCATCCACGCCGATGTCGGTGCCGCGGATAACCGGTTTGCCGTGCTGGTATTTGCCTGCCGGAACAATCGTAATGTACGGGCGGTAGTCTGTGACTTTTGCCATGTTATCTCCGTGACTGACATCCATTCTATGTCACGCTCAACGCTTAGGGGAGTTCGACGAGACCCGCGCCATCGTCATCATGAAAGAGCTGCAACAGCGCGGCATTGCTGCGAATTAGGGCGGCCACCTCTTCGACTGGACCATTCCCGCTCGTAATCAAGATGACTTTTGGCGGCGTGCCGAGCCGGTTGCTCAAAATTCGATAGTCGGTGTCCTTGGTAACAATGATGAACTCGTTGGCACGAGCGTAATCCCAGATTCCACTATCAGGCCGAGGGCCACGCCATACCAGCAAGACATGTGTCGAATTGGGGTAGATATCTGCGAGCAGCCGTGGAAGTTTACGCGACAGGTTCTGGTCGAACAGCAGCTTCATCTGCGGGTATCCACGTCGTATGGCGCATCAGGCGAGCCCCGAAATCGCAGCAAGCTCGGATGTCCTCTCTGGTCAATTCAGGAAAATCATCCATGAGCTCTTGAATGGTCATGCCGCCCGCCAGGTACTCAAAAACGTCGTAGACGGTTAGACGCATCTTCCGGATGCAGGGTTGCCCGCTGCGCTTGCCGGATTCAAATGTGATGTAGTCCTCGTATTTGACTGCGGCCATCATGCTCCCCCGTATGCTCCGCCACCAGTGTACCGCATTGGGGGCAGCCTACCGCCGAAGCGGTTGGAGGCGCCGATAGGTTCCGGTGCGCCACGCCCATTCCATGGGGCCGAAGCGGAATCGATTGAGCCAGACGGGCGACCACCAGAGTTGCAGCGCCCAGACAGCCAGCACGAAGAACAGGAAGCCCAATACAACCATTGCCCGCGAGGGTAATCGCCTCAGCGCCAACAGGACGAATGCTGAAATTGCATAGGCTGTCAGGACATCCCCCTCCCATACGGCCATATGGATGAGTCCCATGATGAGCAGCAAGATGTTGCGCCATTCATCAGGAGGATGCCGAGAACGGCCACCCCGCGAATCAGATCAAGGCTGAGGATCCGTTCCGATTCAGCGACCGGGCCGCGGCCGGCCTCATCACTGACAGCGTGTGACTGATCGTCGGACACGTACTCTTACGCGTACAGGTTCAGTCGCCCTTTGGAGAGGTTGTCACCGACGTGTTTCTTGACTGTCTGGAGCATCTCGAAATCGTCCTCAGAGACAAACGTCACGGCCTTACCGGCGTTGCCGATGCGGCCTGTGCGGCCAATCCGATGGATATATTCTTCAAGATTGCCCGGCATATCGTAATTGATCACGTGTGAGATCTCCGGGATATCGAGCCCACGCGCAGCGACATTTGTCGCAACAAGCACCTTGAGTTCACCGGAGCGGAACGCGCGCATGACGGCCTCGCGCTGGTTCTGCCTCATACCGCCGTGAATTGGCTCCACCCGAATCTTGACGCGCTGTAGGCGCCGCGCGAGGCGGTCAACACCCACCTGCGTCCGACAAAAGATGAGCGTCTTCTCGCCCTCCAACTCAGTTTTGATCACCTCTTGGAGACCGTTCAGTTTATCCTCAGACGCCACCTCATAGTAGACTTGCTCGATCGTTTCCGCGGCCTCTGATTCCTCGCCGATGCCGATGTGGATCGGATCACGCAGGAACCGTTCAATCATGCGTTTGATGAAGGACGGCACCGTGGCCGAGAAGAGGGCGGTCTGGCGGGCTCGTGGCGTTGCGCGGAGAATGCGGATCATGTCCTCCGCAAAGCCGATGTCCAGCATCTGATCGGCCTCATCAAGGACCGCAATTCTGACCGCATTGAGCTTGAGCGTGCCGCGCTGCATATGATCCTGAACGCGACCGGGTGTCCCAACGATGATCTGTGGCGTGTCCTTGAGGGCCGCCAACTGGATATCAATCTTCTGACCACCGTACAGCGTTACCACTCTGGTGCCGCGATGTCGGGCAAGGCGGCGCAGCTCACCCGCAACCTGCACGGCAAGCTCTCGCGTTGGCGCGAGAACAAGACCCTGCACGTCCGGGCGGGTCGGATCAAGCAGCTCAATCATCGGGATGCCGAACGCCGTCGTCTTGCCGGTTCCCGTCTGCGCGCGGCCCACAACATCCCTGCCCTCAAGCATGGCGGGCACGGCCTGCGCCTGAATCGGTGTGGGGCTTTCAAAGCCCATATCATCAAGCGCGTGACGGATTGGTTCGGAGACAGCGATGGCGCCAAATTCCCTGTCCCGTGGGAAGGGTTCAGCCTGCAGATCAACGCGTGGCGAGGCGACGGTGCGCTCTCGTGGCGGCGCAGTGTCTCCATTCAACCGTTCGCGAGGTGGGGCGGGCTTGCGACGGCGGCCTCGCAGCTCGCGCGTACCATTCGAAGATACCTGACTCTCCTGCCCATTCTCTCGGGCGGGCGTATCCTTGCGACGGCGGCGTGGTTTCCTGCGAGGGGGTCGGCTGGGGCCGGACAGATCACCCTGCCGCGTTTCCGTCGGCATGCGCGACGGTACGGAGATGTCTGGCTGGGCGGGGGCTGAAACGGTGAGGGTGGATGCCGTCGGTGACGGCATGGCCGACGAGCGGCCTAAGATTCGTCGAAGCACAAATTCCCCTGACGCAGACTCGCGAGCGTCCGCCGGATGCGGATGCCCCTTGCCTGGCAATTCTGGTGGCTAATGGGTGGGCACATACGGGAGACGTTCGGTATGTCTAGAAACGGTTCGCCCCATGATTCCGGAAGCAGTCTGAGCAGTAAACGGGTCGGTCTCCACGCGGCTGAAAGGGAACCTCAGCCGGCTTCCCACAGTCCGCACAGGTGACGGAATACATGCGACGCTCCCGCCGCTCAAATGTGCCCGTCGGGGCCTGGCCACCGCCTGTTGGTCCGCCGGATGTGTACGTACCGCCCACGTAGCCGCCCTCGCGCTCACGCTTTCGTGTCGCCCGGCAATCCGGGCATCGGGACGGCTCCTGTGTGAATCCCTTGCTTGCGTAGAACTCTTGCTCCCCTGCTGTGAAAACGAAGTCCATTGAACAATCACGACACTTCAGTGTCTTATCCGCCATTGTCATTCCGTCTGTCTCCTCCTGCGCGCTGTTCTTCCGATCAAGGCCCTCGCCCATGGGGTTACCCTGAGGGTGCCCCCGACTTCCAGCGCCCAAGGATGCTGTGGCGGATAACGGCCGACTCGTTGTGCTTGGTCTGGGCGATTATACGGTCGACCGCGTCCAAGTACATCGTACTCGGTCAAGTATAACAGAAGACGCGCCTGTCCATACGGCAGCCCACAAAGCCTGCGACGAACCCGCCTTGCCGATGCTTTCAGCATTGACTACTCTTGACGGCAGGGCAAGCAGCCGCGCGCCCATGCCAGCATCGCCGTTGCTGGGCCGACGCGTCAGCATCGCCGGCGTGGTCAGTGACGGCGGGAAGGGGATCAGCCATGGATTTTCGATTTTCACCAGAGGATGAGAAGCTCCGACAAGAGGCGATTGATTTTACACGGCGCGAATGGGACGCCAAGGGACTGGGTGACGGGCACGGCATCTACTATGCCCTCTCGTGGGATCACGAGGACCACGGTTTGGAGTCGATGATCAGCGGCTTCGAGAAGAAGCTGGTGGACAAGGGCTGGTGGACGATGCACTGGCCGACCGAATATGGCGGCAGAGGCGCAGGCATTGAGACACAGATGGCGTATCGAGAGGCCATGGTCTATGCGGGGGCGCCTGCCACGCTTGGAGGCGGCCTGGTCGCGCCCGTGCTGATGGTGCACGGCACCGACGAGCAGAAGGAGTATTTCCTGCCGCGCATTGCGAACGCAGACATCTCCTACATCTCTCAAGGATTTTCCGAGCCGGACTCCGGTTCTGACCTTGCCAGCCTGCAGACGCGCGCAGTGCGCGATGGTGACGAATACGTCATCAACGGCCAGAAGATCTGGAGCACGTATCGGGCGGAGTTCATCCACATCCTTGTGCGGACAGACCCTGAGCAGCCAAAGCACCGTGGCATCACATATCTGCTCGCGCGTCTTAAGGATGAGGACGGCAACTACTTGCCCGGCATCAAGGTCAACGCCATCCCGGACGCGCTGGGGCGGCACCGGTGGGATGAGGTGTTCTTTGAGGACTGGCGTGTCCCGACGAACAACATCATCGGCGAGGAGAATCGTGGCTGGTACGCCGCCATGACCACGCTGAGCTTTGAGCGTTCCAACATTGAGGGCCCCGCGATGCTTATCCGCATCATGGAGGATTTCATCGAGTACGCAAAGAACATCCGGCAGCATGGTGACAGCCCGCTCGACAACCACGTCGTCCGGCATCAGATCGCCAATCTGCGGCTGGAGATCGAGGCGATGCGTATGCTCTCTTACCGTGTTGGCTGGATGCAGAGCCAGGGCGAGATCCCGGTGCGGGAGGCGTCCATGACCAAGTTCTGGGGTGATGAGATTACCCAGAAGGTCTACCGCTATTTCTCGCATGTCCTGGGCGAGTACGGGCAGGTCTTGCCCACAACGGAGCTGCCCGTGCGGCTGCCGGTGGACGGCTTCCTGAACTCCAACGCAGCCAGCACCATCGGCATCAGCATCGCCGGCGGCACCACCGAGGTCCAGAAGAACATCATCGCCCAACGGGGGCTAGGCCTGCCGCGGTAACGACTAGGCGCGGGTAGCGGAGTAGACGGATTCTCCTGGACGTGTCATTTCGCACTCGGGAGCTCGAGCAGTGCTTTGAGAACCTAGATATCGGCATCAGGCGGTGGGGTATCTCCGTTGCGCAGGCCTACGTCACCAGAATCGAAATGCTGGGCGCCGCAAGGAATCTGCAGGAGATTCGAAATGTCCGTTCGATGCGATTCCATGCCCTTCGGGGCAACAGAGCCGGGCAATATGCGATCAATCTGAATGGGAATTGGCGCCTCATCGTAAGGATAGGGGACACGGCAAACAGCATGGTTGTACTGGAGGTGACGAACCACCATGGCGACTAGATCAAAGGAGATTTTTTCGAATTTCCCTGTCCCTCCTGGCACGGCGCTGAAGGAGGAAATCGAGGCTAGAACGCTGCCTCAGCAGGATGTGGCTGATTCCTTAGGGATATCCCTAGCTTCCCTTCAGAGAATCCTCGGCGGCAAGAAAGCCATTACGGCGGATATTGCCCTGGATCTTGAAACCATCATTGATGGCATAAGCGCCCAATTCTGGCTCAATATGGAATACATGTACCGCCTGACGCTGGCGCGCAACCGGCGAGGGTATGGCAAGGCAGAGGCGGGATACCGCGTCGCTGATGGACACACCGTCTACGGCGCCGATAAGGCGCGCTAACCCCTTCTTGCGTTTGTGGTGGGGGCGCCGCCTTGTGGGCTCTCCCACCCCAGCCGGTCCTTGGCCGTCTCCACTGCCGACTCGCTCTCATCTATACCTATCCAACGCCTCCCGCATCTCTGTGCCGCAACAAGCGTCGTTCCGGATCCGCAGAACGGATCCATGACCACATCGCCCGGGTTGCTGCTTGCCTTAATGATTCGCTCATACAGCGTGAGTGGTTTCTGCGTCGGATACCCTGTGCGCTCTGCGGCCATGTTGTTGAGTGACGGAATATCCCAGACATCCGTGGCGCCCTTCATCAGGCCTCTCAGTCTTTGCGAGGTAGCCGGCGTCTGCGGTTTGTTGAACGTATAACGGTCTGACTTTGTATAGAAGAGAATCACATCATGCTTGCGTGAGAATGTCCGGCGGGATGAGCCGCCGAGCCCATATGCCCAGATAATCTCGTTGCGAAAATTGGCAGCGCCAAAGACGGCATCCATCAGCTGCTTGAGGTAGTGGCTGGAGGCCGGATCACAATGCAAATAGATGCTGCCATCGTCTCTCAGGGCGCGACACATCTCCACCAGGCGGACGGCCATGAAACACAGATAGGCCGCCATGCCCTCTCCGGCCGTCTCTCGTGATGTCTCCACCACGCGCAGCGCAGCCGGGCAGTGCGTGTTCAGGTGGTCGACCCATTCTGCACCACCAGTCTCATCCCATGCCCATCGATCTCGGAATGAGGACTCCGGCTGCGAGCGGCGGGACGACGACCGAACCTCGCGTCCCGTATTGAATGGCGGATCAGTCGCGATGAGGCTGATGGAGTCGTCCGGCATGGAGCGCAGAATCGGCAGATTATCTCCGAGATGGAGAGTGCCTTGAGAGACAGGCTCGGCACACATCACGCTCAATCCGTGTCCGGCATGCTCATGGAGAGCCCTCTGTGTCAGGCCACTCTTGTCTTTCAGCTAGAATGCCGGGCCGTCCGACAATGGGAACGGCATGGCCACGTCCGGGTATTTCTCCTGCAGCTGCCGCCACGCCCGATGCGCCAATTCCTCACCGCGCGCAAGAATATCGGCCTCATCAACGTTCAGCAGCCGGCCGTCTCGCATGACCCAGCTTCCGGCCACCATCACAGCCTCGACATCCGATGCCTGACCGTTGTTGACGAAATCTGAGACCACCCGGAGGACGGGCACCATGTGAGCGCGGCGCAGGTCTGCGATGAACAGGTCTGCCTGCTTGCCGACCTCAAGGGAGCCGAGTGTCTGATCCATCCCCATGATGCGCGCTCCGCCTATGGTGCCCCATTGAATCAGCTTCTCAGCGGTCGGCTGGAACGGGTCATCACGCCGGACGCGCTCAACAAAGTAGCCTGTGCGGATTGCCTCAACCATGTCCTCGGCCATATTGTCCGTGCCGATGCCGATGCGGCAGCCGGCCTCTTCCAGATCCAACGACGGGGCCGCCGCCCCACGCCGCGCCGCAATGGCCGGGTTGTTGGACACGCCGGTGCCGTGCCTGCCGAGCGCCTGTATCTCTGATTCAACAATCTCACGGCAATGGGCAACAACAAGGCGCGGGCCGAGGAATTCATTCTGCTCAAGGTAGTGCGTCGGCAAAACGCCCCACGTGGCCATCACCCCTGCCACCTCCTGCTTGCTCTGTGACAGGTGGATGGTGTAGCCAACACCGCGCTCCTCTGCCAATTCACGCGAGCGGCGCAGCATGGCCGGCGACACGGAGTCTGTGGTTGACGGAGAAAAGTAGACGGTAAGGCGGCCATCCGCCTTGCCGTGCCAGGCGTCATAGACATCAACGGCGCGTTGATACGCCTCCTCTGCGAGCCCCTCAGAGAAATCCGATGATGATCTCAGAACGGTCCCGGCGCTGATTGTGTTATATGTGACATCCATCATGGATTCGGTCAAGACGAATCGCGCACCGGTATCGGCGAGCTGCTGGGCATAGTCTGCGACACCGCGGCCCTGCTCAAAGAATGTTGTCGTGCCGCTCCGTATACCCTCAATGGCGCCGAGCAGCGCGAATACCTGCATCTCCTCGGCGGAGAGCATGGACGCGACCTGCTCAGGAAAGCGGAGGGGTGACGGGAATCCCAGATCCTCAAGGATGCCCCTGCTCAGCGTGGCGGTGAGGTGTGTATGGCAATTGAAGAAGCCGGGGAAAACCGCCTTACCGCGTGCCGACACCATCTCCGCATCCGGATGCTCGCGAACGACATCATCCGTTGGTCCTATGGCGGCAATGACACCATCATCGCCAACGGCAATCGCTCCGTCATAGAGGACGCGTCCGTCCGGATCGCTCGTCACGATGATCGTATCTCGGATGATTGTTGGCATCGTCACTCCCTCTCACCCCGTTTGTCTCCCAATGCGTACCGTCACTTGATTCCCGCGATGGCGGGAATCTGGCCGTCAGCTCTGTGCAAGCAGGCGCGCCGCCGCCTCAATATGGGGCGCATCGATGCCTGCTTGCGCAAGCAGGTCAGCCGGCTTTCCGGAACCGGGCATCCCCTGCACGGAGATCTTGACGACGCGAGGCGGGGATGCGAGACCGCCCAACGCCGCAAGCACGGCATCCCCGATACCGCCCTCCGCCCAATGGTCTTCCACCGTGACAATCGTGCCGGTATCCCTGGCAGCCACCTCAAGCGTCTCCGCGTCGATGGGCTTGACGGAATACAGATCGATGAGCCGAACATGTATGCCGTCAGCAGCCATGGCGTCAACGGCAGTGAGCGATTCATGGACGGTGATGCCGGCGGCAACAATCGTAAGCACATCGGAATCGGATGAGCGGAGCACGCGAGAGCCGCCAACACGGAACACCTCCGCGGGGTCATACAGCACCGGCGTGGCCGCGCGTGTTGTGCGGATGTACGAGATGCCATCCAGATCAGCCATTGCAGCAACGAGCTGTGCGGTCTGATTGCCATCAGACGGATACAGCACGGTGCTGCCATGGACAGCCCGCATCATCGCGATATCCTCAAGAGCCATCTGAGAGGGCCCGTCCTCGCCGATAGACACACCGGCATGGGAGCCGGCGAGCCGGATACTCCCACGGCTCACAGCGGCCATCCGGATGAAATCATAGGCGCGAGTCAGGAACGCGGCAAAGGTGGAGACGTACGGTGTCCAACCGCGCACCTGCATCCCGACAGCGGCGGCAACCGCCTGCTGCTCTGCGATGTAACACTCAAAGAATCGTTCCGGGTGCGCCTTGCCGAATATCTCTGCGTATGTGGAGTTGCCGACCTCGCCATCGAGAGCGACGATATCGCCGCGCCGCGCGCCAAGAGCCGCCAGCGCATCGCCATACGCGCGGCGGGTGGCCATCGGAGATCCCACCTCGTACTGCGGGAGTCCGCCACCCGGCGCGACACGAAAGACATTGGCCTCGGTGGAGTTCGACGGCGGCTGAATCGTCACCGTCGCGCCAACAGCGCCACCGAGCTCAGCGATGGCCGCTTCCGCGTCATCGAGCGGCCGGCCATGGAATCCTTCCTTGTCCTCGACCGTGGAGACGCCCCGCCCCTTCATTGTTCGGGCGATGATTGCAGTGGGGCGGCCGGTGGTGCCGGCGGCAGCCTGATAGGCGGCGTTGATGGCGTCCACATCATGGCCATCAATCTCGATGGTATGCCAGCCGAATGACTGGAGGCGGGCCGCATACGCGCCGGTATCCCAGCCGTACATCGTCTCGCCGCGCTGTCCGAGCCGGTTAACATCGATGATTGCCGTCAGATTGTCCAGCTCCCAATAGGCCGCATGCTCTGCGGCCTCCCACATGGATCCCTCCGCCATTTCGCTGTCACCGCAGAAGACCCACACGCGGTACGGCAGCCTATCCAGCCGTTTCCCGGCCAGCGCAATGCCAACCGCGATGGGCAGGCCCTGCCCCAACGAGCCTGTCGCCACATCAACGGTCGGCATATTCGGGACGGGATGCCCCTCCAACCGACTGCCGATTGACCTGTACGTCAGGAACTCCTCCTCGTCGATGGCGCCTGCCGCCTTGAGCATGCTGTAGATGAGCGGGGAGGCATGCCCCTTGGAAAAGACGAGATGGTCATTGTGCGGATTGTCGCGTCGGTCAAGATCATAGCGGAGATAATCGCTCAGCAGGACGGCAGCAAGGTCCGCCGCCGACATGCTTGATGTTGGATGGCCGGAATTGGCCTGCGCGGCCACCCGCACAGAATCCACACGCAGCTGCTGCGCGAGCCGTGTCCATGTTGCTGAGTCACCCATCGAAATGCACCTCTCCAGCATTCGTTTTGCCGTGTCGTCATCATCACGTTTTTTGGCTATGGTGTCTATGGAATTGACCCTCAATCGTCGTGACGCCCATAATGCGCCCATATCCATGACCATACGCGCCGTACAGGGCCGTGCGCCCAACATCCATCCGTCCGCCTGGATCGCCGACTCCGCCTATCTGATGGGCGATGTCGAGGTCCATGAGGGCGCCAGCGTCTGGCCGGGCGCTGTTCTGCGCGCGGAGATGGGACGCATCATCGTTTGCCGCAACGCCACTATCCTGGAACGCGCCGTCGTCCACGGCGGTGGCGTTGGCGCAATCTCACGCGTGACGGAGATCGGCGAGGGCGCACACGTGGGCGTCGGCGCGATGGTGCACTCCATGGGCGTTGGACGCTATACACGCGTGGGTGATAATGCGACGGTGCTGGAGGCGGCGACGGTTGGTGAATGGTGTTGGATTGAGCCGCGCGCCGTCGTCCTGCCGCGCGCCGTCATCCCGCACCACTCCCGCGTCTCCGGCATACCCGGCATTGCTATCCGCACAATCAACGATTATGAGCAGCGCATCCTCTCCGTGCAGGGCTACAACAGCACTGCCCGCGCGGCGGAACACCGCGTTGCCGAGGCCGAAGGGGGCGCATCGATGATTCGACCGTTCAATGGGAAATCACCTCGGATTCACCCCACCGCGTGGGTGAGTGAGGCGGCGTACGTGATTGGCGATGTTGAGATCGGCGAACAATGCACCATCTTTCCGGGCGCCGTTGTGCGTGGCGACCGCGGCACGATCACGATCGGCGACCGCACGAATGTGCAGGACAACGCCGTTGTACACACGGACGGCGATATCACGATCGGCTCTGACAACACACTCGGCCACGCCGTGACGTTTCACGGGCGGCATCTGGGCAATCATTGCCTTATCGGCAATAACGCGACGGTATCGGAGGGGGCGGAGATCGGTGATTTCTGCGTGGTGGCGGCGGGGGGAGCAGTCGCGCCATACGCCGTCATCCCGGACGATTCATTCGCGGCAGGGGTGCCGACGGAGATCCTGTGGCGAACGGAGCCGGAGCGGCGCGCTCAGATGGCAGAAACGGGCGGCGGCTATTACGCGCGTCTGGCAGCCGTCTACCAAGCCGAGGGGCTCGGCTCCTGGCCGCCCGGAGAGGACCCGCCGGCATAGGACAACCCCGTCGCGTCACGAGCAGCGTATCCCGCTATGACATTGCTCACGGGTAATCATAATACTCGTCTGGACCGCCACAGCTTGTTACTATGCCCCCTAAGCCTGTGTAACAGGGGTCTATAACTGCTCTCGTCAGATCCACAACCAGAACAATAATCAGAAAAGCGACAACCCACAGGGCAATCTGACATAGCCGTTTCTTCACTTAGGCTCCCTCTTGGTCTCTTTCCTCCCAGCGCGCACGCGCCTCATCCGCCGTTGCAACCCTGTCGTAAACGCTAATGCCATCAGCTTCCCAGCTGGGTGAGTGATCAATAGTCGCGCCCATAACGGGCGGCGATTGGCCACCATATTCGGCGCAATAGTCCCCGGAGTGCTCAAGGAATTCTTCGTGCGAACTCAAGGAATCCTCCCGCTCCTCCTGGCTCGCCAACAAAAATTCCTCAAGGGTAGGAGTTGGCTCGGGCACGGGAGTCGCAGGCGGGTGGGCTGCATGAGGACACCCCCAGCACACCGATCGACGCTGCCACAATCAGCAGAGCAGGACTAATCGCCCGGCCTCGACCGCTCAAACCATTCACAACATTCATGGAGTTCGCCTCACCCCACGTTATACGGAGCACGCGCGTTGTCGATCGTGTCAGCCACAGTTTTGCTGGATTCCCGCTTCCGCGGGAATGAGGGGGGGAGGGGGCGGACAACATCAGGAGGAGGGTCAGCGCGGGAGGTGTCCAGCTAGAGACAGCCAAACCAACCCAAACGGGTCAGCGGCATCATATCCTTGACGCGAGAGAGTCACGCCATTAGCATGATTCAGCGTCTAGGAGAGTCGCCACGCGTCTCGCATCGGGGCGTTCCGCCCCGACCCTAGTCGCGTTCTTGCCTTTGGGGGCTTGCTTTGGAGCTTTGCTATCTCGATGAGTCAGGTACTCATCAGATTCCGGGAAACACCAGCCATTACGTTCTGGCCGGTCTTTCAATGCCTGACTCTCTCTGGAAGAAGCACAACCTAGCTGTGGAGCAGGTGAAGAAGGAGTTCGGCCTAGATCAGGAAGAAATCCATACGGCTTGGATTCTGAGACCCTACATTGAGCAACAATCTATTCCACGGTTTGAGTCCATGAATCACACAACGCGGAGACGGGAGGTAGAGAAACTGCGGAAGGCAGAGTTGCTGAGACTCCAAAAGTCGGGAGGCGATGGATACAAGCGAGTGAAGAAGAACTATGCCAAGACTTCCGCTTACATCCACCTATCGTTTTCAGAGAAACAAGAGTTTATTCGCACGATTGCTCAACTTGTTGGAAATTGGGGAGAAGCCAGACTTTTCGCGGAGTGTATTGACAAGATTCACTTCAATCCGCAGATTACGCGGTCAAGTGTGGAGGGGCAAGCTTTCGAGCAAGTTGTATCACGCTTCGAGCAATTCCTCCGCAATCGGCGCGGAGGATACGGGCTGTTGATACACGACAACAACCCGACAGTCGCCCGCAGACACACCGAACTAATGCAGGCGTTTCAAAACGCTGGCACCCTTTGGACCGATATTGAGCACGTTATAGAAACTCCCATGTTCGTTGACAGCCAACTTACAAGCATGGTCCAGCTGGCTGATCTCGTAGCCTACGCCTTACGCCGGTATCTCGAGAATAGGGAGGAAGGGTTGTTTGATCTCGTTTTCCCACGGGCCGACAGAGCGTCAAACTTTACTGTCGGGGTACGCCATTTTACGCGCCCCGGCTGCAACTGCAAGATTTGCGCTTCTCACAGTGCATAATGGCCAAGACTAGTCACACGACAGTCCATGTCTTTTGCCTCTATCGCAGCGCCTCCTCTGCTAGGCCGCGCAGGAGGGCTATGCGTTCTGACACCGGCTCCGGCCGCCCGTACACCCCGGTGCCAGCCACGAGCAGGCGCGCCCCGGCCCGCACCGCAGCGCCGATGGTGCCCTCATTGATCCCGCCATCCACCTCAATGGCGACGTTCACACCGCGCTCACTGATGATCGTGCCCATCTGCCCAATCTTCGGCTCGACCTCCGGCAGATACGTCTGACCACCATAGCCGGGCTCAACCGTCATCAGCAGCGCGACGGCAATATCGTCCAGGAATGGCAGGATGGGATCGATCGGCGTCTGCGGTTTCACGGCGATGCCCGCTCGCGCCCCGCTCCGCCGCACCGCGTCCACCGTCTCAGCGAGGTCTGCGCACGCCTCCGCATGAACCACGATGATGTCCGCGCCGGCATGCGCAAAGCGCTCAACATGCCGGGCAGGCTCCGTCACCATCATATGCACCTCAATAGGGACATCCCCCGCAAACGGCTTGATTGCGCGAACAACATGCTCGCCAAAAGTGATGGGCTGCACGAAATCGCCATCCATGACATCGACATGTATGTAGTCTGCCAGTCCCGCCACGGCAGCGGCCGTTTCCTCGCCCAGACGCGCAGAATCAGCAGCAAGCAGGGAGGGACCGATCATGATGAGGCGGTCGCGGCGCGGCATCATTCGCGTTAAGCGTCTTCAGCGGCGAGCCGTGTTTGCGCCGCGGCGATGGCATCACGCACGCGCGTTGGCGCAGTGCCGCCGGCGACATCCCGTTTCGCGATGGCCGCCTCCGCCGTTATGCCCATGACATCGTCACCGAAATGGTCAGACGCCTGCCGATAGTCCTCGAGCGTCAGATCCCGCAGCTCCTTGCCGTCCGCGAGCGCAGATTCAACCAGCCCACCAACAATTCCGTGCGCCTCCCGAAACGGGACGCCACGCGCGGCAAGGTGGTCGGCAAGCTCTGTCGCCAACAGAAAGCCGCCCTCCGCAGCTGCCCGCATCCGCTCCGACTGAAAGGACAGTGAGGCGACCATGCCGGCCATCATCTCGAGGCTGCCGAGCAGGGTATCGGCGGCATCAAACAGCGGCTCCTTATCCTCTTGCAGATCACGGTTGTAGGCGAGCGGCAAGCCCTTGACGCTGGTCAGCAGGGAGACCAGATCACCAGTGACGCGCCCCGTCTTGCCCCGCACGAGCTCAGCGATGTCCGGGTTGCGTTTCTGGGGCATGATGCTGGAGCCGGAGGCATAGTCACCACCGACGCGCACGAACCCGAATTCATCGGATGACCAGAGGATGATCTCCTCACACAAGCGGGAAAGGTGCGCCATGGTGAGGGCGGCAGCAGACAGAAACTCGATGATGTAATCGCGGTCGGACACGGCATCCATGCTGTTGCGGCTGACCGCGCCAAAACCGAGATCCGCCGCAAGCGCATCGCGGTCGATTGGGTAGGCCGTGCCGGTGAGGGCGGCGCTGCCGAGCGGCATAACGTCGGCGCGCTTTAGCGCATCGCGCAGCCTGCCGGCATCACGCTCCGCCATCTCCACATAGGCGAGCAGGTGATGCGCGAGGAGGACGGGCTGAGCGCGCTGCAGGTGCGTGTAGCCCGGCAGAATGACATCGATGCCCTGCTCTGCCTGATCGAGGAGCGCGCGGCGGTACCCCGCCAGCTGCGCCAGAGCGGACGCGATGACATCTTTCATGTAGAGCCGTGTATCAGTCGCGATCTGATCATTGCGGGAGCGGCCGGTATGGAGCTTGCCGCCAAGCGGGCCGATGAGTTCGATCAGCCGCCGCTCAATGTTGAAGTGGATATCCTCCAGATCTGGCCGAAACGGAAACGAGCCGTCATGCAGCTCCTGCATGATCGAATTAAGCCCGTCGATGATCTCGCGCTCCTCATCGACGGTAAGGACGACGGCGCGGGCGAGGGCGCGGGCCCACGCGACGGAGCCGCGCACGTCATACAACGCCAACCGCCAATCAAACCCCAAAGACGCCAAAAACACGGCAGGCGTGACACCCGCGTGCGCGTTCATGGCCATGTCGTGATCTTTGTATTGCTCCGCCATAGCACCTTAAGGATACAAGGATATGCCCTCTCCTATGATTCCGGCGCAGGTGGGGGCTATTGCCATTCGGGCTCACGCTTTCGTCATTCGGCGCAGGCCGGTATCCATTGGGGGCCGTACACTCGACAACTATAACGAGTAAACTATATGGAAAGCCAAGGGAGGCTGCGATGACAACGAAAAGCAGTGGAACAAACGGCGCTGTGGCCGATTCACACACGATGGAACTGTGCCTGCGCATTGATGAAGCGTTAGTCTACACGGAATTGTCGGCCAAGGCCGAGGGGGATGAACGCAATGCATTCGCTATTCATGCCCTCAAGATTGGGGTGTTGGCACTGCAACAGGCCCAAGGCACAATTGACACTGACGGCGTGCGTCAAGAGGCAGATCGCCTTCTTGAACGTCTAACGTCCGAGTTGAATTCGCACCCCGACAAGGTCACTAAGGAAATCGGTACCTGCCTTACCACATACTTTGACCCACAGTCCGGACAATTCACTGAACGGGTCAATCGTTTGATTGCCAAAGACGGGGACCTGGAGACCGTGCTGCGCAGCCACCTGGATGGCGAGACTTCAACACTAGTGAGGATGCTCGGCACTCACGTTGGCAGCGGCAGCCCACTCATGCGAGCGCTCGATACTGAGTCGAACGATGGTTTTGCCGCCAAACTTACACAAGGAGTCGAACTGGTCTGCAAGGAACAGAACGACGCAATCCTCAAAGAGTTTTCGCGGGACAACAATGAGGGCGCCCTAAGTCGCTTTCTTGAAGACCTCACGAAGAACAATGGCGATCTGACAGAAGCACTCCGGGAACGTATCGAGCAGGTCGCCGCGGAGTTTTCGCTGGATAAGGATGATTCCGCCCTTTCGATGTTCCTCAAAAGAGTGGAGAAGGCGCAAAGCAAGGTTAGCTCTGAGCTCTCGTTGGACAATAAAGACTCGGCCTTGACACGTATGAGGGATGAATTGCTCAAGACATTTGAGGAACAGGACAAGAAAAATCAAGAGCACCAGCAGACCGTTATAAGTATGTTGAGTGAGATGAAGGGGGAAAAACAGGAGGCCGAGCGCTCTACAAGACACGGGCTTACATTCGAGGATGCAGTCTGGGATTTCATTGAGGCGAACGCCCGGGAAGTAGGTGACATCCCTGAACGAACCGGGAACAGTACTGGGATATCCGGGAAGAGCAAGAAGGGTGATGCCGTAATCGAGCTAGGCCGAGATGCGGTTGCGGCAGGAGCCAAAATAGTCTTCGAAGCAAAGGCAAACAGCTCATACACACTAAAAGATGCGTTACAGGAGATTGAGGACGCCAGGAAAAACAGGGGGGCAAGCGTCGGCGTTTTTGTGTTTGCATCCGACAGTGCCCCAATTGGGCTCGAACGCGTAAAGAGATATGGAGACGATATTGTTTTGGTGTGGGATGCCAACGAATCCAACGATGATGTCGTCTTTGACGCTGGAGTTTCGATTGCCAGAGCTCTGTGCACACGGACTGCTCAATCCAGTGCTAGCATCGAAGAGCACTTCAACAGTATCGAGAGGGCAATCCGCGCGGTAGAACAACAAGTGAGGAAGGTAGACGAAATCAAAGTTTGGGCCACAACGATTAAAACCAATGCTGAACATATCGTTAAAAACGTTGACAAAGTGGGGGGCGACCTTAGAGGCCAAATCACTATTCTTGACGAGAGTGTCGCAGGTCTAAGGCCGACATTATAGAAAGCTCATCATGAAGAACGGTGTTGTAAGACTCAGACACCTCTGGTGCAATTGGAACAGCAGGTCCCTCTGCGATAGCGCCTTCATGTCGCTCGCTGCCTGCCAATGTTGTGCCCGATGAAAGGACACCAATCATGAGCACATTCGCGTGGCCGGTTCGCTTGACGAGTCTGGATGGTGAGCGCGCGGTGGACGTTGACGCCATCGTGGATACGGGGTCTGATTTCACGACCCTGCCCCGCAGCGCACTTACCGGCATCGGCATTGAGCCGGCAGGCAGCCGCCAGTTTCGCCTAGCAGACAATCGCTTGATCGAGCGGGAGTGGGGTCATGCATGGGCAACAATCGACGGCGAGAGTGTTATCACGCTTGTCCTCTTTGGCGATGACGATTCGCCGTCCATCATCGGCGCCTACACACTCGAGGGTTTGGCCCTCGCCGTGGATCCACTAGCGCAACGCCTCGTCCCACGCCAATTGATTATGTACTGAGAGGGCCTCGCCCCCCAACCGCCTACTATCCCCATTCCTTTTCCGCGCTGACGCCCTCCACCCGCACGTAACACGCGTCAACGTCACACGGTAGGGGTGTCCGGCTTGGATGCGCTATCATTTCGCTGGCAGTATGGGAGGGAAATGATGGCATCAGTTCATGTGCGCCGTCTGGATGATGAGGTGGTCGCTCGGTTGAAGACGCGCGCCGCAACAAATAATCGCTCGCTGGAGGGGGAGGTTCGCCACATCCTTGAACAGGCAGTCGGCGGCAGCCCAGAGGATATGGCGGAGAAGCGTAGGCGATTCGAAGAGAGCATGCGTGAGGTGCGCGCCAGCATTGACTGGAGCAAGCCCCAGACTCCCTCTGAGGTCCTCATTAGAGAGGGCCGGGATCGGCGCGCAGGTCTCATCGAATGAGACTAGTCGTCGACGCTAGCGTCGCCGTCAAGTGGCTTGTGCAGGAAGAGAATTCAGAGATTGCCGACAGTCTGAGGCAATCCGAGCATGACTTGCTCGCTCCGCGGTTCATGGAACTCGAATTAGGGAACGTCATTTGGGGAAAAACGCGGCGAGGTGATCTCGCGCGGCCCGAAGCTATTGCACTGATGGAATCACTAGTGGATTTGCCAGTTGAGTGGTGGGAGGATGACTCGCTCATCCAGACAGCCATCCGCTTGGCACTTGAACTGAATCACCCGGCCTATGACTGCCTCTACTTGGCATTGGCGCATCGGCTGGATGCCATTGTGGTGACGGCGGACACCCGCTTTGGGCGCGCCGCTGCCGGCACGATCCATGCGGATACTGTTCTGATGTTGGAGCAGTTCGCCGTCACTTAGGCGTAACCAGCCCCGCCCCTTTTACTCCCTATCCGGACGTAGGCGCGCCTGCGTGCGTATGGGCAGGCCCCACAGGTGGATGAAGCCCGGCGAGGCTGACTGATCGAATGTGTCTCCCTCGTCATAGGTGGCCAGCTCGTGCTGATAGAGGGCATACGCGCTCTTTCGGCCAACCACTGTCGCATGACCCTTGTGCAGTTTCACCCGAACCGTGCCACTGACTGCGCGCTGACTGCTGTCGACGTATGCCTGCAGATCCTCGCGCAGCTGACTGAACCAGAGTCCGTCATAGACCAGCTGCGCATATTCCCGTGACACCGTCTCGCCGAAGCGCACCTGATCCTTCGTGAGAACCATGCTCTCAAGCGCCCTGTGCGCATTGATGAGGATGGTGGCGGCGGGCGTCTCATAGATCTCCCTGGATTTGATGCCGACAAGCCGGTCCTCGATGTGGTCGATGCGCCCAACCCCATGCTCGCCGCCGATGCGTGACAGGGTCTCCACCAACTCCACCGGCGCCAATTCCGCACCGTCCAGCGCGACGGGCACACCTTCGTCAAATTGCACCTCGACATAGCGCGGCTCATCGGGCGCATCATGCGGCGCCACCGTCCATTCATAGGCGTTCTCCGGCGGCTCTCGCCACGCATCCTCCAAGACGCCCGCCTCGATGCTGCGCCCCCACAGGTTGTCATCAGTGGAGTACGGTTTCTCGAGCGTGGACGGAACGGGAATCTCATGCTCCCGGGCGTAGGCGATCTCCTCGACGCGCGTCATGCCCCACTCACGGGCCGGCGCGACAACCTTGAGGTCTGGCGCCAGCGCGCCGACGGAGACGTCAAGGCGCACCTGGTCATTGCCCTTGCCGGTGCAGCCATGCGCGACGGCCGTCGCGCCCTCTTGCCGCGCAGCCTCCACCATGAGACGGGCGATGAGGGGCCGGCCGAGAGCAGTGGCGACGGGATAGACTCCCTGATAGAGCGCGTTGGCCTTGAGGGCGGGGAAAACAAACTCACGAATGAACTCGTCGCGCACATCAGCGACGTGGGCGCCAACGGCGCCGGACTCCAGGGCTCGCTGGCGAATCTCATCAAGATTATCGACGTTGCCGAGGTTGGCCGTCAGCGTGACGACGTCATATCCATAGTTCTCCTGAATCCAGCGCACCGCGACGGAGGTATCAAGCCCGCCGCTATACGCCAACACAAGTTTTTCCGGCATCAACCCTCCCGACTCCCCGTTCCTTTACCCCGTCACTCCGCACCACTAGCCCACTCATGCCGCGAACGACCATCCCCTCATTCCCGCGCGCGCCACCCTGTCATTCCACGCCATCAGCGCAGCCATGCCGCGCACCCCATCCCCTCATTCCCGCGAAAGCGGGAATCCATCGGAGTGACGAATCACAGGCCCCACATCAAACACGCCTAGTCATTCTAGCAGTGGCGGGTGGGGAGCGAGAGAGTGGCTAGGATGCCCCTATCAGGATCAGGAGAATGATGAACGCAGCGCTCACGATGAGAACCGCAGCAACGAAGGCGATACCCAGTTGTACATTCTGTCCGCTCCTCATGGGACCTCTATACTCAATGTGGTAATCCTGATTGGTCTCGAATGGAACTGCGCCAAGGCCGGTTATCTCTGTGTAGCGTGCACCCCGCCTCTGTCGAAGAGATTTCAGTTGAGCCTCGAGTCGTAAAGCGTCTTTACGCGAACCGAGCCGCCTCGACTGCCAGGCCAAGATGGGATCGCCCCCTGACGTCGACCTTACCTTACCCCGCTGATGGTCTCGCATCCTGTCTTGGAATCGTCCTGTGTGCCCAACGTAATGGCCATAATGCGTTTCAAGCACATAAACATAGAATTCATGACGGCCGAGTTTATGGTCGCGTGCGGTTTGACCTGGTAATTCCTCTGGGTCATACCAATTAGTGGCCTTGCGACGTGAATTGCACCGATAGCACCGTAGGTAACGACGTTCGATTTGGTCACCGCAATCAAGGCATCGCTTGTCGTCAATTGGTCGCATGGGGTTGCCGTTTCAACAAGGGGACCGATGGTAGAGATTGTTTCAACGTGTTTCCCCCGCGCGCCCTCCAATTACAGATAGGACAGCATCCGGTGAACGAATTCGTGAACGGTTGGGCGATCGTCCTCGATCTCCCAGTCCTCCATCTCGTTGTGATAGAAGTGCCGGTGGAATTTCTCGGCGGTCCCGAAGGCAGCGGCGAGGAAGGGAGCATCTGCCTCCGTTGCAACGCGGCGGACGGCGTTCTTCATGGCGCGGTGAGAGCGGCATTCCCAGCCCCGCTGCTCTGCCACCGCCATCACGGCGTGGGTGGCCGCGCCCCACAGTTTCTCTGATGCCTGCAGGTGATCGCCCGCCGAGAATTCCGCATCGGACACGTTGAGAAACTCAAGCGCTGTTTGAGAATGATCGTCCTGATTCATAGACACAGCCTAATCGCGTGATTCCCCGCGCGCCCTCCAATTACAGATAGGACAGCATCCGGTGAACGAATTCGTGAACGGTTGGGCGATCGTCCTCGATCTCATAGTCTTCCATCTCATTATGATAGAAGTTCTTATGGAACTTCTCTGCGGCCGCAAAGGAGCCGGGAAGAACAGGGTCATCTGCCTCCGTTGCAACGCGGCGGACGGTGTTCTTCATGGCGCGGTGAGAGCGGCATTCCCAGCCCCGCTGCTCTGCCACCGCCATCACGGCGTGGGTGGCCGCGCCCCACAGCTTCTCTGATGCCTGCAGGTGATCGCCAGCCGAGAACTCCGCATCGGAGACGTTGAGAAACTCAAGCGCCGTTTGAGAATGATCGTCCTGATTCATAGACACAGTCTACCTGCCGGCAGCCACTGCCGCTGCCGCCTACTTCGCGGTTTTGGCAGCAGTGCGGAGACAGCGCGTGCACATGCGCACTTGCGTGCGGATACCGTCCGTGTCGTATTGGGAGATCCGCTGGACGTTCACATTCCAGCGCCGGCGGGTCTTGCGGTTGGAGTGGCTAACGCGGTTACCGAATTGAGGGCCGCGTCCGCAGAGTTGACACTTTGCCATAGTCGTAAATCAATGTTCCAGACGAAAGTCCTGCGCCCTCTACCGGGGGCTGTGCCGTGCGTATACGAAAGCGTATGCTACCAGAGTCGGCGGCGTGCGGCAAGAGAGGGACGGGAGGGAACGCTCGCCGCGACATCGGCGAACGAGGCCTACCTGAATGGAAACACGGATAGGAACGGAGCGGCACGATGACGATGTCCGTAAACGATTCGGGAACTCTGGACGGACAAGAACTGCTGCGAGCGCTGCAGGGTGGCGCGGACTGGCTGCAGGTGAACGTCGATGCCGTCAACGCCCTCAACGTGTACCCGGTGCCGGATGGCGATACCGGCACGAATATGCTTCTTACCCTTCAGACGGCGCTCCGTGACGCGCAAGAGAATCCCGGCGATGGCACAGTGGGCGCGATGGCCGCCGTCATCAGCCAGGGCGCGCTGCGTGGCGCGCGCGGCAACAGCGGCGTCATCCTTTCCCAGTATCTCAAAGGCCTCGCACACGGCGTTGAGGGAGTTGCCGTCATGGACGGCCCGTCCCTCGCTCGCGGGCTGCAGGCCGCGTCCGATGCCGCCTATCAGGCAATGAGCAACCCCGTCGAGGGGACGATGCTCACCGTCGGCAGGGACGCCGGCGCGGCAGCAGCCACCAGCGGCTCCACAGATGTCATAGCAACCCTTCGCGCAGCAGCGAACGAGGCAGACGCATCCACCGCACGCACCCCGGAACTGCTGCCCGTCCTCGCGAGCGCCGGCGTCGTCGACTCCGGTGGTCAGGGCATTGCCGTCCTCCTGCGTGGCGCGTTGGCGCGGCTGACGGGCGAGGACCCCGGCCCCGCACTGGAGGCGCCCATTATCTCAGCCATTGATCCGAGCCTCTACGGTGGTGGGGAGTCGGAGGCATGGGGCTACTGCACCGAATTCGTCCTGATGGATCCCGCAACGACGCTAGATGCGATCCGAGCAACCATGGCGCTGTTCGGCGAGTCCGAATCCATCGTTGAGGGCGATGGGCTCATTCGCGTCCATCTCCACACGTCCGAACCGGAGAGTGTGCTCACCGAGGCGGAAGGAATGGGGCGGCTGGAGCAGGTATCCATACGCGACATGGATCAGCAGCATCAACAGTTCCTGGCCGGGCATGGCGGAGATGTTGAGGATGTTGCCTGCGGTGTTGTGTCCGTCGCCTCCGGCCCCGGCTTTGTCCGCATCATGCGGGGGCTAGGCGCCGGCTCCATCATCTGGGGTGGTCAGTCCATGAATCCATCCGCCGAGGAGATTGCCGAGGCCGTGGAGTCCATCCCTGCCCCGGACATCATCATCCTCCCCAACAACAAGAACATCGCCGCAACCGCCGATGTGTCACGTGACCTCATCCACTCAAAGAGTGTCACCGTGCTGCGCACGGAGTCCGTCCAACAGGGCATCGCCGCCCTGCTCGCCTACAACTCCACAGAATCTGCGGACGGCAACCGTGAGGGCATGCAGGGTGCCGTCGATGATCTTCGGTGGGCGGAGGTGACCTTTGCTGTGCGCAGCGGCCAGGCGGGCGACGTCGCCTATGCGGCTGAGCAGCCCATCGGCCTGCTTGAGGGCGAACTCATCGTTTCAGGCGAGACGGCGGAATCCGTCGCAGCTTCATTGGTGGAACGCATCGCGCCGGACGACGGTTCGGTCGTCACGCTGTATTACGGGGCAGGCATCACAGAGGAGCAAGCGGAAACCGCGGCAGAAGCCATCCAAGCAGTCTGCCCCGCCGACGTCGAAATCGACATCCAAAACGGCGGCCAACCCCTCTACCCCTACCTAATCTCCGTAGAGTAAGCGGCCGCGCCGCCCGCCGCTTGACATAGAGGGGGTTTGCCGCTCACGCTCACGCCATGTAGTGGTGGCGGGCGCGGCGCACGCTCTCAGCCTGCCCACACAGCAGAGGACGGCAGATGGCGGTTCACACACGGTCATCATTCGGGACGTTGAATCCCCGTCGCGTGTTCTACGGGTGGTGGATTGTCATGTCCGGCTTCCTGTTGATGTTGTTCTCAACGGGCGTCGGTTTCTACGGCTTCTCGGCCTTCGTCAACCCCATCGCGGACTCCGTCGCAGGCGGCAGCAGGGCGGTTGTCGCGACCGCCGTGTCGATTCAGCGAGCAGAATCCGGAATCCTTGGCCCCATTATGGGATTCTTGGTCGATCGTATTGGGCCCCGGATCATTCTCATCAGCGGGTTTGTCATTGGCGGGGCCGGTTTCATCCTCGTTTCGATGACGCAGACGATTCCGCAGTTCTATGCGGCCTACATCTTCCTGGCTCTTGGGCTTGGCGCAGGGTCGTTCCTCATCGTCAGCACCGCGGTCACCAACTGGTTCAACCGGATGCGTGGCCGCGCGCTCGGCCTGTTGTTCCTCGGGCCGGGCTTCGCCGGTTTCCTTGTGCTTGGCATCGTCGAGCTCATCGATGCCTTTGGCTGGCGATCCACCCTCGCCGGCATTGGCGTTGCCATGTGGATCATCTGCATCCCGCTGGCATTGATCATGCGGCGCGCGCCGGAGGCATACGGGCAGAGGCCGGACGGCGACCCACCGGAGGAGAATGCATCGGGGCAGCCGGTGCAGCTGACGGGCGGTGGTGTGCCCGTCGGCGAGGCGTCATTGATAGGGGTCCGGAGCGTCCTTCGGAGTGTCAGTTACTACCAGTATGTGGTGGCGCTGGGGATTCAACAGATGGGGTTCTCCGCGCTCGTCATCTTTCAGATACCGGCCCTGCAGACCTTTGGGCTGTCCGATCGCGAGGCCGGCCTGGCCGTCCTTATCTGGACGGTTGGCGGGCTGCCTGGCCGCCTTGCGTCCGGGTTCCTCGCAGACAAGTTTGATAAGCGATTCGTCTTGGCGGCGGCGTTCATCATGCAGTTGGTTGGCGTGTACTTTTTCTTGACGACGACGTCGATGACTGGCGCTATCCTCTACGGCGTCACACACGGCATCGGCTGGGGTATGACCACGCCATCCCGCCTCGCTTTGCAGGGTGAACTCTGGGGACGCGCCATCTTTGGGCGCTTGATGGGCATTCAGACGGGGACATCCGCGATAGGATCGATACTCTCGCCCATCTTTGTCGGATGGTGGTTCGATACGTACGACGACTACAGGATGCCGCTTCTGCTGCTCTTCCTCCCGCTCTTCATCTGTATCGCGCTGGTCCTCCTCCTGCGGCGTCCAGGTACTGTTTGATACAACGCCGCGCGGGAGTAAAATTGCCCGCATGAGTGAGTGGCCGCGCCCGTGGCGTTACATCTTCCACGCGGATATGGACGCGTTCTTTGCGTCCGTGGCGCAGCGTGACAATCCACGGCTGCGCGGCAAGCCCATTGTTGTGGGTGGGCCGCCGGAATCACGCGGTGTTGTCGCCGCCGCGTCGTATGAGGCCCGCAAACTGGGAGCCCGTTCAGGAATGCCCATGGCGACGGCGCTGCGCCTCAGCCCGAACATCATCCGGGTCGGGCACCGGCCTGGGGGATACGGCACAATCTCACGCCAAGTGATGGGCATCCTTCGGCGGGTTACGCCCCATGTGCAGCAGATCTCCGTGGATGAGGCGTACGTGGATGTCACCGATGTTGCAGGCCCGGACATGCTGGAGCCGTTGGGCAGGGAGATCAAGCATCGCGTTCGCCGCGCCACCGGCCTCGCCGTCACCATCGGCGGCGGCGTCAATCGGACCGTCGCCAAGGTCGCCTCGCAGGTTGGAAAGCCGGACGGGCTGCTGCTCGTCCCACCGGCAACGGAAGACGAGTTCCTCGCGCCCTTGGATGTTGGGCTGCTGAGCGGCGTCGGACCCGTCACGCTCAAGGCCCTGAACGCTGAGGGCATCCACACCATGGGCGACCTCGCCGCGTCGGAGGATGCCTGGCTCTCGCGGACATTCGGATCGCGCGGGGCATGGCTCAAGGAGCGGGCGATGGGCGGTGGTTCGTCCGAACTCGACCTCGAGGATGAACGTCTCGTCAAATCCATCAGCAGTGAGACGACGATGCGCGTGGACACCGACGATGGCGAGACGCTGCTCGACATCATGCGGCATCAGGCGGCGGATGTGGTGGGGCAGATGCAGAGCAAGGGGCTGCGGGCGCGCACGGTCCGCCTCAAGCTGCGGCTCGCTGATTTCACCACATTCACACGGCAGCGCGCTCTGCCGCGCCCAACGGATGACGTCGACACAGTCCTGCGCGTTGCCGAGGAACTGCTGAGGCGGGAGTTGGCGCCCGGACGAGAATTCAGGTTGATCGGCGTCGCTGCCGCGTCATTGGAGCCTGCTCTCGAGCAGCCGCCACTCACCCCAACCGGCCCCGCAGCAGGCGGCCAGATCCGGCTGCCGCTTTCTTAGTAGCCGCCGGATGGTCGGACCTGGCGACGATGACACTATAACCATGCGTGCCCTGTTGCGGGGGTGCATGTTATGATCATATGCGACAGCCTAGGCTGGTTACCCTTTCCGAACTACATCAACTAGAGGTGCAAGGTAATGCAGCAATCACACTCGGATACGGCAATCTCATACGAACAGTTCCGGGAAGAATGGATTGCCGAATTCAGTGCTCCCGGCCTCAGTCAATTGGACAAAGGACGCAGGTTTGCCGCCAAGTTGATTACTCAGCATCTCGGCATTACAACCGATGACGAGGATTTCTATATTGCCGACGGTTCTCGTGACGGCGGAATTGATCTGGCATATTTGCAGAGAGCTGAGTCTGAGACGCAAGATGATGGCCCTGAAGGAGACACGTGGTTTATCGTTCAGAGCAAATACGGTACGGCGTACGCAGGCTCCAAGACCATTTTGGATGAAGGCCTCAAGGTGATCGATACTCTGACAGGGGAGAACAAGAATCTATCCGAGGATGCAAACCAAATTCTCCTGAAGATCAATCAGTTCCGGCGACAAGCATCCGATTCTGACGCCTTGGTATTTATGATCGCTACTCTCGACCCGATTAGCCAGAATGACCGCGAGATGCCCGATATCGTCAAGATCACAGGCAAAGAAAAGTGGGGGCCTAGGTTCGATATTGATGAAGTATCCGTCAAGAACATCTGGGAGAAATTGGATGACTCAGTAAGCACGCCCTTAACAGTTCCGATAGAAGGGAGGTTCGTTGAGCAATCTTCCGGCCTGCTTGTTGGAACTGTTTCGTTAATGCATCTTTTTGAATCCCTGAAGGATTTCCAAAGGAAGACGGGAAGCCTCGACCAAATATATGAGAAGAATGTTCGGCAATTCTTGGGAGGCCGGCGCAAGGTCAATAAGGGCATAGCGGACACCCTTGAGCGAGAGCCTGAGAAATTCGGCCTTTACAATAACGGGATCACCGTTGTCGTGTCTAACTATGACAGAGATGATAGTGAGGGTCAGGTACTAATGAACGACCCTTATATCGTGAACGGCTGTCAGACAACGCGTACGATCTGGCAGGTGCTTGATTCTAAAGTCAACGCCGGTGGCACGGGCTCAAGCACGGAACTTGAGTCTTGGAAGGAGAAGGTGGCTCGTGGTGGCCTCGTGGTAAAAATCGTCCGCAGCGACGAGGCGGAGTTACCAAAGATTACCAGATTCACTAATTCACAGAACCAAGTAAAAGAACAGGATTTCATGGCACTGGACCAGGGATTCCGAGCCTGGGCAGATGACATGAAGAGCGATTACAACATATTTCTCGAAATACAGCGTGGAGGCATTACCTCCCAAAAGGCGGCAGAGAAACAGCACCCAGAGCGCGACAGGTTCGACGATTATGTAAATGCTTTCGATCTCATAAAAGTATATGGTGCTGGATGGCTCGAATCTCCCGGGACTGCTTTTCGGGCAAACAGTCCGTTCTTGCCCAAAGGGGAAGTATTTGAGCGCATGGTTAGGAGGGATGATGACGAGGAGCCGTTCGGGGCCAGAGATCTCTTCGCAGCCAATAAGGTGAAATCTTTGGCAGACCAAATTGGCTTCGGGCGGAATGCGGAGCGGGTTAGCAGGCGACAATCAAAATTCTTGTTCTATTATGCATTTATGAGGATGTTGTCCAACGTTATCGTCTTGACCCAGGAGCTTAAGCGTCCTGTTGCTACACCGAATGTCTTGACGGAACAGGTCATCGCCTTGGCCACCTCAGAAGAGGATGAATCCCTGTCTATTCTCAGTGCTGCGGCTGTCTCACTGGTCGACCAATACCTCACGGCAGGCGACGTCAATTCAGCTCATAGCGAGCGTTCTTACCAAGAGATCCACAACAATGACTTGAATGCCTTCTTGAAGGCCGATAGGCTGGGGCGTGCAATTCACTCACCCTTGCTTTTGCAAGCGCTCCTGATTCAGAACGCGGCGTTCGGTATGTCCGGCGGCCGAGAGAAGGTCGCCGCCACTCTGCTAAGGCAGATGTAGTACCACCCGTTTTCAAATCCTGGCGTAGTGGGAACGGGGAGCCCTCCTAATACCCCACCAATCTAGACGAGTCTCTCTTCTTGACCCATCCGTTCAGGGAAGCAACCGCCCGATGGATACCCGCTTTCGCGGGTATGAGGGGAGGGAGGGGCGGGTATGCGGGGAGGGACGAGTGGGTATGCGGGGAGAGGGGGGCAGGCATGCGGGGAGGGGGCAACCTCCCCTGTCATTCTGAGCGCCCTCCCCTGTCATTCCGAGCGTAGCCGAGGAATCTACACGGCCGCCCCCTACGGACAACGTGAATGGCACATTGCAGGGAGTGCGCGGCGCAAACCGTCCGTCATGCCGGCGCGGGGCATGCGCTATGATTGGGGTATGCCGTAATTGGGGGAGGGAAAATCATCGTGACACAGCTTGCGTCCTATAACGTCGTTGGCCGCGCGACGCCGCGCTCAGAAGGTCCGGACAAGGTGACCGGCAGTGGAAAGTACGGGATGGACCGCGCCATGCCCGGAATGCTTTGGTGCAAGATCCTCCGCAGTCCTTTCGCCCACGCGCGCATCGTCGCCATTGATACCACGGCCGCCGCGCAGCTGCCGGGCGTTCACCTGGTGCTCACCGGCAAGGACCTCGAAGGTGTGCGCACAAATCGCTCCGCTTACAAGGATGAGCCGGCGCTGTGCTGGGATACCGTGCTGTACGTCGGCGACAAGGTGGCCGCGGTTGTGGCTGAGGATGAGGACATCGCGCAGCGAGCGCTTGATCTCATCGATGTGCAGTACGAGGAGTTGACGCCGGTGCTGTCCGCGCGGGAGGCGGCTCAACCGGACGCACCCATCCTGCATCCCGATTTCGCCACTTATGTGGGCGTGCAGGATGCGCCTGAAACGCCGACGAATATCCTCGTTCAGCTGGATCGTGGGCGGGGCGACATCGAGGCGGGCTTTGCCGACGCGGATGTGATTGTTGAGGAGACGTACACCACCCCGCATCAACACCAGGCCTACCTTGAGCCACACTCAGTTCTCATTGATGTCGAGGCGGATGGGACGGCCCAAATCTGGATGTCCTGCCAGCTGCCGGCGGCCAATTTCGGTGAGCTGGTGCGCGTGCTTGAGCTGCCGGAGGACAAGATCATCATCAACTCGTCCTACATCGGCGGCTCCTTTGGCGGCAAGACGGACGCGGTTGGTGTTTATATCATGTATGAATTCGCCAAGCGGACCGGACGCCCCATCAAGCTGGTCTTTGATTATGCCGAAGAGTTGATGGCATCCAACCCCCGCCACCCATCGGAAATCCACATCCGGGCGGGCGTCAAGCGGGACGGCACCATCACGGCGTGGCAGGCCGATGCCTATCTGGCCATCGGCGCGTACGTGTCCTATGCGCCTGTCCCCAACGGGCTGCGCGGCGTATTTGAGATGGGCGGTGCATATCGGTGTGAGAACATCGCCATGTCCATTACGCATACGTACGCCAACCTTGTCCCGTGCGGCTTTGCGCGCGCACCGGGGATGCCACAGGGGTTGTGGGCAGGTGAATCACACATCGATCTGTGCGCGCGCGCCATTGGCATGGACCCGGCGGAGTTCCGCACACAGAATATCGTCCATGACGGGCAGCCGCTCATGACAGGTGATGAGTTCCAGGCGCTGCGCGCAGATGTGACGTTGGAGGAGGCGCTGCGCGCCGCGAACTATGCCGATCCCAAGCCGGCCAACGTCGGCCGCGGCATCGGCACCGGCCACCACTCGCAGGGCGGCGGCGCCGCAGCCTGCCAGGTCACAATCACCCAAGACGGCACGATTACTGCGCATTTCTCGACCTTTGACACGGGCGGCGGCACGTACACCCTCATCGCGCAGGTCGTCGCAGAGCAGCTCGGTGTATCTCCGCAGGACGTGGAGGCGCTCTCCTTCCCGACCAATCAACTCGGGCCTTTACAGGGCATCGGTGGGAGCCGTGGAGCGCGCGTCACCAGCACCGTGGGACACATGGCAGCGACAGAGACGGCGGATAAGCTGAGACGGCTGGCCGCAGAGTTTCAGGGCTGGGATGAGGAACGGCTCACACTATCGGGCGGCAGCGTCGTCAATGAGAGCGGTGAGAGCATCCCCTTCGGTCAGATCGCAGCGCGGACCGGGGAGCCCGTGGTGACACGCGTCGATATCCAAGAGGGTACCAGCCCCTACACCGCATTCGGCACACAGATTGCGGAGGTTGAGGTTGATCCGGAAACGGGCGAGGTACGCGTCATCAAGATCACGGCCGTGCATGAGACGGGCCGCGTGCTGAACCCCGTCGCGTTCTATGGCCAACTTGAGGGCGGAGTGGTGTACGGCTTTGGTGAGACCGTCATGACGGAGACTGCGTATGACGAATCCGGCCGCGTCACGAACCCATCATTCGCGGATATGAAGCTGCCCACCGTGCGCGATCTGCCGGAGTTGAACGAGATTGTCCTGGAATCTGAGGTTGGTGACGGCCCCTACGCGGTGCGCGGCATCGGCGAGCACACGAACATCATGACAGCGCCGGCCATCGCCAACGCCATTGAGGACGCCGTGGGCGTGCGGATCACATCACTGCCCATCACCGCAGAAAAGGTGTACGCGTCACTGCAGGCCAAGCGCAACGGGGGCTAGAGGACACACACCAAGCTATACTGGTGTGTCTAGTAGGGGGTGATCATCATGGACGCTGTGCTGCATCAAATCACCTTTCAGGTCACAGAGGAGCCGGACGGAGGGTACGTCGCGGCGGCGGTGGAGCAAGATATCGTTACACAAGGCGATGATTGGGGCCACCTCAAGTACATGATTCGTGACGCGGTACTCTGTCACTTCGATGAAGGCAAGGCGCCCAAGACGGTTCGCATTGAATTTGTCCGAACAGAAGTATTGGCGGTTTGAGAACGCCAAGGGACATTTCAGGAGCAGAACTCGTTGCGATGTTGCGACGGCGCTATGAATACTACGTGGCGCGTCGGCACGGGGATCATTGGCAGCTGCGAAGCCACATTCGCGGTGGGCGGCACACTGTGACTGTCCCCCAACACCGGCATCTACGGGTTGGCACACTCAACATCATTCTCGACCGCGTGGCTCGCTATCTGGGAATGACCAGAGACGAGGTTCTTATCGACCTTTTTGGTGACTAGCCAGAACTGTGGCTGTTTAGGTTGAGTTTCAGATCTTCTGTATCTATGTCATTATCCAGTTCTCCCCTACTCCATCACGCGGAGCGTGGAGGGGATGTCCGCGCGACGCAGACGGCGCGTTGTCAGCAGGGGAGCCAGCCCAACCGCGACCACGCCCAGCAGGACAACTGCCAGCACGGACACTGCCGAGAATGTGATGGTGAGCCCCAATTCGGGAGATGTCCGCGGCAGCAGAATTTCGGTGATATACAGCAGCAGCCCAAAGCCGAGAATCGCGCCCAGCGCCGTCGCCATCGCGCCAAGAATCCCACTCTCCACCATGGCCATCCGCATCACTGTGCGATACGGCACACCAAAGGCGGCCATTGTCGCGTGTTCTCGCCGGCGTTCATCCATCGCGATGCCTGCCGTGTTATAGGCAATCAGGATTGCGAGCAACAGCGGAATCATCTGCATCAGTCGAGTCACGGTAATGAACTGATTAAGCAGTTCCTCCGTGGCGTTGGCCTCCTCCGCCACCGTTTGCACGGAGACAACGCCGCTGATGGGGAACAGCTCCTCCTTCACATCCAGGATCTCAACGCCCGGGGCGGCTAGCGCAGTGATGCGGTTCGCAAAGTTCGTGATATTAGTCACAGTCATGTGGCTGTTGTCCATATAGACGTTGAAACGCAAGTAGTGCGGGTGGATGGCGATAACCGGGAGAATCGAGTCCTGGAACGAGAATGATGTCATCCCCTCGCGCACCGGGTGCGTGAGCACGATGTCGTCACCAACATCGACGCCAAGATCAGCGGCAGCCTTTTCCGCCAGAACAACGCCCCTGGTCTGTGCCGTCAATGATCCCCGTACGGCCGTCGGCGTCCAGATATCACTGTCAAAATCGATAAAGCGGACCAGCACATCGAATTCCTCATCCGCTCCCGGCGCGGAAAGGGATGCGCCCATCCGGAATTCCGGCTCAACCCTGTCGATTGTCTCCGCCTCACTGATGGTCGCAACGATGGACGAATCGGCCGGGACCGGCAGCGCAAGGTCAATCTGCAGCCGTTCCGGCGCGGCTCGGAGCAGTTCGTCACGCCCATCACGCAGAGTCTGCAGGTACGAATCAAGCACACCAACGAGCACGACGGTGACGGCGACGGCAGCGGCGATTCCCATAATGGTCAGGAGGGCGCGGCGCGGCGCTCTGGCAACGTTGCGAAACGGCAGCTGCGCAAATGTGGCCCCCGGCACCGGCAGCCTCGTCACCAGAGGCGTGAGTCCTCCTCCACGCGCTGCAAGGTGTCCAGTCTTGATTGCATCAATGGGATTCACCCGCACCGCGCGCCACACCGGGTAGCCAATGGCGAATGATAGGATAAGCAGCCCGACAACCGTGACGGTGATGAAGACCTGATACTGGAACGGCGCAACCCAAACCGGCAGGGGCAGGAAATCGTTGAGGACCGACTTGAGGAGCTGTGCAAGCACCCAGCCGACGATGACGCCAAAGATGATGCCGCCCAGGGCAATCTGCCCGCCCGCAACGAGGGGGCGGAGCGCAATACGCCACCCCGGCACGCCGAGCGCCATCGCGATGCCGATTTCACGCCGCTGCGTCTCTACCATGCGTGATGTCAGATTGAAGGCGGCGAACACGGCGCCGATGAACATGGCAAAGGCGATGATGTTCGTTGTCTGCTGATCCCCCTCAACATCCTCGTTCACCGTGCGAAAGACGGGGCCATCAGTATCCTGTGTCACGTCAAAACCAACGAGTGGCAGCGCGGCGCCCATGGCCAGCTCAAGCTCCGCGATGACCGTCTCACGGGGCATATCATCACTGACGCGGATGATGGCCTCATCCACCATGCCCGGCCGCGCCGCGATGGTCTGCACCGTTTCGAGCGAGGCGAAGATGATGGCGTAGCTTGCATGCGCAAAGAATCCGCCCCCCTCGGTCAGCACGATGAAATACTCGGGCGCGAGGGCATGACCCACATACCGAATCTCACGCCCGCCGGCGATGCGCGCCTCTCCGTTCGGGGGCAGCCCATGCGCAACTGCGAATTTATGCTCAAGCAGCACGGTCATCTCGCCGGAATCCGTCGGGCCCAGTTCGCGGCCCTCCGTCAGATGCACACGATTAACGGAGATCCCGTCAGGATCGGCGAAGTCCATGCCGACCAAGAGTCCGGGAACCAGAACCGTCTCGCTCTCCGTCCCCGTCTCTGTCTCCCGCTCGATGTCAACCTTGATCTGTGTGGGAAGAGAGAGCCGTTCCTCGATGCCCTCGATGCCGGAAGCGGAGGGGATTGCAGCAATAATCTCGGAGAGGTCGCCCTGTGGGACGAAGCTGTTGTCGCTCAGGTCAACGCGCAGGTCATACATGCGGGTTGCCTCAAAGCTGGCGGCATTCGACTCCAGCCGCCATGCCGTCATGCTGTTGAAGGAGGCAAAGCTGCCGATGCCGAGACCAATGACCAGGGCGATGGTCACCACCTGAATCCAGCGTGTGCGCAGGTCACGGAGTGACCATGTCAGCAGCAGCCGCGGCGTCATACGTCGGGCGTCCGCTACCAGCGCAGATCAGAGATTGCGGCACGACCTCCAACAGGCGCGCCGTCATGGACAATGCGTCCACTGCTCAGCTCAATCACACGGTCCGCCATGCGCGAAATCTCGCGATTGTGCGTCACAACCAGGATGGTTTTGCCGGACTCGGACTGCCGCCGGAGCAGCTCAAGGATCTGCGCGCCCGTGTTGAAATCAAGCTCGCCCGTGGGTTCATCGGCAAGGACAACCGGGTTGCCGGTGGCGAGAGCGCGCGCAATGGCAACCCGCTGCTGCTCCCCGCCGGACAGTTCATGCGGGAAATGATTCACCCTCTCGCCGAGGCCGACGTCCCGCAACACCGTCACGGCGCCTGAGCTGTCATTGGCCATCTTCCCGGCCGCGTCGATACCAAACTGCACGTTCTCGAGCGCGGTCAAACCCGGGAACAGATTGAAGCTCTGAAAGATGAAACTGACGCGTGAGCGACGATAGGCAAAGCGTTGGCCGGTCGACGCGCCGGTGACCTCCTGGCCGTCCACGGTGATGCGCCCCTCAGTAGGGGTATCCAGCGCGCCGATCATGTTCAGCAGCGTGGTTTTGCCGCTGCCGGACGGACCGAGCACAACAACGAATTCTCCCTCATTGATTTGCAGATCTACGCGCTCCAGCGCAGTAACGGTAATCGCGCCAATGTCATATCGCTTGGCGACGGCGGAGAGTTCAATCACAGCGGCATCCTACATCTGTCTGTAAACATCTCTCCTCATTGTACCGCCAAGGGCTGCAGGCGGGCTGTCAGTTCGCTTTTTCCCATTGTGGTACTTTTGTGCTATTCTGTAAGAAATAGAACGCCCGAGCGTATGTCGCGCCGTGCGTCCTAGCAGGGAACGCGGACAGACGGAACAGCGGGAGGGACGCGATGACAACCACGCAGACGAGGCCTCAGAGCAAGCCGACGGTGGCCCGTGCCGCGCAGAGGAATGTGAGCGGGTTCGGGGCAGGGCGATATCGCCGTGAGATCCAGTGGGGTCTCCGCCACGCGCCATCACAGGCAGAACGGAGACGCGCAGCCCGGCGCGCAGCCTGAGCGGCGCCGAACGGGTCTGCATGACGCAAACGTCATCCGCGTTTGACAGAACACCGTGTTCTTGGCATTGTGCCAATAGTGTTCGCGTTACAGAGGAGCGCCTACTGCGCTCCGCGAACTCACCCGCCACACGGAGGTTGACGTGACAAACGCATCATCGCAAACGGTGCAGATCCTAACCGACAGCACATCTGACATCGCGCAGGGGGATGCGGAAAGCGCCGGCATCACCATCGTTCCCGCCTACGTGTTCTTCGGCGAAGAGCAGTTCCGTGATGGCGTCACCATTGACGGCGCGGATTTCTATCGCCGCCTGCAGCAGCCCAAGGCGGCGCCAAAGACCGCACAACCGGCGCCGCAGGATTTCGCCGATGCATTCTCAGCGTTGGCCCCGAACGGGCCCATTCTGGCATTGACCGTGTCCTCAAAGATGAGCGGAACATACAACTCGGCGCTCATCGGCCGGGATATGACGCTGAAAGATCACCCCGATGCCGTCATAGAGGTCGTAGATACCCTGCTCGTCTCCATGGGGCTCGGTCTGCTCGCGCACGCCACGGCGCAGAAAGCGCAAGCCGGCATGAGCATTGAGGAACTCGCCGAGTGGGCGCGGGGCGCGGCAGGACGAACACGCATCTATTTCGCAGTTGATACACTGGAGTACCTCGCGCGCGGCGGCCGTATCGGCAAGGCCCAGCGGTTCCTCGGCGGACTGCTAAGCGTCAAGCCCGTTCTCGAGTTCCGTGACGGCGAGGTACATCCGTTGGAGCGCGTCCGCTCCCGCGCCAAGGCGCAAGCCCTGCTTGAATCGCTCAGCATGAACGGGCGCGAGGTCGAGCAGATCGCCTACGCCACCACAACAGACCACGAGCGGGCGCGTGAGATGGCCGCGCGCGCGCAAGAGCGGCTTGGCCTGGACGATGTGCCCGTCTATACCATCGGCGCGGCAGTAGGAACGTATGTTGGGCCGGGATGTATTGGAATGGCCATCGTCGCGCCAGCGGGACCGTGACGAGGACGCGACAATGACGCAGGGCCGCTTCCCGGTTGGCCCTGGCCGCGCGCCGCAATCCGAACCCCCCGTTAAGCCTGTGGCGCAGGACGACCGTGTCGCCCGGAAAATCGAGACAATCCGCCACGTTCTGCGCCTCGAGCGTGAGCAGAATCACGCGGATCGCGCCGTCATCGGTGGGCTTGATGCCTTCCTTGAACGCTGGATTGAAGACCCGGACATCAAGCGTGCCCTAGAGGACGCATCAATCCGTTTGCCCAACTACCAGGCCTTAGCGCCGAGTGAGCGCGCAGGCTGGGTGCGCCACGCTCTGGAGCAACTGCGGGACGAGCCGCCGGCCCGGCAGGCGGAATCTCGCACGGTTGACCACCAACAGCCCCCGCCGCGCATGGAGGTGCCCCCGGACCCGGGATGGGATCGCCCGGACGAGGGGACCGCGAGCGTTCACGCAAGCGCGCCAGCCCCATCTCCCGCGGAACGAGTCGCGCCCGGTCCCTCACCCGCGGAACGGATTGCGCCGGCTTCGCCCCCAAAGCGCCGCGCGCCCCAACGCGCCGCGCCAAAGACAGCTCCCGTTCAGTCGCTCGATGATCCTCTTGACGCGCCGGCACGCATGAAAGGCGCGCTCAAGAAGTTGGGGGTTGAGACGTATCGCGATGCGTTGTGGGCATTTCCACGCCGCTACCTGACCGTGTCTCCGATCACGCACCTCCCCTATGGAGAGTTGGCTGCCATTGCCGGGCGTGTTGAACGGATCGGCGGCGGCGGGTACACGGCGCGCCGCCAGATTTCCCGGCTTGAGGCGACCGTAAGTGATGCCACGGCGCACATCAGCGCCGTCTGGTTCGGCAATCCGTGGGCCACCAAGAACCTCAAGAGGGGCTCGCGCATCCTGATGACGGGCCGGCTGGGAACCTACCGGAACCGAGCCCAATTCCACGTTGACACGTATGAGCAGCTTGGAGCAGGAGAGCGGCTGAACGCGGGCGACTTGGTGCCCATTTATCCGCTCACGAAGGGTGTGACGCAGGGCGGAATGCGGCGGCTGATTGGCCCGGCGGCGGACAAGGCGCTGCCCCTCGTGCAGGAGTTCCTGCCCGACGATGTCATTCGGGCGGCCCGCCTGCCCAATCTGCGTGAGGCGCTCGGGCTGATTCATCGGCCATCCAGCCTTGCTGATGATGAACGGGCACGGCGACGGTTGGCCTTTGATGAACTCTTTCTCTTGCAGCTTGGCCTGCTCCGGCGGCGGCGCGCGCAGCAGAGAGAACTCGGCGCGCCCATCCCGCGAAGCGATGCGGCAACCACGAACGTTCTGAGCGCGCTGCCGTTCACTCTCACTGCCGATCAGGACCACGTCGTCGAGGAAATCCTCACGGACATGGGCCAGAGCGCGCCGATGATGCGGCTCCTGCAGGGCGACGTCGGCAGCGGCAAAACGGTTGTGGCCGCCTTAGCGCTCGTCACGGCGGCCGCCAACGGCTTCCAGGGCGCGCTGATGGCGCCGACCGAGGTCTTGGCGGAGCAGCATTTCCGCACACTGACGGGCGTTTTCAGCCACGGAAACCGTGAGGCACATGACGGAAATCCCTATCACGGATTCAGCGGCATCCTGCCGGACAGGCCGCTCCGCATCGCCCGTCTCACGGGCAGCATGACCGCCAAGACGAAATCACAGCTCCACAGCCTGATCGCGCGGGGCGATGTCGATATCGTGATCGGCACGCACGCCCTCATTCAGGAGGGTGTCACGTTCAGCAGCCTGGGTCTGGCCGTGGTTGACGAGCAGCACAGATTTGGCGTTGAGCAGCGGGCCTCCCTGCGCAACAAGGGGTTCGCCCCCCACCTCCTCGTTATGACTGCGACGCCGATTCCACGCACGATGGCGCTTGCCATCTACGGCGATCTCGACGTATCGACAATCAGGCAGATGCCACCGGGGAGGCCCGAGATTCGCACCGCCATCGTCCCGCCCCATGAGCGGGAGCGGGCATACGGTTTCATTCGCAAGGAGGCAGCAGAGGGGCGGCAATCATTCATCATCTGCCCGCTGGTGGAGGAATCTGAGACCGTGGCGGCAAAGGCGGCCGTCGCGGAACATGAGCGGCTCGCACGTGACGTCTTTCCTGATCTGAACGTCGGCCTGCTCCATGGCCGGATGCGCCCCGCCGAGAAGGAGCGCGTCATGGATGACTTGCATAGCGGAGACATTGATGTGCTCGTCTCCACCGCGGTGGTGGAGGTGGGCATCGATGTGCCGAATGCGACGGTGATGATGATTGACGGCGCAGACCGTTTCGGACTATCCCAACTCCACCAGTATCGTGGCCGCGTCGGCCGGGGCACAGCAACAAGTTACTGCATCCTGATTAGCGAATCGGAGACCGAGGAGGTCAAGAGGCGTCTGGACGTTATGGAGGACACACGGGACGGTTTCAAGGTCGCAGAGGCCGACCTCCAGCTGCGCGGCGCCGGTGAACTGCTCGGCACGCGACAGAGCGGGGTGCCTGACCTGCAAGTCGCCACCTTTGCTGACCTGCCGCTGATTGAGGAGGCTCGCCGCCACGCGCTGGACGTTGCGGCTGTGGATGCAGACCTCACGGACGAGCAGCACGCTCCCCTCAGAGACGAACTGCAACGATTCTGGGCACGCGCCACGGACACAGCGGAGAGCGGCTAGACGCAATTCCCGTTAGCGGAGCGCACAACACGCGCCGAATGACGAACAGAGGTGGCATACTTATAATCCGCTCATGATTAAAGACACGATCTCCGACATGCTCTCTGAGGCGCTGCGCCGCGCGCAGGCGGACGGCGCGCTCCCAGCCCTTGAACGGCAGGACCCGGCGGTTGAGCGCCCCCAGAATCAAGACCATGGCGATTACGCCTCCAGCCTGCCGCTCAAGATGGCGCGCTCTGCACGCATGTCCCCGCTCGCCATCGCGGAGATTCTGCGCGACCGGCTGCCAGATCAGGATGAAATCGCCTCTGTGACCATCGCCCCGCCCGGTTTCGTCAATTTCGCCCTGGACCCCCGCTGGATCATGCGCCAGACGGGAAATATCCTCGCTGCAGGCGACACATTCGGCCAAAGCGCAAGCGGCGCCGGCGTCACCGTCCAGGTCGAATTCGTTAGTGTGAACCCAACCGGCCCCGTCCACGTCGGCCATGGCCGTGGAGCAATTCAGGGCAGCGCCGTCGCCAACCTGCTGGAGGCCACCGGCCACACCGTTCAGCGCGAATACTATGTGAACGATGCCGGCAGTCAGATGGACAATTTCTTTGAGTCCCTCCACGCCCGCTATCTGGAGGCGCTTGGACGCGACGCGGATTTCCCGACGGAGGGCTACCACGGCGCATATCTCATCGAGCTCGGCCAGGAATTGGCAGCGGAGCATGGCGAGCGGTTTGTGGAGGGGCCCGAATCCGCCCGCGAACTCGGCGAGATCGGCATGGCGGGCATCATTGATTCCATCCGTGATGACTTGGAGCGCATCAACGTCCGATTCGACCGCTGGTTCAGTGAACGCTCCCTCTTCGCGGACGGCACCTACGAAAGGGCGATTGAGCAGGTCCGGGTGAACGGATACACGGCTGAGCGCGAGGGCGCGGTCTGGTTCACCGGCACCGCGTTGGGGGATGAGCGCGACAGCGTACTGGTCCGGCAGACGGGCGCGCCCACCTACTTCGCCTCTGACATCGCCTACCACTTTGACAAGTTCATTGGGCGCAGCTTTGACCGTGTGGTCAACGTATGGGGAGCGGACCACCAAGGACATCTGCCGCGCATGAAGGCCGTCGTCCAGGCGTTGGGCGTTGACCCGGACCGCCTGCAATTCATCCTTGTTCAGCTTGTCACCCTGAAACGTGGCGATGATGTTGTGCGCGTATCCAAAAGAACCGGCGACATCATCACGCTCGATGAGTTGATCAGCGAGGTCGGCCCGGATGCCTGCCGCTATTTCTTCCTGTCCCGCTCCGCCGATTCTCAGATGGATTTCGATCTCGACCTTGCAAAGAAAGAGGCGCCGGACAACCCCGTCTATTACATTCAATACGCCTTCGCCCGCATCTCCTCCATCCTCCGCAACGCCTCGGACAGCGGCATCGATCCCGATGATATGACGCACGAGGCTGACTTTGATGCGCTGACAGAGGAATCAGAGCTCCAGCTGGCGCGCACCATGCTGCGCTTCGAGGAGGTGGTTGAACTAGCGGCGCGCACGCTGGAGCCGCACCACCTGCCCCACTACGCCTATGAACTCGCCACAGCCTTCCATGATTTCTATACAAGGCACCGTGTTCTCGGTGAGGAGCCTCACATCACCGTGGCGCGCCTGCGGCTCACACAGGCGGCGGGTGTTGTCCTGCGAAACGCGCTGATGCTGATGGGCATGAGCGCGCCGGAGTCCATGTAGTCAACCTCTCTCCCGCCCCCTCTTCTCCTCCATTCGTCCCGAGATTCCTTAGGAACAAACACCCTTGCACCACGATGCATTGACGTTTTTCCATAATCGGTTCATTATCGTCTAGTATTGACATTGTCTGGTCGGACACGCTGGGAGGAGGCGGGTTTACATGAACCGCATTACGTTTCTGCTGATCGCATTGGTGGCTACCGTTTTTCTGGTGGTTGCCTCCGCGTGCGGCACCACATCCGAGTCTGAAGATGACACCTCTGCTGATACCAGCGAGGACACATCAGGCGACTCATCCATGGACGATGACGCTGACGATATGGAAGACGAGATGATGACCCACTCCGTTAGCGGCGTGCCGATTGACCCGGACGCGCGCCGCGGTGGGACGCTCATCATCGCAACAACGTCTGAAGGCCCCACATTCAGCAACTGGGAAGAGGCAGCCGGCAGCGCCCCGCACTACGGCCACCCCGTCGGCAACATGCTCGTCTCCAAGCAAGATTGGGGCACCAAGGAAGATTTTAGCGCGGGCGCCTATTGGACCCTCACACAAGACCTTGCCACCGACTGGCAGCAGGCATCGGACGGCCTAAGCTGGACATTCAACCTGCGTGACGGCATCGAATTTTCAGACGGCGTTGCCTTCACCTGCGCAGACGTTGAATGGGCGTATGACACACTCCGCACAGGGGACGGCCTGCTCCGGAACCCCCGCTCAGCACACTTCGCGTCCCTCACGGACGTGACATGCGCGGATGACCTGACAGCCGTCTTCCATCTGGAGCGTCCCAAGCCATCGCTCGTGGAAGTGATCGCCCTGCCCTATCACGTCATCAAGCCCAGTCATCTGTATGCAGACGACCCGAACAAGATGCGTGAAGACCCGCCAATTGGCACCGGCCCCTTCGTGGTGGGTGACTGGATCCCCGGCGAGAAGATGGTCATGGAGCGCAAGACCGATTACTGGGATCAGCCGTTCCCGTACCTTGACTCAATCGAGATTCTGATCCTCACGAACCAAGCGCAGGTTGCCGGCCTCCGTTCAGGCCGCCTCCACATTGGCGGCAGCGCCGGCGCATGGAACGGCGCCAACGCGGATACCCTGCTCCGTGAATGCAGTGTCTGCCAGAGCTGGTCTTCCGCCGTGCATCCCGGCATGATGTTCTCCGTCATCCCGAATTTCACCCGGGAGCCGTGGAACACACCAGAGGTGCGTAACGCCATCAGCCTGGCTATCGACCGCAACCGACTCATCAAGCTTGGCTACAATGACTGGATCGAGCCCGGCACAGGCGGACCGTTCCTGCCTGGCAGCTACTTCGCACTGCCGGAAGAGAGGCTGCAGGCCATCACCGGTCACGATTACAGTGACCCTGAGGCGAACAAGGAACGCGCCCGACAGATCCTGGCAGACGCAGGCTACGCACCCGGCGAACTGAGCGGCACCCTTGTCTACGCCCCCTTCTACGGTGTGTACGCGCCAACCGTCCTCGAGGACTTGAACGACGTCGGCATCAACATCGAGAGCGGCGAGACGGAAACCGGCAACTACTACACACGCATGAACGCCGGTGATTTCGATCTCGGCGGCCACGCCGGCTGGATCGGCGGCTTTGACCCGGACTTCATCCTGTATGAGTACTTCTACACCGGCTCAGGCCGGAACTACGGGCAGTACTCCAACCCTGAACTGGACAGGCTGATTGACGCCCAGTCAGTTGAGCTTGACCGGGAGCAGCGGCGCGAACTCGCATGGCAGGCAGGAGAGATCATCCTGCGTGATCAGGTCCGCACGCTTGGCGGGTTCCAGAAGGCCATCCCCGTCTACTCAGACAAGGTGCGCGGCGTGATGCCAACGGTGCCGTCACAGTCATACGGCAACTTCTACCGCCACGCGCATACCTACCTGCTGGAGGATGACAGCTAGCGGAGCAGCTCAACCGCGCGCCGGCCAACCAGGCCGGACACGAGTACGAGCCGCCCGCACAGAGAACGCGGCAAAGTAAAGAGGCATCGCTCACACAGCAGTGTGGGCGATGCCTCTCTTTACGCGCCTCCCCCCCCAATTCCGGCCCCCTTTTTCTCCTCATTCCCACCCCCTTCGTCCCCGCGTTCCCGCCCGCTTCCTCCCCTCACTCCTACTCTCTTTCTTTCCCTCGTTCCCGCCCCTTTTTCCCTCATTCCCGCGAAAGCGGGAATCCATCGGAGTCCCCACAACCACACCGCCCGTCCTGAGCCTGCCAAGAGTCGCGGCCGCCCCGGCCATTCGCGGCGAACTAGGCAACCGGCCCAAAGAACGCGGAGTGTTTGGCGTCAAACAGCGATACGATGGATACTAGAGTGGAGTGAGTGAGCCGATACGCGCGCGCCTGTAGCTCAGTGGAATAGAGCATCGGTCTTCGGAACCGAGGGTCGCGGGTTCGAATCCTGCCAGGCGCGCCAGAGGCTCTTGCTCAATTCTGCTGCGGTTTCTGCGAGCGATTTCCCTTTTCAATCAATCTTTGAATCATTGGCGGGCAAGGTGCCGGGAATACTGTAAGATTGTTCACAGAACTGTGGGGGTGGGATGAAAGCAGAGCAGGCCAAGTTTCGGGATCTAGTGCGGGGTGCTCAGCGAGGGGAACTCAGGTTACCCGAGTTTCAGCGCGAGTGGAAATGGAGAAGGCCTCAAGTGTTGAGGCTCTATGATTCCGTACGCAAGGGCTATCCAATTGGCTCGTTCCTCACCCTGGAATCCTCGGAGACTTTGTATCTGTCACCTCGACTCTTCGAAGGACTTGAAGAGGACGGGGATTTGCGTCAGCTAAGAGCTTACGTGCTGGACGGGCAGCAACGCATCACCGCGGGTCTCGCGCTTTACTATGGGCTCGGAACATCTCACTATTTCCTCAACTTGGAAGAGATATGGAGAGAGGCGACACGCGAAGCGCTGGATTACGCCGACGACCATGCAGTACAGAGTTTCGCAGACAATTTGGACGAGGAGGAGCGCTACATAAGGGGAAGGCCCAAAGTCGCCCATCCGGAGTCTCAGCTAAGCAACCACCTCTTCTGGACACCTTACCTTACGGATGACACACAGTTCGCGCATGCCAAGAGCAAATACGTCCAAGAGTTTCCGGAGCGCTCATCGTTCATGGACTTGCTCATTGCACCACACTTCAAGTTGGGGGACGGCCCCACCGTGCCTGTTACGGTTCTGGACTGGGATATGTCTGTTGATGCCATTACAAGAGTCTTCGAAACGCTGAACACAACAGGGTCGCGCCTTACGCCAGTGGAGATAACGGTAGCCGTACTTTACGCCAACGGTATCAATCTCCGGGAAACGCTGGAGAGTTTTGGAGACAGGTCCCCTCAGTATCTGTCAAAGATCGATCCTTCGGGGGAACGTTTTCTGCAGACTATAGCCTTGATGGACAATCAAAATGCGAAACTTGTTAAACTACCAACGACAATCAAGCGAGACAACTACGACAAGTACCATCAACAGGCTATAGATGGTTTGGAGTCCGCTGCGGCATTCCTTTCAGAGAAGTTTGGGGCCGCTCTGGACAAATCGCGTGACCTAGTAGCCTACCCTGCACAACTACCGCCAATGGCCATAGCGTTGGGGGAAATAACGAGAGTATTCGCCCACAATCGCATCGAGCGACGAGATTGGGAGAGACGCATTGAGAAATGGTTCGTTGCAACACTACTAGCACAACGTTACGTCCAATCTCAACCCCGAATTCAAAAGGAGGACGCTGATGGCCTCGCCAAGTGGATACGGGAGGGGGACGCATCTGAGCCTGCGTGGTTGGAAGACGTTCGCATTCAACTATTAGATAAGGTTGGTGCGTCGAGCGCAGTGGGCAAGCTCATCACTTTATTGCAGAGTCGTGGGGTTCCGAGGGACCCTCTGAACGACACTCTTGTGGGCGGACCTGATGGCGCAATCGCATCCGCAGAGTTACATCATATCTTTCCCAAGGCATTCTGCGAACAGTATATTGCGGGATGGGAAAACAGTGGACTCAATCATGACGTTGCTCTCAACATAATGCCCGTTACCCCGGAAACCAACGGTCGTTGGAGCAAAATGGACCCCGCCAACCAAGTCAATGACGTTAGGAATACCCATGGCGATAATCTTTACCAAGCCTATGAGCCATTCTTCATCAATGATATCTGCATAGATATTCTCGAGCGGCCCAATAAGAGTGTCACAGATTATCGAGAATTTATCGCAGAGCGTGGGAGAGTCGTCTCTGAGAAAATTAGGGAGCAATGGGGATTCCCGCAGGACTCGAATCTGGTCGATGACGACGAAGACGAATAGCACTCACGAACGATGCAAACTAGTCGAAGATCGTTCCTACCTAGGTTATGCCACCACCCACCCGCCCGCCTTTCCCCTATACTGTCTTTCTAGACGTGGCGTATGAACCGGGTTGGTTTCTCGCTTTCGCGGGGGCGCCCGGCTCGGGATAGAGGGACAGGGATTACGGGAGACTTCGACGATGACGACAGTGACGACGACCACTACCACAACGACGACGGCCAACGGCACAGCGGCCACAGCCAATGGCGCCAGCACAGCGCCCCGCACGCTTACGCCTCAACAGGTGCAGCGCTTTAGCCGACACATCATCATGCCGCAGGTGGGCAGCACGGGACAGCGCAAATTGATGGACGCAAGCGTGCTGCTCGTTGGCGCCGGCGGGCTCGGCTCGCCGCTCGCCATGTACCTCGCCGCCGCCGGCGTCGGCAAACTCGGCATCGTCGATTTCGATGACGTTGACATCACGAACCTGCACCGGCAGCTGCTGCACGGCATTGACGACATCGGCCGCCCCAAGGTTGAGTCCGCAGAGGATACGATCCGCGCGATCAACCCGGACGCGGAGGTCGTCAAGATTCCCCGTCACATCAACTCTGAGAACGCCATGGAGATCGCGGAGGAGTTTGACATCCTGATTGATGGGACAGACAACTTCCCAACACGTTACCTGATCAATGACCTCGGCGTCCTGATGAACAAGCCGGTGGTGCACGGCTCCATCTTCATGTTTGACGGGCAGGTGACGACGTTCCTGCCCGAGCAGGGCTGCTACCGCTGCCTCTACCCCGCTCCGCCGCCCCCCGGCATGGTGCCCTCCTGCGCGGAGGCGGGCGTCCTCGGCGTCTTGCCCGGCATCGTCGGCTCCCTCATGGCCACGGAGGCCATCAAGCTCATCCTCGGCGTCGGCAAGCCTCTGGTGAACCGCCTGCTCATGGTCGATGCCTTGGACATGGACATGCGCACCGTCAAGATCCGCAAGGACCCCGGCTGCCCGGCCTGCGGCGAGAACCCGACGGTGACCGAGCTCATCGACTACGAGGCGTTCTGCGGCATGCCCGCGATGGAGTGACACGACAGGAGAGTTTCGTTCCCTCGTATAGACGGCGGAGGATGGCATGGCGACCACAACGCAGCAGGAGCTGACGGTTCTCGGTACACGCCCCATCACGGCGGATGAGCTGCTGGAGATGGACGCCCGCGGGGAGCGTGGGGAGCTTATTCGGGGGGTATTTTGTAAGACGATGCCTACTTCACCTGGTCACGGATTTATTGCGATGAAATTGGGGCATCTCCTGTTGTCCGCCCTTGAAAAGGTGGGGGCAGGGCGTGTGATGGGTACAGATTCCGGTGTACGGATTGAACGCGAACCCGACACGATTCTTGCTCCAGACATAGGGTACTATGCGTTCGATCGCCTGCCCCATGATTCGGACGTTAGCCGAATAACTGATGTTGTCCCGGACATCGTCGCGGAAGTTGTCTCACCGAGTGATACGTCGCGGGAGGTTGCGGGCAAAGCCGCCATGTGGATTAACGCCGGCGTCCGCCTCGTCTGGGTCGTGTGGCCGGAGACCAAGATGATTGAGGTGTACCGCCCCGGACAGCCCACCGTCACCCTCCGCGAAACGGACACCCTCACCGGCATGGACGTCCTGCCGCAATTCTCGACACCCGTAGGGGACGTCTTCGCGGGGTAGACAAAGAGATGGGGCGCTCCTGCGCGCATCAGTACTGATTTCCCCGCTCGCTGTATCGATACGCTTGCCTCCGCTTTTCGAGAACTCAGGGCGCGGGGAGCCGGACTGGGCTGATCATCTCCGCGGCTTGAACGCGTCGCGTCTGAAGGGACTGGCTGGCTCGTAATTCCTGTTGTCTCCAGCGTTTTGATGGACGTGGTCTGACCAGAATTTTGCGGCCAAGTCCGGGCGATGCCAATTCTTTCGCCTAGACGCGCTAGACTAGAGAGACTATGACCGGCAGCATATTGGACACCATTGGCGGAACGCCTCTTGTTGAACTGAGGCGGCTTCAGCCCAAGCCCGGTGTGCGTCTCTTTGCCAAGCTGGAGGGGCAGAACCCTACCGGCAGCGTCAAGGACCGCATCGCCTTCCTCATGGTGGAAAACGCGGAACGGGACGGTGTGCTGGGTGACGGTCGCACCATTCTAGAGCCCTCCAGCGGCAACACCGGCGTCTCGCTCGCCATGGTTGCCCGCTACAAGGGCTACAACGTCACGGTTGTCTTGCCTGACAATGTGACGGAGGAGCGGCAAGCGCTCATCGAATCGTTCGGGGCGAGCGTCGTCTTCAGCGAGGGCCGTCTCGGCACGAACGGGGCAATTGAGATGGCGCAGGAGATGGCAGGTCAGGAGCCGCACAAGTACGTCATGCTGTACCAATACGGCAACGAGGCGAACCCTCGCGCCCACTATGACGGAACCGGTGAGGAAATCATCAACCAGCTGCCGGACGTTGACGTGTTTGTGGCAGGGCTTGGGACGGGCGGCACACTGACGGGTGTTGGGCGGCGTCTCAAGGAGCACAACCCGGATGCGCGCGTCATCGCCGTCGTCCCACACCCGGAGGAGCGCATCCAAGGGCTGCGTTCCCTCGAGGACGGATTCATCCCGCCCATCTTGGACACGACGGTGCTGGACGGGCAATTCATCATCACGTCACGCGAGTCATTCGAGAAGACGCGTGAACTGCTGCAGGTTGAGAGCATCTTTGCGGGAATCTCATCCGGCGCCGTGCTGGCATGCGCGCAGCGCCTCGCGGATCGGATGGATCACGGCAACATTGTCTGCCTGTTCGCGGACGGCGGATGGAAATACCTGTCCACCGGCCTGTGGACGCGTCCACTTGAGGAGCTCGAGGCGGAAATGGGGCGCAAGATCTGGTGGTAGAGGACAGCGGCCCGCCCGCCGGCTCCCCCAAGACATTCGGCGCTCATTTCCTGCCCTTCGCGACCCTGACGTTTCTCATCTTCATCATTGATCAGGCCACCAAACTGCTCATCGTCACCAACCTGCGTCTATTTGAGTCGATACCCGATGACGGCATCCTGCGGCTCACCTATGTGACCAACAGCGGCAGCGCCTTCGGGATGCTGCGCGGGCAGACAGAGTTCCTCATCTTGGTCAGCCTGATCGGCATCCTTGGCGTCCTCTTCTACTACCGCGCCAACGGACGCGAAAGCGCGCTGCTCCGCTACTCGCTCGCCCTGCTCCTGGGCGGCGCGCTCGGAAACCTCACAGACAGGCTCCTGAGGGGCGCCGTCGTTGATTTCATCAGTGTGCGCGTGTGGAGCGACTACTATTTTCCGACGTTCAACATCGCGGATTCCGCCCTAACAGTTGGCCTATTCGCGCTCGCCGCATACGTCTTGATGAACCGCTCAAAGAACAGAGCCTTTGAGACCCCTTCCCCTGACCATGATGAGGGCATTCCTTCTTCACAACCCTCCCTCGCTGAGGGGGAGGCGTGGGACGAGGGACGAGAGATGACTGATGCAGACGCGACTGACCGTCCCGCCTGACGCGGAGAATCAACGGCTTGATCGCTACGTGGCGTCCACGCTGGAGGCCGTGTCTCGCTCGCTTATCGGGCGGCTGATCCAAGAGGGGCGCGTCACCGTAAACGGGGAGCGGCCGCGCAAGCGAGGGCACGCCATAGAGCCCGGAGACATCATCACGATTGATGGCGATTTAGCGGCTACGCCCGACACCGGCGTCGCCGTGGAGCGCTCCCCATTGCGCATCCTCTTTGAAGATGATCACATCCTCGCAATTGACAAGCCGCCTGGCGTGGCCGTGCATCCCGGTCCCGGCCACCCCACTGGCACAATTGTGAACGCTCTGCTTGGGCGGGACGGCCCCCTGTCCACCATTGGCGGCGATGAAAGACCAGGCATCGTCCATCGGCTGGACAAGGACACATCCGGCGTGATGCTGGTCGCCAAAACGAATGCGGCGCATACGGCGTTGTCACGCCAATTTCAGTCCCGGAGCGTCGAAAAGGTCTACATCGCCCTGCTGCGCGGAATCATGGAGCCGCCCGTGGGCGCCATTGAGGCCGCGCTGGGGCGTGACCCGAACAACAGGCAGCGCATGGCAGTTGTCGTGGCGGGTCGTCCCGCCCTCACGCGCTATCGCGTGCTTGCCCATCTCCGCAGCGGCTCCACGCTGGTTGAGGCGCAGCCGCAGACGGGGCGCCCCCACCAGATTCGCGTGCATTTCGCCTCGCTGCGGCATCCTGTTGCCGGTGACGTCATCTATGCGCGAGGGAGCCGTGATCCTGTCCCGCGCCTTTTCCTGCACGCGCGCAGCCTCACATTCACGCACCCGGACACTGCAGAAACCCTCCGGATACAGTCGCCGCTCGCCGACGACCTCTCCGCCTGCCTGGCAGACCTCACCGCCGGAACGCCGGAGGCGCAGCTGATCGAGTCCCTGCGCTAAGATGGATGCATGGCAGACGCTGACATGCCTACACGCACACGCTATGCGCCAAGCCCGACGGGTGATCCGCACGTCGGCAACATTCGCAGCGCCCTGTTCGCGTGGCTCTTTGCGCGGAGCACGGGCGGCGCATTTGCTGTACGCATTGAGGATACAGATCAGGAGCGGCGCATCCCCGGCAGTGAGGAGCGCATACTCGATTCCCTGCGCTGGCTCGGAATCGAGTGGGATGAGGGCCCGGACATCGGCGGACCCTACGGGCCATACGTGCAGTCAGAGCGACTCAACCACTACGGCGCGGCGGCGGAACGGCTGATTGAGCTGGACGCAGCCTACTATTGCTACTGCTCACCGGAGAGGCTGGATACCCTCCGCGCCGCTCAGCAGAAACGCAGCGTGCCCACCGGCTATGATCGGCGGTGCCGCAATCTGAGCGCGGAGGAGCGGGCAAGTGAGGAGGCCGAGAGCGGCGCGCGGCGCGTTGTGCGTTTCAAGACACCACTCAGCGGACGAACGACGTTCCTGGACATCATTCGCGGCGACGTCTCATGGGAGAACCGCCTGATCGATGACTTCGTTATCCTCAAGTCGGACGGTTTTCCGACGTATCACCTCGCCAACGTGGTGGATGACGTCGCCATGTCCATCACGCACGTGATTCGCGGCGATGAGTGGATATCATCCGCGCCGCGCCACGTCATGATCTACGCCGCCCTCGGGTATACGCCCCCCGTCTTTGCTCATCTGCCCCTTATCCTTGGCGCAGACCGTACCAAGCTCTCCAAGCGGCACGGCTCCGTGTCCCTCCTCGATTATCGCGATGAGGGGTTTCTGCCGGAGGCGATGCTGAACTTTCTCGCCCTGCTGGGGTGGTCACTGGATGACAAGACGACACAGATGACGCGCGATGAGTTGGTAGCCGGTTTCTCGCTCGAACGCGTCTCAGCATCGCCGGCGATGTTCGATCGGGAGAAGCTGGAATGGCTGAATGGCGTGTATGTCCGTGAGATGCCGCCGGAGGCGTTTATCGGGGCGGCGCTGCCATTCCTGGAGGCCGGCCTGCCGCCCGAGATTCCCCGGCCGCTCGATGAATCACTCGCGCGGAATGCCGCCGCGCTCTCACAGGATCGCGCGCGCGTGCTCAGTGAAATGCCTGACCTGTGCGATTTCTTCTTCGTTGACGGGGTTTCCTTCCCGCCCGCGCTCATCTGGGCCGGCATGGGAGACAAGGCGATAAAGCGCATGGCGGACGCGGGCGATGATCTGTGGGGCGTCCCGCTGCCGGATGATTCCCAGACCGTCTGTGATTGGCTGAACGCCGCCGCCAACGCCATGGAGGAGCTTCAACCGTGGAATCATGAGGCTATCGAGGCGTGCCTCAGGACACTCGTTGAGGAGCTTGGCACATCCGGCCGCAAGCTGTTCGGCGCCATTCGCGTCGCCGCAACGGGACGGACGGCGGCCCCGCCGCTCTTCGTCACGCTTGAGGTGCTCGGGCAGGAAAATTCGGTGGCGCGAACGCGGGCGGCAGCCTCTCTCTTCTTGACACCGCTCTAACGCATTCGTAGCATGAGCAAGCACGGCCCGGTGGTGTAGTCTGGCTTAACATACTGCCCTGTCACGGCAGAGATCACGGGTTCAAATCCCGTCCGGGTCGCCATAATCCCTTCGCGCAGACGGCAGAAAGGCTCAGCAGCGGGCGCGGCCAAGCGTGATGGCCGTCACCACAGCACGGGAATAGCGAGAACCGCACGATTATGCCCACCCCCTATTTGCTAGGCGTTGACGTGGGTGGCACACAGACGCGGGTTGCCATCGCCAGACGGCCACGCGGCCCCATGCGCCGGACCGCTTTCTCCTCCCCTGCGCGTTCAGAGCCGCACGTCTTTGTTGACGGTATTGTGGAGTCCGCCAATGAACTCATCGCCAAAGCGGACGGAGAGATCGTGGCCGGGGTCATCGCCTGCGCCGGGACGGTCGATACGGCAACCGGCGTGGTTGTGGAATCCCCCAACGTCCCACTCATGCGTGATTTTGCCATGGCAGACGCCCTGAGGGAGCGCCTGAATATCCCCATCGAAATTGAGAATGACGCCACCGCCGCCGCCTATGCGGTTCACCAGATGGGTGTGGGGCGTGGCACGAGTGAGATGATCTATCTCACCATCAGCACCGGCATCGGCGCCGGCATCATATCCGGCGGCACGGTGCTGAGAGGCATCGCCGGCGCAGCGGGCGAATTCGGACACATGACCATCAGTCTGGATCGCGGCATTCAGTGCCCGTGCGGCAAATACGGCTGCCTTGAGACGATGGCATCCGGCACAGCTGTGGCGCGCATGGCACGGACACGCATCGAGGCCGGCGGGGATTCCATCCTCACTGAAAAAACGAAGCACGGCGGCACGGAGAGCATTACAGCGCGTGACGTGTTCGACGCCGCCGAGCAGGATGATGCCCTCGCGCGGGCCGTGGTGGATGAGGCAAGCAACGCCCTCGGCATCGGCCTCGCCAACATCGTCAACATCTTCAACCCGGAGCTGGTCGTCATGGGCGGGGGGCTTGCGCGCGCGCAGGATGGCTACGTGCAGCACGGCATCAGCATCGCGCGGGAACGCGCATTGAAGCTGCAGAATCGCACCGTGCGTTATGAGGTGACGGAGATGGGCGATGATAGCGGGCTGCGCGGCGCTCTGCTGCTGGCTCGATTGTTGGCATCCCGCGTCCGCCGCGCGGAACGCCGTCGCGCCTGAGAAAGGGGGGCAGCACATGGAGGGGACAGCGAATCAGGGGAGCGCCCTCGACTACGTCAGCATCACGCCGACGGGCTATGACGAATCACGCGCCTACCCCGTCATCATCCTCGTTCACGGATTCGGCGCGAGCATGTATGACCTGGCAGGCCTCGCCCCGGCAATCAGCCAGACCGGCTATGTCTATCTCTGCCCGAACGGGCCGATACCGCTGGACATCGGCGGGGGACAGGTCGGTTTCGGTTGGACAACGCCGGGCGGATTCAATGACCCGGAGGAGGCGCAACGCACAGAGGAGGCATTTGGGGCCTTTGTCGAGGAGGTGCGTGAGCCGTATCGGCTCCAAGCCGCCAGCGTCCTGATCATCGGGTTCTCGCAGGGCGGCGGCCTTGCGTACCGATTCGGCCTGCCGCGCCCGGACCTATTCGCCGGGATCGGCGCGCTCAGCGCATCCATCCAGGACATGGAGGAACTTGCCGCGCAACTGCCTGACGATCGGACGCAGCCCATCTTCATCGGTCATGGCAGCCAGGACCCGGTGGTGCCAATCGACCGCGGCCGCACCGCCGACGCGCAGCTGCGCGCATGGGGTTACGGGGACGTCATCTACAACGAATACGACGGCGCGCAGCACGAGATTACACCCACAGAAATGCAAGACCTGACCCACTGGATCACACGCGTCCTGCCACCCGCTGAGGGCCCGGCAACAGACGGCGCGCCCAACACCACACCACCGGCAAGCCCGCCGCCGCAAGGACAAGACCCGCCCCCACCCAACTACCAATCAGGCAGCACCACCCCCGGCGGCATCATCGTGCCGTAGCCGATGGTACTATCGTCAATGGCGTCTCATGACCACACAGCCCGGGGGTAGGGAGGGATGATGACATCGGCGACTGCGCGGCCATCGGCCGGTCCTTACGTGGGCATCTACACACCACAAGACGCCGCCAAGTATATCGCGGTCACGACGCCACCTGATGTCGGGCTTACGGCCGACTCGCGCACAATTGCGCGTTGGGTTCGCAAGGGCGTCGGCGATGCCGAATACAGTGGCGTGGCGGCTCGCTATGTCTTTATCAACTTTGATGGGCTAATCTCAATGCGCGTCATCTCTGCCCTGCGCGCGAGTGGGGTGTCCTGGCCCGCAATCCGCAAGGCCGAGCAATGGTTGAAAGAGCACACCGGCGCGGAGAAACCGTTCGCATCGGCGGCGTTGTGGCAGGGCGGGGGCGACATATTCTCGGAACTGGATGCGCGCCTGTTAAACCCAAGCCGGGCGGGTCAAGGCGCCTTTGATATTCTGCGTGAGCACATTATCCCTGTGGGCAACTTGCGCTATGGATCCGAGGGGGACGCGCCAGAATGGTGGGAGCCCATTAAGCACGTCTGGCTGAATCCCAAAATCCAGTTCGGCTCTCCGTGCGTTGCCGGAACACGCATACCCACGGCAACGCTGCACGAATACGTCACCGCCGGTGAAACACGGCGATCAATCCTGGACGATTATGAGATCACTGACGCGCAGCTAAAGGCCGCACTTGACTGGGAATCCCGCCTCACCGCGTAAGACTCGCTACTTGTTGGACGAATCGCTGTCACGGCAGGTTGCTGTCACCCTGGCGGGGGACGGGGTCGCTGCCCGTCATTCTGGCGAAGGCCCGAATCCATCCCTCGGCGCGCAGCGCCGAAACGCCTCGGACCTGGCCAGTGGACAGCACCCAAGACGGGGCGCGGAATCGCCCACCGGCAGGCCCGCTCGACTCCTACCCCCCCCCCCCCCCCCCCCCCCTCTGTCATTCTGAGCGCAGCGAAGAATCCCGCGAGCCGCCCCACGGACAACGTGCATGGCGCAGTCCACTTGCCGTCCCCATCACCTTGCGAGATTCTTCGGCTCCGCGGCTCCGCGCTATCGCGCTCCGCTCAGAATGACAGGTTAGGGCGTGTGCTCCTTTCCACCACGAACATCGCTGGATTCCCGCTTTCGCGGGAATGAGGGGAAGAGGGCGGGAATGGAGGGGCGGGACGGGGGCATGAGGGATGCGCGGGCATGGAGGAGACTACTATGTCATTCTGAGCGCAGCGAAGAATCCCGCGAGCCGCCCTAAGCGGAACGTGACTCGCGCAGTCCACTTGTCTGGCCTTCCCCTTACCTGTCATCCCCCTTTGCCTGTCATTCCCCCTTCTCTGTCATTCCGAGCGCAGCCGAGGAATCTAATAGGCGGCCCTGCAGCCGGGGTGACTCGCGCAGTCCACTTGCCGTCCCCATCACCTTGCGAGATTCTTCGGCTCCGCGCTATCGCGCTCCGCTCAGAATGACAGGTTAGGGCGCGTGCTCCGCCCCACTACGCACATCGCTGGATTCCCGCTTTCGCGGGAATGAGGGGAAGGGGGCGGGAATGGAGGGCGGGACTGGGGCATGAGGGATGCGCGGACATGGAGGGGTGGGACGGGGGCATGAGGGATGCGCGGACATGGAGGGGTGGGACGGGGGCATGAGGCATGCGCGGGAATGGAGGGCGGGACGGGGGCATGAGGCATGCGGGGGGCATGGAGGGGCGGGACGGGGGCATGGAGGGAGGACTGGGGCATGAGGAGCGGGACGGGGCATGGAGGGGTGGGACGGGCGTATGAGGGGGAAGGGATTGGGAGAGGCCTCCCCACTTCGCTCCGGTCTCGCGGTATGATTGAGGGGTGATGCGGGTTGGGTTGATTTCTGATACTCATGTGCCTGAGGCGGGTGACAAGCTGCCGGGCGAGGTGTTTGATCTCCTGGAAGATGTCGACCTCGTCATGCATGCTGGTGACATGCATATCATTGATGTGCTGGACTGGCTGGAAACCATCGCCCCCGTCATCGGCGCGCGTGGCAACGGCGATGGCGATGGTTTTCGCCCTCCATTCCCTGACGATGATCCCCGCGTCAAACACGCCCATGTATTCGAGGCGGACGGCACGCGCATCGGCCTCATCCACGGGTTCCCGCTCCCGGCGGACATACCCTGGACCACGACGGAGGCCCTCATGGAGCGCAACTTCGGCGGCCCTGTCGATGTCATCGTCTGTGGCGATACCCACGTGGCGCACGTGGAGAGGGCGCCATCCGGCGTCTTGATTGTCAATCCGGGCAGCCCCGCCCTCCCGCGCAATATCCGTGAGCCGGGACACGTGGCGATTCTCACCATCGAGGACGGCAGCGTCACACCTGAGATTCTACCGCTGACGAGTCTGGCATACTGAGCGGCTGCCACGCCATGACGACAGCGGAGATAGCGCGCGCCATCCTCAAGACGCGTTTCGGTTTCGATGAGTTCTTGCCATTGCAATCGGAGATCATCAACACGGTTCTGGCCGGGCAGGACAGCCTGGTCCTCATGCCAACCGGCGGCGGGAAATCACTCTGCTACCAACTGCCGGCCCTGATGCTGGGCGGCACGACTCTCGTCATCTCTCCGCTGATCGCGCTGATGAAGGATCAGGTGGATGCGCTGAATGAGTCCGGCATCCCGGCCGGGTACATCAACAGTACCCTGACTGAGGAGGAGGCATGGCAGGTAACCAGCGCGGCGCGGAACGGCGAGCTCGCACTGCTCTACGCCGCGCCGGAACGCCTCGCCCGGGACGGGTTCCGCAATTTCCTACGACAGATCGGCATCACGCTGATAGCCGTCGATGAGGCGCACTGCATCTCTGAATGGGGCCATGATTTCCGCCCCGATTACCGCAATCTGCGTTGGTTGCGTGATGAGTTCGCATCAACACCAGTCATTGCCCTGACGGCTACTGCGACAGGGCGCGTGCGGAACGACATTATCAGCCAACTTGGCCTGCAGAATGGCCGCGTCTTTGTCTCGAGTTTCAACCGCGGCAATCTCACCTACACGGTGCGGCCCAAGAGCGAGGCGTGGGGTGCGACGCTGTCCCTCCTTGAGGCACGCAGTGGGCAGTCCGCCATCATCTACTGCGCCACGCAGCAGGAGACCGAGAATCTGGCGGCCGGCCTCTCTGATCGGGGCATCAACGCGCGCGCCTACCATGCTGGCCTTGACCCTGCCACGCGACGCCGCACGCAGGAGGATTTTCAGCGGGACCGCATCTCCGTGGTCGTCGCCACGATCGCATTCGGCATGGGAATCGATAAGCCGGACGTCCGTCTCGTTATCCATGACAGCATGCCGAAATCGGTGGAGGGGTATTACCAGGAGACGGGGCGCGCGGGGCGGGACGGCCTGCCAGCGGATTGTGTCTTGTTCTACGCCTATGCGGACAAGGCCAAGCAGGACTATTTCATCAATCAGATGAACGATGCGGCAGAACAACGCATCGCCCGTGAGCAGCTCTCCCGCATGGTTGACTATGCGCAGTTGGCAGACTGCCGCCGTCGCTACCTGCTGCGCTATTTCGGCGAGGAGCTGCCCGAGCAGAACTGTGGCGCATGCGATGTCTGCCTGAATCCTCGCGAGGAATTCGACGCGACCGAAATCTCGCAGAAGATTCTTTCCGCCGTCATTCGCACCGGTGAGCGTTTTGGGGCGGCACACATCATCCAGGTGCTGCGAGGCGGGCGCGGCAAACGAGTTCGTGAACTCAGACACGACACGCTGTCCGTGCACGGCATCGCCCGGGAGTATGGCGCGGAGCAGCTGCGGGAAATCATCGGCCACCTCATGTCGCGTGGATTGCTGCGCACAGAGGGGGAGGCGTTTCCGATCCTGACGGTGACAGAGGCGGGGCGAGGCCTGCTGCGCACACGCAGCCCCGTGTCCCTGCCACGACCAATCGACACCAACACGCCCCAATCTCGGCCGCAGCCCTCCCGGTCCGGGGGCTCGGCGGCGCCCGATATACCGTTTGATGCCGAACTCTTTGAGGAGCTGCGCACGCTGCGGCGCCGGCTGGCGGATGAGCGGGACGTCCCCGCCTTTGTCATCTTCAGTGATGCCTCACTCAAGCAGATGGCCGCCCGGTTCCCTCGCACACCCGCAGATTTCGGTCGCATCTCCGGCGTGGGGACAACCAAGATGGAGCAGTACGGAGACGCGTTCGTCGCGGTCATACAACGCTATACCGTGGCGCACAGCGCACCCTAAGCGGCGCAGGCTCTCCCCTCTTCCCCCCGCTGCGGGAGGATTTAGCGTGAGGGGCAGGGCTAAGACGGGTCTGCGGCGCCCACCGGCTTCCACTGCGGCAGCATCTGGTCACCGCGCTCCTCAAAGTACACCTCGACAGGCATATCGATCTCAACGTCCTCAATAGGGATGCCATTGACGTTGCCATTCATCCGGACGTCCTCATCCAGCGTGATGACCGCATAGATATACGGCACATCCTCATTGAAACCGGGATGGCCGGGCTGCCGCACAACGATAAAGCTATAGATGCGGCCTCTGCCGCTGACGGTCATCCACTCAAGGTCATCGGACAGGCAGCCGGGGCAGCGCTCACGAGGGTAGAAGAACCGGTTGGCGCAGGTGCGACACCGCTGAATCATCAGCCGCCCTTCCTTGGTCGCCTCCCAAAACGGCTCTGTCACCTGATCCGGCGTCGGAACCGGCTTGGGTATCGTCTGCCCCTCTGTCATTGCACCACTCCTTTAGGAGAACACGCCTCGCCATCGCCTTCTCGCGGCGGAAACCTATACGCTTGCGCAGATACCAGCGCATTCACGATAGCACTTTTGCACGAGCGGCGCGCCATGTCACCCTCATGGCAATGGTATCGTCTACACATGGACGCACACGTCTTTGAGGGTCTGGTAGAACGGGCGCTGGACTCACTGCCGCCGCAGATTGAGGCCGGGCTGGACAACGTTGCCATCATCATTCAGGACTGGCCGTCTCGGCAGCAGATGGAGGACAACGAGATCAGCGATAGGGCCGGCCTGCTCGGCCTGTACGAGGGCATCCCCCTCGTTGACCGCATCGGCTATGACATGGTGGCGCCGGACAAGATCACCATCTTTCAGAAACCCATCGAGGCGCTGCGTCTCCCGCCCGACGAAACCGTCGAGGAGATCCGCAAAACGGTGCTCCATGAGCTGGCGCACCACCTCGGCTTCTCAGAGGATCACCTGCACGACCTCGGGTATGGCTAGCCCCACGCTGACCGGGCTGCGACGGCGCCTGCTGAAATGGTACCGCGCCTACGGGCGGGATCTGCCGTGGCGAGTGACGGACAATCCGTACCACACTGTTGTTTCGGAATTCATGCTGCAACAGACCGGCGTGGCCCGCGTCCTCAAGACGTGGCCGGCGTTCCTTGAACGGTTCCCGAGCATGGAATCCCTCGCGAATGCCTCTCCAGCCGACGTCATCCGCGCATGGAGCGGCATGGGCTACAACCGCCGCGCGATCAACCTGCAGAGAGCGGCGCGCGCGATCATGGAGCAGCACGGTGGGATTGTGCCGCGCGACCCGGCGGTCCTGCAGACCCTGCCCGGCATCGGCCGCTACACCGCGGCCGCAATCGCCTGCTTCGCCTGGCGGCGCCGTGCTGCTGTCATGGACACCAACATCCGGCGCGTCCTCGGCCGGGCGCTTGTTGGGCGTGATGACATTGATGCCGACGCCGGCTGGGCGCTCGCAGAGGCAGCGGTTCCGAGTGATGGCGCCCGCGCGTCTGCCTGGCACCAGGGGCTGATGGACCTTGGCGCAATGGTCTGCACATCACGCCGCCCCGCCTGCGGTGCCTGCCCGCTGAATGATGTCTGCGCCGCGCACCCGCTGTTTGAGGATGCGCGCCACGCGACGGTAACCTACGCGGAGATTGCGGCTGCCCTGCCGACCCTCAGGATCGCTGAGCGGCCCCGGCCGTCCCAGAACGGGTGGGTTGGCACGAACCGGTACTATCGTGGTCGTGTCATCCAGGCGCTGCGCCGCCACACCGCCGCTGCAGTGACCCTCGATGAGCTCGGGCCGCTTGTGAGAGACGGCTATTCCGCCACAGATCACGAGGTCTGGCTGCGGGAACTGCTGCGCGGCCTCGAAAGGGACGGCCTGGTCACGGTATCGTCCAACGGGCAGGCTGCCGGCCTACCGGAGTAGATGGCGTTCGTCATCGTGTCACCATGCCCTGATGACAGTCGCAAGCACCACGATGACAGTCGCAAGCACCACCTATGTCATTCTGAGCGCAGCGAAGAATCCAAAGAGGTGTTCCGTGGGAAATTGGGGGCGTAAACCGCTCCTCGCGCCCACCTGCTTGAGGGTTTCTTCGGCTACGCGCTAACGCGCTCCGCTCAGAATGACAGTAGGGGATTGGTGCTGCCTCGCTCCGCTCAGAATGACAGTGGGGGTGGTTGCTGCCCCGCTCCGCTCAGAATGACAGTGGGGGTGGTTGCTGCCCCGCTCCGCTCAGAATGACAGTGGGGGTGGTTGCTGCCCCGCTCCGCTCAGAATGACAGTGGGGTCAGCGCGTAGCCGAAGAGGCCGGTGTGGCGGGAGTAGGAGGGAGTCGAACCCACCGGGGACGGCGCTGGCCGCCCCCCATCGGGGTTGAAGCCCGTGAGCCCCACCGGGAACCATCTACTCCCGCGCGATCCGGAAACCAAATCCGTCAACAGCCGCACATCCCCCGTCCCCCTATGGGAGGCCGGGAGCAGAGCCCACCGCCAGCCAAAACTCCCGCCCCCTCTGGCAGAGGGTTAGCGTGGGGTCATCCTATGAATGCTCGGCGATGTACTTCTCCGCAAAGATCGCCGCTGTTGCGCCGTCACCCACAGCTGACGCAACCTGCCGGGCGGACTGAGAGCGCACATCACCCGCCGCGAACACGCCGGGAAACTGCGTCTCCATCTTCAGATTCACATGCAGGTGGCCCTGCTCATCAGACGGCAGCCTGCCCCTCAGAAACTGCGTATTCGGCGTCAGGCCAACATAGATGAAGACCCCGTCAACTGACCGCTCGGAGACCGAGTCCTCTTTGACGTCCTTGAGCACCAGGGTATCAACGAGGCCATTGCCTTTGATTTCCTGCACCGTCGAATTCCACAGGAAATCCATCTTCTCGTTTGCGAAGGCGCGTTCCTGCAGGATCTTCTGGGCGCGCAGCTCGTCCCGCCGGTGGATGATGGTCACCTTGGACGCGAACCGTGTCAGGTATGCACCCTCCTCAACAGCGGCGTCACCGCCGCCGACAACCACAAGCTCCTTCTCGCGGAAGAATGCGCCGTCACACACAGCGCAGTAGGAGACACCACGGCCTGAAAACTCGTCCTCACCCGGGACTTCAAGTTTGTTGTGCATTGAACCGGTGGCGATGACGAGCGTCTTGGCGCGGAGTTCACCGTCATCCGTCTTGATGATCTTGTAATCACCCTCAAGCTCGACGTCTTCAACCTCGGCATACTGCACCTGAAGGCCGAATTTCTCGGCATGATCCATCAGTTTCTGGCCGAGTTCCGGGCCGAGGATGTGTTCAAATCCGGGGTAGTTCTCCACGTCCTCGGTGACGGCGAGCTGGCCGCCCACCAATCCGCGTTCAATCAGCAGGGTATTCAAGCGGGCGCGCGTGCCATACAAGCCCGCCGCGGCCCCGGTTGGCCCCCCACCCAGAATGATCAGGTCGTACGTATCCAACTCTCACCTCGCAGTGTGCATTTTCACATACACGAGGGCGCCGCCCGACATACTATCGGAAACGGCGCCCGCTTGATTTCCGCAACCATGAAGGCATGAAGCGGTCTCGCTTGCGCGAGAAGCTCGCTCAGCCGCTGATGCTAGACGGAGACCACCTTGGAGAGGAGGCGATCCTTGATGGCCTTCTTGGGCATTGCGCCGACGACCTGCTCAACCGGCTCGCCGTCCTTGAACACGATGAGTGTCGGGATGCTCATCACCTGGTACTTGAGGGCGATGTTCGGCGCCTCGTCCACATTGAGCTTGGTGAAGCCCATCTCGGCGGAGTACTCCTCAGCGAGCTCCTCAACGATTGGGGAGACAATCTTGCAGGGCCCGCACCAGGGCGCCCAGAAATCCACGAGCACCGGCTTATCGGCGCCCAGAACCTCACTCTGGAAATCGTTCTCGGTCACATCTTGCAGCTTTGCCATCCCGAACCTTCCTTCCTGATTTGCTACCCCTCATCAGGGTATGGACTCCACCTTACGCAGAGCGCTATACGCCTGCGCAGGTATCATAGTATACGCAATCTTGACCGCGCCTGTCATGCCGGTGGCACGGCTCAGAACAGTGGTGGAGCTGAGGGGAGTCGAACCCCTGACCTCTTCAATGCCATTGAAGCGCTCTCCCAACTGAGCTACAGCCCCGCTCCCTGATTGTACACACTATAATGAGGGCTATGGAGAACAGAGAGAACCGTGCGGCGCGCCTGCGGGGCGCGCTAACCGAGCGCGTCCTTGTGATGGATGGCGCCATGGGCACATGCATTCAGGCGCTCAACCTCACCGAGGAGGATTTTGGCGGCCCTGACCTTGAGGGCTGCAACGAATTCCTGAATATCACGCGGCAGGATGCCATAATCGGGATTCACCGCGCATATCTGGACGCCGGCGCGGACATCATTGAGACGAACACGTTCGGCTCAACACCCCTCGTGCTTGGCGAATACGGACTCGCCGACCGCGCAGAGGAGATCAGCCGTGTGGGCGCGGAGATTGCTTGCGCCGCGGCGGATGACTTTACCACGCCCGATCACCCTCGCTTTGTCGCCGGGGCAATGGGCCCAACAACACGCTCCATCTCTGTCACGGGCGGCATCACGTTTGATGAGCTCGTTGAGCATTACCGTGTGCAAGCGCGTGGGCTCATCGCAGGAGGCGCGGATGTCTTGCTGCTTGAAACCGCGCAGGACGCGCTGAACGTCAAGGCGGGGCTTGTGGGCATAGACGAGGCCAACGCCGACCACGGCACCCATGTCCCCTCCGCCATCCAATGCACCATTGAGACGATGGGCACACTGTTGGCGGGTCAAGATATCGAGGCGTTCTACACGTCATTCGCGCATCGAGACCTGCTCTGGATCGGCATGAACTGTGCCACGGGGCCGGAATTCATGCGTGATCATCTCCGTGCCCTCTCTCAGATCTCACGGTTCCCCGTTGCTGTCATCCCGAATGCGGGCCTGCCGGATGAGGATGGGAACTATCATGAAACCCCTGACGGCCTGGCCGCATCACTCAGCTCATTCATTGATGCCGGGTGGGTGAACATCATCGGTGGGTGCTGCGGCACAGTGCCGGAGCATATTCAGCGGATCTGCGCGTAGTGCTGAATCGCCAACCACGCGTGCCGGCCGCCCCAACTGCGACCGTCGTCTCCGGCCTCGAGACCCTAACGATCGACGACGACACGCGGCCCGTACTCATCGGCGAGCGCACCAACGTCCTTGGTAGCCGGCGTTTCAAGCGGCTTATCGCTGAGGGCAATTTTGATGAGGCATCCGAGATTGGGCGTGATCAGATACGGAATGGCGCCCACGCCCTCGATGTTTGTCTGCAAGACCCTGACCGCGATGAGATTGCGGACATAATCGCGTTTCTTGAGCGGCTCGCCCGCAAAACGCGCGCGCCCATCGTCATCGATTCAACAGATGTTGCCGTCATTGAGGAGGCACTGAAACGCACGCAGGGCAAGTCCATCATCAACTCCATCAATCTTGAGGACGGTGAGGAGCGCTTTGCCGTTGTTGCGCCGCTTGTCCGCCAATACGGCGCGGCCGTCATTGTCGGCTGCATCGATGACGATAGAGAGCAGGCGCAGGCAATCACACGCGAACGCAAGCTGGAGATCGCGGAGCGGTCCTATCGGCTGCTGACGGAGAAATACGGCCTGCGCGGCGAGGATATCATCTTCGATCCGCTGACATTCCCTGTTGGCACCGGCGATGAAAACTACATCGGCTCCGCGGTGGAGACGATTGAGGGCATCCGGCTCATCAAGCAGCGGCTCCCACTCGCCAAGACGACACTGGGGATTTCCAACGTCTCATTCGGACTGCCACAGGCGGGCCGTGAGGCGCTGAACGCCGTCATGCTGTTCCATTGCGTGCAGGCAGGTCTAGACAGCGCCATCGTGAACACGGGCGGCCTTGTACGGTACGCGTCACTCCCTGATGAGGAGCGCGCACTGTGTGATGATCTCATCTTCTGGCGGGGTGATGACCCCATCGGCGCCTTTGCCGCGCATTTCCGTGAGCGGCGCGCATCCGCCGCTGAACAGGGCGCGGATCGGATGGAGGGCCTGTCACTGGATGAGCGCATCGCGAGGCGTGTTGTTGAGGGAACCCGTGAGGGCATGGCGCCAGATCTGGACATCGCCCTACAGGAACGCCCGCCCCTGGACATCATCAACGGCCCGCTCATGGCCGGCATGGACGAGGTTGGCAAACTCTTCGCAGCCAATGAGCTTATTGTCGCTGAGGTACTGGAGTCTGCGGAGGTCATGAAGGCGGCCGTCGCGCACCTTGAGCCCCACATGGAATCCGCTGAATCCAGTTCACGCGGCCGCGTTCTGCTCGCGACGGTCAAGGGTGATGTGCATGACATCGGCAAGAACCTCGTTGACATCATTCTCTCCAACAACGGATATCGCGTGATCAACCGCGGCATCAAGGTGCCGCCCGGTGAACTGATTGAGGCATTCAGAGAGCATCAGCCTGACATCATCGGCCTCTCCGGCCTACTCGTGAAATCCGCGCAGATGATGGTGGAGACGGTGCGTGACTTTACTGAGGCCGGTGTGGATGTGCCCATCCTTGTTGGCGGCGCGGCGCTCAGCAATCGCTTTACGCGCCTGCGCATCGCCCCAGAATATGACGGCCTCGTCGTCTATGCCCAAGACGCCATGACGGGACTCGACCTCGCGAACCGTATCCGATCACCGCAGGATAGAGAAAAGCTCACTGCCGATCTAGACGCGCAGACGGCGCTCCTCTCTGAGCAGGACACCGCTCGCGCCTCAACGCCGCCGGACAGCGGCCGCGAGAGAGCCACCATCACACCGGTCCCCGCGCCTCCCATACCTCCGGACCTCCGCGAGCACACACTGCCTGACTTTGACCTTGATGAGGTCTTTTCGTACATCAATCCGACAATGCTCTATGTCCGCCATCTTGGCTATCGGGGCAGGTTCCTGGATGACCTCGAAAATGGCGTCGACCGCGCCGTCGAACTGCATGACCGCGTACGACGCATACAGCGCGAGATGGCATCACGCGATGATATCCGCGCCTCCGCCGTCTACCGCTTTTTCCGCGCCGCACGCGAGGGTGATGATGTCGTTATCCTCTCACCGGATGGCGGCGAGACGCTGGAGCGTCTGCAATTCGGCCGGCAGGCCGCCGGTGAGGGGCTAAGCCTCGCTGACTATGTGCGCCCTGACGGCGCGCCCGATTACGTTGGCCTCTTCGTCACAACAGTCGGCCCCGGTGTGAGGGCGCTCGCCGATGAATGGAAGGATGCCGGCGAGTATCTCGATTCACACATCCTGCAGGTATTGGCATTGGAGGGGGCCGAGGGCTTTGCGGAACTGCTGCATGCGCGAATGCGCGCAATGTGGGGCTTCGCAGACCCCGCTGGCATCACGAAGCCGGACCTCTTCCGGGCGAATTACCGCGGTAAGCGGTACTCATTCGGCTACCCGGCCTGCCCACGTCTTGAGGATCAGGAGATCCTTTGGCGTCTGCTCAAGCCCGCAGAAACAATCGGCGTTGCGCTGACGGAGGAGATGATGATGGAGCCTGAGGGCTCCGTGAGCGCCCTCGTCCTCCACCACCCCGATTCAAAGTATTTTAATCTATCAAACGAGGACACAGACCGTCTTGAACAGCGCATAAAGGCCTCACTCTCATGACAGGACGAACGCTATCGAGCGAGGACACAGACCGACTAGAACAACGCATACGGAGTTCAACTATATGACAGGGCGCACGCTATCGAGCGAGGACACAGACCGACTAGAACAACGCATACGGAGTTCAATTTCATGACCCTGCCAGACGATGTCCGCGCAGCCATTGAGGACGCGGCGAACACGATTATCGAGGCGCAGTACGTCACCGCGCTTGCCGGGGCGGGCATGTCCGCTGAGAGCGGCATCCCCACCTTTCGCGGCGCGGGCGGCCTCTGGACCAAATACGGCGAGCCGGACAACCTCGGCTACAAGAGATTCCTCAATGACCCACGGCTTTGGTGGGAGGAGCGGCTGACGGGCGACCAGATGCCGGAGATGCGCGCGGCCCTGAATGAGGCGCAGCCCAATCCGGGACACTATGCGCTCGCGGATCTTGAGCGCATGGGAGCCCTGCGGCACCTTGTTACCCAGAATGTCGATAACCTCCACCGGGCTGCCGGCAGCGAGAGTCTCTCTGAGATACACGGCAACCATACGTTGATCCGGTGCATTGAGTGCGTCCGCCGCTTTACGCAGGATGAAATCCCGCTCGATGAGCTGCCGCCACGGTGCCCGGATTGCGAGGGCCTCCTCAAGACGGATACGGTCATGTTCGGTGAGCCGATTCCGCCGGACGTATTGCAGCGCTGCCAGGAGGAGGCCGCGCAGAGTGATTGCGTCCTGCTGCTCGGAACATCGGCCGTCGTCTACCCGGCCGCCGCCCTGCCGGAGGTGGCACGGCGGCTGAATGGCGCCACGTTGATTGAGATCAACCCGGAGGAGACGGCGCTCTCGCCCATCTGTGACATCATCATTCGCGCCCCAACCGGCGCGGCGCTCCCTGAGCTGGTTGCAGGCTTGCTGCGTGTGCTGCGACAGACTGAGAGCCCGGGCGGCATCCTGGAGGCTACCTAGCATGACTGACGCGACACTATTCAGCCCCTTCCACGCGTGGCGATACGATACGGCTCGCGCGGGCGGCATGGATGCGCTCGTCGCGCCTCCTTATGACGTCATCGCGCCTGCTGACGTGCAGCGTCTCCTTGCGGCGAGCCCGCACAATGTGGTCCGCCTCGAACTGCCGTCAGCCGTTGATGCAGATTCTCCATATGACTTCGCGGCTAGGACATGGCGTGAGTGGACATCAGATGGCATCCTCAAACGCGATACAGACGCGCAATTCTATATCATTCGCCACTCCTTCACACACGGCGGCGGGAGAGTCAGCCGCATCGAGGTTGTCGGGGCAGTCAGGTTGGCAGAATGGGAGCACGGCTCCGTCCTGCCGCATGAACACACGCATGATGCTGCCAAGCGCGATCGCCTGATGCTGATGAATGCCCTCCACGCGAATATCAGCCCGATCATAGCCCTCTATCAGGATCAAGACGGTACACTGCAGCGTCTGCTCACGGATATCGTCACCCGCCCGCCCGCCTCCTCACTCACAGACCAGGCCGGTGACGCCTATGACGTTTGGCACGTATCTGTTGCGGCCGAGGTTGAAGCCATTCAACAGAGTGTCACAGGCCCGCTGTTCATCGCAGACGGCCATCACCGCTATGAGACGGCTCTCGAGTACCTTAGTGGGCGGAACGGCAACGACGTCGATTCCGCAGGATTCATCATGACAGCCCTCACGTCAATCGATGATCCTGGCCTGCTCAGCCTGCCGTATCACCGCCTGCTCCGCGATGTGCCGGATGATGCGCGGGCGCGCCTGGCCCGGCAGGTGGAGACATATTTCACCTCAGAAAACGTCTCGATTGCCGGCCTGTCTGATGACGCGGCGGCGCGAAAGGCCGCTGAGGCGATGCTCGATGGCGCTGATCCGCCAATCATGACGCTTGTGGAGCCGCCCGGGGATGTCCTGCGCCTGCTCCGCCCCATGGAGCCCGGCATCTTTGAGGGGCTGCTGTCAGGAGAATCGGATGCATGGAGCCGACTCGCCCCCTGCGTTTTCCTGGATGTGCTGCTCACGCACGGCGTGGGCGCAGACCAACAGCAGGCGGAGAGCAGGGGATGGCTATCCTACCCGAGAGACGCTGCGGAGACCATTGCGGCTGTGCGCGCCGGGGGTGGGGATGCCGGCTTTCTGCTGCAGGCGGTTAGCATGGCGGATATGACGGAGGCGGCGGCGGCCGGTGAGCGTTTGCCGCCGAAATCGACGTACTTTTTCCCGAAGGCTGCCACCGGAATTGTGCTCCATTCACTAGCGGGATAGCGCGAAGACTAGTACACTGTCTTGACTTTGGGCATCCCGTTCGGCCAAATGGGGGCGCGCAGACCTTTCCAGATCGGAGATTCACATGACCACAGAGAATGCGTCTACAGATAATACCGTCTACATCAGCGCTGAAGGCCTTGAGCGCATGAAGGATGAGCTTGAAGACCTCCGCACTGTGCGCAGGCCGGAGGTCGCTGAGATGATTCAGCGCGCCAAGGAGCTTGGTGACATCACGGACAGCGCGCAGTATGACGCCGCCAAGAATGAGCAGGCCTTCCTTGAGGGGCGTATTCGCCAGCTTGAGGACAATGTGCGGCGCGCCGTCATCATTGAGGACCAGAATAAATCGGCTGACGGCCAGGTCCGCGTCGGCTCAACCGTCGTTGTGGTGGATTCTGACGGCCAAGAGGAGCGGTGGACCATTGTCGGCCGGGCTGAGGCGGACGCGGCATTGGGGCGCATCTCCAATGAATCTCCGGTGGGCGGCGCGCTTATTGGCCGCAAGGCGGGCGACACGTTTGAGATCGACATCCCCGCCGGCAAACTCACCTTCACCGTCTCCAACGTCGACTAACAGTCACGCTACCCCTCCATCGCGGCGGGGGAGTGTTCGCTCGTTATCGTTCGTTAATCGCCCGTTAGTTGAGGGATTACGCCGTCCCGGCTTCCCGGCGGTCACGCACGAGGTAGACGAGCACGATCTCTAGCAGATAGCCGAGGAGGAGCGCGCCTGCAAGCAGCGCTCCGGCGGCTATCAGATCGGCCGTCTCATCGGAACTCGCATCCAGTGCGTAGATCAGAAACACGAGCAAGGTTCCGCCGATGGCTAGGAACGCCCTGTATCCATAGACTGCCACGACGGCCACAATCTTCTTGGGCAGCCGCCACGAGTCAAAGTTCGCGAGCGCCCACACCCCCACGATGGCGGCGGTGAAACTAAAGGCGAATGTGACGAGTGTGAGCAGAGCGAAAAGGGCGCTCGCGCCCATGTCCGGCAGCACGGATTCTGCCGCCGAGAAAATCGAGTCCAGCATCGTCGCGTCTGACCGGGCGCCGAGCGACAGCACGCTGATATTGATGAGGAAATAGGAATAGACCAGCCCCGTGGTGGAGGCGCGCCGCGCGAACCACAGGGCAACGGGCAGATACAGGAAGCTGAGAAGCCCGAGGAAGGCAACGTCCCAAAGGCGAGAATCCACAAGATCGGACAGCAGCCCTGCGAGGATGACCACCACGGCCTGGACAAGCGCAACCACTATCAAGTAGTCCCATGCCATCTTGAGCAGTGTGCGGCCGCCGCGCCGCGCAAACGGGCGTAGGGCTGCGAGGATGAGGGCCGTCGTGAGCGAGCTCACGGCGCCCAGAACAAAGATAGGCTCGCCTTCGGAGGCCCACGCAACAGTGTAGCCAATGAGGAGAACGATCAGGTGGACAATGCCGGCTGCGATGGGGACGCCGATGAGGAGCAGGGACTCCCAGCGGTGTTCACGAAGCCGATCAATCAGGCTCGGCCTCGTCTGGGCATCATCCATGAGTCCCCCTCCCGGCGCGACGGGCCGGTTCGTACGCCTTAGACCTGCCCGGAGAGTTGGAGCTGCTTGCCCTCCGTCTTGATGGCGGGCGCGACAATCATCTCTGCCCGCTGCAGATCACGGATCGTCTCCGCCCCGCACATGCCCATGGCGGTGTGAATCGCCCCGGCAAGATTCTCCGTACCGTCTGTCCGGTCAGTCGGGCCGAACAGAAGACGCTCAAGCGGTCCGCGGATGCCGACGCGCACGCGTGTGCCGCGCGGCAGGGCGGGATGCGGCGTCGCCATTCCCCAGTGGTAGCCCTTGCCGGGCGCCTCCTCCGCTCCCGCAAAGATGGACCCGAGCATGACAGCATCCGCGCCGGAAACAAGCGCCTTGCAGAGATCGCCGCCGGAGCGGATCCCGCCGTCCGTCACGATGGGGACATAGCGGCCGGTGCGGCGGTGGTACTCATCACGCGCGGCGGCCGTCTCAATGGTGGCGGTCACCTGCGGCACGCCGATGCCGAGCACCTCACGGCTGGTGCAGGCCGCGCCCGGCCCAACACCAACGAGTATCCCGGCGACGCCCGTCTGCAGCAGCTCGAGAGTCTGGTGATAGCCGACGACGTTGCCGACAATCACCGGGATGGGGATGTCACGCACGAGCTCATCAAAGTGGAGTCCCACGGGACTCGATGAGATATGGCGCGCCGTCGTGACGGTGGATTGGCAGACGTAGAAGTCCGCGCCCGCCTCAACGACCGTCCCGATGAACCGCTTGGTATTGGCGGGGGTGGCGGCCACGGCAACGGTGGCGCCGAGCGCCTTCATTCGTTCAATGGTCGCGCCGATGTGCTCCTCCTTGATGGGAGCGGAGTAGATGCGCTGCAGTTCAGCGGTGACGGAGTCGGCGGGCGCGTTGACTACCTCCTGGAGAACCTCATCCGCGTTCGGGTATCGGCCATGAACGCCCTCCAAGTTGAGGACAGCGAGGCCGCCGAGGCGTGAATAGGTGGCGGCAAAGGTGGGGTCAACCACCCCATCCATGGCGGCGGCCAGGATTGGCAGATCAAAGACGTGGTTGCCCATGCTGAAGCTGATGTCCGTCTGCTCCGGATTGAGGGTCACACGCCCGGGCACGATGGCCACTTCCTCAAAACCATAGGCGCGCCGCAGGGGCTTGAATTCCGGCGCGTCATCCTCCACGCCCAGGTCCACTCCGCGCTCAGCGATTTCTGTTGCGACCATGCTGACCACCCCCCTTAAACGACGCGGCGCCGCAGTGCGGCGCCGCTTTCGCATTTGCCTCTCGTCACATAAACAAAAGGGGCATGCGTATACATGCCCCTCATCGCGTCCCGTGTGGTTCGCATCGCGTCCATATCATAGTGTCAATTAACGCCACAGGAGCGTCAAGACCTTTTTGGGCTGTTTATCCCCCAAATCCTCCGGAGTCAACGAAACCCGGATACTGCCCGCGAACGCGGTCCTTGATGGACCCGCGCAGCAGCTGCAGCTGCTCAGGCGTGGGGATCGGCGTCGTTGGCACCTCAGCGGGGATGATGATCTCGAACCCGGTATTCTCGACCACCTCATCGACGGTGACGCCGGGATGAACGGAATCAAGCACGAAACGTTTCTGGTCCCGATCGTACATCATCACGCAGATATTGGTGATGAGCATGGAGGGTCCGCCGGGGCGCTCCACACGCTCGCCGCTGGAGCCGGCGGATGTGATGAAATCCACGTCCTCAACAAAGACGCGGGGTGAGTGTTCCATGCGGAACAGGATGACGCGATTCGTCATAAAGTAGAGCATTCCTGAGCCGGCCGCGCCGGGGAGGCGGACATCCGGCCTGTCATGATCGCCGATCGTCGTCAGGTTGATGTTGCCATGCCCATCAATCTGTGCCCCGCCAAGGAAGAAGATATCCAGTTTGCCGCGCTGTGCGAGGTCAAAGGTCTCCTTGCCGCTGATGGGGGTGAGGGCAGGGTCAGACGCGCCGATGGCGATGTAGATCATGTCCGGCGCGTGGGTCTCCTGCGCCAGCAGGACACCCGCCATCGGCACGGGCGACGCCGCGCCCGAACCCACATAGGTGTCATCATGCACCTCCCGCGCAATGCGGGTGGCCATCAACTCCCCGATCGTGTAGTCGTCTGACTGAAACGGCATGGGGCGTCGCCGGCGTGTCGCTGTTTAGGCCGGAACGGCGACGCGCGTCACCATCTCGCGGTACTCATCCTCGGAATGGCCCCGCACGAACTCATCCAGGTAGGCGGCGAAACCGTCAGCCGTCTTGGATGACTCCATATAGCGCGCAAAGTGCTCATTGTCCGCGCCGTAGTAGGGCGCCATGCCGCCGGGATGCGAGCCGCTGGGCGCGTGAACAACCAGGCTCACAAATGGCCACGGAATGAGGAATCCGCCGCGCGGGTCCTCGGAGAGGTCATAGTCGACAATCTCCTCCACAGTGACGAGAACCTTGTCACTTGCCTGCGCGACCATTCGATCCTCATAGCCGGGCGCCAGAACGTTGCCGTTGCGGTCAGCCTTGGCGGCGTGAATCATGGCGATGTCAGGGCGGATTGCAGGCACAAGAAGGATGTCATGCCCTTCGTTGTACGGGTCTTCGATAATCTTCCAGTTTGGGTGGAGGGCGACGAGATCAGTGCCGATCACACCGCGGGACGGGATGAACGGCACACCGTTGGCTCCAGCCTGGAGCCCTGTGAGTGTGACGGGTCATGTGCTGTCCATGGCGGCGATGCCGCCTTCTTTGGCCACACGCCGGTAGTTGGGCGCAAAGCCGCGCTCGCCAAAGGTGAGGGAGCCGGTGTCAATGGCCTTGACGGCGCCTGCGCCGATGAGCATGTCACCCTGCAGACCGCCGGCAGGCGTGAAGACAAGGGTCAGATCGGTGATGCCGCGCCGCACAATCTCACGCGTCAAGGCCATGGAGGAACGGTCATTCCCGCCCGTTGTGGCGATGAGCATTCCGTCTTTGAATCGGTTTCCTGCCTCTTCAATGCTGACGATTCTCGTCATGACACACCCTCCCATTGTGATGCCGTCCGTGGCATCCATTCGTACACGACGACGCTACGCCGATTGACCAAAAAGGTCAAGTGAATCATCGGGCGCTCATCCGTGTGACAGCCCCGTCGTTCACCGTAAACACATCCGCGTGGGCACGGATATCGGCGGGAATCAATTCCGTATCCGCCGTCGTGATGAACAGCTGCCTCCCTGGCCGGAGGCAGTGGCGCAGCACCCTCTCACGCCGTTCAGCATCAAGTTCAGACAGGGGATCGTCAAGGAGAATGACGGGGTCATCTCCCAAGACCCGGCTGATGTAGGATGCCTGCGCGGTCACCAGCGCAAGCGCGGCCGTGCGCTGCTGTCCGCGGGAGCCGTATACGCCCAGATCCACGTCCCCGGACATCACCCGAAGGTCATCCCTGTGCGGACCGACCGAGGTGGTTCCCGTCGCCAGGTCACGCGCCCAGCAGCGTTCAAGCTCCTGCGCGAATCCCTGCCGCGAGTCTGATGCGGCATCCCCAAGGCTTATCGTTGACCGGTAGTGGAGCGCGATGTGGCCGGCGGCGCTCCCCGTAAACTCAGTGTGCGTCTCCACCATCTCATTCTGCAGGGCGGTGATCATGGCCGTGCGATGGTCCACAATGTAGGCCCCTGCCTCGATGAGCTCCCGTTCCCACAGGCGAAGATCCTCACTCCGCTGCGTGGTCCCGCGCTCCCGCGCGTCCCGGAGCGCGGCGTTGCGCTGCGTGACAAGGCGTTCATACCGTCTGATGCCGGTCGCATACGCCGCATTGGTCTGCAGGGCTGTTGAGTCAAGCGCACGGCGCCGATCCGCCGGCGGGCCGGAAAACAGGTCAACCTCCTCCGGGCCGGCAAGCACAACGGCAAGATCGCCGACCCTGCTGGCGGAGCGTTGCCGCACGCCGTTGACGCGGGAGCCTTTCTGAAGCGTGCCGCCCGAGAGGCCGGCGGGGCCCGATGCCCTATCCTCGATTGGCAGCAGTTCTCCACCCTGTCCGCGCGCCGCGAGCTGCAGCACGAGCTCGAGGGAGAGCTCGCGGTCATCCGTGCTCATAACATTGGCGGCAATCCTGGCGTAGGGAATCGGCTCCTGAGACGCGCTCCAGCCGATGACCTCCCTGTCCGTGTTGGTGCGATGGGAGCGGCCGGTTGCAAGCATAAAGAGGGCTTCAAGAAGGTTCGTCTTGCCCTGCCCATTCGGGCCCGTCACGAGCGTGACACCCTCCGCCGGCTCAAGCGTCAGCGAGGCATAATTCCGAAAGTGGGTCAACTGAAGCGACGTGATACGAATGATGCTCACCGGTCACATATACTTAAGCGACATCCCGAACAAGACTCACATCAAAGAGTTTAGGCGCAAAACGACACCCTGAACGTGGTCACAATGATTCTTGAGCTCAAAACGACACCCCGCACACGGTTCACACAGATTCTGGCCGCTGGACACCGCCGGCGTGGACACACGAATAATCATGACTGATGACACTGCGGCACGCTCGCAGGCGCAGGCGGCGCTGCCGCGGCATCACCTGATCATTGTCAAGCTTGGCACCGGCGTGCTAACCGGAGGCACCGATCATCTTGATGAGGGGCTTCTCGCGTCCATTGCCGGGCAGATTGCGCAGATCAGGGCCGCGCAATCGCAGGTGATTGTCGTGACATCGGCGGCCATTGCACTGGGACGGGACATCATCGGCGTGGCGGGCAATGGGCGCGGCATCGCGACGCTGCAGGCATTGGCCGCAATTGGGCAGCATCGTCTCATGCGCTCATGGGAGGCCGCATTCGCGGAGCATGGGCTGAGTGTCGGACAGGCTCTCATCACCCGCTCAGACTTCACCGTGGGACGCTCAGCCGCCAACATACGCCGAACGCTGCGCGAGCTGCTGAGCCTCGGTGTCGTGCCAATCATCAATGAGAACGATGTTGTCGCCTCCGAGGAGTTGAGTGAAACGCTTGGCGACAACGATACCCTCTCGGCAGCGCTCACAAATCTCATGGCGGCAGACACGCTCATCCTCCTGACGGATCAGGATGGCCTGTATGACAGCGATCCGCGCGCCAACCCGCATGCGCAGCTTCTCCAACATGTGGATCGCGTCACGGACACCACACTGGCGATGGCGGCCACGATGCCCGGCGAGCAGGGCCGGGGGGGCATGGCATCAAAGGTGCGCGCCGCCGCGGATGCCACATCATGGGGCACATCCGTCGTCATTGCGAACGGCCGGGCGCCGGATGCGCTTCTGCGCGCCGCGCGAGGCGAGGAGATCGGCACGCGCTTTACGGCATGGGGGCGGCGGCGTCCCTATGCACGGAGGCGGTCTCTGGGGCCGCTCTTTGTGCGCGGGCACATTGTCGTTGATGAGGGGGCGGCGCGGGCGCTCCGGCGAGGCACATCAAGCCTCCTCGCGGTTGGCGTGCGCGAGGTGCGCGGAGAATTCACGACCGGCGACATCGTGGAGGTTCTCACGCCGGATGAGACCGGCGTGGCGCGGGGCGCAGTCTCATATCCGGCCGGCCTCATGAGGCGCCTTGCCGGCCTCCACTCCCCTGAGGTGCGAGCCTACTTTGATGACGAGCACTCCTCCGGCGGCGCCTACCATGGGGAGGAGATGATCCACCGCGATAACCTGACCCTGCTATAACCAAAGCGCGGTGTACACTACATTGGGGATAATACGGGCACAATCCCATCGGGACGCGGCGGCGTCTCACGGACATCCTTGGGGAAAGTCACGATGGCAACACTGACAGAATCATCTCGACACACGGCGGGCATTTCAGACGAGTTGGTCAGAAAGGCGCAGGCGGCCCGCACGGCGAGCCGCCTCCTCGCGCGGGCAACAACCGAGCAGAAGAATCAGGCGCTTGAACGCGTCGCTGTCCTACTGGAGAGCCGGGCCAATGAGATTATCGCCGCCAACACCCGTGACTACGCGGCGGGGCAGGCAGAGGGGCTGTCTGACGTGCTGCTGGATCGGCTCCTGCTGAACGAGGAGCGCGTTCACGGGATGGCGGCGGATGTGCGCGCCACGATACACCTGCCGGACCCCGTTGGCGAGGAGTTTGATGCGTCCGTCCTGCCCAATGGGCTGCGCGTCTGCCGCCGGCGTGTCCCCCTAGGAGTCATAGCGGCCGTGTATGAGAGCCGTCCTAATGTGACGATTGACATTGCCGCGCTCTGCATCAAGTCCGGCAACGCCGTCATCCTGCGAGGCGGCAAGGAAGCGTTCAACTCATCGACAACGCTTGCGGGCATCGTGCGTGAGGCCCTGGACGATGCCGGGCTGCCTACGGATGCCGCCCAGATTATCGAGACGACGGACAGGGCGATCGTTGGGCAGATGCTGACGTATGAGGGCGGAATCGATCTGCTCATCCCGCGCGGCAGTGACACACTCATCCGCTTCGTGCGGGACAATGCGCGGATTCCCGTCGTGACGGGCGGCATCGGCGTCTGTCACACCTATGTTGATGCCAGCGTGGATATTGAGCAGGCCGTTGCCATCGCCTACAACGCCAAGGTGCAGAGGCCGACGGTCTGCAATGCCCTGGACACCTTGCTCGTTCATGCGCATTCTGCGCCACAGGTTCTGCCGGCAGTCATCGCGGCCTGGGCACAGGACAGCGTTGAGGTGCATGCGGACAGCCGCGCCCTCGCCCTGATCGGACCGGAGCCGCCGACGCGCGTCATCGCAGCCGTGGAGGATGATTGGGGGCGGGAATTCTTGTCACTGACGGCGGCCGTCAAGATTGTCGATTCACTTGACGAGGCGCTGGAGCACATCACGGAGCACGGATCCGGCCACACGGAGGCAATCTTGACGGCGGATGACTCTAATGCAGCCCGCTTTCTGGATGAGGTGGATGCGGCGGCAGTGATCGTCAATGCGTCCAGCCGGTTCACGGATGGCGCGCAGCTGGGGCTGGGCGCGGAGGTGGCGATCAGCACCAACAAGCTGCACGCGCGCGGGCCGATGGGCCTGCGTGAACTGACCTCATACAAGTGGACGATCATGGGAGACGGTCAGACGCGGGCATAGCGGCAATTCACGCATGAGTGTTGCTGAACACACGTATGGTATCGCGCGGGGGTGGAACCGCCGCCGCATATCATCATGGCGCCCTGAGCCGCGCACAGAAACCGGTTATTGGGTCGGGACAGGCCACCGTGCCGCTGCTCCCGTGTCTCTGTCGCGCATATCGCGCATCGCTGAGAATGCGCCCGTCTGGTTGAGTGAGAATGACCTGTGTCATGCCTGGCAATCCCTGGGGGGTGGAAATGGCAGCCACCGGCTGAGAACCATCGCAGGCGCGGACATTTCCGTTCTGCAAACGGGCGCGCGGAATACGGGGGATGGGCCTGATTTCCTCGGCGCGGTGATTGAGGTCAGCGCGCCCGGCCAGAGGCCTCGCATTGTGCGCGGCGATGTTGAGATGCACCTTCGCGCGATGGACTGGTTCTCCCATGGGCATGATACGAACCCTGCCTTTGCCAGCGTCATCCTGCATGTTGTTGAGAGCGCGCAGGGGATGACGGAGGTCGCCGAGGCGCCCCTGCTGGAGTTGCGGCGTGAGAGCGGCCGCGGCGGGCAGGCGGACGCGAGCGCCGGAGATGGGCTGGATGCCCTTCGGCAGACTCAGGGCGCGCCACGCCGGCGCGGCATGGCATCCACACTCGATTCACTGTCAAAACTCGATTCACTGGGGGACGCGCGCCTCGAGGAACGGGCGGCCGCCATGGAGGGCGAGCTCACCGTCATCGGGGCCGAGCAGACGCTGTATGAGGCGCTGTTCAGGGGACTGGGCTATACGCGCAATATGACGTCATTTCAGGAGACTGCGCGTCTCATGCCACTAGAGACCTTGCGTGGCATGACGATCGGCGCCCCCAGTGAGAGGGACCTCGTTGCCCGGCTGACGGGCCTGCTGTTTGGAACGGCGCGGCTCTTGCCGTCACAGAGGGGCGGCACGGCGGGCAGGCTCGCCCTCTTTGAGGGGGCGGACGCCGGAGTGCGTGATGCCTTTGAGCGTGAGGCGGAGGCCGAATGGGCGCGCCATCCGGGGCTGGAATCTCTTGGGCCCGCATCATGGCAGGTCTTTCGCGTTCGGCCCGATAATCACCCCGTCCGGCGGATGGCTGCAGCGGTTGAGCTGATGCGGCGGTGGTTTTCCGGGCCGGGACTGCCGCACGAGCTTCGAGGCGCCTTGATGGATGGTGATGCCTCTCGACACGGCGCAGCGCGGCTGACGAGCCTGCTCATCGTCCCCTCTGACGGATATTGGTCATCACGCCGTGACTTTGGAAAGGGGCGAACAAGCCGCCCGTCTGCCCTGCTCGGCCGCGGACGGGCGCTGGACATCATCGCAACGGCCGTGCTGCCATTCCTGCTAGCCGTCGCAGACTTTGAGTCGGACGAGGACCTTGAGCGGCGTGTACGGCAGATGTACCGGGTCATGCCGAGTCCAGGAGAGTCTCAGGCGGCCCGCCATGCCCGGCAGCTTATGGGGACGCCGGCCGGTGAATCCGGCGGGGCTCTGTTATCAGCGCGCCGCTATCAGGGCTTCCTGAGCGTGGCAGGTCCAACGCTGAACGGGGAACGCGAGTCTCTCATCCCTGCCGTAGAATGAATCATTGAAAGAACGGAGGACAAAACATCAATGCGCATCGAACGTGACTCAATGGGGGAGATGGAGGTGCCGGATGATGCCCTGTGGGGGGCGCAGACTCAACGAGCCGTCCGGAACTTTCCCATCAGCGACGTGCGCTTCCCGCGCAGTTTCATCAGCTCACTGGCGTTGATCAAGCGCTCCGCCGCGGAGGTCAATGAGGAGTTGGGGGGTATCACGCCGGAGATGGCCGCTGCGGTCAGAACGGCAGCGCAGGAGGTGATGGACGGCGAGCATGACGCGCACTTTGTGCTGGATATCTTTCAGACGGGCTCCGGAACCTCCACGAATATGAATGCGAACGAGGTTATCGCCAACCGCGCCACACAGATCCTCGGCGGCGAGATCGGCTCCCGCATGGTCCACCCGAATGATCATGTGAACCGTGGCCAGTCCTCCAATGACGTTATCCCGACGGCCATCCAGGTTGCCGCCGCGCACGGCATTGCCGCGGAACTCATCCCGGCCTTGGAACGCCTGCAGCGCGCGCTTGCGGACAAGTCAACCGCCTTTTGGGATGTCATCAAGACGGGCCGCACGCATCTGCAGGACGCGACCCCCATCCGGCTGGGGCAGGAATTTCTGGGCCATGCAGGGCAGATGGAGCGCGCGGCGCGCCGCCTGCGCCACGCCGTCGATGAGCTGTGCGAGGTGCCGCTTGGCGGGACGGCCGTCGGCACCGGCATCGGGCGCGACATCGAATTTGCCGGGATGGTATGTGAGCGGCTCGCCGCCGCCACCGGCCTGTCCGTTCGAGAAACGGAGAATCATTTTCAGGCGCAGAGCACGCTGAACGCCGTGACAGAGGCGAGTGGTGTTCTGAACACGGTCGCCGTCAGCATGTTGAAGATTGCGAATGATGTGCGATGGCTCGGCTCCGGGCCGCGCGCCGGTTTCGGTGAGCTTGCGCTGCCGGAGGTTCAGCCGGGCTCATCGATCATGCCGGGCAAGATCAATCCTGTCATCGCGGAATCCGTGGCGCAGGCGGCAGCACAGGTGATTGGCAATCACGTCACCGTTACCATCGCCGATGCGCAGGGGAGCAATTTCGAGTTGAACGTGATGATGCCGGTTGCGGCGCACAACCTCCTGCAATCGATCAGTCTGCTGGCGGCGGAGGCGAACAATTTCCGCGCGCAGTGCATCGAGGGACTGGTGGCGACGCAGCGCGGGCCGGAGACCGTCGAGCAGGGGCTGGCGATCTGCACGGCGCTCGCGCCCGTTATCGGCTATGATGCCGCGGCCGCCATCGCGCATGAGGCATCTGAGACAGGAGAGACGGTGCGGCAGGTGGCGCTGCGCACAACGGAGCTGGGCGAGGCGGCGCTGGAGGAGATTCTGGATGCCGCCAAGATGACGGAGCCGGGATTCTCAGGCGGCGGCGGAGGCTAACGCGCCCACCCCACCCAACACCCCCCGTCCGCTTGCCATGCGTTGGCGGGCTTTCGTAGAATGACGAGGCAGCGTGTATACGCGCAGGGAGCGTTATTTCGTGTCAAGCAAGAACGGCAATGCAATCATGGTTGTGGAGGATCTTCACGTCGCGGTAGACGGCAAGGAGATTCTCAAGGGCGTCAATCTAGAGATTCCAACCGGCAAGGTGAACACCGTCATGGGGCCGAACGGCTCCGGCAAGAGCACACTCGCCAACACGCTCATGGGCAACCCGCGCTATGTCGTGACGGGCGGCCGCATCCTCTACAAGGGCAAAAACATCACGGCGGATCTGCCGGATCAGCGCTCGCTTGACGGCATCTTCCTGGCCTCCCAATATCCCGTCGAGATTGCCGGTGTCACCCTCATCAATTTCCTACGGCAGATGGTGAACGCACACCGTGACGAGGAGATGCCGCTGGTCCAATTCCGGCAGATGGTGAATGAGAAGATGGACGCGCTCGGTATGGACCGCTCATTCGCCACGCGCTACGTCAACTCCGGTTTCTCAGGCGGGGAGAAGAAGCGGAGCGAGATCCTGCAGCTCGCCGTTCTGGACCCCAGCCTCGCCATCTTGGATGAGACGGACTCCGGCCTGGACATTGACGCGCTGCGCACCGTGTCACACGGTGTCACTCAACTGCGTCATGCGGAGATGGGCATCCTGCTCATCACGCACTACACGCGGATATTCAATTACATTGAGCCGGATGCTGTCCACGTGATGATGGACGGTGTCATCGTCAGGTCAGGCGGGCCGGAGCTGGCCCATGACCTTGAGGAGCACGGCTATGATCTTATCCGGTCCGGCGCCGGCAGCGCAGTCGCGCCGGCGCCGCAGTAGCGCTGCCGCAGCGCGCAGGGCTGTTCTCCGTGGCTGACCGCTCACCGAGACTCGATATCGACGCCATCCGGGGGGATTTTCCGATCCTCTCCCGGATCATCCATGGCAACCCCCTCACCTACCTTGACAGCACGGCGACGGCACAGAAACCGCGTCAAGTGATCGACACACTCGTCGATTTCTACAGCACCACCAATGCCAACGTCCACCGCGGCATCTACACATTGTCTGAGGAATCCACCGCCGCCTATGAGGGCGCGCGGGAGAAAACCGCCTCATTCATCAACGCCGCCTCTGAAACCGAGATTGTGTTCACGCGCAATACGACGGAATCTCTAAATCTGCTGGCGTATGCGTGGGGGCGCGCCAACCTGAACGAGGGCGATGAGGTCCTCGTCACGCTCATGGAGCACCACTCCAACATCGTGCCGTGGCACATAATCTGCCAGGAGCGCGGCTCCATTCTCCGGTTCATCCCCGTCACGGATGACGGTTTTCTCGATCTCTCATCGATTGACACGCTCATCACGGAGCGCACCAAGATCGTGTCCTTTACGCATGTCTCCAACGTCTTGGGGACGGTGAATCCCGTCGAGGAACTCGTGACGCGTGCGCATGCCGTTGGCGCCATCGCCATTGTGGACGGGGCGCAGGGCGCGCCGCACATGGCCATCGATGTCCAAGATATGGACGCCGATTTTTATGTCTTCTCATCGCACAAGATGCTGGGCCCCACCGGCGTGGGTGTTCTGTACGGCAAGCGTGCCCTGCTTGATGAGATGCCACCGTTCTTGGGCGGCGGCGAGATGATCATGGAAGTGCGCGAGGATGGCTTTACTTGGAAAGACCCGCCCTTGAAATTCGAGGCCGGCACGCCCAACTTCGCCGATGTTGTCGCTTTCGGCGCAGCGATCGACTACCTCACTGCGCTCGGCATGGATGCCGTGCGCCAGCATGAGATAGAGATCACGGACTATGCGCTGCGGCAGATGCGGACACTCGGTGACGGGGTCACGCTGCACGGCCCACCCCAAGCGCAAGACCGGGGCGGCGTCGTCTCATTCGCCCTTGAATCGATCCACCCTCATGACATCGCCCAAACGCTGGACTGGGACGGCGTGCAGATTCGGGCCGGCCACCACTGCGCCCAGCCGTTGATGCGCCACATGGGCGTGCCCGCCACCGCCCGCGCGAGCTTCTATGTCTACAACACGAATGAGGACGTTGATCGGCTTATCGATGCGCTCAAGAAGGCTGGTGAGCTCTTTGACAGGGCGTGAGCCTGAACCACAATTTGATGAACTGTACCGGGACCTCATCCTGGACCACTACCGGATTCCCAGGAATAACCGGGTGGTGGAGACCGCCGATGCCGATCTGACGCAGTTCAACCCGGTCTGCGGCGATGAGGTGCGGCTCACCGCGCGCATCCGTGATGGATCACTGGAGGACATCGGCTTTGTGGGGCAGGGCTGCTCCATCTCACAGTCATCCGCCTCGATGATGACGGAGGCGGTGCGCGGACGCACGCTCGAGCAGGCAGCCGAGCTCGCACGCGCCTTTCGCGCGATGATCCAGGGAGAGCCTGTTGACGAGGCCGTCATGGGGGACCTCATCGCCCTGCAGGGCGCGTCTCGCTACCCCACACGCGTCAAGTGCGCCGTCCTCGCTTGGGACACCCTCCAAAAGGCGCTTGGCGGCGTGTCCGGGCGCGCCAACGTTGGCTCTGACGACCCCGATTCGGGCGGCTAGGCCTCACGGCGCGGACGGCTAGATCATCGGCCGGCGCGACGGTTTCGACGCGCCTGACTCATACGCCTCATCCATCTGCAGATTCGCGCTCCGCGCCGCCTGGACTGCCAGGCGATCACACCGTTCATTCTCGGCGATGCCGGAGTGGCCGGGAACCCATCTGAATGTGACATCATGCGCGTCACACAGCTCAAGCAGCCTGCCCCACAGGTCCGGGTTGATGGCTGCCTGCCGCTTGGCACGCATCCAGCCGTTGGCGCGCCAGCGGGCCGCCCACCCCTTTTCGATGCCATCAATCACATAGCGGGAATCACTGTGGACGGTTACCGCGCACCGCTCCGTGAGCGCCTCAAGAGCACGGATCACGGCGAGAATCTCCATGCGATTATTCGTGGTGAGGCGATATCCGGCGCTGAGTTCCCGCCGGTGGCCGTCATACATCATCACGATGCCATAGCCGCCCGGGCCCGGGTTGCCCTCACACGCCCCATCCGTATAGATCGTGACCCGCTTCTCGCCCGCCATCACTCCGCGCCCACCTTCGTGTCCGCCGTCATGTCCGCCTTGGGGCAGGTCAGTAGCCCTTGAATTCTGGCGGGCGTTTCTCCACGAAGGAGCGCACGCCCTCATCGTAGTCGTGCGTCTCCCGCGTGTGGCGGGACGCGGCATCCACAAGCGGCCAATGCTCGCCATAGCCCTTCGTATGAATCTCCCGCACCATGTGTTTCACCAGCTGCTGCGTCACGGCAGGGCCGCGCGCCAGCTTCCGCCCAAGCTCCTGCGCAGCCGGCATCAACTCATCCGGCTCATAGACGCGATTCACCAGCCCAAGTCGGTGGGCATCATCCGCCTTGAGTTCCTCTCCGGCAAGCAGCATCTCCATCGCGATGCCATGCGGCAGCAGGTAGGGCGCCCAAAACGCGCCGCCGTCCAGCGGCACCAGCCCTCGACGGATATAGACCTCGATGAAGCGGGCATTCACGCTCGCGAGGCGGATGTCACATGCCAGCGCAAGATCACAGCCGGCGCCCGCCGCCACACCGTTAACCGCGGCAATGGTCGGCTTGTCCATCTCCCACACCTGCATGTGGATGCGCCGGCCGTTCAGCATCTCGTTTTCCATGCGCTCTCTCGCGGACATGGTGGGTATATTCCACCCGCCGCGCTGTCGATTCTCTTTCTCTTTCATGAAGTGCGGCATGGGGCGATCTCCGCCCGCGCCCGCCATGGGGCCCACATCACCACCTGCCGAGAATGACCGCCCCGCGCCGGTGAAGATCACAACCCGATCATCCGGGTTCGCCGCGATGTGATCCAGTTCAACGGTCATCTCCTCCATCAGCGGGATCAGCCACGGATTCAACGCTTCAGGAACGTTGAATGTGATTGTGACGATGCCATGGTCATCCCGCTCGACGGTGATGTAGTCGTATTGCATGATTCCTCTCCCCCATCCCCCTGCTATCTCTACGCCCTGCCCGATTGTAACCCGCGCCTGCTTACGATGCAGTGACGACGGGGGCAGCGATCACCAGAGCGTCACACCGCTGTCGATCAGTCCGTTGTAGACAAGATCAACACCGACGATGCCGAGACCGATGGCAAGGATGCGCACGATCCAGGGCGCGCTCACCTTGCGTGAAACCCTCGCACCCACCTGCGCGCCGATGATCGCGCCGATGCCGAGCAGAACAATCGGGGCAATCATCTCATGCAGCGGCGCGCTCGCCTGATGCGTGATGATGGCGGCCGGACTCGTAATCAGTATCACGAGCTGTGATGTCGCCGTGGCAAGGTGGGCGGGAAAGACGAACACCTGCACAATGATGGGCACCATGGCGATGCCGCCGCCGACGCCCAGCAGCCCGCCCATGGTGGCCGTGACGAATCCGATGCCCGCCAACGGCCAGGCGCGCCGCGCGGTGAGCGGGACACGCGAATCCTCAGACTGCTCCAGCGTCCTGGCCGCCGCGCGGCCGCGCAGCGGCCGAATCACCAGATACGTCATCAGCACGAGGGCGACAACACCAAAGGCCACCTCAAATGCGCCGCGCTCAAGCCGCTCGACGATGAACGCGCCGATTGCCATGCCGGGGATGCCGGCAGCGGCCATGACTGCGGCCCAGCGATACTCGATGCGCTTCTGCCGGACATAGGCCACCGTTGAGGAGAGTGATGTCATCAGCACCATGGATTGGGACATGCCGGTCACGGTGCCTGCGCTCTCATTGGGGAGGACGGCAAGCAGGATGGGGACGGCGATGAACCCGCCCCCGGCGCCAATGAGAGCGCCAATTGCGCCGGCGAAAAAGCCGAGCAGGGGCATCAACGCGAGCAACACACCATCCATGCGCCTACTATCGCACGAATGTGACGCGGGCGGCGTATACCACTGTCGCCAAAACGCGCGGACCTCCTCCTGTCTCACATGGACTGAATGAGGTGGCATACTTTCGCGGCGCGGCGGCAAGTGCCATAATGCGGCATCCATTGGGGAGGATGCGTGGCATGTCCATGACAAGCCAAATTGGGACGGAGCGGCACACGAACACCGTTCTGCCGCTGTCCGGGGTACGGGTCATCGATCTGACCTGGCACGTTGCCGGGCCGTTCGGAACACGTCGGCTCGCCGATTACGGCGCGGACGTCATCAAGATTGAACGCCCGCCGGACGGCGACCCTGCGCGCGCCATGCCGCCGTTCTATGAGGATCAACCCGGCACGGAGCGCAGCGGCCTCTTTCTCTACATCAACCTCGGCAAACGCTCCATGACTCTGAATCTCAAGTCTGAGCGTGGGCGGCAGATCCTGCTGGACCTCGTCAAGGATGCGGACGTGCTGGTGCAGAGCTTCCGTCCGCGCGTCATGCCGGCGCTCGGACTGGACTATGAGACGCTCAAGGGCGTCAACCCGCGCCTCATCATGACATCCATCAGCAGCTTTGGACAGACCGGTCCCTACCGCGACTGGGAGGCGACGGATATCACGACATATGCGATGGGCGGGGCGATGATCAACACCGGCCACCCGGAGCGCGAGCCGCTGAACTTTGGTGGGCATATCGCCTCCTTTCAGGTGGGCGGAATCGCCGCCGCCGCCACCGGAATCCACCTCCTCTCCGTCGATGCCCATGGTGAGGGGGACCACCTGGACATCGGCGCGCTGCCGGTCTGGATGGGCGCAATCGACCGACGCCAGTCCTACTTGATGGGCTACCAATACGGCGGCGGCAACTCAACACGCCCGTGGCCGTCAGGGGCAATCGGGTCCGGGACGTGGCTCTGCCAGGACGGTTATTTCATGACGACGGCCGGCCCGGCCATGTTCCCACGCATGATGCAGATGGTTGGCATGGGAGATTTGCTCTCAACGCCGGAATGGTCAACACCTCTCGCACGGTCTGCGCCGGAGCGGCTTGATGAGGCCACCGCCGTGATTGTGCCGTGGATGCTTGAACGAACCAAGAAGGAGATCCGAGCCCTCTGCCAGCAGTACGGCGTGCTGGGCGGGCCGATCAATTCTTTCGATGACCTCTATAACGATGAGCACCTCAAGCATCGGCAGTTCTTTCAGGAGATCGAGCATCCGACGACGGGCACAATCACCTACCCGGGCTATCCTATGAGGCTGCACTTTGACGATGGCGGCGGAGTGCCGGCCCCCCGCCGCGCTCCCCTTCTGGGCGAGCACACAGATGACATCTTGCGCAATGATCTTCACATCAGCGACGACGACATAGCCGAGTTGAGGAGTCAGGGGGTCATTTAGCGATGGTCAGCACCGGATCACGTCGGCTGCCCCTTGAGGGCGTTCGCATCCTCGATCTCTGCGTGGTGTGGGCAGGACCGTACGGGACGCAGATGTTGGCGGACTGGGGCGCGGAAATCATCCGCCTTGAGTCCACCAAGCATTTCCCGTCAACAACGCGCGGCCTGGTTATGCGGCCTGACCCGGGCTTGCCGAGCCTTGGCGGCGGGTCAGCGCAGTTCCCAAATCATGACCCCGGAGAACGGCCATGGAACCGCTGGGCATCCTTCAATTCCCATGCCCGCAACAAGCGGAGCATGACCGTCGATCTGCGTCAGCCGGAGGGGCAGGAGGTCCTTGACCGCCTGCTGCAGATCTCTGACGGCATCATGGAGAACAATGTGCCCATCAGTATGGACCGCGTGAATGTGACGTGGGAGCGGGTGCAGAAGGTCAACCCGCGCGCCATCATGATTCGCCAGCCCGCCTTCGGCATAGACGGCCCGTACGAGAACTACCGCACATTCGGCAGCCACATGGCCGCCGTTGTCGGCCACTATTCCTTCATGGGGTATCGGGGCGAGGACCCGAGCATGACGGGCAACACCCTCACCGCGGACGCCGCCGGCGGCGCGGCGAATGCACTCGCCTTCTCGGCCGGCCTCCGGTACCGAGACAAGACCGGCAAAGGCCTATTCATCGAGCTGTCCACCGCCGAGAATTTCATGACCTATCTGGGTGATCAGTTCATGGACTACTCCATGAACGGGAGGCTGCCTGAGCATCAGGGCAACCGCGATCCACAGTATGCCCCGCAGGGCGTCTATCCCTGCCTGGGAGATGACCGATGGATCGCCATCAGTGTGCAGTCGGATGAGGCGTGGCGCGCATTGGCCGGGACAGTGATGCAGCGTGATGACCTCGCCTCAGACAGCCGCTTTGCGACGTTGGCGGGCCGGCAGGAACATCACGATGAACTGGACGTGGAGCTGCTGACATGGACGGTGTCACAGGACGCCATTGACGTGATGAATCTGCTGCAGGCGCACGGTATCGCGGCGGGAACAGTGATGGCAGAATCGGACGCCTTTTCGGACCCGCACATGAACGCGACCGGCTTCTGGGAGGAGTTGATAGCGCCCGAGGTGGGGACACACTTGTATACGAGTACGCTGTGGCGCGCGCAGAACACTCCCCGCCGTCACCGCTGGGGGCCACCGCGGCTCGGCGAAGACAACGAGTACGTCTACAAGGAGCTGCTCGGCTTTTCTGACGCGCAGTATGCCGCGTACGAGGCCGCAGGGCATATTGGCATGGATTATGACCTCGATTCTGAGGACTAGGCACGGCCACGCCGCGCACACGATGTGAGCGAGTTGGGAGGGACAATGACGACGCCCGCAACAGCAATCATGCCGCTGGATGATGTGCGGATCATCGATCTGACACACAGGACGGCCGGCCCATTCGGCACGCGCATCCTGGGTGACTATGGCGCGGATGTCATCAAGATTGAGCGGCCAATCACCGGTGATCCCACCCGTTCCATGCCGCCGTTCTACAAGGATGAGCCCGGCCTGGAGCGCAGCGGCCTCTTCATGTTCCTGAACACCAACAAGCGCTCCATGACGCTCGATCTGAAATCTGAGCGCGGGCGGGACATCCTGCGTGATCTGGTGCGGGGCGCGCAGATCATCGTCGAGAGTTTCTCACCCGGCACCATGGACGCGCTCGGTCTGGGCTATGACGAACTCAAAAAGATCAACCCGAAACTCGTCATGACATCCGTCTCCAACTACGGTCAGGACGGTCCATATCGGGACTATATCGGCATCGAGTTAAATCTCTATGCCATGGGCGGCAGCATGACCAGCTCCGGTGATGTGGATAATGAACCGCTCAAGACGGCCGGCCGCATGGTCAGCTACCATGCCGGCTACGCCGCCGCCCTCGCATCCGCCCTCGGCCTCTTTCAGGTGGAGTTTCGCGGCGCAGACGGTGACTACATGGACGTGAGCATCTTTGAGACGGCCATGCACTCCATTGATATGCGCCTCGGCCGGCTGATGGGCTACCAGCACACCGGGCATGTGGGAACACGCCCGTCACGCGCGGCGGCCGTTGGCGGCGGCGTTCACCCCTGCTCAGACGGCTATTTCCTGATGACGGGCGGGCCGCGTTTCATCCCTAACATCATCCGCATGATCGGCATGGAGGAGCTGCTGGAGACACCGGAATGGGGCACAACGGAGGGCCGCGCCAATCCGGACCGCATCGATGAATTCCTCGCCTACATCATCCCCTGGACGTTGGAACGCTCCAAAGAGGAGGTGCGTGCCGCGTGTGAGGAATTCGCCGTCCTCGGCGGCCCCCTCAACACCATCGAAGACCTCGTCAACAACGTCCAATTCGTGGCTCGCGACTATTTTCAGGAGATTGATCACCCAACCACCGGCCCCATCAAGTACCCGGGCTACCACAACAGGCTGCACCGCGAGGGGGCGGATATGCCGAAGCGACGCCGCGCCCCACTGCTCGGCGAGCACACTGACGAGGTCTTGACGGAACTCGGACTCTCTCCGAACGACATCCAGCAGCTGCGCACAGACGGGGTTATCTAGGAACGGAGCAGACAGCCATGACGACAGAACATTCCGGCGTTAATACGCTCGGCGCACCGAATCCGGGCAGCCCGACGCAGCCCGACCCTGATCTGCCCCTGGCCGGGATGCGCATCATCGATTTCACGGTGGTGTTCGCCGGCCCATACGGGACGATGCAGTTGGCGGACTGGGGCGCAGAGATCATCCGCGTGGAATCTATCACCCATTACGCGTCCACCACCCGCGGGATGCTGGCACGGCCGGCGCCTGCAACTGTCGTCGCGCAGACGAGCATGGGGATGGGCATGCCGGACAGCGAGGGGGGAGAGCGGCCGTGGAATCGCAGCGCCGTTTTCAACGCGCACGGCCGCAACAAGCTGTCCATGACCGTCAATCTCCGCACACCGGAGGGGCAGGAGGCGCTGGAGCGGCTTGTCGCCGTGTCAGACGGGCTTGTTGAGAACAATCTGCCGCAGAGCATGGAGCGGCAGGGCATCACGTGGGAGCGGCTGTCCGCAATCAACCCGAAACTCATCATGATCCGTATGCCGGCCTTCGGGCTGGACGGCCCCTACAAGGGCTACCGCACGTGGGGCAATCACATGGAGGCCATCTCCGGCCACCCGCTCATCCGCACATACCCGGACCTCTCACCGGAATACGCGCCGGCGGGCGTGCCGGCGGACGCGGCGAGCGGAATCGGCGCCACCCTCGCCTTTCTCATGGGCAAGCGGTATCTGCGGCGCACAGGCAAGGGCCTGCTGATTGAGGCGCCGACGGCTGAGAACTTCGTGCCGCTGCTCGGTGAGTTCATCATGGACTACAGCATGAACGACCGCGTCTGGACACAGATGGGCAACACGCATTTCTACCTCGCTCCGCACAACGTCTATCGAGCACAGGGCGAGGACAAGTGGGTGACCATCGCCTGCTGGAACGAGGAGCAGTGGCGCACACTCTGTGACGTCATCCGCAGGCCGGAACTCGTTGATGATCCGCGCTTTATCGATAATGATGCGCGCTATCAGAACAGGGCCGAGCTTGACGCCATCATCAGTACGTGGACGGCGGACAAGCAGGCCTCATGGATTATGGATCGGCTGCAAGTGGTCGGCGTGCCCTCCGGCGAGGTCATCAATGAACGTGACGCGACGGAGGACCGGCACCTGGAGCAGCGCGGCTTCTTCACGCGGGTCACTCACCCGGAGAGCGGGACGCACAAGGCTCCAATGACGCCGTTCAAATCAACGAATCACCCGGATACGGGGCCGCGCAGGCACGCGCCACGGCTGGGCGAGGACAACGAGTACATCTACAAGTCTGTGCTCGGCTACACAGACGAGGAATACGCGGAATTCGACACAAAGGGCCACATCGGCATGGACTACGATCCGTCCATCCCGTGATAGGGGCAGGCGGCGTGACGACTCCGCTATAATTGGCGTATGAGTACCTTCGAAACAACCATACGCGTCACTAGCCTGACGGAGCAACGAGAGGGCGAATTCAAGGTCATCGTGGATACAGGGGCTTTCTACAGCATCCTGCCATCGTCCACTCTCGATGACTTGGGGGTACGACGCGAGGGAGAAACCCAGTTTGTCTATGCTGACGGCCGCGCCGGAGCGATGGACATCGGATTTGTCTTCATAGAATTGAACGGCAGCAGAGCAGTGCCCACGATTGTTGCGTTTGGCAATGACGATGGCCCGGCCCTGCTCGGTTCATACGCGTTGGAGGGCATGGAACTCATGGTGGACCCTTTGGGTGAGCAACTACTCCCTCGCGGGCCGCTCAACGCATAGCCCCCACCGCTCACACGCCCAGCAGCAGGTCTCTGAGGTCCGTGACGGTGGCCGCCATATGATTCGGCTGCGCTTGCCGCAGCTCCTCATCATCCCCAAAGCCGTACGCGACGCCGATGCTCTCGATGCCGTTCGCCTTCGCGCCGTGAATGTCCAACGCATGGTCGCCAACCATAACGATGCGCGGCGCCAAGCGGTGGTCGGGCGGGTGCCTCTCGACAGCATGGAGGGCGGCGGCGATGAGCTCCGGCTTGCGCAGCATTCGCCCCTCACGGTCGCTGCCGATGACAGCGTCAAGGAACGGCAGGAAATCCGCAGTCAGCGCAATCTCGCGCGCAAAGACCTCATCCTTTGTTGTGGCGATGGCCATCCGCACCCCACTCGCACGCAGCAGCCACAGCATCTCTGACACGCCCTCATACACCTCAAAACCCTTGATGCCCTCAACGGCGAAATACTCCTTGTAGACATCCACCGCCCGTGCCGCCCCCTGCTCCGTCATCCCGCTTATCGACTGAAATGAGTCGATAAGCGGCGGGCCGATGAAACGTGAGAGGGTCTCCGTATCAACGGACGCGGCGCCCATCTCCGTGAGGGTGTGGACGATGGACGCATGGATACCGAGGCGAGAATCGATCAACGTCCCATCAAGGTCAAAGATGACGATGTCATAGTCGGCGTTTGCTCTCGCGGGGATGGTCATGGTCATAGACGAATCAGCGTGGCTCACCTGCGGAATGAGGCGCCAAACAAACCGCCAATGAACGACAAGGCAAAGACGTAGCCCGCGGAGATCAGCGCGACAAGGACAACGATGCCCGCATCGAATGCGCGCTCGCCATCAGACACGTTCACCGCGATCGTCAGGCCGATAGCCGCAGTGACGGTGATGAGTACCGTCAGCGCGAGTGTCATCAGCGCCGCCAAGCCCAAGACACTCCTGACGGACGGCCTGCGCCCCGGCAAACTGTATCCGCCCACAAACCCGCCGATAGCGGGGCTCAGCGGCCCCGTCACAAAGTGCACAATCGGCGGCAGAATACAGAGAAAGGCCACCACAATCCCATAAGCCACTGCCTTCACCATACTCCCCTGATTGTAGCCGCTGAACACACCGCTCCGCCCCCCCCCACCATGTCGTTCTGGACGCACAGCCGCCACCACCATGTCATTCTGAGCGGAGCGCGTCAGCGCGCAGTCGAAGAATCCCGCAAGTGAATGCACACGGCAAGTGGGCGGGCTGTCCTATTCAACTTGCCTGTTGGGCGGTTCTTTGGATTCTTCGCTGCGCTCAGAATGACAGACATAGGAGGCCCAGAATGACAGACACAGGGCGGACAGGCTGGCAGACACAGGGCGGGCCGCTGGCCATCACCGAAAGGCCACGCCCTTCTCGGACCATGGCGGCTGAGGGCCCGCCCTTGTGCCATGCCATTCACGCACCCTAGACTCTAAACGCTATGGACATGACTCAGTACGCCGAAATGTTCCGTGTGCCCCGCCCCCTCATCGGCATGGTGCACCTCGCGCCCCTGCCCGGCTCACCACGCTGGGCGGGCAGCATTGATGACGTCATCAAACGTGCCATGGATGACGCCCGCATCCTCGCTGAAGAGGGAATCGACGGCATCATCGTCGAGAACTATGGCGACACGCCCTACGCCGCCGCCACCGCCCACCCCGCCACCGTCGCCGCCATGACCATCGGCGTCCTTGCGGTTCACGGCGTCGTGCGTGAGGTTGACCCGGAGTCGCGCATCAAGGTAGGCGTGAACGTGCTGCGGGCGGATGTTATCGCCGCGCTATCCATCGCGGCGGCAACCGGCGCGTCATTCGTACGCACCAACGTCCTGACGGGCGCGATGGTGACAGATCAGGGCATCATTCAGGGCACGGCCTATGAGGCGTTGCGGGAACGACGCCTGCTCGGCGCCGGGACACCCATCTTTGCCGATGTGATGAGCAAGCACGCCTACCCCGTCGGCGCCGGCGTTGTCATGGAGCTGGAGGCGCGATCGACGGCCTACCGCGGGCTGGCTGATGCGCTCATCATCACGGGGGACGAGACCGGCGCGCCCACATCCGCGGAGGACCTGCGGCGCGCGCGCAGCGCCGTGTCGGACAGGCCCCTCCTGATAGGCAGCGGCCTGGATGCTGGGAATATGGGCGAGCTGCTGCCCCTGTCCGATGGCGCGATCTTGGGGACGGCGCTCAAGGTGGACGGCATCACAGAGGCGCCCATCGACCGCGCCCGCGTCCGCGAGATCACCGCCCGCGCAAGGGCGCTGCAGTAAGCGCGGCGGCCCTCTATCCGGCGCGGCTAGCGCCACCCAAAGATACGAGGACGGAGCCTAGAACCCAGCAGCACGCCCAGAAATCCCGCCACGAACGTGCCGGGCGCCAATATCAGCGAAACGAATAAGGTGAGCTGCCACCCGGTAATTCTGAAATGACCGCAGACTTCGCCGTCCGCACTACAATTATCACCACTGACTACGAAAGCAGGCACGAAAGCTATCGTTGCAATGACGAAAAGTATGTCAGCCAAGCCTATTCCTGCTGCCAGACTCCGCCACACTGCGGATTCAAATGGCCATTTCACGAACAAGCCACTAAGGACGGCGACGAGGAACGAGGGGGTCATGGTCGCAAGGTAAATGGGCCCACCAAAGAGAACGTCTGCAGGTTCCCATCGTGGGAACCCAAAAAAACGACGAGAACGAAACTGGCAATCCCCATCCCGGCAAGAAACACAACGACCGCAAGCGCCGCCACGCCCCAAAGGAACCAACGTCCCCAGCTGTCCGTGATCCGTCTCATACCTCTTCCCCGCTAGCCTGGCTCCTGCCCATTCTACCCACCCACCCGCCTCCCGGCGTTCTGCGCCCGCCTCCTTTGCCCCCTTTTTCACGTTCTTCCTAGAAGCACGGGGGCTCCCGATGGATACCCGCCTTCGCGGGTATGAGGGGAAGTGGGGGACGCGGGTAGGAGGGGACACGGCGGGCATGAGGGGGACATGGCGGGTAACCATCCGGCGTCTGGGTGAACCTGCACCCCAACTCGAGTTGGATTCACCGACGCGACTTATACTTTATCGCCCAAAAGTATAGAAACCCTCACGAAGTGATACTCCAGTTGCATTGCCCCGATGGATACCGCTTTCGCGGGTATGAGGGGAGAGTGGGGCGGGCATGCGGGGAGAGGGGGGCGGGTATGCGGGGGACATGGCGCGTATGAGGGAGAGGGGAGAGGGGGACGCGGGTAGGAGAGGACACGGCGGGCGGGCTGCGCTATGCACCTCCCCCGTAGGGCGCGTCGCGGGATTCTTCGCTACGCTCAGAATGACAACCAGTGTCCTCATGCCCGCCCCATCCCTCATTCCCGTTCCCCATGCGTATACGCCGCCGTGCGCCCTGTCCGCCACAGCCGCCTCTCCCCACCATGCCCGCCTCTTCTCCCCTCATACCCGTGAAAACGGGTATCCATCGGGTGGAGCGTCACTTTGACAACGTGCCCCACCCCTAGCAGAATGAACGGGCTACAGAAGCGGCGCCATTTTCGGCGATCGCATTGTCTCTCTATGGAGACGTGGGAGCCCCCATGTCTCCTCGCGGTTCGATGCGGTCTGTCCGCTTCTGTAGCAAGTAGCCTACGTCTGCATGCCGCGAGGGGGCACTAGGTGGCCGCGCTCAACGTCGAAAATCGAACCCTCTTTCACGGGGACAATCTGGATTTCCTGCGTGAGATGAATAGTGGCACAGTTCATCTCATCGCAACCGATCCCCCGTTCAACAAGGGCAGGGATTTCCACGCCACGCCGGACAGCCTCGCCGCCGGCGCGCGCTTTCAGGACCGGTGGACGTGGCAGGATGATGCCCATCAGGAATGGCAGGACGCTATTCAGGACGACTACCCGGCCGCGTGGGCAGTCATCGATTGGGCGCGCATGACCTATGGCGATGACATGGGCGCGTTCCTCTGCTTCATGGGCGTCCGCCTCATGGAGATGCGCCGCATCCTCCGCGACGACGGCTCTATCTACCTCCACTGCGACCCCACCGCCTCGCACTACCTCAAGAACCTGATGGACGCCATCTTCGGGCGGCGCAACTTCAGGAATGAAATTGTGTGGGCGTACTCTGGCGGCGGACAATCAAAACGAGATTTCCCTCGAAAACACGACATCATCCTCCGCTATTCGAAGGGCACACAATGGACATTCAACTACGATAATGTTCGTGTTCCATACGATTCCAATTACGAGGCAACAGTCTTCGCAAGCCCCGATTCTCGTGCCCCAGGCAAGACATATCGGCCACACCCTCTAGGGAAGATCGTGGAGGATTGGTGGCGCAATATACCGCGCCCCTACGGCTACGAAAGCACCGGCTACCCCACGCAAAAGCCGCTTGCACTATATGAGCGAATCATCAAGGCGAGCAGCAACCCTGGCGACATCGTGCTGGACCCGTTCTGTGGCTGTGCAACGACGTGTGTGGCGGCGGAGCGCCTGGACAGGCAGTGGGTCGGCATGGACATCTGGGAGGGCGCATACGAGCAGGTCATCAGACGCTTAGAGAATGAGGGGCTTGCCGGGCCGGACAACACAGCTCGCCGCATTCTGACGTTTGGAGACATCACCTACACAGACACACCACCCAAACGGGATGATGACGGAGAGGCTGCCGCGCCCTATCTCCCTGTGCGAAACCGCCGCCAGCGCGAGGAATGGGAGCGGCTCTCCCGTAAAGAGATGGTCGATATACTGGTCAGGGCACAGTCAGACCAGCGCGGCGTGGCATGCGGTGGCTGTGGGCGCGTCCTCGAGAAAGAGTTCATGGAGCTCGATCACATCACGCCGCGGGCCGGCAACGGATCGAATGACATCACCAATCGCATTCTGTTGTGCAGTCCATGCAACCGGCGCAAGAAGGAGAATCTGACACTGCCGGGCCTTGTGAACGACAACAAGCGGACGGGGTGGATGCGCGACGAATCACGCGCACGAATTGCACAGTCGCATGTGCATGATGCCGCCACACGCGTCCGGGACGAGATGCGCTAAGCCCGCCCTCATACCCGCCCCTCTTCTTCCCTCATTCTCATGCCCCCTCCCCCTCATTCTCGTGCCCGCGCCTCCTCTCATGTCATTCTGAGCGGAGCGCGCTAGCGCGCCTTCTGTCATTCCGAGCGTAGCCGAGGAATCCCGCAAGTAGGTGCACACGGCGAGCGGACTGCGCTATTCACCTCCCCGTAAGGCGCGTCGCGGGATTCTTCGCTGCGCTCAGAATGACAACCAGTGTCCTCATAGCCGCCCCTACCCATACCAGCTCCCCTCCCCACCATGCCCGCCGCGCCTCCCCTCATACCCGCTTTCGCGGGTATGAGGGGAGAGGGGGGCGGGTATGAGAGGACACGGCGGGCATGCAGGGGACATGGCGGGTATCCATCCGGCGTCTGAGCAAACCTGCACCCCAACTCGAGTTGGATTCACCGACGCGACTTATACTTTATCGCCCAAAAGTATAGAAACCCTCACAAAGTGATACTCCAGTTGCATTGCAACGATGGATACCCGCTTTCGCGGGTATGAGGGGAGAGGCGGAGGCGGGTATGAGAGGACACGGCGGGCATGCAGGGGACATGGAGGGTATCCATCCGGCGACTGAGCAAACCTGCACCCCAACTCGAGTTGGATTCACCGACGCGACTTATACTTTATCGCCCAAAAGTATAGAAACCCTCACGAAGTGATACTCCAGTTGCATTGCAACGATGGATACCCGCTTTCGCGGGTATGAGGGGAGAGGAGGGCGGATATGCGCGGGACATGGCGGGTATGCGGGGAGTGTGGGGGCGGGTATGCGGGGGACATGGCGGGTATGCGGGGACCAGTTTGTCATCCGGAGCGGCTATGTAATCCTGACGACGCCGAGGGATCCCCCTGCCCGTCTATACTGTCTGTGCGGGCAGCAATCGTGACGGCGCCCGTTCGGGCAGGCAGGCAGATAGTATGACGACGCCAACACGCAACACCACCACGACAGCCACGCTGGCCGGCGATCCCGCCATCATCGCGCCCCTTGAGACCCTCGAAACACGCTTCGAGGCGCTGGAGGCCGAGATGGCGCAGCCGGACGTGGCCGCCGACTACAAGCGGCTCGAGGCGCTCTCCCGCCAGCGCGCATCACTGGAACCGACCGTTCTCTCATTCCGGCGCTACAAGAAGACGCTTGAGGATCTGCGGCAAGCGCGGGAGCTGGTCGACACCGGCGATGAGGAGATGGCCGGGCTGGCGGAGGAGGAGGCGGAGGAGCTGTCGGCGACGGCACAGAATCTTGAATACGAACTGCGCCTTGCCCTGACGCCGCGTGACCCACTCGATGACCGCGACATCATCGTGGAAATCAGGGCCGGCGCAGGCGGCGATGAGGCTGCCCTGTTCGCGGGTGACCTGTTCCGCATGTACACGCGCTATGCGCAGGCTCGCGGGTGGGCAACGGACGTGATGAACACGAACGAGACGGGCGGCGGCGGCATCAAAGAGGTCACATTCGGCGTGCAGGGCGCATCCGCATACGCGCATCTCAAGCATGAATCCGGCGTGCATCGCGTTCAGCGCGTGCCGGAAACAGAGTCACAGGGCCGCATCCATACATCCACCGCCACCGTCGCCGTCCTGCCCGTCGCTGAGGAGGTTGATGTCGAGCTGAACATGTCGGACGTGAGAGTCGATGTGTTCCATGCGGGCGGGGCGGGCGGCCAAAACGTCAACAAGGTCGCAACAGCGATACGGATGACGCATACGCCCACCGGCATCGTCGTCACCTGTCAGGATGAGCGATCCCAACTGCAGAACAGGACAAAGGCCATCGCCATTCTGCGCTCGCGCCTGCTGGAGATCGAGACGCAGCGGCAGGAGCAGGAGTTGGCGAGCACGCGGAGATCCCAGGTGGGAACGGGAGACCGGTCAGAGAAGATTCGCACCTACAATTTCCCGCAAAATCGCGTGACAGACCATCGCATCGGCCTGACGCTCCACGCGCTCGAAAAGCTCACCGGCGGCGAGCTTGACCCACTGCTTGACGCGCTGCGGCAGGCTGAACAGGAGCGCCTGCTCGCCGAATCCGTCTCTTGAGCGCACAGACGACGCCTGCCCGCGCCCTGTTGACGGAGGCGCGTGCGCAGCTTGAAGGGGCGGGAATCGACTCCGCCCCGCTTGAGGCGCGGCTCCTCCTTGCCCATGCGCTCGATGCCGCGCCGGACGCGCTGCTCACAGAGCCGGATCAGCCCGTGTCCGCGGCAATCACGACACGATTCTGGAGCGTTGTTGGACGGCGCCTGCAGCGCGAGCCGCTGTTCTACATCACCGGCGAACGCGAGTTTTATGGCCTGCCGTTCTACGTGGACGCCCGGGCGCTGATCCCCAGGCCGGAGACCGAGCTCCTTGTTGAGGAGGCCATTGCTGCCGCCGCCATCATGGCCGCCCCGCACACCAACGGGAACGGCCTGCTCATCGCAGACGTCGGCTCCGGCTCCGGCTGCATCGTTGTCGCGACGGCCTCCGTGCTCACGGGCGCGCGATTCATCGCGACAGACATCTCAGCAGGGGCGGTGGACGTCGCACGCGCCAATGCAGAGCGGCACGGCGTGGCGGACCGGATCACGTTCAGCGTTGGGGATCTGCTTGAACCGCTGACGGAGCGCATCGACATCATCATCGCCAACCCGCCGTACATCCCGGCGGAGAACCTGCCCGCGCTGCAGGCGGAGATCCGTGATCACGAGCCACGTGTGGCAATCGATGGCGGGGCGGGCGGCATGACAATCGCCGAGCGGCTCGTTCGCAGCGCGCCCGGCCATCTCAAGCCGGGGGGATGGCTGCTGATGGAGGTCGGCTACGGACAGGCTCCGCTGATGGTAGACGCTGCCAAAGAGGTTTTTCCGCCCGGCTCGGACATCGATATGGCGCTCGATCTCGCCGGCATACCACGTGTCGTGCGTGTGCGCGTGCCAAGGGGAGAATGATGGGCGAGAGGGTTCCTCGGTTCTGGCAGAGACATAACGCACGTGGTAGGATAGGTGCCGATGCCAGTTATTCACTCGGTTCTTATTCTGTGCGAGCAATCAAGGGGAGCATCCTCATGTTCACGTCAAACGTGATGGTGGGTAGGCAACACCGGCGTGGGCATCTCGCGCGGGACATCATCTGAAGAAAGGGCGCGCAGGCAATGACACTGACGGACGGGACGATATCCGGTGTGTTGGCGCAGGTCAACACCGTGCTGACTGATCTGCGCGCGGCGTTGGACGGTCTGGACGGCGAGGCGCTGAATTGGCGGCCGGTCGGCGATGAGAGCAGCTCCATCTATATGCTCGTCTCGCACATGATGGGCATGGCGGGCGGCATGTGTGCCGTCGCGCGGGGTGACGAGCCACAGCGCGATCGCGCGGCGGAGTTCGCCGCCGCCGGCACAGACTCCCAAGACCTGCTCCGCCTCATCGATGAGACACAGGCCGCCGTGGAGCAGGCCGTGTCCACCACGACGGAGGAGATGCTGACATCCGCCCGGTCATTCGTCGGGAATGACCTAACGGGCGCAGGCACGCTGATGTTGATGATTCGCCACCTCGGCGAGCATCTGGGGCACGTCACCCTCACGCGCCAACTCTGGGAGCAGCTGGAGCAAGCCAGCAGCTAGGCCTCCTGCAGCGTCCGGTGGCCTCCTTCGGTTAGCCATTCCTGGATCTGTGTGCGGAGTGTTGCCCATGGGTCTGCTATGCTCTGCAGCTCGGCGGCGGTCAGCTCGCCGTACACCTTGCCAAATCTGGGAATGCGCAGGATCGGCGCGAGCCAGAATCCCTCGATGCGGACGGCGGACGGCTCTCGCTGAATGACGCCCGCCGCCCCAGCCGCCTCCCACGTCTGCACGATGCCGCTCGGCGTGGCTATCGCCAACGCCTCCGTCCATGTGGCCGTCCGTTCCGCATCCAATTCCAGAGACTCCATCAGCGCCAACAGGTGGCGAATCCGGCCCTCATCCGTGGCATCCTCACCTGCCGCGCGGCGCGTCCGGGTGCTGTCCCAGTGACGGCCCAGCGCGGGGATGTCGATGCCGCCGTCCGAGGCGATGGCAAGCCCGCCGCTAATCCGTGCCCACGCCAACGCCTTGTCCTGCGCAATCGCGTTGTGTGTGCCGCCCATTTCCGAGGGTGGTTCATGGGGCGGCAGTTCATCGATGGTGACGGTATCAAACGGCCAGCCATCAAGGCAGGCGCGGAGGCGTTGCATCTTGGCGGGATTCGTCGATCCCAGAAGGATGCGCGGCGGCCGGTGTGGCATGCTCACCGGAACGTGTACGGATACTGATCGAACTGGTCCGACTCCTCATCCGGCCGCTCCTCGGCGTGCCGCAGGCTGAGCCAGAGGCCGGCAGCGATTGCCGCGCCGGCCAGGAGCGGCGACCATTCCCGTACGCCAAGCGGGAGGCCACTGTATCGCAACCCGAACAGCATGAGGCCTGCGCCGATGAGAACCGCGCTGAACGTCATGAGGCGCCGTTCCCAACTCAGGAAGAGGAGGCCGACGGCAACTGCGGGGATGAGCGAGCCGACAACAATCTGGAATCGGTTCCAGCCGCCCAGCGTGAAGTCCTCCGGCGTTGGCTCAATCTGCCCGGCCACGAGAAACCAGAGGAGAACGCCAACGACGAGGCCCACACCGGCGCCAATCACGAAGACGGACGCACGGTAAAAGACGGAGCCGAGCACGAGGAGGATGATGGCCGCTCCGCCCGACGTGGTGAGCAGGGCCGTTCCCTCCAATGGCAGCAGTTCCGGCCCGCCGATATACACAACCGCGCCGCCAGCCACACCTGACGCGATGGCGACGACAAGTCGGTACGCATAGTAACCAAGCAGGCTCAGAACAAGGCCAAGCAGAGCAGTCGGCCACGCGATCCACCATGCCAGACTCTCCGGCAGATACGTGAGCAGGATTTCATTGAGCAGAGCCGCGCCTGTGGCGACGTCAGAGCCTGCCGCTTCTGGCATGGGCGTATCCTCAGTTAGGGTGTGGCGGCAGGGGCTTTCACGCGCCGAGGCCGCGTTGATGTGGCCGCCGCGCCATTCCTTCCCACATTCGCCCTGCCGTTGCGGGCGCCATTGCGATGCGCAGCGGGTATGCCCAGCGTCTCACCCAGGAATTCACCCGTGGAACTGTTCGCTGCACGGGCGATCTCCTCGGGTGTGCCCTCGGCGACGAGCCTGCCACCGCGCTCGCCGGGCCCGGGACCGAGGTCGATAATCCAGTCCGCGTTCTTGATCATGTCCAGGTGGTGCTCGATCAGGAGGACGGAGTTGCCGCCGTCCACCAGCCGATGCAGCACCTCAAGCAGCATCTCCGCGTCAGAGAAGGAAAGCCCGGTTGTCGGCTCATCAAGAATGTAGAGTGTCTTGCCTGTTGCACGCTTGGAGAGCTCCGCGGCAAGCTTGACGCGCTGCGCCTCTCCGCCGGACAGTGTCGTCGCGGGCTGGCCGAGGCGCATATAGCCGAGGCCGACGTCCTGCATCGTCTTGAACTTGTTGGCGATGCGCGGAATCGACTCAAAGACCTCAACGGCCTGATCGAGCGTCATGTTGAGCACATCGCCAATGCTGTGTCCTTTGTACGTAATCTCCAGCGCCTCGCGGTTATAGCGCGCGCCCTTGCACGTATCACACGGGACGGTGACGTTCGGCAGGAACTGCATCTCAATGAGCTGATAGCCCTCACCCTTGCACGCCTCACAGCGCCCGCCCTTGACGTTGAATGAGAACCGGCCGGGGGCGTAGCCGCGCACACGGGATTCGGGCAAGCTCGCGAATAACTCGCGGATGGGCGTAAATGCCCCCGTGTACGTGGCGGGGTTGGAGCGCGGGGTGCGCCCGATAGGGGATTGGTCGATATTCACGACCTTGTCGATGAGATCGAGGCCGTCAACACCATCAGACTCGCCGGGGATATCCTTGGCGTGATAGAGCGTCTGCGCAAGCCGCTTGAACAGCACCTCATACACGAGGGTGGACTTGCCGGAGCCGGACACGCCTGTCACGCACGTGAGCACACCAAGCGGGATGCGGACATTGATGTTGTGGAGGTTGTTGGCGCGCGCGCCGCGGATTGACAGCGCCCGGCCATCCTCCGCCACTCTCCGCGCCTCCCGAACACCAATGGCGCGGCGGCCGCTCAGATAGGCGCCGGTGACTGATTCTGTGGCGGCGGTAATGTCATCAAGCGTGCCGCTCGCGACAACCTCGCCCCCGTGCTCACCCGCGCCCGGACCCATATCGATGACGTGATCCGCCGCTCGCATCACCGCCTCATCATGCTCGACAACGATGACCGTGTTGCCGAGATTGCGCAGGCCCTTGAGGGTCTCAATGAGACGGGCATTATCGACGGGGTGGAGGCCGATGGACGGCTCATCACAGATATAGACGACCCCCATGAGGCCGCTGCCGATCTGCGTGGCAAGGCGGATGCGCTGCCCCTCACCACCGGAGAGCGTGGCGGCTGTGCGATCAAGCGTCAGATACTCCAGCCCCACATTGACAAGGAAAGCAAGCCGCGCCTCAATCTCCTTGAGAATCTGGCGGGCAATGGTGGACTCCCGGCTATTCAGCGGACCCTTCTCTGTGTCTGCAAGACGATGCACCCACTCCAACGCGCGATCAATGCTCTGCCCCGTCGCCTCCACAATCGTCTTGTCATCAACGCGGACGGCGAGCGCCTCGGGGCGCAGCCGTTTGCCCTCACAGGCGGCGCAGGGGCGGCGCGCCATAAATCGCTCAATCTCCAGCCGCTGATTATCGGACTCCGTCTCTCGGTGCCGACGTTCAAGATTCGGAATGATGCCCTCAATGGTGGCGCCAAAGCGCACAATACGGCCGCTGCGCGTGCGGTGCCGCACCTGTATCTTTTCCCGCGAGGCGCCCTTCGTGGGCCCATAGAGCAGGAACTGCATCTGCTCCGGTGTGAATTCCCGGACGGGAGTCTCCATATCTGCGTCGATCATGGACGTTGCAGTACGGAGGATGGATGTATACCAGCCGGCCATCGTGCCTGAACGCGCCCACGGGAGAACTGCCCCCTCCTCAAATGTCAGATCCTTGTTGGGGATGACGAGGTCAGGATCGACCTCCAGCTTGTAGCCGATGCCGGTGCACTCCGCACATGCGCCATGCGGGCTGTTGAAGGAGAATGTGCGGGGCGCTATCTCGCCGAGCGAGATGCCGCACTGCAAACACGCAAACTGCTCACTGTACAGCGTTTCATCACCGGAATCGGCGTCCAACGTCTGTATGACACCCTGCCCGAGCCGCAGCGATGTCTCAACAGAATCCGTCACACGGCTCCGCAGATCACCCTGCTTCTCAGGAATGACCAGCCGGTCCACCACAATCTCAATCGTGTGCCACTGCTGCTTGTTGAGTCGGATATCCTCAGACAGATCACGGATATCGCCGTTGACCCGTGCTCGCACGAATCCTCCACGCCGCGCCTCGTCCAGGAGGCCGTGATGCTCGCCCTTCTTGCGCCGAACAAGCGGGGCAAGCAGCATGATGCGCTTGCCGGGTTCATACGCAAGGATTGCGTCTACAATCTGCTGGACGGTCTGGCTCTCAATCGGGCGGCCACAGTTGTAGCAGGACGGATGGCCGATGCGCGCATACAGCAGGCGCAGATAGTCATAGATCTCGGTGACGGTCCCGACGGTCGACCGGGGATTGTGCGAGACGCCTTTCTGATCGATGGAGATTGCGGGCGACAACCCCTCGATGTAGTCGACGTCCGGCTTCTCCATGAGGCCCAGGAATTGTCGGGCATACGCGGAGAGTGATTCAACATAGCGCCTCTGCCCCTCGGCATAGATGGTGTCAAAGGCGAGCGAGCTTTTGCCGGAGCCGGAGACACCGGTAATCACGACGAGTTTATCTCTCGGGATGGTCACGTCAACGTTCTTGAGGCTGTGCTCGCGCGCCCCCTTGACGTGAATGACTGATGTGGACGTAACCAGAATGAACCCCCTCGTTGCCCCCTGCTAGTCAGTGTAGGCGTGACGCGGGACAGTCACAAGGCTGATAGTCCTCATACTGAATCATCCCCACACGGCGGCGCGGACGGCATCTGTAGCATTGTGACCGCCCGCAACGTGACTGATGCGGTCTACTCGCGTCCCGTCACCCATCTCCACGCGTCTGCCATTACGTCCACTGCGACGTAGTTGTCCAGCCATCGCGCGCCGTGCAGCGCATATTCCTGGAACTCCTTGAGCGCCGTGAGGGGTATCAGCCATAGCAGGGAGCGCGGCCACGTGAGTTCATACTGCGGCGTAAACCGCATGACCGCCGCAACAAAGACGAACCAGAACTCAAAGACGTTCGGAAAGAACAGCAGCACGGAGCGGTCGCCGATGAACTCAAAGGCCAGGACACCGATGATGCGATAGGAAAACAGGGCGGCAGCAATGACGCGCGGAGGGCCGTCCCATCTCAGCGCTACCCACAGAAACGTCGCCATGTAGGCCAGATCAAGCCACTTGTCGAGAGCCTGATAATTGCGAACGCCACCCAGATCGAGCAGGTTCATCATGAACAGGTCAGAGAAATCGATGAGGACGGCGGCGATCGACCCCGCAAGCGCCCAACGCAGGACAAGCAGCGCGCCCGCAATTCGGGCAGCCGCGATAATCTGCTCTTCAGTCGTCATCGCCTAAGGGGCATATCGCACAGTCCGGGGTACAATACGCTCACGGGAATGCCCGCGCCGCCCATCCGCAGGCACGGGAACTATTAGCCTGCCGGTTGCTCCGGAATCAGCAGCAGCTTGCCAGTTGTTTGGCGGGATTCGAGCCGACGATGCGCCTCCGCGGCGTCCCGCAGGGGGAGCCGCTCACTGATCCGCAACGACAACGACCCGTCCGCAACCCACCTCAGCACATCACCCGCGCGCCACTCCAATTCCTCCCGTGTTTGGGTGTAGTTGCCGAGGGAGGGGCGCGTGAGGTAGAGCGATTTCGCGTTCAGGCTGAGGGGAGCGATGGGCGGCACAACCCCGCTGGCCTGGCCATACATGACAAGGAATCCGCGCATCGCAAGGCTGGCCATCGATCCCTCATAGGTCGTCGCGCCAACGGCATCATACGCCACCTGACATCCGGCGCCGTCAGTGATGCGCATCACCGCCTCCTGAAAATCTTCCTGCGTATACAGGACAACGTGATCGGCCCCCGCCCCGCGTGCGAGCTCTGCCTTGTCCTCTGTTGAGACCGTTGTGATGACCTGCGCGCCGCGCATCTTGGCCATCTGAATCAACAGCAGTCCCACGCCGCCCGCGCCGGCATGTATCAGTGCAATATCATCCGGGAGAAGCGGATAGGTTGAATGGGACAGGTAATGAGCAGTCATGCCCTGCAGCATTGCCCCTGCCCCCTGCTCCGCGCTCACGCCCTCCGGCAGAACGATGAGCCGTTCCGCAGGAACAACAACACGCTCCGCATATGAGCGCGATGCGCCCGTATAGGCCACACTATCGCCGACGGCAGGCGCCTCCACGCCCGGGCCAACTGCGATGACTGTCCCTGCCCCTTCACCGCCGAGGATCGTCGGCAGCGGGCCCTGTCCATAGAGGCCGGTGCGGCCATACACGTCCATATAATTGACACCGGACGCGGCAAGCTGCACAACGGTCTCGCCCGGACCCGGCCTCGGGTCCTCAACGTCCGTGTACTCGAGTGTTTCCGGCCCACCGTACTGTGTAATCTGAACTGCTTTCATGCGTGTCTTTCTCCCTTGGCCGTTTTCTTGTGGCGAGTTTCTTTATTCGCCCCGCGCCGGATCATCCGCGTTGAGGGCGTCATTGATTGCCCGGTACACCTTCTCCGCCGTGATGGGGAGCCGCGTAATGCGGGCGCCGGATGCGGCGGCGACGGCATTGGCGATGGCGGGGGCGGACAGGACGATGGGCGTATCGCCGATGCCACGCACCTGGTAGGGGCCGTGTCCTGTTTCAGATTCGAGTACAACAACGTCCATGCGCGCCCCGTCACGCTGCGTCTGCAGCTTGTAATCCGCAAAGGACGGGTTGGTGATGCTGCCATCCTGCTCAACCAACTCCTCGGAGAGGGCGTGGCCAACTCCCTGCACAGAGCCGCCCTCAATCTGACCCTCAAATCCCATCGGGTTCAAGACCCGCCCCGTCTCATGCGCGGCCGTATAGCGCAGCAACGTCACCTTGCCTGTCTCAGGATCTACGCTCGTCTCAGCAATGTGGGCGCCAAAGGAGATATAGGGGCTGCTGTCACCCTCATCAACGCTCACCTGCCCGCCAACCGGCTCGCCAGCACGCGACGCGATATCCTCCAGCGGGACTGCCGCGCCGCGCCCTTCGCCGGACACCGATCCATCCTCAAAGCGAATCGATTCCTCCGTCCAGCCGTAGAATTCAGCGGCCAGCCGCCTCAGATTGCGCTTGGCCTCCTGGCTCGCCTCATACGCCGCGCGGCTTGACACGCGCGCGCCCCGCTGCCCGCCGATGCCCCAGTCACGCATGCCGGCATCCGTTGACCACGCCTCAACGGTGACGCGCTCAACCGGCACGCCCAGCTCCTCGGCAACAATCTGAGCGAGTATGGTGCCGGTGCCGACACCCGGGTCGTAGGTCATGGTATTGACGATCACACGGCCATCCGGATGGATGGTGACGGCAGCCGGTGAATCGAAACCCGTATCGCTCTGGCCATGCAGGGAGATGCCGCGCCCAACATGTGGCGGGAGGGGGGTGGCATAGTCCGCAGCGTCCGCCGCCGCGCGCAGAATCTCTTCCGCGCGGAGAGCCTGATAGCCCTCATCTCCGGGACGGCTCACAGGGTTCCATCCACTATCGGGGTGCGCCTCCTCTGATGAGTGAACGACGTTGCGCAGACGCAGCTCGAGCGGGTCAATGCCCAGTTCTGCAGCCAACTCATCGATAACCGACTCAGAGGCGAAGACGGACTGCATCAAGCCGGGGCCTCGGAAATAGCCGCACGGAACCGTATTCGTATAGACCTGGTTGGAGATGATGCGAACGTTCTCGACACGATAGGGCTCGACCATGGATGTGCGCAGAAGGCCGCCGTACGCGGGGACAGGGGCATAAGCGGCATAGGCGCCGGTCGCAAAGTACCCCTCAGCATGCCACGCGGTGATGACGCCGTCCCTCCGCGCGCCAACACGGACACGCACCACGGACGGATGCCGCGGGTTCATTGCGGAAAACTCCTCCGCGTAGTCCATCACCCACTTGACGGGACGGCCGGCGCGCTTGGCAAGCATATACGCGACGGCAACGCCCGTTGGATCCATTTTGCCGCCGAATGACCCGCCAAGCGGGACAGGATGAATGACAACATCCTCACGCGGGAGTCCCATGACGCGCGCAAGGTGAGGGCGCCGCCCTGTTGGCATCTGGCACGACATCCAGATATGGACGCGCCCATCATCATCGATATCCACAACGCACGTATGCGGCTCCAGGTAGGCCTGGTGGACGCGGGGAGTGCGGAACTCGCGCTCGACGATAACATCCGCCTCACGGAACGCCGTATCAATATCACCCCATTCATGGACCATGCGCCCATAGTTATTGCTGAGTTCATCGAGCTGCTCGACGCCACGGTAAGAATTGTAGTCCGGATGGAGCAGAACCGCCTCAGGCTTGATGGCCTCCTCAGGATCGAAATAGGCGGGGAGTTCCTCATAGGTCACATCAATCAGAGAGAGGGCGGCATCTGCAATATCGGCATCCTCCGCAACAATGGCGGCAATCTTGTCGCCAATGAAACGCACACGGTCCGCGGATGCCAAGATCGGTTCATCAACATAGAGATTTCCGGCGCGGATATCAGGGACATCATCGCCGGTCAGGATGCCGTGCACACCCGGCAGCGCCAGCGCGCGGGATGCATCGATGCTCACGACCCGGGCGTGTGGAACGGGGGAGCGGAGATACTTGAGGCGGAGCGCATTGGGTGGGGCAACATCAAGCGCATACCGAGCACGGCCCGTCACCTTATCTGGCCCATCAACCGCCCGCACAGATTTGCCGATTACCTTGTAGTCAGTCGTCATTACGCCCCCTGCGCCAGTCACTCCTCCAAGATTGCGATGGAATGGAAACCAATCCATCCACTTGAGTCTAGCGCAATGGCGGACAGCTCATCCTACGCGGACGTGCTGAACATCAATAGGCAAGCCGGGGGCGCGGGAAAGAGGACCATCGACTGTCAGGAGTGGGAGATTTCGCAAGCGGGCGGCGGCAACATACAGGGCATCGTATGCGCTGACATTCTGGTAGTGCTCCCAAGCGAGCGGCACAAGCAGGCGAATTGAGATGCGCTCAATCGGCCACATCAGCATGGCGGCTATAGCCCGTTCGGCTCTCTCCGCCACCAGTCTTCTGCTCAAGACCTCCCTGCGCAGTGTTGATAGGACCTCAACGTCTATGAGCTCAGGAGCGACTAGCAGAGCAGACTCGCTTGCGAATCGACGGGCCATCTCTTGGCCGATGGGGGTTCTTAGGAGGAATTCGACCGCGACAGAGGCATCAACGACGTAGCCGCTCACGGTTCTTACGCCACGATCTATCCAAATCTGCGTCCCGCTTCGCCCGCTCTTCTCGAATAATCTTTGCCGCGTTCATGTTGACGTCCGTGGTTGGCAGCTGTTCCCAATGCTCCTGCCACTCGGCGTGTGTCAACTCACGCTCGAGAGCGGCGAGGAGAATCGCGCTCATGCTGGAGTTCTTCTTCTCCGCGAGGCGACGCAGCCGCTTGTGCATATCTTCCGGTATATTCCGTACCTGTACAGTAGCCATGCGCCCATACTATCACGCGATCCGAAGTCCGCCAAAAGGATGCGGGCTCAGAACCTCTCTTCCGCTGCAGGCGGTACGGTCAAACACCGGCCCTAACCGCCTTGCACATTCCCGCGCAAAAGGCGCACCATGAGCGAGCGGCCACCCCGCACGCATATAACCCACGGTGGCCGCTGATGAGTAGCCTTTCCGGGGGGTGTTTTATGGCTGAGTACGAGGGGATGATTGCAGAGATCACAACCGTTACGGGCCACAACGGCGATGCCATTGCGGCCTACTTTGCGAGGCCGCTCGGCCCAGGACCGTTTCCGGGCGTTGTCCTGATTCACCACGCGCCCGGCTGGGATGAATGGTACCGCGAGGCGACACGCAAGTTCGCCCATCACGGCTACTTGGCCATCTCACCGAATCTGTATGAGCGTGAGGGAACCGGCAGCCCGGATGACGTCGCCGCCGCCGTTCGCGCCGCAGGCGGCGTTGCCGATGACCAGGCCGTTGGGGATATCCAGGGTTCAATGCAGTTCCTGCGCTCCCTGCCGCAGACGAATGGCAAGGTCGGCGTCTTCGGCACATGCTCCGGCGGCCGTCAAGCCTACCTTGCGGGCTGCGCCGGTGGATTTGACGCCGTCGTCAACTGCTGGGGCGGGCGCGTCGTCATGTCTGACGACGAAAAGAGCGAGAAGATGCCGGTGGCGCCCATTGATTACACGGCGAACCTGAGCGCCCCGATCCTCGGCCTGTTCGGCAACGAGGATATGAACCCAACGCAGGCGCACGTGAACGCCTTGGAAGAGGCCCTCAAACAGCATGGCAAGGACTATGAGTTCCATCGCTATGATGGCGCAGGGCACGGCTTCTTCTACTATGACCGCCCGAATTATCGAATCGAGCAGGCCCTCGATGGGTGGGAGAAGCTATTCCATTTCCTGGGGCAGCATCTGGCCGCGTAGACATTTTCTTGGCAAGCGTGAGGGAATCACATGTGTACATGGATTGTTCAGACGGCAGAGGTGACGGGCAGCGGGAAATCCGCAGGGAGCTGGATACCGTTGACCAAGGCGAACGTGTGCTATGACCACCCCGCTCACGCGTTCATGGAGCACAGCGTGAACATCGACTTTGTCAATGAGAACGGCGGGATGAGTGAGCGCATCGCTGTTGAAATCAGCGCAGAATCGGCGCGCCAGCTGGTGCATGCCATCATCGCCGCGCTCGAAGAGGGGAGCAAGGAGCACGGCGATCTCCTCGCCGGACTTCATGCCTGACGACCCCGCCGGTCTCTTCCCCCTCCTCACACGCATCCGTATCATGGATATGCTGGCGCTCAGCCGGCAGCGCAGGGACCACTCTCGGGGCGGGCGAAAGGAATGGAATCATGGTGAATGGAAACGCGAACTCCGGCGCGCAGCTGCAGACAACCACGCTTGGCGGCGGCTGTTTCTGGTGCCTTGAAGCGGTCTATGAACTGGTCGACGGCGTGACAAGCGTCGTTTCAGGTTATGCGGGAGGACACGTCGCAAACCCGAGTTACGAGCAGGTCTGCACGGGAACGACAGGCCATGCTGAGGTGACGCAGATTACCTTTGACCCGGCAGTCGTTTCCCTCGCCCATCTCCTGGACATCTTCTTCACGATTCATGATCCAACAACGTTGAATCGGCAGGGATATGACGTGGGCACGCAGTATCGCTCAATCATCCTGTACCACGATGATGAGCAGAAGGCGGAGGCCGAGGCGTCAATGAGCCGCGTGGTAGAGCAGGGCCTTTACCGTGACCCGCTCGTGACGCGCGTTGAGCCCCTGGATGTTTTCTACCCGGCTGAGGAGTACCACCAAGAATACTTCCGCAGCAACCCCGGCGCCTCCTATTGCCAGGTCATCATTGAGCCCAAGGTCGCCAAGTTCCGGGAAAAGTACTTGGCGGACGTGCGGGTCTAGGGGGCGGGCGGACAGACGCGGCAGAACCGCCCCGAACGACGGAGAGGAGCGGACATGGACTCCACACAGAACGATGCGCAGTATCGCGAAACGCTGACGGACATGCAGTATCACGTGACGCGTGAGAAGGGTACCGAGCCGCCATTCACCGGCATCTACTGGAATGAGCATGAGCCGGGCATCTACCGGTGCATCTGCTGTGACACTCCCCTGTTCAGCTCGGAGACGAAGTACGACTCCGGCACAGGATGGCCAAGCTTCTATCAGCCGCTGGAGGGCGCCATCATCAAAGAGGAGGAGGACCGCTCGTTCGGGATGATCCGCACGGAGGTGATGTGCGGGACGTGTGACGCGCACCTCGGGCACCTCTTCCCGGATGGCCCTGCCCCAACCGGCCTCCGCTACTGCCTCAATTCCGCCTCGCTAAGCCTGGATGCAGAATCGGGCTAGCCGAGAACCGGCGCGCCATACGGGATATACTGGTTCTCTGGTCACGGCGCACACAGACAAGGCCTATACGGCGGAGCACACATCTATGCCGGCAAGCTTGAAGGTTCCAACAGCGATGCGGCGCATCACGGATGGCGTTGATCGCATTGACGTGCCATCCGGGCCATTGACAGACGCCCTCAACGTGCTGGAAACACGCTTTCCCGGCATCAAGGCGCGCGTGCTCGACGACGTGACGGGGGACATCCACCCGTTCATCTCCATTTTCCTGAACGACAATGACATCCAATATCTGCGCGGACTTGAGACGCACGTGAGTGATGGCGACGAGATCGTCATCGTTCCGGCCATTGCGGGTGGGGCGGCATGAGGACTCGCAGACGGAAAACCGACCTTTCGCAGACCATGGTCTGGTTGGCCGTTGCTGCCCTTGTGGTATTGCTGATTCTGGCGGCGCTGCCGGGTGACGGCACGACTGACGACGCCTCCTAGCGGGGCGGCTGCGCTTTCCGACTGAAACGCACAAACAAACAGGCCCGGGCTTCTGTGAAAGTCCGGGCCTGTTGTGCGATCGCACCGAACGTTCAGGCGGCTTGTTGGGCTCCCTTCACCTCACCCGCTCTGCCATTCTGACGGCCGTCACTTTCGGCATTGCGGGATGGGCATTGTGCGGGCGCCACTCGCCGCCCTGATTGCCTCGCCATGGTGGTGGCTGATTTGGCGCCGCTCCGCGGCTCAGCCGGTCCGATCCACAACGAGGCGCGCGTAAGGGAACTTCCGCGTGACGTACTCCGCGTATGGACGCATCATGTCGTCGTCCCTCCTTTTGCGCCGGCCCTCTCAGGAGCCGCTTTCTTTTTGCGGGGGCGCAACCCCCGTTAAGACCACTCTATGCACAGCCCCATAACGCGTCAACATTGTGCTTTCCATCACGAAATGCCACCGGGGTCGGGCGCCGCGCATACCCCTCCGCCACGCCGGCAGGGGCTCCTCATGTCATTCTGAGCGCAGCGAAGAATCCCTCAACGCGCCCTACGGACAACGTGAGTGGCGCAGTACGTTCGGCGTGTCCAAATGCTTGCGGGATTCTTCGACTCCGCGCTATCGCGCTCCGCTCAGAATGACAGGCGCGTGAGAGGACAGCACACTCAGGACAGGCGCGTGAGGGGGCATCACAATCGGTGCGGCGGGCGACATGGTGTGTGGGGGCGGTATGCTAGGAGGGCGGGCCGTGCCGCCCTTTGCGTGCCTCTGATATGAAATGGCTCTAGCATACACACTCGGATTGCGCGCCCTCAGCCTTGTGGGCGTCGTCCTCATTGTCCTCGTCCTGGTTGTCGTTACGCTTGGCGCCACCGGCTTCTCGGATCGTATGCTCACGGCCATCGTCTCGGAAGAGATGCGCGGCACGCGGCAGGCGCTCGCCGAAACTATCAAGGACCCGGAACGGCTTGAGGAGACCCTCCGCGAGCGCCGAATCGAGCTGGAAGAGTTCTATGGCCTCGACGACCCTTGGTACACGAGGCTCCCCGCGATGGTTGGCCGGGTTCTCACGCTGGACCTCGGCTCGGCGCGCAACCTACGCAGTTTCGATGGCTCGTCCCGCGTCACCGACATCGTTTTGGAGCGTGTTCCCTACTCCATCATGCTCGTCACGACATCCCTCATCATCACGGCGACGATTGGGCTGTGGTTGGGGGCCAAGTTGGCGACGCGCGTCGGAACACGGAGTGACCGGCTGGCCTCCTACCTCGCTGCCGCGTCGAATGCGCTGCCCGCATGGTGGGCAGGCATCCTTCTCATTCTGATCCTCTCGTTTCAGCTGCGCATTTTCCCGTCCGGCGGGCTGTACAGCTCACCACCGCCGGACGGCGGACTGCTGCGTTTCCTTGACCTGATGTGGCATGCTGCTCTGCCAGTCCTGACGCTTGTGCTCGTCTCTGTTGGCGCGTGGACGTACGTGGTGCGCACCATGCTGCTCAACACTGCGCAGGAGTTTCATGTGACGGCGGCGCGTGCACGAGGGCTGCCGGAGGGGCAAGTGATGCGCCGCCACATTCTGCGTGTCGCCGCGCCCCCCATCGCCACAAACATCATCCTTGCCCTGACCGGCTCCATCGGCGGGGCAATCCTGACGGAGACCGTCTTCAACTGGCCCGGCATGGGACGCCTCTACTTTGACGCCATCACGACGGCGGACGAGGCAGTGATTGTGGCCCTGACGTTCATGTTCACGCTGATGTACGTCACGGCGCGCTTTGTGCTGGAAGTCTTGTACGTTGTCCTTGACCCACGCGTGAGGTATACGGCGCAATGAGACCGAATGAGGCGCTCCGCGTCGTCCTCAAATCCGGCTCAGGCAGGGTCGGCATCGCCCTGCTGGCGATGCTCGTACTCATCTCCGTGTTGGTGCCATTCTTCTATCCGCTCGACTTTGGGCTGCGGTTCTGGAACAACCCCATCGCCTGGGCGGACAACCCAAAGGCGGCTCCCCCTGCCTGGACAAATCTGCTCGGTGAGCAGGCCCCGCGCCACCGTGTCTTTGACGCTGAAACGCCGACACAGACAGTCGAGACCGGCCCCGCCGCAACGCGTCTCTATTCATTCACGTTCAACCATGAGTCTGACTCGCCACCCACATTCCTCTCCGTCTCCATGGGCGCGGTCACTTTTCACGAGCGTCCGCCGGTCATCTCCATGACGCTCCAGCGGCCTGACGGGCGCTCAGCAACCATCCTGCAGGAGGTCGTGCGCGGACGGCGGCCTGATGAGACGCCGCCTGTCACCCGATTCGCGAATGAGCCGCGACGCATCTACCTGACGGGAGACGCCAACGTCCTGACCGCAACATCCGACTTTCTTCAGCGCGAGTTCGGCTTGCGGCTGAGCGAGGCTGAGATGCAGGGACGTCTTGAGGAGGCCCTCTTCGGCACCCCACTCGGCGACGCCGATGCCGGCTTTGCGCCACTGAACGGCGACTACACGGCCACGATTCGCGTGATCACCTACGATCCACGGGACACAGTGGAGACTGTGCGATTCGTGGCGGCGGGGGGCGTTTTCGGGTTCATGGGAACGGACACGCAGGGCCGCAATCTCGCGACGGGGCTGCTCTTCGGGTTTCCCGTCGCTCTCATCATCGGGGTAACCACAAGTGTTGCCGCCACGGTTCTCGGCACCTTCTTTGGCATCCTGAGCGGGTTCTCCGGCGGCAGGACAGATACCATCATCCAGCGGCTGTCTGATGTGATGACGAACATCCCCCTGTTGCCCATCCTCATCTTCCTCATCTTTGTTCTGGGACAGAAATTGTGGCTGGTGATGACCATCCTTGTCCTCTTCGGCTGGCCCGGCCTGACCATCATCCTGCGCTCGATGGTGCTGCAGGTGCGGTCCGGGCAGTTGGTGGAGGCGACACAGGCGCTTGGAGCATCGCGTTGGCGCATCATGTTCCGGCACGTCTTCTTTCAGATGGCGCCATTCATCGTGGCGCAGATGATCTTCTTCACACCCGCGGCAATCCTGGCGGAGGCCGGTTTGAGCTTCCTCGGGCTTGGCGATCCCTCCCTGCCAACGTGGGGGCAGATCCTGGAGCAGGGATTCCGGACGGGCGCCATCTTCATCGGCTACTGGTGGTGGATCCTGCCGCCCGGCATCCTGATTGTCATTACCGCCATGACATTCGTCCTGCTCGCGCTGGCCATGGAGCCGGTCCTCAATCCGCGCCTGCGGGAGACGGCAGCATGAACGGACAGCGCACATCCGGCGAGACGCTCCTCTCCGTGCGTGATCTCCGCCTCTGGTACGCGGCAGACCGTGGCGATGTGCGCGCGGTGGACGGCGTGTCTTTTGAGCTGCGCGCGGGAAAGACCTTGGCCATCGTTGGGGAGTCCGGCTCCGGCAAGACCAGCCTCGCGCTGGCCCTCCTACGCCTGCTCCCGCGCAATACATCGCGATTCGACGGGCATATCCAACTGGGCGGCGCGGACTGCATGGCGCTCTCTGATGGCGATTTCCGGGAACGCGTCCGTTGGCGGCAGGTCTCCATGGTCTTTCAGGGCGCGGCCGAGTCCCTGAATCCCATCTACCGAGTGGGGCATCAGATCCGAGAGGTGCTCACATCGCGGGGCGGTCTGGCGCGCGCGGCGGCGGATGAGCGGGCGCATGAACTGCTGGACATGGTGCGCCTGCCATCTGAGATCTTCAGCCGCTACCCGCATGAGCTGAGCGGCGGCATGAAACAGCGCATCGCGGTTGCCTCCGCCCTCGCGCTTGACCCCTCGCTTGTACTGCTTGACGAGCCGACCTCTGCGCTGGACGTTGGCGTGCAGGCGCAGATCATGAACCTCTTCAAACGCCTCAAGAGCAGCCTGGGCATCGCCTCCATCTTTGTCAGCCATGACATCGCGCTGGCCAGCGATCTGGCTGATGATATCGGCGTGATGTACGCGGGGCGGCTTGTCGAGATCGGGCCATCTGAGGAGGTCCTCAGCGCGCCCTCCCACCCATACACGCAGAAACTGTTGGCGGCGATGCCGCGCCTCCGATCGGACGCGCCATTGGAGTACATCCCGGGCGCGCCGCCGGACCTCACCGCCTTGCCGGTAGGCTGCCGCTTCCACCCGCGATGTGAGCTCGCCATGGATAGATGCCGGACAGAAAGCCCCCCGGACATCATGACGGCGAGCGGTCAGTCTCTCGCGGCGTGTTGGCTGCTGGACGATGAGTCAGGACCATCATCATCATGACATCACACCACACTCCCGCACAGGCGCAGCACAACGGCGGCGCGCCGATGCTTGATCTTCAAGACGTGGCCATGCATTTCAGGGCGCGGGGGCGGGGATTCCGCACGACAACCGTCCGCGCGCTTGATGGCGTGTCCCTTTCACTAGACCGTGGTGAGACGATCGCTATTGTCGGCGAGTCCGGCTGCGGCAAAACGACGCTGGGGCGTGTATCGCTGCGGCTGCTGACACCAACATCCGGCCGTGTGGTCTTTGACAACGTGGACATAACCGAGTTCAAAGACGGCCAGCTCAAAGCATTCCGCCGGCAGGCGCAGGGCATCTTTCAGGACCCCTTTACGAGCCTGGACCCGTACATGACGATCCGCCAGATCGTTGAGGAGCCGCTGATCATCCACGGGGAGGGTTCATCCTCTCAGAGGCTCGAACGCGTCGAGTGGGCGTTGGACGAGGTGCGGATGCGGCCGGCGGCAGATTTCCTGTCACGATTTCCCCACCTGCTCTCCGGCGGGCAGCGGCAGCGTGTCGGCATCGCGCGGGCATTGGCGCTGTCACCGGACTACATCCTCGCCGATGAGCCGGTGTCCATGATTGACGCCTCCAGCCGCGCGGAGATTCTGGCGCTGCTGAGAGAGCTGCAGGAGCGGCATCACATCGGCTATCTCTACATCACGCATGACATTGCCACCGCGCGGCATTTCGCGCCGACGGCCGCCGTCATGTATCTGGGGCGCATCGTTGAGCAGGGGCCGACCGTTGACCTCATCAACACGCCGCTGCACCCCTACACGCAGGGGCTGCTGAACGCCGTTCCTGAGCCTGACCCGGCGAATCGTCTTGCTGAGAGACCGACCCTGTCCGGTGAGGCGCCCAGCCCCGCAAACGTGCCGAGCGGATGCCGATTCCACCCGCGCTGCCCCGTCTTCATGCAGGGGCTGTGCGACTTCATCGAGCCGCCCCTCGTGCAGGTGGAGCCTGACCGCATGGTGGAGTGCCACCTCTACGGCGAGGCGGCGGCTGCAGGGGTGGAATCCGGAGCGGAAAACGATGGTATCGTTTGACGCTCCGCGCCATGCTTGGGCATAATTGCGTGGCGTGCGGTGCAGGAGCGTAGCTCAGCCCGGAAGAGCGGCGGTCTCCAAAACCGTTGGTCGGGGGTTCGAATCCCTCCGCTCCTGCCAGCGCTCCCAGTGTGACTGCTCACAGGCGCTCACAGCAGCGCCCCCGAGCGAACGCCGGGCATTGCCGAGGTGGTGGAATTGGTAGACACGCTGTCTTGAGGGGGCAGTGGGCGAAAGCTCGTAGGAGTTCAAATCTCCTCCTCGGCACCATGCCCCGGACAACAACGCTATGATGGTTCTGTGTCGGTCAGCCGACACCGAGGCGAGGCGACGTAGCCAAGTGGTTTAAGGCGGGGGACTGCAAATCCCCTATTCGTGGGTTCGAATCCCGCCGTCGCCTCCATCACTCCTCAACAAACTCCACATCCGCAATCCTCAGGTGCCCCAGCGCGTCCATACTCAAATTCTTGACGCGCTCAGAAACAAGCAGGAGTTCGTGGCCGAAGTAGAGCGGGAACGCGATTGCCTCATCAATCATCATGCGCTCAATCGCCCGGTATTGCTCCAAACGATCGTCCCCGGCGGTTCTGGCCGTCTCCAGCAAGGCGTCGATCTCTGCCGACCCTATCTTGCCATCGTTACTCGGTGACTCGGTGTGGAACAGCACATCAAGGAAATCGTGCGGATCAGGGTAGTCCGCCAGCCAGCCGTATTCGTAGATGTTGATGCCTGCTTCAATCAAGTTCGGCAAGAACCGAAAGTAGTTGTTGTAGTATTCGGGCAGGTATTGGCCGTCAATACCGGGATTGTATCGGACTTGAACATCGAGATTGTCCCGCCAATCCTCGAAGATTGCGCGGCGAAAATCTGACAATTCGCCGCTTCCAATAACCACAATGACCCGCTCTTCTTCCGGGAGCTTGCCGAAATCGGTGCCATCAAAAAGCTCCTTGGCGGCGTCGGGATCATATTTGATCTCCGCGATATTCTCGTCATAACCGGGGAGGCCGGGCGGCATAAATCCATGCGCGATCTTGAAATTGGACAGGCCCTGCGCGTCAAAAATGCTCTCTCGATCCACTGCCCAGAGGAATGCGCGCCGCACATCCGGGTCATCAAACGGCGCCGTCGTTGGATTGAACGCGAGATACTGGATACTCAGTGAGTTGATCAGGGTAAACTGGTCCACCAACGGGCTTTCCTCTTCAACAAGCTCCGTGTAGGTGCGGTCCCAAACCCGCGTCGTTGCGTCAACAAATCCCTCTTCCACCATCGCCGTGGGGAGCCCGGCATGGAAACGGAAGACGAGATTGGGGACGGACTGGGGCGGCCCAAGGTAGTCCTCAAACGCCGTGAGATGAATCGCGCGTGACCTCTCCCAGTGCGCGAGGCGGTACGGCCCGGTGCCGATGGCCGTGTAGTACCAAGGGTCGGGAATGACCTCATCGTCCGCATCATCCGTTGAGGACGGGCTGGCCTCCTCGTCGTCCATCGCGCGCTGGCTTGGAACCTCCGGCACGTTGTCCGGGTGAACCACATACGCGGCTGTATGTGCCAACTTGGAGAGGAAGTAGCTCTTGGCCTCGTCAATGGTGACACGCAGCGTGGAATCATCCACCGCCTCAAGGCCGGCAACGGAGTCCGCTTCGCCGGCCGCGTATTCCTTGGCGCCAACGATGTCATCGAGGTACGAGCCGCCGCCGCCGCCAACCGTCCCAAGGTTGGGGTTCAATGCTCGCTCCCACGAGAAGATGACTTGCTGCGCGGTGACGGGATCGCCGTTATGAAACACAGCGTCATCCCGGATAGTGAACGTATAGACCGTTCCGTCATCTGAGACCTCCCACTCCGCGAGGTCCGGCTGCGGAATCAGGTCATCTTCCAGAAGCACGAGGCCACTGAAGATCTTATAGATGTACTGCGCCGCTCTCGCGGACGTGGCAATTCCAGGATCAGCGGTTAGCGGACTCTCGCCAAGGAAGACGACTAGCGTTTCATCACGTGGTGTGCCGAAGGGCTGCGGCGCAACTGGCCGAATGCTCCTTGAGACGGCCTCAAGAATATCGCCGTTGCGTTCATAGAGCCTGCGTGGGGCCTCGATATGAACGCCCAACGCAGTGGTGCCGCGGGCGACAAACGTCACGGAGCCGCGATGCTCATTGGCGCCGGTGCCGAACCCGTACAAGACCTCGTACAGCTCCGTGCCATCTTCCAGTGTTATCGCCCCGGCGCCTTCGTTGAGGGTGCTGAACCCGCTTGTACCGGCGAGGGACGCAGCCTGCTCGCTCGCGATCTCCTCGGGGTCGACCTCATCATCTGCGAAAATGACGAGCGAGCTGGCCGTGATGTCCTCGTCACCCGTCTCAAAGAGGATTGTCCTGCTCCGCAGCCCGGTCTCAGGGCGCATTGCTGTCCAATCCACGGGGATGTCCACGCTATAGCCATAGAGATCATCCGTATAGGTCTTCAGAACAGACGCGAGAACTGCTTGCGTTTCATCATCGTCATCCGTTTGAGTTGGTGTGGCGACAGGGTCTGAGGATGGGGTTGCTGTCGGATCAGAAGCGGGGACGGGCGTCGCGTTCGGTGTCGGTGTTGCCGGTTCAACGGCATCCGCCGGCGTGGGTGTTTCATCTGCGCGGTTGCACGCTGCAACTGCAAGCACAAGGCAGAGAGCAAGGGATATGGCCAGCAGTGTTGAGCGTGAGACGCCCCACATGGCAAGAATTTTGAACACGTACTCAATCCTCCTTTGCGGACTGAATGTCGGGAGCGCCACATGATGCAGAACGGTCAATACACCTATTATGATACAAGGCGGGTTCCGCGACCGAGACAGCATCCCGGGGCCGACCGTCAACATCATACGCAGCGCGCCGGGAAAGTCGCGCGGAGGTAGAAGAAACATGCGGCGGAATCCACTTCGGCTACTCGTCTTAACGGCCATCGCGGCGCTTCTGTTAGTGGTCACACCGGCGGGCATGGCCGGCGCGCAGGGTGGGGAAGAAAGCGGTGGGGCGGTCTCAGGCATCCTGACACCGGATTACCCGTACCTTGCGCCGGACGCTCTCGCCTTTCGAGACCAGGCATCCCGATACCTCTCCGGCCGCGCCTCACTTATCGCGCAGGGCGCTGACGCCAACGCGGACACCATGGCGGGCAGCGGCCAGACCGGACCAACCGCATCCGGGCAGGGCGCGCCTGACTCGCAGGGGGGCGTGCTGGTACCCTACCGTGATCCCTCTGCGCGATTCAGCCGCAATATCCTCATCCCGACAGATTTCAGCGCCGCGCCCATCCAGACCGAGCCACACCTCGCCGTGAACCCGGATGATCCCGATCACATCGTTGCCGGCATGATCGACTACAACTTCCCGGGCACCTCCATGTACGTGACCTATGACGGGGGCGTGACCTGGGAGGGGCCCGTCGTCATCAAGCGGCCGCGTGACGAATTGGGGGCGGGCGGCGACCCCGTTCTCGCCTTTGACAGAGCAGGCACCGTCTACAACACCTTTATCTCTCTGGACATTGAAGAGTTTACCGTCGGAAACCTGCTCGGCTCCGCCGTCGTCTCCAGCATGGCGTTGAGCGCCTCTGATGACGGTGGCCACACGTGGACGGAGGGCTCGCCGGCTGTACGGAGCGAGGTGAACTCCGATTTTGAAATTGATCAGTTGGGGCGCACACGTGGAACCGTCTCAATCGGCTTCCTGGACAAGCCGTGGCTGGCTGTCGGGCCCAACCCGGACGATCCCGACAGGGACATCATCTACATCTCCTACACCCACTTCAATACAACGTATCGCATCTCCTACACGGATGAGCTGGCATTCCTCAGCAACCCGGTGCTCGAAACAACCATTGAGGTGGTCAGCACCAAGGACGGCGGCATTAGTTGGTCTGACCCGGTCATCGTCAGTCCGATTATTCGCCAGGCCTTTGAATTTGGCGGCTCGGAGCAGGCGTCAATTGAGGAGAATCCGGACGCGCTGCAATCGCCCGAAGCTGTGCCTGGTGGGCAGGAGCAGGAGGTCATCGAGGGCATCAGGCGCATCGTACAGGGCTCCTACGTCGCCACTCATGATGATGGCACGGTCTACGTCTCATGGATGGATTCCTTGGATGATGGCCCGTTTGAGGGGTTCGCGCAGATGTTTGTCGCCAAGTCTGAGGACGGCGGCTTGGAGTTTGAGGACGAGCGGCCGGCCGGGAATCGTTTCCTTGAACTGGGTTTCTCGCCCCGGAGCGGCTTCTACCGCTTCTGGGGATCATCCTTCTCACGCATCGCCGTTGGTCCCAATGAGGAGCTCTACGTCGTCTTTTCCGCCGCGCCATCCGGAAACCGCGCCGATGACGCCGATGTGATGATGATTCGCTCAACGAACCAAGGAGAAACGTGGACCAGACCAATGCGCGTCAACGATGACCGCACATCCGGCATCCAGTTCTTCCCATCACTGGACGTCTCACCGAACGGGCATGTCCACGTGATGTGGGCCGATACGCGGGATGACCCGGGCATTGACCTGCGCTATCACATCTATTACGCCGTCTCTGAGGACAACGGCGAGTCATTCAGCGTCAACTCACGCGTGACGGACTCCTCATCCAACCCGAATTACGGCTTCCCGGGCGGGGAGTTCATTGGCGACTACATGGGAATGGCGGCGACGGACGACGATGTGTATCTGGTGTGGCCGGATACGCGGCTTGGTGAATTCCAAGGAACCAACCAGAAGATCGGCTTCGCCAGGACACGGCCGATGCCGCAGCCGTCCATCTTCCTTTCCCCGCCGCGCGGCGCGTCCGCCACCAACGTCACCATTCAGGGATTCAATTTCCAGGCAGAACAGGACATTTTCATCCTTGTGAGCGGCGTGCTCGTCTCCACAATTGAGTCCAATGATGAGGGGCGTTTCACCACGCAGCTCTTCTTCCCAACGGCAGGCGAAGGGCCGCAGAGTGTTGCCGTCTTTGATGCCTCCGGCAATTCCGCCACCGCATCCTTCTTCAACGAATTCGGCTTCGATAACCTCCAACAGACCGCTGCGGACATCGCAGACATCAAAGCCGCGCTCGGCTCTGATGCGTTGGCGGATATCCAGGCGGCGCTTGACCGCATCGAATCCGGGGACGCGGCCGATGAGAGCGCCGGCGGGTGCAGCACCGGCAATGCAACCGCGGACATGGCGCTTATCGGCCTGCTCGCGCTCGGCATCATCGGCGCAGCGCAGTGGAACGCGCGCAGGCGCCGCAGCTCGGAGACCGCCAACGGGGACACGTCACATGCGTAGTCTTGGGCGGCCATCCATCCGCATCCGCGCGCTTGTCATCGGCCTCGCCCTCATGCTGGGCCTGCTGGCCGGCAGTGGAGGAGTATTCGCGCAGAGCGGGGACGACTATCAGCCGCCGCATGACATGCCCGGACCAGCCGTTGACACGCTCCATTACCGTTCATTCAACGTGGACCTCGCGCCGCAAGAGATCCAGCGTGATGAGATGGACATGTACATCTTCAATCTCAAGACGGACGCTGCGCAGAACCTCCGCGACGATGACAGCATCGAACTCTACGAGGCGCCTGCGTCGACGATCTCACTCATCCTGAACCCGGCGCCGGCGCCGGAGGGGCAGCTCAACCCCTTCTCCCTGCCGGAGGTGCGGCGTGCCGTCCACCACCTCGTCAACCGTGAATTCATCGCGCAGGAGATCTATAAGGGGCTCGCCCGTCCCATGCACACACACGTCAATCCCTTCGATTTCGATTACACCGTCGTCGCCGAGATGCTGGCGCGTCAGGATCTATCCTATGACCCGGATCGAGCACGCGCGGCGATCGCCGAGGCGATGACGGCCGCGGGCGCGTCCATGGTGGATGGCTCCTGGAATTACAACGGTGAGCCGATCCGCCTGCGGTTCATCATCCGCGTGGAGGATGAGCGCCGTGAGGTTGGTGACCTTATCAGGGCGGAGATGGAGCAAGCCGGGTTCCTCATCGCCCCCATCTATCATCAGTTCGCACCCGCCATCCTGACCGTCTACAGCACTGACCCGCAGCTGTTTGAGTGGCACATGTACACGGAGGGGTGGGGGCGCGGCGCGGCGGAGCGTTATGACTCCGCAACCATCAACCAGATGGCCGCGCCATGGCTCGGCAACATGCCCGGCTGGCAGGAGACCGGCTTCTGGCAGTATGAGAATGACCATATTGATGACCTCGGCCAGCGCATCTTCCGCGGCGATTTCAATGACCGCCAGGAGCGCGATGAGCTCTACCAAGAGGTCACGCGCCTCTCCATCGATGATTCCGTCCGCATCTGGCTCGCCACAATCCTCGCGACGTTCCCCGCCAACGCGGACCTTGTCGGCGTGACGCAGGACGTCTCCGCCGGCCCCAAGCTCCAATGGACGTTCCGGGAGGCATACGCCCCCGGGCAAGACACCCTCACCGCCGGGCATCTCTGGGTCTGGACGGAGCGCAGCACGTGGAATCCGATATCCGGTTTCGGAGATGTCTATAGCAGCGATGTGTGGCGCAATCTCTATGATCCGGCAATGACCCGACACCCGTTTACGGGCCTGCCCATACCCATGCGCGCCGACTACACGGTGGAGACAGCCGGGCCCGGCGCCACAATGCCGGTGCCTGCTGATGTGCAGCGGTGGGACGCTCAGGCCGATGAGTGGGCGGACGTGGGTGATGGCGTGGAGGCAATATCCAAGGTCACCTTCGACTACAGCGCGTTCTTCCAGGCTCCGTGGCACCACGGTCAGCAGATCACGATGGCTGACCTTGTTTATGACATCTATCAGACCTTTGACATGGTCTATGGCGCGGAGAAATCACAGGTTGAATTCGCCCTCGCCACCACCGCCAGACCCTCACTGGACACCGTTCGCGGCTTCCGCGTTCTGGATGAGAATCGCATCGAGGTGTACGTCGATTACTGGCACTTTGTGGACGACTACATCGCTGAGTACGCCGTGCCCGGCAGCTTGACGATGCCGTGGGAGGTGCTGGCGGCCATGGATGATGTGGTGTTCGACCAGCGTCGCGCAGCGTACAGTGACACGTCCGCGCAGCGGTTCGGCGTGCCATGGCTCAGCCTCGTGCAGGACAGCGACGCTCGAACCGTCAATCGCGCCCTTGCACAGTTTGAGCGGGACGAGTATGTGCCGACGGCCGCGCTCACCATCGGCGGGCAGACACTCGTGACAGATCAGGATGCGACGGAACGCTATCAGGCCGCGCAGGGCTGGTTTGATGAGCGCAGCCTCATGGTGATCAGCAACGGGCCATTCTATCTGGAGCGGTTCGATCCCTCCGCCCAATTCGCTGAGCTCAAGGCGTTCCGTGATGAGAACTACCCGTTCAAGCCGGGCGATTGGTACTTCGGGGCGGCGGACGATATCACGCTTGAGCCGGACACAGGGAGCAGCATCGTCATCGGTCAGCCGCTGGACCTGAACGTGGATGTGCAGGGGCCCGGCCAACTCGGCATCCAGTATGTATGGTCTGACCCGGCAACGGGCAACGTCGTCAAGACCGGCGAGGCCACGGCGGGCGATGGCACCTTTGTGGTGCCGTTCAGCGCAACGGAAACGGCCGCGCTCGCCCCCGGCCTGTATCACCTCTCCATCACAGCCTACAGCGATGAACTCTCGACCGTCTCAGAACGCGTCCTCACCGTGGAGGCGTCCGCCACCGGCACAACATCAGGCGGGGACGGCGATGATGCGTCACCGTCCGGCAGCAGCGGCGATGACGCTGCCGACGACGCAGGCGGCTGCGGCCTCGGCGCCCCCTCAACAGACCTGCTCCTCATAAGCGGCCTGCTGCTAGGCCTAGTAGGAATAAGAGCAAGACGGCGGCGATAACCGCCATGCCCGTCTCGCCCCTCCGGTCATCATCGCACCGCCCGCCATCCCCACTACTCCCCTCATTCCCGCTTGCCTCTCCCCTCATTCCCGCCCTCCCTCCCCTCATTCCCGCGAAAGCGGGAATCCATCGGGACGTGAGCGCGTCGGATATACTAGGCGGGAGGTAGACAGTGACTCAGACCACCGACCAATTCTCTTGGGTGCCGTTCTACGAGGAATTCGCGGACAAGCTGCTGGATTACAAGGACCGGCAGCCGGAGCTGGTTGATGCGCTAGGAAATGCGCTACGGGCAGCGGGCAGCAACGCCACGTTTGAGGATAAGCACGCCGATAACAGCCGAACGCCGTTTAGCGTGATGTGCCCATTTACCGTCCTCGCCTCATTCAATCGCGGAACCAGTACCAGGTTTGAGACGCGGAATACGATTCTGACAAGCTTGGGAGATGTTTTGGGGGTTCAATCGAGCGCTCCATCGGACTTTGCGGGCGTGTCGGTAGTATTTCCTCGCAACTGGCAGTTTTTCAGATTCGCCCATGAGCGCGGAGAAGGGGATATTGGAACCCTCTGGGACGTTTTCGCGGATGGGCTGCGTTTTGCGGACGATGCCACGGACATGAACAGGCAGTCCTTTGTTGAATCCTACAACGCAGCGCAGAGGCTAAAGGGTATAAATGTAAATCTCACCCTAGGCCTCTTCTGGATGCGGCCGCATAGATTCATCGCTTTAGATCAAAACAATAAGCGCTACATTCGGGATCAGTGGCCTGAATTGTGGAGCAGTGACGGCCCAACTGACGGATCAAAGTACCTGCAGTTGTGCGAGCGCATTTTACAGAAAATGGAAAATGGCGCACCCATCAAGTCTATCCCTGAGCTTTCTGTTGCCGCATGGGAGTATAGTTCACCACCACCCGCAACGGGCCTTTGGGACGAGTACGTTGCGGCGGCAAGGGCGTGCTTGGAGAAGGGAACTCTCGAGGAGGACGAACTCAATTACAAGCATGAGATTGCCCGACACTTGGCATCAGCCCGCGATCGATTGCGGGACGGTCACGATGCTTGGATGGAACCCCTGCTGAACGGGCTACGAAACGTCCAGGGGTTTCCTGTTTATTTCGCCACATTGCGCGATACACATACGTGGATTGAAGAACAACCCGATGCCGCCCGCGACGCGCTGAAGACGCTGTGGGCGGAAGGAGACACGCCAATCCCCACGAGGATTCGGGATTTCAAGGATCATTTGCCAGACGAGCTGGTGCGCAAGGCCGGCGCTGCTAATGTCACCAGCCTTGTTTCTACACTTCTCATGGGTCTGGATGTCGATCAATATCCCCCCTACAACTACACCCGCCTCAATGCGGCGTACGAGCGGACACAATATATCCAAATCGATGAGGAACACGATGAGGCAGGCCGCTATGCCGCAGAACTCGACTTTCTAGATACATTCATCGCTGAGGCGCATAAGAGGGGTGTCGATTTACAGAACCGCCTCGTAGCTCAATCCGTCGTTTGGGGAATCCACGGAGACCCTCCCGATCTGAAGACCAATGGCACGACCGGCAAAAATGGCGATGTTGCCGATCCGACTCCCTTACCTCTCACTGATCGCCTCTACCTGCCTGATTCGTTCCTGCAGGAGATTGACACGCTGCTAAAGGACAAGAGGCAGGTCATCTTTCAGGGGCCGCCGGGGACCGGCAAGACGTTTGTGGCACAGGAGCTTGCGGAGCATCTGACGGGTTCTCCCGCGAGAGTGACGCTCGTGCAGTTCCATCCCTCTTACTCGTATGAGGATTTCGTGCAGGGCTACCGCCCCACCCTCAAGGACGGCCAGCCGGGTTTTGCGTTGAGGGACGGGCCGCTGCTACGGGCCGCCGAAGCGGCGCGGGATGATTTGGAAAACAGGCACGTCCTCATCATCGATGAGATTAATCGCGGCAACATCGCCAGCATCTTTGGCGAACTCTATTTCCTACTGGAATACCGCGATAAGAACATCAACCTGCAATACTCTGACACGCCTTTCAGCCTACCTGACAATCTCTACATCATCGGCACCATGAACACGGCAGACCGCTCTATAGCCCTCGTTGATCTCGCCCTGCGCCGACGCTTCTATTTCGTCGAGTTCCACCCCGACAATGAGCCGGTCGGCGGCGTGCTGCGGCGGTTCCTGCAGGACAAGAAACCTGAGATGGAGTGGGTGGCGAATGTTGTCGACCACGCAAATGAATTGCTGCGTGATGACCGCCACGCCGCCATCGGCCCAAGCTATTTCATGAACCTCAACCTCGACGATGACATGGTCGAGCGCATCTGGAGACACAGCGTCCTACCCTACATCGAGGAGCGCAAGTTCGGCGGCGAGCGCGTGGCAGAAGAATTCAGTCTCGGCACGCTGCGGGGCAGCGTTCGCGGCGCAGGCGACACTGACCGGGCCGAGGGGAATGCCGCCACCGATGATGCAGGCGGCGTGTCACACGCCACGCTTGGCACATCCGCTAACGACGCCACGTAATGCCCCGGCCCCGCGAAATCACCCTGCAGGAGTACCAATCCAGCGGGCCGCACACACTATCATCGGCAGAGCGGACCGCAATTCAGTCCGTGAACGCACATATCACGCTATCGCCGACCACACCGGACAATCAATTCATGCTGTCTGCCGGCTCAACGGTCGGCGCGTTTGAGGCGGGCGGCCTCTCTGTTCTGATCGAACCCAAGATTGGCATCCCCAATCTGCTCTCCCTCGCCTGTTACGCCATTGGCCAATACAAGCCACAGGATACGGAGTTTGATTTCCCTGAAGCGCCCAGCCTGCCTGACGCGCTCGCGCTTGCCTTGGCGAATGCGGCGCGGCTCGCGTTCTCACGCGGGCTGCTGCACGGCTACCTACGGCGGGAGGAGGCCCTGCAAACCGTTCGGGGGCGCATTCGCTTTAGCGATCAGATTCGACATCGCTATGGCATCGCCCCGCCGGTGGAGGTTCGCTATCAGGAATTCACGGATGACATTCTGGAGAACCGGCTGGTCAAGGCCGCAGCCCGCAGATTAGCAGGCCTCGGGCTCAAGTCGCGACGAGCTCGCCGTGGCCTTGGCTGGATCGCCGGCATCCTTGACAACGTATCGTTTCGGGAGTTCCGCTCAACCGCTGTGCCGGACGTGACATTCGGCCGACTGAACGAGCATTACAGGGGCGTCGTTACCCTTGCGCGCCTCATTCTCAGCCACGGCGAGTTCGAATCGGGACGCGGCGCCGTACGCGCCACCGGCTTTCTCATGGACATGAACAGGGTCTTTGAGGAGTTTTTGGCAGCCGCGCTGCGCGAACAGCTGAGGGGCGCTCCCGGAACTCTCCGGACGAATGGCGAGCTCAAAGGCAATCGAAGGGTCACGCTGGACGTGGGGCAGGATATTGGCCTCTTTCCCGATTTGACGTGGTGGCACGGCGAGCGCTGCTTGTGGGTGGGTGATGCCAAGTACAAGAATGTGGCAAGCCCCGATGATGAAGGCCACAAGACACCCAGCGCCGATCTCTACCAGATGCTCGCGTACACGACGGCGCTGGATCTGCCCAGCGGCACCCTCATCTACGCCAAGGGCGAGGCGGATCCGACCACATACACGGTCAGACACGCCGACAAGATACTACACGTACAATCCCTAGACATCACCCGCCCACTTGATGATGTCTTGGATCAGGTAGCAGACATCGCTCCGCGCCTCAGTGCCTCCGTTCACCCACTCATGGCGTCCACACCAACGGCGTGATGGTGGACACGTCAGACGCGGCGCGCGCTGTGTCCAGATCGTACATGCTCTGAAGATTCAGCCAGAACTCGGGAGTCATACCAAGAGCCTGACCCAGCCTCAGCGCCGTATCTGCCGTAATCGCACGGCGGCAGCGGACAATATCGCTAATGCGGATCGGCGGCACCCGCATCGTTTTGGCGAGACGGTATTGTGTGATGCCCAACTCGCCCATCATTTCAGCCAAGTGCTCCCCCGGATGAATCGGACTTTGAGCAGCCGTCATTCGCGCTTCCTCCTCAGTGGTAGTCGACAATCTTTATCTCCATCGCGCCGCGTTCGGTCCAGATGAAACAGACACGCCACTGGTCGTTGATGCGGATGCTGTGCTGGCCTTCCCGATCGCCGCGCAGCGCCTCAAGTCGATGCGAGGGCGGCACACGCAAGTCAGTGAGCACAACGGCTGCAACAACTCGCTGCAGGCGCATCCGCGCACGACGCTGAATGTCAGGTGGCAAGCGCCGTGCTGCCTGCCCATCATAGAGGCGGCGCGCCTCCTCGTTGTGAAACTGACGCACCCGCAAATAGTAACGCGGCACGTTAATGGCGTCAAGGCGTGCTAGAACTGACTCAGACGCGGCGCGCGGCTGGTACACTTGGGCCATGAACTATGATGATCATAGGCAGACTGCCTTGGATTTCCTGACCGCGTCTGATGCGGAGTTTGCGGTTGGAGATCATCTGCAAGCCTCAGAGAAGCTGTGGGGAGCCGCGACGCATGCCGTCATCGCCGTCGCGACACAGCGCGATTGGCGTTGCCGAAGCCATCGCGAACTCAAGAACGCCGTCCAGCAGGTGGCTGCTGAACGAGGCGATGAATTGATTGAGGGCGGATTCGGTTTGGCAGAAAAATTTAACAAGAACTTCTATCACGACGAAATGGAAGATTTTGAAGTCGCTGCCGACCGACCCGTCGTACACCGCTTTGTTCATCGCATCCTCTCCTACATGGACCCCGAGGCGGATTAGGAATCGATTCCTCTTCGCCTACCCTCCACACATATTGCTTGCTCGGCGGCCCTCACGCCGCATTGTCGTCAGAATTCGCGCCCCTGAACGCGGTACACTGTAGTGGCTATGGCGAATGCGCATGCGGCTTTACAGAATGATGGCGATTCTGCGCCGGCAGACCCTGCCGCCTCAACACTAGGCGGGGCAGCACGAATCGCCACACGCCTCACGTTCGATGAGCTGGAGGCGCGGCTCACGTCGCATCGGCTCCCCGCAGAGCGCATCGATGCTATCCGTGAGGCGTTCGAGACGGCGGAGCGCGCCCACGCCGGCCAAGCCCGGAAATCCGGTGATCCGTTCCTCTCCCACCCGCTTGAAACGGCACTCATCTTGACGGAGATGGGCATGCTGGACGCGCCAACGCTGCAGGCGGCACTGATGCATGACGTTGTTGAAGATTCCCCCATGACGCTCGATGAGATGCGCGAGCAGTTCGGCGCGGAGATCGCCGCGCTCGTGGACGGCGTCACAAAGCTGTCACGTCTCGCAACGCAGCCGACGAAGGGCGATGGCGCGGAGGCACAGGCGCAGTCAGCACAGGCAAGTGTGTATCAAGCAGAGAGCCTCCGAAAGATGTTCCTCGCCATGGCGCAGGACGTGCGTGTTGTGCTCATCAAACTCGCGGACCGCCTGCACAACATGCGGACCCTGGGCGCCCTATCACCCGATAAGCGGCACCGCATCGCCCTGGAAACCCGGGACATTTATGCGCCGCTCGCGCACCGTCTCGGCATGGACAGCATGGAATCGGAGCTCAATGACCTCGCATTCCCGCACATTGAGCCGGCGCGTCAGCGACGGGTTGCGGGGCTGGTGGCGGCGGGTGTGACGGAGCGCGAGGCGAGCGTGCGGGAGGCGCTCGACACCCTGCGGACCGCGTTGGCGGCACAGGGTTTCAGGGATATTGAGATCTCCGGCCGCGCCAAGAGCATCTACAGCATCGCGCAGAAGATGGAGCGCTACCGTGACATCGGCCGCGATTTTGATGACATCAATGATCTGCACGCCGTGCGCGTGGTGGTGAAGGACGTGCCGAGCTGCTACGCGGTGCTCGGCGCCATTCACGGCATGTGGCGGCCGCTGCCCGGCCAATTTGATGACTACATCGCCAACCCACGCAAAACGGGCTATCAATCACTGCATACAACCGTCACCACGCCGGACGGCGGCACGCTGGAGGTGCAGATTCGCACGGAGGAGATGCACCACACGGCCGAGTACGGCATTGCAGCACACTGGCGCTACAAAGAGGGTGCGGCCGGCGGCGAGTTTGATGAGAGGATCTCCTGGCTGCGGCAGCTGCTTGATTGGCAGCGAGACGTCATCGGCGCGCAGGAATTCGTTGATCAACTCAAGCATGAGATCTTCGTCGATCAGGTGTATGTGTATACGCCGACGGGTGAGATACGCGAGCTGCCGGCCGGCTCCACGCCCATCGATTTCGCCTTTCGCATCCATACCGACGTCGGCTATGGAACCTCCGGCGCAAAGGTCAACGGCCGAATGGTCTCCTTGAGCTCCACGCTCCGCAACGGCGACACCGTCGAGATCATTCCGTCCAGGACCCCCAAGGGTCCCAGCCTGGATTGGCTGAACCCGGACCTTGGCTATGTGCGCACGGAGTTGGCACGCTCCAAGATCCGCCACTGGTTCCGCGTTCAGGAACGCTCCGAGAGCACGGCACGCGGCCGCCAGTTGTTGGAGCGAGAGAGCCGACGGCTGGGGGTGCAGCTTGACCCGCAGGAACTGGCATCCCTGTTTGGCTACCATACCGCCGATGATTTCATCCTCGGCTTGGGAACAGGGCAGGTGGGGGTCAATCAGATTGCGGCGCGGCTGGCGCCCCCCAAAGAGGAACCTGAAACGATTCACATCCGCCCGTCCAGCGGCGAGCTCGCCGTGAATGTGCCGGGGTTGGGGCCAACACGCGCCCGTTCCGCGCCCTGCTGCCGCCCCATGCCCAGCGAGGACATTGTGGGATTCATCACCCGCAGCCGTGGGGTCACCGTGCATCGGCGCGACTGTGACAGTGTGCTGAATGAGGACGAGCCGGAGCGGCTGGTGGATGTGAGTTGGCCGGATTTCGCGCAGAAATACCCGACGAGCGTGGTGATCTCATCGCAGGACCGCGTCGGTCTTTTGCGTGACATCACCACCCTTGTCTCGGCCGATCATATGAACATCACCGGCGTGCGCGATAGACACAATGCGGATAGGACGGTTACGATTACTCTCACGGTTGAGGCAAATGGGCTGCCGCAACTGAGCCGGATGATGTCCCGCCTCGGAGACCTGCCAGGTGTGTTCAGCGTGCATCGGACATCGGCATACGGCCGCCATGCTGCCCCCACCACGGGGAGGCAAAGCGGCGGAGCGGCTCGAGGCAAACACAAGAAGGATCAGCCCGGAAACAGAAAACACGGCAAGGGATAAACGGCAAGGAGTACGGGAAACGTGGCAAAGGGAATCTCGGCTGAGAAGGCGCATCGACGGTCAATCAAGAAGCGCGAGGTGAATCGTCACCGCAACCGGACAATCCGGACGCTGATTCGGCGCGCGCGTGAGGCCATCGCGGATAACGCGCCGGATGCGTCTGACAGCGTGCAACGGGCTATTGTTGAGCTTGACCGCGCAAAGGGAAAGTCATTGCACGGCAGGAATGCAGACCGGCGCAAGAGCAGACTCGCCCAGATGCTGAACAAGGCTCAGGCGGCCTGACGAGCAACCGGATGGATATGCCGCCGATCTACGCAGACGGGACTCCCCGGTTATGTGAGTGGATTCACGTGCCGGGGTGGCGGAATGGCAGACGCGGCGGACTTAAAATCCGCTTCCCCAAAAAGGAGTGTGGGTTCGAGTCCCGCCCCCGGCACCACACAGACAACAACGCGGCAATACACTAACTCTATCCCCGAAATCAGATGTCCAGAGACACGATCCGCATCCTCCACACATCAGACGTGCATATCGGCGCGTTCACTGAACGGTGGTCGCCACAGCCGCGCAAGTGCCTCCACGCCTTCAAGATTGTTGTGGACCGTGCGCTTGAGGAGAAGGTGGACGCCGTCCTCATCGCCGGTGATTTTTTCGATCACAACCGCATCAGAGCGGATGTGACCGATTATGTGATGGAACAGCTTGAACGCCTCCCCATGCCGACGGTCATCCTGCCCGGCAACCATGATCCGCTTGATAAGAACTCCGTCTATTGGCGCATGGACCTGGAGGGACGCACCCCCAACGTCTACCTGATAAAGGACCCGGAGGGCGAGACCGTCACCTACCCTGAGCTTGGCCTCGCCGTCTGGGGCAAGCCGCATGTCAGCTATGATGATGTATCGCTCTACCCGCTGAAGGAGCCGCCGCCGCGCGGTCCGGAACCCTGGCAGATTGCCATCGGGCACGGACATTATGTGAGAGACCAGGCAGACGCGGGACGCTCGTACCCCATCTACCCGGAGGAGATAGCCAACTGTGGGCGCGACTACGTCGCGCTCGGCCACTGGGACGCGCACATGGATATCAGCGCCGGCGACGTGGTGGCCTATTATCCGGGCTCTCCCACGTGGGTGGGGCTGTCATCCATCGTCGAGTTCTCAAATCAGAACGGCGATCGCTCCATCACCGTAACGTCCTTCCCCGTCTCCCCGTAACCCCAGCCTGCCTCTGTCCCAATTCGCCCCTTAACCCTTTCCGCCCCTCTCCACGGCCCGCGCATGTGACACATCCGTTTGCGCCATGTGCCGTCGGCGCGATACAAACCACTAGAGAACAGCACCCCGCGAAATTGGAAAAGGAGAGCAATCAATGACAATGCAGGAGCAGGAGCCAACCAGCATCGCCGAGGAACCGGAGCGCCGCGATACCGGTACACACACGCAGCACACCGCTGAAACGGACGAGCAGCCGAGCGTCGCCGCGTTGCAGGCAGAACTGGCATCGCGTGACGAACGTGTCTCCGGGCTGGAGGAGAACGTCATCCAGCTGGAACGAGAACTCTCATCGACGGTTGCACGCTACCGACTCGCGCTTCTGGACGCCGCGCCTGACGTGCCGGGTGATCTGGTGAACGGCGAAACGGCCGAGGCTCTGGAGGCCTCGCTCGAGAAGGCGCGCGGGGTTGTCGAGCAGGTTCGGACGCGGCTCCTGGAGGGGATGGGATCGGCAACGCAGGACACTGAGCAAGCGGGGGCCGTCATCCCGGCGGGCGCGCCGCCGCGAGGCGCCAATGACGGCACGGCGTCACTCAGCGCACGCGACAAGATCGCCCAAGGCCTGGAGCGTATGTAGACGGGCGGTGATGAGGCTAACGGCCCACCCGTACCGCGACAATACAAACGCCAAATGCGCGATATACTAACGTTATGGGAGCCTTTGAAGTACGCATGACCGTCTCTACGATGTCCGGTGAGAATCCGCGGGAACTCGATGCCCTTGTGGACACAGGATCGCGGCGGACAATGTTGCCATCCGATGTGCTGCGTGAGATGGGAACGCCGGTCCAGTGGAGAAGACAGTTCGAGATGGCGGACGGCCGTGTCGTCGAGATGGACGTCGGCGAGGCGCGCGTTGCTATCAACGGCATGGACGGGCCGACATTCGTCATCTTTGGCCCGGAGGGCTGCCAGCCGCTGCTCGGCGCGATGACGCTTCAGGAACTGGAGCTCGTCATTGACATGCCCAACGAGCGCCTGAGGCGCGAACCCGGGCCGTTCCGCGTGTAGGGTGGGCTTCTAGCCCCCCTTCCATCGCGTCAATACAAACGCCAAACGGGCGATATACTAACACCATGGGAATGTTTGAAGTCCGGATGACGGTTTCTAACCTCGACGGTGAGAACGGGCATGATGTTGACGCGTTAGTCGACACCGGATCCCGCTTTACGATGCTGCCAGCAGACATCCTGCACGGGATTGGCGCTCGGGTTCTCCGTGATGGACAATTCGAGATGGCGGACGGCCGCGTCATTGAGATGACCGTTGGTGCGGCGACCATCACGCTCAATGGGGTGAGCGCGCCCACGCAGGTCATCTTTGGCCCGGCGGGCTGCCAGCCGCTGCTCGGCGCGATGACGCTTCAAGAGCTTGAGCTCGTCGTTGACATGCCCAACGAGCGCCTGAGGCGTGAACCCGGGCCGTTCCGCGTGTGATCCCAGGGCCGCTAACGGCCCACCAGCAGCGCGTTGATGTCAACGCCCAGAACTTGAGCCGCCCAAAGCTTGGGCCAAGGCGCGCAGAGTGGCGAATCTGTGGGGTTGCTCACCGTTTTCCAGCCGAACCAGAGTAACCCGGCCAATCCCTCTTTAGTCTGCTCGTCTTGCACACAAAAACCACTGCGCCGCTCAGCGGATGCTGAGCGGCGCAGTCATTCTTGCCTCACATGCGGCGCGGGGCTATTGCCTTACCGCAAATTGCCTTGTAGTTGGTCGATGACCTCTTCGGCCTCGTTGACCATCTCCATGAGGATCTGCCGCGCCGGCTTGCGCTCTTTCAGCATGCCGCCAATCTGGCCGGACGGGTTGCCGATCAGATCAAGCCTGCCCGCCTTGCGCGCCGCACGCGTGAACGGCTCCTGAATCAGGCCCTGCAGCGGCATCGGCAGCGCCTCCAGCCCGGAGGCCGCCCACCTGATCTTGACGGCGTTCTGATACGCACGCTGCTGCTTGCCGGATGAGAACTTGCTCGTTGTGAATTCGTCCGAGCGCGCCCCGAGGATCTGGTCTTTGTGCGCGTCCGGGATGTTGTTCTCTTCAGCCACCAGGAAGGCGGTGCCAACCCAGCAGCCCTGCGCGCCCAGAGCGAGCGCGGCCGCCACGTGCCGGCCGGTCCCGATGCCGCCCGCCGCCAGAACAGGCCGCGGCGATACCTCATCAACAACCTGCGGCACGAGCACGAATGTCGAGATGTTGCCCGTGTGGCCGCCCGCCTCCGTGCCCTGCGCGGTGATGATATCCACGTCCGCCGCCACTTGCCGCTGGGCGTGGCGCACCGCGCCCGTCATGCCGATGAGCTTCATGCCCTGCTGATGCGCCTGCTGAGCGAACCACTCCGGCGGCTCGCCCGTCGCCGCAGCGAAAAGCGGCACCTTATGATCCAGGACAATCTCAAACTTCTTTCGGAGCAGCTCCGTCGACATCGGCTCGCCCTCAGACGGGTCCTCCGCATCAAATCCGTACTCCTCAATCAGCTCCTGAACGAGGGCGACATGCTGCGGATATTGCGGGGCCACCTGAGCATAGAGTTCCTTGTTGCTTGTGGCGGTCACCTCAGCGCGCGTCGCCGGCACAAGGAAATCCACCCCATACGGCTTGTCGCCCACAAGCGACTTCAAGCGGGTGATGCCCTCATCCATCTCATCAAGATTGCGGAAATTGTCGCCAAGCACGCCAAGCGCGCCGGCATTGGTGATTGCGGCCACCATATCGACGGGTGTCGGCGCAAGTTCCTGAGTTCCTCCGACGGCCATCCCGGCCAGGAGTATCGGGTATTCCATCCCGAGCATGTCACACAGCGGCGTATAAAGCCTGTTTGCCATCGCTTCCTCCCCTATCCCTCTCGCTTACTGTTCATTCCTGCCATTCTTACCGCAGGTTACCCTGCATGCGCTCAATCGTCTCCTCAGCCTCATTGACCATATCAAGCAGAATGTCACGCGCGGGGCGGCGAGCGGTGAGCATTCCGCCAACTTGCCCTGCGCTCGCCGCGTCGATGTCCAAGCGGCCGGCCCTGCGTGCCCCAGCGTACAGCGGCTCCATCAGGATCCCCTGCAGCGGCATGGGCAGCGCCTCCAAGCCTGACTGCGCCCATGCCTCTTTCACGGGTGTCCGGTAACTGCGTGACTGTTTGCCGGTGTTGTACTTTGTTAGCGTAAAATCCTCTGACCGCGAGCCGACGATCTGCTCCTGGTGCTCGACAGGTATCGCATTCTCCTCAGCGACGAGGAATGCGGAGCCGACCCACACACCCTGCGCGCCCAACGCCAGAGCGGCAGCGATGTGCCTGCCGGAACCGACGCCGCCCGCGGCGAGCACCGGTGTTGGCGCGACGGTTTCTGCAACCTGCGGGACGAGCGGGAATGTCGCGATGTTTCCGGTGTGGCCGCCGGCCTCCGTACCCTGCGCAATCATGAAATCAACGCCCGCGGCCCTCTGCCGCTGTGCATGGCGCACCGCTCCAACAACACCGCCAACCTTCATTCCGTGCGCGCGCGCCACCTCCATAATCATGGCGGGGTCACCCAGTCCGGCCACAAAGACGGGCACGTTGTGGTCCGCGACAACCTCAAACTGGCGGCGCAGGAGGTCCGGTGACATCGCCTCCGCTTCATCATCGGCAAGCGCGACATCCGGCAGGTTGTGTTCCTGCATCAACTCGCGAACAAAGCCGACGTGCTGCGGATGGTCTTTCTCCAGCCGTTCGCGCACCATCGACTTGGTGTCCTGCGTTCCCATTTCCGCCATCGTTGCCGGCAGCAACAGGTCGATGCCGAGCGGCCCGCTCGACAGCTCCTTGAACTCACGGATGCACCTATCAATCGTGTCCGGCTTGCGGCTGCCGCAGCCCATCACGCCAAGGCCGCCCGCCTCCGTCACTGCGGCGGCAAGGCGTGGCGGGCTCGGCATGCGTTCATCCATGCCAAGCGACATGCCCGCAAGCAGTACCGGGTACTTGATTCCGAGCAACTCTGTGAGCGGTGTGTTCAATCGATCCATAGTCTTATCCCCCTCCCCAAACAGTGAGGTTTATGTTAAACCCGCCCCGCCCTGCGGTCAATCAGCGTTCGCCAATCCCCCGTTGGTGACGGCCCACATAGCCGACGATCACAATCTCCCGTTCCTCATCCCACACAAAAGCGACGCGAATCTGCCCTGCCACACGTCCCGTCCCGCGGCCGATATGCTCTTTGAGAATATACGTCGTACCGTCATCGATGGTCTGATAATCGGCCTTATACCTGCCGGGGACGCTGTTGGGCTGCGACGGGCGGTATCGCCAGCCGCACGTCGTGAACAGCGAGACATCCAAGTTCGTGACGGTTTTTTCGCCCGTCCGTGCATCGCGATAGGTGGTTGCTAGCCATTCCAGCGCGCTGTACAGCTGCCCCGGTTGATCAAAATACGTATACGGGTCTGAGGCGCGGTTGAGTGCGAGTTTCAGTTGGCTCGGCCAACGCGTCTCAACAAATTCCAACACAGACGCCACGTCTTGGAAGTCCGGCGGAACGAGGGCGGGTGGCTCGGCCGTCTCAGGGATTTCAACGGTGTGTGAGATACTCTGCGCTGCCCGCAGGCGCTCATTCTCACGCTGCAACGCCTCCACCATCCCGCGCAGATACTGTATCTCTGCGTCGCCGCCCGCCTCTGTGAGCTGCTCCTCTCCTGCTCCCTCATCCTCTTCTCCCCTATCCTCTTCTTCCTCGAGCAGGAGAGCGAGCATCAGCCTGATGTCATCCGCCTGGTATTGAGGGTGCGCTGCCACAAGTGATGCCTGCAGGTCGTCAAGGCGCGCATCGGCAGGGCCGAACGCGTCGCCTTTTCGCCCCTCCGTGATGGCGGACCACACAGTCTCTCTCAGCTCGGGCTTCGATTCCTGCCACACTGCCAGCGCCGCCTGCGCGACGGTATCACGCACGAGCGCCGCGCTGCGGAGGGGTTGAATCAGCATGACGGGCGGCGCGTCCGGCACACTCTCCTCACTGAAACCGCGCACAGACACGTTCCTGCTCAGCGCGCTGTTGAGGGCATCCCGCGTTGGGACTGAGACGCGTCCCCTGTTGGCGAGCGCCCACCGCATAACGATGGTCTGCCGCCTCTCATCCAGAGACTGAAGGATCTGTGAGTGACCCTGAGCGCCGGCGCCCGGGCGAAATGCAGCAATCATCTCCTTGGCCTTCTGTTTCCCGCGCACATCACGCTGCCACCCTGACAGCCCCTTAATGATAAACCTGCGATGTCTACCCGCCATGTCTACAGGATTTGACACAAGCGGGCTACAATAGGGCGTGCGTTAAGTCAGCAAGATACCGACAATCGACGGGGTGCACTTCAGTGACAGGACGACTCGCCCAACTGTGCGGCCAACGGCCTTGGATAACAATTGTGTTGTGGGTGGTGGCCGTCCTTGTTGGCGGAGCCTTGAGCGCACAGCTCCTCGGCAGCGCGACGACAACGGAACTGCGGCTCGGCCCAAATTACGAATCTGAGCGGGCGGAGCAGCTGCTTGAGGATCGACTGCGCGGCCCTCGGCCCGTCGCAGAGTCGGTGATTGTTCAATCAGACACGCTGACTGTGGATGATCCCCTCTTCCAAGAGCGCGTGGTGTCACTCACACAAGAGATCGTCGCGCTCGGGCCGGATATTGTCACACAGGCAGCCAATTACTATGCGCTCGCAACGGTTTCCCCGCAGGACGCCAACGTCCTCATCTCGGAGGACAAGAGTACAACGCTCATCCCGATCGTCATGACGGGCGATCTTGCACAAGCGGAGGACAATATCCATCTCATCCTTGATCTTGTTCACGCAGTGGACGGGGACAACGGATTCCGGGTGCTCGTCATTGGTGATGCCAGCAGTTCGCTGGAGCGAAACGAAATCGCAGAGCACGACCTTCAACAGGGGGAGCGTTTCGGCGTTCCCATCGCTCTCATCACCCTCGTGGTGTTATTCGGAGCCATTGTCGCCGCCCTCGTTCCCATCGGCCTGTCACTCGTCTGCATCGTCATCGCGCTCGGCATCGCCGCGCTGATCGGTCAGGTCTATGAGCTCGTCTTCTTTGTCACGCTGATGATCACGATGATTGGACTAGCTGTTGGAATCGACTACTCACTCATCATCATCTCGCGCTTCCGGGAGGAGTTGGCCAAAGGCCTGACGCCGCTTGAGGCCGTTGTGCGTTCAGGCGAGACAGCGGGTAGAACCGTCCTGTTCAGCGGCACGACGGTTGTTGTCGCCCTGCTGGGCATGTTCTTGGTCCCCTTCAGTTTCTTCCAGTCGCTGGCCATCGGCGCGATACTCGTCGTATCCGTTGCGGTAACGGCCACGCTGACGCTCCTGCCCGCCGTCATCGCCCTCTTGGGAACGCGCATCAACATGCTGTCGATCCCAAAGATTGGAGGGCGCGAGCAGGAGGACCGCGGCGCCCCGGAGAATGGATTCTGGGAGCGCATCACTGGCATCGTCATGCGCTATCCCGTTGTCAGCGTCATCATCGTTGGTGTGCCCATGCTGGTCGCGACTTACTTCTATTTCGATATTGAGACCGGCCTAACAGGCATTCGCTCCCTCCCGGAAGGGGCCGAGACTCTTGAAGCCTTCATCGTGATGGAGGAGCATTTCCCGTTCGGGCTCATCAACCCCACTGAGATTGTGGTTGATGGGGACATTGGCTCCCCGGCCGTGACAGATGCGATTGAGAACCTTCAGGCGGCCATACACGCAGACCCTGATTTCCCGCTGGACGCGCGCATGACCACGAATGAGGCCAATGATCTGGCCCTGCTTCAGGTAGCGCTGCCAGGCGAGTCCGAGGGCACTGAGGCTGTGGACACGGTCAACAAGCTCCGGGATACGATTATCCCGGAGGCATTCGCAGGGGTGGACGCAGATGTCTACGTTGGCGGGATTTCCGCCAGCGTGGCGGACACCTTCGAGATTTTCGAGGTGTACACGCCCATCGTCTTCGCCTTTGTGCTTGGCATCAGCTTCCTCATCCTGATGCTGGTGTTCCGCTCCATCGTCATCCCCATCAAGGCCGTCTTCATGAATCTGCTGTCCGTCGGCACCACGTACGGCATCCTGGTGCTCGTCTTTCAGAAGGGCTACGGACGAGACCTGCTCGGATTCCAGGAGGCTCCGGTCATTGACATTTGGATCCCCCTTTTCCTCTTCTCCATCCTCTTTGGCCTGTCCATGGACTATCACGTCTTCATGCTGAGCCGCATCCGTGAACGGTTTGATCAGACGGGAGACAACCGGCAATCCGTCAGCTACGGCCTGCGGGAGACGGCACGCTTGATCACCGGCGCCGCCCTCATCATGGTCGTCGTCTTTGGCGCATTCGCCTCCGGCCAGTCAATCATCAATCAGGTCTTCGGCTTTGGCCTTGCAGTCGCCATCTTCCTGGATGCCACGCTCGTCCGGTCTGTCCTCGTGCCGGCAACCATGGAGATGTTAGGCGCGCGAAACTGGTACCTGCCCGGCTTCCTCCGTTGGCTGCCGGACGTGCGCGTTGAACCGGTTGAGGACCACTGAGAAGAATCAGACTACCCGCTCAGCCTGGGGGCAGGTATTGAGCTGAGCGTCAACGCCGCGCAGCGCGGCCTTCGTGTGACCTCTTATTCAGTCGGTGCGGGACCGAGGACGACGTAGCCCTGATTATCAGCCGTGCGCTCATCAACCGGCAGGATCTGGATCACGACGTTGGATAGGCCAACAACCTCTCCGCGCTCATCGAATGAGTAGTTATTGCCGATGGCGCCGCTCCACGTCACCCCATACATGCAGTCTCTGAACGCGGCCGCGTCCTGATCATCCGCCGTCTGCTTCAGGCACTCCGCGACGATGTACACACTGTCATACGCGGAGCCGAGATACCAGGGCAGGGTGACGTACTCATATCGGTCACGGAAATCCTGCAGAACGCTCTGGCTCTTCTCGATGCCCGGGTCCAGGTCTGCGATCACTGCCTTCATGTCTGTTGCCGCCTCACCGGCGACGTCCAGGGCCGTAAAGCCGGTGGAGACCACTTCCCCGTAGATCGCCCCCTCAAAGCCGATCTCACGCGCCTGCTTGATGATGGAGCCGGCGCTTGCCTCCGTCTGCGCCGCAATAAACAGCGCATCCGTGTCCAGCTCACGCAGCTGCGTCAACTGTGTCCTGAAGTCGAGCGTGCCCTCCTGATACCGTTCCTCACCGACGACCAAGCCGCCAAGCGTCTCGAAATGCTCAGAAACGCCGCGGCGCACGCCCTCGGCATAATCCGTGGTCTCGGACATGGTGACGAGTGTCTCGATGTCATCCGCGCGGAGCAGGCTTGCCGTCTCGATGCCCAGTTTCTCGTCACTGATCGCGCTGCGGAAGATATAATCGCCCGCGTCAGCAATCGCCGGATTCGTCGCTGATGAGGAGAAGAGCACAACGCCATCCTCCTCGGCCAACGGGGCGACAGCCAGCATGGCGCCGCTGCAGGACGTCCCCAGGATGATCTTGATGTCGTCCACATCCGTCAGCTTGTTATATGCCGTTATCGCGTCCTGCGCATTGCACTTGGAATCCTCGACCACTAGCTCAAGCGGCGTTCCATTGATGCCGCCCGCGTCATTGATCTCATCCAGCGCCAGCTGCTTGGCGCGATTGGCAACGTTGCCATATGTCTCGCCGGGGCCTGTCAGGGCCTCCATGACGCCAACGCGGTACGTAGTCGGCTCATCGTCCTCAGATTCACCGGAGCAGCCCGCCGCAAGGCCAAGAATCACAATACCGGACAGCATTAGTGCAAGAATTGCAATAATCGGATGCCTCATCGTTCCCCTCGCAATGACTAGGTTGGTATGCACAGATTGAAATGTGTCTGCATCCACAAAATTGTACATCATGGAAACGGAGGGGATGGTGGGCGATAGAGGATTTGAACCTCTGACCTCAGCGATGTCAACGCTGCGCTCTAACCAACTGAGCTAACCGCCCACTGTGCTCGCGCATCCGTGTCGCCACGGGAGCGACGGAGCGAAACTCATTCTAGTGAGGCAGCACGAAAACGGTCAATGATTTTTCTCGGTTCGCGTTCCGGCAATGGTTGTGGAAGTGATTGGTCCGCCGCGTTCCGGCAATGCCGCCGAGACTATTGCCCGCCGCGTTCCGGCTTGGCGCATGGATGTTGACAGTAAATGGGATTCTGTTTGGGCTGCTAACCTCTCCGCGCGCGGCGCCGTTATTCTTGTTAGTGAATCACCCAGTAAGGGGTAATCGATTGTGAATACACAGCGTGAGCGAGGAGGGTTGCGGACGTGAAGAAGCGGTTCTTGCTGGTTGGCGTGGCTTTGGCGGCGCTATTGACGTTGGGTATTGGCGCCGGCGCCGTCATCGCTCAGCAAGTCGTTGATGACGCTGATACGGACAAGGCGGGTCACGATAAGGATACCTACCAAGATAAAGACGCCTACTTCGATGATTTCGTGGCGCGCGTCGCGGAAATCCTCGACGAGGATGAGGACGCGGTGCGCGATGCCATCGAGACCGCGCGAGCGGAGACCAAAGAGGCATGGCGCGAGAAATGGGAGCAGGCCCACCGTGACAAGATTGAGGCGCAGCTGGATGCAGCCGTCGAGGCCGGCACGATGACGCAGGATGAGGCGGATGAGTATCTGACATGGTATGACGACAAGCCGGATGCGGTCTCATGGGGGCGTGGCTTCGGGAAGCGCCATCATGGGTTTAGTCATCATCGCGGCTGGTCCAAATAAACGGGGGCACAACGGGCACATCGTCTAGCCTGCCGTTCCTCCCTATCCCGTGTTCTGTCCATCTGACGCGGGAACCGGCAGCCAAGACGGGCCCGGGGGCAATTACGAGAGAGGGGCGCCGCTGAGCGGCGCCCCTCTCTCGCGTCTTTCCATCCCGCTATGCCTCTTATACCTCATCTCTCAATTCGTCATGTCTGCTCTCCCGGACGGTAGCCGCTTTCCTCCAAGAGGGTCCGTGAGGACAGCCCGATGATCGAGGCGATCCGCGCGTCCGGGTGTGTCGCCAGATATGACCGCACGATGGCGTATCCAATTGAATGTCCTGTCCAGACAGGCACGCGGTCATCATCCCCAAACAGGTAACGGCGGATCTCGGCCGGGTCCGTATCGTTCAGGTGGCCCTCCACGTTTGGCCAGATGGCGCGTTCTATTGCCGGCGGGAGCGCAGTGATCCAATGCGGCCGATGCTCCGGCACAACACCCTCCGCGAACGCATCCGCAATGCCCTCCGTCACCATGGCGTCCAGGATGGTGTCCGGCTCATTGTTCTTGATATAGATCATGCGCCCGCCGCTCACACCGCGCGGGAACAGCCGGTTGCGAACTAGATGGACGTATTCATGCGCCGTGACATAGGCAAGGGTCTCCCTCCAGTTATGCGCGGGCCAGAGGAAGAGCAGAGAGACGCCGGAGCCGAGGCTGACACCATTCACGTGCTGCATCGCCTGCGTCAGGCCGCGGCTCTCACCATCCCCCATGAGGATAACAACGCGGGACAAGAGGTCTGGGCGCGGCAGGGCCTGCGAGCATCGCACAAGCGTGTCCTCAACAATGCCGCGCGGCGCCGCCGCATCTGCAGCGTTCACGGCGCGGATGAACGCGTTGAGATCAGGATCACCGGTCTGCGTCATCGTCCAATGTTCGCCAATATCGATGAACGCGGGCTGCTCGCCGGCGAGGAGGCGGCGCACATACAGCCGCAGCCGCTCCCGGAACACATCAAGCGGGGGTTTCTCGGCCTGATTCAGGGCCTGCTCGGCAAAGTGCCCCTCCAGTCGGTAGGCAGGGACAACCGTCATCTGCCGGGGGAGGCGACGACCAGTCATAATGTGGTCGGCACGGGCATGGCGCGCGTCACGAACGGCGGCTCTAGCCGAGCGCGCCGGACTCCTCATACTGCGCGTAGCCTTCTTCAGTGAGGCCGAGCACGCCCGTGAGAACCTCATGCGTGTGGAGGCCGGGCGTGGGCGCGCCCATCCGCACGCGGCCGGGTGTCTCACTGAACGCAACCGTCATGCCCGGGTGCTCTATCGGGCCGGGGACGTTGTGGTCAACCTCCACGATGTACCCGCGCGAGCGGAGCTGCGGGTCGATGTACAGGTCTTCCCCGGTGGCCACCACGCCCGCGGCAACACCGGCGCGTTGGCAGGTGTACATGACCTGATGGGCGGAGCGTGTACGCGTCCATGCGGTTATCTCAGTATCGAGCGCATCATGGTTGCGTTGTCGATCTGCAAAGGTTGCGAAGCGCGGATCATCGGCGAGTTCAGGCCTGCCCATAACCCGGGCCAGTGCGCGCCACGAGACGTTCTCATCGTCCGGGCAGGAGATGGCGCACCAGCGATCGCCGCCGCCACACTGATAGACGCCCTGCGGGGCGGCATTCGGATCGCGGTTGCCCCACGCCTCTGCGGACTCCGCGCCGAACTGTGTCTCCAAGAATGCAAGACCAATCACACTCGCGGCCGCCTGGAACTGTGGAATCTCAATGAACTGCCCCTCACCCGTTCGCTCACGATGGTGCAGCGCCGCCATGATGGACAGGGCGAGGTTGCCCGCCGTGATGAAGTCCGGGTAGGCGTTCCTGCCGCGCGCCGGCCACGGAGCGTCCGGCTGCGCCCACAGATAGCCGAGCCCGGTGAATGATGTCAGGCACTGGCCAACGGCGGTAAAATCTCTCATCGGGCCCATGGCGCCATAGCCGGGGCAGCTGACCATGATGAGGCGCGGGTTCGCCTCCTTGAGCGCATCCCAGTTGATGTTGAACCGATCCATCGCCCCCGGCGCGTTGTTCTCCACAACAACGTCCGCCTCGGCGGCAAGCTGCTTGAACAGGGCCTGCCCTCCCTCCGTGTGCAGATCAATGGCGATGGAGCGTTTGTTGCGGTTGTTCTCACCGTAGCTCGCATTCGTGCTGCGCCACGCAGTCGGGTTGGCATCACGATCAAAGACGCGCCCATCCGGGAATCGTGTGGATTCCACCTTGATGACGTCCGCGCCGTAGTCCGCCAAGAATCGCGTCCCAAACGGAGCAGCCCACACGCGCTCAAAGGCGAGTATGCGCACACCATCAAGCGGCAGCGGGGAGCCGTTCATCGCTGTGCCGCTCATCGCCCTCGCAGGAGCGGCGTGACGATCTGCGGGCGCGGAGCCAAACACCTCATCCTGATGCTGCCCCAGCAATGGCGCGGGACGGCGCACGCGAATGGGGCTCGCGCCAAAACGCGCCGCCCCACCCGGAATCCGGTACTCGCCGAGCGTGGGATGCTGGATGGGCGTAAAGAACCCATACGCCTCCGCATGGGGGTGGGCGGCGAAATCCGCTGGCGAGTTTGCGGGCGCGACGGTCACGTGATGCTCGACGCCATCACGCAGGTATTGCTCCGCCGTCATCCCGGCGATGAACTCGCCGGCGATGGCATTGATCTCGTCCGATCTCGCATCGCGCGCGCTCAACTCCCGCAATGCGGGCTCCAACAGCATCGGATGGTTGACCCAATTGGCGAACTCAACCCACTGACGCGGCGTGGTCAGCGCGAGCTGCACCCACACGCCGTCAGACGCCTGAAAGTACTGCGTGGGGCCGTTGCCGCCACGGCTGCCGCGGCGTGGCGCCACCTCACCCGTTGAGGCATAGCGCATGAGATGCATATTCATGTGCGCCAGAGCCTCGGTCATGGCGACATCAAGCCGCTGGCCACGACCCGTTTTGCGGCGCTGCCAGAGAGCAATCAGCGTGCCGAAGGCGGCATGGATGGAACTCATCTGATAGCCCTGATAGCGGGGCATCGTCACGGGCGGGCCGTCCGCCTCCCCCTCCACATACACGGCGCCGCCAACGGCGTTCACAACGATGTCCGCGCCATGAAAGCCGCGATACGGGCCCGTCTGGCCGAACGGCGTGATTGATGTCATAACGATGGCGGGGTTGACGGCGGCAAGGGCCTCATAATCGAGCCCGCGCGCGGCCATCTCGCCGGGGGCGCCGGACTCGAGCACCACATCCGCCCCACGAACCAGCTCCAGGAATCGCGCCCTATCATCCGCCGTGTCCAGATCGAGCGTGACGCCGCGCTTGTTGGCGTTGAAATGAACAAAGAACAGGCTGGTGTCCTGCCCGGACTCACCATGCGCGAATGGAGCCATCGAGCGGGACGGGCTGCCGGACGGCGGCTCAATCAGGATGACATCCGCGCCGAGATCGGCGAGAATGCGGCCGCATGGCTGCCCGTGCGTACCCGTCACATCAAGAATCGTCAGCCCGTGCAGCGCGCCTGTTCCTGCGGAGTTGTCCCCGTTCGTCATCACATCTCCATGCCTCGGCTTGCCACCGGCCACGCCAACGATATTCGCTCAGAATAGGAGCGCCCGCCCACAGCGTCAACGTAAACGGGCCAGCGGCTCCACTTCTCGACACAAACACGGCCGCGCATGGCAATCAGAAACGCCTGCGCATGGCATTGGCGGAACGCCATACACTGAGACAAGGCTAAGAAGGGTGGGGGCATGCCACAGCGCACGGTAGTGATCGGTTCCCGGTTCATTTCGGCGGTTGTCCTGACGGCCGCTGCGCTGAGCCTTCTGGGCATGACCGGCTGCAACATCGGCGGCGTGGAGCAGGACACCATCCAGGTTACCTATGAGGCGGAGCCCGTCGTTCAGACACGGAACGCGACTGCCACCCCATCGGCGCCCCAAACTGCAACGACATCGACGCCCGTGAGTCGGCCGTCGGTCGTTCCGAACAGCATCAACCGGGACCTGGATGTGGTGACGGTGCTTGGCAAGGATGCCATCCCCGCCATACGCGAGCCGGAATTCGTCACCGCCTCTGACGCGGAGGCGTGGATGAACGCGGATGAGCCGATCATCGGCGTGGAGCTTGATGGCGATGTCCGCGCCTACCCCACTGCCATGCTCAGCCGCCATGAAATCGTCAATGACACCGTCGGAGGCGCGCCCATTGCGGTCACGTGGTGACCACTCTGTTATACGGCCATCGTGTATGGCCGAGAGGTTGAGGGGCAGGAGCTCACGTTCGGTGTCTCCGGCAAGCTGATCCTCAACAATCTGGTCATGTTTGATGATCAGACGGATTCTGAGTGGAGTCAGGCGTACGGCTCCGCCATCTCCGGCCCACTGGAGGGCGCGCGCCTTGAACTCGTGGCATCACGCCTCATGTCCTGGGAGGCATGGAGTGCGCTCTATCCGGAGACGCAGGTCTTGGACAAGGGCGGGCTGTACAGACGGGACACCTACGACACGTACTACACAAACCCGGATGCCGGCATCCTCGGACGGCGCGTCCGTGATCATCGCCTCATGCTCAAGGACCTCGTGCTGGGTGTCGAGATCGGAACGAGTAGGCGCGCCTATGCGTATGACAACCTCGTTGAGACGCCCATCGTCAATGATGCGCTTGGCGGCGTGCAGATCGTTGTCATCCATGAGCCGGAGGCAGGATTTGCGGCGGCATGGAGCCGATTCCTCAGTGATGATGCCTTGGCCATTGCGGAGGGGCCATTCGGCATGAACGCGCCGGACGCGCTGACATTTGAGGCGCCGAACGAGGCACAGAGTCAGGACGCGCCGCACACGGCAGGCCCAATGATGCGTGACCGGGAGACCGGCTCAATATGGAGCGCAAGCAGGGGCGCGGCGATTGCCGGCCCGCTTGAGGGCGCGCGCCTTATCCAGATACCCACCACACCCTCCTTCTGGTTCGCATGGGTAGACCTCTACCCGGACACCACCGTGTGGGGACAGTAGGCGGGCGCGGCAGCTCCCAAGGCCTCTCGCCCGGTGTGCCGCCCGCGGTTGAGGGCTCCCTTGCTACAATGACTGGGTTGATGCGGAGCATGGGACATGATTTCGGGGCTTGGGGGAGAGAGATGACTGCCACACAGATTCAGGAGAAGCACGTCACCGTGAACGGCGTGCGGCTCCGCTATTTCGACTACGGGAACGAGGATAAGATGCCCATGGTGTGTCTACACGGCCACACAGGGCAAGCACATATCTGGGATGAGTTTGCGGAGGCGATGGCACAGCATTTCCACGTCGTCACCGTCGATCAGCGCGGGCACGGAGAGAGTGAGCATGCCTCCACCGGCTATGCGCGTGACCGGTTCGTCGAAGACCTCGACGAGTTTGTTGTCGCCCTCGGATTTGACCGCTTCGTGCTGGTCGGCCTGTCAATGGGCGGCTGGCATTCACTGCTGTACACGGGTGAAAAGCACCCCGAAAAGGTGGAGCGCATCGTCATTGTGGACATTGGCCCTGAGCCGAGCGAGGAATCGAAGGCGCAATCGGGCAGCCGCCCGCCAACGCCCATGTCATTCAGCAGCGTTGATGAGGCAGTCACATGGGCGCGCTCCGGCAACCCGTGGGCGTCTGATGACCGGCTCCGCCAAGACATACAAGACAAGATCAAGCAGACAGCGGACGGCTCATGGACATGGAAGGCGGACGCTGCGCTGTTCAACGTCCCGCTTGCGGACGGAACGGATGAGACATTGATCAACCGCTACTGGGCGGCGCTGCGCACCATTGAGCAGCCGATTCTTGAGGTGCGCGGACTGGAAAGCCCATTGCTGGATGACACCCTCAAGGACAAGATGATCGCAGAATCACGCAACATGTCCTGGGTGGACGTGCCGGATGCAGGCCACGTCGTCACGGTAGACAAGCCGCAGGAATTCATCGCCGCCACCCGCGCTTTTCTAGGGGTGTAGGCGCTAGACGGGCGCTTAGAGGTGATACGGCCCGGCGTCAGGCATCAGTTGATGGTGGACAGGATCAACGATGAGCTCAAGCCCCTCAAGCGTGTATGCGCCGAGTAGGGGATCGGAGTCATCCGGGCCAAAGATGACAAAGGTGGGCGCGCTCACGCCGTTGATGGCAATGCGGGCCTCGCCGACCGGGAGTTCATGGACGGTGCCATCCGCCATCGCAAACTGACCCACGCGCACAACGTCAACGTTCATCTCGCGGAGCAGTTTGCCGGGCAGCATGGTATAACGCGCACCCGTATCGACAAGCGCTTCGACATCACTGACGTGCGTGCCCGCCAAATCCGAAACCGTCAACTCAACGTTGAACAAACCCATAAGCCGAGTCTACCAGAGGGAGCCAGACCCCTGCGCCGCCCCGGCTATTCGCCGGCCGCCTCGTTTAGGACGTTGCGCCAATCACGCTCTGAGAGTGTGTTGGAGTAGCCGCCGCGGTAGGTGATGACGCCATTCGCGTCGATAGCCACCTTTGATGATTGGCTGATGACATTGTAAGCGGGCAGGATATCGTTCTCATATGGCGCGAGGTCAAAGGTCAGATTCCTTGAGCGCGCGAAGCTTGCGATCTCACCGGCGCCCTCAGACGGGTCTTGGCCGATGCCGAGAATCTCCACCCGCCCCTCATAGTCGGGGTAGATGTTCTGAAGGGTCTGCAACTCAGACCGGCATTTCGGTCACCACGTCGCAAAGAAATACAGCAGGACGGGCTGGTTAGCCTGTTTGTAGTCGGTCAATGATCGTGTGACGCCGTCTGTCGTGGTCACCTCAAAGTCCGGCGCGGAATCACCCACGCGGTTGCCTGTCGGCGGCGCGGGAGGCGCCGGTGTGTCGGCGGGCGGCGCGGCTGTTGGCGGGGCGGGCGCCGGTGTATCAGGCGGTGTCGGTGTCGCCTCCGCCTGCGTGCCGGTTCCCTCCAAAGCGGGCGGTGTGGCCCCCACAAGGTCCGGCAGCAACGCCGGCGGGGTCACCTGCGCGCCTACACCCAATACGGGTGCGCCCGTTTCACCATCACCCGGCGTGGGAGACGGGGCCGCAGGTGTCGTGTCACCCACACTCGCGGGGGTATCAGCGACGGCAGGTGGAGACGTCGGCTGCTCGATTGCAGGGGCGGTTGTGGGGGTAGGATCCTGTTCGACTCCACACGCGGCCAAGCCAAGAGCGAAGGCGGCCACGACAACAAGGAGGGCGAGACGGAGCGGGACCGAGTATCGAGCTCTCCCCTGCATCATGTGCGCGCCATTCGTCCGGGAATTAAGCGGTCACCGCGTCGAGGGCATCACGCCAGCCGTCTGCGCTCAGTGTGCGCCCGAGTTGGCGCACTGTAATGACGCCATCACCATCAATGATGATCTTGGAGGGCTGGCCGGTCACGCCGAACGCGGACATCACATCACCGTGATGCTCTGCCATCTCCCATGTGTACCCCTGCGCGGCAGCATACGCGTTAATCGTCTCGACGCTTTCCGACGGATCCACATCAACGGCGATGAAGGCCACATCATCCTCATAGTCGGCGTACACATCCTTGGCGGTCCGCAACTCGGACCGACAGGACGGTCACCAGCTGGCAAAGAAATAGACAACGACGGGCTGGTTGGCCTGCTTGAAATCGGTCAGTGACTGTGTGATGCCGCTGGTGGTCTGCACGGAGAAATCAGGGGCGAGATTGCCGACACGGTTGCCGATCTCCGGCGCCGTCTCAGTCGGCGCCGCATCCGTGGAGGTGGAGCCTACCTCCTCGGTCGATTCAGAACCGCATCCGACAGCAAGCATCATCAGAGCAGACATCATCAACGCCCCAATGAGGATGCGGGGCCATGCCTGAAATCGAACGGTCATTGGATGGTTGCCCTCCTGCCGTTTGTGCCTTACGAGCCGGGCGCGCCCCAGCCGCCGCCGCCCGGTGTCTCAATGGTAAGCCTGTCACCATACGCAACGTCAATGCTGACGGTGGCGGGCAGCTCCTCGACCTTCTCAGCGCCGGCGCGGCTGCGTGTGTTGCGGCCGGGCATACCGTCTGCCCCTCCCTGCAGTCCCCATGCGCCCCGTGTGCGTCGTTCCGTCAGCAGTGATACCGTTGCATCCCCCAAGAACTCCAGCGTGCGGATGAGTCCGTCACCGCCGCGATGACGTCCCTCCCCGCCGGAGCCATGGCGTACGCCATAATGCACGACGCGGAACGGGTATTGATATTCGAGCGCCTCGATGGGTGTGTTGAGCGTATTGGTCATGTGACTGTGGATGGCGGACTCGCCGGGGCCGTCCGGGGATGCGCCGATGCCGCCGCCGAGCGTCTCATAATAGGCATAGGGCTTGCCGTTCCGCGGATCCGTGCCGCCAATCGTCATATTGTTCATCGTCCCCTGACTCGCCGCCGGAATCCTGTCCGGTAGTACATCGGCAAGCGCGCCAAAGATGACGTCAACGATTCTCTGCGATGTCTCTACGTTGCCGGCGGCGACAGCGCGCGGCGGACGCGGGTTGACGAGCGATCCCGCCGGCGTGATGACCTCCACGGAGGCAAAGGAGCCGTGATTGGCGGGGGCGCGCGGCCCGGCCAGACACCGCACACAGTAGTGAACCGCCGAGACGGTCACGGCTCGCACCGCGTTGATGTTGCTGAGCGGCTGCTCAGGGGATGTGCCCGAAAAATCAACCACTAGGGAGCCATCCCCATCACTGGTAATCGTCACGCGAATGCGGGGGTGATCGGCCCCCGGCGACGGCGGCTCCATGTCATCCGTGAATGTGTACTGTCCGCGAGGAATGGCGCGCAGGGCGGCCCGCACCAGCCGCTCCGCGTAGTCGATGAGCGCCGCGCTATGCTCCGCCACCGCCTCGGCCCCATAACGCCGATAGAGTGCCCGGTATCGTTCCTCCCCGATGCGGTTCGCGGCAATCTGCGCGGCAAGGTCACCACGACGCTCGTCCGGTGTGCGCACATTGCGGGCAAAGAGATCAACGGCCTCCTCATTCATGACGCCGCCGCGCGCCAGCTTGATGGGTGGGATGATGAATCCCTCTTGGTAGATGGTGGTGGAGGCTGGCATCGATCCGGGCGCCATGCCGCCCACATCCGCATGGTGGGCGCGGGTGGCAACGAAACCGGCGAGCTCGCCACGCGCGCCGCCCGTCACATCCTCAGGGATGAACACGGGCGAGATCAGTGTCAGGTCTGGTAGGTGTGTCCCGCCGAGATAGGGGTCATTGAGGGCGATGAGGTCGCCGGGCTCGAACACATCAAACCGTTCAATGGCGGCACGGACGGAGGCCGGCATCGCCCCCAGGTGAACGGGGATATGCTCCGCCTGCGCGACCATGCGGCCTTCAGCGTCAAAGACGGCACACGAGAAATCACGCCGCTCCTTGATGTTGGGCGACCACGCGGTGCGCCCCAACGCCGCGCCCATCTCCTCCGCGATGGCGGCAAAGAGGCGCTGAAAGACCTCAAGTGAGATGGCGTCAACACTCATGCGGCTGCCTTGGTGAGGATCAGATTGAGGCGCTCATCAACGGTGCACAGCCAGCCAGCCGGCAGGAACGTTGTGCAATCCGTCTGTGTGAACACCGCCGGCCCTTCCACGCGATTCCCTGCCCGCAGCGAGCTGCGATCGTACAGCGACGCCTCCGCCGCCATATCCTGCCCGCCGGTCAGCGCAGCTCGTCCAAGCAGGGCGTGACCCGCGTCCGGCCCATCAGATTGGTGTGGGGCGGGCGGCGCGGGGCGGCTGACCGGAATCGAGGCGCGAAGGCGAAGCGTCACGAGTTCCGTTGGCCATGCAGGGTTGCTGTAATCGAACCGTCGCTGATGGGCAGCGTGAAAGCGCTCCTCATGGGTGAGTCCATCGTCATCATTCGCCGGGACCGAGAGCTCGTATCCCTGCCCCGCATAGCGGATATCGGCGAATGCATCAAAGTTGGCGGCGTCCGCGTTGAGGCCCTCCGCGCGCATCGAGCGCCGCGCGTCTGACTCCATATGCTCGATTGTCTGTTGCAGTCGTGCCGCCGCAGCATCCCGCATATCCCACATGAGGGTCTGCGAGAAATCGGTTGTCACATCAATGTGCAGCATGCCCCATGCAGAGAGCGCGCCGGGGAGTGGCGGCACAAGCACGGCACGCATGCCGAGGCTGTCCGCAAGTTCACACGCATGGAGGGGGCCGGCTCCGCCGAACGCCACAAGTGTGAAATCCCGCGGATCATACCCTCGCTCCAGTGAAACGACGCGCAATGCGCGCTCCATGTTTGCGTTGGCAACGCGAATGATGCCATCCGCCGCCCGTTCCGATGTCATGCCGAGCTGCTGAGCCACACCCGCCACCGCCGCCATGGATGCCGCGCCATCCAGCGCAAGCCGGCCCGCGAGCGGCCTGTTCGCGGGCAGCCTGCCCAGCACGATGTTCGCATCCGTCACCGTTGCGCCACCACCACGCCCGTACGCGGCAGGCCCCGGGTCTGCGCCCGCCGATTCCGGCCCGACGGCCAGCGCGCCCCCGGCATCAATGACGCCGAGCGATCCTCCGCCGGCGCCAACGGTGTGGATGTCCACGATGGGAACGCGGATCGGGTAGCCGCCAATGCTCCCTTCGGATGTCCGCCGCACGTCTCCGTCACATAACGAGACATCCGTCGATGTTCCACCCATATCGAGCGTGATGATGCGGCTGAATCCCGCCGCGCGCGCCACCTCAAACGCGCCGGCAACCCCACCCGCCGGGCCGCTGAGCAGTGTCTGCACCGGAAAAGCGCGGGCCTGCTCAATCGTCATGCTGCCGCCGTTCGATGACATGATCCTGATCGACGATTCTACGGACTCCTGAATGTGCGCAAGATATGACTGCATGACGGGCGCGACGTAGGCGTTCAGAACCGTGGTTGATGTTCGCTCATACTCGCGGAACTCCGGGACAACCTCGCTGGACAGTGAGATGGGGACATCTGCGGGGAGGCGGCGCGCAAGAGCGGCGCGGACGGCCCGCTCATGGTCTGGGTGGAGGAACGAGAAGAGGAAGGCGACCGCGCACGCATCAACGTCCGCATCCGCAACAGCCTCCGCCACAGTATCCAGTTCTGCCTGATCCGGCGCCCGCAGCGCCTCACCTTCCGCGCTGACACGCTCATCAACCTCAAAGCGCAGGTCACGGGGAACGAGCGGCACGGGGCGTGTCACGCGCAGACTGTACAGATCACTCCGCGCCTGCCGGCCAATCTCGATCACATCGGCCAGCCCGCGCGTCGTGATGAGGGCGATGCGCGCGCCACGCCGCTCAAGCACGGCGTTGGTCCCCACCGTGCTGCCATGAACAATCTCCTGGCTGCTCACGCCACCCTCTCTGATTTCCCGCACACCGGCCAGGAATGATTGCGCGGGAGCAGACGGCGTGGATGGCAGCTTGATGAGGCGGAGCGTGCCGTCTGCATCAACGCGGATGACATCCGTGAACGTGCCGCCGGTGTCGATCCCAATCACGGGATGGCCCCCGTCTAATTCGGCGGTGTGCCGAACGTGGAGGGCCCGTGCTCTTGGTGCCAGTCCTCCTGACCGGATTCCACTAGGAGAGGCGCCTCCTGCGCAACCTGGCCATCAACAACCGCTTGCACGAGGAACAGCCCATCTGACTCCGCCTGAATGCCGATGCTCATAAAGAACTGGTGGCCTTGAATGGGCAGCAGATTCGCCGTGATGGGCTCACTGCGGACAATCTCCATGCCGTTCGGGTCAATCACACGCAAGACCAGTTCATGAATCCCCTCGCCGTGCAGGCGGCAATAGATAGAGAACTGAAACGCCATCGGAAACTGCTGCGCGCCAACCGTGTCAAAGATGCCGATGACGTGCGCGCGGCCTCGCTCATCCCGAAAGGAGTCCTGCCCCAACAGCAGGGCAGTCACGCGGATGCTGGTCGACTCAGTCATGAACCCTGCTTCTCACACGGAGCGGTCATGCCCCGCGACTCCCCGGACACCACGCATTGTGCTCAGCCAGCACATCGTCCCAGCTCTCAAAGCCGACATGCAGCTGCAACAGATGCCCGCATTTCTCGCAATCGCGATGGTCAAATGTCTCGAACGGATCAACGTCCGCGCCCATCATCGCCTGCGACGCCAATTCGACCAGTGACGATAAACGCTCGACGGTAAGATCGACGAGTCCCTGGAATGTGGTCGGTGGCTTGAGAGCCTGAATCGTATCCAGAGAAAAGCGCGCGCACAGAACAAGGTGGTCATGCCCGAGGCGGGGCAGGACATTGCCCTCAATCGTGACGCCCTGCGCGGCGCGCGCCTGTATCGGCGTCTCAATCTCCAATTGCTGCGTGACGGTGTTCATCAACGTCATGTACAGGGCGGTGCGCAGGGCGGCCCCATCCAGATCGGGGGGCAGCGCGGCGGCGGCGCCATCCGCCGGGAGCGGGGCATCGCCTGCGCTGATGGCCGTATAGATCGCATCCCCAAGCCCCATGAGCGCAGCTTGATCCAGCGGCTCAATGGCCGTGACCAGACGCATATCATCGTCAGTCATCTCGGCGAGTTCGCCGAGGAACTGCTGAAAGTAGCGGCGCGCGGCGGGCGTGGGCCCCAGCAGCGCCGAACGAGACGATGATGTCATTCACTGAACTCCGTGCGGCTGCATTCTCAACATGATCATGTGACCGTTCGTAGTGTAGCACTGGGAGCGGGGCGCGCTCAGGTGCGGGCTCCCTGCGGCGTGTTCAGCCGCCCCGGCCCCGTCTCCGGCAGCAGCAGGCCCGCGATCAAGAGGGTGAATGAGGTGGCGGCGACAACGGCAATGCCGATAACAAAGCTCCCCGTCTCGTCGATGATGAAACCGGCCACGATGGGACCAACAAAGCTTGATGCGTTGCCGGCCGTCAGGATGGCCGCCCAGATGGCGCTCGCTCGCTCCGGTGATGACCGCGGCAGCTCAATCGGGATGGTGAATAGAGACGGCTCATACACCCAGTGCAGGAATCCGGCCACCACCACCGCGGTGAACAGGAGTATCCCGGCGGGCGCATAGATGATTGACATGCCGGCCGCGCCGACAATCAGGCCGGACCAGATGATAACAGGGCGTCTGCGCCCGACAACGGTCGTAATCACGCCACCAATGACGTTGGCGGGCGCGCCCGCCAAGGCGAAGATGCCAGCCATGAGACCTGCGACGGCAAGGCTCAGGCCGCGCTGCTCCTCAAAATACGTTGGGAGCCAGGTGTTCAGTGTGATGAATTGCGCCCAAGGGCCCACCACCGCAAAGGACATCAACCACGTTTCACGCCGTCGGAACACGTCAAGGATGGCGCTGATCTTGACCGGTTCAGGCGCGATGCCGCCCACAATCCGCCGCTCCCGCCACAGGACGACAAAGACGATGGCGCCGGCGGCCGCGATGAACCCCTCGATTCCAATCGCCCACTCCCAATCGGTCCATCCGGCCAGAATCGGGCCGAGGTACTGCGCCAACGCGAGGCCAACAGTGAGAGATGCGAGGACGATGGCGTTCACGATAGGCACCTCACGCTGCGGCGCCCACCGCATGATGATGGTGGCCGTCAGTGGCGCGACGACGGCGGCGCCCACACCTTGAACGGAGCGCAGGGCGATGAACCACCAGAATCCGGACAGGAACGGCGTGAGCGCCGTGATCCCCAAGAGCGCCCACCCGATTCCGAAAACGATGCGGATGTTCCAACGAGAAACGAGGATGGCCGCCGGGAGTGTCGCCAGCGTGAACACCAGTGTCACGCTGGTGACCGCAAACCCACCCTGTGACCGCGTCAGGTCATACGTCTCCGTGATCAGGGGCAGAACGGACGCCGGGGCGAGGAAGGCCATCCCCAGCATGAGATGCATGAAAATGACAAGGAAATAGATAACGAATCGGTAAACAGGTGGCGAGTCTGTCGCCTGTTCGGACGCCGCGGTGTCAGTATCGGTCATAGATGAAACTATAATGCGGAAACGCCGCCAACGCGCGAATCGGAGCGGGGAACGGAGCTGATATGCAGCCGAATTCGTGGATCGTCGCCACGCTCGTCATCCTCATCCTGTTCCTCATCGTCATAACCGGCAATCTGCACATCGCGCTGCTTATCGGTCTGCCCATACTCTTCACCATCGCGCTCATCACCCTGTTCCGGCGAACACGGCCGGAACCACCCCCCGTCCCGCTGCCGGCCGGTCCGCTCCTTGAGCCTGCTCAGCTTGAGGGGCGCATTGACCGCATGACGGTGGAGGATGTGGAGATTGAGGGTTCCTCATCAGGACTGTGGTCGTCCGGCCCAAAGTACAACTCCATCCTCGTCATCGTCATCAGCGGGATTCGATATCGTCTGGACCCGGCGCCGATGCGTCGTGGGGGGTATGACTGGATGAAAGAGGGGCTGTGGGTGACGGCGACGTTTGATCGCCAGACACACGTCATCCACAAGATTGAGCGTGGGCAGGGCCGGCCGGCCTACGGCGATCGCTGAGGGGTTCCCGCTATCGAATGAGGCGCGCTTTCATCCGGATCACGGCCAGGTAGTAGAACGCCGTACCGAGCGCGAAGAGGTAGAGCAGCCCCCAGATGGCCGCCACGGAGAGGTCGCCGCTGACCAGTTCACGGATCACAACCACGTAGGGTGTCAGTGGGATGATCCATGCGAGTTCACGCACAATATCCGGGTATCGCTCCAACGGGAAAAAGACGCCGCCAAAGAAATACATCGGCATCACCCCCAGCGTGATTGAGTAATTGAACGCCCAGAACGAGGGCGCGTGGGCGGTCACGAGCAGCGCCATCGACGAGAAGAGGATTCCGCCCAGAAATGCGAGGGGCAGTATGAGAATCGCAAGCGGGGATTCGACGTAGCCGAGTATGGTCAACACAAACAGAATCACTGTGGCGCTGAAGAGTGCCCGTGTTGCGCCCCATAAGACCTCGCCGGTGATGACGTCCTCCATGGACAGGGGCGTGGCGATCATGGCCTCATACAGGCCGCGGATCGCCATGCGCTGATAGGAGCCATAGGTGCACTCAAAGAAGGCCGCAAAGAGTGAATAGCCGCCGATGATGCCCGGGCCGATGAATTGCAGATAGCTCTCATCGCCCCCCAACGTGACGTACGCGCCCAAGCCCAGCCCCATCGCACCCAACACCACCAGCGGCTCCACGAACAGCGGCCCCACCTCCGCCAGCGCAAAGCGACGAAAGACGGTGAAATTGCGCCGCCAGACGCGGAAACCGTGGGGGACGCGGGCGGGTGTCAGAATCATTGTTGCGGAGCCATCAGATTCCGTTGTGGCCTACTCATCCAGCGCGCGGCCTGTCAGCCGCAGAAAGACATCCTCAAGGTTTGCGGGGCGAGTATAGGCGCGGGCGGCGTGGAGGGCCGGAACGGTCACGTCCACACTGTGCAGCCCGAATGCGTGCACGGTATCCGGTGTCTGCTCTATCTCCGCGCCGGCGTCACGCAGATGCGCAGCGGCGCCCTCAAGGATGGCGGAGTCCAGCGACTGTGCCTCGATGACGGTCTCCCCCGCGATTCGCAGGATCAGTTCCGTGGGAGTGCCCTCCGCCAGAATGCGCCCCTCATGCATGACGATGAGCCGGTCACACAGCACCGCCGCCTCGTCCATGTAATGCGTCGTGAGCAGCATCGTCACGCCGCGATCTTTCAGGCGGCGGAGTGTGCGCCACACCAGATGGCGCGCCTGCGGGTCCAGACCGGTTGTCGGTTCATCCAGCACGATGATGGACGGCTCATTGATGAGCCCCCGCGCGATGAGGAGTCGGCGTTTCATGCCCCCGGAGAGTTCATCGACCTGCGATTCTGCGCGGTCCGCGAGTTGAAAGAGGTCAAGGGCGTTCCTGGCGCGGGCATCTGCCTCCTGCCGGTTGATGCCGAAATAGCCGGCGTAGAGACGCAGATTGTTGATGACGGACAGTTCATCGTCCAGATTGTCACCCTGCGGAACGATGCCGATGATCGACTTGATGGCGCGCGCCTCCGTTTGCACAGACAGGCCGTTCACGAGGAGGCTGCCGGATGTGACAGGCGAGGCGCAGGTAATCATGCGCATGGTGCTCGTCTTGCCGGCGCCATTCGGGCCAAGAAAGCCAAAACACTCGCCGGGGCGCACCTCGAAATCGATGCCGCGCACGGCGACGAAATCACCGTAATGCTTGATGAGGTTCTGGGCGACAACCGGCTGCACGCCGCCCGCCACTGACGCCGCCGCCGCGTCAACACCCATTACTGAACGCGGCGCGTGATCACCGCCCTCCGCAGCCCCAAACTGAGATACATTTCCAACGTAAACCATGCCACCTAAAGCGTAGCACGGGCAGAGACTCGCCTCCCCTCATAGCCGCCCCTCTCCCCTCTTACACGCCCCTCTCCCCTCATACCCGCGAAAGCGGGTATCCATCCGGGCGCCCCGTGCCGCCTGCGACTAGCCTCCCCTCTACTGATCATCCCGGGGGCCGGCCGGGCCATCATCCGGAGCCTCGGCGCCGTAAGCGGAGTCGCGTATCTCGCCGTCAATGTGGGGAGGGAGCGCATCCACGTCAGCACTCACGCCGGGCAGCTCATCAAATCGCCTCGCCTGCGGCATGACATTCCGATCAAAGGACCCGACAGACGCATTGAAGGACTGAACGGCGCGGCCGAGCTGCTCGCCCACTCTGCGATAGTGCCCCATAAAGACCTGGAGCCGGTTGTGCATCTCAACGCCGGCCTTGCGGATCTCCTCGACATTCTCCGCGAGTCGTTGGCGTTCCCAGCCATTGGCGACAGCCCACAGCAGGGAAATCAGCGAACTGGGCGTTGCGATGGCAATGCGCTTGCCCATTGCATATTCAATCAGCCCGTTATTCGCGCTTAGGGCCGCAGCGAGGAACTGATCACCCGGCACGAACATGACCACAAACGGGAGCGAGCCGTCCACGTGGCTGGGATAATCCTTGCGGGCCAAGTCGTTCACCCTTGCCTGCAGAGCGCTTGCGTGGCGCTTAAGCGCAGCCTCAGCGTCCCTCTCATTCTCCGCCTCTTTTGCCTCAAGAAATGCCGCTGCGCTCGCTTTAGAATCGATCACAATGACGCGCTCATCCGGCAGATGAACAGTCACATCAGGCCGTCCGCTCCCATCATCCACCGTGCGCTGTTCCGCAAAGTCGCAGTAGTCGACCATCTCCGCCAACTCGATGATGCGCTTGAGTTGAATCTCACCCCACGTGCCAACTTGCTGATTGTCCGTTAGGGCACCGGCAAGCCGTGTCGTTACTCTCGTGGCGTTGTCCAATTGCTTGATCAAAGAATTAATTGTGGGATCCAATTTTCCGTAGTTCTCAGACAGCGGCTTGACGAGTTCTTGGAATTGCAGACTGCTCTTCTCAAGTTCCCCCTTTGCTTCCACTAGTGTCTTGCCAAAGTTCTCGTTGGCGAGTGTGACGAGTTGCTGAGTGCTGCCCTTGACGGCGTCCCCAACAGACAATTGGAGAAAGCCGGGCAGTTCACCCTTGAACATCTCGAGCACCTGCTCCGCGTCCTGTGCGCGCGTGAGCTGCCCGCTTAACTCTGCGTTCCGCTGCCGCCACCGAAATTCCTGAATCAGCCACGCCGCCAGCCCGACAACGAGCGCTCCAACCAGCAGACCAAGAAGAGTTTCCACGGGAGAGTCCTTTCCGGTTCACGAGCGTCATGCACACATGTGTCAATACGCACATGTCACATTCAGGATAGCACGCCCGTTCCGATAAGTGACACCGCCGCACACGCCCTCATGCCCGCGCCTCTCGGCGAGGGCGCGCGGGAACAAGAAATCCCCTCATTCCCGCGTACGCGGGATTCCATCGGGGCGGGCCGGGATGGCGTCGGGGGAATGGATACCCGCTTTCGCGGGTATGAGGGGAGGGGGGCAGGTGTGAGGGGAGGCGGGCGGGCGTGATGGGAGGGGGTGGCGGACGGCGCGCGGTTACTCCAGATCGTCTGCGGGGCGGGCGTGATGGGAGGCGGCGGCGGACGGCGCGCGGTTACTCCAGATCGTCTGCGGGGGCGGGTGTGGCCTTGTCCAGTTCGCCCCGATCATGGGCGCGAACCAGAGCATCAATCTCCGGCGTATCCTCCTCCTCATCGGACTCGTGCCGCTCCGGCGGCCCGCCAAGACCGCCCTCAACCAGATCACGTGTGGTGCGCATGTAGCCCCGGAATTCAGATCGTGCGGACGGCGGGAATGATGGGCGTCCCTCCAGTGATGGATGCTGATACACCTCACAGATAATCACCTGCACACCCTCCATGGGGTGATCCCGCAGGAATGCCGCCTCATACCGATTACCGGCCTCGATAAGTGTCACAATCCGCTGCGCAAGCCGCGGGTGCACGCGCCCGACCGCCTCACCGCGACTGGAATGGACCAGCAGCCTGTTCCCCTCCTGCCGCAGCGCCAACGCCTCCCCGCTGCTCATATGGCCAACAGCCGTGCGGTCAGTTGCGTCAATCAGCGTGGCGAGGGCGCTCTTTCCCGTCTCACTCATCAGCAGATGCGTGGAGACGATGCCGCCGGCCGCCTCAGGTGACACGGCATCCACCGTTGCCTCTGCGTGCTCAAGTCGGTCCCGGTTGCGGCGGGCGATGACGTTGGCGGGATCGATCTGCAGCGCGGACTCCACAACCTCCCGCGCCTGCCCATGGTCTCGGAGCTCCAGAAGCGCCTTGGCCAGCCGATTCAACGCCTCAATATTGTTGGGAGACAACTTGAGCGCGGACCTGTTGGCCTCCACGGCTCGCGGCCAGTCCTGCGCCAACGCATACGCGACGGCCGCCTCCGAATATGTCTTGAGGTCATGCGCCAACGCGCGCGCGCCAGACTCCACCTTGGTTGTCATTCCGCCTCCCCGCACTGCTTGCCCACCAGCAGTTAGTCCAAACTCAGTCTAAAACCTAGTCTCTTATGAATGTCAAGCCGAAAGGGAGGCAACAGGGCAACGGCGACTTAGCGGGAATCGCCCCGCAAGCGGATTCGTGCTATCTCCGCCAGCGTTTGCGGGCCGTGCCACAAGCGCACGGCGCTCATCTCCCCGTACCGCCATGTGACGGGTCGCTCGATGACGCGCAAGCCCCGCCGACGCGCCAGATACAGAATCTCCGCGTCGAATGCGAATCCATCAACGCGTTGAGACCCGAACAGCTGCTGTGCCGCCTCTGCTCGAAAGGCCTTGAAGCCGCACTGGGTATCAGACACGTTCAGCCCCAGCATCACTTTGGTTGCACGGCTGATCACACGGCCTCCAATGCGCCGCGACAAGGGCTCTCCACGACGGTCCGCGCCGGCGATTGACCTGGAGCCAATCACGATGTCCGCGTCCTGACAGTCCGTGACGAACGGCGCGATTGTCTCAACGGGCACGGCGAGGTCGGCATCCATAAACAGGCGCACAGCGCCGGTGGCAGCGAGCATACCCTGTCGCACGGCATGACCTTTTCCATGGTGCCGCAGCGCCAAGAGCTGCACGCGTGGCGTCATAGAGGCATAGTGCTGCGTGATGGGCTCCGTCGCGTCCGTGCTGCCATCGCTCACGATGATGAGCTCCGCGTCCGCGTAATGGGCATCCAGATAGGCGGTGACGGTTTCGAGGGCGCGCGGCAGGCGGGATTCCTCGTTATAGGCGGGGATGATGACAGACAGCGAGGTGGCGGCTGACTCAGTCACGGGGCGTCTCAGCGCACTCTAGCGCGGGATATCGTCCGGCGTTTCGAGGCTGAATGCGTGATGGAGGGCGCGAACGGCATCCTCCACGCGATCCTGATGAACAACACAGGTCAGGCTGATCTCCGCCGTGGTGATCATCTCGATATTCACGTTGGCGTCACGCAGGGCGCGGAACATGGCGCCCGCATAGCCGGGCGAGTTGGCCAACCCCGCGCCAACGATGCTGACCTTGGCGAGATTCTCATCCGCCGTCACGCCCGCCGCGCCCAACTCGGCCTGGATGGCTCTGGTGCGTTCAAGCGTCTCCGTCAGCTCATCCCGCATCACGGTGAATGAGACATCACTCAAGCCCTGCTGGCCGGCATTCTGCACGATGATATCCACGCTGATGCCCGCATCCGCCAGCGGGGAGAAGACCTGCGCCACAATGCCGGGACGATCCGGCACGCCAAGCAGCGTGACACGCGCAATGCCGGCATCGTGAGCGATGCCACGCACCTTGTTGCGATTCTCCATCAATTCCCCTCCGTGTATGCGTGTTCCGGCCGGATCATCCAGCAAGCTGGATGCCACCATGATTGGAACATCGTAGACCCAGCCGAGTTCAACGGCGCGATTGTGCATGACACGCGCCCCCTCACTCGCCATCTCCAGCATCTCATCGTAATTGATGTCCATCAGGCGGCGCGCGTCCGGCACAATCCGTGGATCCGCGCTGTAGATGCCGTCAACGTCCGTGTAGATCTCACACACGGGGGCGTGGAGCTCCGCCGCAAGCGCAACGGCCGTCGTGTCCGATCCACCCCGCCCGAGCGTCGTCACTTCGAAATCGTTCGTCGTGCCCTGAAATCCGGCAACGATGACGATGTTGCCCAGGTTGATCTCATCCCGCAGCCGCTTGGGTTCAATCTGCGTGATGCGGGCACGCGAGAAATCCGTATCCGTCCGGATGCCTGCCTGGAACCCGTTCAGGCTGACCGCTCCGAGTCCCAAATCACGCAGCGCCATGGCCAGCAGCGCGCCGGAGACGAGCTCGCCTGTTGAGAGCAGGAGGTCCATCTCACGGGGCGCAGGGTTGGGGGTGATGCTGCGGCTCAGCTCGATGAGCTGATTCGTCGTCTGCCCCATCGCTGAGACAACAACAACAAGGTCATCCCCCGCCGCGCGTCCTTTGGCGACACGCGCGGCCACACGGCGGATGTGCTCGGCGGAGGCGACGGAGCTCCCGCCGTATTTCTGAACCCGCAGCACGGCGTCAGGATTCCATGACAACGTGCGCGCCACGGGGAGAGGGGACAAGCACGAGCGTGCGCCCCGCAGTCCCGGACTCGCCGGCGGTCCTCTCCATCGCGTCCTTGATGTCTTGAGAGCGGGCGGGGGGTGCCATGGACATAACAGTGGGCCCGGCGCCGGAGAGAAAGGCTGTATAGGCCCCCGCATCCTTTGCGGCCCGGGTCAGCGGCTGAAGGCTGGGAATCAGTTCGGCACGATACGGCTGATGGAGCCGATCCTCTGTCGCCAAGCCCAGATCGGCCCACCGTTGCGTCATGAAAACATGGATCAGCAGAGCAGTCCGCGCCAGATTGAATGACGCATCACTTAAGGGGACATTGTGGGGGAGCGCGGAGCGCGCCACAGCCGTCGGCAGCTCGCCGTCCGGGACGAAGGCGATGCAATCAAGCCCGGCCGGAAACGTGAGCTGACGCGCAACCGGCGTGCCATCCTGCTCCATCACGGCCAGACAGGCGCCGCCCATCAAGGCCGGCGCGACGTTGTCCGGGTGACCCTCTATCTTGGTTGCGTCCACCAACGTTTCTGCCGCATCTTGCTCACGCCCCGTCACCGTGCGCGCAATGAGGAGACCTGCGGCGGTTGCCGCAGCGCTGCTCCCCAGCCCACGCGCCAGCGGGATCGTGTTGGTGACGGTCAGACGCAGAGGGGGCAGATCGACCCCGAGCGACTCCGCTCCTCGGCGGGCAGCGTGAAAAATCAGATGGGCGGCGGTGTCTGTGGGCAACGCGTCCGCGCCCTCGCCATGCAGGATGAGTTCATCCGCGCCGGACGGCTCCACGCGCACGTCCAGCCACAGGTCGAGCGCCATACCGACAGCATCAAACGCAGACCCAAAATTGGCCGTCGATGCAGGCGTCCGCACGGTAAAGGAGGAAAAATGACTAGTCATCGCTTGCTCATCTCATAATCTCCACTGAGTATAGGGGAACCGAGGGCCTGAACCAAATGCGCGCGCCATAATACGTGGTTAGTACGTCAGCACACTCATTCAGTTTGAGTGAAAATCAGTACGCGGTTATTCTACACGTGTGGAGATTCGACAGACTGATTTGTTTGCAAGCTGGCTAGGGAGGCTAAGGGACCGAGAGGCTCGCCAACGTATCGGCCGGCAGATTCGCCGCCTTTCGCTGGGCAATCCTGGGGACGTTCGGCCCGTTGGCGGAGGCGTCTCTGAGATACGCATTAACTATGGCCCCGGTTACCGCGTCTATTTCGTGCAGAGAGGTGAAGCCGTGATTATTCTCCTGGCAGGCGGAGACAAGAACAGCCAGAATCGGGACATCCCCCGCGCCATTGCGTTGGCAATGAATCTCTGAGGAGGAAGCCGTGACGAAAGTGAAGACCTTCCCTTGGGACCCTGCGGAGCAGATCGAAACCGAGGAGGACATGGCCGTCTGCCTGAGTGTGGCTCTTGAGGATGATGACACTCGCTTGTTGCTTGCGACTCTGAATGACATCGCAAAGGCAAAGGCACGGCTTGATGCGGGAACGAGTGGGAGGAATCACGGCGAAAAACTGCCCTTCGTGCTTCCCCTCAGTGAGACCACCACAGACATTTCAACCATTCTCAAGGTGGTGCGCGAACTGGGATTACAGTTGCACGCGAAGGTGGCTGCCTCTAAGGATACATAATCCTAAAAGCACCTTGCTGACGTCAGAGGCCGGGGCGGACGTCCGGGTTGTGTGCGGAGATTGCCTTCCAAAAACGTGCCGCGCGCTCCTGCCCGCCCGGCGCAGACGGATCAATCACCATGCGGCCTGAACGTGTATATGACCCGATTGTCTGCAGGTCTGTCCGGCTCGGAGACCATACCCACGGGCGGCCACGAGCATCCAGCAGTGTTGATTCCGCCAACGGCCTGTCCAGCGGCACAGCCTTCGGGAGCCGCAGCGATGCGTTCGGGTCTCCCTTCCACACCCAGAATCTGTCCAGCGCGCGGGCGTGGTATGCCGCGCGGCGGATATGCGCATTTGCGCCAAAGACGGTGAAATCACGCCCCGTCGGATAGGCCTCCACATCTCGCAGGACATCCTGGACGGAGAAGAAACCGATAACGTAGAAACCCGCCGGGCCTGTAAAGTGATCCCGCCCATCATGGCCAACCAGCCGAGCCAGGAAGACGAGGTAGTCGCCCGGACCGCATGACCTCAACCCTGCCCCGCGTCCTGTCCGGCGTGGGTCATCCCCGTACGTGAACGTTCGGAATTCCGGATCGTCATGCAGGCGGTCATTCCAGCGCGAGACGGGCGCGTAGTCCGCGAGTGTCTTATCGGGATCGTTATAGGCGGCAAGCTTGGGGTACGCTGGCAGCGTTGGCGACCACAACCGCCGATTCTCAGGGATGGGCAGGAACTCAAACGTCCCGTCCGCAAAGAGCGGGCTGCGCAAAGCGCCGTGCGAGGCATTAACCCCCACATTGACGAGAAACACACGCCCACCGGTATTCACCGTGACCACAATGCCCTCCCGTCAGCAGATGCCATGCGCCACCTCGAAAAGAGCGCGGGAATTCGTGCAACAATCACATATGAATCGTATCAGTGAACAGGACGACATGACGCGGCGGGTCAAGGATGCCGCGTCGGACGCCGGCTTTGACGTTGTCGGCATCGCCGCAGCGGACGTCTTTTCTGAACGCGGCGAGAGCGCCAAAAAGCGCGTCGCAGACGGACTGATGGACGGCCTCCCCTGGTTCACGGAGGAGCGTGTGGAGCGCGGGATGGACCCGGCCGCGCTGCTGGACGGCGCTCGCGCCATCATCTCTCTCGCGCTCAGTCACCACCATCAGGATGCCGGCGAGCCGCCCGATGCACAGCCGCGCGGCAGAATTGCCCGCTACGCGTGGGGTGAGGACTATCATCGCGTCTTTGCCCGCAAGGTCCGCGCCTTTATCGAATCGCTGCCGACGGTAACGGGCGTGGAGAGCATCGGAACGCGGTGGTACACGGATACGGGGCCGATGCTCGACCGCGCAGTGGCAGAGCGGGCGGGGGTGGGCTGGTTCGGCAAGAACACGAACATCCTGACATCGCAGGGCTCATGGATGCTCCTCGCCCAGATCATCACCACGCTCCCTCTGAGTCCGGATGAGCCGCTCAAGAAGACGTGCGGAGCGTGCACGATGTGCATTGATGCCTGTCCCACGGGCGCCATCGTCGCGCCCTATGTCTTGGACAACACGAAATGCATCTCCTATCTCACAATCGAGAACCGGGGCGCGATTCCGCGTGACCTGCGCCCTCTCATTGACGACTGGATCTTCGGGTGTGATATCTGTCAGGATGTGTGCCCCGTCAACCGCAAGGCGCGCGTGGGCAAGGCGTATTCAGAGCTGACGCGGGAAGCCGAGAATCGCGCCCGCCCCGAGCTCATCGCACTGCTCACGCTGGACGATGACGGGTTCCGGGAGCGATTCCGCCAGAGCGCAGTCCTACGCGCCAAGCCGGAGGGAATGAGGCGCAACGTTTGCATCGCGCTCGGCAACATCGCCGATCCGGCAAGCATCGAGCCCCTCGCCGACACGCTGCGGCAAGACCCATCTCCAATCGTGCGGGGGCACGCCGCCTGGGCTCTGGGACGCATCAGGGGCGAGCAGGCCATCACCGCGCTGACCGAGGCTCTCACGACAGAAGCAGACCCTGCGGCGCGTGAGGAAATAGAGTGGGCGCTCGCAGAGGAGGCCCCGTGAAGGATCATCCACACACGCATCCACGTTGAGCAGGGCGGCATCACGCGCGGCGCCGGTTGGCAGCGCCCATGAGTATGGTGGCTGGCTCTTTGACATCACTCCACTGTGTAGAGCTCTCCGTCTGGGCGGAATGAGGCGTAGCCGAACCAGAAGGCGACATGGCCGGAGACCCGTGCGAGAAACGCGCCGTTCGGCCCCTGCAGGCCCTCCGGCGTCACCTGCCATGCCACTCCATCAACGTCAATCACCGCGCCGTCCGGTGACACCTCGACGAATGTCCGATCCTCCCGCAGAAAGGCGTTCACTCCGCCACCCTCGTCCGTCAACAGGGCGATGGGAACCTGGCTCACAGCATCATTGATGATGCCGCCCTCCCCCAGCGCCTCGAGGGCCGCCAGTGGGTAGGCCCTGCTCTCGCCGCTCTCGAGGATGGCCGCGAAAACCTGCTCCTTTGGCAGCAGACGTTGATTGTCCACCCCCGGGCCGCCGGGGAACATCAGGCTGGGGCTCGAGAAATAGTCATAGTACGCGGCCCCCGGCGTGCCCGGCTTGTTGTAGGACCGGTCATGTCCCGTATCGATGGACAGAACCGTCGTCTGCGGATGTTGACGGTTCCACTCGCCCCACGTGGTCAACGTGACCGGCAGGATCGGCAGCTGAATGCCGCGGCCAACGAGTTCGCCAACAACCGGCCGCCCCGTAAACTGATTCCACAGGCTTTTCGTGTCAGCGTCATACATGAGCTTGTTGGATTGATACAGCAAGCCCGATGATCCGAAGATGTACGGCGCGCGGCCATCTCCTCGCCGGGTGTCAAAGGCGATGCCGGAGCCGCACAGCGTGCAGTAGGCGAGCGCGAACGGCCTGCCCCCCAGAACATCATTCGTCATCTCGTGCCAGTTCATGATCCGGAGGGGATAGGCGCGCGCCTCGCCGTTCAGTGAGACGCCAAACACCTGCTCATCCGCCTCCAAGTAGCGAGCACGGTACGCGGGGACGACGGCGGGGTCATCCAGTGATGGAATGCCGTCCACACGCACTCCGCCCCACGCAATCTCTTCGAGCCGTATGGCGTGGGCGACGCCGTCATCCGGCAAGAACTCACGGAATCTTTCATCGAGCGTGCTGAGAATCTCACCCTTCCACCACGGATAGACGGCGGGCGGAGCGTCATACTCCGGGTGTTGCCCCACCCATTCGAGCCACTCAAATCCGTCCTGCGACCCGATATCCTCCCCTGTCAGATCACGAAGCGAATCAAGAATGTAGGCGCGATAGATTTGCCCATACGGAGGGATGCTCAACAGGTCAACAAGAAATGGCGCGTTGTGGGGGTCTCTGGTCAGCCGAATGAGGTCCACGCCGGGCGCCTGAAAGCCGGCCAGCGTTGAACCCTCTGCCATGTCCGGCGGCTCATAGAGGGCGGCCGTCAGTGACCCCCGCAGCCGAGCCTCATCAAGAATCACCTCCGTGCTGAACGTCGGCCGTGGGGTTGGCGGCGCGCCGTCCGCAGGCGTCGCTGTCGGGTCAGACACAATGAATGGCGCGCCGCTCTCAGCCGTCTGTGTCATCACCGCGGGTGGAGTGGCCGGGGGCGTCTCCGGAGAGTCGCACCCTGCAGCCACAACGGCGGGCACTGCAAGGGCGAGGGTGACCGCCGCACGGAGGATGTGCATCATGCGGGGCTCCCCGCCGCCTTGACCGTCATTCAACTGCCCGCGTATTATTGGCGTACCTGATGGCGCCGCCACAATCAATCTGTGTCCAATGAGGTTTCATAGGTGAATTATCTCAACGCGATGTATCGTTTCTTTATCCCGAGCCTCGAGGCGAAGATGCGGCTCCTCGTCGCCGATGTGAGCATCCTGGTCGGGACAATGCTCATCACCATTCTAGTCCGACAGTACATGTTCAGTTCGCTGGAGGCCGGGGCAGACACGGTGACGGGTTTCCTGATCGGGTTCACGGTCGTCGTCTCATTCAACTCCATTGTGTATTTCGGCTCTTTGGCAGAACCGGAGCCCAACCCTGATTCGTAATCGGAGCTCTTGCCGATAGACCCATTGCGTCGGTGCACACGCCCGGCGCCGTATAAGCACATCACGTCAGGACAACTGAGGAGGCTGCGGCATGCGTGGAGTTGGTGTCATTGAGTTTGGAGGGCCGGAGGCGCTGCAGGTTGTCGACCTTCCGGAGACGCACGCCGGAACCGGCGAGGTGCGCATCCGTGTGCACGCCGCCGCCGTGAATCCCACGGACACCATGCTGCGCAACGGCTCCCGTGCCGCCATGCTTGCAGACATTCCGGCGCCATACGTCCCCGGCATGGACCTCGCCGGCATCATCGATGAAATCGGCCCGGACACGGATACCGACCTCGCTGTGGGTGATGCCGTGATAGCGATGGTGGTCCCGAACGCGAGCCACGGCGCGTACCGTGAGAGCATCGTGGTCGCGGTGGACGCCGTCACCCGCGCGCCGGCCGGCACAACGCACAGTGAGGCATGCACACTGCCCATGAACGGCCTGACTGCGCGACAGACACTCGACCAACTCGCCCTCCGCCCCGGTCAAACCATCGCCGTGACGGGCGCGGCGGGGTGCTATGGCGGCTATGTTGTCCAACTCGCCAAGGCCGAGGGGCTGCGTGTCATCGCCGATGCATCTGAGGCGGACGAGCAGCTCGTCGCCAGCCTCGGCGCCGATGTCATCGTGCGACGCGGCGATGATGTCGCCGAGCGCATCCGTGACGCTGCACAGGGTGGTGTCGATGGTCTTGCGGACGGCGCAGTACAATCGGAGCTGGTTGTATCGGCTGTTCGTGACGGCGGCGGATTCGCCTCCGTGCGCGGCTGGACAGGCACGGGAGAGCGCGGCATCACCTTTCACCGCACAATGGTGCCAACCTACGATCACCGCGCCGATCTGCTCACCACGCTGCGGGAGCAGGTCGAAGATGGCACACTGACGCTGCGCGTCGCCGGCACATATCCGCCGGAGGAGGCCGCGGCGGCACATGCGCGGCTTGAGGCGGGCGGCACGCGCGGACGCTGCGTTATCGTATTCACGGGGCAGCCATAACGGACGACTGTAGGTCAGGAGAACACAGCTGCCGCACGCACAGAACAAGTTCGCGGGAGGCCAACACGCATGAACATGGCGGCGCGACCGGGCGGAGCGATGTCCACACGCGGCGCAGAGGATTCCTCCGGCCACAGCCTCGCCATCTTCACCGCCCTCTATGAATTGACCATGTCCCAGGCATGGTGGCAGAGCGGCAATGCCCACAATACGGCCACCTTCAGCCTCTTCATCCGGCGGTTCCCGCCCAACCGCTCCTACTTTGTGCTGGCGGGCGTGCATGACATCCTCAATTACCTGACAGATTTCCGATTCACCGATGCTGACATCGGCTATCTCAGATCGTTAGGGCGCTTTGATGACGGCTTTCTGGAGTTCCTCGCGAATCTGCGTTTCACGGGGAGTGTCCGCGCGATGCGCGAGGGCGAGATCTTCTTTGCCGATGAGCCGGTCATGGAGATCTCCGGTCCCATCATCGAGTGCCAGATTCTCGAGAATTATGTCATCAACAGAGTCAGCCTGCAGACCATGCTGGCCACCAAGGCTGCGCGTGTCATGCACGCTGCGCGCGGCCGGCCCGTGACCTATTACGGATCACGGCGCGCGCCCGGTATAGATGCCGCCGGGCAGATGGCGCGCGTCGGCTCCCTCACCGGCTTTGCCGGCACGGGCAACGTTCTTGCCGCCGCCCAACACGGCATCACCCCCATGGGCACCATGGCGCACTCCTTTGTCGGATCATTCCCCACAGAGCTCGATGCCTTCCGCGCCTTCGCCCGTTCATTCCCGGACGCCTCCACATTCCTCATCGATACCTATGACCCCATCGAGGGAGCCCGCAACGCCATCACCGTCGCCCTCGAAATGAAAGAGACGGGACACAAGCTCGGCGCGGTGCGGCTCGACAGCGGTGACCTGCTCAACCTGTCACGCCGGATTCGCGCCATGCTGGACGGGGCCGGCCTCGAGGACGTGGACATCGTCGCGAGCGGGGAGCTGGATGAATTCGTCATCGATAGCCTGCTGCGAGATGGCGCGCCCATCGCCGGCTTTGGTGTGGGGACACGCATCGGCTCCTCCGCCGACGCCCCCTGGACGGATTCCGTCTACAAGCTGGTGGAGTACGCCGGCGAGCCCGTCCTCAAACTGAGCGTCGGCAAGGAAACACTGCCGGGCCGCAAGCAGATCTACCGCTACGAAGACGATGCGGGCGGCTACGCGCGCGACGTGATCGCCATGGCAGACGCGCCCCCACCTGACGCCGCGGCCTCACTGCTAGAAGACGTCATGCAAGAGGGCCGCGCCCTGCGGCCCCACCCCACGCTTGACGAGTCCCGTAACCTCTTCCAGCGGGGCTTCGCCGCGCTGCCGGAGGATGTGAAAGCGCTCACCAGCGCGGCCGCCTACCCGGTCGAGATCTCCCCTGCGCTGGCCGCCCTCCAAACGCGCATGGCAGAAGCCGCCCAACCCCCACGCGGGTAGAAAGGCGCGGGGGGGAGGCGCACAAATAGGAACAAAAAGTCGAGCCGGTTCGTCGGGCGGGGCCGCGGGCCACCTACTGTGGTGGCTGTGGAGATCGCCTCCTGTACTGAGGCGCCCTACCTTCCGGAGCTACTCGTCTAGGGTGCGGATGTGGGCTACTAGCATCCAGCGGTCTGCGGGGGAGAGCAGTTGGGCGAAGGCCGGCATGTTCGTCGTTCCGTCCCATGCCGAGGGTGTGTCCGACCACGCGGGCGCTGGGAATTCTCCTTCACCGCGGCTGATGATGCGATAGAGATCGCCGACGGTCCGCTCCTGCGTTTCGTCCCCGGCAAGGTTCGCCGGGGTCTCAACACCGGCCGCCTCGAACGCGATGGTTACTTGCAGGAGTCCTTCACCGTCCCCTGCCGCGCCGTGGCACATGGCGCAGTTGCGCTGGAAGATGGTATTTCCATACTCCTCAATCCCTGTCGTGACGACAATCGGAATCTGCTCAATGGCGCCCAGAGCGTCATCGGACATGAGGTCATAGTGCTCGAGCCGTTGGTCCGCGTTGAGTTGATCCTCCGGCGCGCCGCCGCTGTTGTATGCCACCGTGCCCGGCCTGATGGACATGGACGGCCCTTCCTGCTTGCGCACCGCCGGTGAGTAGTGCATCTCCTGGAAGTAGTCGACCTCATAGGCGCCGGTTGAACAGCCGGTCAATGCAAGAACGGCAACGGCCATCAGCGCGAGGGCCATCAGGCCGGCGCGGCGCGTCGGTCGCCTAAGAATCGTGCGTGCTGTTCTCTGTATCACGGTGTCGTATCGCTGTCTCTGTACGTGCGTTCAGTGGCTCATGTGTCTCTTGTCTAGGCGGGCTCGCTGATAACGTCCGCTGCGCCGCCGCTCTGCAACGCTTGGTGGGCGTTGGAGATTCTGGATTCATCCACGGTGACGAGGAGGCCGATGTAGCCGAGTGTGATGCGCGCGTCATACAGGGGGCCTGCGCCGCCGGGGCGTGGAAGACGGCTCTCAAAGATGACGCCAATGACCGTGAAGATCATGGCCACGAGCAGTGTGAACTCATAGATGATGATCATGCTCGCGGGGATGGCGAGGATGGGCTTGCCGCCGGTGACCAACGGGAAGGCGGTCTGCGTGGCGAAGACGAACAGGAAGGCGGTGACAAACCCGATGAAGGCGCCGAAGAGGGAGAACCGGAAGAGCTTATTCTTCTTGATGTGCTCCCCGAACGCGCCCTCCGGGTAGGGGTTGCCGGTCATCACCTCGTAATCGTCACTGGTGAAGCCGGCCGCCCTGAGGCTGCGCGCCGCCTCCGCTGCGGAGTCCGCATCGCTATACAAGCCAAGAACACTCTGGTTTGCCATTACATCCGCTCCCAATGCGCGGGTCACCAGGCCCGCGGCTCTTCTGATTCTCTCACGATGGCCGGCACCGTTACCTCGCCAATCTGAATCTCAGACCGGAAGACCTGCCCCTCCTTCTGTTCCCATGCGGGCACAAGGGGCACAACCTTGGCAAAGATGACAAGCAGCATTGACACCATCCCGAATGAGGCGAGCACTATCACGCTCTCCGTCAAACTCGGGACATAGTTCGACCATAAGAATGTCAGCTCCTGTTTCCGTTCAATGGCCGGGATGATGAGGAAGAACCTCTCCAACCACATGCCGATGTTGACCAGGATCGACGTCCAGAACATCAAGGCGATGTTCCGGCGGACCTTTCTGTTCAACCATAACGGTATCGGTATCACGTATGAGGTCATCACCATGATGATGGTGATGGCGTTGAACGGCCACTCCAGCAGGCGGCGTTCCATCACCGCAATCTCCTGCTCTTCCCGTGTGTAGAAGGAGAAGGCGAAGTCCAAGAAGAAGAAGAACAGCCACGCCGTCGCGATGAAGATCAAAAGCCGGCCGACGGCATCAAAGTGGTCTTCCCAGATGAAGTTCTCCAGCTTGAAGATCCAGCGCATGAACGCCATGAGCGTCAACACCATCGAGACGCCGGAATGGACTGCGCCGATGACGAAGTAGGGGGCATAGACCGTGACGTGCCACGCCGGCACCACGGACGCCGCGAAGTCCCATGACACGATGCTGTGGACGGAGACGAAGACGGGCAGGATCAGGGCGGACATGAGGATGCCGAAGATGCCCTGCAGCTGCCATTGCCGCGGCGTGCCGCGCCAGCCCATCGCCAACGCGCCATAGATCGTCCGGCGCATGCCCGTGCTCTGGTCGCGGATAATCGCAAAGTCAGGAATCAACGCCGTGAACACAAAGAGGATGCTGCCGGTCAGGTATGTCGTAATAGCGACGGGGTCCCAGACGAGCGGGGAGCGGACATCCGGCCAGACGCCGCGCGAGAAGTCATACGGCAGGAGCCAGTAGATGATGCGCCATGGCCGCCCTGCGTGGATCACGGGGTGGATAAGGGATGTGACGAGGGCAAAGACCGTCATCACCTCCGCCGCGCGTGTAATGGGACGTTTCCATTCCGCCTGCGTGAGCCGGAGAATCGACGAGATCATCGTTCCGGCGTGGCTCACACCAATCCAGAACACGAAGTTGACGATGAAGAAGCCCCAGAACGCCGGGCGCTGCAGGCCTGTGATCCAGAGTCCTTGCCAGACAAGGATTGTCACGGCGACGGCGCCGGCCATGACAAGGATGAACGGCGGCAGGAAGGCAAGCACATGCCTTCTCCGCAGCTCAAAGACCGGCCAGAGCAACTCATCGTTGATCTGGCTAGCCGTCAGGACCGGTCGATCTTGCATAACTCCGTTTCTCCGCTAGTCCGGCTTCGCCACAACGTGCGCATGTCCGACACCGAATGGACGCACCACGCGCAGCAGCAGCGCCTCTCGCGTCTCCCACAGGGACACAAACGGCACCACGCGTGACGCCAATAGAATCAACAGGGCCACCCCGGACAGCATCCCTACGAGCACCAGAACCTCGAGGACGCCCGGGTAGCCTATATTGTGGGGTATCTCGTGCAGCTCATGGCCGCCAACCTGCTCAATTGACCACGTATTGACGTAGATGCGGAGCCGGTCAAAGAAGTTGCCGATGATGATAATCACTCCGACAATTGCCGGGCCAAGGATGCTGCGCCGGACCGGGTTCCACATGATGAGTAGGAATGCTGTGATGAATGACAGGCCGATAGCGCCTCCAAACATCCAGAGTTGTGGACGCGCGAGCAGGTTCTCCACGGCCGGGTCTCCGAATGCGAGCAGCGCAATAATCTGCTGCTCATGCGGCAGGCGCCCGTACCAGAACAGGATGAACCCGCTCCAGAAGAAATAGAACCAGAACAGCGTCAGCGCGAGCAGCAGACGGCCGTATGCCCAGAATTGCTCCAGCTCAAAGTAGCGCGCCAGCCCGCCCCACTTGCGGAGCGCGAATTGGACAACGATGAAGAGGCCGAGCCCCATCTGCAGGCCGGTTACGGCATGGAACGCGGGGAAGATGGGGTCTTTCCAGCCGGGTGTGAGCACCATTGCGAAATCTGTCGCGAAGACCATATGAGTTGTGGCATAGGCGGCGATGTACATCGCGCCCAGTATTCCGAGCGCGGACTTGTGCATGGCCCATTGCTGTGCCGTGCCGATCCAGCCGTATGCGAGCGAGGCCGCAATGCCGCGAGAGCGTCCGCTGCCGTGATCACGGACTGCAGCCAGGTCTGGCAGCACGGATGCATAGACGAATGCGAGGCCGATGCCGACAAATGCCGTCAGCATGACCAAGTCCGGGAACCATGGGCCGAGCCGCCAATCCATCCAGAGGCTGTTTCGGCCCTCAAGGCCGGGGTGCGCCGCCATGATGGGCAGGAAGAAGAGCAGCATCACGGGGCCGGCAAGCGCGAACAATTCCGCCGCCCGGCTTGTGGGGCGCCGCCATTGCGCTCGCGCGAACCGCAGGCCGATGCCGGCCATGGGGATGCCCATGACAAGAGAGAACACATAGAAGTAGGCGACGGCATAGTACTTCCATCGCGTATGGTCATCCAGGCCGCCCAGCATCATAATCACGGCCGCCACAACGCCGAGTGTGGCGATCACGGCGAGAATCCACATCGCGCGGCGCAGCGTCGGGCCGGTCACCCGCGCGTCATGGATGAGCTCTTGTGTCAGCTCCTCCTGTGTCGCGGGAGGCCCGGGCGCCTCGTGTTCAGTGTGGCCGTTGTGCATTCTCTCCTCTGTTGCTGGCTCGCGTCTTGGTCTATCTGTGTGCTGTCGTTGTCGTTGTTATCTGCCTAGTGCGCGGCTGCCGCCATCTCGTCCGATCCTGCCTTGGATGTTGCCACACCCTTCAGGTAGCGGACATTCGGCTCCGTCCCAACGGCGTCTTGCAGCTTATACGCGCGTGATTCATCGGCGAACAGCTGCGAGACGCGGCTGTTCGGGTCATTGAGGTTGCCGAACGTCAACGCATCCGCCGGGCAGGCCTGCTCACACGCCGTCATGAAATGATCGGGCGCGCTCGTCCCAGTCCGCTTGGCGATGCGTACGGCCGCATTGATGCGCTGAATGCAGAAGGTGCATTTCTCCATGATTCCGCGGTCACGCACGGTCACATCCGGGTTCAGATAGTTGTGGAACGTGTCCGGCCATGTCGGACGCCGATAGTTGAAGAACCTGGCGTGATACGGGCAGTTGTTGGCGCAGTAGCGCGTGCCAACGCACCGGTTGTACACCTGCACGTTCAGGCCGGCCGGGTTGTGATACGTGGCATACACGGGGCAGACCGGCTCACAGGGGGCGTTGCCGCAGTGCTGGCACAGCACCGGCAGGAAATACGCCTTCACGTTCGGATACTCGCCCTCCCAATAGCGCTCGACGCGAATCCAAGCGATGGCGCGCCGCTCCGCGAAGTCACGCTCCAGGTTGATGGGCAGGTTGTTCTCCGCCGCGCATGCAATCACGCATGCCTGGCAGCCTGTGCAGGCGTCGATATCGACGGCCATTCCCCATTTGTAGTCTGACATTGTCATGACATAGTCTCCGTCACCGTCCCGGCTTAGGTGTACTCCAATTGAATGATGTGCGTGCCTTCAAGCTGTTGTCCCGTAAAGCCGCCCTCCATGCGCGCCATGCGCATGCGGCGGCCAAGCGGGCGAATTCTCACAATTGTCGCGCCCCACGCCTGTAATCCCATCTCGTCAACCTCAACATCCCCCAAGACGGCGTTGACGTTGCCGGTGGAGTCCTCGCCGTAGCGCCCTGAGAACGCTCTACCGCGTCCGAACGGAACGGCGACAACATTCGGCGGGATGCCGGGGTGCAGATAGACGGGAACCTCGATGGCGCCGCTGTCCGATTCCAACTCGACAAGATCGCCATCCCGAAGGCCGCGGCGGGCCGCCTCACGGCTGTTCACCTCCACCCAACTGTGCCACACAACGGACGTGAGCGGGTCAGGGGCGGATTGTGGCCACGGCAAGTGTCCGCCGCCTGCGCCAACGGTGGCGCTTGCGAACGGCACAAGATGGTAGCGGTCTGTATGCTCGGCGACGCGCTCCGGGAACGGAGCGAGGCCGGGGCTCAGGTCAAAATTTGTGGGGCGTTCCCAGATTGACACACCGCGCCCGGCGATGTTCCACCAGCCGCCGCGTTGCAGCACGCCCGTCTTGAACGCCGCCAGCGTGGAGCCCTGAACGGAGCCGCGGCCGGGGTGGGTGTTATGGAGGTAATTCAGCGCATTCAACACGACGCTTTCCATGCTGTCACCGCGTGTCTTGCGCTGGAATCCACGTCCCTGCATCACGGAGAGCAGCACATCGCCCATCGCCCGAGCGTCATGGACGGGGCTGCGCGACTCGTCGATGAGTGTGGCGACAACCGGCTGCTGCACGGTGAGGACCTCATAGCCCGGGCCTGGGTCGGGCACGTCTGTCCCCCATGATTCCAGATAGTGCTGGCCGGGCAGGACAAGGTTCGCCATCGCCGTCGTCTCATTCGGCTCAGCAGAGAAGCTGACAACGTTGCGGGCGCGGCTGAGCGCCTGCCCAAATTTGAGGCTGGCGAGGTCATACACCGGGTTGGCGCCATCAACAAGCACGAGATCAATGGCGCCCCGAGAGAGCCGATCCCGCACGTCACGCCATTCCGCGTAGGTTGTTGGAGCCGGCAGGCCCTGCAGCTCAGGCAAGGATGTTGGCGGGTTGAAATGCACGCCGCCCGGCCCCCCAATACTGCCCAACACGCCATTCAGAATCATCCCCGCTCTGGCATTGAACAGGCCATTCGGTTGCGCGGCGGCGGAGCTGCCGACGAGAACCAGCGCGGGGGAGTGGGATGCGAGATCATGCGCGACATCCGTGATTATCTTACCGGTCAGGACGCCGGGGGTTGCACCGAGTTGGTCAGCAATGGCTTCCGGGCGATACGGCGCAAGCGCCACCTCTCCCAAGCCGTTCGTCATCGCACTCACGGTTGCCTGATCGGCAAGGCCCTCATGTGCAAGAACATAGGCGATGCTCAGGGCGAGGATGCCCTCGCGTCCCGGTGCGATTGGGAGCCATGTGTCCGCATTCGCAGCCGTCATCGAGAATCGCGTGCCGGCATGGACGTGGAGGCCGCGGCTGTCCCTGCCCTCTCCACGACGGAATTGGCCGTACGCCTTGCTGTAATGGATGGGGGCGAGCCACGATTCCAAGAACTCGGCGCCGATGGAAAGCACGGAGCCGGCATTGGCAATATCAAAGAAGGGGAGCCTGTCCTGATGAAAGACATCCTTGGCGGCCTGCCGGATGGCGGCGTTCTCAAGCGGCTCCAGCTGCAGGTGGCGGATGCCGAAACCTTGTGCAAACTCATGCGTGACTGCGCCCAGATGGCCGCGGTTCGGGCGGGTTATCAGCAGTGTTCGCGAGGCGTCCGTCTCATTCAGCAGGGTGTTCAGACGCGCCATGCCGCTCGCCCATGTAGTGGCGTTGCCGTCCACAATCGGGCCGCTGAAACGGTCCGGATGGTACAGGGACTGCACGCCGGCAAGGCAGCCGGGCAGCAGACCACCTCGATTGAGCGGGTGGTCGGGATTACCCTCGATTTTCTTGGCGCGGCCCTCTGCAACACGCACAAGGATGCCGTGCCCTTCCCCGCAGGCCGCGCATGACGTCGCATACATATCCTCAAGGCCTTGGGCGAGGTCTTCCGGGAGGTCACGCGGGCTCTGCTTGATGATCTCCCGTTCCGGGATGGCGCAGCCCGCAAAGAGGACGCCGGCTACAGACGTAGCTCCGGCTACCCTCAGAAAGTCCCGTCTCGTCAGATCCATCGTGCGCTGTCCGTCCCGTTCTCTTTCCCTACGTCCTCATGAGTGACAGGTTGAGCATGTGGTTGGCGCGCTGTTCTCCTTGTGACACGCGACACAGTCGCCCATCTGGAGAATCCGCACCTGCTCAACCTGCCTCATACTGCCGACGTCGCCGTGGCATTCCGAGCATTCAAAGCCGGCTGTAATGTGTGGCTCATGCCTGAATTGCGTGTGATCCGGGAGCCGATGCTGGCGGACCCAGTCGAGGGGCTCGCCGGACTCCCATGCCGCCCGAAGCGGCTCAAGGTTGGGGTTGCTCGTCGCAACCGTCTTGTGGCAGAACATGCACTGTTCCACGGAGGGCACCGTCGCCGTGCGGGACGTGTCCGCGGCCCGGTGGCAGAATTCGCACTCGATCGCGAGGGATGTGACGTGTTGATCGTGCGGGAACTCCATCTCGTTTTCGGGCACGGAATAGACGGAGCCGAGCACGGCGTTGCCGCCGGAGAAGGCGACAATTCCAACCACAATCAGCGCAAGCGGGATGGCAACGAGCACCCCGATGAGGCGCAGGGGCAGTGAACCGGCTCGTTGTCGCATTGAATCAGCGCCTGCCCTAGATCCACACCTTGGTGTAGATTTCCCGCAGAACCACAGACTCGTTCACGAAGCCGACGAGGGCAAAGAGAGAAACGGCGGCGGCGCCGGCGGCGGCCAGGTAGAACAGTGGGCGGACTCGCTCAAAAACAGGGCCGATGTGGCCGGTCGTGGTGAGTGATGGGATGACGGCATGGCCGATAAGCAAAGACATCGCCATGGTGATAACGGCTATCCACAAAAGCCACAGATAGACCAGAGTGGTCTCAATCTGCTCCCAATCTGCGGCCACGAGTGGCTGCGGGTCAATCTCAGTCACGAATCACGCGCTCCTCATAAGAGCAAGTCTGAATACGTATCAGTCTCAGAGGATACACGCCGTCAGGAACCGATGTCAACACATACCCAGAGAAAATAAGAGGGCGTCAACCGCGTGCCCTCCACGCTTGCGCCAATTGTACGAGAGACTTGTGCAAAAAATCACACGAGGCGCCTGTTCGCCACAACTGAGAGCCCTGCTAGGCGTGCCGCTGCCAGGACGGCGGGAACGGCGGATCCTCAATGTACAGGCCAAGATGGCGCCCCCCGAGCAGGTGGAGGTGCGCATGCGGCTGTGACTGCTCGCCGTCTATACCAAAGTTGGAGACGAGGCGGAATCCGCCCGGCGCATGTTCTTCGCCAAGCTCTACGGCGAGCGCGGCGGCACGCTCCATATCCTCCCGCCAGAACTCTGCCTGCGTCTTGTGCTCTTTCGGCACGATGAGCAGTTGGACGCGCAGCCAACGCAGCTTGTTGAAGAAGACAATGAGGCTCTCATCCTCATGCCAAATCTCGGCAGGGCTCCGACCCGCGATGATGGCACAGAAGACACAGCCAGGTTGAGGGGCGCGTGTCATTCTACAATTCTACATGTCTATCTGCGCGGACGCCGCGGGCGCGGCTCCGGCAGCCGCGCAGTCGTATCTTGGCGGAGCAGGTAGTTGGGCACGTCTATGTTGAACGCGATGCTGAAACGCGGATCGGCAAGGCGGGAGGCGATGCGCGGCTCATCATGCGCCAGCTCGTCCAGCGAGATATTCATCGTCACGACGGTGGGCAGGCGGGCGTTGTAGCGATAATTGATGATCTGATACAGCTTCTCCTGCGCCCATGGGGTGGTCGCGTGCGCGCCGAGGTCATCGAGAGCCAACAGTGGAACCGTGCGCACACCCTCAAACAGCTCGTCATAGGACACATCGCTCTGCGGCCCAAAGGTGTGGCGCAGGTGATCCAACAGATCCGGCACAACAACAAAGAGTGTGCCGATGCCGGCGGCGCGGCTCTGATTGGCGATGGCGGCAGCCAGATGCGTCTTGCCAACACCGTTGTCGCCGGTGAACACCAGCCATCCATCCGGCTGCTCCGCGTAGATGTGAGATGTCTTGATCGCGCCCTCAATACTCTGTCGCTGCGGACGGCTGAGCGCGTCATAGGACCGGGCATCAAACGTCTCAAATGTCATCTCAGCAAAGCGCGGCAGGTCCAGCGCGTCCGCGGAACGGAGATCGCTTCCGACTGAGCCTGTGGCGAGAACGGTCGACATAGCCGGGGAGTTGAGGCGGCTGAGGAGCTGCGGCTCCATCTTGGCGAGCGGCCCACTGATTGTAATCACTGTTGGCAGACGCTCGATGAACCGCTGATTGAGCACCTGAAAGAGTTTCTCGCGCGCCCACGTGGTGGCGGACTGCGCACCCAGATCATCTAGGATCAGGAGCGGCGCCTCCTTGACCTGCTCAAAGAGCGCATCAAAGGGTGTCTCCGCGTTGGGAGCATAGGCGGAGCGGAGGTGGTCCAGGAAATCCGGGACGGACACGAACAGGGCGGGCAGGCCGCGGCCGATGGCGTCATTGGCGACGGCAGCCGCGAGGCGGGTCTTGCCGGTGCCGGAGGGGCCGTGCAGAACAAGCCAGCCATCCGGGTCCGCGGCATAGCGACGCGCACCCGCAAGCGCAGCCACGTGCCGCGCATCCCCATCATTCGCGCCCTCTCGCGCCAGTTCAGCGCTCAACCCCTCAAACGTTACCGCCGCGAACGGCTCAAGCTGCCCATAGCGCTGCAGCCGACGAAAGCGCGCGTTTTGGAGTTCCTCCGTCCGGCACACGCACGGGGTCAGCTTGCCGAAATCCGCGTCAGTGAGGGGCACATCACGGCTTACCCACCCGAGTCCATCACAGATGGGGCAGCGGTCTACGTCAAGCGGCGCATCGGCCTGGCGAGGGTTATCGCCAGCGGACGACCTTGCCGTATTCTCCCCGTCGATAGCGTTCCTCCGCAGAACCTCGCTGAGTCGTTCCATCTCCCCTACCCCTATCTCTCCAGTTGCGAAGAATCGAGCGCACATAGGCCCAGCGCCGGACGTTCTGCGCGGCCGCCTCATGAAATGCCTCCCGGATCCAGGCCGCCGGGTATTCCAGTTCTGTTTCTGACAGTTCCTGGGCGATGCCGCCGCCCGGAATCATGCCGATGGTGTCCTCATACAGCCGAAAGATCTCACCCGGCGCCGGAGGCGCATCCTCCACTTGCGACGGCACGCGCGCAGCCGGCAGGTCTGCCTCGCCGGCGCGGACACGCTCCGCAGCACGCCGCCCCTCAGAATCGTTCACAAAGTAGACGATGTCGCCATCCTCGAGTTCAACTCCCAGAAAGACATGGGCATCCACAAAATCAGCCATGACACCCGTCACCGTCTCGCCGAAACCGTGCCCATCGTCCTTCTCCGTCTCACCGCCCGTCTGTGTGAGTGCGCGCAGCCCTGTCAACTCGGGAGCGGCGGCAAGCTCATGGGCCGTGACAAAGCGGACAGACCCTTTGCGGCCACGGATGCGACGCAGGGCAACAAGGAACAGTGTCACCTCCTCTGCGCTCGTCAGGCATGGGAGGATCTCCGCAAAGAACGCCTCCGGCACCGGCGTGGCATGCGTCGACGTGGGAAAACCCCCAAAATCCTTGATGGCACGCATATGGGCTGTCCGATGCGCTCTCGTGAGCCTATACGCTCGCGCCGCCGGCGCGGGCGGCACTGCGGAACGTTGTTGTCTGTTCCTCAAAGACGACCTGCATTCGCCCCGTCGGCCCGTTGCGGTGCTTGGCGACGATGATGTCCGCGATGCCGCGCGGATAGTCCTGATCAGGGTGCAGGCGCTCCCATTCCTCGCCCGTGTAGACCGTGTCCGGACGGTACAGAAAGAGGACGACGTCCGCGTCCTGCTCGATCGCGCCGCTCTCACGCAGGTCAGAGAGGAGCGGCTCATGGCGGGGGCGGTTCTCGACCGCGCGGGACAGCTGTGAGAGCGCCAACACCGGCACATTCAGATCACGCGCCAGCGCTTTCAAGGACCGGGATATCTCGCTGATCTCCTGAACGCGATTGCCGAACGAATTCGTTCCGGACATCAGCTGCATGTAGTCCACGACGATCAGGTCAAGCCCCTCAGTGAGTGACAACCGCCGCGCCTTGGAGCGCAGCGCCACAACACTCAGGTTGACAGAATCATCAATGTACAGCGGCAGGTCGGCCAGCCGCCCAACCGCATTGACGATCGCGTCTTCCTCATAATCCGTCCATATCCGGCCACGGATGCGCGTCGAGTTGATGCCCGTCTCACCGGCCAACAAGCGCTCAACCACCTGCTCTGACGCCATCTCCAGGCTGAAGAATGCGACGACATACGGCCGGCCGGCCGGCCCCTGCGTTTGAGCGGCAGCTTTGGCGACGTTGAGGGCGAATGCGCTCTTGCCCACGCCGGGCCGCGCCGCGAGGATGAGCAGGTCTGATGGCTGAAACCCGCCCCCAAGCTGCCGGTCAAGATCAACAAAGCCGCTCTGAACGCCGCCGACCCTGCCGCCGACGGCCTGCTCACTCTCCTCAACATAGCGTCCCAGGATATCCGCCAGCGCCGCCAGATCACGCGTATCCTGCCCGAGGCGCATCCGATACAGCAGCTCCTCCGCCTTGCGGAGAGATTCCTCTTCATCCTCCTCGGCGCGTGTGCCGATGCCGGCAATCTGCGCGCCGGCATCAATCAGCTGCCGGTGGATAGAGAGGCGCCGGACAACGCGCGCGTAATTCTCCGCATATACGGACGTGGGAACGACGGCGATGAGGTGGCTGAGGAACGGGAGCCCGCCAATCTCATCGAGCCGTTGCTGACGGGCGAGCTCATCCGCGACGCTTATCTGGCTGATTGGCTGATTCCGCGCAGAGACGGCGATGCACGCATCAAAGACCCATGCGTGACGCTGCCGATAGAAGTCGGTGGCCTCGACGATCCCGTGAACACCGGAGATGGTCTCATCGTCGATGAGAATGGATCCTAGGACAGCCTCCTCGGCTTCGTCATCGTGAGGTGGGAGCTGTTCGGTGTACACATTACTCCTCGTCTGCTCCCTCAGCATCCTCCTCGGCAGAGTCCTCGCCGGCAGACGCATCATCGTCAGCAGGCGCATCACCGTCAGCAGACGTGCCATCCGGCTCTGTGGAGTCGACCGCCTCCTCGACGGAGGCATCCGCGGTGGGCACATCATCACCGTCATCATCGATGGCGTTTTCGACCGCCTCCGTGGCATCCTGCTGCTCATCCTCAGGGGCTTCATCCGTTTCCGCGACGAGGGGCGGCGGCTCCGTCCCTTCCTGATAGACGGTCACGGTGACGGTTGGGATCACGTCCGGCGCGAGGCGAATCGGCGTCTGATGATGCCCGAGTTCACGGATGGGCTGTGCGAGCTGAATGGCGCGCCGATCAATCTCCACGCCCATCGTCTCATTCACAGATTCTGCAATCTCCGCCGCCGTCACGCTCCCATACAGGCGGCCGCCCGGCCCAACACGCACCGGGATAAGCAGCCGCTCCCCGGTGAGGCGCTCTCCAACGCTCTCCATCTCAAGATTGAGCTTCGTCCGACGCTCAACCTCCACCTTTCTGCGAGCATCCGCGCGTGCGAGCTCCTGCGGTGTGGCGAGGACAGCCAGACCCTTGGGGAACAGGAAATTGCGAGCATACCCATCCTTAACATCGCGGACATCCCCGGCGATGCCCAAGCCGGGCGCCTCATCAATCAGTACGACTTTCACGGTCATCAGTTCCTTTCAACTCAGCGTCCAGGATAGAACGTGTGTTCCTATATGTCAAGCATCGTGCCACTCGCAGAGGGCGCGGCGGCGGGCCGCCACAATACGGTCAGCCGGCTCACGCCATCGTTCGAAAACTACCTCGCGAGAGACAATTCCCTAACGGCACACAATAGACAAGGGTAGGCATATCCGCCCCAACCCGCAAGGATACCCGCCAATGGTTTTCCACCAAAATGGCGTGCGGGGGGGCTACGTCACTGGCGGCTGAGGGGGCTACGTCACTTCGTCCCATGGGTTGACCACGTCCACCTCAAGGAGTTCATAGTCTTGGACGCACGCCGTCATGAGCGCTATTCCTCATCCAATTCCTTGAGGTGATCGTGATTGTAGTCCCAGAAGGGGACCGGTCGGTAGCCGCCCCTATCCGGCTGTTCAACATCGATGCTGTGCTTTGTGAGATTCTTCAGCATCCACTCATTGATTGGAGTGCCGCCTTTGCTACCGTTTGACGTACTCTCAAGCGCTCTTTCTGTCCGGGTCACGTTGGCCATCTGTTCCTCCCCACGCAGGAATCGTGGTTCTGTACAGAGTCTAGTATACGGGGACATTTGCCTTGGTTGCCCCTTCAACAGGCTGAGAGCGAAAGAGGCGGACATGCTCAGCGCGAACGGTGCGAACAACTCACCTTACTCGGTGAGGGCGCCCTCCCACGTGGTGGCTGCCTCACGCACAGGGATATCGATGAGGCCGGAGATACGCACGGCATCGCCGCCCACCGTCCCGATCTCACAGAGGGGGACACCATGCTCGTTCGCAAGGGCGTTCAGTACATCGCGGTTATCGGCGGGAAGCGAGACGACGATGCGGGCGGGGGCCTCTCCGAACAGCGTCGCATCGATGCGCGCTGCGTGCTCCCTCTCCCACTGGGGGAGGGTCGACGCGGGGGTGTCCGTCCCCACCCTCCCCTCATTCCCGCGAAAGCGGGAATCCATCGGGGCGGACGGCGGGGTTAGGCTGAGGGACGCGCCGATGCCGCCGATGGCGCTTGATTCTGCCACCGTCACGGCGAGTCCCCCCTCTGACACATCATGCGCGGAGTGGAGCAGGCCGCGCCTCACCGCCTCACGCGTGAGCGCCTGCACCCGCGCCTCCGCCTCAATTTCGACTCTTGGCTGCCCGGCGACGGTCCCATGCACGCGTGCAAGGTATTCGCTCGCGCCGAGCGCGTCCACGCCGAGTTCAGGCCCCGCGGCGCCAATCAGAACAATACTGTCGCCTTCAGACGTGAACCCGGCGCCGCAGCGCGTCGACACATCATCCAGCACCCCCACCATCCCCACCGTCGGCGTCGGATCAATCGGTCCCTCGGCGGATTCGTTATAGAGGCTGACGTTGCCGCTGATGACGGGGATATTGAGGACGCGGCACGCCTCGGCCATGCCGCGAATAGCCTGCTCGAACTGATACGCGATCGGCGCACGCTCCGGGTTCCCAAAGTTGAGGCAGTCCGTGATGGCGAGCGGCCGCGCGCCCACACAGGATAGGTTGCGGGCAGCCTCCACAACGGTCAGCGCGCCCCCCACATACGGGTCCAAAAAGCAGGCGCGCGGATTCACATCAATCGTGAGTGCGATGCCCGTTCGCGCACCCTTGATGCGCAGCACCGCCGCGTCCGCTTGGCCGGGCGCGAGAACCGTGTTGTTGCCAACCTGATGGTCATACTGCTGATAGACAGGCCGCTTGCTGGCGAGGGAGGGAGCCGCGAGCATCTGCAGCAGCGCGGCATTCCAGTCCGTCGGCTGCGGCACGTCGGACAGGTCACGGTTGCGGAGGCCGGCAATCTCCGGGGCCTCCACGCCGGACAGTTCATAGGCGGGCGGCTCCGTCAGCGCGCTGATGGGCATGTCACCCACAGGCACGCCGTTGTCGCGAATGATTGCGTGGTTTCCCTCTGTGACGACGCCGATCTCGTCGCAGGCGAGCGCCCACTTATCGCAGATGGCGCGGACGCCATCCACGTTGTCCGGCGGGACAACGAGCAGCATGCGCTCCTGTGATTCAGACAGCATGACCTCATAGGCGGTCATGCCATCCTCGCGACGGGGGACGTGGGCGACATCGATATCAACGCCGCTGCCTGACCGCGCCGCGCACTCGATCACCGCGCTCGTCAGGCCGCCGGCGCCCAGGTCTTGCATCCCGACAAGCAGGCCGGCCTGCGCAATCTCCAGACACGCCTCTAGCACAAGCTTTTCGAGGAACGGGTTGCCAACCTGAACGGCGGGGCGTCGCTCCGCGGACTCTTCAGAGAGATCGACGGAGGCAAACGTCGCGCCATGGATGCCATCACGCCCCGTATCCGCGCCAACAAGCAACAGGATATTGCCGGCGCCCCCCGCGTTCGCCCTGATCATCTCAGACTCCCGCACAATGCCGACACACATGGCGTTCACGAGCGGGTTGGCGGAATAGGATGGCGCGAACGTGACCTGGCCGGCCACATCCGGGATGCCGATGCAGTTGCCATAGCCGCCGATGCCGGCGACCACCCCCTCAAACAGATAGCGGTTGCGGGCGCGCTCCTCAAGCGGGCCAAAGAACAGCGCGTTCAGCAGGGCGATGGGGCGCGCCCCCATACTGAAGATATCGCGGATAATGCCGCCCACACCCGTCGCCGCGCCCTGATACGGTTCGATAGCGGACGGATGATTGTGGGACTCCACCTTCATGACGACGGCGAGGCCGTCACCGATGGAGACCGCGCCGGCGTTCTCCTCGCCGGGCCCGATGAGCACCCAGGGAGCTTCGTTCGGGAACAGCCTCAAAAGCAGGCGCGAATGCTTATAGCCGCAGTGCTCACTCCACAGTATGCCGAACATGCCGAGCTCGACATCATTCGGCTCCCGCCCCATGCGCGAGACGATCTCCGCATACTCCCCCCGCGAGAGAGACAACTCCGCCAACGTCAGATCAGAAACCGTCACGGCAGCTCCGCGTAGTCTTCGTTCCATTCGTCTGCTAGGCGGACTAGGTCTTTGAGGGGGGTGCCGCCTTGCTCGCTGTCTAGGCTTGGCGGGGCGAGCCTCGTGGGTGGCTGCGCGCCGTCTCCCAGCGCGAGCATCAGCAGCGCGTCTATCAGCGCCTCTCGCGTGTCCCATTTGGCGCCGGGGCGGCGGATGACGATACCCGGGTTGAGGGCGGCGATGACGGCGGCGCGCAGCACATCATCCTGCATCCACATTCCCTGCTCTCTGATATCCGCCTCCTGTGCATCTCCACAGTCGGCACACTGGAATTGGGCGCGGTCCCAATCAGGGTCGTAGTCCGTCGTCCCGCGGATGGAGCCACATGCGCGGCAGATAGCGCCCGCGAACGTCAACGGTTCGTCATCCATCTCCGTGACGACGCCTGATTCGCGTACCGCGTCCGCGATCTGTCCCGGGGAGCGGAGCGCGAGCCGCAGGACGGAGAGGAATGGGGGGCGCGCAGCGAGCTCAGTCGCTCGGACAATCTCAACCTGCGTGGCGCGGGCGGTCTGCTGCAGTTCCTGCACATGGGCGTCAAAGAGCGCCTCCCAGTAGAGGGCGCGGGAGTCATCGGATGCGGCCGGGTCCGGCTGCCAGCCGTACGGTCGGCCGAAGGGCGTCAGGTTATAGGGCCGGCCGGGAGCAAAACGCCCCTCATCGGTGGCAAGATCGGGGACGGTATAGACGACTCGCACGCTCGCAGTCGGGCTGCTGCGCCTCAGACGGAGGGCGAGGGAGGCGGGATAGGCCACGAGGCGCAGGCGGTCTGCCTCCGTCAATGCCGCCATGGGGATGTCACCGGCCAGAATCGTATCATCGGCCCCGAGGAGCTGGGCGACCTCAGACAGGCCGGCGGCGTTGCGATAGAGCTCAGCGGTTGTCATGGGGCGCCGCGCCTATCCACGCGCCGCCGCAAGCGCGTCACCGTAGGACTCCACCGTGGGGCGGGAATGGCGGACGCGGTCCACCTGCTCTCGCCAGCGGCGCGGTATGCCGGCCAGTCCAAAACGCGCGCCGAGCGCCGCGCCGACGATGGCGCCATTCGTGTCCGTATCACCGCCTGCCATGATGATCTCTGTTACTCCGCTCTCGAAATCAGACGCAGACCGGAGGCTGATCAAACCGGCCTGCAGGCTGAGCAGCGTGTATCCCATGTTGCCGCCATCAAAGACGATGTCTGAGAGGGCTGCCGTCCCGGCGGCCTCCACAGCCTCCCTGACCGAGCTCGGCGCTGCTGCATCGACCTCAAATTCAGCGAGGTCGGGCAGTGATTGCGCGACGGCCTCCTCCGCTGCGGCAAGCAGGTCTGCCACGCTTGGCGATTCACCACGCAGGACGGCGGCAAGCGCCAGATTGAAGATGACGCATGACCAGCCACAACGAGGGTCCCAGTGGGTGGGTACGGCGCTGACGATGCTGTTGCGGGCAAGGGCGACAGGGTCATCCCGCCAACGAATCGCGAGGGGGGCGCAGCGCATGAGCGCGCCATTCCCTGCGCGATTACGGTTCCCCTGCACCCACACACCTTTGGAGGATTCACGTATCGGCAGGCCGATTGGTGGGCGGGGGCCTTGGTCGGGCGGCCATTCGATCCGCCCAGAGCCAAAGTGGTTGGGGGATCTGCCGCTGTACGACACAAGGACGTCCATGGTGAGGATCCCGATGCCGACGCCGTTCAACTCAAACCAATCCCACAGGCGGAGGGCAAGATCGTCAATATTGAGGGGGCCCTCGGCCGCCGCCTCAGACAGGAGGATGGCCTGCGCGAGGTCGTCATCGTCCGCGGAGCCCGGCTCGACTCTGATGCTAAGCGTTCCATCCGGAAAGACGCTCCGGAGAGACTCGCGTCGATGACCCTCGACGGCTAGGCCAAGGAGGTTGCCGATGGCGAGACCCGCCATCAGCCCCCGTTCATGATCGACGGCCAACGTCACCGTCTAGCGCTCAATGGGCAGGCCGACACCGCTGCCCCATTCGGTCCAAGAGCCATCATAGTTGCGGATATTTTGATAGCCGAGCAGCTCCTTAAGGACAAACCACGTGTGGGAGGATCGCTCGCCGATGCGGCAGTAGGCGATGACATCCTTATCGGCCGTCACGCCGCGCCCGCCATAGATCTCATTGAGTTCATCAACGGACTTGAATGTGCTGTCCTCATTGACGGCCTGCGCCCAGCCGATGTTGACCGCGCCCGGGATATGCCCGCCACGCTGCGAGCCCTCCTGCGGGAGGTTCTCCGGCGCAAGCAGCTCACCGCTGAACTCCGCCGCGGATCGCACATCAACGAGGACGGAGGAGCCGAGCGCGGCGCGCACATCATCCCGCAGGGCGCGGATAGAGTCATTCGGCTCCCTGGCCGTGTATGACTGCGCGGCATGGGCGGGGATGTCCGTCGTCGTCGGGCGCCCCTCCGCCAGCCACTTGGCGCGTCCGCCGTTCATCAGCTGCACGTTCTCATGGCCGTAGTATTTCATCTGCCAATATGCCCATGCGGCGAACCAGTTATTGTTGTCGCCATACAGGATGACGCGCGTGTCATTGCCGATGCCGGCCTGACCAAGCAGCTGCTCAAATTCGTCCTTTGCGACAACGTCACGCACGACGTTCTGTTGGAGTTGGGATTTCCAATTCCATCCGACCGCCCCCGGCGCATGGCCCTGGTCATATGCCGCCGTATCAACATCAACCTCCACCAGACGAATGCTGGGGGTGTCCAGATTCTGGGCGACCCATTCCGTATCAACAAGCGCGTTCGGATTTGCGTAATCAGCCATGATATGCCCCCACTCTCTCAGTTCCCATCGGGTTCTCATCGGAGGAGAAACCCGTCTGCGCTAGGTTCGCAGTCTGGCACGCCATCGTCAAGTCGCGCGTTCGTCGGCGCAGCGCCTTGCCGTCATTCGGCACGCATAGGCTGAACGTCGGTATCATGGCACTATCGGACGGCAGGGCGAGAGTGGGTGAGACGATGCGCGTCATGGTACTGATCAAGGCCACCGCGGAGAGCGAGGCAGGCATTATGCCCCCTACCGAGCTGCTTGAGGCCATGGGCAAGTACAACGAACAGCTCGCGGACGCGGGCGTGCTGCTGGGCGGAGAGGGCGTAAAGCCGTCCGCGTTCGGCAGGCGTCTGCTCATGGACGGCGCGACGAACAGCGTGACGGAGGGGCCGTTTCCGGAGACGAGCCTGCTGGTTGCAGGATTCTGGATCTGGCAGGTGCAGAACATGGATGAGGCCATCGAGTGGGCTAAGCGCTGCCCGCAGCCCATGCCGGGCATGGCGGAGGTCGAGATTCGCCCCCTCTTTGAGACGGAGGATTTCACGCCGGAGATGACCCCGGAGCAGGCAGAACAGGAAGACGCGCTGCGAGAGCGGTTGGGGAACGGTTTCCTTGAAGTGGAAGACCCCACCAAGGAAACCCCATATGAGACCGAAGGAGATCGGCAACGGCGCATCAAAGGCATTCGTGAGCGCTTTGGAACAGGCCACGAGCTCAGAATGCAAGAGAGTGGCCATTCTATGCCCACGTCGAAGCGGCGGATGCACGACTACTCAGAACCCGAGAAATCAGAGGGCGAAGATGAACTGAGAGAGATCCTTGCGGAACGCTTCGATAAACTCATGAACCCCGAAAAGGGAGAGACGGACGAACAGCGCTCAAGGAGGGTGCTCGCGCTCAGGGACGCAGTGTACCCAGGTGATGTGTCCTACGATCCCGATAACAAGAAGCTGTACACGATGATTCGTGAGGGACGAGAATGATAATCGTTGACGCGAATATCGTGGTTCGTCTCTGGATGCGCGGACAATATGCTGATGAGATCGAATTGGTTTGGGAGCGAGATAGTCACTGGCTTGTTCCAGACATCTTTTGGGTGGAGATTCGCAGTGCCCTCCTTGGCTACATTCGGGCCGGCGAATTAAGCTTGGATCGCGCCCATGCCCTCATGCGAACTGCACCCTCCATCGTCACGCGTCCCCAAGAATCCGGACAAGTTAACCCGGATGAAGCGGATGTGCTCCCTGACACACTAGGGGTTGCCCTTGATTATGGCCTTTCCGCGTACGATGCCATCTATGTTGCGTTAGCCCGACGCCTGCAGACGCCTTTAGTGACGTTGGACCGGCGAATTGTACAGCGTGCACCGGACTATGCGGTTAGCCCCCAAGATTTCCTTGAGTTATGACCAAGCTCCGAACTGCCCTGTATGACACCCACGCCGCGCTCGGCGCCCGCATGGTTGAGTTTGGCGGATGGGATATGCCTGTCCAGTACCCGGACGGCATCCTCGCTGAACACGCCGCCGTCCGCACACAGGCAGGCATCTTCGATGTGTCGCACATGGGGCGCATCCGGTTGGCGGGTGAGAACGCCGCGAACTCCCTTGACCGCGTCATCACCAGCAATATCGGCGCGCTACGGCCCGGTCGCGCGCGCTACGGCCTCATCTGCAACGAATCCGGCGGCATCCTCGATGATGTTGTTGTGATGCGCCTCGCAGACGACGAGTTCCTGATGGTGTGCAATGCCGCCAGCTGGGATCGCATCACGGCGTGGCTCGCCGAGACGTGTGATGGCGTCACTATCACCCATGAACGTGACGAGACAGCGATGATCGCCGTCCAGGGGCCGGGCGCCGTTGACGCCCTGCAGCCGCTGAGCGGCCTTGAGCTGAGTGAACTCGGCCTCTTTGCGTGCCGCTCGACCACCATCGGGGGGACGTCGGCGCTCATCTCACGCACCGGCTACACCGGCGAGGATGGATTTGAGGTGATCCTGCCGGCCGTGGAGGCGGAGCGGCTATGGCGCAGGCTCATCACGGAGCGCGGCGCGGCGCCGTGCGGCCTCGCCGCGCGTGATGTCCTGCGGCTTGAGGCGGGCCTGATGCTGTACGGGCAGGACATGGACGATACCGTAACCCCGCTTGAGGCGGCGCTTGACCGTTTCGTGAATGTGGACAAGGAATTCATCGGGGTGGACGCGCTGCGGGCGCAGGCCGCGAACGGCCTAGCACGGCGCATGACGGGGCTCATCGTTGAGGGTCGCTCCGCCCCACGCCATGGATACCCGGCGCTTGTTGATGGTGAGGAGGTGTCCACCATCACGAGCGGCGCATACTCGCCCTCGCTCGGATACAGCATCGCGCTCGCTTATCTACCGATACGTCTCGCTGAGCCGGGCAGTCACGTGGATGTGGACATACGGGGCCGCGCAGTCAACGCGACAACTGCCACGCCGCCGTTCCTGCAAGCAAATCGCGGATAGCAGCGCGCCAAAAACTAGGCAACGTCTGTGAAACTGCCGCTAGAATGAAAATGAATGGGCGCCCGTGTTGTGAACCCGGTGGGTGGGCGCACTGATGTGGGGGGATGCATATGCCTTTTGACCCGAAAGACCTGCTCTTCAGCCGCGAACATGAATGGGTTGCGCGAGATGCAGCCAATACGAGCGTGGCGACAATCGGCATCACTGATTACGCGCAGGGGGAGTTGGGGGACGTTGTCTACGTCGATCTGCCGGATGCCGGCTCTGCGATTGAACAGTTCAAGACGTTCGGCGAGATCGAATCCGTCAAGTCTGTCTCAGACCTCTTCTCGCCGGTGAGCGGGGACGTCGCCAACGTCAATACTGCCCTGCTCGACAAGCCCGAGTTGGTGAATGAGGATCCATACGGTGAGGGATGGATGCTGCAGATCACCATTTCCGATGAACAGGAACTCAAGCACCTTCTCTCACATGACGAGTATCAGGCCTTTCTTACGGAGCTCAACAACGGTGGCTGAACAACGCAATCCTGCCCCCTTTGTGCCCATGACGGCTGCCGATCGGCAGCACATGCTCAACACGATCAACATGAACGATGTTGAGGACCTCTTTGCGGACATCCCGGCTGACTACCGTAATCCGGCCTTAGACCTGCCGCCCGCCCTCTCTGAGCATGACGTCGTCTCGCACATGGGCCACCTTGCCGCCATGAACGTCTCCGCGGACGCCGCCCCCTCCTTTTTGGGTGGTGGATTTGCCAGGCATTACGTGCCCAACGCCGTTGGAGCCATCATCTCCCGGGGCGAGTTTCTGACCCCGTACACGCCCTATCAACCGGAGGCCAGCCAGGGCATCCTGCAAGCCCTCTTTGACTTCCAGACTGTTGTCTGTGAACTCACCGGCATGGATGCCTCCAACACGGGCATGTATGACGGCGCGAGCGGGCTGGCAGAGGCCGCGCTCATGGCGTGTCGGCTCACACGCCGACGCAGTGTCGTCGTCCATTCCAGCGTGTCGCCCCTATATCGAGCAACTCTCGAGACCTATGCGGGGGCGCAGGAGATCACCGTCATCGACAGCTTGGACGATGCGCCGGACGGCGAGCCTGCCTGCCTCATCGTTCAGCAGCCTGCCTATGACGGCCTCATCGATGACAATCCCGATGCGCTTGCCGATTCGATCCATCAACGCGGCGGGCTGCTCGTCGTGGCTGTTGAGCCGATCTCACTCGCGCTGATCAGGCCACCCGGGGACTATGGCGCAGACATCGTGGTCGCGGAGGGGCAGCCGCTCGGCATCGCGCTGGGATTTGGCGGACCCGGCGTCGGTTTCTTTGCGTGCCGCACTGAATTTCTGCGTCAGATGCCGGGGCGCATCGTTGGCCGGAGTGTGGACGCGGATGGGCGGGACGCCTTCGTGTTGACCCTCCAAACGCGTGAGCAGCACATCCGCCGTGAGAAAGCGACCTCCAACATCTGCACGGCGGAGACCCTTGCCGCCATCGCCGTCGCAGTCCATACCGCCGCGCTTGGGCCGCATGGACTGCGCGAGGTGGCATTCAGCTGCTACCAGGCCACGCACCATGCGGCGCGGCGCATCAGCCGCCTACCCGGCTTTGCCGTTCACGGTGGTGAGGATGCCCTCTTCGTCAAGGAGTTCGTCATTCAGTGCCCGGTGCCGCCTGCCGAGGTGAATCAGCGCCTCTGGGAACAGCATGGAATCATCGGCGGCATCGATGTATCTGACCGCATACCCAACGGACTGCTGCTCTGCATCACGGAGACCTCGACCACCACCGATATCGATCGTCTCATCAACGCCCTGGCCGGCATCGCAGGCGTGCCACACGAGGCAGACACCGGTGACGCGGCGGTGACGAGCCTTGAGGATTGGCCGGCCATCATCACGGCCCCCGCCGGTGACCAGATCATCCTGGCAATCGGTGATCCGGCCCACAAGCGTGTCCCTCTGCTGCTGGACATTTCACGCCCGGCGCGGCGCGGCGTCACGACCCCCACCCCTGCCGTTTCCCCACAGACCCCGCCACTCCCTGCGGCCACGCTGCGGCACGAACTGTTGCTGCCGGAGCTCAGTGAGCTGGATGTGATCCGCTATTTCACGCGCATCAGCCAATCAAATTACGCTGTCGACACCACGTTCTACCCGCTCGGCTCCTGCACAATGAAATACAACCCGCGCGTGAATGAGACTGTCGCGGCGATGCCCGGTTTCGCGAATGCGCATCCCTATCTCCCGCCGGAGGTCTGCGCCGGCACGCTCGGCGCCCTCTACAGCCTGCAGGAGATGCTGGCGAGTGTGGTGGGGATGGACGCGACCAGCCTCGCGCCGTCCGCCGGCGCGCACGGTGAACTCACGGGCATGCTCCTCTTCCGCGCCTATCACCGCGGTCGGGATGACAGCGCGCGCACCGTCGTCCTCTCCCCGGACTCCTCGCACGGAACCAACCCTGCATCCGCCGCCATGGCCGGATTCACCCTCGTCACCGTGCCCACTGATCCGGTCGGCAATGTTGACATGGATGCCCTGCGACCACTCCTCAACGAGAACGTTGCCGGCATCATGCTCACCATGCCGACCACACTGGGGCTGTTTGATCCGAACACGGCGGATATCTGCCGCCTCGTCCATGAGGCGGGGGGGCTCGTCTACGGTGATGGCGCAAACCTCAACGCCCTGCTGGGGCGCGCCCGCCTCGGTGATCTCGGCTTTGACATCGTGCACATCAACGTCCACAAGACATTCTCGACGCCGCACGGCGGCGGCGGCCCGGGCGCAGGCCCCATCTGCGTCAAGGAGCATCTGGCGGAGTTCCTGCCGACACCCCACGTGGAACGGCGGGATGACGGCATGCTGCACCTGGCCGCGCCGGCCCGCTCCGTCGGGCGCATCGGCTCGGCCGCCGGCAACGTCGGCGTCCTCCTGCGCGCATACACCTACTTCCGCATGCACGGCACGGATGGGCTGCGTGAGGTCAGCGGCGCCGCCGTCCTGAACGCCAACTACATCCGCGCACGGCTCAAGGAACGATACATCCTGCCCTATGACCGCATCTGCATGCATGAAGCCGTGTTCTCAGCGGCGCGCCAACGGCGTCAACATGACGTGCGAGCGGGCGACATCTGCAAGCGGCTCCTCGACCACGGATTCTACGCGCCGACGGTCTATTTCCCGTTGATTGTTGACGAGGCATTGATGATTGAGCCGACGGAGACGGAGAGCCTCGAGACACTCGATGCGTTCATTGACGCGATGATCGCCATCGCGCAGGAAGCAGAGGAAAGCCCGGAGATGGTCCGGGACGCCCCGCACACCACCCCGGTCCGCCGCATCGACGAGGCCCTAGCGGCCCGCCGCCCCATCCTCCGCTGGACAAAACGAGACTGACGGGGGCGGGGGCACGCGCACGTTGGGAGCAGATTAGGCCACGTGAATCACCGACTACGTGAGAGACCGCCCGTCATCTCCGGCGAGCGCTTGTCTGGCTAAATCTTGATGAGGGGGCGCAGCCGGGCCGTCCGCCGCAGCATTTTCGTGGCACGCTTATCTCATGGACTTTGAAACCCGTCCCTTTGGGCCTCCGTCGCTTGGCATCTCGCTTGCTCCTTTGGGTGTGGGGGTGTGGCCGTGGGGCTCGCGATGGTATTGGGGCTATGGCAGAACGTATGGCGAGGATGATGTTCGCGGCGCGTTCCGTGCGTCCCTCGCCGCAGGCGTCACGCTCTTTGACACCGCAGAACTGTATGGACGCGGCGAGTCTGAGCGGGTGCTCGGGCGGCTAGCCGGGGAGCTTGCTGATCCGAGCAGGCTGGGGAGGGGGATGGATTCCCGCTTTCGCGGGAATGAGGGGAATACTGCGGGGAGTGACGGGGGGGCGAACAACGCGGCGAACGACGGGTCGAACACCGGGACGAACGGCGGGAGTAATGGGGGGGCGAACGACGGGACGAACACCGGGACGGACGGGGAGGCCAACGGCGGGCCAGAAATACCTCCGCCGTTCATCGCCACCAAGTATCTGCCTGTGCCGTGGCGGTGGAGGACGCACGATGTTGCGCGTGCGCTGCGGGCCAGCCTCCGACGCCTCGGTGTTGAGCGCGTCGATCTCTACCAGATCCATTGGCCGATTGTGCCGGCGCGTCCCCGCCTCCGTCAGTGGATGGACGGCCTCATTCGCGCGCATGGCGATGGGCTGGTAACGGCCGTCGGCGTGTCCAATTTCGATGCCGATCTCACCCGCCGCGCGCATGACATCCTGTCCCGCGCCGGCATCCCACTCGCATCCAATCAGTTGCCGTACAGCCTGTTGGACCGACACATCGAGCATGAGGGGCTGCTTGATGTATGCGCAGAGTTGGGGGTGAGCGTCATCGCGTACAGCCCAATCGCGGAGGGTCTGCTCACGGGCAAGTACACGCCGGATGCACGGCCCGCCGGTTACCGTGGATGGCGGCTGCGCAAGAAGGTCGTGCAGGCACAGCCTATCGTCGCTGCGCTGCGCAGTGTGGCGGAGCGATACGAGGGCACGACACCAACACAGATCGCCCTGCGCTGGCTCATCCAAAAGGGGGCGATGCCGATCCCGGGCGCCAAGAACGCGCAGCAGGCGACGGACAACGCCGGCGCGCTCGGTTGGACACTCTCAGACGGGGACATGGCGGAGTTGGACGAGGTATCCGCAGGCTTCTAAACAACGGCGCCCGCTTTACGTGTGCCGCGGCGGCCACGTAGGATTCGCAGAGAGGCGTGGACACAGGGAGGGGGATGAACGATGACCATGAGCTTGGATGAGGTTAAGCGTGAGGTTGCCATCGCGAACCGTGTGCTGCCCGATATCGGCCTCGCCTCCGGTGTGCTGGGCTCGCTCGGCCATGTGAGCATGCGCGTGCCGGACAACCCGGACACATTCGTCGTCAAGGGGCGCGGTTACCCCATCGACGCGCTTGCCCGCGCCGAGCCTGAGGGGATGGTCGTCTGCGATCTGGACGGTTTCAAGGTGGACGGGCCGCCCGGCATCACGCAGTGCTTTGAGGTCAAGATTCACTCCTGCATCTACCGCGCCCGTCCGGATGTGCAGTCCATTGTGCACGTCCACCCCCGCTTCGCCATCGTCATGGGCATCCTGGGCGTCAACCTTGTGCCCATGTGCCGTGAGGGGATGGAACTCGTCATGGAGCCCGTTCCTGTGTACCCCCACAGCAAGCTCATCCTGACGGAGGAGGACGGCGTGGGCCTCGCTGAGGCGATTGGCGGGGCGACCGTGCTGACACTGCAAGGGCATGGAGCCGTCAGCGTCGGGACATCCACCGGAGACGCCGTCATGAACATGGCGCATCTGGAGGAGCAGGCTCGCATGAACTGGTACGCATATGCGGCGGCGGGGCCCGATCACGCGCGCATCACAGAGGAGCAGATCGCAGCGAGCAACGCTCAACCTCCAACCTCGGAGCTGCCACATTTCCGGGAACTTGTGAGCGGAACACGCGCGCAGGCCGCGGTCGGCGGCATCTGGCGGCACCTGGCGGCAAACGCGTCAGAGGGGATATAGGCACGCTGGACGGACCATAAGGAGGCAGAACGGATGGATCTGGGAATCGCCGGGAAAACAGCGCTCGTCACAGGGGGCAGCCGCGGGCTTGGCCGGCAAGCGGCGCTGAGCCTGGCCGGAGAGGGCGCAAAGGTCGCCATCTGCGCCCGCACACAGGAGAACCTGGATCCTATCCTGCCGGAACTCATCGCGGCCGGCGCGCCCGCCGCCGCAGCCATCGCCGCAGACGTCACCGATCCCGCCTCTCTGGAGCAGCTCCATCAAGCCGTGATTGAACAGCTTGGTCCCATCGATATTCTGGTCAATAACGCCGGGGCGAGTCGGCGCGGCGATGTGCTCGCCATCGGGGAGGAGGAATGGTCGGATCTGTGGGGATTGAACGTGCTGGGGCCGATTCGACTCAGCCGGCTTGTGCTGCCGGGGATGCAGGAGCGGAACTGGGGCCGCATCGTCAACGTATCATCCATCTGGGGGCGTGAGCACGGCGGCGGCGTGGCCTATATGACAACCAAGGCCGCGCTCATCGCCTTTACCAAGAGCACGGCCCTCAGCTACGCGAAAGACGGCATCCTCATCAACTCCGTCGCGCCCGGCTCCGTTGTCTTTCCGACCGGGAGCTGGGACCGATTCCAGACGCAGAATGAGCCGGACGTTGTGCAGGACTTCATCGAGAACAACCTGCCGATGGGGCGCTTTGGATGGCCGGAGCCGGTTGGAGACCTCATCACCTTTCTGTGTTCAGAGCGCGCCGGTTTCCTGACAGGAACAACCATCAACATAGACGGCGGCCAATCCCGCAGCCTGATCTAGGCGCGGCCCGTGGTGGGCGGGTCGGGTGGGTGCTTCATCCGCGCCATCCCCTCATTCCCGCGCGCGCCCTCCCCTCATTCCCGCGAAAGCGGGAATCCACCGGCGGCTCCATAGCTCCGCCCTGTTCAGCCCCTCGACGGCGCTCTTCGGCCGGGTGGTGTATACTGACCTCATATCTTTTTGAAACGGTTCAATGAACCGGTTTGTCTATGGACGTATGAAGGAGGTGCCTTACGGCCCCCGAGAATGCCCTGCCGGCGCCCGCCGATGAGCTCCGCCCCTGGCGTGATGGCAATGAGCGCATCGCAATTTTTATTGACGGCAGCAACCTGTACCACGCCCTTGAAGAATCCTGCTCGCGGACTGACCTCGATTTCGCCGCGTTCATCCAGTGGATCGCCGCGGATCGCCCCCTGTTCCGCACCTACTACTACAACATCATCCAGGATGAGAAGCGGCGCCCCACGGAGTTCCAGCAGCAACAGCGGTTCCTGCAGGCCCTCCACCTCATCCCCTACGTTGAGACGCGCTTTGGCACCACGCGCATCCGGGAAGGCCAGGTGGTCGAAAAGGGCGTCGATATCATGCTCGCGACTGACCTGCTCTATTACGCGTGGCAGGACTATTACGACATGGCCGTGCTCGTCTCTGGCGATGGTGATTTCGCGTATGCCATTCAGACGCTCAAGAACCTCGGCAAATACGTGCAGGTCGTGACATTCGAGTCCAATCAGTCGCCTGACCTCTGGGAGCGCGGCGATCTGCGCACCCTGCTGACGCCGGACCTGCTCTCGCAGGAGAACCTGTGGGTGAACAAGGAGCCGGCACGCAAGAGGCGCAGGCGAACAACGAATGGCACGACGCGGCGCCCATCCCGAAAGCCCTCAACAAGCTCGGGGGATGCCGCAACGCCCAACGGCCGTTCAGAGGCTGTCACCACCTAGCAACCGCGATTCCCACCTGCCGATGCCAAGACGCGCCCGCAGATTCGCCGCGTGCCGCGGAGTGATTGCCTAGTTTAGGTCTCCCTGATCGCGCCCGCTCGCGTCCCTCCACACAGAATCCCGCCAGGGAAGGGAGTTGGGGGCGGCATCCAACAGAGGGAAATCATCCCCCGGGTGAAAGACGGCGATGCCGTTCGCAGTGCCAACCCAGAGATCGCCGTTTCTGTCTAACAGCAGCTCATTGATGCGGTTATTGGGCAAGGGAGTCAATTCCGCCGTATACGCCATCCAGAGTTCGCCATCAATCAGGCCATTGACGCCGCCATCCGTGCCGACCCACGTGCGGCCTGTGTCCGTGTCCTCCGCGAATGAGCGGACATTGTTGTTGGATAGTCGTCCGTTCTCCCGATTCAGTTTCGTCCACTGCCTGCCGTCATAGATGGCGACACCGTCACCGATGGTGCCGAACCACATGCGGCCCTGGCTGTCCTCCCGTGAGGCCAGAACAAGATCGGTACGGATATCGGCGTTCTCCGTCTTGAGGCTGTTCCAGGTGCCGTTGTCGAAGATGTTGATGCCCTGCCAATGCGTCAGCCAGACACGCCCGGCGGAGTCCTCTGTGACGACGCTGATGATGTTGGTGTTCAGACCGTCATTCCGTGTGTGGAGCGTCCACTCATCATCCTCCAGCACAGCCGCGCCCAAGCCGGTGGCGAACCAGACGCGGTCCTGGCTGTCATAGAAAACGTTGAAGAGCGAGTTGCTTGGTATCTGCTGCGCCCCCTCGGCATCACCGAACCGGTCATAGTCGATCCACTCGCCAAAGCTATAGACGGAGGCGCCGCTCAGCGTGGACATCCAGATTCGGCCGTGCTTATCCTCCGCCAGTCCGTTCACGTAGCGATAGGTCAAGCCGCTGTTATCGGGCGTGAACGTCTCCCACCTTCGCCCATCAAACTTGGCAACCCCCTCTGATGTGCCAACCCAGATATTGCCCTGGCTGTCCTCGAGCAGAGCATAGACATCATTGGCGGGGAGGCCGGTCTCGGTTGGGAACAGGTATCGATACGTCTCCTCAGCATGGTCATAGATGCTCACACCGCCGCCGGATGTCACGATCCACAGCGTGCCGTCCTCATCCGCGTGCAGGTCTTCGATGAAGTGATGAGACAGTTCGCGCTGCCGCACCCTGAGCGGCTCAAAGAATTGCGTGCCGTCAAAGCTGGTGATGCCGGCCTCGGTCCCGATCCACAGCAGTTCCGTCTCATCATTTGGGTCGGATGCCTGCAGGGCCAGGGAGGTGATGAAATTGGACGGTATACCTTGGCGGGTGGTGTACGGCTCATCCCGCCATTCGCCATTCGCGCGCAGGACACTCAGCCCACCGCCGTAGGCGCCGATGTACAGATCACCATCCGCGTTCTCGAGGAAAACGCGGACCTCATTTGAGGCAAGCGGGCTGTTTCTATCCGTATAGACCGTCCGCCGGCCATCGTCGTCAAAGACGAGGACGCCCTGCTTGGCCCCAACCCACACGCGGTTTGTGCTGTCCTCATAGAAGGTCCAGATGCGGTCAAAGGGTACGCCTTGCTCCGCGTCATAGGAATGCCACTCCCCGTCCTCACGAACGTGGATGCCCTCACCCCACGTGCCGACCCATATGCGCCCTTGACTGTCCTGATACAGAGCAGAGATGAAAGCATCATCCAGCCCGATGCCGTCATCACTGTCGAGGCGCGACCATTCGTCACCCTCAAGAACGACGATGCCTTCTTCCGTGCCGACCCAGACCGCGCCATGCGGCAGATAAAGGAACGATGTGGTGCGGGCGGTGATGGCGCTGTTGGTGTCGTTGTACGTGACTATCGCGCCGTCATCGTACATGGAGGCGCCATTTTCAAAGGCTGCGAACCACTTGCGCCCGTGGATATCCTCATACACATCGGTCAGGTACCAGCTTGCAATGCTCGTATTTTCGACGCTGTACACGGTCCACAGACCGCGGCCCGAATAGGTCTGACCATTGCCGTCACTGATGCCGATGAACACCAGCATCGTCAGGCACGCCACCGTGATGCCGCGTAAGACGTTCACTATCCCTCTCTCTCCCGGATGATCGGTCTCAGGCGCATTCATTCACCCACCCGTGATGCGCCTGCCGCCCAGCCACTCTGACGACACAGTGTAACGCGGAAAGTGACGAGTGGGGCGCGGACAGACGGCAGAATGGCGTATAGGACGCTTGCATGGTACGATACAGCGTGTTTGATCACTGCCAAGCGCGGCACTACTCAGTGGTGGGAACATCTGAGCCGCCTTGCGCGAAGGGGGTACCGAGTGGCGGATGAGGTTATGGGCGTGTCCGTTGGGCGCGTTGTGACGTTTACCAAGCAGATCACGGCACGTGATGTGGATCTCTTTGCGGAGGCGTCCGGGGACGATCAGCCGCTGCATCTTGACGATGCGACGGCCGCGCGCTCCCGCTTTGGTCAGCGCGTCGCGCACGGCATCCTGACGGCCGGCGTCATCTCAGCCGCCGTCGGCACCAAACTCGTTCCGGACGGCATCGCCATCTATCTTGGACAGACGCTCCAGTTTCAGCGGCCGGTTATGCTGGGTGATACCATCACGGCCACGCTGGAGGTGACAGCCTTGGACACGGAACGCCGCCGGGCAACCCTGTCCACAACGTGCGCGAACCAGAACCAGGAGACGGTTCTGACGGGCGAGGCGCAGGTACTGCTTGACACGCTGCGTGAGGAATAACAACGGGGGACGGCGGCAGCGCGGATGAGTCCGTCACGGGCGGCGCGCCACCCCGCGTGAGGAGGGCTTTCCAGATGTTTGTTCTTGATCAGGGCAGCCGGATCGTCGTTCCGCGGACGGAAATGACCTACCCCGGCCATAACATGCGTATGCATGAGAATGCGTCCACCGCGCCGGTTGATCACGTCATGGCAGACCTGGAGGACGCCTGCCCCTATGAGTTCAAGGGTGAGCAGTCCCGCAGCACCATCATGGAGGCGTTCAATACTCTCGATTACGGTGACAAGGTCGTCACTTTTCGTCCGAACAACATCCACTCACGGTTCTTTCTCGGTGACGTGGAGACCATCATGCGGGGAGCGGTCGACACGTTCCACGGAATCATCCTCCCCAAGGTCACCGGGCCGGAGGACGTTATCTATGTGTCCCGTCTCCTTGACGCCCTGGAGCTTGAGGCGGGCTGGACAACCAAGGTTTCTATCGAGACGCTGATTGAGACACCCGAGGCGATGGTCAACGTCAGCAAGATCGCGACGGCCTCGCCGCGCATGGCAGGCTTGATATTCGGGATTGCCGACTTTGCTGCTGTGATGGGCGTCGTTGATGTCGTCGAGGATCAGAACAAGAACTTCCACTACGCCAAGCAGCACATGGCGGTGGCCGCAAAGGCGGCGGGGCTGCACGCCATCGACAACGTGTTTTTCACCCTCGTCCGGCGTGACACGTCTGAGGAGGACACAGCCACAATCAATGACGCCCTGCTGAAGAAGAACGTTGAGGCGGCCAATCTGGGCATGGACGGCACGTGGATCATCCACCCCCAACAGGCGCCGATGGCCAATATGGCGTATACGCCGAGTGATTCTCTCACAGAGTACGCGTCACGCCTGATTGACAATTACCATGAGCGTGGCGGCGGCGCATTTGTCTTTGAGGAGACGGGGGAATTCGTGGATGAGGCGACGGCCAAGGGCTATCTGGTGCTCCTCGCCAAGGCCGCGCAGGCGGGCAAGGTGGAGGCCGAGTGGCTGTCTGATCATGCCGCCCGCCATGCGGAAATCACAGGGTATGATGTTCTGCGGCAGGCGGGCCGCCACGTCGCATAGAGCCTCTCCCCGCGAGTCACGCCGTGCCTGATCCCATCATTGAACCGCAGGACGCCATCGCGGCGGAGGTGCGCCGATGGGTGGACCGCGAGGTCGTTCCCGTCGTCGATGAGCTGGAGCACAGCAATACGTTCCCGGATCAACTCGTGCAGGGGATGCGGGACCTCGGTCTCTTTGAGCTGATGATCCCGCAGGAATACGGCGGCATCGGCGCGACATACGTCAGCTACTCCGGCGTTGTCGAGGAGCTTGCGCGGGGATGGATGAGCCTCGGCGGAATCCTCAACACGCACGTCATCATCACGCATCTCGTCGCCACGTTCGGCACGGACGACCAGAAGCGGCGCTACCTGCCGCAGCTGTCCACAGCGGAACGGCGGGGCGCCCTGACAATCACCGAGCCGAACGCCGGCTCTGATGTGCAGGCAATCCAAACAGTCGCCGTCAAGGACGGGGACGACTATGTGGTGAACGGCTCCAAGCTCTTTGTGAGCAACGGGCGGCGCGGCGGCCTGTTCGCGATGGCCGTCAAGACAGACCCGCACGTTGACCCGCGCTATCGCGGCATCTCCTGCCTGCTCGTGCAGCCGGACTACCCCGGTTTCAACGTGACGCGTGACATCGAGAAACTGGGCTACAAGGGCATTGAGGCGTCCGAACTCTCGATGGACAATCTGCGCGTTCCGGCATCCAACCTGCTCGGCGGCGAGGAGGGGCAGGGATTCTTTCAGATACTGAGCGGCGTGGAGGTTGGGCGCGTCAACACGGCCGCGCGGGCGGTGGGCGTGGCGCGGGCGGCGTTCGAGGCCGCGGCGGTCTATGCGCAACAACGGCAGGCGTTTGGGAAGCCGATTGGCGAGCATCAGGCCATCCAACTCAAACTCGCGGACATGTACACGAATATCACGGCGGCGCGCCTGCTCGCGCGGTGGGCAGCCGGCGTCAAGGATCAGGGCGGACGCGCGGACACGGAGGTAGGCATGGCCAAGCTGTTCGCCACAGAGGTGGCGACGGAGGCAACGCTGGAATCCATGCGCATCCATGGCGGGATCGGATATACAAAGGAGATGCCGGTTGAGCGTTTCTTCCGTGACGCGCCCGGCATGATGATTTATGAGGGCACGAACGAGATTCAGCGAACAATCATTGCGCGCAGCGTGCTGCAGCGCTACTCGGTAAGCTAGGCTGTTTGACGGTGAGCGGGTTTCCGCGATAGCGGGAATGACGGAGGTTGACGATGCAATTTGGACGGTATCTCGAGGAGTTTGAGGAGGGCGCAGTCTATAAGCACTGGCCCGGCCGAACAATCACGCAGGCGGATGACATCCAGTTCTGCATGCTGACAATGAACCATCATCCGCTCCACATTGATGAGGAGTTCGGCAGGAACAGCCAATTCGGGCAGAATGTGGTGGTCGGCAACCTTGTGGTTGACATCGCCTTTGGGCTCAGCGTGCCGGACGTGTCCGGGCGCGCCATCGCCAATCTTGGCCTGGATGAGATCCGCTTCCATAAGCCAACATTCCACGGAGACACCATCTATGCAGAGACGGAGGTGCTGTCCGTGCGGCCGAGTGATACACGCCCGGATCGCGGCGTGGTCACCGTGGAAACACGCGCCACAAATCAGCGTAAGGAAATGGTGATGACATTCAAGCGGAGCGTACTGATTCCGCGCAAGCCGGAGGACGATCAGGGATAGGGGGCCTCGCCGTGGCAACACGCTCTGATGATGAGATACGCACCGCACGCGACGCGTGGGATGAGAGGACGGCCGGCGCCCGGGAGCGCAAGGACTCTTTCAAGACGGATTCCATCGAGGATATCGGCCGCGCCTATATGCCCGGCGATTTCCCTGATGGCGACTTCCTGAATGACATCGGCTTTCCCGGCGAGTACCCGTTCACGCGCGGCGTCCAGCCAACCATGTATCGTGGGCGCCTCTGGTCCATGCGGCAGTACGCCGGGTTCGGCACGCCCGCAGAGTCCAATGAGCGATTCCGCTACCTGCTTGACCAGGGGCAGACCGGCCTGTCCGTCGCCTTTGATCTGCCAACACAGTTGGGATACGACTCCGATGATGTCCATTCATTGGGGGAGGTCGGCAAGGTTGGCGTCGCCATTGATTCTCTCCGCGACATGGAGTTGATGTTCCAGGACATTCCGCTGGATAAGGTCAGCACATCCATGACGATCAACGCGCCCGCAGCGGTTCTGGTTGCCATGTATGCCGCCGTGGGCGAGCAGCAGGGACACGAGCCGGCCGCGCTCACCGGCACGGCACAGAATGACGTCCTCAAGGAATACATCGCGCGGGGCACCTACATCTATCCGCCCGGCCCCTCCCTGCGTCTTGCGGCAGACCTCGTAGGCTATTGCGCGCGGGAGATGCCGCGGTTCAACAGCATCTCCATCAGCGGGTATCACATGCGTGACGCCGGCAGCACGGCAGCGCAGGAGATCGCATTCACATTCGCCAATGCCATCGCCTATGGCGAGGCGTTCATTGAGCGGGGCGTGGACGCGGACTCATGGGGACCGCGCGTCTCCTGGATCTTTAATACGCACAACAATTTCCTTGAAGAGGTGGCCAAGTACCGCGCGCTGCGTCGCATGTGGGCCAAGATTATGAAGGAACGCTTCGGCGCGCAAGACCCGCGCTCGTGGATGCTGCGCACACACACACAGACGGGTGGCTCAACCCTCACCGCGCAGCAGCCGCAGAACAACATCGTCCGCGCCGCCTATCAGGCCATGGCTGCTGTTTTGGGTGGCGTTCAGAGCCTCGCGCTCTCCTGCTACGACGAGGCGCTTGGCATCCCGACGGATGAGGCTCAGCGCGTCGCTCTGCGCACGCAGCAGATCCTCGCCCATGAAACGGGCGTGGCAGACACCATTGACCCTCTGGCAGGCTCATACTTCGTGGAATGGATGACGAATAATCTCGAAGAGAAGGCATGGGGCTACCTGCGTCAGCTTGAGGACATCGGCGGCGCGGTGACGGCTATTGAGAACGGCGTCATCCAAAAGGAGATTGCGCAGGCGTCCTATGACACGCAGCAGTCCATCGAGAATGGCGAGCAGCTCGTTGTCGGCGTCAATTCATTCACGGACGGCAATGAGGACACCTCGCTGCAGGTATTCCGTGTGGACAACCGAGTGGTGGCGGAACAGCATGACTCGCTGGAGCGTGCCCGGGCGGAACGGAGCGCAGAGAATGTGACGAACACGTTGGAGGCGCTGCGGGGCGCCGCTCGCGGCAGCGATGACCTGATGCCGCCCATCCTGGATGCCGTGCGCGCGTACGCGACAACCGGCGAGATCTGCGGCGCGCTCCGGGATGTCTTCGGTGAATACACGCCGCCCGTTGAGGTCTGAACAACACGATTCATGCCCACTGAATGCTCCCTCTCCCGATGGGGGAGGGCCGGGGTGGGGGCACATAACGACGTAGGAAAGAACGAGAAGGGAAAAGGGGGATAGAACAATGGCAGGATTGTTGGATGGCAAAGTGGCGCTGGTAACGGGTGGGTCTCGTGGAATCGGCCGAGCGACGGCGATTGAGCTGGCCGCGCACGGGGCAACCGTCGCCGTGAACTATAACGCGAATGCGGACGCTGCCAATGAGGTGGTGAGCGCGATTACATCAGCCGGCGGCACGGCGGGCGCGTACCAGTTCGATATCTCGGACAGGGACGCCGTCGATTCCCAGATCGATCAGATTGTGTCCGACCACGGTCCGGTGACGATTCTGGTCAACAACGCGGGCGCAACGGCGGACCGCACGCTGCGGAATATGTCATTTGATCAGTGGGACCGGGTGATTGAGGTGAACCTGACGGGCACGTTCAACGTGACCAAGAAGGTGTGGGAGATCATGGGTGGGGCCGGCGGCGGCCACATCGTCAACATCAGCTCCATCGTGGGCGAGGCAGGGCGCCTCGGCCTGATCAACTACTCCACCGCCAAGGCGGGCCTTTTGGGGTTCACCAAGACGGCGGCGAAAGAGGGCGCGCGCACGAACATCCAGGTGAACGCCGTCGCGCCGGGCTTCATCGACACGGACATGATCTCCGGGCTGACGCCGGAGATGAAAGAGAACCTCAAGACGGAGGCCACGCTTGGCCGCCTCGGCGAGGTTGAGGAGATCGCGAAGGTCGTGCGCTTCATCGTCAGTGAGGCAACGTACATGACGGGCGCGACGATCGACGTCAACGGTGGGATGTACTATCGGTAGGAAACGGGACGCGGAGAGGGATACCGCAGGGGGATGAAACCATGAGTGACGCAGTAATCGTGAGCGCGGTGCGAACCGCAGTGGGAACAATGGGCGGCGGCCTCTCCGGTGTGGCTGCCCCCAAGTTGGGCGCCATCACCATCCAGGAGGCCATCACACGCGCCGGCATTCCGGATGACATCCTGCCGGATGAGGCGTTGATGGGGAACGTGATCCAGGCCGGTCTCGGACAGAACCCGGCACGGCAGGCCGCCATTCAGGCCGGATTGCCTGTCAGTGTGCCCTCCACCACCATCAACAAGGTGTGCGGCTCTGGCCTCAAGACCGTCATCCTGGCCTCACAAGCCATCCGCGCCGGTGATGCCAGCTACATCATCGCGGGCGGCATGGAAAACATGAGCGCCGGCCCGTACCTTGTCCAGAATGGCCGCTATGGATACCGCCTCGGAAACGCCGAGCTGGTGGACGCAACGGTTCATGATGGGCTGTGGTGCGCCATGGAGGACTGCCATATGGGCATCACCGCGGAAAACGTGGCCGCCGAGTATGGTGTCACCCGCGAGGATCAGGATGCCTTCTCCGCTGAGTCACAGCGCCGCGCCGGCGCGGCAATGACCTCCGGCCGTTTCACGGATGAGATTGTCAACGTGGAGATTCCACAACGGCGCGGTGATCCGGTCATCATCGATACGGATGAGCACCCGCGCCCGGACTCCACCTCTGAGGGACTTGGCCGCCTGCGCCCCGCATTCACGGGTGATGGCACGGTCACAGCAGGCAACGCCTCCGGCATCAATGACGGAGCGGCGACAACGATTGTGGTGTCTGAGGAATTCGCGAATGAGCATGGCCTCAAGCCGCTCGCGCGTATTCGCGGGTACGCCGCCGCGGGTGTGGAGCCGCGCATCATGGGCATTGGCCCCATCACCGCCATGCAGAAGGCGGTCCGTCACGCCGGCCTGTCCATTCAGGACATCGATCTGTTCGAGCTGAACGAGGCGTTCGCGGCGCAGTCCGTGGCGGTGAGCCGCGAGCTTGAGCTGGACTCAGACCGGGTGAACGTGAATGGCGGCGCAATCGCCATCGGCCACCCCATCGGCGCGTCCGGCACGCGCATCCTCGTCACGCTGCTCCATGAGATGCAGAAGCGAGAGGCGCAGTTCGCCATGGCGTCCCTGTGCATCGGCGGCGGGCAAGGCATCGCCCTCGTCGTTGAGGCTGCGTAGACTTTCGTCGGAACGTTTAGGGTGGCCATGCAAGCTGAATCATTTGCCTCGAAGGCCGACTTGTTTGCCACGAAGGCCGACGTGGCTGCCACGAGGGCTGACTTGGCTAAGATGGAATCACGCCTCATCAAGTGGATGGTGGCCATGCAGTTGCTCACCATCGGGACGATGTCAGCGATCATGGCCACCCTTGTACAACTGCTCGGGTAGTTGAGCATCCGGCATTCTGCCTGCCGTCATTGAGGAGTGTCCGGCGCCGAGAGGCGCCCGCGAGGCTCTTGCATACACGCGGTGGGCGTGCGTATACTGAGCGTGTTAGCAGTCTCAGCGTGAGACTGCTAGTTGTGTGAAAAAGGGATAGCACAGGAGGGATGGAAAGAGGTATGGCGCGCACATTTCAGCCGTTGGGGGATCGGATTCTGATCAAGCCGATAGAGCAGGAGGAGCTCTCCAAGGGAGGGTTGGTTCTGCCTGATACGGCACGGGAGCGCCCGCAAGAGGGCGAGGTTATCGCCACGGGACCGGGGCGCCTGACAGAAGAGGGCAGCCGGGTTCCCATGGAACTCGCCGTGGGGGATACGGTTCTGTACGCGAAGTACGCGGGCACAGAACTCAAGGAAGATGACGAGGACTACCTGGTTCTCCGGGAGTCAGACATCCTGGCAAAGATCAGCTAGAGTTCGCAAATACAGGAGGCACACTTAATGGCAAAGCAGCTTATATTTGGCGAGGATGCGCGGCGTTCCTTGCGCAGCGGCGTTGATGCCGTCGCGGATGCCGTCAAGATTACGCTTGGCCCGCGCGGGCGCAACGTTGTCCTTGACAAGCGGTTCGGCCCGCCCACCGTCAGCTCTGACGGTGTATCCATCGCCAAAGAGATTGACCTGAAAGATCCGTTTGAGAATATGGGCGCGCAACTCGTCAAAGAGGCCGCGTCCAAGACGAATGACATCGCCGGAGACGGCACCACCACGGCGACTGTTCTTGCCCAGTCCATCATCCATGAGGGCATGAAGAATGTCGCCGCCGGCGCCAATCCCATGGTCTTGCAACGCGGCATCACGGCCGCCACCAACACGGCCGTCGAGGAACTTAAGCGCATGGCCATTCCCGTGACCGGGCGCGAGCAGATTGCACAGGTCGCGTCCATCTCCGCGTCCGATACCGAGATCGGCAACCTCATCGCCGAGGTCATGGAGAAGGTGGGCAAGGACGGCGTCATCACCGTTGAAGAGTCCCGCGGCATCCAGTATGAGACGGAGTATGTGGAGGGGATGCAGTTCGATCGTGGCTACGTCTCCCCCTATTTCGTCACCAACTCGGAGCGCATGGAGTCTGCCATTGATGATGCCGTGCTGATTATCACAGACAAGAAGGTGTCCGCCGTCAGTGAGATTGTCCCGGCGTTGGAAAAGGCAATCGCCATCTCCAAGAACGTCATCGTCATTGCTGAGGACATTGAGGGCGAGGCCCTCGCGACGCTCGTCGTCAACAAGCTGCGCGGCGCAGTGAACTGCCTGGCCGTCAAGGCCCCCGGCTTTGGCGACCGACGCAAGGCCATGCTGGAAGATATGGCGATCCTGACCGGCGGCGCCGTCATCAGTGAGGAAGTCGGCAAGCGGCTCGACAATGTCGATCCGGAGGATTTCGGGCGCGCGCGCCGTGTGGTGGCCGATAAGGACAACACCACCATCATCGAGGGCGTCGGCAGCGATGACGACATCCAGTCCCGCATCGCCCAGCTCAAGGCGCAGATGGACGAGTCAAGCTCCGATTATGACCGCGAGAAGCTGCAGGAGCGCATCGGCAAGTTGGCCGGCGGCGTCGCCGTTGTCCGCGTTGGCGCGGCAACGGAGGTGGAGCTGAAGAACAAGAAGATGCGTGTTGAGGACGCCCTGTCCGCAACGCGTGCCGCGGTTGAGGAGGGCATCGTCCCCGGCGGCGGAGTCTCGCTGCTGCATGCGTCAGGCGCGCTTGAGGGCATGACCCTTGATGGGGACGAGTCCACAGGAGCCGCCATTGTCCGCCGCGCGCTTGAAGAGCCTATGCGGATGATTGCGGAGAACGCCGGCAAGGAGGGCTCCGTCATCGTTGATGCCGTTGGCCGCCTGCCAAAGGGTGAGGGCTATGACGGCGGCCGCGATGAGTACGGCAACATGGTTGAGCGCGGGATCATTGATCCCGTCAAGGTGACACGCACGGCGCTCGAGAACGCCGCGTCCATCGCCGCCATGGTGCTGACCACAGAGTCGCTCGTCACGGACATCCCGGAAGAGAACCCCGCGATGCCCGCGCAACCCCCGATGGACTACTAGACCAACGAAACTGATGCGGGAACACAGCCCCCGCTCGCTGGAAAGTGAGCGGGGGCTGTTCCATTAGAGACCGCGTACGGCAGACTCACGGGGAGGGGAGGAAAGCCATGGGACAACTTGACGGCAAGGTCTGCATCATTACGGGAGGGGGCCGAGGAATCGGCAAGGGAATCGCGCGCGCCTTTGCGAAGGAGGGCGCGACTCTTATTCTGGCAGCCCGGCAGCTTGACCATCTCAATGCCACCGCTGAGGAGATGCGCGGATACGGAGCGCCGACTCAGGTAATCCAGACGGACGTGACCAGCGAAGAGCAGATCATACAACTCTTCCAGACCACACTGGCGGAGCACGGGAAACTCGACATTCTCGTCAATAACTCCGGCGTGTTTGATGGAGGCCCCGTTGATGAACTCTCGTTGGAAACGTGGACGAAGGTTATCAGCATCAACCTCACCGCCGTTTTCCTCTGCACACGGGAAGCGATGAAGATCATGAAACCGCAGAGAAGCGGACGGATCATCAACATTGGCAGCATCTCGTCCAGCATCCCCAGGATGAACTCGGCTGCCTACACCACCTCCAAGCACGGCATCATCGGACTCACGAAATCAACGGCGCTTGAGGGCCGGGAGCATGGCATCTCAGCGGGCGCGCTTCACCCCGGCAGTGTCACATTGGAGTGGCGTGGACCTGAGGACCCGAACGCGACGATGTCGACGGATGACATAGCCGTCGCGGCATTGGCAATGGCCGTCATGCCACCGTATGCCACCATGCTGGACGCAACCGTCCTGCCCATCAGACAACCCTTCCTGGGCCGCGGATAAAACGTTCGTTGCGACGACAAGAAACCGTGTCTACCAGACACCCAGGGCACGAACTGAGACAATCTGAGAAGGCAGGGCAGGCAACGTCCATGGAAATGGAATTGATACATGGCGCCTCCGCGGTGCTCGCCCGCCGCGACCCGCATCTATTCGACTTTATATTCGACGAGGTCCTGCGCGCATGACTGTATTCCGCGTTGCCGTTTATGCGCCGTTCACCGCAACCCTCCAGGTGGACCACAACAATCGCTGGTCCGTCATTGACCCCGGCACAATGCCGGACGGATTGATTGACGACTTGCCCGCCATGGCCGAGCTGGTAGGGGAACGGAGTCCGGGGCTCCCGGACAGCACGCGTTACCCCAACGGCCTGCTCGCATTTGTGGACGGTGAACTGCTTAGCGTGAAACCGCCATTCGAATCGGACCCCCATGTCCGCTACTAGGCTGGCACAAGTCTGTGCCAGTTATGCCATGGTTGTGCCAAGATTTGTGCCGCGTCTACGGCGTGCCCTCCGCTATGGCACAAAATGTGGTCCCGTATTGTAGCGGTCGGTGGCGGCTCCGCCCGAGCGACAGCATTCTGAACTATCCTGCGGATGACGGATGGGCGCGATGAGGGTATCATGGCTAGACGTGCGGTAGTGCTACTCCCGCACGTTAATGGGTGGGTCCGCGTGTGATTCACGCGTCACACTCGTCGTGACACGAGGGGGTTTCGCCCCGTGCCCGGGATGGGCTAGAGTGGCGCGCAGCCAGGCAAGGAGTGATGGAGAAGACACAATGAATCGCGTCATCGTACTGTTAGAGCCGACGTATTACCGTAATCAGGATGATGATCGGTTTGCCGCGCGATTTCCTCAGTTGGGACTGACGTCTTTCGGGAAGACGCGTGAGGAGGCCATGGAGTCACTCAAGCGCCTCTTTGTGACTTTCGTGCGCGTGCGTCGCAACAACGGCACACTGGAGGATTTCCTTACCTCAGCCGGTGTTGAGTGGTACCCGGAGTCCAAGTATCCCCCCGGCAAGGGCGAGGTGGAATACCTGGTCGGTTCGCCAATATCCAGCAAGGCGGAACTGCGGATTCAACGCATGGTGAAGAGCGAGTGGAAGTCGGAGCAGGTGGAGTCATCGCCGGCACAGACCCTAGCAGCGTAAATGCAGATTCCCGAGAAGTATGTAATTGAGGCCTATCGCCTCCTTGGCTTCTCGGTACGCCCCGATCCCAACCCGAAGCACCTTGTCTGTGTTGCTGATGACGGCTGGTTGTTCTTCCACGAAATCCTTGAAGACAGCATGATGGAATTGGAGTTCATCGTACAGGATATTGAGAGCACCGAGGGCACGATGGGGATGCAAATCGGTTGGGCGCGCAACGTGTGGCTGCCCGCGCTCGCTGAGGTCTTGAAGGGCACCGACTACAAGCTGCCAGACGAAGATTAACAAGCACCATTACGTAGCGGCACAGACACATCGGGACGCGAGCGCAGCGCCTAGCGTGCTGCCATCCGTAGGCTGGGGGTGGCGTCCAGCGTGCCGTCATCCGGTTGGGTTACCTGCTCTATGACAAAGGCGGCGCGGGCTGCAATCATCACGCCGTTATCCGTGCAGAGCCCGGGACGCGGCCGCCAGACCGGCATGTCTGCCTTGCGCAGCACCTCCTCGCCCAAGGCGCCGTTCGCAGCCACACCACCGGACAGCATCACTGACTTGGCCTTGGTGGCCCGCGCGACGGTGAGCAGACGATCCGCAAGGCCGGTCACTGCCGTCTGTTGAAAGCCGGCGGCAATGTTGGCGATGTCCTCCTTGCTCAGCGCGTCTGTGCCGCCACGCTCATTCACCACGCGGAGCACAGCCGTCTTGAGGCCGCTGAAACTGAAATCCCATGAATCACGAATGAGTGGGCTTGGCAGGCGGACGGGATCCGTCGCCTCACGCGCAACACGCTCGATGATCGGCCCTCCGGGATAGCCGAGTCCGAGCAGGCGTGCCACCTTATCGAACGCCTCTCCTGCTGCGTCATCCCGCGTCTCGCTCAGCAGGCGGTACTGTCCGTGCGCCTCGACCAGAACGATATCCGTGTGGCCGCCGGAGACGATGAGCGCCACCGATGGCAGGAGCGGGTCTCCGCGCTCCTCACTGTCCCATTGACCGTGTGCTATCCAGTTCGCGTAGACGTGTCCCTCAAGGTGGTGGATGCCGTACAGTGGCAGGCCCCACGCGAATGCGAGGGCCTTGGCAAAGTTGACGCCAACAAGGAGCGATCCGGCAAGCCCGGGGCCATACGTGACGGCGATGGCATCAAGGCCTCGGCCGCCATCAAAGTCCTCCGTGACAACATCCCGCAGCAGCGTGGGAAACGTGAGCAGGTGCTGGCGGGACGCGATCTCCGGGACAACACCGCCAAATCGCGCATGGATATCCGCCTGTGACGCCAAGCCGTGCGCAATCAGGTGACGGCCATCCTCAACGATGGCGATGCCGGTCTCATCACACGAGGATTCAATACCAAGGATTCTCATAACTGCTCGGTCAGCATGGCACGCAGCTCAGCGGGTTTCCGGGCAGCTCAGGCTCCGGCACGCTGCAGCATCAACAAGGCGAACTCGTTTTGGTCGGATGCCATGCGGTAAAGGGAGCGTGTTGCGGGATCGATGCCGGATCTGATGAGGGTGGAGACATGCCCCTCCTCGATGATCTGCGGCAGTTTGGACCACCCCATCACGACGGTTGCGCCCTCATCGATCTGCTCATTCGCCACATAGATGGGGACCTCGCCCTCCTGCCCGAGGGAGCCACGCACATCCTCCGGCTTCACATAGCCAGGGTAGTAGAGCCGGTCACTGGCCACCACCCATGAGACGGCGGGTCCCGCCCAGGCAAGGTACACATCACTCCCGGTGATGGCAGCCAGGATGACGCTTGCACGCCAATCACGCACGGAATAGCCGTTCAGGTTGAACTGCGCATTCTCAATTGCGTTCTGAAGGTACCGTGTTGTTGTGAGGCGTCGAGCCTCGCCGAGCCGATCCTCAAGGGCCTCCCACACGATGTCTGTCACGGACACCGTGGGGCCGGAGAGGACCTCCACAAGCGCATACACGGCATCAATGCCATCACGCCGGTTGCCGTCCCAGATCCGGATGTACGGCTCAAGCGGTTGAGCCTCTCCTCCGGTGATGCTGAAGCTTGCCGTTGTATATGTTGCCATTCACGTTTTCCCCGCACTCTAGATTCGGCAGTCCTCTAATGATACCAGTAGGCGGCATCCGATAAGAATGCGGGACTGTTTAGCGGGCTGGTTGTAGACGAGTCACTTACAATGAATGTGTCTCCCGTCAGGGAGGAGGGACACAAACGTATGCAGGAAGTCGAGACCGTTAGCCTCGTGCTACTGGGGCTCTCCTTTCTCTTTTCGGCGATCTTTTCCGGCACAGAGGCGGCATTCCTTGCCTCTCAGCCACATCGGCTGCGGCATCAGGCCGAGAATGGCTCACGCGGCGCCCGCGTCGCGGCGTCACTCAAAGACCGGCCTGAGAGATTCCTCTCAACCCTGCTGGTTGGCAACAACCTGACCAACACCGCCGCCGCCGCCATCGCAACAAGCATCGCCCTCACACTGCTGGAGAACTCCGAGCAGGGGCTGGTTGCCGCGACAGTCGTCACGACCATTGCCCTCCTCATCTTTGCGGAAATCACGCCAAAGACCATCGGCGCGCGCCATGCGGAACGCGCCATGGTCATCCTTGCGCCACCGTTCCGCCTCTTCGCTATTGTTCTTGCGCCCGTCACCATCGTGTTCACCATGTTCGCCGCCTTTGTTGCATGGCTGACGGGCGGCACGCGCCGCGCCGTTGTCAACGCGCAGGAGTTCCGCGCCATGATCCGGACCGGCGTGGAACAGGGAACCGTTGAGGAGCGTGAGGCGGAGCTCGTTCAGAAGGTTTTTCAGTTTGGAGACCGCATGGTGCGTGAGATTATGACGCCCCGCACAGAGGTCATCTGGGTCCGGAACGGGACAACGCTCTCTGAGTTTCTGGAGATCTACGCCCGCCATTCCCACTCCCACTTCCCTGTTCAGGGCGATGAGCCGGACGCTGTAGCCGGCATTCTCTCCATCAAGAGCGTTCTGCACAAACATGCGCTCGGTGAACTGACCATGAACAGCGCCATCACCACAGACCTGCGCGAGACCCACTTCGTCCCTGAGACCAAACCGATTGACGATCTGATGGATGAGATGCGGGGGCAGCGCTCACGGATGGTCATGGTGGTGGATGAGTTTGGCGATATCTCCGGCCTCGTCACGCTCAGCCGCGCCATTGAACTCATCGTCGGGCGCGTCGATGACCCCGGCGACCCACAGACATTTGAGGCGGTGGATGAGCGAACCGTACGCGTGGACGGGATCATGCACATCGATGACCTGGCAGAGCAGTTGAACATCCAATTGCCGGACGGCGACGGCGAATACGAGACCATCGCCGGATTCGTGCTCAAACAGCTTGGACGCATCCCCGTGGAGGGGGAGGCCATCCTGCACGGCCCCTATGAGATCACGGTGGCACAGGTCCACGGCGCGCGCATCGATGAGATCACCGTCCGCACAGAGGACCGCCCCTAACATGCCCGCCACGGCGCCCCCTGGGAGGATGTGATGGAAGACATCAAGCTTTGGACGCTGGATGGCACGCGGACTACACCCTTGTCGCCGAACAGCCGCTTGGAGTCTGAGAGTTTGCTTGAGGATACCCTCGTCGAGAACCCGAGCCTGCTGATGGATGGTATGACACTGATCGGGAGGCAGACCCCCACGGAGGGCGGCCCCCTCGACCTGCTAGGCATCGATCCGGACGGCAAGCTGGTTGTGTTTGAGTTGAAACGCGGGACACTGTCGCGTGATGCTGTCGCGCAAATCATCGATTACGCATCCTACCTGGACAGCATGGATCTCGACGCCTTGGCCAGCCATATCGCAAAACAATCGGGCGCTCGTGGCATCGACAAGATAGAGAACTTTCACGAGTGGTATGGCGAGGAGCGGTCCGGCGAGTTGGAAGACCTAAAGCCGTTGCGCATGGTGCTTGTCGGGCTGGGCACCGACTACACCACAGAGCGGATGGTGCGGTTCCTAGCACAGAACAGCGGCATGGATATTTCGTTGCTGACCTTTCATGCGTTTAGCTACGAGGGTAAAACCATCCTCGCTAAGCAGGTGGAGGTGGAGGCCGGGGCGGAACCTGCACGCCGCTCCGGACGGGGCCGCCGGTCGCAGGCAGAGTTAGATCGCGTTCTCGAGGAGAATATGGAGCAGTATGGAACGCGCAGTCTCGTCGATGAGGTTCGCGGCATGTTCGCTGAGAATTGGCCTGTATCGACAGAACGCACAGACCGCTATGGACTCCGCGTGCAACTTCCGCAGGGGCGCAGCCCCCAGCAGTTTGCCAGAATTGATGCGTGGAAAGAGGACACGATAAGCGTGGTCTTCTTCTCACGCGCCAAGACGTTGTGTCTGGATGAGTTCAGAGAGCCGGTTCGTACCATTCCATTTGTGACGTACCCAAGAAACCGAGATGCATTGGACAGCCATCCCAAGACTGAGATTCAGTTCCACCTCTCCGCGCCTGAATGGGAAACCCACAGAGAGAGACTAACCTCCCTCGTGCAGGCCATCTATGCGGCATGGCAGGACCATCAGGATGAGGACGACAGCTAGCCATGAATCTGTATCTGGTGCGGCATGGGGAGACGGAGTGGAATCGCGGCGGGCGTGCGCAGGGGCGGGCTGATATTCCGCTGAACGAGGCCGGCCTGCAACAGGCGCAGGCGTTGTCACGCGCCTTCTCCTCGATGAGCGTGGCCGCCATCCTCTCCAGCCCATCCCAACGCGCGCTCCGCACGGCGGAGGCCATCGCCGCGCCGCACGCGTGTGGCGTGACGACTGACGATAACCTGCTCGAGTTGGACTTTGGCGCGCTGGATGGCGCTCCCCTGCGTGACATGCGCGCCCTGTTCCCGGATTTCTTTGAACATTGGACGCGTGACCCGGCCACGGCGCAGTTCCCGGATGGCGGCGAGACGCTCGGCACGCTCCAAGAGCGGACATGGAGCGTTGTGGAGTCCGTCGCCCGAGCCCATGACGCACAGGCAAACGTGATCATCGTCTCTCACGCCTTTGCGCTGTATTCCGTCATGTGCCGCGCGCTTGGGATGCCGCTCTCCAACTACGGACGGCTGCGCATCACGCCCGGAACGTTCAGCCTGCTCGTGTCGCGCGCCCCAAACGTCATCGGGTCGTCCGCAGAGCTGCAGTGGGCGCTGACGAGCCTCAATGTGTCGCCAGCGCCTGCTGACACCCCCTGACGACGCGGCACAACGTCATGGCCGCAGATCATCACCCACCCGAATCGGCTCTTTCACACCATGTGGGTGACGCGCTTGTGGCCGGCGGCTATGCGCGGCGCGGGGCGCGTGTCCTTGTGGGGGTATCCGGCGGGCCGGACTCCACGGCGCTGCTCGCCGGCCTTGTCGACGTGCGGGACGAGTGCGGCCTCGAACTCCGAGCCGTCCATATCGATCATGGCTTGAGAGCGGAGTCGCGCGGTGATGCCGCCTATGTGCGCCGTTTGTGCGCGCGGTGGGGCGTGCCGGTGACCGTTCAGCGCGTGGACGTGCAGGGGCTCCGCCGCGAAGAGGGGCTGTCCTTGGAGGAGGCGGCGCGCCGGGTTCGCCACCACGCCATGCTGAACGAGGCAGACGCTCACAAAGCAGACACCATCGCGCTTGGGCACACCAAGGACGATCAGATTGAGACGGCGTTGCTCAATCTGCTGCGCGGGGCCGGGCTGCGCGGGCTGGCCGGCATGGCGGAGCATGGCGACTCCCCATTCACCCTGCCGAACGGGGGGCGCGTCCCGATTATCCGCCCGCTGCTCGGTGTCACGCGGGGGCAGGTGATGCGCTATCTGCGCGGAAAGCGGCTCCGGCCTCGACATGATGCGTCCAATGCCGACCCTGCTCACCTGCGGAACCGCGTGCGGCATGAGCTCCTGCCGCTGATGGAGCAGATCAGGGAGGGCGCGACGGATGCGCTGGCGAGGGCGTCGACGGATGCGCGCACCGCGCTGAACTACGTGGAATCTCAGGCCAACCCGGTATGGCAGACTGCATGCGTGCCCGCCCCGGACGGGCAGTCGGTTCGCATCAACCGGGATGTCCTGCGCGAGGCACATATCGCGCTGAGGCATGTCGTCCTTGAGCGGTGCATCACGACTCTCCTCGACTCATCGCAGGGGGTGAGTCGACGCAACTATGTGGACATGGACGCGATGATTATCATGGGGCGCACCGGCTCGCAGATTGATCTGCCGAAAGGGCTGCGCCTCGCCTGCCTGACCAAGCACGAGGCGATGCTGTGTGTCAGCGGGCGCGCCGAACAGAGAGAGGGATCCCAACCGGCCGACATTAGAGAAAACTCGACGAGACAGGGTAGTATTGAATCATGAGCACACGACGAAATCAGCCACCACGGCAGGACGGCAGCGGCCGCGATGGGCGGACACGACGCGGAGGGCAGCCAAATTCGGGCGGCAACCGCGGTGAGCGGCGGTCATTCCTTGAGCGGCTGCGCGTCCGTGAGGGGACACCGTCGATGGACGCGCCGACGGGCATGCGCCGTCAGCAGCCTCGCCGTCGGCCACGCCGGCGCCGGGGGGAGGGATGGTCAATCACCCGCATTCTCGTCATCGTGGTCATGGTCTTCATCGGCCTAGCCGTCGCGCTAAGCGGCCTGATCCCATTCATAGCCCAACCCGGCACCGGCGGGTAAGGGGTAGGAGGCGCCACCCGATAGAGCAGGCTTGACTTTAGCATACATTTGTTCTATTTTCGGACATAGCGCAGCAAGCTTACGGGGAGAGGCCGGTGGCATCATCGATTGAATGGACGGATGAGACATGGAATCCCGTGACGGGCTGCACGCGCGTTTCGCCGGGTTGCGACAACTGCTATATGTTCGCGCTGTATCCGCGCCTCCACGCAATGGGCGTTCCGGGCTACGGGGGCACGCCTGACACGGTGCGGACGCTTCCTGAGCGGCTCTCTGCTCCGCTCACGTGGATGAAGCCTCGCCTCGTCTTCGTCAACAGCATGTCCGATCTTTTCCATACGCAGGTGGAATTCTCGTTCATCTCGGACGTTTTCCGCGTCATGTGTGAGGCGAATCAGCACAGATTCCAGGTGTTGACCAAGCGGCCGGGACGGGCGGCAGGGTGGTGGGAGGAGTACGGCAAGCACGAGTTTGGTGAGTGGCCGTCTAACGTGTGGATCGGGACATCTGTCGAGAACCAGCGATATGCGCCTCGCCTCACGGTGTTGGGTCGGATTCCGGCCACGATTCGGTTCGTTTCCGCAGAGCCGCTGCTCGGCGCGCTGGACCTGACACACTGGCTGAGTGATGGCACCCTACAGTGGGTCATCGCAGGCGGCGAGAGCGGCCCGAGAGCCCGCCCAATGGAGGAGGAATGGGCAGCCTCTCTGCTCCGACAATCTGAAGATGCGCGCGTCCCCTTCTTCTTCAAGCAGTGGGGTGGCCGCCGCGGCAAGCGCTCAGGGGATAAGGCGCTCTTGGATGGCCAATTGTGGCAGGGCATGCCGGCAGTAGCCTAGACGATGACCCAGAACCCGAGTTTCGGCGGCTCATGGACGGAGGAAAAGCTGGAGATTCTGCGCCAATATCTCGATGCCTATACGACCGCTCTAAAGGCGCAACCATTCACCCTGATCTACGTGGACGCCTTCGCTGGAAGCGGTTGGTACCGCAGCCATGAGAATAGCGTATCGCTAAGCTACTTAGACTTCGACGACTTGCGTAAGGGTTCGGCGGCAATCGCTATCGAGGTTGAGGACAAGCAATTTGACCGTCTTATCTTTATCGAGAAGGAGGCTGAGTTCGTAGATTCCTTGCGCGCTCTTGGGGAACAGCATACTGGCAGGCGTATAGAACTAATCCGCGGTGATGCGAATGAGGAGTTACCCAAAATCTGCTCAGACTTCAGAAGCAATGACCGTGCGGTCGTGTTCCTCGATCCATACGCTACTGAGGTAAATTGGGAAACGGTCGCTGCAATTGCCAAGACACAGCGGATTGACTGTTGGATACTCTTCCCGCTGAATGCCATATCGAGAATGATGGACAAGGATAAGCGCCCAAATGAGAAACTCTCTCGCCAGCTTGACCGCATTTTTGGCTCTAGGGAAGATTGGGAAGGTCTATACAGGGAGGAAATCCAGCAAACGCTGTTCGGAGAAGTAGAGAGTGTGGAGAGAGAGCCGCAAAACCAGATTGCACATGCATACAAGCAAAAGTTGCGTAGCATCTTTGCTGAGGTTGCGCCAACAAGAGCGGTATTGACTAATTCAAGGAACTCACCGCTTTTTGAATTGATGTTCGCGGTCGGCAATCCCCGGGGAGCCAACATCGCCATCCCAATCGCTGATCACATTCTCAAGGAATGGTAGCCCCTCACCCCGCGCGCGGCCTGCCTTTGATGCGTAGGCGGGCTAGGCCTTTGATATCCTCCCACGCTGTGGAGACTATTTTGACGCGGGTGTCCGGGTCTTCCTGCCAGCCGACAGGGAAATCAGCGATGGGATAGCGATTCTTCTCCGCCAACAGCAACAGCTCCGTATCAAAGAACCAGGCATTGTCCCTGATGAGCGGCAGCAGGTTCTCAGCCGTGCGGCGGCTGATCGCCTTGAATCCGCACTGCGCGTCTGAGAATCCACTCCAGAATACGGACTTGATCATCAGGTTGTAGCATCGCGACACGAACTCACGCTTGAATGAGCGCGTCGTCCGCGCGCCCCGTTTCAGGCGGGAGCCCGTCGCCACATCATGCCCGTCCCGAATCGCGTCGAGCAGCTCCGGGATATGCGTGATATCCGTCGAGAGGTCAACGTCCATATACGCGCGAATATCGGCGTCGCTCTCCCCCCATGCCCGTTTGAGCGCCCTGCCGCGCCCTTTCTGCTCGAGGTGCACGACGCCAACCTCACCGACATACTGTGCGGACAGCGCCTCCGCCACCTCCAGCGTGCCATCGATGGACCCATTATCGGCAACAACAACACGCCACCGATACGCGGTCAGGTTCTCACGACAGAACGGCAGCAGGCGCTCCATGCAGGACGGCAGTGAGTGCTCCTCGTTGTAGACAGGGATGACAATGTCCACGGTGGGCAGTGCGTCCGAAGCTGCTGGTGAATCGGCGTCGGTCATATCTGCGCCGCCTAGTGACGGAAATGGCGGATGCCGGTGAAGACCATGGCCGCGCCGGCCGTATTGGCGGCGGCGATGACATCATCATCGCGGACGGATCCGCCGGGTTGAACGGCCGCCGACACGCCCCCGGCCAGCGCCATCTCCAGACCGTCCGCGAACGGGAAGAAGGCGTCAGAGGCGAGCGCTGCGCCGTGTGCCGCGTCCCCCGCCAGCTTCAGGGCGAGTTCCACGCTGATGAGGCGGTTCGGCTGCCCTGCGCCCATACCGCGCAGCGCGCCGTCTTTGACAATCACAATGGCGTTGGATTTCACGTGGCGGGCCGCCTTCCATGCGAAGCGGAGGTCGGCCGATTCGGCATCCGTCGGCGTGCGCTCCGTCACCGTCTGCCACTCCCCCATCTCGCCCATATCAGCCGCCTGCACAAGGAATCCGCCCCGCACAGTGCGGATGTCTAGTGACGGTCCCGGCGCAGATGCCTCGCCCATCTCCAAGAGCCGCAGATTGCGCTTCTGCGTGAGGATGGAGAGGGCGTCATCGTCATACGCCGGCGCGATGACAATCTCATAGAACGCCTCATTGATCGCCTGCGCCGTCGCTGAATCAACCGGGCGATTAGCCGCAATGATGCCGCCGAACGCGGATACGGGGTCGCCGGCAAGGGCGCGGCTGAACGCGGTGGCGAGGTCAGGGGCGGTGGCAAGCCCACACGGGTTCCCATGCTTGATGATGGCCACCGTCGGGGCATCCGGGAAATCGCAGACGACGTTCCATGCGGCGTCCGCATCAAGAATATTGTTGAAGGACATTTCACGCCCATGAATCTGGCGGGCGGACGGGATGCCCTGCATGGGGCGGCCCGGCTCGTTGACGTGATAGAGCCCGCCCGCCTGATGGGGGTTCTCGCCGTAGCGGAGGGACTGAACCGACTCCAGTGGCACTGTGCGCGTAGCGGGGAGCGCGGCGGATTCATCACCCATGCCGGCCGCTCCCATGTCCTGGGTCAGATAGGCGGCGATAACCGTGTCATAAGCAGATACATGCTCAAAGGCCTTGCGGGCGAGGCGGCGCCGCTCAGAGACGGGCACAATGCCGGCGCGGAGCATCTCAAGAACGGGGGCATAATCGGCGGGGTCAATCAGGACGATCACGGCCGGGAAGTTCTTGGCGGCGGCGCGGACCATTGTCGGGCCGCCGATGTCGATCTGCTCGAGCGCGTCCATCAGCGTGACGGAGGGCTGGGAGATCGTTTCCGCAAACGGGTAGAGATTGACGGCAACAAGGTCAATGGCCCCGATGCCATGTTCCTGCATCTGCGCCACATGATCAGGCTCCTCACGCTTGGCGAGGATGCCGCCATGCACACGGGGATGCAGGGTCTTGACGCGGCCGCCGAGTATCTCAGGGAACCCGGTCAGATCCTCGATGTGATGGGCGTCAACCCCTGCGCCGGACAGGAACCGATGGGTGCCGCCCGTCGCATACACCTCCCACCCAAGGCCGGTCAGGCCATGCGCGAGGGTGTCCGCGCCATCCTTGTCAGACGGGGCGATGATTGCCCGGAGTGTCATTCTCGCTCCATTCTGAGGATGATGGGCTCGCCGCCCGGTGGCCGTTCCTCAATTGTGCCAATCGGCTTGCTGCCCGGCATAACGGACATCACCATGGACGCATCCTGCGGACGGGCAACGGCAATCATGCCCATTCCCATATTGAACACGTCATACATCTCCGTCATCGGCACGCCCCCCACGTCACTGATGAGCTGAAAGATGGGCGGGACATCCCATGCGCCACAATCAACAACGGCGCGCAGCGTCTCCGGCACCACACGCGGCACGTTTCCCGCATAGCCGCCGCCGGTGATATGCGCAAGCCCTTGGATACGGCGCCGCACCGGCTTCAACTCCTGGTAGTAGGGGCGATGCACGGCCAGCAGCGCCTCACCGAGTGTCTGTCCATTCAGCTGCGCCGGCCTGTCATTCAGGCGCTCCGGGCGCTCATCAAGCTCAAAGACGCGCCGGACAAGCGAGTAGCCATTCGTATGGAGGCCGGTGGACGGGAGGCCGACGAGCACATCACCGGCGCGGATGCCGCTGCCGTCAAGCAGATCCCAGCGCTCCACGCCGCCGACGATGAATCCGGCAACATCATAATGCCCCTCACGATACGTGCCCGGCATCTCGGCCGTTTCACCACCGATCAGGGCGCACCCGACGGCGGCGCATGCCTCTGCCATGCCGCGTACAATCTCCGCCGCCTCATGCGGGTTCAGTGTGTCGGCAGCGATATAGTCCAGGAAAAAGAGGGGATCGGCGCCCTGCACCCAGATATCGTTGATGCAGTGGTTGACGAGGTCTGCGCCGATGCTGCTCAACGACCCGGCCTGCTTGGCGATTGTGATCTTGGTGCCAACACCGTCCGCGCTTGCGACAAGGATGGGTTCTCGGTATGAATCAAGCCGAAAGAGGCCGCCAAAGCCGCCGATGTCACCCAGAACACGGCTGTTGTAGGTGGCCTGCGCGAACGGGCGCATCAGCCGCACGGCCTCTTGGCCTGCGCCGATGTCGACGCCGGCCGCTGAGTAGATTGATTCCGAATCAGACACGCAGGGGGAGCCGCTCCAATACGAATTTGTCCAACTCAACCTGAACGGGCACCGAGTACTCGCCCGTAAAGCAGGCCGTGCAGAATCCCGGTCCCTCCTCACCGACGGACCGGTAGAGGCCGGGCACATCAAGGAAACCGATGCTCTCGACGCCGAGTTCGTCACGAATCTCATCAACGCTGCGCTCTGAGGCGAGAAGCTCGGTCCGATTCGGCATATCAATGCCATAGTGACAGGGGTAGCGAATGGGGGGGGCGCAGACACGGAGGTGGATCTCTTTCGCCCCCGCGTTGCGGAGCAGGTCAACAAGCCGGCGGGTCGTCGTGCCGCGCACGATGCTATCATCGACGACGATAAGCCGCTTCCCTTCGATAATCTCGCGCAGCGGGGTGAGTTTGAGGCGCACCCCCTCCTCCCGCAGGCGTTGGTCAGGCTGAATAAACGTGCGTCCCACGTAGCGGTTCTTGACCAGTGTCTCAAAGAAGGGGATGCCGGAGCCGTGGGCATACCCGATGCCGGCGGCGGTGGCAGAATCCGGAACGGCGGTGACGATGTCAGCCTCAACGGGGTGCATCTGCGCGAGTTCCTTGCCCATCGCCTCCCGGCTCAGATACACCCGCCGGCCCCCCAAAACGGAGTCCGGACGCGAGAAGTAGATATGCTCAAAGATGCAGAGGGATTGCGGCTCACGGCGGCCAAAGGTGGAGTGGATGCCATCCGCGTCAATGCGTACAATCTCGCCCGGTTCGACCTCTCTAACGAAATCGGCGCCGACGTTCTCAAGGGCGCACGTCTCTGACGCGGCCATCCAACCCGCATCACCAACCCTGCCGAGGCTCAGCGGGCGAAACCCGTGGGGGTCTCGCACGGCATAGACCGCCTCTTTGGTCAGGATTGTCAGGCTGTATGCGCCCTCCAGACGGAGCATGGCGGCTGCGATCTTCTCTTCCCACGTTGTCCCGGGCAGGACGGCTATGAGTTGGGCGACGACCTCTGAGTCTGTCGATGTGACAAATTGCGCGCCCAGTTCAAGCGCCTCTCCACGGAGCAGCTCAGCGTTGACGACATTACCGTTGTGGGCGAGGAGTACCTCGCCAAGTGGGCCGCTCGCCGGGATCGGCTGTGCATTGGCAAGCGTGGAGGCGCCGGTGGTGGAGTAGCGCGTGTGGGCGATGGCCAGGCTGCCCGGGATAACATTCAGGGTGTGCTCGTCAAAAACACGGTTGACAAGCCCGAGCCCGCGGTAGAGATGGAGATCTTGGTTGTCATCAGACGCGGCGATGCCGGCGCTCTCTTGACCACGATGCTGAAGGGAAAAGATACCGAAAAACGCAGCCCGCGCAGCATCTCCGCCCGGTAGGTAGATACCCACGACGCCACAGGCGTCATGCAATTTATCGTCGTCCACTCTCACCGACGGTGGCATCAAGCCCGGCTCCCTGGGCATTGCTCCAGCGAAACAAAGTCAAGGATACCAAATCTCACGTCAGAGCGCACGCTGAGAGCGCTCCCGTACGGCCAGTCACGGCGGCGGTGGACGGGGTTACGCGGCGCCGGCGTGGAGACGCAGCCCAAGCGCCTTGACAATGGCAAGAAAGGTGGAGAGGTCTGGGATTGACTCAATTCTCTTGTCGAGATCGAGGGCCTCAGGGGGAAGACCGGCCGCTAGAGCCTCCCGCTCCAGACCTTTTGAGCGAGCGATATGCCCCAGAATGGCGACAATCGTTGGGGGATGATCCTCTTCAAGGGCGGCCTCAAAGAAATCTGCACGCTCGTCATCGTTATACAGATCCACGGCGGGGTCCCACTGATTGAGTGTGACGCGTGCCTTCACAGATCCTCCCATTCGTCCACATCGCGCGCGATGGCCCGCGCATTTCGGATGTCTTCAGCTTGGCTGCTCTTATCACCACCGACGAGAAGCACTATCACCGTGGTCCCTCGTCTGGTGAAGTATATCCGGTATCCCTGCGCATAATGAATTCGCAATTCGGACACGCCCCCACCCACTGGTGCAACATCGCCAGGATTCCCGTTCCGCAGACGCTCAATTCGTATATTGATGCGACGTTTGGCTCGCCCGTCACGCAAGCGGTTATACCACCGATCATATTCGACCGTCGTGACGATGCGGATATTGTTCTGCCCCTCAAGCAAGACATCACACCATCATGCTTGTGGCCATAGGACGCGGCGGTGGACGGGGTTAGGCGGTGCCGGCGTGGAGACGCAGCCCAAGCGCCTTGACAATGGCAAGAAAGGTGGAGAGGTCTGGTTCCTCGTGGAACTGTGAGCCAACGATGAGGTATTCGGGATGCAACCCGGCCTCAAGGGCCTTCTTCTCCATGCCCTTCGAACGCGCAATATCCCCAAGAACTCTGAGGATAAGAGGGGGGAAATCGTCCTCAAGGGCGTAGTCGAGATAGAGAGCCCGCTCCTCGTCCGAGTCGATTCCTCGTGCCGGGTCCCACTCCCGCAACTCTAGCTTGACCATAACCGTTCCTCCAGTATCCCGGGGTCGAGTGCAAGCTGCTGAGCACTCCTAATGTCTCTTCGCTGACTGCTCTTATCACCACCACCCAAGAGAATCACAACGTGGTTGCCTCTGCGCACGTAGTATATGCGGTAGCCAGGGCCTCTTAGCCGGTCACGGCGGCAATGGCCTCCTCCAGAATGGCGATGCCCTTGTCCATGTCATCGTCCGTCAGCGTGAGCGGCGGCATGAGACGCAGGGCGTTGGGGCGCACGCGATTGACCAGAAGACCACGCTCCACACACGCCTCCAGAACATCCCCTGCAATCTCGTCCTTGAATTCCACGGCGACGAGCATCCCCATCCCGCGTACCTCTGTAATGGATGATTGCCGATCCGCGATGGCCTTGAGCGCGCTGATCAGACGCTCGCCGGAGGTCCGCACACGGCCCGGAATATCCTCATCAAGGACGGTTCGCACAACGGCGAGCGCGGCGGCTGTTGTCAGGACATTGCCGCCGTACGTTGAGCCATGGTCGCCATAGGTCAACGCATCCGAATGGTCTTTTGTCAGAAATGCGCCGATGGGCACGCCGCCGCCCAGACCCTTCGCCAACGTCATCACATCCGGCTCAACACCGAATGCCTGGTAGCCGAAAAGGTGTCCGAGTCGGCCGACACCCGTCTGAACCTCGTCAAAGATGAGCAGCAGATTATTCTCATCACACCATGCGCGCACGGCGGGGAGATACTCCGGATCGGGGACGTTCACACCGCCCTCACCCTGGACGGGCTCCAGCATAACGGCGACGGTGCGCTCGCTCGTCGCCTCCCGAATTGCGGCGATGTCATTGAACGGGACATGCACAAAACCGGGTGTCAGCGGCTTGAACCCGTCCTGATAGTGGGGCTGGCCGGTTGCCGCAACGGTTGTCATGGTGCGGCCGTGGAATGATTCCAACGCGGTGATGATCTCAAAGGCGCCGTCCTTATGGAGAGCGCCGTGGCGACGCGCCACCTTGATCGCCCCTTCAACGGCCTCCGCCCCGCTATTGCAGAAGAAGACGCGGTCCATGCACGAATTGTCGATGAGCTGCTGCGCGAGTTCGATCTGCGGGATCGTGTAGAACGCATTGGATGTCTGGATGAGCGTGGCGGCCTGCTCCGTAATGGCCTCCACCATTGCGGGGTGGGAATGCCCGAGTGTCGCCGTTGCCCAGCCACCAACGAAATCCAGGTACTCGCGTCCGTCCGCGTCCCACACCGTGCTGTCCTTGCCGCGCACCAGCGTCACCGGCACACGCCGCACGGTCTGCATGTAGTACTTGGACTCTTTCTCCTGCCAATCCTTCGCTATGCTCATCGCATTCACTCCAGTGCTTGCTGCGTGCGTGGTGGAGGGTTCTCCTGCCCTCACGCGTTTGCCATATCGACTATCGTACCGTTTAGGAGTGCCAGGCGACAGGGCACGCGTTCGAAGGGCTGCCAGCGCGTCCATCATCCCGGCCGGCACGTGGTATCGTGTGGCGGTTGCGGAGCCGGCGAATCTCCTAGCTGCCGTGCGCGGACAGGGCAAGGAGCATGAGCCCGCATGAGGACGGTCTAGGTATACTCTAGTGTGCATTCCGGTCAGCGACGAGTTGGTTCGCGCGAGATGGTGGTTCCCGGTGTGCAGTAAGGATGGATGCTCATGACAGACAGAGAAGTCAGTGTCGCTGAGGCTCAGGAGCGGCTTTCTGAGTTGGTGGACGATGCGGAGCGGGGCGAGACGTTGGCCATCACACGTGACGGCAGGGAAGTCGCGCGGCTGACTCCGCCGGAGCCCAACGGCGCCACCACAAATCCGGGTGACACAGCGGATGATGCGCGGGCGCGCCGGAAAGTGGCTGTCCAGGAATTCTTGCTGGAAAGTGACCAGGCTGACTGGGCACATGGCCGAGTGACGCTCGAAGAGATTCGGGAATGGATCAGCGAGGGCCGCGCCTAAGATGAGCGCCCTCGTTGTCGATACCTCCGTAGCCACCGCGTGGATTCTGCTTGAGCTCGAATTCAAGGATCGCGTCGACCGCGTAGTCGAACTCCTCGCTGACACGGGCGGAGTTGTCCCGCGCATTTGGCACTATGAGGTGCGGAACACCATCATTGTTGCCGAAAGACGTGGGCGAATCTCCCGGTCAGACGGTGACCGTCGCCTTAGTCAGTGGAACGACTTACCGATTGAAACTGACGCCCCACCTGATTTCGACACTGTTATCGCCTTGGCCAGACAACATCAACTGTCATTCTATGACGCGGTCTTTATCGAGTTGGCAGTTCGGCGCGGTGCACAACTGGCCACGCTTGATCAGGCGATGGCGCGGGCGGCCGAGTCAGAGGGCATTGCTCTGGCGTAGATTCTACGCGGCGGATTCCTCCGCATCCGCTTCCTCATCGGCTTCATCCACTTCGGAATCTTGCAATGCCTCATTAATGGTCTGCCTAATGTCTTCAATTTGTTTCGCGAGCTCATCCGTGGAGTTCAGAAGAGCATCAATTTCAGGCAGGAGTTGTTGGATGGCGGGTAGCACTACACCTTCCTCGTCTCTTTCCTGCTGCGTCTCGCGGATAGCCGTTGTGCCGCCTTGCCGCGCGAGCAGGTTCCTGAGGGACTGGTCGAGCGATGGCAGCATGACGGGCTCCTCACCCTGCTGAACAAGGACGACGCGCGTCAACTGCGGATAATCGATATCCTCCGCCTTGAGGTAGATCGGCTCCGCATAGATGAGGTTGTCGCCAACGGGGATGACGAGCAGGTTGCCGCGCAGAACGTTGGAGCCGGCCTGGTCCCACAGAGTGAATTGCTGTGAGATGTCCGGGTTGGTTGTAATACGAGCCTCCACCTGCTGCGGGCCATCGATCTGCCGTTCCTTCGGGAAGGTATAGGCGATGAGTGATCCGTAGTTTTCACCATCGTTGCGTGCAGCAAGCCACCCCACCAGATTCGGCTTGCCGTCCGGCGTGAATGGCATGATCAGGACAAACTCTTCTTTCTCCTCACCGGGCAGGCCCATGATGAGGTAGTAGGGCTCCATGACCTGTGCAGCGTCGCTGAAGAACAGCTCCAGCGGGAAGTTCCAGAGATCCTCCTGGTTATAGAACACCTGCGGGTCTGTCATGTGGAATTTCAGGTACTTGTCCGCCTGAATCGTAAAGAAATCCTCGGGATAGCGCAGATGTGAGCGGAGCGACTCCGGCATCTCGCTCATCGGCTTGAACAGGTCCGGGAACACACTGCGGTACGTCCGGATGATGCCATCCGATTCATCAGCCACGTAGAGATCAACGGAGCCGTCATAGGCGTCAATAACGGCCTTGACGCTGTTGCGGATGTAGTTGAAACCGCCCGGCGCCGGCTCTGAATATGGGAAACGATCGCTGATCGTATAGGCATCCTGCACCCAATACAGCTTCCCGTCCGCCACAACGATGTAGGGGTCAGAGTCGAGCGCGAGGAACGGCGCGAGGTGGCTCACACGATCCTGAATGTCCCTGAAATAGAGGATCTGACTCTCCTCAGTAATCGCGCCCGTAATGAGGATGTTCAGGTCTGTGAAACGCCACGCAAAGAGGATGCGGGAGAACAGTCCGCTGATGGATACGCCGTTCCCCTCAAAGGACTGATACACAGGCCCCGCATCCGTGGGGTGGTCGAACTCCGGTGTCGTGCTGCGGACGATGACCCAGTCATCGGTTGCCTCCCCGAAATAGACCTGTGGGACGTCCACGTGCGGCGCGCCCGTGACCGGCTCCGGCGGGATGTCCTGCAGGAAGAACTCTGGCAGCCCATCCTGCGTGAACTCCGTGACCGGGCTCATTGCAGCGCCATAGCCGTGCGTGTATTGCAGCCGCTCGTTCACCCACGTCTGCGCCTGCGGGTCAAGCTGTGACTGCACCAACTCACGGGTGCCGACCATCACCTGCCGATAATCGCCATCGATCGTGTAGCGATCAATATCGATATCCAAGAAGGAGTATTGCAGGCGGAAGAACTGGATCTGATTGTAGATGTCTCGCAGGGGCCGGTGATCCCACAGCCGGATATTGTCAAAGGTGCCCGGATTCTCACCGACGATGTCACCGGTGATGCTCTCCGGGTTCGCATCATAGGGTTGTTCTTCAATGCGGTTGAGCGCAAAGCCTTCTCGCGTCATCTCGATGCTGCGTTCAATGTATGTCCGCTCGCGCTCAAACTCATTGGGCTGGACCTGGAACCGCTGGACGGCGGCGGGCAGGAGGCCTGTCCCGATGGTCAGCGCAAGGAACCAGACACCGATGGCGGCAAATGGCAGCATCTGCCACCGCAGAAAGGCGTTGGCGGCAAGCAGGATGGCGACGATGATGCTGATGACAATCAGGGCCTGCAACGCTGGCTGGCGGATGACAACGTCCGTGTAGGCCGCGCCATATGCGGCGCCCCGCGCCGAGTACAGGAGTTCCTGTAGGCTCAGCCAGTACCCGATCGACAAGAGCAGGAAAAAGAGCACGCCCAGCGCGGAGAGATGCGCGCGGAGGGTGGGTGTCAGCGAGAACTGGAATCCGCCCAAGGCGAAATTGATGGCGTAGATGCCCACCGCAAAGAGGGCGTTGACGATAACGACACCCAACGCCCATCCCTGCAGGAATCGGTAGAACGGCAGGTCAAAGAGATACGCCGAAACATCGCGGCTGTAGAGAGGGTCAGTCAGATTGAACAGCTCCGCGTTTGTGAAACGGAGGGCCGTCTCCCAGTAACCGGACGCGGCGGTGCCAAAGACGATGGACAGGAGCAGGCCGGCCACGATGAGGCCGATGACGATCAGCCTCCGCGCCCATGTCAGCGCCTCGGACGGGATGTTGAGGGCGGCCTCAGGTGAGATCCCCTTGGGTGAGTAGCGCTGCGCCAGAAAAACGTTGACCGCGAAGAGGATGCCGAAGACGAGCGCGCCGAGCACGAACAGGGCGACACGCGTGGTGAGAATGGTCGTAAAGACGGACAGATAGCCGAGGTTATCGAACCAGAGCCAATCGACATACACATTGGCGGCAATTGTTCCACCGATCCAAAGGAGCAGCAACGCCCCCAGGGGAATGGCCCAGGTCAAGATAGAAGAGAGGCGGGGCGGCTCACGCCGCTCAAATTCGTCCAGGAAACTCACACTATTGCTCCTGCCTTCGCGGCATGTTCCATGTCTCGCACAATACGGGTGCCCGTGTCATGGACAAGGGCATCACGCAGGGCACTCGGTGCGCGGCCATCAATGATCTGCGCGGCGTCAGCATGTGCCAAAGCATTCAGGCAGGCCGTCACTTTGGGAATCATGCCTCCGGTGATGATGTCATCGTCAATCAATTCACGTGCCCGTTCCTCCGACAATGGTGACATCACTGCCCCATCAGCGTCCAATACACCGGGCACGTCTGTCATAAAGATAACGCGGTCTGCCTCAAGCGCGCCCGCCAACGCGCCCGCCACGGAGTCTGCATTGACGTTCAGAGAACGCGCACTGTCATGCGCATCAACGGAGACGGGCGCGATGACGGGGATAAAGCCCTGCTGGATCAAATCGAGAATGAGATCCGTCCTGATGGAGGCCACCTCCCCAACGCGGCCAAGCTCCGGGTCGTGAATCTCGGCCGTGATGAGCGCGTCATCCACGCCCGTCAGCCCAACTGCACGGCCGCCCGCCTCGCCGATGGCCGCCACGATGCGTGTATTCACCACGCCACAGAGAACGGCAGTGACAACATCCATTGCCTCATCACTCGTCACACGCAGGCCGCGCACGAAGGTGGACTCGACACCCAGCCGGTCGAGCCATTGAGAGATCAAAGGCCCGCCGCCGTGAACAACAACGGGCTGAACACCCTGCCGCTGCAGGGCAACCAAGTCTCGAAACGTCGTGTCATCCGGTCCCAGAGCATTGCCGCCAATCTTCACGATGATGCGTGTCGTGTCTGCCATTCCCGTCCGGCCTTCGCCTTCCGCGCAACCCATTCAGACTACCAGTGTACCGAATAGGCGTGCGGCGGCGGCATCACTCTCATGAACGTCATGTCGTATATTCGCCATTTATGCGCACATAGTCATACGAGAAATCGCACGTCCATGCCGTCGCGGAGCCATCACCGATGGACAGCGCGATGTCAAAGCGCACCTCCGGCTGCCTCATCCGCTCAACGGCCGCCGCGCGGTCAAACGGGACGGCTTGCCCATTCTCCAACACGGTGATGTCATTGAAACGCAGCGTGACGCGGGATTCCTGCATGTCGATCCCGCTGCGCCCAAGCGCCATCATCACGCGGCCCCAATTCGGGTCATTGCCGAACACGGCCGTCTTGACCAACGGCGATGTGGAGATGACGCGGGCTGCTTGCCGCGCATCCTCATCCGTCCGCGCGCCGCTCACATGTATCTCAATCAGAGTCGTCGCCCCCTCACCATCACGCACAATGTCCTTTGCGAGCTCCATCGCCACACGGGTGATTGCCTCCTCCATGAGTTCCTCATCGCCTCCGCCGCTGATTGGATCATTTTCGGCGGCGCCATTGGCAAGCACGATGAACGTGTCATTCGTCGACGTATCGCCATCGACGCTGATCATATTGAATGAGCGGCTCACCGCACGCCGCAGGATGCGATTCAGGCACTCCTGCTGGATGGCGGCATCGGTCGTCACGAATGCGAGCATTGTCGCCATATCCGGGTGGATCATGCCGGAGCCTTTGGCCGCGCCGCCGATTGTCACGGTACGGCCTCCAATCTCAACCGTGACGGCGCGCTCCTTCGGTTTCAGATCTGTTGTCATAATGGCGCGGGCAAAATCGTGGCCGGCCTCATCGCTCAGCTCGATCGCCTCGATTGCGCTCCTCATAACCCGCATCGGCATGGGGACGCCGATGACGCCCGTGCTGCAAACAAGCATCTCCTCCGGGCGGAGCCCGAGTTTGCGGGCGGCCATCTCCGCGGATGCGCGGGCATCTGCGAGTCCCTGATCACCGACGGCCGCATTCGCATTGCCGCTATTGACCACGACAGCGCGCGGTGACGCCTGCCCGATATGCTCACGGCTCACCACCACCGGCGCGGCCGTGACCTTGTTCTGCGTAAAGACGGCCGCACCCGTTGTTTCACGATCCGCGGCAAGGATCGTCACGTCCAGGACGTCCGGCTGGGTATCAGCGCGGATGCCGGCATGGACGGCGCCGACGCGGAATCCGCGCGGCGAGGTGACGGAGCCATCATCAAGCGGGGTTATCGTCATATCCGGGCTGCATCTCCAGGCGCAATCGGCCATCAATCTCTCATCTACGATACACGCAACGCGCCAATGGCCGCCCGCCTAGGCGTGCGGCCACACTCGCACGACAAAGCAATGCGAGCCCATCCAGGTCTGTACAATTGGAGGGGTGAGGGTGGAGAGGTGATGGGACGCGCATTGATTGTTGGGCCGGGAAAGGACGCGCATATGCCAACAAGCACAGATACCGAGATCATCTTCATGGTTCGCGAGGATGAGGTGGACGGTGGCTACACAGCCTCGGCGCTCGGCCACGGAATCCACACACAGGGCGATGACATGGAGGACCTGCGCGCCAACATATGCGAGGCTTTTGACGTCTTCTTTGACGAGGACGGGCCCCGCCCAAAGATCATTCGTCTCTACATGGTTCATCAAGAGGTGTTGGCAGCGCCGTGAGGCTCCCGCGCGACGTTAGCGGACAGCAACTCGTCCGTGCCTTGAGTCGGTTCGGCTACGAACCCGTACGCCAGCGCGGTTCCCACGTGCGCATCAGAACGATGCTCGACGGTGAACATTTTGAGGCCGTGCCCATGCACCGCGCTCTGCGCGTTGGTACATTGTCAACACTTCTCAGCAGCATCGCCCAACACCATGGCCTTAGCATTGAAGAGCTTTGGGAACAGCTACGGCTCTAGCGTGATATGGGTTGAAATCGAAGGGCAGTACACAATGACGCAGACACAGCAGCAGGAAGGGACGCGCATTGTTGGGCGGGGGGTTCAACGGGTTGACAGCCCGGAGCGCCTCACCGGCGAGGCAGTCTTTGGCGCCGATCACACCACGGATGGCACGCTCTACGCCAAACTGGTCCGCAGTCCATACGCCAATGCGCGCATCCTGAGCATCGATGTCTCGCGCGCGGCAGCCATGCCCGGCGTTCGCGCCGTCGTCACATCCGCTGATTTCCCCTACATCGCCATGAGCAATCAGGCCGTTGGCGGTGAGATCACCATGACACCGCGAGACCAACGCCGCATGCAGATGGCGGAAGACCGCATCTTCTACCATTGGCAGGCCGTCGCCGCCATCGCGGCGGATGATGCGACGACTGCCGAGGAGGCGGCCGCCCTGGTTGAGGTTGAGTATGAACCCATCGAGCCTGTTGTTGACGTTGAGCGAGCCGTGCAGGCGGAATCATCGCTTGTTCACGATGATCTCTATACGTGGGAGTTCGCTGGCGGGCCGTCCGACAAGCCCAGCAACATCGCCCGCCGCGTGGAGCTGAGCCGCGGCGACATTCAGCAGGGCTTCGACGAATCAGACATCGTCATTGAGCGGACGTTCCGCGGCGGAACCGTCCACCAGGGGTATCTGGAGCCGCAGGCATGCACCGTTGATGTGGGGGAGGACGGCCATTTGACCGTCTATTCCTCGAGCCAGATCAGCTTTAATCTGCGTGACACGCTATCAATCATCCTCGGCCTGCCGCAGGACACCATCACCGTTGTGCCGCTGGAGATCGGCGGTGGGTTCGGCGGCAAGGCGGGGCTTGGCGTTGAGTTCGTCACAGCCCTGCTTGCCATGAAGGCGCGCCAACCCGTCAAGCTCGTGCTTGCGCGAGAGGAGGTTTTTCGCGCCTCCGGCCCCACATGCGCGCACGTCATCAATCTCCGCATCGGCGCGAAGCGTGATGGCACACTCACCGCGTTCGAGGGCCGCTATCTGCTCGATACCGGCGCGATGACGGGGTTCACACACTCCGCCACTGCGGCGCTGACCGGCGCATCGCATTATCGATTCCCGCATCTGCACATTGACGCGTATGACGTGGTCACGAACAAGCCGGTGGCAATGGCGTATCGCGCCCCGAGCGGCCCCATCGGCAACTACCCGACCGAGGTCGTGATGGATGAGCTTGCTGAGCAGCTGGGGATGGACCCCATCGATCTGCGGCTCGCAAATGTGACGGAGGAGGGTGATCCGCTCCCCAACGGCCTCAACATGCCTGTGTGGGGCCTCAAGAAGATCCTGCTCGCCGCCAAGGAGCATCCCGCATGGACTGACCCGCTGCCGGATGGACACGGGCGCGGCTTTGCCGCCGCCTATTGGGGTGGAGCGACCCTCACCTCAAGCGCGGAGATCGTCATCAACCCGGATGCCACCTTTGAGGTGACGACGGGGTCCGTTGATCTGACCGGCACGCGCACGACGATGGCGCAGTTCGCCGCAGAGGAACTCGGCGTTGAGATGGAGCAGGTCAGCGTACGCAGCGGCGACACGGATTCCGTGGGACACACGGACGGCTCATTTGGCAGCCGCACAACGCTGACAACGGGCACCGCCGTCCTGCTTGCGGCGCGTGACGCACTCGAAACACTGCGCGGCACAGCGGCGGACATCCTGCGGGTTGACGCCGACTACGTCGATTACGCCGATCAGACATTCACGGCGCGCGATTCAGACCGCTCAGTGACCTTGCGTGACGCGTGCGCGGCGGCCGTTCAGGCCAACGGCGATGATGTGCTCAAAGGCATCGGCATGGCGACGGGTCTGCCGGCCGCGCCAACGGCTGCGGCATCGATAGCGGAGGTGGCCGTTGATCAGGATACGGGCCGAACGGAGATCAAACGATTCACCATCTTTCAGGACCCCGGCAACGCCATCAACCCGATGGCTGTGGAGGGGCAGATGCAGGGTGGAGCGGCGCAGGGAATCGGCTGGGCGCTGTGGGAGGTCTATGACGTCGATGTCTCAACGGGTATCATCCGCAACCCGAATTTCCTGGATTACCGGATGCCGACGACGCTTGATGTGCCGATGATCGAGCCGGTAATCGTCTCAACACCGAACCCGGGCGGGCCGCACGGCGCGCGTGGCGTGGGTGAGATTCCGCTGGTCACGCCGGTGGGCGCCATCGGCAACGCTATCTACCATGCAACGGGCGTGCGCCTGCACCAAACCCCCTTCACCCCGGAGCGGGTGCTGTGGGGCATGAACGAGCGCGCGGGTGCAGAGAAGGGAGCAGCCATTCCGGTGCACTCAACTCCGCGCACCTGACGGGCGAGTCCTGCGTTGTATCGGGTGGGCCATCGCGATGACCGAACTTGCGCAACGTGATACAGTGATTGCGCGCGCCACGCCGTCATAGACAGGAACTGTGGTTGGCGCACCGAATTGGAGAAAGGACCATCATCGTGCCTGAGGAGCCTCCGGGCTATGTTGACTTGACACTCAAGTACGAGCTCGAAGAGGGCCAATGGGTCGGTGTTTGTCTGGAACTCAGCACGAGCACGTTCGGCGACTCACTCGAAGAGGTGCAGGATAGCCTGACCCGCCTCGTCGCAGAGCATCTCAACCTTCTCGAAAATGCTGGCGAACGGGAGCGCTTCTTCACGGAGCACAACATTTCCTACCACGAGTTCAAGCCGGATGAGGTCAGCGTAACGCTGCCTCTCCAAAACGAAAACGGCCATACATCCGCTTTCTATCAGGCGCAGTCGCTTCCCGTTCCGCCACGCCGAGAGGCTGTCCCCGCCTAACGTGCAAATCTCTGGCCGCCATCTCATCAGGTTGCTTGAACGTGACGGGTGGGAGCGTGTGCGTCAATCGAACCACGGTGTTTGGTTGAGCAAAAGGGTGGGCAAGACGACTCTTTTCACGACCATCAAAGACACACGCACGAATATCCCGGCAACGACCTTGGGCAGATACTGAGCGTCAAGCAAACTGGGTTGCGCAACGCGGGGCTGCAGAAACTCCTGGACAATGAATCCAAATGACCGTGATCCCGGGTACTCATGGAGGGGGCGTCCCGCCCGGACGTATGGCGAGCGGGACGATTCGGTCACTCCGCCCGGCGCGCCAGCAAGAACGGGCAGCGCTGCTCCGCCCCCACCTCCCAGAGGCTCAGATGACGATTCAGGCGGCCGTGGGTCCGGATGGAAATGGCCTGTCGTCGGTCTCATAGCTGTTCTCGTCATCTTTGCTGTCATGCAGTCCATGGATGCAGAGGACGAGCAGGCGGCACGAAGGGCGGCAGAAAGCAGGGCCGCAACGGCTGTCGCAGAACGCGACCAGGCGATTAGAGGAACGAACGACGCGGTTGCTCGCGCAAATCGCGAGATCTCTGACCGGGCAACGGCCGAGGCGGAGGCGGCGAGCGCAGTAGACGCCCGGGAACAGGCTGAATCCGAAGCGCAACGGCAATCACGCCTCCGCGCGACAGCAGAGGCGCGAGCACGGCGCGCGGAGTTGCTCAGCGACCGCGCAGAGTCTGAGGCAGACAGGCAAACGCTGCTTCGAGCAACGGCGGAGGCGGTGGCTACAACAGCCGAACGACTCGCCCAGGAAGAAATGCAGCGGCGGGAAGCTGCTGAGGGGCAGGCTGAACAAGCAGAGATTGGGCGGTCTGCGGCTGAGCGATTAACGGCGCTGGAGTTAGCAAGAACAAACCCCACGCTCAGCGGAATTGTTCATGGGCAAATATCGTTCTACCTAGAACCCCTTCCTGACTATGCCGCGCAGGATGTGGATGATGCCGTCGATTCCGTCGTGCGGCGGCTCGAATCTATGACGCATGCGGGCGCGTCACTACAGCGAACGCGGTCGAGTACCTCCGCTGATATTCACGTGCAGTGGGTGCGTGACTACGGTGACCACGTCTTGGGGCAGGCCATCAATCAGTCTGTCTTGAGCATTGGACTAGGAAGCACCAACTGTCACGATGAATGGCGCCCGTTTACTGCCGAGACTGTCGAAAATGTCCTCTGGCACGAGTTCGGACACGCGCTCGGCTATGGACACAGCGCCGACCGCACAAACATCATGTTCCCCACTCTTGGAACCCGCTTCGCTATTGAGCGGGAATTCGAGGAGGTCATAGCCGCACGGTGGGCGTGGAGTTTCCCTTTCTGTACCGCAGGCAGGTATCACTATCGGGTGGAGGCAGAGGATTCTGACGAACGCTTCGCCTACGGGGTTCTGCCGTTGGGATTCGACTTACAGGATTACTTTGACAATCCGGCAATCGTTGACCCTGCGTGTGAGTCAGGGGAGGGAAGGCGCGTCAGGGAAACGTGTGATATCCGGTGGGGCTCGCTGCTCGTCATCCACAATACGGACTCTGACAATGCCATCCGCATAAGCGGCAGTATCGAGAATCGCAACCCGCCGCCCAGCCCCAACCTTACCTGGGACCCTGCCACGTTCTACTACGACGACGAGACGTTGGACTACTACCGCGAGCTGTTCGAGGAGGAGTAGCGGCGGCCTACTCTTCCTCGTCACCCTCATCATCTGGGTCCATAGTGTCGAGGGTGCCCTCCGCCATCTCGTCGTCTGTATCAACGGGCAGCCCGTCAATCAGATCGTCCGTCGGCTCATCCGCCGGCTCATCAACGGTCTCCTGCGCCTCTGCCGTCGCCGTCTTGCCGTTTCTGGCGCTCTTGGCGGGCGCCTTTGCCTTGCCTGCGGTCCGAGCGCGTGATCCGTTCTTGGACGCAGCCTCGTTCCCGTTCTCCGTCTCAGCCACCTGCGCGTCCGTGTCCGGGAACTGTGCAATGGCGACAACCTCGTCGTCCTGTTCAATACGCATAACGTGGACGCCGCTCGTGTCTCTGCCGCGTGTGGGCCGCACATTGTCGAGCGTGGTGCGGATCACGATGCCCTTTCTGGAGATAAGCATGACTTCCTCGTCACGCTTGGCAGCGGCGATGCCCACAATCAGCCCGGTGTTCTTGTGCCGATCACTCCGCACCTTGAACGTGGCGACACCCATGCCACCCCGGTTGCGGATGGGGTAGCCGTCCGTCTTGGCGCCCTGCGGCGTCTCAGTGACTGCCCCCGTCCCCATGCGCGTGCTCTTGCCGTACCCTCGCGCTGACACCACAAACAGATATTTCTCCGGATCGACGATGGTCGCGCCGACAACGTTATCGTCCGTTCCGCGCTTGCCGAACTTGATGCCGCGCACGCCGCCGGACGTCGCCGAGGCGACTCTCAACGCGTTTGTCTCAAAGCGAATGGCAAGCCCCTGCTCCGTGACGAGGATCACCTGGTCCTCGTCCTTCGCCAGGATGACGCTAACAAGGTCATCGCCCTCTTCAAGATCCATCGCCTTCTTGCCGGTGCTGCGGATGCGAACAAAGCTCTCCAGCGGTGTCCGCTTCACCTCACCCTTGCGTGTCGCAAAGACCAGATAATCGTGCTCAGAGAGGTCGGACGCGGCCATGACCATCGTGACCCGCTCATTCGGCGCAAGCGCGCTGCCCTGAAAGAGGTTGGCGACGGGGATGCCGCGCGCCGTGCGTGATGCCTCTGCGGGCAGATCAAAGCATCGCAGTGTCGTGACGCGGCCACGGTTCGTAAAGAACAGCAGTGTGTCATGCGTATCACATACCAGCAGGTGTTGGACAATGTCCTCTTCGCGCGTGGTCACGCCGGTCACGCCTCTGCCACCCCGATGTTGTCTGCGATAGGCAGACGCCAGCACCCGCTTGATGTAGCCGCGCTGGCTAATGGTGACGACGACCTCATTGTGCGGAATCAGGTCTTCGCGGCGGACGGCGTTGAGTTCATTCTCATCGATCTCCGTGCGCCGCTCATCGCCATGTTTCTCCTTGAGTTCCTCGATCTCCTCACGAACGACGGCCGTGATGCGGGTTGGGTCGGCCAGAACGGCCTCAAGCTCGGCGATGCGCCCGCGCAGTTCCCCGAGCTCGTCCAGGATGTTCTGGCGTTCCAGCGCGGCCAGACGGCGCAGCTGCATATCAAGGATCGCCTGCGCCTGACGCTGTGAGAGGGTGTAGCGCTCAATCAGCGTGATGCGCGCAGTATCTGCCGATTCCGCGCCGCGAATGACCCCGATGATCGCATCCAGGTTGTCCAATGCGATGCGCAGGCCCTCAAGGACGTGGGCGCGATCCTGCGCCCGACGCAGCTCATAGCGCGTGCGGTTGATGATGACGTCGCGTCGGAATCGGATGAAGTGGTGGATGATCTGCCTGAGCGGCAGCACTTGCGGCTCTCCATCCACGAGGGCGAGCGCGTTGATCGAAAAGGATGTCCGCATGGCCGTGTGCTCAAAGAGGTTGTTGAGCACGATGTGGGCGGCGGCATCACGCCGCAGCTCGATGACCACGCGCAGTCCGTCCCGATCCGACTCATCACGAATCTCGCTGATGCCATCCAGACGCTTGCTGCGGACCAGGTCCGCCATCTTCTCCACAAGCGCGGCCTTGTTGACCTGATAGGGGAGTTCCGTGACGACGATCTGGGCGCGCTGTCCACGCCCCTCGCCGTCCTGAATCTCGGCGCGCGCCTCAATGATGACGCGCCCGCGTCCGGTGGCATACGCGCTCCGCACACCCTCCGTGCCACGGATGATGCCGGCAGTCGGAAAGTCCGGGCCCTTGATGAATTCATGGAGCTCATCGAGCGTGGCATCAAACTCGCCGCCCTCCGCGGTCTCTCGCCACCGGCTGATGGCGAACAGGATGGCATCGCACACCTCGGTCAGATTATGGGGCGGCATATTCGTCGCCATACCAACGGCGATGCCGGCCGTGCCATTGATCAGCAGGTTGGGAATGCGCGACGGCAGGACGACGGGCTCGCGTTCCGAATCATCAAAATTCTCCGCAAAGGCGACGGTCTGCCGATCGATGTCGGTGAGCATCTCCTCAGCGATGGAGGACAAGCGCGCCTCCGTATAGCGCATGGCGGCGGGCGGGTCATTGTCCACAGAACCGAAGTTGCCCTGCCCATCCACAAGGGGATAGCGCAGCGAGAATGGCTGCGCGAGCCGCACAAGGGCGTCATACACAGGGGAATCACCATGGGGGTGGTACTTGGCGATTACATCACCAACCACACGGGCGCTCTTGCGATAGGCCGTGTTGCTGCGCATGCCCTGCTCATACATGGCGTACAGGACGCGGCGTTGAACGGGCTTGAGTCCGTCCCGCACGTCCGGCAGGGCACGCGAGACGATAACGCTCATCGCATAGTCCAGATACGCCTCGCGCATCTGGCGTTCAAGAGCAACAGACCGTTCAACCATGCGGTATCGCCTCCATCCCGGGCCGACGGGCGCTCAGGCGGTCACATCAAGCAAGAATCCAAGTGTGGCAGCTAATCCAATCGGCACACTTATTCTAGCATTTTCAAGCCAACCCCGCACGGTATGTTGTGTGTGGGAGGGCTATCCCAGTATTGCGCCGTTATTCACGCATTGAGGGCTTGACGCGGCCGTATCTGTTCCCACCGATCACGCGCCCACTGGTGACGGAGTTGGAATCTTTCTGCTTGTTCATCACGCAATGCTTGCGTTTCGATGCGGCCCGCCTCAAGGGCGCTGTCCATGGTCTCATCGACCGACAACTTGTCACCTTTGTCGCCATTGCAATCGATGCAGGCAAGCGCGCGGTTCCAACAATCATCATTCGTTCCATCTCGCTTATTTGGTTCGATATGGTCGAGTTGGAGTTCGCGGCGGCTACGGCGTTTCTCCATGCCACAGTACCAACATGACGTTCCCCACTCAGCAACAAAGGCATTCCATATGTGCTCGCTAGTCTCAATCGCCTTCTGCTTGAACTGGATCAGCGGCAATCGGGCTATCTGTGATCGCCGTTGTTCGCCCGACGTGGATCTTTCTGGCAAATCATGTGGTCCACGCACACGGATAATGCGATCGTCTCCCAGGTCTGGAGAGACGGATGTGCCATTGAGGTCTCCCTCAGTGACGATACGCAAATCGCGCTGTTTATGAAACTGCCGTCGGACGACCGTCCAGGCGCGCGGAGACATGTCACAGGCAACCCAGCGCCGCCCCGTGAGCTCGGCCGCGACGGGAACATACGCGCATCCCGCAAAGCAGTCCATCACAAGATCGCCAGGATTGCTGGAGGCCTGGATTATGCGCCTCGCCAAGGCCTGCGGCTTTTGCGTAGGGTAACCGGTGCGTTCAGTACTAGTGGCAGAGAGTAGCTTGATATCATCCCATAGGCTGTTGATCTTTGTGCCCGCATCTGCTTCGACAGGCCTAACAATGCTCGGCCTGCCATTTCTCGAGAACTGTATTAGACCCGCCTCATCGAGGGCGTCAAGGCGCTCCAACGGGCTCCGAATGGATGTATAGTTTGGGATAACATTCTCCTCGATCCATTTGGCCAATGCGCCGACTCTCGGGATTCCCCAATGACGACCAATATCTGTCGGGCTGTAATCACGCCAGGCTTGGCCTGACTCACCATGCCGGATACCCGCTGCATCCAGCGGTACTGAAGTTGGCCTATTATTGCCAGTCGCAACGCGCATATCATGCCAAATATAATCATCAGTTTTTGTGTAAAAGAGGATGGTATCCGCGATGTTGCCCCAGTGCCTGCCACTTGTGCGACCAGGAGACCGCGGCCAAGTGATTTCGTTCCGATAATTTGTACTACCAAAGACAGCATCCATCATCTGCCGCAAATAGGCGTTGGCCTGTTGGTCACAGTGCAGATAGACGCTACCCGTCGGCTTGAGGAGACGCCTGATTTCAAGCATCCGCATCGTCATGAAAGCGATGTATGCGGCAGTCGATTCGGAATGCGTGTACCACGTCGCCTCAATCAATCGGCGGGCAGGAGGGCAAACCTCATCAAGCATGTCCCAATCGGCCTCGGTGACCTGATATTGAAAGCTCCAGATATCACGGAAACTTGCTGTCGTTCCCGACTGATCAGGGAACTCCACTCCAATCTCATACGCGTCACTCTCATTCTGGATTCCCCAACCACTCAACAGGTCATACTCGTGTTCGAGTTCCGCATCAGTCAGCGGGGGGCGTAGCGTGCCCTCAAATGTCTGATTCTTACCAAATGGTGGGTCAATAATCACCAAATCAACGCTCTCTGTATCAAGCGTCCTAAGGAAAGGTAGATTGTCGCTGATAAAGATTGTGCGATCTAAGTCATCTGTATTCAGCGGCATCTCTGGCCAGTCCTTTTCTATTCCCGACTGCTACAGAACAGATGATACATCAGTTGGGCTGCCCGGCGGCTATCCCCCGCTCACTCGCCGGGGGTGAAAATCTCTGTGTTTGGGTTGAAGGCGGCCCAGGTGAACCAGAGGGCGTTGTCTGCTCTGAAGGGTGTCAGGCGCTGCCCTGCCAGTTCGCCGTCGTAGGCTTCACCATCGGGGGCGATTCCTAGCAGCGTCCACTGTGTTCCTGTTGCCGTGTCTCGGAAGAAATCACCGGCAGCCTCAAACTCAAGGACGCGGTCGCCGACACGTCGACTGAACGCGGCGGCGGACCCTGTGTCGTGCGATAGGCCGATGGTCTCTTGGTCCAACGCTGAGCGCGTTCCCGTTTTCCAGACGATGACGACCGGCTCGCCGTCGATCTGCGTGTTGATGACTCGTTCCTGCCTGAGCTGGGCGAATGGGTAGGCGATGGTCTGATCGCTCGCTGCAATGCCCAGGACGCGCTCCGTGGGGCTCAGCCGGTCATCCGGCCTCCCCTCCAAGTAGCGGGGCGGGTTGTTGGGGGCGTCATAGCCGGTGTGCTGTGTTGCGCCATAGAGCTGCCAGAACTCCGGGCTGCCCGCGTCCGGTGCGAGAACCGTGCCCTCCGGGAAGGAGCGGGCAAAGTCGAAGAGCGACGTGACGAACGTTTGGATGTACGTAAGGCGTGTGCCCGCCGCCGCGCCCACAATCGCCTCTCCATTCGCCTGCTGCCACCACGATTCCGTCCCGTCATCCCACATCACCAGATTGGAGAGGTGAACGTTGCCTGTTGTGCCAAAGTTCCGTTCCACGCCGTCCACCTCTCGGCTGTACGCCATCGCCGTGAAACTCAGCGGGCTGTATGTGACCACGATTGGCTGGCCGCCGATGGTGTCATTGACCACTTGATGGAACGTCATGATGCCCAGGGGATAGGCGCGGGCCTCCCCGTTGAGGGAAACCACGATAACGGGGTGATCGCCGGTCATCCAGTCGAGGGTTGCGGCCTGGAAGGTAGCGATATGCTGCGGCTCATAGATGGGGGGGATGCCGTTTCGGTCCGCTCCCGTCGCGAAGATCCCATCCGGGTCAACGGTGAACCGGCGGAAATCAGTCTCCCGCCATTGCGAGATATTCATCCGCATCGGCGGTATCTCGGCATAGACATTCACGCCGTCAATCACATCAAAGGAGCCGGGGGCGGGCGTCATTGTCGCGATGGCGGGAGCCGCTGTTGCGGCCGGCGTTGGGCTGGCGTCCGGTATCAGGCCAAGGTCGCCTGTGCCGGTGCTGTCCTCACACCCGGCCATGAGGATGACCATCATCACGGCCACGCTCGCAAACAGAGGAGCGTGACGCAGCCGTGGGCGCGCCGTCATATGTCTGAACAGTCGCATAAATCGATTCACCATAAGCGCTCATGCGTGGCACGCCGCACGGGGCGCGCCACATGTATTCAGTATGTCACGGCGGCGGGTGCCGTGAGATGATGAGCCGAGAGTCGCGCATGCACGCTGATGACCTCGATTCGCTTGCGGGAATACAGAGCCGACCGCTAGAATTGACTACACACTGTCGTGATATCCAACGTCGTAGAGTCTGTTCTCATTCGTGGTGGTCGGGTGATTGATCCGTGGCAGGGCATGGACGCGCCGGCCGATGTGTTTTTGCAGGATGGGCGCGTCGCGTGGACGCATACGCATGAGCAGGGCAGCAGCCCCGCCGTGCCGCCTAACACCCGGCACGTTGATGCGTCCGGCATGATTGTCGCCCCCGGCCTTATTGATCTGCACTGCCACCTCCGTACCCCGGGGCAGGAGCACAAGGAGACGATCGAGAGCGGGGCGCGGGCGGCAGCGCGGGGCGGATTCACCACCATCTGTGCCATGCCGAACACGGAGCCGCCCTATGACACGCCAGACCGCCTGCTCGACGTCGCTCTCCGGGCGCATATGAACGCCATTGTCCGCGTCCTCACCATCGGCGCCATCACCGCTGGACGACGTGGGCAGGAACTCGCCGATCTTGACGCGCTGGCCGGCGCTGGCGCCGTCCTGTTCAGTGATGATGGGGCGGCTGTATCTGATGACGATGTCATGCGGGCGGCATTGACCGCCTCCGCTCGGCTCGATATGCCGCTGAGCCAACATTCTGAGGATCCGCGTGTCATCGGCAACGCGGTGGCGCATGAGGGTGAGGCGGCGGCCGCATTGGGTCTGCCCGCCGCGCCCGCGGAGGCGGAGACGGCCATCATCGACCGTGATTTGCGCCTCGTGCAGGAGACGGGCGGACGCCTGCATATTGCCCACGCCTCCACACGCGGCGCCGTTCAGCGGATACGCGCCGCCCGTGAACGTGGCGACAACGTCACGGCGGAGGTCACACCGCATCATCTGACACTCACAGACCGCGCCCTGCTCGGCGAACGCGGACCGCAATACGGCTGGCCGAACGGCCCCGTGGCGGACACATCACTGCGCGTCAATCCGCCTGTGCGATCTGCGGAGCATGTGGACGCTCTTGTTGACGCGCTGCGGGAGGGAGTGATTGATGCCATCGCCACCGATCACGCGCCGCACACAGCGGCGGACAAGGCCGGGGGATTTGCAGACGCCGCGCCCGGTATTTCCGGAATCGAGACTGCATTCGCGCTCATGATGACGGCGCTAGTCCATACCGGGCGGCTGCCGTTGTCCACCCTCATTGAGCGGCTGACCCTCGGGCCTGCGGGAATCATCAGCGCAGCGGCGGGCGCCATCGGGCTGCGCGGCCTGACGACGGGCGCGGCGGCGGACGTTGTCATCCTTGACCCGGATCACGCATGGACGGTTAATGCGGATGAATTTGAGTCACTCGGCAAGAACACGCCACTCCACGGGTGTGAACTGCGCGGACAGGTGACGCACACATTCGTCGAGGGGCGGCAGGTCTACTCAGCCATGGGCGAGGCGGCGGCACAGGGAGCGGCGCGGCCATGACGCTCATCGGACGGCAGCAGGAGGAGCGGGAGGCATACCTCGTCCTGGAGGACGGGAGCGTGCACCGCGGCTATGCCTTTGGGGCTGTGGACGCAGAGGCCACGGGCGAGGTCGTTTTCAATACCTCTATGGCGGGCTATCAGGAGATGCTGACCGACCCATCCTATGGCGGTCAGATTCTCGTGCCAACCTATCCGCTGCAGGGCAATTATGGGATCAATGACCGTGACATTGAGTCGGCTCGCATCCAGGTGCGCGGATTCGTTGTTCGGGAGGCATGTGATCTGCCCAGCAACCGCCTGTCAACGCGGACGCTGGATGATTTCCTGCGGGATGAGGGGGTTCTTGGCATCCACGGCATCGACACGCGCGCACTGACACGTCGGCTGCGGATGTCCGGCGTGATGATGGGGATTGTCACCAGTAATGGGACACCCGAGGATGCGCTGGCGCGCCTGCGTGAGGCGCCCGATTACGGCAGTCTCGACCTCGTCAGCGAGGTTGTCGCGCCCGCCCCGTATGAGTGGACGGAGGGCGCACGTGAGCTGCCACCGGATGCGCCACACATCGTCGTTATGGATGAGGGCCTCAAGTACAACATCCTGCGGCTCTTGCGCGGGCGTGGGTGCGCCGTGACCGTTGTCCCCAGCTCCACCCCGCTTGAGGATGTGATGGCCTTGCGCCCCACCGGCGTGCTCTTGTCACCCGGCCCGGGTGATCCGGCTCTTTTGGATGGCGTTGTCGAGACGGCCCGCGGCCTGCTCGGGCGTCTGCCGGTCATGGGAATCTGCCTGGGGCATCAGGTTGTGGCGCGTGCGTTGGGCGGGCAGACCTATAAGCTGAAGTTTGGGCACCGCGGCGGGAATCACCCTGTGAAGGATCTCTCCACGAACCGAGTCACCATCACGGCGCAGAATCACGGCTATGCGGTGGATGCGGATGGGCTGCCGGCCGGGTTGGACGTGAGCCACCTGAACCTGAATGACACGACAGTTGAGGGTCTGACGCACCGCGAGATGCCGCTGCTGACGATACAGTATCACTCAGAGGCATCACCGGGGCCACTGGACAACGAGTATCTTTTCGACCGATTTCTAGACTTGATTCGAGAATATGGGTAGGGTATAGTGACGCGAAGCGCGGGAAAAGCGGATTTGGTTATTGGACGTGTGTCATGGGTTATGGCGCGCGCCCAAGAAGGAGGTTTCTATGGTGCTCGAAATGGAAGCGCCACTGGACCGTGGCTATACACAGCCAGTCACAGAGCCACAGCGTCGGCAGTCCCAACTGGTGGAGTACGAAATCCTGGATTCGTTCTGGGTTCACCAACACCAGTGGATCTGGCTCTCAGGCCTGGTGCTGGTCACGCTGTCAATGTTCGGCATGGCCGTCCTGCCCATGGGCTTGGCGGGCCACGAGCTGCGCACCGAGATTATCAGCTTTGTCTCGATCATCTCCATTGCGCTCACCTTCACGTGGTGGGGCATGCTGCGGCACATGCTCAATTCCCTCTCGGTTGCACAGCATCGCAAGCGAGAGATCGAGCGGAATCTCGGCATGCGCATGGAGTTCTACCTTGCTGCATCTCGGGCGCGCCGCAAGCGCGATCGCATTCGCGAGTTCGCTCAGCAGGAAGCGGGAGACGACCCGGAGCTCCGTGCGGATATCGCCGATTTCCTCCGGTCCGTCACTGTTCGCCCGACTTTCATGTCCGGCGAAGAGGCCGCATGGTCTGTCATCCCATTCCTCTTCATCGGGGCGTGGGTCGTTTTCTGGGCCATCACGGCAGGCGCCGCCCTCATCAGCTAGACGGCACAGTCGTTTATCACGCGTCACGCGTTCCGGCTCACAGGGCCGGGGCGCGTGATGGCGTTCGTGTGGAGACCCTGAGCGGAGGCACAGCATGACGTCCGCACCGCAGGTCCCCGCACGGGTTCTTGTTCTGGGCAGCGGGCCAATTGTCATCGGTCAGGCTGCCGAGTTCGATTATGCCGGCACGCAGGCGTGCCGCGCCCTGCGCGAGGAGGGCGTGACCTCCATCCTCGTCAACTCCAACCCCGCCACGATCATGACCGACCATGAGATCGCGGACGTGGTCTATATTGAGCCGCTGACCGTTGAGGCGGTCACACGCGTCATCGAGCGGGAGCGCCCTGATGGACTACTCCCCACGCTCGGCGGGCAGACCGGCCTCAATCTTGCGGTTGACCTCGCCGAGGCGGGCGTGCTGGACAAGTACAATGTCCGTCTCCTCGGAACGCCGTTGGAGGCGATACGCATGGCGGAGGACCGGAACCTGTTTCGGCAGATGCTTGATCGCATCGGCGAGCCGGTGCCGGAGAACGAGGTGGTGACGACGGTTGAGGACGCGCGGGCGGTTGCGGAGCGTCTCGGCCTGCCGGTCGTGATCCGCCCCGCCTACACACTTGGGGGGACGGGCGGCGGGATAGCCTACACGCCGGAGCAGCTTGATGAGCAGGTGCGCACCGGCCTCTCCCACAGCCCCATCGGGCAGGTGCTCGTTGAGCGCAGCCTGATTGGCTGGAAAGAGATCGAGTATGAGGTCATGCGGGACGGGGCGGACACGTGCATCACCGTCTGCAACATGGAGAACCTTGACGCGATGGGTGTCCATACCGGTGACAGCATCGTTGTCGCGCCCAGCCAGACGCTGACGGACAAGGAGTACCAGATGCTCCGCACCGCCAGCCTCAAGATCATCTCCACGTTGGGCATTGAGGGGGGCTGCAACGTACAGCTCGCGCTTGAGCCGCACCCGACGGTGGCCGGCAAGGGGCAGAATGCGGACTACGCATCCTCCCCGTATTACATCATTGAGGTGAATCCGCGTGTCAGCCGATCATCCGCGCTGGCATCCAAGGCAACCGGCTACCCCATCGCGCGGGTGGCGGCCAAGATCGCCATCGGCAAGCGGCTGGATGAAATCCCCAACGCCGTCACGCAGGTAACCACGGCCGCGTTTGAACCGGCCCTCGATTACTGCGTCGCCAAGATTCCGCGGTGGCCATTCGACAAGTTCCCGTCCGGTGACCGGTCTCTGGGCACGCAGATGAAGGCGACCGGTGAGGTGATGGCCATTGACCGCTCATTTGAGGCGGCCCTGCAAAAGGCTGTGCGCTCGCTTGAGGTCTCCGGTGACAGCCTCCTGTGGGAGAATAGCGAATGGAGCGATGTTGCCGATCCGCTTGCTGATCTGCCGCTCCACCCGAATGATCAGCGTCTCTGGGCGCTCATGGCCGCGCTGCGGCGTGGTGTCGCGCTTGATGACCTCTCCGTCAGGACGGGCGTTGACCCATGGTTCCTCTACAAACTGAACGCCATTGTGGGCATGGAGAACAGGCTGCTGGCAGAGCCGCTGACACCGCGCCTGCTCCGTGACGCAAAGCGCATCGGTTTCTCTGACACGCAGATCAGCACGTTGGCGGACCGGCTGCCGGAACAGGTGCATGACCTGCGGCAGGAGTGGGACATCCGCCCCGTCTATAAGATGGTGGACACGTGCGCGGCGGAGTTTGAGGCGGCCACCCCCTATTTCTACTCAACCTACGAGGAGGAGAATGAGGCGCTGCCGCTGGAGGGGGAATCCGCGGTTGTCATCGGCAGCGGCCCGATCCGCATCGGGCAGGGAATCGAGTTCGATTACTGCTCCGTGCACGCCGCGTGGGCGCTGCAGGAGGAGGGCGCCTCCAGCATCATCATCAACTCCAACCCGGAAACGGTCTCAACGGATTTCGATACATCCACGAGGCTCTATTTCGAGCCGTTGGATGAGGAGGGCGTCGCCTGCGTTCTGGAGAACGAGCATCTGACGCGCGGCGGGGAGGACATCTACCCGCGAACGGCGGCGCAATTCGGCGGTCAGACAGCCATCAACCTGATCAGCCCGTTGAGCAGGCGGTCCTTTACGATTCTTGGCACGCAGCCTGCGACGGTTGATCAGGCGGAGAATCGCCAACGGTTTGATGAGTTTGTCACCACACTCGGCATACCGCGCCCGCCCGGCGCCGGCGTGACATCCATCGAGGAGGGATTGGCTGTCGCAGATGCCATCGGTTACCCCATCCTCGTGCGGCCCAGCTACGTGCTTGGGGGACGCGCGATGGAGATTGTGCATACGCCGGCAGAATTCACGCGCTATGTTCTGGCCGCCATGCAGGACGTCGGAGAGGGCCGCCCCATACAGGTAGACAAGTTCCTGGACGGGATGGAGGTGGAGGTGGACGCGGTCAGTGATGGCCGTGATGTTCTGATTCCGGGAATCATGGAGCACATTGAGCGGGCCGGCGTCCACAGCGGCGATTCGATGGCCGTCTACCCTGCCCCCTCGCTCTCCGAGGACGATGAACGGCAGATTGTGGACTATACTATCCAGCTTGGCCGCGCATTCGGCATCATCGGCCTCATGAACATCCAGTTTGTGGTGGCCCGCAATGAGGCTCCGGACGGAACCCCCGCCCCGTCCACCGTCTATGTCTTGGAGGTCAACGTCCGGTCAAGCCGGACGGTGCCGTTCATCTCCAAGGTGACAGCCGTGCCGCTGGTCAATTTGGCGACACGCGTCATCATGGGACGCACACTGGAGGAGATGGGCTATGCGAGCGGCCTCTGGGAGAAGAAGCCGCTTGTGGCCGTCAAGGCGCCCGTGTCATCCATGTCCAAGCTGGTGGGTGTCGATACCTATCTGGGGCCGGAGATGAAATCCACGGGCGAGGTGATGGGCATTGATACATCGCTCGCCCCTGCTCTCACAAAGGCGCTGCAGGCTGCCCGGCTGATGCTGCCGCAGTCCGGCGGCATCCTCATCAGCGTGTCTGACCGCGATAAGACGGAGATGGTCCCCATCGCCCGTCGCCTCGCCGACAACGGCTATGCGCTCTACGCCACCGAGGGCACGGCGACAATCCTGCGCGCTATGGACATCGCCGTCGCCGGCGTCCCAACCAAGGTGAGCGATGCAACCGAAGGAGGGGGCGCGACGACTGACCTGATCCGTGATGGCCTGGTGCATGCCGTCGTCAATACCATGTCCGGCAACCGCGTTCCGCTGCGAGACGGGTTTGAGATCCGCCGCGCGGCCACAGAACAGGGCATCCCCTGCTATACCAGCATGGATACGTTCCGCGTTGCCGTTGAATCCGTCACGGGCGGGGCGGAGGCGGGCGACTACAGTATCATGCGGCTCGATGAGTATGTGAACGGCAGGCCGGCGGACGGCATGCACGCACGGTGATTGGCTGCGCGGCCTCACCACGAATGTTCCATGGCCACGTTTGAGACTATCGCGCAGGGAATGATCCGTGTGCGAATCGGCGCGTCACGGGTTGCGGGCGCCGCCCAGCCCGGACAATACGTTCAGCGGCGGGGACACGTCACGCAAGGCCTCGTCAGCGATGATGGCCGCGCTCAGTCCCTGCCATTTGATGCGCAGCCCTACCCGATTCTGTCTGCCGATGCCCAGAGTGGTGAGGTCACGGTTCTGGCGACCGTGACCGATGGGGATGATTCCGCGATTACGGCAACGCCGACGGGGCTCGAATGGGCGGTGCGGGGGCCGTTGGGCAAGCCCGTCACCATAGATCCTGCCGCGCAGCACGCCGCATTCATCGCGCAGGGGGGCGGCATCGGGCCGATCATCTCCGTGATGCGAGAGGCAGCCGAACGCGGCGTTCGTGTCACTCTCATGGCGGGGGCAGAGAATGCCTGGCAGCTCTATCCGTCACACCTGCTGCCCGACGGCGTGCGCGAGATGACAGCGACGGATGACGGCTCGGCGGGCATCCGCGCGCCGGTGACGCATCTCTTGCCGCAGGTGCAGGATGGGGCGGACGTGCTCATCGCGTCCGGCCCCATGACGCTCTATCAGAACCTGGCGCGGATGCGCGCCGACGGCCTGCTGACGATACCGGCAATCGTCCTGCTGTATCCACAGATGGAGTGCCGGACAGCCACGTGCGGGAGCTGCGCGATTCAGACGGCGGACGGCGGCACGCGGCTAGGGTGTGTGGAGGGGCCGGCGTTCGCGCTAGACGATATTCAGTGGGGGTGAGCCGCCCTAACGAAGGCGGGCAAACACAACGAAGTCCATATCCCCGGGTGAGAGGCCCAGCTGTGTTAGTCGGACAGATGCCTCAGCCCTGTACTGCGTTCCGTGATTGACGACATGAGTGATTTGCTCTCTCAAAGGCTGGTTGGACTCATTGCCTGAAAGGTCGCGATAGGCAAGCGGCGTGGCGATGGCCTCGCCTGTCAGTGTGCGGGCGAAGCTCTGGACGCGGTCACTATTCTCCCGCCACAGGTCCCACAGCGCCGCGAGCGACGGGATCTCACTCTTGGCAATTGCCTCGGACTGCCTGACCATGGCGACCCATTCCGGCGGGGTCTCTCCCGTCCAGCGTGCCAACCAGATGATTTCACTGGTCATGATGTGGATGAGTGTGGCGTGCAGGCTGCCAAAGCTAAGGCCATCAACGTCCGCCATATAGTCGGACTCGCTGGCCTCGCGAGCACGATCCATGATCTGGCCGTTGGCCCATTGGTTGTAGTCCAGCAAGAGCCGAAAGTAGTCTGCGTCCGCGGCCGCCATCGTCATTCACCTCGCTCGATCGTTCAGTTGCCTGAGTATCCTGCATGCAGTTTGCTAGCGCGCTGGCAGTTGCACAATAGCGCTGCCGCGCACGCACGGCCTGCCGCCGCTCCCCTCGCTCCACAGCTCCAGCTCGATGAGCGGCGCGCCGGCATCGTCATCATCACGCCTTTTCCGCGTGATCCGCCCGTAGTGCATAATCGTTTCGCCGATGAACGCCGGTGAACGCACCTCGCCACGGAAACGCCGCAGGATGCCGCGGCGCCCCATCCAGCGGGCCGCCGTCTGGCAGAGTAGATCCGCCGAGAGGTCACCCTGGGCGATCCGCTCAGGCAGCCCCTCCCTCTGCGCATAGGCGCGGTCATAGTGGATCAGGTGACTATTCATCTTGACCAGACCATAGAGGAAGACCTGAACGGTTGAGATGAACCGGGGCACGGGCGAGAGATTATCTCCCTCCTGGACATCATCCCAGACGGGCTCGTCGGTCCACGGGGGTGGATCCACAGGGCGTGCCTGCGCGCCATTCTCCAGGTCCAGCGCTCCCCAGTCCCGCCCCGCGCTGTCCACGGATGACGGCTGTGGCACCATCGCCGTCGTTGTGCGGTCTATCATCACCGTCCGGCCATCCTGATTCGTAATGATCATCTCCTTGGTGGTGAAGAGCATTGCGCCGGCGCGCCCCTGTTTCTCCTCCACATCAACGATTCTCGAGCGGCGCGTCAGCACATCGCCGGGCCTGATCGGTTCGATGACGGTTACGTCCGTGCCGGTATAGCGCGACTGCACGCCGGGGATACGGAGTTGGAGGGGATCATCGCGTATGTCCGGCAGGCCATCCGGACGCAGATCGGCGATGGCGGTGGGCGGAAAACTTGTGAATCCGGTGAACAGCGGCGGCGCGATAATGCCCTGATGTGGACCCTCGAGGGCGCGCTCCGCGTCAACATAGGAGGGCCGCGCATCATCCACGGCGTACGCATAGCGGGCAATCTCATCAAACGTGACCGGCGGGCGCGTCTCCGGCTCTGACACCCGCCCGATTAATCCTCGCGCCGTCTCCGGTGTCATGCCTGACACGTCATGCCGCCTCTCGATTCCGGCTCGTTAGCACGTCCGGGCGCGTTGTCCTCTGTACCATCACTCGCTCAAGTATTGCATGCGTTGAATGGCGCGCGGCGGCGGGCCGTGTCACGTTGCATGAACCGCGTGAATGGTGGCACAGTGAGCGCCATGATGAACACAACGAATGAACGGCACACGGCGCTTGGGCATTTGACGGTTGTTGAACTCGGCGGTGGGACAGGAGCGGCGGCAATGGCCGGCCGCCTGCTTGGTGATATGGGGGCGGACGTTATTCTGGTTGAGCCGCCCGACGGTGTTGGTGCACGCCACAGCGGCCCATTCGCCAATGACAGTGACGACCCGGAGCGCAGCCTCGTCTTTCTTGACCACAACATCAACAAGCGCTCAGTGGTTCTTGATCTGGACACGGCGGAGGGGCAGGACGCGCTGCGCCGCCTCGCGTCGACGGCCGACATCCTCATTGAGTCGTGCACGCCCGGCTACCTCGCGGAGCGCAGCCTTGCCTATGACGATCTCTCGGTCATCAACCCGGGCCTCGTCTATGGCTCCCTGACGCCGTTCGGCCAGACAGGCCCGTATGCGCGCTACGCAGTGACCGAGCTCATCGTTCAGTCGCTGGCGGGCGACCCATGGGTGTACGGCGATGACGAACGGGCGCCGGCGATGGTTCCCGGCGATGCCACCGCCCGCATCGGCTCCATGCATCTGGTGTATGGCATCCTGCTGGCCCTACGGGAGCGGCGCTGGTCTACGCGTGGCCAGCACGTTGATGTCTCACGGCAAGACATCGGCATGTGGCAGCTCGTCAGCGGCAGCATCTCCCGCGTTGGGCTGCGGAATGAGGTGTTCAGGCGGCCGGGCAAGGCGTCCACCGGCATCGGCAGCATCTACCACTGTGCGGACGGCGTCGTTCAGTTCTTCCCCTCAACGAACGCGCAATTCCGTGGACTCGTGACTGGGTGGATGCAGGACTCCACGTTCGATGACGAGGCGTGGGATGACGCGAATTTCCGGCGTGACAACTATGACATCATCGATGTCCGCATGAGGGAGTTTATGGGTGGGCTCACGGCGGCGGAGATTGAAGAGAACGCCGCCATCCATGATGTCCCCATGGCGCGCCTTTCCACAATGGCGGAATTCGTGGAGCACCCGCATACCGTCGCCCGCCAATTCGTCATTGACACCTCCCACCCTGTCATCGGCGACTACCGCGCGCCGGGCGCGCCGTACCGGTTCTCGCGCACGCCGTGGGCGATTCACCGGCCTGCGCCTCGCCTAGACGAGCACGGCGCAGATATCCGCGCGATGATCGAGCGCTTGACCACCGAGCCGCCCGATCCTGACACGTTCGTGCCGCGGCGACATGATCGCCGGCGGCAGCCGCTTGAGGGTGTCCGCATCGCCGATTTGAGCCGCGTCTTCGCCGGGCCGTTCGGCACGATGCTGCTGGCCTTCCATGGCGCGGAGGTGATCCGCATCGAGTCCGAGGATCTGCCCGCATTCCGCATGCCCATGCAGCCGAACTACCCGGAACTGAATCGCAACAAGCAGTGCGTCACCATTGACATGCGCTCACGGAAAGGACAAGACCTCATCAGGCGCATCGTCGCGCAGTCCGACGTCGTCGTCGAGAATTTCCGCCCCACCGTCATGGAGCGCATGGGGCTTTCCTATGATGAGCTGCTCACGGTGCGTCCGAATATGATTATGGCATCTATGTCAGGGTACGGTATGTCTGGCCCGATGCGTGACCGTCCCGCATTCGGACAGTTGCTGATGGCGTTCGGCGGGCTGTCCTATATGTGGGGGCACCCTGAGAGCGACATCGATACGCGCCCCAAGAATGCGTATTCCGACTTCGTGTTGGGCGCGCAGGCGGCAATGGCGATCATGATGGCGCTTGAGCATCGTGACAGGACCGGGGAGGGGCAGCACATCGAGAGTTCCCACGTTGAGGGTCTCGCGGCGCTGCTCGGCCCGGAGATGCTCAGCTACCTGATCAATGGCGTCAGCGCGCAGCCGCGCGGCAACGCAAGTGATGTGTATGCCCCGCACGGCGTCTACCCCTGCATGGGCTTTGACGCCTGGGTGTCCATCGCGGTGACGAATGATGATCAGTGGGCACGGCTTGTTGCGGTCATGGACGGGCCGGCGTGGGCGCAGGATGGCAGATTCGCAACGCACGAGGGACGACTCGCCAACCGCGCCGAGTTGGATGAGCGGCTGAGCGCATGGACATCAACGCGGTGGGCCAAACAGGTTCAGAATGCGCTGCAGGTTGTCGGCGTGCCGTGCGGGGCGGTGCAGAACCCGCTGGATCTGCTGGCTGACCCGCAGCTGCGGCATCGCGGCGCCATCGTGACGGCGCACCATGATCCGGACTGGTGGGGGACGATGCAGCACCCGGGCGTGTCCGTGCAGTTGAGCGCGACGCCGGGATGGGCGACGGATTCCACCCCCGGCCTCGGACAAGACAATGACCGCGTCTTCAAGCAGCTGCTAGGCCTAACCACACCAGAGATAGAGGCTCTGGCAGCGGAGGGGGTTTTGCGGTGATCGGGGGGCGGGGCCTCTCGGCCAATCAGCCTATTCTGTAGACGCGGCTAGCATGTAAAGGATCTTGGGGGATATTGATATGGCGACAGACGAAGGTTTGCTGCGGAGAATAACGGCGCGGCCGGATGTGTTTGGCGGCAAGCCCATCATTCGCGACATGCGCATTTCAGTTGAGCTCATCCTGAGTCTGCTGAGTCAGGGCGAAACGGTGGAGGGCATCCTGGCAGATTATCCAAGGCTTGAGCCTGATGATATCCAAGCCTGCCTGGCGTACGCGCACGCCGTCATCGCAGGAGACAGCTTGGCGGCAGTGTCTCCCAGTCGATGTGATAGTATCGCGACGGGTGTGGACTCGACAGTCATTAAGGGGTGATAGCTGTGGCAAAGTTTTCGCGGCAAGCAGTCCAAGTCAGGCAGGGCAATCTGACGCTGTATCTGACCTATGTAACGCCTCGAGAGTTGTTCAACGAGGATTTTTATCGTGTTGAGGCGCTGGATGCGGACAAGAGAACTGGATTCCAGAGGGTCCTAAAGCAGGCTAGGGCCAAGAAACTTGCAAGACATCTCAATGAGGCTAACCCTTATGGGTATGCTCATCTGCCAACCACGGTATTCCTAGCAACCGAAAAGGATCTACAGTACAACCCAAATAGGGGGCTACTCGAATTTGAGCCGGCAGACGTTTGTCCCTTTAGCGTCGTGGACGGTCAGCACCGAATAGAAGGGCTCCGGCGCGCAATCGATTCCTCTGGTCAAGGCGACGCCTCGCCTCTATGGTCTTTCCAGTTGCCAGTCACCGTCGCCACTGGTTTGGATGCTACGCATCAAATGTACCATTTCTACATCGTCAACACCCAGCAGGAGCGAGTGGAGAAATCTCTCGATCAACAGATTACGAGAGAATTTGAAGATATGGAGGGCATAGAAGAGCTCCCCTATTTGCCGCATTGGCTAAGCCGGCAGGTCCAGCAGGGACGAGACTCGCGGGCCATACTGATTGCGGAGGCGCTCAACACCAACTCTGGGTCACCAATTCGAGGGCGCATACAGATGGCAAATGAGAATCCCATCCCTTTCGGGATTAAGCAGTCTTCCCTTGTTAACACGATTAAGTCTGAGGTCATATCTTCCGCCAACCCCTTGGCCGGCCAAGAGCCCGATGCGGAACGCCAAGCCCGCATAATGGTGAACTATATGCAGGCGATTGACGAATTGCTGGTCGCCGGTAGGGACAGGACTAAGACGAGGCTCTATAACAACAATGGGCTTTTCTTCTCTTTTGCCATTTCCCGATGGGTATTCAACGATATCTATTCAACAACACGCAATTGCTCGGTTGACTCGCTGAAGTCTTGCCTCAAGAAGGGATTCGATGCCTTAGAGGAGGCCGGAGATGACATGGCGACATACAATCCTGACTGGTGGATCTCCAAGGAAAGCCATTCGTTGAATAGGGGGTCAGCTCGTCAACTGGTCGCGAGGTTCCAAGAGGCGCTACTGTCGACGTCGCGAGGCGCCAGTATCATATGAAACTCACTCAACTCAGGATCTCACAATATGCTAAGTTGGTCTTTGACTTGAGGTTTTCCGCACAAGTTCACGCCAGGGCGGGATGCTACATTCTTACATCACTGGATGACGACATTTTGTACATAGGTGAGACTAAAGACCTGAATAGGCGGTTCAAGGAGCACCTCGATGACCCGCGGATGACGAGCATGACATCGAAAGGGAAGGCAGCCTGGTTTGTCTATTTTTCTGTCGAACCAAGAATTCTGCGCAAAGTCGAGAGCCAGCTGCTGTTCCAGGTGCAGGCAAACGATAGGGATATACCGCCACTGAATCGGAAAGGGCCATAACTCGCCCACGTCAGAGCAGTCTAGACTCAGGCAGGCGCCGGCCGCCGTGCCGGACGTGCAGGATTTCCACGCCATCGTCGATTGGCCGGTAGAAGATTACGTATGGGGTGGACGGCACTGCGAATGAGCGGACTCCGGGGCCGTATTCCGGGCGGGATACACTCATGCGCGGTTGGTATGCCAAAAGAAAGCAGGACCTCTCAAGGCGGTCAATCAGCCTATTAGCAGTGGCCACGCTGTCAGTGGCCACATAGTCGAGAATCTGTTGGAGGTCTTGGCGTGACTGTTCGGAAAAGTCACACCGGCTCATTCGACCTGCTGCCCTATGTCACGCACCCGCCTCCGCAGTTCACCAAAGACCTCTTCTGCGGGGACAACCTCGCCTCTGGCTATCTGGTCGATGCCTGTGTGAACCTTCTCCCGGATGTCCGCGAGTTCCTCGTCGTAGCCATCGTCACCCGGCTTTAGCAGGCTCTTTTCAGTCGCGGACACGGCGGCCTGCGCGATACCATCACGTTCCGCGGCAGTGGCCGCCTTCTCATCCCTGTTTATGCTGTCCATTCGCCAAGGATACTCTGCACGGACAGGCAGGGCAATCGCCCAACGCAGCCGTTACACTGGTGACACCATCCACTGGGAGGACCGTCTGTCATGCCTAACGCCATCAGCTTCTATCATTGGTCTACTTGAAATACGTGCAAGACGGCGAAGGCGGCGCTTTCGCAGGCCGGGCACGAGTTGGCGGAGCGTGATTTCTTCAAGGAGCGTATGAACAGGGACGAGATTGTCCAGCTGCTGAACGGGGAGCCGCCGAGCGCGCTGTTCAATCCGCGGTCGCAGGCCCTCAAGAAGGCGGGGATCGATCCCGCCTCGCTGAGCGAGGAGCAGATGTTGGAGCTGCTTGTTGAGGAACCGCGCTACTGGCGGCGGCCGGTGGCCGTCATCGATGGGAGGCTCATCGCGGGGGCAACCGCCAAGACGCTGGCGGCGGAACTGGGTTTGTAGGGGCGCTGCTACCCGCCCCGTGTGGGCAGCTCCACTCGGGCGGCGCCTGGGGTGACGCGCTCGCCCTTCTGATTCGTGATCAGCAACTCCACATCCGCGATGTGTCTGCCCTCATCATCGATTCTCTTGCCGGTCACGCTGCCCGTGCAGGTCAGCACATCGTTCTTGAAGTTGATGCCGCGGAGCTGCGCGCTCAGCGTGAGAATTGCGCCCTCCTCACCGATCCACCGACGCACCAGTGTATGCAGGTAGGACACGCGGATGCGCCCCTGGCCGATGACTGCCGGTTGGCCGTTGCCCTTCGCGCCTTCATCATCCATGTGGTACGGCACGAACTCATCATAGGTGGCAGCCCACCGATTCCAATTCATCAGGTCCGTTATGCGCTCAAACGGCGGCAGTTCCTGCCCAACCTGAACGTCGTCCCAGAAGAGCGTCTGTGTCTCAGATGTTGTCATGGGGGCGCCTCCGCTCCGCCTACCACGCGATGTTCGTTGTGCGCGTGGTCTTGACCACTGCGCCACTCTGCTTTGTCCAGATCTCCTCAGTGATATAGAACAGCATGGGGCCTATTGAGCCGGACCGTTCGTAGATGTCAGTCGCCGTGATCACGCTGGTAATCTCATCGCCGGGCCGCATCCTCTCGTGATAGACGACCTCGACCCCGCCAAAGAGGTAGCGGGGCGGGGCGCCGGGCGGCCGGAGCGCGCGCGCATCCTCCAACTCCTCTTGCGCGGCATCGATCCGATCCGGCTGGGGGCCAACATGCGCGCGGCCGATCATCCAGGCAAACGGGTTGAATTCCTCGGGCGCGATGATGCCGTGCCATCGGGTACGCTCAGCATGCTCCGCGTCCCAGTAGACGCGCGGGGGAACCTCCGGCCAATAGATGGAGATGGCGGCGCGGCGGATATCGCTTTCAGAGATGGGGGGTGATGTGAGGGGTGGTGTTTGAGCGCCAACCCAGTCACGCATCGCGCCGGTAATCAGGGGCTGCCCGTGTGCATGTGCTGTCATCATCGCCTCCGCCTACAGCTTACACGAGACGGGGCAGAATCCGAATTCAGGGTTCACAGATCCAAGAACTGCTGCGTGGTTAGGCCTGCCTGAGCAATAATGTTTCGCAGCGTTCCGATTTTCACTTCGCGGTGCCGCGGCACAATGACAAGTAATGAACCGCGTCCGTTGAGTTTGGCGAATTTAACGTGGCTACCGCTTTGGCTTAGCTCTGAGAATCCGGCTGCACGTAATTTTCACGCTACTTCCCGATAGGCCAGCGGCCTAATCGGCGGCAACGTCGACCTCGATTAGAGTCTGTCTCGCGATTTTGGTTGGGACCGGAGGCTCGAAAAACAGCTCCAGCGCCTCCTTGAGATTGACGAGCGCCTCCTCCTCGGTCTGACCCTGACTTGCCACGGCCACTTCATGAGCCTCGGCGATGAACCAGTCGCCTTCAGGGTAAACAGTTGCCAAAAACTGCCGCTTCATTACGGCCTCCTTGCTGATGCAGTGATCATCGCATCATCAGAATCACATACACCAGACTGATAGTCTCATCCGAGTCGCGACATCTAGCTGCTATCACACACGCAGTGCCCGCGCTCGTTCTGCTGGGCGTGGGTTTTCCTACTATCGGTTAGCCGCCAAGGGGGTGCAGGCTACTGCTTGAGCGCCTTCTCCAGGTTCTTGATGAAGTCTTTCATCTGGGAGTTGGCCTTGGAGCGGATAAAGGGCTGACCCATCGTGCCCAGTTTGCCCATGAACTGGATATCCGTCGCCACTTTGAGCGAGGATGCGCTCTCACCGGCCTCGGCGACGGCAGCATCAACAATGACGCGGAGCCCGCCGCCGGCCAGAGCCTTCGCGTTGCCCTCAATGCGCCATGTGTACTGCTCGGAATCTTGCTCGGTGGTCAGTTCGCCATCCAGGCTGACCTTCATGGGGCCAACGCGGGTCTCCATCTTGCCGCTAAAGGTATTCGGACCCGTTTCCACAACATTGCTGACGCCCGGAATCAGTGCGGCCGCGCGCGGCACATCCTGCAGCAGGTTCCACACATCCTCTCGTGAGGCAGAAACCTCTGCGACTTGTTCAATCTTCATTCTGTCGGAGTATCCTTTCGTTGCTCTTAGACGGCCGGGGCGCTACTCAAGCCCGAGAACACGAGTCAGCGCACGCCGTGTGAACACGACGGCCATGTCCGTCTTGTATTCTGCGGAGCCACGGAAATCAGGCGTTGGCGCGCAGAGATCACGGACCGTTTCGGCCGCCTCTCGTACCAGGTCTGCCGTCGGCGCCTTGCCAACGAGCACGCCTGCGACGGTGTCTGCAAAGACAGCGGTGGAATTGACAGCGCCAAGCCCAACGCGCACGTCTGTGACAACGCCGTCATCAACAACACCGAGCGCGGAGACCGCGACGGTTGGATAGTCATCAGCCGTGCGTGGCAGGAACTTGATGTAGGCCGTCTTGGCGTTGGCCGGGGCGGCCGGGACTGTGATCCCCGTGACGATCTCGCCCTGCTCCACGCCCGTTGTGTAGTAATCAACAAACCAGCCATCGCGAACCTTGACGGTGCGCTCGCCATCCTTAGAGGCGACATGCACGCTCGCGTCAAGGACGAGGAGGGTGGGGGGCGGGTCTTGGGCGGGATCGCCATGCGCGACGCCACCGCCAACTGTTGCCGCGTTGCGGACGCGAACGGTAGCGACCTCGCCATACGTCTCAGTCAAGAGCGGAACATTCTCGTGGGCGACGCCGGACGTGGCCATCTCTTGCTGGGTTGTGCGTCCGCCAACCTGCAGGCCCTCTCCGGTCATCCTGATGTAGTTGAGGCCATCAACGTTCTGCAGGCTGATGAGGTGATCAACGTAGATGAGGTCTTGCTTCATCATGTTGATGAGGCCTGTGCCGCCGGAGATGACGCGGGCATCCTCGCCATAATCACTCAGGAGGCTGTGCGCCTCCGCCAGTGTGGAGGGCGTGTGGAACTGAAAGTCTCTCATGTCGCCCCCCTTAGTTGCCCAACCGGATGGCCTCGCCGGCCTTCTGGATGGATTCAATGATCTTGTAGTAGCCGGTGCAGCGGCACAGATTGCCCATCATCCAATCTTTGATCTCGTCCTCTGTTGGATCAGGGTTCTGCTCCAGGAGAGCGCGCGAGGCCATAATCTGGCCTGGCGTGCAGATCCCGCATTGGAAGCCGCCGTAGTTCATGAAGGCCTCTTGCAGCGGATGCAGCTTCTCACCGTCCGCCACGCCCTCAATGGTCGTAATCTGTGATCCGCTGGCTTGCACTGCCAGCAGAATGCACGATGAGACGATTACACCGTCCATCTCCACCGTGCAGATGCCGCAGACCCCCACGCTGCAGGCCTCCTTGGTGCCCGTCAGGCCAAGGTCATAGCGAATGAAATCAACGAGTGTGCGCCGAGGCGGCACCTCGGCCGTGTATTCAGCGCCATTGACGGTGACTGTCACCGGCACGCGCGCCGCTGTCATATCTTGTGTCATCTACTCCTACCCCTCCGGCGATTGATTCTTGGGCGCGTCCTGACGACGCCACACTCCGATTATAGCAGGCAGAACGCTGTGAGTGCGCGCCAACCGGCGGAGGATAACGGTACGCGAACGATGCCGCGCTGCGGACACGCCAATCACCACGCTGACGGTGATGTTGACAGGGGCGACAGGAATGTGTAGTGTGTAGTACATGATACACACTAACTTCGGAGGGTACCTGCGGGAGGCGCGTGAACAGGAGCGCACGCGTGACGCCTCCTTCTCACTCCGCAAGGTTGCACAGCGCGTCGGCATCGAACCGGCCTATCTGAGCAAGATCGAGCTTGGACAGACGCCGCCGCCGTCAGAGGCCACGATACGCCGATTGGCAGAGGAACTGCATGAGGAGCCGGATTTGCTGCTCGCCATGGCCGGAAAGGTCTCACATGATCTGCAGGCGATTATTCTGAGCCGCCCGCACCTCTTCGCTGATCTGCTGCGGCAGCTCAAGGACGCGCCGGACCATGCCATCCTGCGCATTGTCCGGGAGGTGCGAGACGGCACATGGTAAACGCCGCCTCGCTAGACAGTGACGCTCTGTTACAGGATGCCGAGATGAAAGATGAGGAGGAGAGACAATGATTGAGCTGATTGATGACGATTTGGTGTTTCGATTTCCGGAGGTTCATAAGGACGCGGTGTTGTCCATCACGTTCCAGCGGACCTTGCGCATCCCTGATGACAACAGGGATTACCCGCTTCCGCCGGGCTTGGGGAACTTCCCGTTGCTGCATGTGGATGATTATGCGAATAGACACATGCCCGCGTCCTGGCGGGAGCATGGCGGAGTCTTTTTCCCGATGAGCCAGGCCGAGGCGATGTGGATCAGCTTCTCAGCCGATTACCCGATGGCCGTCAAGATAGCCGCCGGGAAAATCAACGCGGTGACGGGGAAGCAGTGGACGAATGACCTCTCCAGGAGACCGCAGGACTACATGGTCACGCCGGACCAGCCGTGGCTGGATGGTTTCACCGTGAAAAAGGGGTTGATCCGGCAGTTCGTCGCCATGCCGCTGGGCGCCGGCTACACGGCGGAGGAACAGCTGAGCGGGGCCGCCGAGCACGGCGGGATTCAGATCATCGTCTACCCGCTCAAGGCTGAGATCTACGAAGAGGAGCAGCGGGAGCTGCAAGAGGCGGGCCTGGTCCGCCAGGCGATCATGTACTCCCCGCTTCCTGATATGGCTGTGGCAGAAATGGGCCTCGCGCCCGGCGGCCTCATGCGTCAGGAAATCTACAAGGACGAGCGTGGGCTTGATGAGTGGGACTCCTCAACCCGCGCCCGCTGCTTTGCGCACATCCTCAACAGCGCTCAGTACCACGCCCTAACCGGCATGGCGCCTCCCGCGCAGCCGCCAACTGCCGTGGATTATGCGAAGGCCGGACTCCCCTGGTTCGAGTATTACGATGACGCCCTGGAGGCGCTTGAGGGATCCGCGGATCTCGCAGGCTTGGACAGCCTCGCCGCAAAGAGCATCAAGCAGGGAGACGGCATTCTGACGGGGAATGACGCGGTGGAGCCAACGAATGTGGCCCGCATCACGGCGCGACGACACAACCGCGTTCGAGAGGCCAACTTCTAGCGCGCGTGGCCTCTCACGCTACTGAACCTCGTAGGCCCACATCTCGTGCCAGACGTCCGGCTCACCGTTGGGCATCGCCTGGAAGGGCGCGCCGCGCTCCAGCAGGCGCCACTGCCCCGCCGCCTCGAGCGCGGACTGTTTCACGTCAAAGCCGGCCTCCGTGTAATAGTCTGTCCGCATCGAGAAAATCACCGGGCCGCCCGGCCTCGTGACGCGAATCAGCTCATCCAGCGCGTCCGGCTTTGCGTGGCCAAATGTCAGCACGCCCACGCACGTTGTGCCGGCAAACATATCGGTCTCGAATGGCAGGGGCTTGCCCAATTCACCAACCACAAAGTCCTCATAGACGCCCTTCTCCCGCGCCGATGCCAGCATCCCCGGCGACATGTCCAGCGCCGTGATATGCGTGAACCCGTGATTGGACATCTCTTGGCCGACCATGCCTGTGCCGGCCCCTGCATCGAGCACCTTTGACTCTCGTTCAGAGACATATGTCGCCAGCAGCTGCGCCCCGGCCAGTGGCGCGCTGAAACCCAACGCCTGCAGATCAGCATCGTAATCTGACGCCCAGTTGTCATACTCGTTGCGGAGCTCAGTGTAGTCCCGAGCGCCATACACGCGCTGGATGCGCTCTGTGCGAGCCTTGTCATTCATCATCGATACGTCCTCCTCCTCTTCATGACTGACAGCTTAACGCATGAAATCCCGTCACATATGATACAGGCGGGCAAGGCTAGCTCCATCAAGTTCATACGGGGAACCCGCAACTTGACACACCCCGTGTCGTTACGCATCGTGTGCGTGTATCCACAACGATTTAGTCTTCACCGATGACCCCCTCAGGACTATTGTGAACCGATGGCTCACGTGACACTACAAAGAGAAAGGGAGAATAGATATGCGCATTACACTCACCGGCGTTTTCGTAGGTGACCAGGACGAGGCTCTGAAGTTCTACACGGAGACCCTCGGTTTTGTGAAGAAGCATGACGTCCCTGTGGGGGAATTCAAGTGGCTTACCGTCACCGCGCCCGATGATCCGGATGGTCCCGAGCTTCTGCTCGAACCGAATGAGAATCCGGTCGCACAAGAGTATCAGAAGGGGATGTTTGACCAGGGCATCCCAACGGCGTCCTTCAGCGTTACGGACATCCAAGCAGAGTATGAGCGGCTGACGTCACTGGGCGTCGCTTTTACGATGGAGCCGACAGAATTGCCGGACGTCATTATTGCGGTCTTTGACGACACCTGCGGCAACCTGATCCAGCTCATGCAGACGTAACGATGATCGACCGGGCTGCCCTGTTCGGGACGCGGGATGCAGCCTAGCCCATCAAGGCGGTTGGTGGGGCATCCTGGACTCGAACCAGGGACCTCAGTCTTATCAGGACTGCGCTCTAACCACCTGAGCTAATGCCCCACGCAGAATAGCTGCCCGCTCACGTCAGAAACGCAGGGGGCGCGTCTCCCATTGTATCCCGCCCTGCGCTGTCCGTCATGCAGGTGTAACGCGGCATAGTCAAGCGAGGTGGATAATCTCCATCGCGCCCCAATGCCGCTGAAGGTATTCGGCCACAAGCCTCCTGTGACAGTGGTCTGCCGTCTCCTCACTGCACAGGAGGGCGGCGTTATCGATCAGATGCCTTATCGGACGCTCCTCAATACGCCGTTCGGCCATCAACGCCAGAAAGCGCGATTCGTACTCATTCCATGCCATCGCGCCATCCCGATACGCCTTGAGAATGTCCGGTGTCGGCGCAAGGTCCGGCATGTGCTCGTAGTCTAGGCTGCAGACATGCCGCAGAAAATAGGCAAGGTCATCGCGCTTGGTGAAACCGGCAAGCTGTGAAACATTGTTGAGCCGCACATCAATGACGCGCGCAGCGCCGGATGCCCTCACGAGTTCAAAGAATGTTTCAGCGGATTTCTTGGTAAAGCCGAGCGTATGCACCCGCATCGTCGGCCTCAGTGGGCTTGGGCGTAGTTGCTGCGCCCTTCCGCCACATACGCAACGCGGCCAGCCTGCATACGGATCGCGTCCGCGATAACATCGTCCTGCGTACGAAAGAGGTCAGGTTGGGGTGGCAGGCCAAGCGACTCAAGCAGCCTGCTCATGAGTTGCTCGTGGGATTCTACCTCGCCGGACGGGAGGATATGCTGCACGTCCACGCCCTGCTCTACAAGCTCCCGGGCAACCAGCAGCGCACGGTGGCATTCAAGGGGATCGCGCTCCATGCAGAGCAGGGCGATGCGCCGCTCGTCTGCCTGCCTCAGCAAGACGGCGATGCCATCGGCAAAATCATCGGCCAGGGCAGCGCGCTCGTAGGAAACCCGCCCGTCCGAGCCATAGGCGGTGGCATCATTCGGCCGCCCGCCCAGCTCACGTCCCATGTATGCGTAGTCGATTCCCTCACGCTCCAGCGCAGGCTCCAGGTTATCGGGGTTGAACTGTGGAACCCAGCGGCTGCGCGGCGCGGATCGGACGTCAACAATCATGTGCACGTTGTGATCGCGCAGCAGTGAGACAAACTCCCCAATCGCGTGGTTGGAGTGGCCTATCGTCAGGATTGGGTATTCCGTCACGTACATATCTGCGTCCCTCTCCGCGTCCCTACGCCTCGATTATGGCCGCAATGAGCTTGTAATGGTACTGGTGCCGATCCCCGGCCGCGCGAAACGGCTCGCCAACGGTCACGGTAAGGTAACACGCGCCGAGCTGGAAACTGCCTGGAGGCCTGTGGGCGTGGCGTTCCTCAAAACCTGCGTCGGTTATGCGCAGTGAGTAGCGATCATCCTCGTGGATAAACGATGCCCGCAGCTGCCTGCGTACATTGGCCGGCCCCATGTCACGCTCCGTGACACCAACCTCAAGTGATGAGACACGGATAAATCGCGCCGAGTCCGCGAGTCTCTGATCGGTGTTGTACGGGAAACGATCATTCACTCCCTCTGAACTATCGTATCCGTTCTGCCATAGAGGGGCCGGCGGATCCACCCATCGGTCGATATTCGCTTTCGGCGCCACACGTGCCTTGCGCCACGTGCCCGGAGCCATGAGCCAGTTCTCCGGCTGATATGACAGCGGCTTGTGCGCGGAGAGTGGAATCTCAATGACGTCAAGCAGCTGCGGCATGGATCCGTCCGCATAGCTGATGTCCTCCGGCATCACCTCCCCGCGCTCCATATCGCTAACGGGGCGCACCCACGTGAGTGACCCATCCGGTGTAGCCTCTTTGCCGACTATGCACCGGCCGCCATATTTCCGTGAGTTGGCAAGGCACAGGATTTCCTTGGTTGTGGGTGAACTCATATGCATCTTCCTTCAGGTTTAGCACATGCGTATCATACCATTACTCTACTCTTCGCGTTTTGCTTGCTCCCAGAGGGCGTCCATCTGCTCGAGTGACAGCGCTGAAAACTCCTCATCACGCTCGCGGGCCGTGGTCTCCATTGTGCGAAACCGCGAGACGAACCGGCGGTTGGCCTGCCGAAGCGCCGTCTCAGCGTCGATGTCCATCCATCGTGCAAGGTTGACGAGGCTGAAGAGCAGATCGCCGAATTCCCATTCGCGGGCGGCGGCGCGCGCCTCCTCGGTCTCGCCCGGCGTCTCCGCGTCCGCCTCAGCGAGTTCTCCGGCCTCCTCCGTCACTTTCGCGAGCGCGCCATCGATGCTCGGCCAGTCGAACCCAACGCTTGCGGCGCGTCCCTGAGCGCGCTGCGCATACGTCAGCGCCGGCAGGTTTGCGGGGACGCCCTCCATGATGGACGCCCCTCGCCGTTCCTCACTCTTGAGCGTCTCCCAGCGGGCAGAGACCTCCTCAGCGGTCCGCGCGTCTGAATCACCGAACACGTGGGGGTGACGTCGAATCAGCTTGGTGATGAGCCCCTCAATCACATCCGCGACGGAAAAGCTGCCCGACTCTGAGGCGATTTCACTGTGCAGCATGACCTGCAGGAGGACATCGCCAAGCTCCTCACGCAGTCCGGCCATGGAGTTCGCATCAATCTGCTCAATCGCCTCATACGTCTCCTCGATGAGGAACGGCGTCAGGGATTGGTGCGTCTGCTCGCGATCCCATGGGCAGCCGTCCGGCGCGCGGAGCCGCGCAACGATATCAACAAGCGACTGGAATTGCCGCGGATCACCCCTGAAACCGTTGTCTGAATCGACCACCCCACACCCCCTTGCCTCAGCCGGCGCGTCACGCCTCTATCATCGAACATGCTCAGGATACCGCCCCGTGCCCGGTTCATGCCCGGGCCGTATTCTTGCCCGTCTATGAGGCCGTTGGTAGACTGAGGTACGTGGCCACGGTATGGGCGTGGCCTTGTGGTGGGTGTGGCCTAGCAGGTTTAAGGCACCAGGTTGTGGCCCTGGAGATCGTGGGTTCGAATCCCATCACCCACCCCATTTCACCCATCCATCTCTTTGGCGGGCTCTGTTCGCGCCGTTCACATCTCCGTGGGTGTCGCGTAGCGCGGCGGCTGTGGAGAGCGCAGGAACAGGATTAATATCGCCGAGACGATGAAGAATGACAGGAAGATCAGGAACGCCGGCCGGTATGATCCGAACTGGTCATAGATCAGATTCATGACGATGGGGCCGGTGGCGCCGAATCCGAATGTCACCACAAACCCCATTGATCGCACGGCGCCCAGGCTCAGCCGCCCAAAGGCGTTTGCCCACAGCACCTCCTGCGTCACGCCCAGGCTTGTGATTCCCATGCCGTACACGATGAGCGCCGGGAACAGGAAGTGGACTTGATCCGCGAAGAGGAAGAGTACGCAGCCGATGCTTTGAAGGACAAACGGCAGCGCGCGCACAGGGCCGATGCTCGCCCGCTCCGCCACCAAACCCACAACGGGCAATGTCGCCGCCATGACGATGGCGCGCGTCGTCAACGCTGCGGCAACAAGCGCCTCCTCATAGCCCAAGTCCTGCACATACGGGGCGAGTGAGATATTGATGCCCTGAAAGGCGAGGCTGGAGATGGCAAAACACCCGGCAATCAGCCAAAAGGCCGGCACGCGCAGCGCCTCTCGCCGCGTCCAAACCGGTTCCGGCATCCGCTGCCGTGTGCGCTCAGATAGCGCGGGGGCCTGCTCACCGGGCAGGAGAGCTGTCGGCGCAGGGCCGTATCGCGTGTCCGGCGTATCGCCATCGGGCAGCAGGCCCATATCTTCAGGCCGGCGGCGAATGAGGATGGTGGACGGCGCAAGGACGACGATCCACGTCAGAATCGCGAAGATCCAGAACATTTCCCGCCAGCCATGCTCTGCGATGACATAGACGGCGACAGGGATCATGATGACGTTGCTGATGCTGGAGCCGGTGGTGGAGATGGCGAGGGCGCGGCCACGCATCCGGATGAACCAGTTGTTGATCGCCACACTCGTCACCAGATTGCCCATCAGCGTGAACCCGATGGCAGCCGCAAGTCCGCGGACAAGGTAGAACTGCCAGAGGGTATCGACAAAGGTGACGCCCACCAGCGCCGTGCCTGCGACAAGCGCGCCGATGGGCAGGAGTGTTCGCGCGCCGAAACGGTCCACAAGCGGGCCGATCAGCGGCGCCGTTCCCGCCTCGACGACACGAGAGATGGTCTGAACGGTGGCGATCTGTGTACGGTTCCAGCCAAACTCACGCTGAAACGGCCTGAAGAAGAGTCCTAGCGTGGAAGAGAACTGCTCGGCATAGGCAAGATGCGCCATGAAGGACGCGGCGACGATGTTCCAGCCATAGAAATAGCGCCCTCGCGTCCGCCCGTGAGGCCGCTGCCCATCACCGCTGTCCGCGTCCGCATTCCCCAAATCCGCCGTAGCGCCTCCCCATCGCACTAGAATGGTTTGTTAGATTATGCGACTGCGCCATCGCTTACGTCATGCAGCTAGGGCATAAACTCGATGTAGGGCAGGTACGGCAACGATACCAAAGGCCGTTTAGCTTGGTTTCGGCCAACGTTGCAGAGCCCAGTCAGCCAGCTCCTCAGCTCTCTCACGGATAGCCTTTGCATCCCATGTCGGATTCTCATCAAAGACGGCTCGTGTCGACTTGAATACAGTGCCACTATGCTCCAACATCATTTGCCTTGTTTGGGCGTAGTTGCCAGCCGATTTCTCTGAGTTTGCCTTTTGGCTAAGAGGGACAAGGTTGGCCCAGGTGTCCGATAGGGTCTCATGTTGGTCCTTGGACACGCCTGGCCAATCCCCAAGAATTGCCTTCCGGGGCAATATGTGATCAATAGTAATCTCTCCGGGTTCCCATTCGGAAGGATCGCCGCTTGGGAAACTACGTTCGTATTCTGTTAGTAGGTAACGGCACCTGTCATACCTGGACAAAGGCGCATCAGCAATCCGCGCACGGAATTCATCATCATCAGGGAATGTCGTCCGCCTATTCAGCTCGGCCATTACCTTAGCCTTGTTTGCGCCAGTACGACTCCAAAGATCCTTGAATATCGGCATCATGCCGGTATTCGTGATTCCGGAAAATGTTCGCCTGACGAGAAAGGTGTCGATTATGTCTACGATGCCAATTACTTGCTCGGCCGCCACGTCCCCTTGGATCGCCCCCTCAATAACTTTCATCAGATAGGGGTACATCATCTCTGGCACACCTAGCCGATGTAGGCGCCTTACGGCGTTCCACGAGCGCTCGTCGAGATCACTTGGCCTCGCCTGGTTTACAAGTGCTAGGTATGATGGCAGGAATTCGCTAAGGTCTTCAACTATAGCCCTAGCAGCCTCTTCTCCTCGACTATTCTCGGTTACTCTCTCGCGCCAATATGTCCTCAAGCCCCGATACATTGAACCCTTGGTGATAGAATTGTTTCGAATCAGCGCGTAAGGAAAAAAGTAGCCGTCCTGTTTCTGAATGCCCAGGCGTTCCTCGAACGGCCCCCAATGGTCTGTGTAGATCCGCTCTGTCCCATCTTGGCCTGCTATAAGAAAAACCTCGTTTCTCGTAAGGTCAATGATTTTCAGGGGCACGCCGGCCGTGTTTAGCCGCTCATAAATCTCGTGCGGATCATGCTTTGCCCCCAGCGTTATCGCCGCCAGCTGGATCCTTTGCGAAAGTGACTCGAGAAGGTCCTTCAAGTGTTGCACAGAAAGTTGCCCATTCGATTCATCGGTCCCAATAACCCGAACCTGTTGCCTGATTGCCGACCAGGCCGCCGTCATGGGCCCATCCTGTTCACCATAGCCTCCAGTTCGGAATCGAGGCTTGGGATGCCTTAAACTGGAGAGTATCCGCTGAAATTGATTTGTGTCACTTATTGTAGGGCGCAAGCGAGGTTGGTCACGCGTTGCTGTCATTTGCGAAAGCAAGTATTGGCGTTCTATGTCCGCTGCCAAATCTTCCTCCCCGCAATCTTGAAATGCCTCGGCGATTGCCACAAAGACGAGATACAGCGTAGTAAGCCGTTGCTGGCCATCAATTATTGACAAGAGTGGTGAACGGCCCGGGCCACCAGGTTCAACCGTCTGCTGTACCACGGCACCCAAGAACAGCGTGTCAGTTACACCTTCATTCGTCCCCTCCTCCATGAGACGCTCAAAATCAGCCCAGAACCGTTGGATCTCGGAGTGGCTGCCTTCCGAAGACCAGACATAGTGCCTCTGGAATTCCGGACAGGCATAGAAGGTGTCTAGGTTTGGCGACAGAAGCTCGTGGACTGTGATTGCCGAGCTCCTCAAGGCCTCGCTGGATGTCATTATGTCCCCCCACTAACACGCATTGATCGAATTTTTCCACGCCGCCATCGCATCATAAAGGATGTACTGCGCGGGAGCCTGGATTGCTCGTCTGTGATTATGCGCCACGCCCGCGGCGGCGTCTGCGGCGGCGCGGGCTCCGGGTTTCTGGTCGCTCGACGCCATCAACCTCGGATCGGTCAGCCTCGTCAGCCTCGGGTTGGTCTACGCCATTGGGCCCACGCCGGTCCGCGCCGTTGGCCTCGGGCCGGTCAGTAGATTCGGGTTCATCCTCCCATTCATCCGTGCGGGAGGCAGGAAAGAGTGACGTTCGGCCGAACTCATCGGGCTCGTCATCGGCATCGTCGTCGGTGGCGTGGGCGGGCGGGATCTCTGAGGCGAGGAATCCGCGCCCGGAGATGAACCGCCGCGCGCCGCCGATGGCGAATGAGATGAGCAGGATGATGGCGGCGATACGGAATGGTCCCTGCGCCGCGCCGATGAATGTTGAGAGATCCTCCGGCACATCGGCGCGCGAGTCCGGCACCAGGATGCCGGCGGCGATGCTTGAGATGAGCAGTGACACGCCGAGCGCGCCGAGCGCGTCCGGAACACGCTCGCGATTCCAGTACAGGACAGCCGCCCCCATCAGGCCGGCCTGAAAAAAGGCAAGGAGCGCGCGTGACATCTCGATGTCCGTGCGCGCGCCGCTCTCGGGTGGCAGGAGGATGATCGGCAGCGCCAGATATGCCCCGCCGAGATACAGCCCGCCAAAGAATGCGCTGTCTCCCCAGCTGCGCGTGGCGATTGCGCCACCGATGACCGCCGCGAGTATCGGCCCGCCGAGTGTGGCAAGGCCGACGGCGAGGGTCAGCTCACCGCTCTCCTCCGGGGCGAGCAGCGCCCACATCAGGGCCTGTGTGCCGACAATGCCCATTGCCATCCACGGATAACCCCATCTCGGCGCGCCGCGGGTGGCAAGCAGCAGCGCGACGGCCATGGTGATGCCGGTTGTGAACAGGTAGGGCGGCGATGCGTTGAGCCGGCCGCCGATTGTGAGCGTCCAGACAATGCCGGTCAACGCTCCAACGGCAATGAGGAGGATAGGCGCAATCTCCCGCGGCATGGACTGCGCCGGGGTGCGCTGTGGCGGTGGGACTGTGGGCATACTCATCGTCAGTTACAATAGCAGGGAGGCGCGGCACACCGCGCACCCCCAGGAGTTTTCCGGCCCGTGCAATCTACTCGTCTCATCGCGCTCGTGCGTGACCAGCGCGCCGTCGTTTACGTCGGCATCGCGACATTCCTGTTCACCCTCGGGCAGGGCATATCCCTGTTCACGTATCCACTGTACGGGCGTGAGCTTGGCCTGACCGTGGCTCAGATCGGGATTACCGTGTCCGCGTTCGCCATCGCTCGTGTCTTCACCAATGTGCCGGCCGCCATGTTATCCAACCGCATTGGGCGTCGATGGATTCTCGTCGCGGCGGGGCTGTTCGCGGCGGCAGGCTACACGCTCTCGGCGACCGCAGATTCGCTGGCGCCGTTGATGGCCTTTCGGTTCATTGCCGGCATCGGCTCCGGCGCGTTCATCACGGTGGCCATCGCGGCGACATCTGACATGAGTTCAATGGCGAACCGCGCCCGTCTCATGAGCTTCTATCAATGGAGCTTCATCGCGGGGATCACGCTCGGGCCATTTGTGGGGGGCATCGTTGCCGATATCTGGGGGCTCCGCGCTCCGTTCTATATTGTGGGCATCGTCTCAGTCTTGAGCGCGCTGTGGACGTTGACGATGGTGCCGGAGACACGCGGCATGCAACAGGCGGAGGCGCAACACGATGATGACGGGGCGCGCACCTCTCCTGCGGCGGGGGGAGGACGGGGCGCGTGGCTGGGTCAATACCGGTTCATGCTCAGCCGCGGCTACATGCTCATCCTACTCATCTTCATCGCCGCATTCTTCATCCGGGGCGGGGGGCTTTTCAATCTCTTTCCGATCATCGCGAATGAGGACCTTGGTCTATCCGAGAGTTTCGTGGGTTTCATGCAGACCCTCCCGGCCATCGCCGGGCTTCTTGTCCTGCCATTCGTGGGCACAATCTCTGATCGATTCGGACGCAAGAGCATCATCGTGCCGGGCATACTCCTCTACGTCATCTGCCTGATGATTCTGGGGTACAGCACACCGGTCTGGGTTCTGTCCGCCGCTGTCGTCTTTGCCATCGGCATCTTCATCTTCGGCATCGCGCAGGGGATGGAGGGACCGGTGCCCATCGCCTACGTCTCGGACGTGAGCCCGGCGGACCGGCAGGCAACGGCGCAGGGCATGGCTCGGACGATTGGGGACATCGCGCTGATGAGCGGCGGGCCGCTGCTCGGCTGGGTGAGCGATACGTGGGGCAGCAGCGAGGCGCTGTACGGCACGGCGGTGGCAATGGGTGTCATCATGATCATCTTCTGGATCTTTGCGCGGGAAACAGCGGGGCAACGGGCGCACCGTGCCTAAGCAGGACGCGGTCATGCCCTGTGGTGAGCGCGCATCTTGTCCCGTCTAGGCGTGCTTTGGTATTATCACTGTCGGCTCTCCTGAGATGCTGCGCTCGTGTGGGGGACGAGTTGTGGCTGGGTGTCCATGCCCCCGCGGCCGGCATTCCGGCCCCCGTATAATTCAGATTCAATCTCTGTGTGGAGGATCAACGCCGATGCACCTTGTCATGGATGGGTATGGGGCTGACGCACACCGGCTCCAAGACGAGTCCCTCGTTCATGAGATGCTGGACACGTACCCGGATGCAATTGGCATGACGAAGATCTCGGAGCCGCTGGTGCATCGGTACACGGACGGAAAGGTCCCTGTTGACTGGGGCGTGTCCGGGTTCGTCCTCATCGCAGAGAGCCACATCAGCGTCCATACATTCCCGGAGCGGGGTTATCTGAACGTGGACATCTTTTCGTGCAAGCCCTTTGACGCGGAGCTCGCCGTGAATGAGCTGCGCGGGCGTTTCGGCATCACGGATGTCCGGATGCAGGTGCTTGATCGCGGCCTTGAGGAGTTTAGTGATGAGTCTCCCTCCGGACAGCAGCACGTTCCCGTGGAGCTTCGCGTCTCTGGACGCTGACGAGGCCGATTTCAGCCGGGCCGCGGCTGCCATTCTCCCCGTTCCCTACGACGGCACGACGTCATACCGCGGCGGCGCGCGGGACGGACCGCGCGCCATCATCGAGGCTTCTCGCTATCTCGAACTCTATGAGCCTGACCTGGACTTGGAGCCTGCCCAGTGGGGCATCGCGACACTCCCTGAGATGGAGCCGGACGTGTCCGGCCCGGAGGCAACGCTACGGCGTGTTGAACAGACAATCGGCATGGTGGCGGATGCCGGCAAGCTCCCAGTCATGCTGGGTGGCGAACATTCCCTGACAATCGGCGCGGTCCGCGCCCTCGCTGAACGGCGCCCCGGCCTGTCCGTTCTCCAGCTTGACGCCCACGCCGATCTGCGGGACACGTATCAGGGCAGCCCGTACAGTCACGCCTGCGTGATGAGGCGGGTGCGTGAGACGGTGAGCGCGGACGGGGGCATTGTGCGGCAGATGGGCATCCGCAGCATCAGCCTCGAGGAGATGGAGCACATCCGGGATGCGGGCGTTACGGGCGTGCATCTCTACACGCCCGGCCTGTATAACGATCCTGCGGCGATCGATGACGCGCTGTCAGGGCTGGGCGAGACCGTCTACGTGACGATCGATCTCGACGCGCTGGACCCGGCAGTCATGCCCGCGGTGGGGACACCGGAGCCGGGCGGGCTGTCCTGGCACGAGACGCTGAGCATCCTGCGGCGCGTGTCAGAACGCTCACGCATCATCGGCTTTGACGTGACGGAGCTCGCGCCGGCTGAGGGGCCGACGCACGCCGCATACACCGCCGCTCGGCTAACCTACAAGCTGATCGGTTACGCGTTGGCGCGCACTGAACCGGGCTCGACGCCGTAGGGAGACGGGCCAGGCAGCCTATCGTATGACGGCCGACACAGGCCGGAGGCGGCGCCGGGCGGCGCCGCCATCCATGCCAAATTTGCCGAATTGCTTGTTGTCGGAGACGAGGCTCGTTTAGGAGCGGCCGCTGGCCAGTGTGACGAGCTCGTCCTCGTTCAGGGACGCGTCGGTGGTCTCAGCGCCGGTGCCGTGGCCATTGCCGTTCCCGTTGGTCTTGCCGTCCCGGGTTCGGGAGCGACCGCCGGCCGCAGCCATGCCACGCGCGCCGAGGAGGCGGAGGCCGTTGTCGACGGCGGTGCGCAGCTCCACGGCTTCACGCTGGAGCGCCTGGTGCCTCTGCAAGGCCTCGTCCAGGTGGGCGGACAGGCTCTCAAGCGTCTGCAGCGCATAGCCGTCAGAGTCCCTGACGAGGCGCGCGGCATCGCTCTCCATCCGCCGCTTGATCTGCTCACCCTCGCGCTCGGCATTCTTGAGAATCTCCGCGGCCTTCTCATGAGCCTCTTCAACGATGTTGCTCTGTGAGACTGCCTGCCGGCGATCCTCTTCAATCCTGGACCGCATCTTCTTGGCGAAGACATAGGCCTCATTGACGATCGCCTCGCCCTTCTCGCGGACCTCCTCGGCCTCACGGAGCTCAGCCGGGGCAGTTGCGCGCATCCGATCGAGCACTTGCGCAACCTCTTCGCGATCCAACATCACCCGTCCCGTCCCTGGAACACGGCGCGCTTCCGCCACCATATCCTCCAGGGCATCAATCATCTCAAGGAACTGCATCAGGTCACCTCCCTGTTCTCGGCGTTCCCTTGCCTCTTTCTCCCGCGCTTCCCGATCCGTCCGGTGCCCGCTCCCTTTCGGGAACGGGCGGGTTGTTGTCGTTTAGGTGTGATACTTCTGCCGCAGAGCCTCATGCACTGACGGTGACACCAGGCCGCTGATGTCACCACCGAGCGAGGCGGCCTCCTTCAAGAGGCTGGAACTCACAAATTGATGCTCCGCAGCCGTCATGATGAACACGCTCTCAATCTCAGGGTCAAGTTGGCGATTCATCTGGGCGAGTTCCATTTCCGAGACGAGGTCCGCGCCGTTGCGCAGTCCGCGAATCATCGCCACGGCGCCGAGCTGCCGGGCAAGATTGACGGTCAGATCCCTCGCATACGTCGTCACGCGCACATTGCCGAGATGGCGCGTTGTTTCTGTGGCGAGCTGCACACGCTCGTCGGTGCTGAACAGCATATTCTTGCCAACCGTCGCGTCATAGACACAGACGATGACTTCGTCGAACAGGCGCGACGCCCTCTCGACGATGCCGGCGTGTCCCATTGTCATCGGATCAAAGCTCCCGGGGTAGATCGCCTTTGTCATGGCATCTCCCCCCCGGCGGCATCAGTGGGCGTCACACGGCGCGTGAGCAGTGAGATGAGCGTGTCTCCGTAGCGGCGTGACACGCTTTCCTCCAGCGGCAGGCCGGCAAGCGTGGCCGGGTTCCGGCTGGACTGCTCTATCACGAGGATCGCGTCCTCACTCAGAAGGTCGTTATGTGACAGCAGCGCGTCCAACGTTGACGGAATGGCATCCGCGTCATCATACGGGGGGTCCATAAAGACGAGTCCAAAGGGGCCGTCAAGAGATGGAATCGCTCGGTGCGCCGGCATGGCAACGACGGAGACGGCGTCTGCAAAGCCGGCCCGCTCAGCGTTCTCACGAATAACGGCACACTCACGGGCGCCACGCTCCACGCACACGGCGCTCGCCGCGCCGCGGCTCAAAGCCTCAATACCCAGGGCGCCTGTCCCTGCGAACAGATCCAACACTCGCTGACCTCTCACCGTTTCCCGCGCTTCCAGCATGGAGAAAACCGCTCCACGCACCCTGTCCGTTGTCGGACGTCCATGCCAACCGCGAGGCGCCCGCAGTTCAATCCCTCGAGCGGACCCTGCCACGATTCGCATGCTTCACTGGGGTAAAAGTCTAATGACGGTCTTAAACCAGGTCAATGGAATACTTGTTCTATTCCAGATACGGAGATTGCGAGCTTTTGGCGAATCCGAGGCCTATCGCATGCGCATACAGCGCAAATCGACTCCGGCATGCCATGGTGGGCGACGTCATTCGTTATGATAGAGGGACAGATGGTGTGAGCGCAGAGGAAATCGAGTGTCTCAACGTCGGCGAAACGCAGTGCAGGCAGACAAGGGCAGCCGCAGCGGCATGATCATCGCTGTGGCCACGGCTGCTGTCATCCTGCTCATCGGCGGGCTGCTCGTCCTGCAGGACGTGTTGAATGAGGAGCCCGGCTTTGCGCTGGAAGACCAGGGGAATTACCACCTGGAAGACGAGTTTGAGGCCCATGCGCCCTACAACTCATCTCCACCCACCTCCGGCCCTCATGTGCCCTGGCTGGCCCCCGGGCAGATCTATGATGTCCAGGTGCCGGATGAGATTCAGGTCCACAGCCTTGAGGATGGCCATGTCGTCGTCCAATATGACTGCGCGGACGGCTGCCCTGAGCTGGTCACCCAACTCACCGACATCGTTGACGAGTATCTTGCAGCGCCGGATGCTCGCATCGTAATGGCCCCCTATGACGGCATCACGGATCCGGTCACCGGGCAGCCACGACGCATCGCGCTGAGCGCCTGGACGCGTCTGGACACCTTTGATGAGTTTGATGCGGAACGCATCCGCACGTTCATTGAGGCGTATCAGGGGATTGATCACCACATCTAGCGGCAGCCGCGGCGGCTCTGCATCATCTCGAGGGAGGATAGGCGCGTCGGGAGCGGAAATTCACCTCCCGCAGCGCGCCGCCAAACTCGGCAACCACAAGCAGGACCAACGCCGTGACAAAGATCCACAGCAAGAGGACGACGCCTGAGGCCAGTGAGCCGTAGACGGCCTCAAAGCTGGCGATGTTTGTCAGATAGAACAGGAAGGCGTTCTTGACGATTGCCATCGAGACGCCCGCGATGATGGCAGCCGGAACACAATAGCGCCACGCAATTCGATCACTCGGCAGCCACCGATACAGCAACAGGGCAGACACAATCGTACCCGTGAGTGACGTGAGTCCCAATACCACTCGCCCGCCCTGCTCGACGAACGGTTGCAGGAAGCTCAGCCAGCCGGACGCGGCGATCTGTTCTGTTGTGTGAACCACGGATGCAGCCGTTATTGACATGAGAACCAGCGCGCCCACGCTTCCGACGGTCAAGAGCGATTTTATCCGCACAAGATGAAAGGCGTCTGAGTTCCGTACACCCCATGCCTTGTCCATAAAGCGTGACATGGCCCCAAACACATTGCTGCCGGACCAGGCAAGCGCGAGCGCGGAGACGACACCGACCACGCCGCGGGACCGGACAATGGCCTCAACATTGTCGCCGACAAGGCTGTCCTCCACAGGCACATACTGTGAGATGACAAGATGCACCTCAGAGACAACACGCTCTGTCTCGAACACGTAGCTCAGGACGGTGATGGTGAACAGCAGGAGCGGCAGGATGGCGAGAACGCCATAGTAGCCCACAGCCGCCGCCATATCGCCAACGCCATGAGCGCCGGCGTTGCGAATCATGATGACGACAACGGCCGCCGGTTTGAAGTTATCGACGGCGTGAAGGCCGACATTCACCAACCGCCGCCACCGATTCTTTAGGAGATTTACCACACTCTCAGCTTACGCCACCCGAAGCGGCGCGCCCATGTCGTCCGATCATCTAGCGTTGCCATGTATCATTAGTGTGCGCGCAGGGAACGCGAAAGAGGTGAGCATCATTTTTGAGACCATCCGCCGGAGCTGGCAACTCTTCAAGGTGTGTCTCCACGTCTTGAGCGTGGACAAGGAGCTCATCTTCTTCCCGGTCTTTTCTACAATAGGCTTGGTCTTCGTCACGCTCACATTCCTGGGCGTCACGTTCGGGATCGGCTCGTTTGAGCGGATGGAGGCCGGCGCCCTGAACCCACTCGATCTCGCCATCGTTTTTCTGTTCTACGTCTTTTCATACTTTATGATTATCTTCTTCAACGCGGCGCTCGTCTTTGCCGCGCATGAGCGGCTTGAGGGAGGCGATCCCAATATCCGCAGCGGCCTCGCGGGCGCGTCCAGCCGCATTGTCACCATCTTCATGTGGGCAGTCGTTTCCGCAATCGTTGGACTCATTCTGCAGATCCTCTCAAGCCAGGCGCGTGAACAGGGCGGCATCATGGGCATCATCGGCCAGATTCTCGTCTCGCTGCTGGGCGCAGCGTGGTCACTCGTCACGTTCTTCGTCATACCCCTCATCGTCATTGAGCATCGCGGCATCGGGGATTCCTTCAAGACATCCCTGGGCCTGCTCAGGAAAACGTGGGGAGAGCAGGTGGTCGGCAATTTTGGCCTCGGCCTGCTTCAGCTTGGCGCGACGCTCCTCGCCGTTCTCATCGGCGCCGGCCTGACCCTCATGCTCTCTGTCCTGGGCGATGCCGGCGCGGTGCTCGGAATTGTGATTGGTGTCGTGCTGGTGATTGCCGTCTCTCTGGTCTTTACGACGCTGAACGGCATCTACAAGGCAGCGCTGTACAACTACGCGGCGGACGGTGAGATCTCGGAGTTCTTCTCAAACGACACCATCCGCGGCGCATTCCGGTCACGCTAAAGGCCTCACAGAACGGGAGTGGGTGATGGACTTTCGATTCAGCGCCGACGAGGAGGCCCTGCGGGCCGAGGCCACCGCGTTTGTGCGGCAGAACTGGGAACACAACGATAAGGACGCGTACAGCATGATTGTCGCCTCGTATGACGTTGATGACGTCGACGAGGAGGAGCGCATGCATTCCTACGCTCGCAAGCTTGCCGCAAAGGGCTGGTTCACGATGCATTGGTCCAAGGAGTTCGGCGGGTGGGGAGCCCCGCTGAGCACGCAGCTGGCCTACCGCGAGGCGATGGCCTATGCGGGCTCGCCGGAGATCCTCGGCGGCGGTATGTTTGCGCCCATGCTGATGATGCACGGGGCGGATTGGCAGCGTGATTACTTCCTGCCACGAATCGCGAGTGGGGAAATCCACCACCTCTCTCAGGGCTTTTCAGAGCCGAACGCGGGCTCTGACCTCGCAAACGTGCAGACCCGAGCGGTTGAGGATGGTGACGATTACGTCCTCAATGGCCAGAAGATCTGGAACTCTGAAGGGCGATGGGCTGATTGGGGGCACTATCTGGTACGGACCGATCCGACGGCCCCCAAACACCGCGGCATCTCCTATTTCCTCATTGATATGAATGACCCGGGCGTGACGCTGCGGCCGCTGTATGACGGCCTCGGGCGTTGGCGATGGAGCGAGGTGTTCCTTGAGGACGTGCGCATTCCCAAGCGGAACCTGATCGGTGAGTTGAATCGCGGTTTCTACACGGCAATGACGACGCTCAGCTTCGAACGCTCGCAGGTCGAAATACCGGCGCGCCTCCTCCGGTACATGGAGTTGTTCATTGAGGCGTACCGGGGCCGCCCCACGCCGGACGGACGAGCGCTGCTGCAAGACCCTGTGGCGCGGCATCGGCTGGCGGACCTGCGCGTGCAGGTGGAGACGACGCGCATGCTGTGCTACCGCGTCGCCTGGCTCCAGACGCAGGGCATGGTGCCGGACAAGGAAGCGTCCATGGTGAAGGTCACCGGAGATGAGGTGGGTTGGACGGTTTACAACGTCCTCGCGCAGCTTGCGGGTGATGACGCATTGATTGCGCCGCGCGGCAGCCGTTTCGCACCGATGCACGGCTTTCTGGGCGCGAATGCGTGGCTTACGCGTGGCCTAGCCATCGGCGGCGGCACGGACGAGGTTCAGCGCAACATCATCGCACAGCGGGGATTGGGCCTGCCGCGCTGAGCGTCTCACAGGCGCGCAAGCAGGCGCAGCACATTGACGCATCCCAGTAGGATACGTACGGTACGTCTAAGCGTATGTGAAAGGCGCCAGCCATGGTAACAGTCAACATCAACGAGGCCGAGTCCAATTTCCCACTCCTTCTCGCACAGGTAGAGGCGGGGGAGGAAGTCGTCATTGCCCGAGACGGCGCGCCCATCGCACGGATTGTGCGCGAGCAACCATCCGAGCGGCCGCTCGGCAAGCGAAAGCCGGGGCGATGGAAGGGCAAGATCAAGATTGACGACAGTTTCTTTGAGCCATTGCCTGAGGAGGAGCTGGCCCTCTGGGAAGGCTCGGCTGACGACGAGTGACAGTCTTGCTAGACACCCACGCGCTCATCTGGTGGCTCACTGACGATACCCGCCGGCTGCCCACATTGGTGCGGCGAGCGATCGGCAATGAATCAAACAACATACTCATCAGCGCGGTATCGGCGTTTGAAATTGTCAACAAGCACCGCTTGGGAAGGCTGGCCGCAGTTGACGAATTTGTCGATGATATCGGGGCGGCCATCGCCAATGAGGGTTTTCACGAGCTCCCGCTTTCATTGCCTGATGCAATGCGCGCCGGCGCACTGCCCGGACCTCTGCGTGACCCCTTTGACCGCATGCTGATCGCCCAGTCTTTGAACCACGACCTAACGCTCATCTCTAATGAGGTTCGCTTCGACTCATATGGCGTCCGCAGATTGTGGTGAGCGTCCTGGGTGACGCTCAGCCCGCCCCGTGCGTCGTCCCGGTTATGACCGCCGCCCGCTACTGGGTCGGGACGGTCACCGCTGCGCCTGTTCGATGTGATTCCTGTACGGCATCCAGAATGCGCTGACACTGGAGGCCGTCATGGAAATTCGGCGCCGGGGATCCACCGGATTCGATCCCCCGCACAAATTCACGCACTTCCAGGCGGAACGGCAGCAAGCGATGATCCCGATCATCATCGAAGGGGTGGAGCTCGTCAGGGATGGGGATAGTCCGCAGCTCACGCGAGTCATCACCGAGTCGGCCTGCGCGAATGATCCCCTCCGGCGCCGGGTTGGGCCCTGCCTGATTCAGGTGAATCGCGCCATCCGTGCCATAGATCTGGATGGACGCCCCTTGCCCGAGTGGGGAGTTGAGGCTGCACGTTAGCGTTCCCCAAGCGCCGTTGGTGAATTCCATGTGGATGCCAAAGGCGTTGTTGCTATCGGCGAGCGTGTGGCCGGCGGGCGGGCTGCCGTGCAGTGTGGCGTTGACGCGCCGAATATCACCGAACCAGTGGCGCATCCCATCGATAAAATGAGACCCGAGCGCGCCAAGCATTCCGCCACTCCCCGGGGATGGTGGCGGCGGCGGTGGAGCGCCGGGGCGGCGGGCGAATCTCAGATGCAGGCTGGCCGTGATCTGGCGCGGCTCGCCGATGTGCCCCTCATCGATCAGCTGCCGCGTGTAGGCTCGCTCCGGCGCGAAACGAAACTCATGAGCGATCATATTCGTCAGCCCGTTCTGTGTCGCCAGCGTCAGCAGTTCCTGTGCCTCTGCGGCGTTGGTGGTGAACGGTTTCTCGCACATCACATGCTTGCCGGCCTCAAGCGCGGCCTTCGTCATTTCATAGTGCAAGTTGGGGGCGGTGACGACGCTGACGGCATCAACGTCCGGATGCGCGATGAGCTGTCTATAGTCCGTGAATGTGTTTGGGATGCCAAAGCGCTCTGCTGCGGCCTGCGCGCGTTCCTCACGGCTCGCACACACGGCGACGACTTCCACTCCCTCAGACTGAAAGCCGGGGATGTGCACCGTCGCCCCGAACCCAACGCCAATCACACCAATGCGGATAGCTGCCATGGTTGATGTGCCCCCTGCGTCAATAGAATCAGGCTACCTCTCCTAAGATTATGACATGGGGCGGCGCGGGCAAAGTCCCCGCCATGAATGAGGCCGCCATCGCCCTCTTTGGGCTCTTTCCCACGCCACACACAGGCCACGCGACCGGATGGATACCCGCTTTCGCGGGTATGAGGGGGAGGGGGCGGTTATGAGGGGAGGGCGGTCGGCGGTCGGCGGTCGGCGGAGGGTGGCGGGTGGCGGGTGGCGGGGAGGGGCGGTGCGGATGCGTGAGGCGGGCCTGTCCTCCCCACGCCATCCGTCCGCGTTTGTTTAACCCTTGCTGGGGAGGGTGCAGATGACCGGGCCGGGGCCGACGGACGTGTTGCCGTTCGTCGAGAGTACGGACGTCAGCTCCAGCTCGAGCAGGTTCTCCCCGTTCTCCTGCCACTTGCGCTTGACCGTGCCGCCGGTCACAACCGTATCGCCGACGGTGCTGAACACACGCATGCGGAACGAGCCGATCTGCTTGATTGTGCCGCTCAGCCCGATGAATTCCCGAGCGACGCGTTCCCACATGCCGTTGTGGAAGTAGTTCATGGCGTACATGTCCGCCGCGCCGCCCTCTTGGGCCACGTGCGTGTTGTGGTGGATGGCGTTGAAATCCCGATTCGCCCCCGCGGCCATGACCATGCGTTGGATCGTCAGCGGGTAGTGGACGGCGGGGACCTCATCGCCCTCATTCACGTCCTCCCAATAGCGCTGGAAATCCCAATCGATGACTGGATTCACACGCGGCTCGATGGCGCGGGCAGGCTTCTCGGCGTCCCCGCCCGCGGCCGCGGCAGCCGCCGCACCGGCAGTCGGGTTCGGCACATAGGTGTAGCTCACCATGATCTGGCGGCCAACGGGGTCACCGTTCTGGTTCTGCCACCTGTATTCGTATCGCAGGAATGCACCATCACCGACGCGCGTCTTGCGCGGATTGACATCCAAGAGAACCTGAGACACCTGCGAGACGCGATCGCCGATATAGAGCGGCTTGAGGGTCTCGACTTCCAGGTCTGTGACAAAGCCGGCGGTGCCGGGCGATGGAATGTTCAGAGTCTTGCCGGCGCGGCCTGTGCCTGAGTTGCTGTAATGCGGATCATCCGTCGGCCAGATGCTCCCCATGCCCGGCTCCCACATGGAGCCCTGCTGAAACACCTGAATCATGTGCGCCGGCGCAAAGGCGCCGTCATAGCCGTACCTCCGCGCGATCGCCTCATCAAAGTGCAGTGGGCAATCGAACTCCAGCACCTCCATCTGACGGCGGATTCCGCTCTGCTCAACGGCATCGATGCCGGTCTTCGGCTCGAGCATGATGTCCTTGCCGACGAAATCCTGCGTTGGGCCCCACTCCAGTTCTGAGTCATTGTTTGACGTCATCGTCCTCTCCTTACTCCCCCAAATACTGTGCTGCGCAATCAAGCGGCGGCGCGGAGGGTGTCGCATACCCTGCCCACGCGCCGGACACCGCAATAGTGGCGGATTGAGCACGCCGGCGCAAGGTTTTTTTGAGCTCGCGATCAAGCTTGTCTCCACTCGTGTCTTTGGCTCCCGCGTTCCGGCCATGCGTGCAGGCGGCGGCTTGTCTCCACCCGTGTCTTTGGTTTCCGCGTTCCGCCATGCGTGCAGGCGGCGGCGCGGAGGAGTGATACGCGCTCGGGCGTGGCATTGTACTCTATGGTTTGCTGTGGGCGGGGGGAGAGGTGTGCACATGAACCAGGATACGAGCGGCCGTGGCGCGCGGCGCGGGAGCGCGGCGAATCGCAAGGGGCTCGTCATCGTCAATACAGGCAACGGCAAGGGCAAGACGACGGCCGCGCTCGGTGTGCTGTTTCGCGCATGGGGGCGCGACATGAACGCGCAGGTTTTCCAGTTCATCAAGCACACCGGCTCGCGGTTCGGGGAGAGCCGCGCCGCGGACAAGCTCGGCATTGCGTGGAGCGCGATGGGTGATGGGTTCACATGGCTGAGCAAGGACATCGACGCGTCTGCGGATATGGCGCGGGCGCAGTGGGACGAGGCGCGCACGGCCATCCTCACCGGCGAGCGCGAGCTGATCATCCTGGATGAGTTCACCTATCCACTCGCGTATGGGTGGATCGACGTGGACGGCGTGATTGATGCCTTGCGGCAGAGGCAGAAGATGATGCACGTCATCATCACGGGGCGCGACGCGCCGCAGGCGCTGATCGACTACGCTGACCTCGTCACGGAAATGCGCGAGATCAAGCACCCATTCGCTGAGCAGGGCATCCGCGCCCAACCAGGCATCGAGTTCTGAGCGATGCCGGCCCCGGCGCAGTCCCTTGAGCACGCCGTAAGCGCCATACGGCCGCTTGATGAGGATGCGATGAGCAAGGCGGCGGCACGGCAGGCTGTGCTGACCAAGCCGGCGGGGAGCCTCGGGCGGCTTGAGGATCTGTCACTGCGGCTAGCGGGCATACTCCGTACGGAACAGCCGCGCATCGGCGGCACGGCGATCATCATCGCGGCGGCGGATCACGGGGTTGTTGCGCAAGGTGTGACTGCATATCCGCAGGGTGTGACGGCGCAGATGGTGCTCAATTTCCTGACCGGAGGCGCGGCCATCACCACGCTGTGCCGCCAGTTGGATATTCGGCAGATTATTGTTGACGCCGGCGTTGCCGTCGAGATGCCGGCCCACCCTGACCTGCGACAACTCGGCATCGGACGCGGCACGGCGGATATGACTCAGGGCCCGGCCATGTCCGGCGAACAGGCACACGCCTGCCTTGAGGCGGGCATTCACCTTGCGCAGGCATGCATTGATGGGGGCATTGACCTCATCGGCACAGGCGACATGGGCATCGGCAACACGACGGCATCCTCGGCCATCACATCCGCCATCACCGGTCTGCCGCCGGAGGAAACGGCGGGGGATGGCGCAGGGCGGCCTGCGGCCGGGCTAGAACACAAGGTGGCCGTTATCCGGAGGGCGCTTGAGGTCAATGACCCTGACCCGGCGGACGGCCTCTCTATTCTATCCGGCGTGGGTGGCTTTGAGATTGGCGTGCTTGCCGGCGTGATAATCGGCGCGGCGGCGCGGAGCAGGCCTGTTGTGCTGGATGGATTCATCTCAGGAGCAGCCGCGCTGATTGCCGCCTCGATAGCCCCGGCATCGCGTGACTACATGATCGCCGGGCATCTATCCGCTGAGCGTGGACATCACGCCGTTTTGAATCACCTTGGGCTGACGCCTCTGCTTGATCTGGGTATGCGGCTGGGCGAGGGAACAGGGGCGGCGCTCGCGATGCCGATCATCGAGGCGGCGGCCACAACCCTGTCAGAGATGGCGACATTCGAGGAGGCGGGCGTGTCCGGCCCGACGGACGAACCGGGTGTGGCAGGGGGCGCAGAATGAGCAGCCTCTTTGCCGCAATTGGCTTCCTGACCATCATCCCGACGCCGCGGGTGGGCGAGGGTGCGCTTGCGTGGTCACGTATGTGGTTCCCCGTGGTGGGGCTCGGTATCGGCGCGCTGGTGGCGGGTCTTGATTACGCGCTGCGTGACGGGTTTTGGACGCTGACGGGCGCCGGATTTCCCTCCCTGCTGCTCGCCGCGCTCGTACTCGCTTTTCTTGTGATCATCACACGCGCCCTGCACCTGGACGGCTTCATGGACACGTGTGACGCTCTATTCGGCGGGTCGAACGCCGGGCGCCGGCTGGAGATCATGCGGGATCCACGCGTCGGATCATTCGCGGTTGCAGGCGCGCTCGCCCTGTATCTGATCAGCTTTGCCGCCATCGTTTCGCTCTGGCCGCCGGGCCGTTTCTGGGCGCTGCTCATCATTCCCTCCCTATCCCGCTGGGCGATGGCGCTGGCCATGGCCACATTTCCGTATGCGCGCAGCAACGAGGGTGGGCTCGGCTCGGCGTTCCTCCAAAGCGGCACGCGTGCGCAGTCGCTCATCGCCACCCTCATCGCGGGCATGGCGGCCATCACTCTCGCGGGGTTGGCGGGCATCGTCCTGCTGGCCGTGGCGTTGATGGTGGCGCTGGCTGTGGGCCGATTCGCGACGAGCCGACTGGGCGGCGCCACAGGCGATGTGTACGGCGCAGTCAATGAGCTGGCGACGATGTCGATGCTCGTGGCGGCGTCATTGATTGTGGTAGGGGATATTCTGCCGCTCGAACCGATCTGGTCCGGGCTGGGGGTGTGAGGCGTATGGGCGCGGGACTGACACTCATCATCGGCGGGGCGCGCTCCGGCAAAAGCGCGTTCGCCGAAACACTGGCCAAGCGGCGCGAACGCGTGCTGTTCGTCGCAACCGCGGAGGCGCTTGATGATGAGATGCGGCGGCGCATCGAGAACCATAAGCGCAACAGGCCCGCCGCGTGGCACACGCTGGAGGAGCCGCTCAACGTCCCGGATGCCATTGCGCGCGTCGACGCGCCACACGATGTTCTCCTGCTCGACTGCCTGACGCTCTGGGTGAGCAACCTGCTGCTGGATATGGAGGGGCGCGCCGACGCTGAGGCGCGCATCATGACCGCGACGGAGCGGCTGCTTGCTGTGTATGAATCATCGCAGTCGGAATGGATCATCGTCACGAATGAGGTGGGGCACGGCGTTGTGCCGCCGAGTGAGTTGGGGCGCGCCTTTCAGGACGCGCTCGGCCGTGTGAATCAGCTCGTTGCGGCGCGGGCGGACCGCGTTTACCAGCTGACCGCCGGGCTGGCATTGGACCTCAAGGCGATGGGCGCGCGGGGCATCGTTGGGGACGCGGAGTAGGCGCGTCCTGCTACAATCGCGACACGCGGCCTTTCGGTTTCCCGCTTTCGCGGGAATGAGGGGATGGAGGGCGGGAATGAGGGCTGGTGGTGTGCTGGACTGACGCGGAGATGTGGTTGGTGCGGGAATGAGGGGTAGCAGAGGAAATAACGGGGGTATGGACGAATGACGCAGGAGAATCGATCAGGCGGCGGGCCGCCACAACCCGTTGATGATGAGAGCGGCGGCCAGCCCGTCCTATATGAGACCGTCGAGGACGGCAGCATCGCCATCATCACGCTGCACCGTCCCGGCGTGTTGAACGCCATCAACGGCGCGGTCACGGAGGCATTGACGGGGTATCTGGCGCAGGCGGACGCGGATGATGCCGTGCGCGCCGTGATTCTGCGCGGGGCGGGGCGCGCCTTCTCCGCCGGCGGCGACATCACAGAATCGTCACGCCGCATCCTCGCCAATGATGAATCCACGCAGACGGAGCGCGGCACGCCCGGCGCCGCCCACATGGCGGTGTGGGAGCTCTCCAAGCCCGTCATCGCCGCCGTGCACGGCTACGCCATCGGCCTCGCCTTTGAACTCGCCGGCGTCTGTGATTTCACCGTGCTCGCGGATGATGCCAAGGTCGGCGAGATCCAGATTCGGCACGGCTACGGCCCGCCCGTGCTCATGACCCCCTACGTCGTCACCCTGAAACGCGCCAAGGAGATTCTGCTGCTCGGCGATATGGTGGACGCGCAGGAGGCCCTCGCCATGGGACTCGTCAATCGCGTCACGTCCGCGGACGGCGTCATGGATGAGGCGCTGTCCATCGCGCGGCGCCTCGCGGCCTTGCCGGCGGCGACGGTGCGCATGAACAAGTCGCTCATCAACCGTTCGTATGAGGTGGGCGGGTTCCGATCCGCGCTGAACTATCGCGATGAGCCTGCGTTCGCAGACCTGTGGGCGACGTCACAGCAGGACGATGAGACGCGGGAGCGGCTGCAGGTGCTGCAAGACCGCGGGTGGGAGGCGTTTCGGAACGAGCGCGATGCGCGCTATCACGGCCGCACCGCGGAGGAGGAGGCCGCCTCACGCGACACCAGCGGCTAGGCGGGCGATGCCTGCCCGAGGTTCACCTCTCCTGTTGAGAGCGGGCCGGGCGTTCCCATGAGCATTATCGGCATCATCATCGGCATCGCCGTCGGTCTGACCTATGGCACGGCCGTGGGGCCGCTCTGGCTAGGCATCATCATCGGCACAGCCCTGGGCATCGCGCTAAGCATCGTCTTACAGAAGCGGGGCGGGTGAGGTTGGGGGGCTAATGCTGCCAGGCACAATGAGCATGTCGCGGGCACAATCACTCTGTTTTCCGGCTCTGGACGGAAAACCTGCTATATTCCGGATGGAGAATTCTATTCTTGACGGGATATGGGGGCCACTGGATGGCGAAGTTTCGGCGGCAGGAGTGGGCAGGAAGGGACAGTGAAGTTGCTCGGTATGTTCGCGACCATAGAATCACCGCGCTCAAGGCCTACCTTGCTGACCCCATCCTAATACGACAATTCGCAAACCAAGAGCAGGATGCAGCGCGCGGCGGGTATGCGGACCGGCAAATTTATGAGCTGTCGCAAAACTCCGCTGACGCCATAAGCAAAGGTAGTGGGCGCGGCAAATTCGTCATTCACTTGACCGCTGACAATCTCTACTGTGCAGACAATGGTGCACCCCTAACGCCGGAAGGCGCCGAATCCCTTCTCTATTCGAATTTATCTCCCAAGAGAAGCAGTTCAGAGATCGGCCGTTTTGGCCTTGGCTTCAAGTCTGTTCTCAGAGTCTCAAATGCTCCCGAGTTCTTCAGTCGCTCAGGCTCCATCCGATGGGATCGTAAGAGCGCGGAGCGTGATCTTAGCAAAATTCTGCCGGGGCTTGAATATTACCCGGTTCTGCGCGTGGCAGACGCATTTGACCCCACGGATGAGATTGGCAGTGACCCCATCCTAGGGAGCCTTGCCGCTTGGGCAACCAACATTGTCCGTTTGCCACTCTTGGATGGAGCAGTTGAGCGACTACGGGATCAGCTTCGGAATTTCCCCAAGGAGTTCCTGCTCTTCGTTCCTCACGTATCGGAGGAACAGCTCATCGATCAGAGTGATCCAAACGGCGGAGGGAATTGGCAGAGAACTTTCTCCTGTTCCGCGGACGATGGGGTCGTAACACTGGAATCTGACGGCAAAAGTGAAGGGTGGTTTCTCATCTCGATAGATCATGAACTCTCGACGGAAGCGAAAGGCGATGCGCGGGAATTGGACATCTCAGACACCGTGACCATTACATGGGCCGCGCCACTGAGTGGTCAGGTCGAGCCCGGTCGGTTCTGGGCGTTTTTCCCGACACGGACAGAAAGTCTTGTCTCGGGAATTGTCAATTCTCATTGGAAGACGAATGAGGACAGGCAGAATCTCCTTATAGGCGTCTATAACGATGAGCTTATCCGTGCAGCTGCCCGGCTGATCGCAGACGCCCTGCCGAAACTCTCGACGCCAGATGACCCTGCACGACATCTGGATATGCTGCCACGTCGGTCAGAAGCATGGGATGAATCCCATGGAGCCCTGATGCGGGATGCCCTTTATTTCGTGACATCCGGGATGGCTATAGCCCCTGACCAGTCGGGCAATCTCAGGGCCATTGGCGACATCGGGTACCCTCCAGAAGAGTTTTTCAATCGTAATGGTGTCAATCTGGCACAAGATGCTTTTGCTAGTTGGGCGCAATACCCGCAACGCCCGACCAATTGGCTGCATCATGCATCGCTGGCACGCAACGATTTCAGTCGGCTCCAGATGGTCTATGAGGCATCCTTCTCTGATCCAGGTAAGGATGGGGACTACCCTCATATTATCCGTGGCATAGATCTACCGCATGCCACAATCGCGGACTGGTTAGAGGCACTCGTTGAACGGGCACGGATGGAGTCTGCAGCGGGCATAACCATCTCAGCGATAGATGCCAGCAAGGCGGCGATTCAAACGGCCGCGCTGATTCCAGAAGACCTTCGCGAGGGAGAGGACCTTGGTCAGATTATCCTTACTCGCAACAATCGTTGGGTGTCCCCTGACCCAAACAAGGTGTTTCTGGGTGGCGAAGCAGCGACTGACGCCGAATACATCGTGCACAAGGACCTTGAGAACGATGATGAAACACGGGATGCGCTCGAAACACTCGGCATCAAGAGCGCCGACCAAAGCGAACTCTTTCGGCAAAAAGCTCGCCAGATCTTGGACGGCCGGAGACACACAGAAGAGGAGTGGCATGATTTTTGGGTGCGTGGCGAGGAGGTCACTGCGGAGGAGACATCTGTCATTATTCGAGAGGTACCTCGTTGGCTAGATCGCCTGCACATAAAGACCATGGACGGCGAGTGGCGCACTCTGCACCAGGCCCTTCTGCCCGGAGCTGTCGTTCCCGGCGATGGCTCGAGAGACGCCCATGCAACAATTGATGTCCACGGATATCACGCCGGCCACGATGAGGAGGTGTTGAGGGCGCTCGGCGCCGTTGACGAACCAACCTTGGGCTTTCGGATGCCGGCCGAGCAAATGATGGAGGTGCGCAGGCGGAACGCCCGGGTGTTCATTCAGACCACGTTCGGTAGGAGACCAAAGGAAGACAAGGTTAGATTCCGGCAAGAAGCAGGAGAAGCTGTTGGCCCGCTGCCCGTGCTCGCTGAATTGAGCGACGAAGGCAAGTGCCGATATACCGAGATTGTCCTTGAAGATGCCCCCGCAACGCTGGCGAATTGGGTCATTTACCATGACGTCTTTAACCCGGCGCGGGCCGATATGCACGTCAAGCCACCCATCGTCGATCTCTTGCTGGAACACGGGCGCATCGAGACACTTGAAGGCACTAAGCCTCTGAGAGATGGGCTTGGCGACCCGCCTCGAGATGCTCTTGTTCGGGACTATCTCGTGAGTCATGCAAACTCAGACGATATTTCGAAGGCGTTTGATATTCCAGTCGTAACAGCCACTGACTTGATACGGTATGTACGCGAGAACGCGTCCGACGACGCCGAGCGCCTATTACTCTCGGTGGGGAGCGCATCAGCCCTGCAGGAAAAACTATCCGAGGATTTGATTGAGATCCTCGAGGAGGATAAGGGACAACCATTAACTGACAGGGAGATTGCGCAGGCAGCGATCAACACGTTCCACACTGGGGCTCTTCAAGAATACAGAGATTCTCTCACAAGGCTGAATCCTCCTTCGCGGTGGGCCGGCAGCAAGACAGCCATCGAGTTCGTTGCGTCGCTTGGATTCAGCGAAGGCTGGGCTGGCACGCCAAGGAATCGGCCAGAATCATACGAAGTGGTTGATGGACCGCTCACTTTGCCTAAGCTACACGACTATCAGCGAAGTGCCGCCAAGAACATAAAGGCCATCCTCACAATGCCAGCCGGCGCGCCAGCTCGCCGTGGGATGTTGAGTATGCCAACGGGCTCTGGTAAGACCCGCGTGGCGGTGCAAGCAATCGTCGAAGCAATGCGCGACGACAATGTCAGCAGCGGTGTCCTGTGGGTTGCGGACTCAGAAGAACTTTGTGAACAGGCTGTTGAATCATGGAGAGAGGTCTGGGCAAGCGAAGGGGTACGAGCCACCACACTCCGAATTTCTCGTGTATGGGGTGGGCAGGAGGAACCTCCTCCCGTGTCCGAATTCCATATTGTCGTCGCAAGCAGACAAACACTTAGTTCTCGGTTGAGGGATGGCATAGAGGGATATCAATTCCTCAAGAATTTTGACATCGTCGTCTTTGATGAGGCGCATCGCTCCATCGCACCGACAGCAACAAGTGTAATGGAGGAGCTCGGCCTGACGCGCTATCAGCGCGACAATGAGCCCATCCTGCTCGGGCTTACGGCAACACCCTACCGCGGCTACGACGTTGAAGAAACGCGCCGCCTTGTCAACCGTTACAATTCGCATCGCCTGGAGAACGGCGCGTTCAACAGCGATGAGCCAGAGAAGATCGTTCAACAACTGCAGAAACTCGGCTCTCTGGCACTTGCAGACCATGAAAAAATTCAAGGCGGGAATCTTACCCTCACGCCCGATCAGCTAGAATACGTCAAGACCTTCTCGCGCCTGCCAGACACTGCGGAACAAAGCATCGGGGCAGATAGGGACCGCACGCGCCGGATTCTTGAGGCAATTGATAAGCATATTGACAAGAATTGGCAGACGCTGATCTTCGCCGCTTCGGTAGAACACGCAGGGATTCTCTCAGCTTTGCTCAATGCGCGGGGTATCAGCGCACGTCCAGTTTCCGGAGAAACACGTCCCTCAGATCGCCGAAGCATTGTTGAGGCGTTTCGGAACAGGGAGATTCGTGTTCTCGTCAATTACAGTGTCTTTCGTGAGGGTTTCGATGCGCCCGCAACGCGCGCCATCGTCGTGGCCCGTCCCGTGTACAGCCCCAACCTGTATTTCCAAATGATTGGTCGCGGTTTGCGAGGCATAAAGAACGGAGGCAATAACCGCTGCTTGATTCTCAATGTCGAAGACAATATCGAGAATTACGCAGGACGGCTTGCATTTTCTGACCTCGACTGGCTTTGGGCATAGCTACCCCCCCCCCCCCCCCCCCCCCCGCCGCTTACCGGCCTCTTAGTAGGGCTTGGTAGTGGCTGCCCCAATCTGGGTCGTTTTCTAGGGCTGTGAAATCTTCTTGGCCCCAGATCCAGCCGCGCACCTCCTCATTGGAGGACACGGCCGCCTTCAGGGCGTTCAGCGCCAGTTCGGCGCGGCCTTGCCGGCCCAGCACGCGCGCGTACCAGAACAGGGCCTCTGCAGAATCCGCCGGGCGCGCTTGCACGGAGGCGTTCAGTGAGTCCAACGCCTGCGTCAGCATGCCGACATCGGCGAATGCAACGCCGCGGTTATAGAGCGCATCGGCGTGCTGAGGCTCGATGCGGAGCGCGGCATCGAATGAATCGATAGCCTCCATGGTGCGGCGCATCTGCGCGAGGGCGTTGCCGCGGTTGTTGAGGGCATCCGGATCATCCGGCCGCAGCGCGAGCACGCGGTCATAGGAGGTCAGCGCCGCCGCATAGTCCTGCAGTTCCATGTAGGCATTGCCGCGGCTGTTCTCCGCATCGGCATGGCGCGGCTCGCTCTCAACGGCGCGGCCGAACTCCCGGAGCGCATCGCCAAGCAGGCCTTTGCGATAGAGGACGATGCCGCGGCCGTGGTAGGCGTCCGGGTGCCGTTCCGCGAGTTGGAGCGCGAGGTTGAATGTGCCGAGCGCATCATCGAGCCGGTCAAGCCGGTTGAGAGCGAGGCCGCGATAGACGAGTGCCTCAACGTGGCCGGGATGGCGGAGGAGGGCATCTTGCAGTGTGATGAGGGCATCCACCGGGCTGTCCAGCGCGAGGAGGGCGCGCCCCTTGGCGGAGAGGGCGCGCGCATTGCTCGGGTCCATATCCAGAGCGCGGTCACATGCCTCAATCGCCTCCCTGTACCGCTCCAGTTCAATGAGAGATGCGGCGGCGTTCACGTGCATCACGGGCTGCGCGTCATGCTCATGGAGGGCGCGCTCAAAGGCGGCCAGGGCCTGGTGGGGCTGGCCGGCGAGCAGGAACACGCTGCCCGTGTTGATCTTCGCCTCAACCAAGGCAGGATCAATCTCCATGGCGCGGCGATAGCTCGCAAAGGCAGGCTCAATGCGCCGCAGGCGGATCAGGGCGTTGCCGCGGTTGTTGAGGATGCGGGCGGGGTGGACGGCGCCCAGTTGCAGAACGCGCTCCCATGACAGGAGCGCATCATCGAATCGCCCCATCTCCGCGAGGGCGGAGGCGCGGCCTGAGAGGGCGTCCGTGTTCTTGGCGTCAGCGCTGACGGCGCGATCAAACGCGCGGAGGGCGTCAAGAGGTTTATCGAGCGCGAGATAGGACAGCCCACTCGCATACGCCACCCTGCCGGTGATTGAGCGCTTGCGGCGCGCAAAGGCGAATGATTCAACGGCGGCATCAAACTGCCGCTGACGCATGAGGGTCAGGCCGCGCAGGTACCAGATATCGGGGGCCTCCTTGTCGGTGGCGCCGTCAAGCGCGTATTCATATGCGGCGAGCGCGCGGGGCCACTCACCTGTGCTCGCCCATGCGCGCCCCTCCAACAGCCAGTCTGAGACGCTCTTGTCGTCCGTGGACCGCTCGCGCAGATGATCCAGCAGGACGGCGATCTGCTCAGCGGAGTCCGGCACGTGGGCGGCGAGCAATCCGGCGTCCACCCAACCGTCCCCATCCGGCCAGTCCGGCAGTGTGTGGAGGAGTTGAATCGCCGTGCCGCGCAGGTCGAGGAGTGGGGGCAGGCTCACGCGTGACGCCTCCGGTCATCCGGCAGCGCGGCGGGCACATCATCGACAGCGCTCCCGTTGGGTGATGGGGCATCATCAAAGGGATTCGGCAGGCGGAGCGGAGTCTCAGCAGGATCGAAGGCCGGGGTGAGGAGGATATCGTCAAAGGCGGCGGAGCTGTCAACGCGGAGCCGGCGCAGCTCGCCCTCCGCCTCTGCCAGATAGGAGGCGATGGCGTCTCGCTCCAACCGCGCGATCTCCGGACGTGAACGGATAAAACCGCGCAGGACGCTGACATACCGCTGTGTCGCCGTGGTGAGCTCCGCAGCGAGTTCCTGCCGCTCCTCCTCACTGCTCCCCTCAATCATGGACAGTCGCAGCCGAATGGCGTTGACGAGTTCTCCCTGCCGTCGCACGGCATCCGCCTCAACAGCCACGCGCTGCAGATCCAGCTCCCTGCTGCGCAGCTCGGCCTGCGCGCGGAGCGCCTGCGTCAGGAGGGCGAGTGCGGCAAAGGCGACGACGGTAACGACGATGGGGACAAAGCCGGTGGCGATGCCGTTGCCGATGTCCGTGAACGGGATGGTGATGACGCCAAGCAGATGCAGAACGCCGAGAAAGAGGGCGAGGATCACGATCACGGCGGCGAGTACAACGGACAGCGCGCGCCAATCACGGGAGAGCGCCTTGGGGTGCAGGAAAGCGCGAAGAGTCTCGCGTTCTCTATGCAATGAGTTCCTCAAATCGGGATGCGATGTCAGGGTCCTCAAACAGGGGGGTGAAATCCGCCTCTGTGCGCGCCTGCAGACGCAGGGCGGGGGCCGTGGCGACCGCCTGCCTCAGCGCGTCAAAGGCCTCTGACGTCTGCCCAAGCCGGCTCTGCGCCCGCGCCTTGCGGAAGAGGGCATCAGCGAAGCTGGGACGCAGGACGACGGCGCGCTCAAAGGCGACGGCCGCATCTCGGAAACGCTCCAGGCGGGCAAGCGCGAGGCCGTAGGCGTAATGCGCCTCCGGGATGTCTAGGCGGAGACGCAGGCACCGCTCAAAGGCTTCCGCCGCCTCCTCAAACTGACCCATGCGCGAGTAGGTGGCGCCGCGATTGTAGTAGGCGCGCGCAAATGCCGGACGCAGGGAGATGGCGCTGTCATATGCCTGCAGCGCCTCCTGATTACGGCCGGCCAAGGCAAGGGCGTTGCCAAGCTCATTGTGCAGATCAGGGTTGTTTGACATGTGTGTTCGGGCAGCCTGAAAGCCGGCGATGGCCTCATCGAGGCGGTCAGCGTCCGCGAGGGCGCGGGAGCGTTCATAGAGTGTGTCCCCGTCCTCGCCGGTGATGTTCAGCGCCGCATCAAAGTCACGGATCGCATCGTCATAGCGCTCCAACTCGGCGAGGACCTTGCCGCGGCCAACCAGCAATGGCGGGGTGGGGGCGCCGTCCGCGGACAGCAGCCCATCATAGATGCGGAGCGACTCACGCAGCTGGCCGCTGCGCTGGAGGGCGACTGCATAGAGCAGTTCAAGCTGCGGATCGTTCGGCGTTCCCCGCAGCGCCTGCCGATAGGCCCCCGCGGCGCGATCCGGCTCGCCGACGGCAAGGTAGGCGTTCGCGCGGATCACCCAGTCATCCGACGAAAAGGTTTCGAGCAGATCAGACCGTTCGAGCAGGGCGCGCACATCGCCGCGGAGGTGTGCCTGCAGCGCCGTAGGGGAGGCGGCGTCCTGAGAGGACGGCGCGCGGCTGCGGAGGGCGCGCTGCGCCCGCCATGCCTCCTCATGTGATTCATATGCGCGGCGGAGACGCTGTGCCTCCTCGTTGTCGCCACGCCGTTCCGCAGAGGCAATCTGCCGATCAAAGCTCAGCCAAAACTCCTGCTCCACCTCGCCGCGGACATCCTCGCGTTCCGGGGTATCAGGGTCGGCGGCGCGTGACGAGGAGGAGTCAGGGCTGCTGCGCTCCATCATCTCGCGGAAGAGGTTGCTAAAGAAATTCATGCGCCATTCCAGTATTCCGATGCCAATAGCCGCCACGACAAGCACGCCAATTATCGTGATTAAATCCAACATATAGTGCAAAGGTTACTCCCCAAGCACTGTTACGGCAACACGCGCAGGGCTGTGGGCGCTCCTCGCACGCCTCCCTTGCTCCCTGTCCGGGCGGAGATGCCCGATGGATGCCCGCGTTCGCGGGCATGAGGGGATTCTAGTTTGTCATTCTGAGCGCAGCGAAGAATCCCGCGACGCGCCCTGCCAGGGGAGGTGCACGGCGCAGTACGCTCGCTGTGTCCACCCCGCTTACGGGATTCTTCGGCTCCGCGCTATCGCGCTCCGCTCAGAATGACAGGAGGGGCGGCCCGCGCTGCGCAGGACAGGACAAAGAAGAGGGAGGATGGGCGGACGGGCAGCTTGAGGGGGCAAACGGGGATGGGGGGTAAGAGGTAGGGGGTATGAGGCGGGGGGGGGGGATTTAGAGGCGGGGGCGGCGTGCCACGGGGATCAGGGCCTCGTTGACAGGGTCGACGGCCAATTGGAGTCCCTCGAGGGTGTATGCGCCCAGGACGGGCTCGACATCGTCCGGCCCAAAAGCGATCTGTGTCGTCACGCTGAGGCCGTTGATGGCCGCTCGCGCTTCGCCAACGCCGTATTCGACGACAGTGCCGTCCGCCAGCTCGAATTCCACAGTCCTTTCAGGTTCAAGGCCAAGGCGCCGGAGTGCAGCGCCCGGCGCCATGGTGAGGAACGCGCCTGTATCGACGAGGGCGTCAAATTCCCGTTCAGAGCCGACGCCGGGATTCGAAATCCGCACAGGAACACTGAATAGACCCATGCACACAGTATAGCGCGGGGGGGCCTCTCATCCCTGCCGTGCCCTTGTCCGGGCCGTGTGCCACATGGGTTTGCGGTATGCGAACATATATTCTTATTCTGCCCGCAGTCGAAACACACACCACATGCACGAACCTGAGGAGGTGGAACACATGGCGCTCACACTCACTGAGGCATCCAAACTCTCCAATGACGTCCTGCTGCAGGGCGTTGTTGAAACGGTGATCAAGGACAGCCCTGTCCTGCAGTCCCTGCCCTTTATCGAGATTGTCGGGAATGGCCTCACCTATAACCGCGAAAAGGCCGCGCCGACGGTCAGTTTCTATGGCGTGGGGGACACCTGGGCGGAAAGCACACCCACGTTCACACAGTTGACCGCAACGCTCTCCATCCTGGGCGGCGATGCCGACGTCGACAACTACCTCGCGACGACCCGCTCCAATGTGCAAGACCTGGAGGCGGCCGTGGTGCAGCTGAAGGCGCGCGCCCTCCAGCACATGTTTGAGGACACGTTCATCAACGGCGACACGGACTCCAATGGCGAGGCCTTTGACGGCCTTGATGTCCTGGCGGACTCTGATCAGTCACTCTCGATGGGCGCGAACGGCGCCACATTGACGCTGGACAAGCTTGATGAGCTCATCGATACGGTCAAGGGCGGTAAGCCGGACATGATTCTCATGAGCCGCCGCTCTCGCCGCACACTCAGCGCTCTCTCCCGCTCAACCGGCTCCGGCGTCGTCGTGACCGACCGTGATGAGTTCGGGCAGATGACCCAGTACTACGATGGCATCCCGGTGGCTGTGAATGATTGGATCTCTGACGCGCAGACGGTTGGCAGCAACAAGGATTGCTCAACCATCTACGCGTACCAGACGGGCGAGGGCGGCCTTGTCGGCCTCACGGCGCCCGGCGGCCTGCAGGTGGAGCGCGTGGGCAACCTGGAAACGAAGGATGCCCACCGCACGAGGGTCAAGTGGTATGTGAGCCTCGCCCTCTTCAATGACGCAAAGCTCGCCAAGCTCACCGGCGTCCGCAAGTGATTTCTGGGGTGTGTGAGCGTTGCCGATAGCCCCCCACTTGGCGCTGCTGTTGTGAGGACAGGACGGAGGAGATATGAGCACGCTTGAACAGGTGCGTGAACGGGTGCGGCGTGATCTGCATGACGAGGACGCGGACACGTATCGCTGGACGGATGATGTGCTGGATCGGCACATCACGCGGGCCGTGTCGAAGGTCTCCACCGTCGCGCCGTTGGAGAAGACGGCGCCGCGCCAATTGGCGAGCGGGAGCCGGCAGATCTCCATCGCGGACATGACTGACCGCATCATCATCGAGGCCGTTGAGTATCCGGTCGGCGCCACCCCGCTGTCCCGCGTCCGCTTCACACTCTGGGGTGACACGCTCACGCTGGAGATCCCTGCCGCCCCGGCGAATAGCGAGCGCGTTACCGTGTACTATGGCGCGCTCCACCGCCTGACTGAATCAGCCTCGACCCTACCCGAGGCATTGGAGGAGTTGGTGATTACCGGCGCGGCGGCATACGCCGCGTTGGAGTGGGCGGCGTATGCCGTCAATCGCCTCAACATCGGCGGTCAGGACGTCTGGCGGCAGTACCTGACATGGGGGGAGGAGCGCATGGCCGATTTCGAGCTGCAACTGGCTCGGATCGGCCGCCGCTCCGCCTTCCGTTCACGCACACTCATCCACGCGGATGAGGCCTAACCGGCAATGCACGCGCTGTCTGAAACACTGCTCGCGGCGCAACGCTCGCCCCGGGCGGCCACCCCCTCCATCCACGCCACGCTCGCGGAACGGTGGGGCGGCGTGGCACAACTGCGGTGGGAACGCATCGCCTCCGGGCAGGAGCCGGACGGGCCCCACGACGCCGTCATCACGGCCGGCGGTTCACTCATCCGTATCCGCTCACAGCGCAGCACGGGTGACCTGTATGCGCAGCGAATACCGGATCCGGGCCCGCAGGCAAACTTTGGGGCGTGGAGCACACTCGGAGCGACATCTGCCTCAGGAGGCGTCGCGATCATCGAGATTGACGGGCAGATCCACCTCTTTGATGTTGCAGACAACGGGCGCAGCGTTCGCGAGCGGACAAGCAGGGATGACGGTGAGACATTTGACGCGCCGCGCGTCATCGCCACAGCCACCGCCCCCATCAACTCCCTCACGGCGGCGGCCGGGTCAGGCGGCTCGGCCCTGCTCCTCTTCGCGGACCCTGCCGGCATTGTCCGTTCACTCACACGGGCCGGCGGCTCATGGTCATCGCCTGTTGCATGGAGCAATTCTCTCAGCAGCGTAAGCGGCATCGCCTGCGCACAGATCGATGGCGATTGGGCAGTTGTCCTGTGCGGGACACTCTCAAACGGCTCCTCCGGCGTGTGGACATGCGTGTACGGGGGCGGATCATGGCACACCACGGGAACATGGTCGACTCTGCGAGAGGTGATCGCGTCCGCGGCCGGCTCGGACGTGACATACCGAGATCCGGGGCTGTGCGTGGCAGACGGGCCGCGCATCAGTTTTGTGGAGGCGTCCGGCGGATCAAGCGGTTTCACGCAGACGCTGGAAACACATGCAACGGCGCCCGCCCGCTTTCGTGACCATCGCTGGCGCGAGCCCTCCCCGCTCGCGCAGGTGAACGGCATCGGCCCGGCGCTGACATGTGCCGGTTCATTTGCATGGTTGACGACGCCATCCGGTGTGTGGCGGGCGCGCATCGGCTCGACGGCCACTGACATCTCCCGCTCGGTCATCGTCGCGGACGTGAAAGAGGCAGCGCGGGGCGCGTCCGCGACGATTCTCCTCGCAGAGGGGCCCGGCGGTGACCGCTCAGTGCCGGACGGCCTTGATCCACTGGGGCATGAACTCAGCATCGCGTGGGGGTACGAGACAGGTCACGGCCGTGAGACGGGGCAGGCGCAGCGCTATTGGGTGCGGGAGGTGCGGCATGAGACGCGGCGCGGCGCCCGCGTGACGGTCCTGGAGGCTGAGGATGCGTGGTGGTATCTGGGCAGCATGCGAACGCGGCGGCAGCTCATGTGGCCGGCACACACCGCGTCTGTCCGGACAATCCTGGGGCAGTTGATGTCCATGGCGGGGCTGTCTGCGACGCTTGCCCGCTCAAGCCCCGCCATCGTGGCGACCTATCCCGCCATCACCATCTCGCCAAATGAGAGCCTCGCCGCCGCCATTAACCGCCTCATAACCCGCGTGCCGGACGTCCTTCGCTTCTCTGACGGCGTTTTGGAGGCGATCCACACGCGTGAGACGGATGCGCCCGTCTATTCCTACGGCGAGCCGGGCGGACACGCACTGCTTGATGCGACCCGCTCATCCGCGCTGTCCCGCGTGAATCACGTGCAGGTTTATGGGGACGGCGCAGCCGCGCAGGCCATCAATGAGCGCGAGATGGCATCCGTCGGCAGCCTGCTGGTACAGGTTGTTGATCGGTCACTGACGACGGCGGAGGTTGCTGCCACGCGCGCGGAGGCGGAGCTGCGCTCACGCGGCGTTCTGCAGCCCTTTGCGCGCATCACGGTTCCCGTCAACGCCGGCCAGCAGCTTCATGACGTCGTCTCCATCACCGCGCCACGCGTGGGATGGGATGCGGAGCGGCTGCGCGTCGCCGGCCTGCGGACGCGGCTGGACATCAGCGGGTCGGGCGCCATCTATCGGCACGATATCGATCTCAGCGGGGTGTAGGGATGGAGCTGCGGCGCGGCGTGATCAGGGGGTTCTCCGGGACGGCGTACACAGCGGACGTGCAGTTGGACGGGAGCGTGCCGACATGGTTGACGGGTGCGCGCATCAGCCGCGCCATCGCCGCGGATGAGGTGCTCGCCGGCCGCGCATGCATCATCGCATTCGCGTCAGACCCCTCCGATCCGACAGAGGCCATCATCATCGCCGTCTACACCTAAACCGGCCGCCCTATACCCTTACTCTCCCCTCATGCCCGCGAAAGCGGGCATCCATCGGGGGGCTCCCGTGTGCGTAATTCGGTATAGTAGCGGCATGATCCTGTTCAGGGAGCCGAGCGCCCAACTCATCCTGCGCGGCGAGAAGTCCCAGGCGCGCAAGCTGTGGGCGCGCGCCCGCGCCAAAGAAGGCGCGGAGCACCTCCTCTACCGCCGCCCGCCCATGACCGGTGAGAAACCCTTCGCGCGCATCCTGGTCACGCGTGTCTGGAAACAGCGCATCGGCGAGATGACGGATGATGAGGCGCGCGCCGAGGGCTGGCCGGACACCGCCTCCTGGGTCTCGCAATTCATCGAGGGCAAGAAACTGGACCGCCCCATCGATCAGGTGGAGGTCTACGCCCTAGAGTTCAAGGTCATCGAGCGGTTTGAAGAACCGGCCCCCGCCGCCCCTTCACCCTGAACAGCGCCGGTCCGCCCGCATGTCCCCCTCTCCCCTCATGCCCCCTTCTCCCCTCATGCCCGCGAAAGCGGGCATCCATCCGGAAAAGGCCTCCAGCGGCACAATCACGTATCCATCGCGGCACACCCTCTCTCCACATTCTCCCTCTCCCCTCATGCCCCCTTCTCCCCTCATGCCCGCGAAAGCGGGCATCCATCCGGAAAAGGCCCCTCAGCGCACAATCACGTATCCGTCGCGGCACACCCTCTCTCCACATTCTCCCGCTCCCCTCATGTCCCCCTTCTCCCCTCATGCCCGCGAAAGCGGGCATCCATCCGGAAAAGGCCTCCAGCGGCACAATCACGTATCCATCGCGGCGCCCACAATATCGTCATACAGATCGCGCCACTCCGGGTTAGCGGATTCAATCAACTCGATCTTCCAGGCACGGTTCCATCGTTTGATGGCGCGCTCCCGCCCGAAGGCAGACACTTTTGACGTGTGTTCCTCATACCAGACAAGCCGCTTCGTCCCATATCTCTTGCTGAAGCCTTCGATGATTCCCTGACGATGTTGCCAGACACGATGAATCAGGTCTGCGGTTGACCCCGTGTAGAGAGTTCCATTCTGCCGGTTGGTCACGATGTAGACGTAGTGAGGCCTCGGGATCGTGGGCAGGCGCCGCGTCTCGTTCATGGGCTCAGTCTGCCGAGGGCGGGTTGCTGCTGTCACGCGATTTCTCCCGATGGATTCCCGCTTTCGCGGGAATGAGGGGATGGGGGGGCGGGATTGAGCGGAGGGCGGGGGGGGGGGGGGGGGAGATTGAGCGGAGGGGAAGGGGCGCCGCCCCCGCCACACACTAACGGCATGGGGAGCGCCGCTGTCGCCGCTGATCACGGAGAGAGCCGCGCTGTTGCCCCTTAGTCCGCCGTTGCGCGCAGGACGAGGACCGGGATGGTGGCCCGACGCATCACGCGGTCTGACACGCTGCCGACGATGAGGTCACTCACCTTGCCGCTCCCGTGCCACCCCATCGCGATCACATCACACTCGCGCGCCTTCGCCACCTCCAGAATCACATCCGGCGTCGGCCCCCACTCCACCATCGTCGTCACACTGAAACCATACCGCGCAAGCTGCTCACGCGCCCCCGTCACAATCTCATCCGCCTCCGTCTGGGACTGCGATTCGACACCCTCCAGATCATCCAGCGAGGGGATGCGCGGCATGAACCCGAGCCGGAATGAGGACAGGCCCGGCAACCGCATGTGGGCGACGTGCAGGACGATTAGATCGATAGAATCAGCGACGCTGCCGAACAGCGTGCCGAGCCACTCTGCGGAGGACACATCCTGCTCGGACCCATCCACCGCCAACAGGATGCGCGTCGTCATTGACTGCTCCTAGCCGGCCGCGCCGCGCCGACGCCTGACCCGGCTCATCACAAAGCCGGCCGCGATGCCGATCACGGGCGCTGCCGTCAACAACGCCAATGACCCAATGATCAACCAGTGCGTATAGTCATACCCCATAATCATGATGGATGCCCGCCTCGCCTCGCCTCGCTCGCCTCACGCCGTGCCGACTGCCGTGCCGCCCGACTTTTGATTCCGTGCCTAATGGCTAGTATAGTACCCCCTCCCAACCGCAAAGCGCCGCCACCCCTCTTGCACCTGCCGTCACCCTGAACAGCGACCCACCTCACACACCCGCTGTCATTCTGAGCGGAGCGCGATAGCGCGGAGCCGAAGAATCCCGCAAGCAGGTGGACATGGCGAGCGGCCTACAGTGGGCAACGAGGGTGTATTACCGGCTCTTGGTAGACAGGACTGGCAGGAACGTTAGAATAGGACGAACGTTTGCGCGATACAACTGGGGGCAATCGACATGGCATTAATGGATGAAAAGGCGCTAAACGCGTTCATTGCTGAGGCGATGGAATTGCAAGCACCGCCAAAGTGGACTGTGGTGCCCGAACAGCATGGTACCTCAATGTTTGATATGACATCGCCCGATATTATTGTCCGAATGCCTTACGGCATTCGGACAATAATAGAAACCGAATATGGGTCTCCCGCAATTGCAGATGCCAAGAGTAGGTTGGGCTACGAATTCAAGGACTACACACTACCGATTCGAAGCGTCATCGCGCTCGGAATTCCGCCCGCCCTCGGAGAATTGGGACATAACGAGCGCCGCAATGCATTGCTATCCGACGAACCCTTATTCTCGATGCAGATTGTGACCGGAACAGGGGAACCTGACACAGCTACCGTGATTACGCCTGGCAAGCCAGTTCCTGTCTCGTTACGGGATGTCGTTCAGTACGCTTGGTTGGCCGCCGTTCCTGACATTTACACTCAGCAACTGATTGCAGACGTCGTCAAGCGGCTCAATGCCGCGAAAGCTCAACTCACGGAAAGGCTGAAGCTCGGACATGCCACGGCAAACGCCCGGCTAATCGCAACCTATGGGAATAGCGCCAGCAAGAAAGAACTCGAATCAGTCTCCAGCGCGGTGGTGGGAACGCTGGCAAGCATGGTCCAACTTCACATGAATCTGAACCACTGGGGTGCCATGGAGGATCTCCGTGATATCGCCACACAAGAATTTTGGCAGTCCGTGTCGCCGAATGACGGTATCCCATCGAGAATCGCCGAGGAATGGCGCAAGATTGAGACCGTGGATTACAAACCCTTATCTACAATTGCTGCGGAAATGTTGGAGGACTCCGATTTGTCGCCCTCGCTCGGAGGCGTGCTAAGAGCGATTCTGGTGGCAATGGGCGACGCGATCAGACCGGGAATTAGCGAGACCACCAACATCGCCGCCGAGATATGGCAACAGATGATCCCTGATCGAGACCAGAGGGCAGCCTACTACACGAAACCCGTGACGGCTGAGCTCCTTGCCAATCTTACAACCGCCCGTCTTGATTCCCCCGCCACCGCCCGCTACAACGAAATCTGCGCGGGAACCGGGACGCTGGCACGCGCCACCGAGGAAAACATCAGGTTTCGGCACCACGCCACGAGCCAAAGCAAGGAAAGCATCCACGCCGAACGGATGCAGCGGTACATTCAACTGACAGACATCAACCCGCAATCCACGTCTGTCGCGATGGCTAGCATGACGGCGCTCGAGCCAGAGACTCCATTCGGGGCCAGCGCAATCTTTGCCATCACCGAACCCGGCGGCTCTTTGAATTTCTTGTCGCCAATGGGCGTGTCGAACATGGAGGGCGCACTGATTGGCCGCAACGGCGCCTCCGGTGAGGCGCTTGTTCTAGACCCCGGCTCGGTCGGAATCTCCTGCAACAATGACCCCTATTTCCGCGCGCGTGGCGGGGCTTCCGGCGCAATTCCTTCCAAGATGATGCAAGGCTTTAGGCAGATGGCAGACCGTCGGTGGAAAGGTCTTGCTCACGGTCAAGCAGGGCTAGCTACGTTTATGCATGTTATTGAGCATGAATTGCTTTCGTATGGCGCGCCTCACGGGAAGGTACTCCCATTGACAGCCGCCCATGCAAAATCATGGGAGGGTTTCCGGCGAAATATCGAAAACCACTATACAAGCGTCGTCGCCATCAGCACCGCGTCAGGTTCGGGGGCATCGATGTCGTCCGAAACGTACATACAGGAAATGCTTCTCATTGCGACGAAACAGAACCCTGTGCCGGGAGACCCAAAGGGGCAAGGGGGCGAAAAGACGGTAACCTGCGTCAACCTAACACAGGGCTTCGAATCAAAGGTCGAGGCAAAGATGTTTGCCAACGCAATTCGGCGCGCCGTCGCGGATCGCTCAGACCACGGAGAGATTATCGTCGGTGATGTCGTCGGGACGTTCCACACAATGCGTGGGCTCGGCGAGGGGCGGCCGTGGTCATCGTTGGGAACAAGCGGCCACTACACACTGCTAACCAACATGGCTACGGAAGGCAAGGCGTGGAATCCCTCGACCAATCATAGTGTCGAATATTCCCTGCCAATGACCACCCTAAGTGGTGTGTCGACCCATGGGCCGACACACCACTTGCTAGGCTGCGTCCCAGAAAGTAGTGATCCGAGTGGCGCTTTCACCATGTACCCTGCTGCTGATGCGAGAAGCCACGAGAATCCATCCCTATGGTCACATGATTTTTCGCTTCAGCAAAACATTGTGTGTGTGCCCACCCATTTCGGAGAGCCGCGCGGGGATGTCTCAGAGGCAGAGGAGATGTTGGCCACAGCAGGTCGGTTTCACTTGGCGAGGAATCTCCGCATGAGTGCCCAGGCCGTGGCGGTCGCGTACACGCAGGATGCCGTGATGGGAGGGAGGTCATGGACGACACTCTATGCTCAGCGGGGTGTGGCAGAGGCTATCGCCCTGTATCTCAATAGCACCTATGGATTATTGGTTCGAATCGGCTACGGGCAATCAACTGACCTGGGCAGGGCCCCTATACAGATCCGTGCAATAGATGGCCATCCTATCCTGGATTTTGCCGCTAAGACTCCAGCGGGGGAAACCGCCCGACGCATCGCGCTCGAGGAGTTTGACAGCCTGCGTGAGCTGCACCTCCAACGGATTGCTTTGTCCGTCCTGGACAAGAATCGCCACGAAATCGATAGGGTCGTTACTCTAATGCTCGGCCTTGAGTGGAACATGACGACAGAATCGATGCTTGATTCGTGGCGACGGCTCATGTGCCAGCAGCCGGCAGTCCATGCAAACAACAAGGAGACGCTGAGAGTGTTGGCCGCCGCCGGCATCGGGTCGTCCACTGACCCAAATCCCTGACGCACGGGAAAATGAGTTCAATGTCTACCTGTGATTCCCTGCCAAGGGCGTCTCTGAGCCATATACCCGCTCTTTAGATTCTTCGGCTGCGCTCAGAATGACAGCCAACAGTTCGCCCCTCGACACGGTCAGGGCTCTAGGCCTCCCTAGCAACACCCCCCCCAGACCCCTTCTTCAGAACGCTTGTTGCATTCCGTCTCGCGGCGTGGTATCGTCTTTGCTGAATGGCAGAACGCGCGTTCTTTGTGTGGGCGAGCGGCCTCCTACCATCCTTCCCGCCACCTTCCCTCCCAGACGCAAGCTCGCGCGTGGCCTGTTGCGGAATGGGCGAGATTTCCGCCTTCGCGGGAATGTCCTCGGATGAGAGTAGTGAGTGAGTGAGGGGAGGCATCGTCATGACGTTGGCACATGTGCGCAGCTGCGCGGTTATCGGGCTGGAGGGATCGATTGTTGAGGTGGAGGTGGACATCGCGCCCGGCCTCCCCACGTTCACCATTGTGGGCTTGCCGGACACGGCAGTGCAGGAGGCCCGGGAGCGTGTTCGCGCCGCCATCCGCAATTCCGGGTTTGAGTTCCCGCAGCGGCGCATCACCGTCTCGCTCGCGCCCGCAGACCTGAAAAAGAACGGCACATCATATGACCTGCCTATCGCCGCCGGCATCCTCATCGGCTCCGGGCAGGCGGGGCCGCATTTCTCGTTGGATGAGGTCGGCTTCCTGGGCGAGCTCTCGCTTGAGGGGCAGGTGCGGCACACGCAGGGCGTGCTGCCGATGACAGCCCTCGCGCGGGAGGGCGGCTTGACGCAGGTGATTGTCCCGGCCGTGGACGCGCCGGAGGCGGCGCTGGTTGACGGCATCGATGTGCTGCCGGCGGCCAATCTCCGCGAACTCGTTGAGCATATCAGCGGCGAGCAGTCGTTCCGGCCGTTCTATCAGACGGAGCCGCCAAGCGAGCCGAACAGGGACGCTGTGCTGGACGGGTTTGATATGTCACTCGTGCGCGGGCAGGAGAACGTGAAGCGGGCGATGGAGGTGGCGGCGGCCGGCGGGCACAATCTGGTGATGATGGGGCCGCCCGGCAGCGGCAAGACACTGCTCGCGCGGTGCCTGCCCTCCGTGCTCCCTGCCATGACACGCGAGGAATCTCTCGACGTCACCAAGATCTACAGCGTGGCGGGGCTGCTGCCGCCGGAGCGGCCGCTCATCTCCGCCCGCCCGTTCCGCGCGCCGCACTACACCGTCTCCAACGCGGGGCTGGTGGGGGGCGGACATTGGCCGCGGCCCGGTGAGATCACACTGTCACATCGCGGAGTCCTGTTCCTGGACGAGATGCCGGAATTCGGCCACCACATCCTGGAGGTGCTGCGGCAGCCGCTCGAGGATAAGGCGGTCACCATCAGCAGAGCGCAGGGCTCCATCACGTTCCCTGCCAACTTCATGCTCGTCGGCGCCATGAATCCGTGCCCGTGCGGTTTCTATGGCGATGTCGTCAAGGCATGCTCCTGCAGCCCGACGGCTATCGATCGCTATCAGCGGCGGATCAGCGGGCCGCTGCTTGACCGGATCGACATCTTTATCGATGTGCCGCGCGTGGAGTACGAAAAGCTGACGGATGATCATCGCGGTGAGACATCGGCAACGGTGCGGGGGCGCGTTGAGGAGGCGCGGGCGGCACAGCGCGCGCGATTCGGCGGGGCGCCGGGCGTGCTCACCAACGCGGACATGGGGCCGGTGGAGGTGCGTGAGTTCTGCGCGCTTGATGACCCCTCTCACGGCCTGCTGCGCGCCGCCATGCAGCAGCTGCACCTCAGCGCGCGTGGCTTTCACCGGATCCTCAAGCTGGCGCGCACCATCGCGGACCTTGCGGAGGAGCCGAACATCAACGCGCGGCACGTGAGTGAGGCGCTGCAGTACCGCCCACGCGAGCTGGGGGCGGCGGCATGAGGGCGGGGAGGTTGACCGCTGTGACGTCTCCCGATAGGATACAAGCGGATTGTCATGACAAGCTCAAACACAACAACACTGACCCTTGAGGGTGAGCGGCGCGAGGCTCTGGGACGGCATGTGAAAGCGCTCCGGCGGGAGGGCCTCACGCCCGCCAACCTCTATGGGCGCGGCGCGGAGTCCATCAGCTTTCAGGCCGCCACACGTGAGGTGGACAAGCTGATTACGGACGGCGGCCGCGGCTCTCTCGTTGAGCTGACAATTGACGGAGAGAAGCACCAGACACTGCTGCGCGGCCTGCAGCGCCACCCCGTCACACGCGCCATCCTGCATGCGGATTTCTACATCGTTGAGATGAACAGGCTGGTGCAGACCACCGTGCCGGTGCATGTGCTTGGCGAGGCGCCCGCCGCGCGGCTCCCCGGCGCCCTCATCACCCAACTCACATACGAAGTCACCATTGAATGCCTGCCCGCGAATATCCCGGCGGCGGTGGTGCTGGACGTGTCTGCCCTTGAGGAACTGGAGACGGCGCTCTACGTCTCCAACATCACCGCGCCGGACGGCGTCGACATCATCACTGACGGTGAGACCATCATCGTCCGTGCAACGCACTCCCGCGTCGCCGCCACCGTTGAGTCGGACGAGGCAACGGCCGCGGAAGAGGCGGCCGGAGACGAGACCACGCCCGCAGAGGCCGGCTCGCCCTCCGACGAATCCTCCGGCGACGGCTAATCGGCCCGCCGCCCGCGCATCCCTCCCACTCTGCCAGTGGGCGCTGGCGAGAATGGTGGGCTCGTTTCATCCAGCATTTCTGTGAGACAGCGCGCCCCCATGGCCACATACGGCCATTTCTGAGAAAAACCGCAATCTCTGGTAGAATGGATGTATGAAATTGCCGTGCTAGTCCCGCACATCTAAAGGGGTGATCCAGATGGTAGAACGGTCAGAGCGGCGCCGGACAGCAGCCGCTGATGACACGTCCGAGTACACATCACGCAATATTGAGGTTCTTGAGGGGCTTGAGGCGGTGCGCCGCCGTCCCGGCATGTACATCGGCTCAACGGATGAGCGCGGCCTCCACCATCTGGTGCAGGAGATTGTTGACAACGCCGTTGATGAGGCCCTGGCAGGCTACTGCACACGCATCATCGTCACGATTCTGGCGGATGGCTCCGCGCGCATCGAAGACGATGGCCGCGGCGTCCCCATCGATAAGCATCCGCAGACCGGACTCACCGGCCTGGAGACCGTCATGACAACGCTGCACGCAGGCGGCAAGTTTGGCGGCGGCGGATACAAGGTGTCCGGCGGCCTCCACGGCGTCGGCGCGTCCGTTGTGAACGCCCTATCAGAGAGCCTGATCGCGGAGGTGCGGCGTGACGGGCAGACCCACATGCAGGAGTACTCACGGGGGGATCCGCTTGCCCCCGTGACGGTCATCGGACCCGCTGATGAGACGGGGACGACGGTCTGGTTCAAGCCGGATCCGCAGATCTTTATGCAGGACACATCCTTTGAGTTCGGCGCCCTCTCTGCTCGCCTGCGTGAGATGGCGTACCTGAACCCTGGACTGGAGATTCGATTCGTCGATGAGCGGACCGAGAATGAGGTGACGTTCTACTTTGAGGGCGGCATCCGCTCACTGGTCCGGCACATGAACGCCGCACGCTCCACCCTCCAACAGCAGCCCATCTATGTGGAGCGTGATGTTGACGGCACCCACGTTGAGGTTGCGCTTCAGTACAACGATGGTTTTCAGGAGAATATTCAGGCGTACGCCAACTGCATCAACACGATTGATGGCGGCACACACCTGACCGGATTCCGTACGGCGCTCACCCGCGCAATCAATGACTATGGGCGCAAATTCAAGCTGCTCAAGGATGGCGACACCAACCTGCAGGGAGATGATGTGCGTGAGGGTGTGGCCGCCGTGATCAGCGTCAAGCTGGCCGAGCCGCAGTTTGAGGGTCAGACAAAGGGCAAACTGGGCAACGCGGAGGTCAAGAACCACGTCGAGAGCACGCTGGTCGAGGGTCTCTCCGCCTATCTTGAGGAGCATCCGCAGGACGCGCGGCGCATCCTGGACAAGTGCAAGAACGCGGCCATCGGACGGGAGGCGGCGCGCAAGGCCAAGGAGAGCGTTCAGCGCAAGGGGCTGCTGGAGTCCACGACGCTGCCGGGCAAGCTCGCCGATTGCTCAGACAAGAACCCGGACAACTGTGAGCTCTTCCTCGTTGAGGGTGATTCCGCCGGCGGGTCCGCCAAGGGCGGGCGTGATCGCCGTTTCCAGGCAATCCTGCCCCTGCGCGGCAAGATCCTCAACGTCCAGAAGGCGCGCATCGACAAGGTCTACGGCCATGAGGAGATCAAGGCCATCGCCTCCGCGCTCGGCGTCGGATTTCCGAATCTTGATGGGCGCGGCAACGGGAACGGCGCCTCGGGCTCCGATGACGCGGACGTGGATGAGAATAACGGGCTCGATCTCGCCAAGCTTCGCTACAAGAAGATCATCATCATGACGGACGCGGACGTGGACGGGGCGCACATCCGCACCCTGCTGCTGACCCTGTTCTATCGGCACTTTCAGCCGCTGCTCCGCGCCGGCAACATCTACATCGCGCAGCCACCGCTGTACCGCGTGCAAATCGGCCGCAATGACGTGCATTGGCTCTATTCCGATCAGGAGAAGAACGACACGCTCACCAATCAGGCCCTCCGGGAGATGACGATCCGGGAGAGTTCTGAGCAGGATGCAGCCATCCTCTACACGGAGACGCAGGTTCGGGACGTCCTGCCCTCCGTCCAGCGGCTCGCCCGCGCAATGTCAGACCTGCAGACGATGGGCTACCCGTGGCCGCTGCTTTCCGCCACAGCCCTCACCGTGCGGACGGGTGAGCGGGATCTGTCCAGCAGTGAGGCGCTCCAGGACTTGATGCGCGCGCTCGAGGAACTCGGCAGCGTGCGCATCCTCGAGTCCCACTATGACGACACGGCCATCACCGCGCCGCCGCCCACATCCACACCGCCCGCGACCCCTGCCGACATGCAGCAGCCATCCCTGCTCGACCTCCCTGTTGAGACTGCGGACGAGCATGATGCGTCTGCGATGGCAGGCGGGGATGACGAGAGCGTGGCCTATGTCAAGAACGGGACGTACATCCTGATTCAGGACACAGAGAGCGGCCGCACGCTGCGGCTGGATCATGACTTTTTCGACCTTGATGCCGCGCAGCGCATGACGGAGCTGGCAACGGCGCTCAGCGATCATCTGCCGCGCGTCGGCACCGTCTACAAGCGCGAACGCGCCGTTGGGCGGCTGAATTCAATGATTGACCTTGCGGAGATCGTGGATGACGTCTCCACGCGTGGCGTGGGCATCCAGCGATACAAGGGCCTCGGGGAGATGAACCCCACGCAGCTGTGGGAAACCACTCTGGACCCGGAATCGCGGACCCTCTTCAAGGTTGAAATCGAGGATGGCCAACAGGCCTCGGAGCTGTTTGAGATGCTCATGGGCGAGGAGGTTGGGCCGCGCGCGAAATTCATCCGCGCCAACGCGCTGGCCGTCCAGAACTTGGACATCTAGCCGCACATCCTAACCTCAGCCTCGGCAGCCTCCGGTTCGTTCGGCGCATGGCCATCATCGTTGGGTATACCGTCCTTGAGCTCAGGATTGCAGAATCGCGATCCCTCAAGGACAAGAGGCAAGTGGTCAAGAGCGTGATTGAGCGCGTCAAGCGCCGCTACAACGTGTCCATCAGCGAGGTTGCCATGCACGACGACCCTCGCACAGCCATCCTGGCCGCCTCCTGCGTCGGCCAATCAGAGGCGGGGTGCCGGCAGACGCTGGACAACGTGGCCGACCACATCTACACCTCCCGCCCGGACGCGGAGCTCATGCCCCACACGGTAGAGACAACAACACTAGCCTAAGGCGGGCAGTCCCGCCGCGCGCGGCATGTTCGGCGGGGGGCGGGGCGCGATACAATTCATGGGCCGCGCGTAAACAGGGGAGTGTGACCATGCCGATCCAACGATTCGCCATCGGGCCGATGGGAAACAACACCTATGTGGTGTTTGATGAGGTGTCGAAAGAGGCAGCCATTGTCGATCCCGCCAAAGGCTCCGGCCCCGTGCTCGTGTGGATGCAAGCACACGGGCTGATACCCCGTTATGTCCTGAACACGCACGGACACTCCGATCACACCTTTGACAACGGCGTCGCCATGGACGGGGCTGATGCATCGCTCATGATCGGCGAGCCGGATGAGGCAATGCTGGAGGAACTCGCGCGCGGTGACGGGTGGCTCGGCAAGCCTGACCTCCCCTCCCCCATGGCGGACGCCTACCTGGAGCATGAGCAGGAGTTGACGCTGGGCTCCACCGCCATCCGCGTTCTGCACACACCGGGCCATACGCCCGGGAGCAGCTGCTTTGTCTATGAGGACGCCGTGATGACCGGGGATACGCTCTTTCAGGCGTCAATTGGGCGGACAGACTTTCCGGGCGGCTCGTTCCCGGATATCGTCACGTCCATTCAGACACACCTCTACACGCTTGCGCCGGAGACGCGTGTCTTGCCCGGACACATGGAGGTCTCAACAATCGGCAACGAGAAGCGCCACAACCCGTTTGTTGGGGACGCAGCGCGGCCGATCCATTAAGACAGCCCGCCGTCGCTGCGGTATGGTATTCCTATGACCACCAACAAAAAGGACTATTACGAGACGCTCGGCCTCTCGCGTGACGCGTCCGCGGAGGACATCAAGCGGGCGTTCCGCCGCCTCGCCTTTGAACACCACCCGGACCGCAACCGCTCCGCGAACGCAGAGCAGATGTTCAAAGAGATCAATGAGGCCTATGAGGTTCTGCGGGACGACAACAAAAGGTCTGTGTATGACCGGTACGGCCACGCCGGGCTGAATGGCGGGGACGGATTCGCCAACGGCGATGCATTCTCAGGGCACGGCGGCTTTGGGGATATCTTTGACGCGTTCTTTGGCGGCGCGCGCGGCCGCGCTGGGCGACGCACCGGCCCGCAACGCGGTGATGATCTCCTCATGCGCATGAAGCTGCCCTTTGATGATGCCGTCCTCGGCACGGAACGCGAAGTCACCATCGCCCGGCAGGAGCAGTGCGCAGCCTGTCGAGGCGCAGGCACAGAGCCCGGCACGCAGCGGGAGGCATGCCCCGCCTGCAACGGCTCCGGAGAGGTTCGTCGAAGCCAGCAGAGCATCTTTGGCCAATATGTGAACATCACCGCCTGCGGGCGATGCCACGGCGAGGGCTCCGTCATCACCAGCCCGTGCGCTGACTGCACCGGCGCCGGACGCATCAAGCGCGAGCTCGCTGTCCGCGTCACCGTGCCGGCCGGCGTGGATACCGGCAACCGTATCCGCCTGACCGGGGAGGGCGAGGCCGGCGTCAATGGCGGCATGCCTGGTGATCTCTACATCGAGGTGGACGTTTCACCGAGTGATGTCTTTGAACGGGACGGCCGGCACCTGCTCCATCACGTCAGCATGAACATCGCGCAGGCGGCCCTCGGCGCGGACGTCACCATCCCAACACTCGAGGGTGATGAGCCGTTCCATATCCCGGCCGGCGTTCAGTCCGGGCAGTCCTTCACGCTCAAGGGGCGCGGCGTCACAGACCCCAAGAATCAGCGAGCCCGCGGCGATCTCTTCGTTGTTGCCTCCGTCCATGTGCCTGACCGCCTTACAGATGAGCAGAAGCAACTCCTTGAGCAGCTGGCGGCATCCCTGCCGGACGCGCCCCCGAACGGGCCTGCCGCAGGGAATGAGGGCGCGGGATTTATGGACTGGATCAAGAACACCTTCCGATAGGAAAAGGAAGAGGAGGCTCTGCGATGAATGGCGTGCAAATCATGACCCGCGGAATGCGCGAGATACAGGGCAGCCTCCTGCGGGAATTGGAGCCGCTCACGGAAGAGCACATCTACTATGCCCCCATCCCCGGCGCCACCACCATCGCGTTCATCGCCTGGCACATCACCCGCACGCTGGATGACACCGTCCACCGCACCATCCCCGTCACGCCAACCCCCACAATCTGGACCACCAACGGCTACGCCGACCAATTCGGTAAAGATCCTGAGGAGGGGACAGGCACGGGGTTCAGCGCGGATCAGGTGAGCGGCTTTCGCCCAACACTCGAGCTGCTGCGCGCCTATGGGACGGACGTGGGCCCGACGATCCCCGCCGCGTTTGAGGGTATGACGGACGATGATCTGGACCGCGTGATGGATCCTGAGAGACCGGAGCGGACGTTAGCCCGCCAACTGCAGACGTTCGTCCTCGGCCACACCTATTACCATCTGGGGGAGATACGCTACCTCAAGGGCCTGCAGGGCATGCCCTTCATGCTGTAGGCGGTAAGCCTACCTACCCCCGGTCTGTGGCGACGGCGCCGCCTACCACTGAACGAACATGGGCATGACGACGTGGACGTAGCTGGTGCCGTCCTCGCCGGCGTCATCCGTGGACGCAGGGCGGATGGTGCCGGGGCTGGAGGGGCCAGAGACCTCAATGGTGGCCGTAGAACCCAGAACGCTGAGAACGTCCTCCAGATAGCGGTGGTTGAAGGCGATATGCGCCTCCTCACCGCCGATATTGGCATCAATCACACCCTCGTGATCGCCAATCTGGTCTGAACGCGCAGCGAGCCGCAGCGTGCCTGCCATCTCATTCTCGCCGGGCGTCATATAGAGGCGGACAATGCCGTTGCCCTCACGCGCAAAGACGGCGGCCGTCTTCGTCGCCCGTAGTATGGCGTCAACCTCCACGGATGTCCGCGTGTTGGACGACTCCGGAATGAGCTGCCGATAGTTGGGGAACGTCCCCTGAATGAGCTGTGAGCTGAGGACGATGTTATTCAAGTGGAATTGCACCTGTGTCTTGGCCTGGTTGACCGTGATGCGCACCGGCGTCTCCTGATCAGACAGCATCCGGTTGAGTTCCCGCAGAGACCGCGCAGGGATGATGAGCTCCACGCCCTCAGACGCCTCCTGAGGCAGCGTTGTGGTCTGCACAGCAAGCCGATAGCCATCCGCGGCCGCCATTGTGATGCTGGCGCCCTCAATGGTCATCTGTATGCCGGTCAGCACCGGCCGGGAATCCTCTGTCGCGGCGGCGATGATCACCCGATCAATGCCTGCCCGCAGCACATCCGGCGGCACCTCCACATTGATGCCATCATCGGCGACGGGTGTTGGCGGGAAGTCATCGGCATCAAGGCCGCTCATATTAGTGTTCAGCCGCCCCGTTATGATGTTCAGCTGCCGCGTGGACTCATCCAGATCGACATCAACACGATCCCGCTGCAGTGAGGACACAAAGTCAGAAAAGAGGCGTGCGGGGACGGCGACGGCTCCTTGCCCCTCCACGCTGGCGCTGATCCAGCACGAGATGGACAACTCAAGATCAGTTGATGTGAGCCGCAAGCGGGATTCATCCGTCTCCAGCTTGACATGCGTCGTTATCGGCATCGTCGTCCGTGTTGCCACCGCGGGCATAACAGTCGCCAGTCCGCGCTGAAGATTCTCTTGGAGAACCGAGAATTTCATGTGTGCCTCTCCCCTGCGGGGCAATCAGCCCCGTACCCCTCATTCTGTCCGAGTATGTCCCGTTCAGCGTATTCAGGTCAAGTGAATACGCCTATGTAGGGAAATCCCGTCACAATCATCGTATATTGTGCCGCCCCGCCCTTTGCCTCGCCAAAAGGGCTCTTGCGGGATAGCACGCGAGCTGCTCGAACGCGTTATGATTCAACTGATACAGCGGCAAGGATTCCACACGCATGGGGGGATGGCATGAAACTGGTGATGTACAACGATTTTCGGCCCGGGCTGCTCGTTGACGGCAACGTCATCGGGCTGGGCGGTTTGGCGGAGGAGTACATGGGCCCTCACGTTGAGGACGTCATGATCAACTTGATCGAGGACTTCGCGTCCGTCCGCGATGATCTTGAGGACATCGCAGAGTCCGGCGGCGGCGTTCCGGTGGGGAGTGTTCAGCTGCGCGCTCCGCTCCCGCGCCCCCGCAAGCTTATCTGCTGCTTTGGCAACTACAAGGAAGGGGAGGATCGGGACGCTTTCCCGATCGACATGTTCCTGAAATCGCCTGAGTCCATCATCGGCCCGGGCGATACCGTCGTCCTGCCCAACACGCCGTTCACCATCTGCCACCATGAGGCGGAGTTGGCGCTGGTCATCGGCAAGCGCAGCAAGGATCTGACACAAGACAACGCAATGGACAGCATCTTTGGCTACACGGCCTTAATGGATGTATCGCCGCGCGCCGGCATCGGCCGCGGACCCACAATGATCCAGAAGTCCTATGACACCTGCGGACCCATGGGCCCGTGCATCGTCACCGCCGATGAGATTGCAGACCCGCACACACTGGACATCAAGTACTGGGTGGACGGCCAGACACGCCACGACTACAACACGAGCGATCTGGAGCACACCGTTCCGGAGCTGCTGGAGTGGGCGACGAAGGTGATGACCCTGCTGCCCGGTGATGTCATCGCCCTCGGGACGAATCACCAGGGCATCGGCCCGCTCCAGGATGGTGAGACGGGAACGATCGAGATTCAAGGCATCGGCTCGTTCAGCATCAAGGTCATGGACCCCAACAAGCGCTCGTGGCCGAAGGAGATCGACCAGGAAATGGCGGGGCGCGTGCGGGAGGCGCGGCCATAGCGACCACTGAGGCCCTGTCGTCCCAAACCATCCGCGTCCCTGAGCGGACGCTGCGGGAATTTGCCATCGCAGCGTTCACGGCTGTGGGCGTACCGGACACGGATGCCGCCATAGCCGCCAACACGCTCATTGAGGCGGACCTGCGCGGCATCGGCTCCCACGGCATGGCGCGGCTGGATCGGTTCTACGTAACCCCGCTTCAGTCCGGATTGGTCAACCCCCGTCCGGACTGGATGCCACGCGTTGAATCGCCATCCACCGCCATGATTGACGCGGACGGCGGATTGGGGTTGAGTGTGGGCGTCCACGCCATGAACCTCGCCATCGAGAAGGCGCGCGACGTCGGCACCGGGTGGGTCAGCGTGGGGAACAGCCGCCACTTTGGCGCTGCCGGGGTCTATGCGACCCAGGCGCTTGCGCATGACATGGTCGGCATCAGTATGACGAACACCGGGCCGATTGTTCTGCCCGCCGGTGGAGCCGAGCCGCGGCTCGGCTCCAACCCCATCGCCGTCGCCGCGCCCACCGCAGGCGGAGATGCCCCTTTCATCTTTGACGCGGCCACCTCCGTCGTCTCCGCCGGAAAGTTTGACACCTATCACAGACAGGGCAAACTCGCGCCGGAGGGGTGGGGACTCACGGATGATCTGCAGCCCGCGCGGAACCCGGCGCGCGGGCCGGGCGGACGGCGCATCCTGCCCCTCGGCAGCGACCTTGAGCACTCCTCCTACAAGGGCTACGGGCTCGCGATGATTGTCGATATCCTGTCCGGCGTCCTGTCCGGCATGGGGCCCGGGCTGGCAATCGCCGGCTCCGGGCAGGCGGGCGGGTATCGATCCGCCCATTTCTTTGGCGCGATGCGCCTCGACGCGTTCACAGACCCTGACGACTTTAAGCAGGCGATGTCTGATTACATGGCCGCCCTACGCGCCACACCGCCCGTACCCGGTGTGGACAGCGTGCGTGTACCCGGCGATATCGAGGCTGAGATGATTGAAGACCACACACAGAATGGCATACCGTTGTACACAGACTCTGTGGAGAGTCTGCGAGCCGTGGCGCAGAGGCTGAGCCTGCGCCTTGACCTGGGGGAGGACTAACACGATGCCGCACATCATGGCGAATGACGTTGAGATTTTCTATGAGCTGTTCGGAGACCCGTCTAAGCCGACGTTTGTGATGACGCACGGGCTGGGCGGGCACGGGCGCGGGTATGAGGAGCAGATCGAGCCGTTCTCCGCGGAGTTCCAACTCCTCTTGTGGGACATGCGCGGCTATGGCCAGTCTGAACGCGTGCCTGTGACGGACGGCGCCTATTCACGCTGGACACACGCCAAAGACCTGTCTGAGCTGCTCAAGGCGCTCGGCATTGACGCCGCGCACATCCACGGCCACTCGCTTGGCGGGCTTGTCTCGCAGCAATTCGCGCTCGATTACCCGGAGCAGACGCTGTCTCTCGTCATTCAGGACACGTCCGCGGAGATCAAGCAGGAATACCTGGACGGGTGGGATGACATGCTCGCCACGGTCCGCGAAAAGGGCATCGGCGCGCTGCCGTACAACCCGCGCCGCAGCTGGGGGGACAAGTACATCGCCGAGCATGAGGACGATATCAAACAGCGGACAGAGGAATCTGCGGAACGCAACTCGCCGGAGGTCTATGCGGAGGGTGTGCGCATCTCCGGGCCGGAACTGGGCGCGCATCCCGTCGCCGATGACCTGGGCGCGATCACATGCCCCGTTTTGGTCATCTGCGGGAATGATGACCGCCTCACGCCGCCTGGCGGTCTGGTGCGCATCCACCGCGCCATCCCGCAATCCTCACTCGTCATCATTCCGGAGGCCGGCCACTTCCCGAACGTGGAGGCGACGCACGAATTCAATGAGGCGATACTGGCATTCCTGCGTGAGGCAAGCGCCGAATAAAGCCGCTCTGCGGGTGTCGTCACATTTGATACCTACTGTCAATTGACCCTCACACTGAACGATATGGGGGATAAACAGTCGCCTACGGGTTATAATCAGGTATTCCGACAACAGATCGCCGGCTGTCACGAGACGTGGCAGCACGTGCTGGGGTCCGGGATAGCAGCAACACAGACGGGAGACCGGACAATGAGGATATATGTCGGAAACTTGAGTTTCCAAGCAGCGGATACGGATCTGGAAGAGCTTTTCCAGCGGCACGGCGAGGTGTCGTCTGCGCAGGTCATCAGAGACCGCTTTACGGAGCGCTCGCGTGGTTTCGGTTTTGTTGAGATGCCTAATGCCTCAGAGGCACAGGCCGCCATTCAGGCGCTCAACGGCCAGGAGCACCAGGGCCGCCAACTCACGGTCAATGAGGCTCGTGAGCGGCGCGAGGGCGGTGGCGGCGGCGGCGGCCGCTCCAACTACTAGGCGCTAACCAAGCGCCCATCTCATTCCCGCTTGAGCGGGAATCCATACCTCTCATGTCATTCTGAGCGCAGCGAAGAATCGACGAGGGTGGGCACTCCGCGGACAAGTGAGTGGCGCAAGCCACTTGCTGTACCTGTGCGCTTGCGGGATTCTTCGGCTACGCGCTAACGCGCTCCGCTCAGAATGACATGAGGGAGGGCGCACACGCCAGAGAGCACCCCCTCGCCCCGCCTTGGTTGCCGCTAACTCGCTAGGCTCAAGGCGTTTCGGCGCTGCTCGCCGAGGGATGGATTCTGGCCTTCGCCAGAATGACGGATGAGGCGCAAGACAGTGGACGGGACTGGGGGAATCCTCTCGCAATCCCTCAGTTCACTTTGATCCGGATGCCGTCGTATGTGTCGTTATTGAGGTCTAGGTTAATTCTGCCCGAATGTTCCAGCCTGGCTGCTGCAGTCCCCCACTTCGATGGGTTCAACCGCTCAAGTATCCAGCGGGCTGTCTCCATGTCTCCGGATTCTGCGGCTTGAAACACTTTGCGCTCAATTTCCTCGAGTTGCTTCTTGTGCGAATTGCTGGTCATATCCAATCCCCCTTACTTTATCCGGGCGGCTCCCTCCTAGCGGATTCGTCCGCGGGAGTAGCGGTTGCGGCCGTCCGTTCCGTCTGTGGAGTGGTCTGTGAGATCGATGATTTGGGCCTCCGGCTCCTTGCCCTGCTCAATATCCAGGAGCACGACATGGCCGAGCCGCGCCTCGCGGTTGTGCGGGTAGGTGGCGCTTCCGCCATTGATGATCAACATGCCATCCTCTTTGCGGATGAACTCGAAGTGGCTGTCTCCGCAGATGACGATGTCCGGCAGCTCCCCCAGATAGGTCTTGACCAGGTCACGCGCCGGGCGCGACCCCCAGCCGTCAATGATGTGCACCAGTCCCAGCCTGAACCCCTCGATATCCATGAACCACTTGGGGCGGATCCGTTCATCAATCTCACTCAAGCCATAATCGTGGTTGCCCTCAGCGGCGTAGGTGGGCGCAATACGTTCGAGCCAATCCACCACACCGGTCGTGATGAGGTCTCCGGCGTGGAGGATCATGTCGACGTCCTTGAAGACGATCTCAACCTCCGGCCAGAGCTCCGGTATCGAGCTGGGGATGTGCGTGTCAGAGATGATGCCGATGCGTGTTGCCATGAAAGAGTCCTGCCTATCTCCCAAGCCCACCGCGTTGATTGGCGCGGCGAATCTCCTGCTTGATGTTATCCAGTGACGTGGTCGGCATGGGATCAACACCGCTCATCACCGCGAGGTAATAGCTGACGTAATCACCCAGCAGCACCGCCTCAAGGAGGCGGGAAAGCGGAGTCTCCCCAACAAGGTCCGGCCAATAGGTTGGTACTCCCAGATCACTCAGAACGAGCCGGGAGATGGCATAGCGGTCATGCTGGCCTGTGGCGTGAGCGGCCACGGGGCCGAGCAGGACGACTGCGAGGCCGTCCGTGAGGGCATGACGCTCAAAGCCGACAATGGCGTTGTGGTGCATCTCAGGCAGCTCTTCCGTCCACGCGGGCGTCTTGGCGTTCTCATTGAGCTGCGTCTTCCAGCGGCGCGCTGCGGAGGTGAGCCCCTGCCCGCTGACAATAACCGGAATCTGCCCCGCAAGGTCGCGCGCCACTGTCATGGCGGGATTCACATCGGCAGCTGCCACGTCGGTATCCGCTGCGGCGAACGCTCTCTGCCGGGTTTCAAGGGCGGCGACGGCATCCGCAAGGGCGTGCTCTGTCTTGGCCGGGCCAAGTCCGCGGTGAACAAGGATGCGGAGCAGCGCGCCCAGCGCATACGGGAGGCTGGCGCGCGGCGGGCCGCCATTCTCAGGCATCATCACGACCGGGATGCCATGGTCGGCGGCAGCGTCCGCAAGAGGGCCGCCGCCCGTGAGTGTTATGACCTGCGCGCCCAACTCTCGGGACGCCCTCAACCCGGAGAGCGCCTCCTCCGTGTGGCCGGAATGACTCATGATGATGACAAGGGTGCCGGGCCCCACGCTCGGGTGAGCGCCATAATCGCGGTGGACGTCGATGCGCGGACCGGTCTCGCCCGGCTCACGCAGCAGGCTCATCGCATCCGCGCCGATGTCGCCGGCAATGGCGGAGCCGCCCATGCCCTGCACAACGATGTGGCGAACGGCGCGATGCTCCTCCGCAGGGAGCGGCAGGGCAGCGACACCGTTCCACCCGTGCGTGAGCTGCTCCGGGAACGCTGCTATGTGCTGTCCCATCCCGGACGGATCAAAGGCCCGGATGGATGACGTGTCGTCGTCGATATTGATTATTGCTGCCTGCATGTACCTGACACTCATACTACAGCATGCGGCCGGGGTATTCGGTGGTGGGTGGGCGCCCCATGAGGGACTCCATCGCCTCGCGCGGGTCAAGCCCTTCGTACAGGACGCGATGCGTCTCAAAGGTGATGGGTGTTTCCACATCCAGCCGCTGGGCCAGACGGACGGCGGCCGGCGCCGTGTTATACCCCTCGCAGACCTCGTTCAGATCGCCGATGATCTGGTCAATCGCGCGTCCGCGTCCCAACTCCTCGCCAACATGCCGGTTCCGCGACAGGCGGCTGTAACAGGTGGCGACAAGATCGCCAACGCCGGCGAGTCCGCTGAATGTCATTGGCTGCGCGCCGGCGGCAATGCCAAGCCGCGTGATCTCCGCGATGGCGCGGGCGATGAATGCCGCCTTCGCGTTATCGCCAAACCCCATGCCATCAATCATGCCCGCGCCAATGGCCACGATGTTCTTGAGGGCGCCGCCAAGCTCGACCCCTGTCACGTCATTGCTCGCATACACACGGAATGCAGTCGATATGAGCGCGTGCTGCGCGCGCGTCGCGATCTCCGGCGTGCTGGATGCAACGACGGCGGATGAGGGCAGGCCGGCGGCAACCTCATGGGAGAGATTGGGGCCGGAGATGGCACAATAGCGCGGTAGAGCGTCCTGCCCCATCTCCTGAGCAAAGATCTCACTCATGCGGGAGCCATCATCCCTGCTCAGGCCCTTGGTTGCGCTGACGATGGCCGCATGAGTTGATGGCCCCGCCTCGCGCATGCGCTGCAGATTCTCGCGGAACGTCGGGGACGGCACGCAGACGACAATCACGTCAGCATCGCCCACCGCCTCGCGCATATCGGCAGTGACGCGGAGATTGGGCGGGAACGAGAAGCCGGCCAGGCGGTCACTGTTCTCGCCTGCATCATTCATACGCTGAGCGGTTTCCTGCGTGCGCGCCCAGAGCAGTGTGTCGGCGCCGCCGCGCGCAAGCAGCAGGGCGAGCGTTGTGCCCCAACTCGTCGTTCCAATCACCGCCGCCCGGCGTGCCCGCTCAACAGTCACTCGCAGCCTCCGCGCCGCCGCCGTTCTCTGTACCGTCGTGTTCTCTCTATTGTCCCATACCGGCGCGGACAGGCGGCGCGGGGACATACCGATCAATCAACTCGATGTCTGCCCGGACAATTCCGTTCTCAACAGCGATGAGGCCCATAGAATGAAGGGCTTGAACATCGCGGGAGAGCGTTCTATTGCCAAGCGCGCGGTAGAGAGTGGCCAAACTGTGCTGGTTCGAGCGAATGTCGGCGAGGGCCGCCTCATCCGTGCCCAAGCGTCTTACAAATTCAAGCTGCCGGCGGCCTGCTGAGCGTTCGAGGCCGCCACCGTGAGCAATTTGCTCTCCGGCAAAGTTGAGGAAGGCAATGAGTCGCGTCTCGTCGGTCACCTCTCTCTGTACATGATCGATCTCGCCGGCCAGCCCCTCTAGCGCGAACCGGACAAATGGCGTGGCGTCAGGATCTGAGACAAATCGGACGTGATCCAAGGCAGCGATATAGTCGGGGCGGTTCTGGTAGTAGAAGTTGGACAAGGAATAGAATCCGCGCACATTAATGCCAGCCTTGTAGAGCAGGAAGCTCTCGACCCCGCGGGAAAGGCGGCCGTTCCCATCACCAAAGGGGTGGATGCTGACGAGCAGAAAGTGAGCGGCGATGGCGCGCACAATCGGATCCAGACGTGCCCCCCCGCCTTCATTGACCCATTCGATAAAGCGCTTCATCAGCGCGGGCACCTCAGCCGCAGGCGGGGCGACGTACTCACCGGCTGTGACTCCGTGCGTCCTGTACCGTCCGGGCAGGTTAGCGGGATAGGTGATGCCGCCCGTAATGATGTGGTGGAACTCCTGCACCATCTGTTCGGTCAAGGCAGCGTGCGGGTCCTCCTGCAAAAATGACTCCACACGCAGAAAGAGGGCGTGCGCATTGCGGACTTCCTGTTCCTCGCGTTGGCGGCTTGGCGGCAACCTAGGCGGGCTCCCGTACAGAATGTCATCCACTTCCTGCTCGTTGAGAGTGACGCCCTCAATGCCCGTTGTGCCGCTCACGGCCCGCACGATGTTGAGTCGGTGCAGGCGGTCAGCGGTCGCCGGTGTCAGCGGCACACCTCGTATCGCCCTGGCGGTCGCACGGATGGCAGCTGTCAGTCCGATCAGCTCAGGCTCATTCCGGACAACCAAGTCAAAATGAATCGGCCATGAGGGCATGCGTGGGGACCCTCCGGATGGACACTGTCAATGACAATGTCCACTTGCCCATTTCTCTTATATTACGTCGTAGACTGGCTCCAGCCCATCAGTATAGTGACATTATAGTGGACATTGTCAACTGACAGGGCATGCGGACCTCGTGCCCGCGCGTCATGCCGCTGAGGGCCGGTTAGGGGGCGGGTTCTGACGGGCGGCCGAATCGGCGCTCGGTGCCACTGCGGAGCCGCTGGATGTTGTCGCGGTGCGCATAGATAATCACTGCCCCGCCCGCCACCGCCACGGGCGCGATGATCGGCTCCTCCCATCCAATGACGGCGAAACCGGCCATGATGCTGACACACGTCAGTGTGCCGACCAAAGAGCCAAGCGATACATAGCGCGTCAGGGCAATGATCGTGATGCCGACGAGTGTTCCGATGAGCGCAGCCGGCCACACCAGAGCGAGCGCGGCGCCGCCCGCCGGGATCACACCGCGTCCGCCGCCAAAACCGATGAAGATGGAACGGCTGTGGCCCACCACAACGGCCACCCCGCCCGCAACCTCTCCCGGCGTCCCGGCAATCAGCCCACCAATGATGACGGCTACGGAGCCCTTGAAGAGGTCAAGCAGCACAACCGGCACAGCAGCCTTCCAACCGAGCGTGCGCAGGACATTCGTCGCGCCGGTGCGGCCGCTGCCGGACTCGCGAACGTCAACACCCCCAAAGATCCTGCCAACGACAAGGCCGATAGGGATCGCGCCGAGGATGTAGGCGGCAAGCGCCGCTGCCACCGTGAGCGCGACGGCCTCAAGTGTGACGTCGTCGAGGATAGTCATCTCTCAACGACCTCGTCGTCACGGGCACGGCCACGGAATATTAGGCGGATGGAGGTTCCTGCAAAGCCGAATCGCCGGCGCAGAACGTTCTCCAGGTAGCGGCGATAGGAGAAATGGACAAGCGACGGGTCGTTCGTAAAGAAGACGAACGTCGGCGGGTTCACCTCGGCCTGCGTCGCATAGTAGATCTGCAGCCGCCTGCGCCCGGATGCGGGCGGGGGGTGTTGAGCGAGCGCATCGAGCAATGCCCGGTTCAGCTGCGCCGTCGTCACACGCGTCATGCGTTCCATCTGGATGCGCGCCACGGCGTCAAGCACGGCGCGCACGCCGCGCCCATGAAGGGCGGACGTGAACAGGATGGGCATCGACGGAAAGAATTTTAGGCGCGCCCGCACGAGCATCTCGACCTCTTGGCGATCAATCTCATCATCCTCCGCAAGGTCCCACTTGTTGATGACGAGGGCGAGCCCCTTATAGGCCTGCTGCACAAAACCGGCCACATGCAGATCCTGAGCGGTCAGATATTCTGTTGCGTCCACAACCAACACCGCGACGTCCGCACGGTCGATTGCCTGCATCGCGCGGGCGACGCTGAACCGTTCAACGCCACGTTCAATGTGCCCGCGGCGCCGCACCCCCGCCGTATCGATCAGCAGATACGTGCGATTCTCGTATTCGAAGAGGGTATCGATGGCGTCACGCGTCGTTCCCGGCTCGTCACGCACCATCGCCCGCTCCTGCCCGAGGATGGAATTGACGAGTGATGACTTGCCGACGTTTGGACGGCCGACAATTGCGACGGGGATCGCGCCCTGTGGCACGGGGGGCGGCTCCTCCACGGTCGGCAGGGCTGCCATGATGCCGTCCCACAATTCAGCGATGCCGCGCCCGTGATGGGCGCTCACAACGATCGGATCACCAAGGCCGATCTCATAGAACTCTGGGGCGAGCCGTTCACGCTGTATGTTGTCCGCCTTATTGGCAATGAGAACGACGGGCTTGGAGACGCGGCGCAGCAGGTCTGCCACCTCCTCGTCTCCGGGCAGGAGGCCGGCGTTCACATCCACCACAAAGACCAGCACATCGGCCTCGCTCAGGGCAACCGCCACCTCATCGCGAATCGCCCGGGTCATGCCCTGCTCCTCGCCAAGGATGAGGCCGCCGGTATCAATCAGCGCGAGCGTGTGTTCATCATGGGTCACATAGGCGGTCACGCGGTCACGCGTTGTGCCCGGCTCATCCGCGACGATGGCGATTCGCTCCGCCACCATGCGATTGAAGAGGGATGACTTACCGACATTCGGGCGGCCAACGATGGCGACTGCGGGCAGGCCGCGCGGCACCCCGGTGCGTGTCTCGACGAGGGCGGTCATTGGCTGTCTCCCATCATGCGGATGGAATCGCCCCGAGCAGCGCCGCCAGCAGCGCCGCCTGTGCGTGCATCCGATTCTCCGCCTGGTCAAACACAATCGAGCGCGGGTGCGTGAGCATACCGGGCGCGATTTCCTCACCCTCATGCGCAGGCAGGTCATGCATGAAGACCGATCCCGGCCCCGCGAGCTCCATGAGACGCGGCGTCACCTGATATGCCTGAAAGTCACGCGCGCGCCGCTCGCGTTCAGTCTCCTGCCCCATGCTTGCCCACACGTCTGTGTACACCACATCAGCGCCCGTCACCACATCCTCCGGGCTGCGCAGCTGCTCCGGTCCGGCGCCGTTCGCGCCCGCCAACGCCGTTGCGTGCCGTACAACCTCGTACGGCAGTTCATAGCCGTACGGCGATGCGATGCGGAACGTCATACCCGTCAGGGCGCAGCCGAGCGCGAGGCTCACCGCAACGTTGTTGCCGTCGCCGATGAATGCGATGGTCAGCCCAGCCAGCGCGCCGAAATGCTCACGGATCGCCTGCAGATCCGCCAGCGTCTGGCAGGGGTGCTCACTGTCAGAGAGGGCGTTGATGACCGGGACAGTGGCGGCGCCGGCAAGCTCAACGAGTGTCTCATGCGAATTGACGCGGGCAGCGATGATGTCCGCATACCGGCTCAGGACACGCGCCACGTCCGACGCCGGCTCTCGCCCGCCAAGCCCAACCTCCTGCGGCAGCATGCTCAGGCTTGTGCCGCCCATGCGGCGCATCCCCAACTCAAAGCTGACGCGCGTCCGCAGTGACGGTTTCTCAAGCAGAAGAACCAGGCTGCGGCCCGCAAGGTCCGGCCTCAGTGTGCCCGCCTTGATGCCGCTTGCCGCGTCCAGCACAGCGCCAACCTCCTCAGCAGAGAGGTCGGTGATGGAGAGGAAATGGCGCAACGGGGTGGTTTCAGTCGGTGTCATTGCCTGTCTATTCTACCGTGTGCCTGCCCGCATAACGGCACAACGCCCGATTTTGCCATGCGCGCACCCCTCAACACCCGTATCCTTTAGGGTGAGGGACCATCCAAGGAACCACGAGACCATGATCACACCCAGCCCATCTACCGCGCGCTTTCTGACGCTGATCCTGCTTGCAGGGGTGGCGTTCGCGCTGCTTGCCGCCGCATGCGGCACATCCGAGCAACCGGAAAGCGATGACAGCACGTCATCACCCACGAGCGCACCGACGGAGCCTGCTGCGGAGGCGACCTCAACACCGACGTCGGAGCCCATGGAAGACCCGACTGCCACACCGGACGATGGCGGCGTCACGGACATGCTCGATGCGCCGGCCGGCGGCATCGTCGCTCAACTCCAGGAGGGCGCGATCGCGCGGTACAAGATCCGTGAGGAACTCGCCAGCGTGCCTGCCCCCTTTGACGCAACCGGCGAGACGATGAATGTATCAGGGGCATTCACGTTCACTGCGGACGGGGACATCGTGCCAGCAGGTTCACGCATCGTGCTGGACGCCACGAGCCTGCGCAGCGACGATACACGGCGTGACAGATTCCTCGAGGACAACGCCATCCAAACAACAGCCTACCCGGAGATTGTGTTCGTCGCCACGGACACGGAGGGGCTCGCGTGGCCGATGCCATCCTCCGGTGAGGCGGAGTTCACCATCCACGGCGATCTGACCGTTCGCAACGTCACCCGCCCCGTCTCGTGGCAGACCGTCGCCACCTTTAGCGAGAGCAGCGTGACCGGCACGGCCACAACAAACTTCACATTCGGCGAGTTCGAGATGGAGGTTCCTGACCTCTTCTTCATCGTCAGCCTAGAAGACAACATCCGCCTAGAACTAGACTTCACAGCAGCATGGTAACCGGAGGGGCGTGGGGCAGGCGATGCCGGCTTGACCAATACGAACAGGTAATCTATATTTTCGCGTGGGAGGAGGAGTACTAGGCAGATGGCAAGTTTGAACGTTCCGAATCGCACTCTGGCAATCATGGACAACCTACGTTTCCTGCGTTCGCTCAACAATGAGTCCGTTGACCTGATCGCTATCGACCCGCCGTTCGCGGCGAACGAGACCTTCACAGGCAAGCCGGAGCCGCCGATAACAGCGTCAGAAATAGCTGAGGAGCGGGCCCTAGCCGAATCTCATGGCGCCAACTACAACGAAGGTCTCGGCGAGACACGGGTCAAGGACGTATGGAGCTGGGACGTGGATGTGCACCCCGGATGGAAGGCGCGCATCCAGGATGATTACCCCGCCGTCTTTGCGGTCATCGAGGCAGTTGAGGCATCCGCATCAGAGAATGAGGCGGCATATATCACTTACATGGCCATACGTCTCATCGAGTGCCGCCGCGTTCTCAAGCCGACGGGAACCATTTACGTCCACTGCGATCGCCACGCCAATAGCTATCTGCGAATGTTACTGAACGCTATCTTCGGCTCTCGTAATTTCGTCGATGAAATCGTCTGGAATTACGGCACACCATCCGGCGGGCGCACGAGCGGCAAGAGGCCTGTCAAGTCGCATGAGACACTTCTGGTGTATGCAGTCGCTTTTGGTCGGCATACATATAACAAACAATACACGCCGTATTCGGAGAATTACGTGAAAAACTGGTTTCGCCACGCCGACGAAGATGGGCGCCGATACCGAACTCGTACACGTCAAGGGAAGATTGCCCGCCAATATCTTGACGAGAGCCCTGGCATGCCTCTATCAAACACGTGGACGGATATTATGCAGCTTTATGCTTCGGCTGGCTGGTTCCCCAATACGGCAGGCCGACGGGAAAAGACGGGCTACGCTACCCAAAAGCCCCTCGCGCTCTACGAACGCATTATCACCGCAAGCAGCAACCCCGGTGACATCATTTTGGATGTCTTTGCAGGCTGCGCGACCACGGCCGTCGCGGCAGAAAATCTCGGGCGGCAATGGGTTGCCTGCGACATGGCATATCGCTCTTGGACAATGCTCAAGCGCAGATTCTACCTCAATGGCTACGCCCTGACAGACATGACAGATAGCACACGGGAAGCGCTTGGCATAACTCAGACCACTCTACAGGCGGCGATCTCACAAACAATCGGCCCACACAACCTCCCTTTGAGGGAAGACAGTGCTCCCATCTCCGACCAACCAGTGAAGACTCTGGGCGGAAGGCGAGGAAAACGGTCCACTCAGACGGCAAGTTGGTCGGGAAGAATCTCCAAAGATGAGGCGAAGCGGCTGCTGATTGAACGGTTCGGACCTGTGTGCTGGGGCTGCGGCTATAGGCCTGAACGCCCCAACGGCACAATTGATGACACGTTGCTTGAGGTCGATCACATTCGCGCGCGCCGGCCAAACGAGGGGGAGCCCGGCGACGATGAGTTATACAACCTCGCCCTCCTACACCGGACTTGCAATAGCATCAAGCGCAACACCATGACGCTTGAGCAGCTTCGCGAGCACAATGCCCTGAACGGCTTGCTCTATGCGGGCAACCGTAGCGAGCTTGTCGACTTACACATGGCGCAGAGGTTCGCCGTCGACCAGATTGCTGTCCACGCCACTACTATCGCACAATGATCGCCGGCAACAAATGCCACCGAAGGAGGTCTACCTTGGGCTTGGATATCGGTTTCCACAAAGAGACGGACTGGGCGCCTCGGCCAGGCCGGAAGTTTGGCACGGCTCTAACCGCATTCATCGGCTATGATCCAGAACATCTTTCACTCACCTCTATCCGCGAGTGCTTTGCAGAGTATAGTGCTGACCCTGAAAACGCGGGGCACCTAGAGCAACCTGCGAAGTTTGTAGAGTGGTGCGAGGACTATTGGGGCAGCAGTCAGATTAGCCCGGATGCAGGCATCTCCATCATCTTTGACAGCTAGCCTGCCTCTCGTTGCGGCTCTGCCCTACAATCACTCCAGTGAATATTTTGGCAGCAGCATGGTAACCGGAGGGGCGTGGGGCAGGCGATGCCGTTGCGGGTGGTGACGACGATTGCGGATTTTCGGGACGCACGGGCGGCTGCGCGGCCCGCAGGCCGGCTCGGCTTTGTTCCCACGATGGGCTACCTGCATGAGGGCCACATCGCCCTCGTACGGCGGGCGCGCGCGGAGAACGCCACCGTTGCGGCATCCATCTTTGTGAATCCTGCGCAGTTCGCCCCCCATGAGGACTTCGCCGCCTATCCACGCAATCTTGACCGTGACATGGCCATGCTGGAGGAGGCCGGCTGTGACCTCCTCTTTCACCCGTCACCCGAGGAGATGTACCCGCCGCCTGAGCAGGATGTCTATGTGACACCCAACGACATCGCCTCACGCCTTGAGGGGGCAGTTCGCCCCGGCCATTTTCAGGGCGTCGCGACGGTCGTCCTCAAGCTGTTCAATATCGTGCAGCCTGACCGCTCCTATTTCGGACAGAAAGACGGGCAGCAGGTGGCCGTGATCCGCCGCATGGCGCACGATCTCAACGTGCCGGGCGAGATTATCATTGTGCCGACTGTGCGTGAGCCGGACGGCCTCGCCATGTCCAGCCGCAACACCTATCTGAGCGCGGAGGAGCGCACCGCGGCCGCCATCGTCTTTCAGGCGCTGAGCGCCGCTCTCGACCTGTACAGCTCCGGTGAGATTCATGCGGACGCGCTGCGGAGCGCCATGCGGGCCACCCTGCAATCAGAGCCGCGCGTTGAATCAATCGACTACGTATCCATTGCAGAGCCGATGACGCTCATCGAGCTCGAGCAGGATGTTCCCGATGGGGCGATGGCATCGACAGCAGTGCGGATTGGGCGGACGCGGCTCATCGACAATGTGATTCTGACGCGAGCCGACTCCCCGGAGGGCGCATGACGACGCCGATGGACTGGGATGAGTTGCGCCGGCAGGCGGATGCGTTGAACGCGAACGGCGAGTTGACGGCGGTTGAGCTCGCTGCGCGGGGCGCGCAGCTCCTGCACCGATCCCTGACAGAGATGTACATCGGCGAGCCGGAGCCGCTGCGTGAGATCGCGTTCACCATCGCTGAGGCGCGCCCGGAGGTGGTGGCGATTCGGAATGTCGGTGTGTCCGCCTATCGCACCGCCCGGGAGGCACGCTCCGGCGACCGAATGGCGGCGGCGGCGCGCAGTGTGGCACGGCTGGCGCGGTTGTTGAACGATACGCCGGCAGCCCTGGGCAGGCGTGCGCAGCCCCTGATGCCGGATGACGTGACAATCACAACGCTGGGAGGCTCAGAGAGCGTCCGCGCCGCAGTGCTGCAAGCCGCGACGGCCGGCCACTTCTTTGACTTTCGGGTGATGACGGCGACGGACCGGGAGGACGAATACCCGGGCGGCGACGAGGACGTCGCGGACATGATCGAGTCCGTGCTAGACGGCTGTGACATCGTCCTGCTGGGCTGCAGCGCGTTTCTGGCAGACGGCACGATGGCGGCAGATGCAGGGACACTCGCGCTGGTTGAGGCTGCCGCCACGCATGATCCGCCCATCCCCGTCCATTTCTTCGCGGACACGCTCAAACTCGCGCCCTGGCTGCCGGAGCCGCAGCACGGTCGCGTGGCGCCAAAATTGGACATCATCCCACCCGAATATGTTGACCACGTTATTACGGAGGACGGCATCCGCCGCCCCGGGCAGCTCCTGCAAGCAGCAGCAGACCTGGCCAGATGGTGGCGCGTCCTAGCCACCCCGGACATCTGAGCGCGCTCTGTGTTAAGTCGCTGGCAGCAAGTGGATTTGGACGGGCGTATGGCGGGCAAGGATGTCATAGTCCCGATCCATATGCAGCACCGGCACGCCGACCCTGATGGCAACCGCCGCGATGAGGCAGTCAATCAGTGTACGGATGGTCTCACCGGCAAGACGGCACTGACGATAAAGCACGGCAGGCGGGTGAGCCTGTATCCCGCAGGAATTCAATCCATGCGGAGCTATCCGCAAGGATCACGGGGCTTGCCGGTCTCCATTGTCATCGCCATGTGGCGGCGAAAGTGACCGTGTCTTTGGGCCGGGCAGACCTTCATCTGCAGGTCTATTGAGCCAGGCTTCAAGCTGAGGAGGGTTCAGCCGCATCTCCTCAAGATTGCCGTCCCAGCCAGCGCCCTGCAACTCCAGGACGCCTTCTAGGCCGGGCCGCTCCTGGCCGAGTTGACGTAGAGCAAAGTTCACCGCCTGCCGCTTGGTGGAGAATCCATAGCGGCGCATCACCTCTGCGCAAGCGTCATCATCAATATCGATGTTCGTGCGTGTCATACACATATGATACACATCACTGTCGGCACATCAGGCACGTGTTGGGCCACCCCGGACGCCTAAGCGCGGGCGGCTCCCGGTTGACAACCGGCGATGCCGGAGTGTATCCGGGTTCTATGCCAGCCAAGCCCACCGCCACTTTCGAGCTCGAAGATCTGCTCCACATCTACAAGGAGTGGGACAGCGACGGCCGGGCATACGAGCACATCACGGAGATTCTAGCCATCGCCAAGGACAAGCACAAAGCCGCGTGGCGCCCCAAGCCTGGCCAAGCCGGCGACCACGGCCAAGCCTGGCGCGCGTGGAAGGGCAAAAACTTCGAGAAGCTTGTGCAGTTCATCGTCACGGATGAGGTCGCCCGACTGAACCGTTCCTCCGGCTATAGTCTGGGCACAACCAGCGACACGGCTCTTGACCACGACACTCTCCCCACGGAGCTTGATCGCGTCAAGCGCAACCTCCTTGTCCACTACGGAAAATACGGCTCCCACCTGCCGGATGCTGATGTGATCATCTATGACTGTAACTCCGCGGCCGTGCTGTGCATCCTCTCCTGCAAGGTGACAATGCGGGAGCGCATCGCCCAGACCGCGTACTGGAAATTGAAGCTCGGCACGTCACCCGTCACCCGCCATGTCCGCGTCGCTCTCGTCACACCTGATGAAGATGGCAACCTGATTTCCCGCCCACACCCCGCGATGGTCAAGAAGAACTATGCCATCGCCAGCACGGACATTGACACCACCTATGTGTTGAATGAGGCCCTCCAACCCACTGACCGCATCAAGTCCTTTAGCGATTTCGCGCGCGACGTGAAGTCGTGGGCGAAACGGGGGGGGGGGGGGGGGGGGGGGGGCTTGTAAGTGGCCGGCCGCCTCTCACAGCAGGCGCTCGGCCTTGCCGAGCAGTACCAGCAGCTGCTTGATGCGCGCGCCGAGCTGCGCGCCCTCACGCGTGGCGCCGCCCTCTTCACTGACAAGGAGGCCGCCCATAAGTCCTCCAACGCCGTCCTGGCGCAGATCCGGCAGCGGCTGCGCACCGTGGAGCGTCAGCTTGCCGCCGCGGCCGGCATCGAGGAACGCCCCGCCGTGGAGGCAACAACACTCTGGGATTTTCCGAAACAGTCCTACGGCTCCACCAAGAAGGGGGATTCCGGCTATCAGGGCGTGACGCCCGCCTTCATCATCTACAACATGCTCCAGCGGTATACGCAGCCGGGAGACCTTGTCCTGGACCCGATGTGCGGCTCCGGCACAACCATCGATGTGTGCGCGGAGGAGGGGCGGCGCGTCATCGGCTATGACATCAACCCTGTCCGTGATGACATCATTCGCAACGATGCGCGCACAATCCCGCTTGACGATGCATCCGTGGACATGGTCTTTATCGATTCTCCGTATGGCGACAACGTCAAATACAACCCGGAATCGGGCAACATCGGCCAGTATTCAGCCGAGCTGCCGGAGTTCTATGACGCGCTGCAAGAGGTTGCGCAGGAGCTCTTTCGCGTTCTCAAGACCGGCAAGACGCTCGGCTGGCTCATCGGCGATCAGTGGGTGCGCCGCCGCTATACCCCCGTCGGCATGATGATCTATGACATGCTCGTCAATGATATCGGGTTTATTCCCATCGACTGGATCATTGTGGCGCGTCGCAATCAGTCATCCAACACGGGCTTGTGGGCATACCGAGCGCGTGAGCACAATTTCTATCTGCGCGGCCACAAACACCTGCTGCTGATGCGCAAGCCGGAGCAGGTAGTCGATCAGTCTGTGCCTGAGCGCATCACACGGATGGGCATCGACAGGGCCACCCGCAGCCCGGCAGCACGCGATTGGCAGAAATACAAATAGCGGACACGGCGCGCGACTCTGTTTAGAGCGTTAGGCGAGAATAGAGCTGCGGGAGGCGTTTGGGGAGGAGCTCGATGTCGGCGAGGACCTCATACGGCAAATCGCCGCACATCTCCTTCATGTAGTCATGGCCGGCACGGTCCACCGTCAGCAGGAACGGGATGATGCCCTTGGATTTCGCCTCCAGCAGCGCCATATGAGTGTCCTGCACCGCGTATTCCTTTTCCGCGCCCTCCCGGCTGTAGCCGCGATCCTGCGGCCGGCCATCTGAGATCAGGAACAGCACCTTGGTCTTCGCGCTGGTGGCGTCAAGCTTGGCGAGCGCGTGGCGGATGGCGGGGCCCATGCGTGTTGCGTGCAGGGGGGTGATGCCATCAATGCGTTTCGCAACTCTATCTGAGAATTGCTCCTCAAGGCCCTTGACGCTGTAGAACTCCACGTTCTCGCGGCCATAGCCGGAGAAGCCGTAGATGCCGTACTGATCACCGATGGTTTCAAGCGCGCGAATCAGCAGCACCGTCGATTCTTTCTCGAGGTCGATGATGCGGAGATAGGAGCGTTTCTGCTGTTCACGGCGGGAGCGGAGCCAGAACAGGTACTGGCGGGGATCATCCGGGATGTCCTCATCGTCATCGTCAAAATCGGAGCGTTCCTCGATGGCCTCCGCCGTGGAGGCGCTCATATCCAGCAGAAAGATGACGGCAACGTCGCGCTCCGTCTTGTTGCGGCGCCAATAGACCTTATCATCCGGCGTTGCGCCGGCCCGCCGTTGGACAACGGCATCGATGACGGCATCAAGGTCAAACTCTTCCCCGTCCGTCAGCCGTTTCTCTTTGCGATACGTCTCCGGCACCATCATCTCAAACTGGCGACGCACCTCATTGATGAGGCCGGCGTGCCGCTCGATTGTCTGCTCATAGAACTCGGATGACCCCTCTTGCATGGTGGACTCGCGAACACGGCACCACGCAGGCTTGTAGTCCAGCGCGACAAAGTCCCACTCATCGTAGAGGGCTGTCTGCTCCTGCTCCACAAGGGGCGCCTCGCTCTCATCCCCGTCCCCGCCGCCTGAGCCTACCTCTCCCATATCGTCCTTGAACTCTGCGTCCGGCCCTTCAATGGCCTCGCTCATGAGGCTGGAGATGAACAGGCCGCTGGGATCATCGATGTCACCCTCCACGACGCTGGAGAGATCGATCTCGGCGCTCTTTTCGAGAAGCTGGCGAACCATCTCCTCCGTGAGGGGCGGCGCCTGCACACTGTCCTCGGCGCGCTGCTGCCCTTTGCGCAGGTTGGCAAGCGTCTGCACGAGCTCCGGCTTGAAGTCGCCTCGATAATCCACGTCCTCCGGGGATTGATACGGGACATCCTGCTCTGTGCCGGACCCGGGGACGAACTCCTCGCCGCCCATCTGGGCGCTGTCCGCCTCTTGCGTGCCCTGCGCGGCCTCCCCACCAAGCTCATCCAGGTCCATCTCGTCCCAGTCGAGATCGGGCTCCGGCATCGTATTCGGCACATTCATCAGCAGGCGATAGAGAATCACCGTCGCCTCCGCGGAGTCCTCCACTGTGGCCTCATCATGGCGGAGGCGGGCGAGGATGACGGCCATGCGTTCAACAACATCACGCAGGTTTTGGGGGACGGGAATCTTCTTGTCTCCCTCAAGCAGGGTCATGCGGATGAGCAGCTCGACGAGGGCCATGCGGAGCGGGAGCTGCTGGGGGGCGGGGCGGCCAATGACGGCGGCGGCCTGCACCATGCCGTAGCTCCGCCGCAGACCGCGATAGCCCTGCCGCACGAGATGATCGACGCGCGCGTCCTCCAACGCGCCGAACACGTCTGACGCAAGGCGCCGCTCCGGAAAGAGATCAAAGAAGCGCTCAAAGTCAGAGAGGGCGCCGATCACTGTGCCGGTCATCTCCGGGTTCGGCGCCGACGCAACGGCCTCACGCGGCGCGCCCTCCATAGTCCGTTGCGCAATCTGCTCCGCCAGGGCGGGGCGTGTCAGCGGAAAGATGTTGCCGGCGCGGCCAAAAGTGAAATCAAAGCTATTGAACTCCAGATGGCCGGTCTGGTGCGTGCACAAGACCTTGAACCACCCGAAGTTATCGGGCTTGCTGTCAAAGAGCGCAATCTCCGGCGGCAAGAATATGTTGGTGCCGTCCGTGGACGCGCGGTCCTCCGTGGCCCAGCCGATGCTGCGGTTCGCGAGTTCCGGCGTTGGCCGCAGCTGCATGTCCCCGCCGGTCAGCCCGCGCGCGTACATCTGAAGAATGGGGGCGACATCATCAAGGCTGACGGTGGCGGACAACTCCTGCAGGATGGCCTCGCCGCGGGAGGACTCGAGCTTGAAGAATGCGATGCCTGCCGCCTCATTCCGCTCAAGCAGCATGACACCCTCTGCGAACCATCGGTTCAGGTTCTCTGCATCAATGCGCTCCAGCACCTGCGGGGCGGCGCGGAGGAACTCCACCGCGGCCTCTTCAGACAGTCCGCACAAAGCCTCAAAGTCATCCAGTGTCTGCCGGTGCAGATGGAGGGGCAAGTCACTGATGGAGCGGGACCCCTCTGCCAGGAGTGACAGGTAGCGCTTGCCGCCGTCTACGGACAGGTTGATGGCGAACGTCAGAAAGCGCTGCCGCTCAGAGCGGGCGATGCGCGGCAGCGCGACGGCGGCAGCGCGCTGCGTCTCCTTGGCGTATTTCCAGCTGCGATTCGCAGTCGTGTCCAGCAGCTCGAGATACGTATCGATTGTCTCGTCGTCAACATAGGGCAGGGAGTCCGGGGCCAGAGTGAGGCATTCCTCGGCAAGCTCGCTGGAGTGCTGCGCAACATGGTCAAGGAAGTGGGCGAACGCGGCAAGGTCAGCGAGACGAATGTGGTCAAGCAGCGCCGGGCTCACCTCAAAGAAGCGCGCCGCCAACGCGCCGGATTTCCATGTCCCGTGAAAGAGTGTTTCCCCCGCTGAGATCCACACGGGCAGACGGGTAGGGTCTCGGCGCTGGAGAAAGCCGGCGCTCGCCCGAAAGAATGACGATGCCAGGGCGGCAGAGTGCGTCGACAGTGCGCGGCCGCTCTCATACCAGCTGCTTGCGTCCTGCGGATTCTCGAGCGCGTCAAGGACGGCGGGGGAGGATCGAACATACTCGGCGGCGGCCTCCCACGCGCGGAAGGACGATCCGGCAATGCTCAGCGCCGTTGAGAGCCACTGATCATACAGCTCATCATTGGCGAGCCGATGCTCCACATGCTCTGCCGCGCCCTGATACGCCTGCCCCACCGCGGCCGGCAGCGCAAGCAGCTGCTCAATCAGCGCATCGCGGCCCTGCGGGGATGTATCGCCCGATGAAACGTTGTCCGATGTCATTCGTGCTTTGATTCTCTTTGACGGCGCAGGCGCGCCGATTTTCTACTCAAAGATGCTTGTTGTGATCTCGCGGATGCTGCGCTGCACGGACGGGTCATCCGTCAACGCGTCTGAAATGGCCACATCACAGGCGCGGCGCGGCGCGACGCCCCGGGAGATCAGTTTGCCGGCGTAGATCAGCAGGCGCGTGGAGACACCCTCCTGCAGGCCGTGCTCTTTCAGGTTGCGCACCTTCTCACCGAGGCGGGCAAGCTCATGCGCATTTTCCTCATCAACCCCGCTCTCCTCCTGCACAATCCGCGCCTCAGATTCACGCGGCGGGTAATCAAACTCCATGGCAACAAAGCGTTGGCGCGTCGACTGCTTGAGGTCTTTCAGCGCGCTCTGGTAGCCGGGGTTGTAGGAGATGACGAGCAGGAATCCGTCCGCTGCCTCCAAGATCTGGCCGCGTTTCTCCACGGGGAGCAGGCGGCGGTGATCTGTCAGCGGGTGGATGAGCACCGTCGTGTCCTTGCGCGCCTCAACAACCTCATCGAGGTAGCAGATGGCGCCTGTCTTGACGGCGCGGGTCAGCGGGCCATCGACCCACCGGGTCTCATCGCCTTCCAACAGGAACCGCCCGACGAGATCGCTGGCGGTCAGGTCTTCATGCGCGGCAATGGTGACCAGAGCCTTGCCTTGAGCGTCCTCCTTGCCGTCCCGCCTGACCGTGGTGATGGGGCGCCCCAGCCGCCATGCCATGTACTCCACGAAGCGGGTCTTGCCGCAGCCCGTTGGGCCCTTGAGGATAACGGGGATCTTCTCTTGATATGCGGCCGTAAAAACCTCCACCTCATCACGAATGGGCAGGTAGTACGGCTCGCTATCGATTGTGTATTCCTCGATCTCGTATTCGGCATACGACATCATGGTGGCGTCTTTGAGCGCTTGCTGTTCGGTCATGCCAATCCCTTATGGTTCTCTCTGGATGCGGTGTTGCTGAGCAGATTAGTCACTCAAGGAACGGGCGGATGCGGGCGTGCCAGAGCTCGCCGACGCGTATGCGCAGTTCCTCAATGGTGCCCGTGTTCTTGAGCAGGACATCGGCGTAGTCCTCGCGCTCCTCATTGGAGAGCTGCGCGTTGATGCGCTGCCGCGCCTGATCCTCATTCAAGCCGTTGCGTGACTGGAGCCGGGCGATGGCGTCCTCCTCCGTGGCCTGTGTGACCCACACCTCATCACAGAGGTCTGTCCAGCCCGCCTCAATCATGATGGCCGCCTCCAGCACGGCTATCTTGCCGCCACCCTCACGCAGTTCTGTGATGCGCTGCTCTGCGAGCGCGCGAATGCGCGGCCACGTTATCTCATTGAGCGCCGTGAGTTCCTGCGCGTCCGCGAAAACGATCGCCCCCAGTTTGCGGCGATCAATCTCGCGCGTGTCCGGGTTCATCAGATCGTCCCCCCACCGCGCCAGGATATCCGTCCATGCGTCGGTGTCCGGAAGATAGGCCTGATGGCCCAACTCATCACCGCTGATAACGATCGCTTGATACTCATCCCGGAGAATCTCACTCACGAGGCTCTTCCCGCTCGCGATCCCACCCGTCAGGCCAATGACCTGCATAGCGTCCCCCCCTTGCTGTCCCGATGTTGCCGGGGCTCCCTGTGCCGATACCAGCGCGCGTGCAGCCACACGCCCGAATTAGTAGTATACGGCACGACTCCTACCCCACGCATCGGGGGCATTGCCCGCGTTCAGAGGCCGTTGGGGGATAATGAGGCATGGCAAAGACGAAAAGGGACAATGCTCCCGCTCATCAGGCGGATGCCCTGCGCGCGCTGCCGAGCGTGGATCGGCTTGCCGGCAGTGATTCCCTGCGCGCGCTCACAGACCGCGTCGGCACGGATGCCGTCACACATGCCGCGCGGGGGGCGATTGACGCGGCGCGGGAGGCGATTCTCGCCGGCACGGCAGATGCCTCGCCGGACATCAACACGCTTGCGGAATCGGCCGCCCGATCGATCACCGACCTGTTGGCGCCGCGTCCACGCCGCGTCATCAACGCGGCAGGCGTGATTATCCACACAAATCTCGGGCGCGCCCCGCTCAGCCGTGCCGCCATTGAGGCGATGAGCGGCGTGGCGCGCGGATATTCTGATCTCGAGTACGACCTTGCGGCCGGCGCGCGCGGCTCCCGACATTCACACGTGGAGGGGCTGCTGCAATTCCTCACCGGCGCGGAGGCAGCCATCGCCGTCAACAACAACGCCTCCGCCGTGCTGCTTGCGCTTGCAGCCATCGCCGGGGGGCGGGAGGTGATTGTCTCGCGCGGGGAGGCCGTCGAGATCGGCGGACGGTTCCGGATACCGGACGTGCTCCGCCAGAGCGGGGCGACGCTTGTTGAGGTCGGCACCACAAATCGCACCTATGCCTCAGATTACGCGGACGCCCTTTCGGACAACACGGCCGCCGTTCTCCGGGTTCACCGCAGCAACTTTGCCGTTGTTGGATTCACGAACACCCCGGACGCGGCCGAAATCTCGGATATCGCGCACGCGCGCGGCGTCCCTCTCATCAATGACCTCGGTTCGGGGTGCCTGCTCGACACCGAACAGTTCGGGCTCGCCAAGGAGCCGACCGTGCGGGAGACGCTGGAGCAAGACCGCTCTGACATCGCCCTCTTTTCCGGGGATAAGCTCCTGGGCGGGCCGCAGGCCGGCATCGCGGTCGGCCGCTCCGCGCTCATTGACAGGATGAAGGCGCACCCGCTCGCACGCGCCGTCCGCATAGACAAGCTGAATCTGGCCGCGCTCACAGCAACCCTGCAGGTGTATGCGCGCGGCGCCGCCCTGACAGAGGTGCCCGTCTGGCGGATGATTTCCACCCGCGTGGCAGAGTTGGATGAGCGCGCGCTGCGCTGGCGCGAGGAGGTCGGCGGGCACGGCCTGCAAGTGGTTGAGGCGGACACGGCCGTCGGTGGCGGGAGCCTGCCGGGCGGAACCTTGCCGACCCGCGCGCTCGCCATCAGCCCGGAGCGCGCAAACGCGGATGCGCTGGCTGAACGACTCCGCGCGACAGACACGCATCCCGCGATTATCGGGCGCATCGACGAGGACCGGCTTTTGTTGGATCCGCGGACCGTTCTGCCGGAGGAGGACGCGGAGCTCATCACGGCCGTGCGGGCGGCGCTCTCCGGGGCGTAGGCGCCCTGTACGCCATGACTCGCGCAGGACATGTCGCCATCATTGGGCGGCCGAACGTCGGAAAGTCCACCCTCGTCAACACGCTTGTCGGCACGCGCCTGGCCGCCGTCAGCCCCAAGCCGCAAACATCCCGTTACCGAATCCTTGCGGTGCTGCACGGTGATGGCTTTCAACTTGGGCTGCTGGACACGCCCGGCCGCCTGACGACGCCGGGTATCGACACCCTTAGCCGGCGCATGCTGCGTGAGACGAGGCAGGCGCTGGAGATTGCGGATCTGGCCGTCCTTGTGTCCGCGCCGCGCACACCGGGCGATGTCGAGGAATTGCTCCTCAATGAGATTGGCACGGGCAGACTCCCCGTCATCGTTGCGATCAACAAGCTGGACACGGTGCGCAAGAGCGCCATGCTGCCGGTTATTGAGGCGTACAACGGCCTGCATGACGGCATCCGTGACATCATCCCCATCAGCGCGCGGACCGGCGATGGGTTGGACGGCCTGCTTGAGCGTCTCATCGTCAACGTGCCTGAGCAGGAGCCGCTGTTTGACCCGTCAACCCTGACTGACCGCTCGGAGACATTCCTGATCGCCGAGTTGATACGTGAGGGCGTGTTCGCGGTGTACGGCGATGAGGTGCCGTACACGACGGCGGTGGAGGTGGAGAGACACGCCCCGTATGATCCCGATCACGGCGGCAAAGACTATATCGAGGCGAGTGTCTATGTGGAGCGCGTCTCGCAGCGCGGCATCGTTGTGGGCAAGGGCGGGCACGCGCTCAAGGACGTTGGGGTGCGGGCGCGGCCCCACATTGAGGAGCTCTTGGGACGCCCGGTGATGTTATCGCTCTGGGCGCGGACACGCCCCAGGTGGAGGCGTGATGAGCGTTTCCTCAGGACGTTGGAGGAGTAGACCCCTCGCCAGTCCAATTCCCATACAGACCGTGCGCTGCGATGTATTTCAGGACCGGGTTCGGTACGAGGCCGCCCGCATCCTCTCCTGCCTGCAGAATGCGCCGCACGGACGACGAGCTGATATCCATGCGTGCCGCATCATCAAGAATGGTCACCCTCTCGCGGAGGCCGGGGAGGGCATCATAGGCGGCCATCACGTCGGGCCGCCGCGCATCCGCATCATCGGCGCGCGGCAGTGCAACAAAGCGACACAGCGTCACGAGCTGCCGGGGCATATGCCACCGCGGGAGATCGGCCAGCGTATCCTCCCCGAGGATGAAGATGTAGTCAGTCCCGGGAGGGGATGCCGCGACGAGTTCAGTGAGGGTGTCCACCGTGTATGTTGGGCCGCCGCGCCTGATTTCCATGTCAGAGACGGCGGACGGCTGAACGCTGCCGGCAAGCAGGTGTGTCATTGCGAGACGATGATCAGGGCTTGCCACCGCGCCCGCGGGTTTCAGCCACTGCTCGCCGGCCGGCACAAAGAGGAGGGTATCCAGATTGGCGCGGTCTCGCGCCTCGCGCGCCATCATTGCATGGCCGGCGTGCGGGGGATCAAAGCTGCCGCCCAAGATCCCGATGCGGCTCACCGCCAGACAACCTCCGTCTCCCCAATGAGAACCCAATCTCCGGGTTCGGCGCCCGCCCGTTCCAGCTCATCGATCGCGCCGATGTGCCCAAGTTCACTCCAGAACTGCGCAGCAATGGCCATGTCGGTCAGGTCGATGCCGTCCGCAAGCCGTTCAATGCGTGGATGGCGGAGACGCCACACGCCCTCTTCTTCCACCTCAACCGTCGGGAGAATCCGCCCCGGTTCCGGGCGCAGGATGACCTGTGGTTCTGGCATTTCCTTGACCGGCGCATTCTTGCGCGCCTCGCGTTCCGCCTCCACACGCCTGTACGCGGCCCGCATCAACTCCAAGACCCCCTCACCGGTGACGGCGGAGACTGGGAGGACCTCATCGACACCCTCCGCCGCGAACGCCTCTCTCAGGTCAGGCAGCCGTTCACGCGTCTCCGGCATATCCACCTTGTTGACCGCCACAATCTGCTGTTTCTCCTCAAGCCGGGCGTCATGGAGCGCGAGTTCCGTGTTGATGCCGCGCCACGCCTCCAGCACGTCCTCAACGCTGCCATCAATGACGTGAATCAACACGGCGGTGCGTTCAACGTGGCGCAGGAACTGATCGCCAAGCCCCTTGCCTTCATGCGCGCCCTCAATCAGGCCCGGGATATCGGCAAGCACGAAGCTGCTCCAGCCGACGTCCACAACGCCGAGGTTCGGTTCCGTTGTTGTGAACGCATAGGCGGCGACTCGTGGGTTCGCGCCCGATCCGCTGGCGAGAAGGCTCGATTTGCCGGCATTCGGCAGGCCAACAAGCCCAACATCCGCGAGGAGCTTGAGGTCAAGCTGAACGTCAACCTCCTCGCCCGGCTCGCCCCCCTCTGCCAAACGCGGCGCGCGATTCGTCGAGCTCGTGAACCGGACATTGCCGCGGCCGCCGTCACCACCCTGCGCAACCACAACCGTTTGCCCATGCTCTTCAAGGTCGACTGTCCCCGACGTCTTATCACCCGCCCAGGCGACAATTGTCCCGACTGGAACGGAGAGAATAAGATCCACGCCGGTCTTCCCGGTCTGCTTCTTGCCGCGGCCAGGCTCTCCGTTCTGCCCGGAATACACCATGCGGCGCCCATAGTCCTGCAGGGTCATCAGGTTCTCATCTGCGCGGAAGAGAACGCGGCCGCCATCGCCGCCATCGCCCCCGTCCGGACCGCCAAACGGCACGTACTTCTCACGCCGAAACGTGACTGCCCCGCGTCCGCCGTTTCCACCGCTCACGTGGATGCTTGCTTGATCAATCATTCTCTCAGGATATAGAGATATCTTAATCGTCGTAGTAGTAACGCACGTAAACCTGTTGAAACCCCATAGCATCACGCGGGGGACAAGGCGTGGATTTCGGTGTGGATGCGCGGTGGAAAGATGTGGAGAATCGCCGGCACGCCGCGCGCATTGTGGAAAACGAGCGGTCAGTTTCCGGCTGCCGTGGAGGCGGCGAGCCGTAGAATCTCATCCGCATCCGTCTGCAGAATCGAGTCCGCGGTCAGGTACCGCTCCGTGCGGGCGATGCTGTTCATCACCGTCGTATGATCGCGCCCATCGAATGCCCGACCGATGTCGGCAAGAGAGATATCGATGTTGCGGCTGACAAGAAAGATGGCAAGATGCCGGGCATCTGCTATCGAGCGGGACCGGCTCCGTCCAAGAATCTGCGCCACGGGGAGGCCACGAAAAGCGGCCGTGGCGCGGATGATGGCATCCACCGTGAGGCGCGCGGCCGGGTTCGCGTCCCGTGAGGATGAGAGGGCGCGCTGGGCCAGCGCAAGAGTGAGCGGCTCCTCGAGGAGTGAGGCATGGGCCATGACACGCTTGAGCTGCCCCTCCAGGTGGTTGATGCTGGAGAATGAGCGGCTGGCCAGATAGGCGAGCGCGTCGTCCGGCAAAACAATTCCGTATTGCGATGCCTTGAAGGCGAGGATGTTTGAGCGTGTGCGTCTGTCCGGCGTGGTGATGTCAACCGGCAGCCCGGATAGGAGCCGGCCCCCCAGCTGACTGTTCTTGAAGGGCAGGACGTCCAGCGGTTGATCTGCCGACACGACAATCTGGCTTCCTGACTGCAGCAAGGCCTTGCAGGTGTGGAGCAGGGCCTCCTCACTCTTGACCTTGCCGCAGATGAATTGAAGGTCATCGAGGATCAGGAAATCCGCTGAACGATACCGCTCCCGGAAGCTCTGCGTCGTCTTCTTTTGGACGGCGGTAACGTAATCATTGACGAACTGCTCAGAGGTTGCGATAACCGTTGTGCGTTGGTGCCGTTGCGCCTCATTGGCGATGGCGTGCAGAAGGTGCGTCTTGCCGATGCCGGGCGGCCCGTACAGGACGAGGGGGTTGTAACCGTCCGCCTCCCCGCTCGCCACCCTGGAGGCCGCCGCAACGGCGAGTCTGGTGTTCTTGCCATCAACGAAGCGGTCAAACGTGAGCTGCGGATTCGGCTTCGCGCCCAAGCTGAGTGTGTACCCGGCCGGCGCGCGCTTCTCGTCGGGATGAGCAACGGCCCGCGGTGACGGCTCGTCCGTCTGCTGCTCGTGCCGCCCACTCACAAGCTTGATGGAGATGGCCCGCCCCAGAACTCCTGAGACGCACCGCTCCATAATCTGGCCAAGCGAGTTCTGCATCCGGTGCAGATCAGTGTCCGGTGGCACGGAGACCGTGATATGACGGTCTGTGAGTGAAATCCCTGAGGTGTCTGCCAGCCACGTGCTATACGCTGTCTTGTTCACCTGTGTGCGGAGGCTGGCGAGGGCCTTTGCCCACACGGCTCCCGCCGATTCATCGGTCATTTGATGCTATCCTTCCCCACCCCGAGCGGGTTGATCACTCTGCGAGGCCTCCCATGGCCTCGCAGAGGGCACGCCCGAAAAGGGTAGTGGTGACGTGCCCGTCGACCCGCAAGAATCTACGGTAGCACCCCGCCCGCAGTGGCCGTCGAGACCTTTGAGACGCAAACCGTCATGGTGCCTACGGTTAAGGCAATGTACGGGCTGCCCCGCCATTGCGGGAGACTCGCAATACCTCAATAATTCGAGGGTAGCCATAGTGGAAAGGATGCCCCACGGCAAAGAAATGCCCCAAGATTACCGAATCGTCTTCTGTGGCACCGCTGATTTCGCAGTGCCAACCCTTGATGCGCTGATGACATCAGAGAATCGGCCCATCGCCGTGCTGACACGCGCGGACAGGCCGGCCGGGCGTGGACGACATCCACGCCCCTCACCCGTCAAGCAGCGGGCCATGCAGTATGGGCTGGATATCTTGGAGCCAACAACCCTGCGCTCTCCGGAGGAGGCGGAACGCCTGCGGGCGCTCGACCCCACCGTCATTGTCACGGCCGCCTATGGCCTCATCCTCCCGCGCGCCGTGCTGGATATCCCACGGCGCGGGACCCTGAATGTGCACCCCTCTCTGCTCCCGCGACATCGCGGCCCCGCCCCCGTGGCATCAACGCTGCTCGCCGGAGATGAGGCTGCCGGCATCAGCATCTTCCTGCTGGATGAGGGCGTCGATACCGGCCCGCTCCTGTCCCGGCGTGTTGTGCCGATCCGGTCAGGAGAGACGGCGGGTGAATTGACGGACCGGCTCGCGCAGTTCGGCGCCTCGCTGCTGGTGGAGACGCTGCCCGGCTGGATCGAGGGCGATGTCACGCCGCAGCCGCAGGACCATGATGGCGCCACGCGGTCTGCAAAGCTCGAAAAGGGTGATGGCGACCTCAACTGGGAGCGGCCGGCGGATGAACTGGAGCGGCGCATTCTCGCCATGACCCCCTGGCCAGGCGCCCATACCACGCTGTCCGGCAAGCGGCTTAGCATTCGACGCGCCGTCGCGCTGCCGCCGGAGTATGACCCACGCGGGGCGGCGCCCGGGCAGGTGGTGCCGCTGCGCCGCTCAGAGGATGGCGGCGGGATGGGAGTCGCCATCGGCACAGGCGAGGGCATGCTCGAGCTGCTGGAGGTGCAAGCGGAAGGGCGCAAGGTGATGCCGGCGCGGGAATTCGCGCGGGGCCGCGCAGACTTCATCGGCGCGACGCTGCCAAGCTGAGACGGCGCCATGTACAATGGGCGGCAGCAGAGCCTTGGTGGGGAGTATGTCATGACAACCGCGCGGTCAGATAGGAATCCCGCTGAAACACGCCTGATGACGGCGGAGGATCTCTATGCGCTGAGCGAGGACGAGAGTCGCGGCGAACTCATACGGGGGGTATTTTATCCGGAGATGCCAACAAACGGGAGACACGGAGAGATTGAGTTTCGCGTGGCGCGAGTCCTCGGCAACCTCGTTTTGCCTGCGGGACGCGGGCGTGTGATGACTGGCGAGCCCGGCATCGTGTTGGAGCGGGGACCGGACACGGTGCGCGCGCCGGACGTGGCGTACTTCTCAGTAGAGCGTTTGCCGCTTGATGCCGATATCGACAAGTTCCTCGATCTTGTCCCTGATATCGCCGTGGAGGTCGTCTCCCCAAGCGAAACGCGCCGCTCGGTGCGTGAGAAGGCCGAGATGTGGACATCGTTCGGCGTCCGCCTTGTGTGGGTGGTTTGGCCGGATGCCCAATCTGTCGAGGTGTATCGCCCCGATGAGGAGCCGGTCACCCTCGGCGTCGATGACACACTCACCGGTCAGGACGTGCTGCCAGACTTCTCCTGCCCGATCCGCGAGATCTTCGCCTAAAGCCTGAAAGACGGCAACACCCCACCCCGCCTCTCGCCATTCTGGCACAGGCCAGAATCCCTGCCCCCGCTAGGCGCCTTAGATCTTTTCGACGCCGATTGTGATGGCAGTCTCATCCAGCGTGACGGTGTTGGTCGGCACGCCACCCCCCGGCATGGTCGTCACGATGTCCACGGAGAGCGTCTCCTGCCGCACGTACTCACCGAATTCAGTCAGCGCGCCCGCAACCCCGTCACCATCACCGGCGATGTACGCCGTGATGCGGTCTGAGACGTCGAGCCCGGCGGTCCGGCGCAATTCCTGCAGATGGCGCACCAACTCCCGCGCCACCCCCTCACGCTCAAGCGACGGCGTGATCTCCGTGTTGAGCGCCACCGTATAGATGCCCTCCGCCCCGGAGATGAATCCCTCCCGATCTGACGAATCCACGAGCAGGTCGTCATGGGCCAGTGAAAAACCGGCCACCTCCTGCGTCTGCCCATCCCGCACGCGGGCGGCTATGGTGTTGCGTTCCGCGTCCGATACGCCGTCGAGATGCCCCGTCAAGCGCGGCAGATCCGCGCCAAGCCTGCGTCCGAGGTTCTGCAGGTTGGGGCGGACACGGACAGACAGGAATATCGATTCGTCATCAACGGCGCGGACACCCTTGACGTTCAGCTCCTCCAGAAGCTGATCCTGGATGCGCCCGAGCGATTCACGGTCTGCTCGCCCCGGCAGCAGCACAAGCATCTCTTGCAGTGGCTGGCGAACCTTGAGCTGGGCGCGGGCGCGGACGGCGCGGCCGAGGCTTGAGAGGCGCATGGCAAGCCGAACATCGGCCTCTGTCTCCTCATCCCGCAGCGCGTCATCCACCGCAGGCCATGCGGCGAGATGGACACTCTCCGGCTCGTCTCCGGTGAGCGAGGCGACAAGATTCCGGTGCATGTGCTCCGCCACAAATGGTGTGAACGGCGCCAGCAGACGTGAGAGCGTCGTCAATGCCTCGTACAGCGTGTGGTAGGCGGCGGCCTTATCTGAATCATTATCGGATTTCCAGAACCGCCGGCGGTTGCGGCGCACGTACCACGTCGAGAGTTCATCCACGAATGATTCGATCGCGTGCGTCGCTTCCATGACCTCATACCGCTCCATGGCGTTGGTGACGGCGCCGATGAGGCCCTGCAGGCGCGAAAGGAGCCAGCGGTCGAGCAGGGGGCGGGTGGATGCCGCCGGCGCGGGGGTTGAAACAGGGTCAAAGCCGTCCACGTTGGCGTACGTCACAAAGAAGCTGTAGGTATTCCAGAGGGGCAGCAGGAAACGACGCACCGTGTCACCAACGAGGTTGGCGGAGAAACGGCGCGCATTGCCGGGTGTGGATGCTGTGTACATATACCAGCGCAGGGCGTCCGCGCCGCGTGAGTCCAGGATCTCCCACGGCTCCACCACATTGCCGCGTGACTTGGACATCTTCTCGCCGGCCTCATCCAGAATGTGGCCGAGCGAGAGGACATTCCGGTATGCCGGCCGGTCAAAGAGCAGGACGGCGAGCGCGTGCAGCGTATAGAACCATCCCCGAGTCTGGTCCACCCCCTCGCAGATGTAGTCTGCCATCTGCTGCTGCTCAAACACGTCCACATTCTCAAACGGGTAATGCCACTGTGCGATGGGCATCGCGCCGGAGTCGTACCACGCGTCCATCACCTCCGGGATGCGCCGCTTTGTGCCACCGCACTCAGCGCAGGCGAACGTGACATCATCGATGAAGGGACGGTGGAGGTCCATGCCGCCGCTGTAGCCGGTCAGGCTCGCCTGCTCTGCCAGCTGTGCCGTGCTGCCGATGGCGGTTGCATCACCGCAGCCCTCACAGAGCCACAGCGGAATCGGCGTGCCCCAGTAGCGCTCGCGAGAGAGCGCCCAATCGACGTTGTTCTGCAGCCACTCCCCGAAACGCCCCTCGCCGATGTGCTCCGGCACCCAGCCGACCTCACGATTCGCTGAGATGAGTCGGTCTTTGAGCGCGGTGGTGCGGATATACCAGGATTCCTTGGCGTAATACAGGAGCGGCGCGTCACACCGCCAGCAGAACGGATATGTATGCGTGAGCCTGCCGCCGCGCAGCAGGTGGCCGCGGGCATCAAGATCGGCGGTGATGGCCGGATCGGCATCCTTGAAGAAGACGCCTGACCAGGGCACACCATCGAATGACAGCATCTCGCCGTCCGTATTGACGGTGTGGACAACGGGCAGGCCCTCCGCCCGTCCCACACTCAAGTCCTCCGCGCCATAAGCCGGCGCAATGTGAACGATGCCTGTTCCCTCGGTCAAGAGAACGAAATCCGCCGCCACAACCGTGCCTCTGTACCCGTCCGGCACGGCATAGTCAAAGAGCGGCTCATAGGTGAGGCCGACGAGCTCACGCCCCGATACTTCACCCACGATTGTGTAGTCGCCCTCAAGGGCCTCATCGGTCAGCGCATCCGCGATGATCAGCCGTTCCGTGCGGCCGTCCTGTCCCCATGCCCCCTCGGCGATGACATAGCGCGCCCCCACGGCGACGGCCAGGCCGGTGTTGCCGGGCAGCGTCCAGGGTGTGGTCGTCCAGGCTAGGAGATAGGCGGGGGAGCCGCCATCGCCGAGCAGCGACCGTGCCCGCTCGCTGTCAGCAATGCGGAACTTGACGTGAACGGAGGGGTCCTCTGCGTCATCCTTGTACCCTAGCGCCACCTCATGCGAGCTGAGGGATGTGACGCAGCGCGGGCAATGGGGCGTGACGCGATAGCCTTGATAGATGAGGCTCTTGTCCCAGAGCTGATTGAAGATCCACCAGCCGGACTCGATGTACTCATTCGAGTAGGTGACGTAGGGGTCATCCATATCAACCCAGAAGGCGATGCGCTCAGACAGGGACTCCCAGTCCTGCACGTAGCGGAATACGCTCTCCTTGCATTTCTCGTTGAATTTGGCGATGCCATACGCCTCGATCTCGCGCTTGGTGGAGAGGTTCAGCTCCGCCTCAACGGCGAGTTCCACCGGCAGGCCGTGCGTGTCCCAGCCACCCTTGCGGGGCACATGGTAGCCCTGCATCGTCTTGAAACGGGGAATAACATCCTTGAAGACGCGCGCAAGCACATGGTGGACACCCGGCGCGCCGTTCGCGGTGGGCGGCCCCTCGAAAAAGGTGAAAACGGGCCCGCCCTCGCGTTCTCGCATAGAGCGCCGAAAGATTTCATTGTCCCTCCAGAACCGGAGAACCTCCTGCTCCATATCCGGAAAGGACACCCTGCTTGATACGTCAGAAAAGGGCATCAGCCGCGCACCTGCCTGTTTGTTTGTTGTGTGTTATGAACGCCGGCCGCGTGTGGCGGTGTGTCTGCGCTCAGAGCGGCTGACCGTCCATCTCCCTATAGGATAGTCCAACGCGCCACCCAATGCGAAAACCGCCAACCCCGCCCCTTCACCATGTTGTGGGGGTGGGAGGCAGCTGCGGCTCATCGTCTGGGAGGCGGCCGAAGGCGAAGTAGGTGAGCGCGCCGGGGAGCAGCAACAGAATGACCACCAACCAGACCCATCGGTTGCCACCTCGAACCCGCTTGCGCTTGCCGAGGTCGAGCCCGGCGGCAACCTGGACGGCGACCTGAATCGCCACAAAGCCCAGCAGGAGAGTAAGGGTGAGCGCGGATTCAACCATCAGGAACGGGCTTACTCGACGACGACGGCTGTGCCGTAGGCGAGCAGCTCGGCGGCGCCGGACATCACCATGGACGTTGAGAAGCGCATGGCGATGACGGCATTGGCGCCCATCGCCTCCGCCCGCGCCTGCATCCGGTCAAGGGATTCCTCGCGTGATTGGGCCAGCAGCTGCGCATACTCCGTCACCTCGCCGCCAACAAGGTTGCGGAACGTGGCCGTGATATCTCGCCCAACGCTGCGAGCGCGTACGGAGTTGCCGTAGACAATTCCCTTGGTTTCTGTGATTGTCCGGCCGGGAATGGTGTCTGACGTTGTGACCATCATGGCTGCGCCTCCTCATAGCTTCGCCTACCCGGGCGCATTCTCTCGCGCAGGGCGTCCCACACCACCTTGATCAGGAGCACAAGCACGCCGATGACGATGGTCGGCAAACCAACGCGGATCAGGATCGGCACATCATCAGTCACGACGATAAAGCGGATCAGCGCATACGCCGCGTATCCGCCAATCATGACGATGCCCACCAGCAACAGCGTCAGCCCCATCCTCATCTTGCCTGTTCTCCTTGCTCGGCCCGGTGCCCTCTCCGTGTCCATTCCATCATACATACGCCATAGGCTCGTCGTTGCGGGGCTCCACCCTCTTTGCCGTCTTTCGCGCGCTATTCAGACATGCGCGGGAGCCCCCGGATGGATACTCGCTTTCGCGGGTATGAGGGGAAAGGGGGTCCCCTCATATGTCATTCTGAGCGCAGCGAAGAATCCCGCGACGCGTCCTACGGGGGAGGTGCATGGCGCAGGCCGCTCGCCGTGTCCACCGGCTTGCGGGATTCTTCGGCTCCGCGCTATCGCGCTGCGCTCAGAATGACATGCGGGGAGAGGGGCGGGTATGAGGGGAGAGGACGGGTATGAGGGGAAAGGGGCGGCTATGCGGGGAGAGGGGCGGGTATGCGGGGAGAGGGGCGGGTATGAGGGGAAAGGGCAACACGCCCCCCACTGTCTTTCTGGGCCGCGCTCTCTCACCGCGTTGTCACTCTGAGGCGGCGGCGGTTATGGCCTCCCGGTCCGGCAGTGTATCGCGTGATATGTGATCCGGCGACGGCAGCAGCGACGCGGCGGCGGCGGCGAAACGGGCAGCCGTGATGGGCGCGCGCGTTTCCGTCAGCCTCACGAGGAAGATAGCCCCCAAGACGGCAAGCACCCGGGGGTCAGGATCCTGCGCGCCGCCAACGGCCTGCCACGTCCCTTGCAGCCAGAGCCGGATACCGGACTGCGGCCCGATGGACAGCGCGATGGGCGCCGGGAGGGGCGCGTCTTGCTCCGTCAGATCGCTTTCGTCAACAAACAGAGCTCCGGACCCCGCCGGGATAACGCCCTCCGTGAAGGACAGTGTCCCGTTCTGCAGGAATGAGTGGGCAGTTATGCCGATCAGGGAGCGGCTGAACCTACCCAGCATGGCGGGATCAATCTCGTCGGCCTCCGGCGCAGCCAGGAGGATCTCCGTGTCCAGCCACGCATAGGGTACGTGCTGGGCGCTGATGCGGATCGCGTCCTGCGACGCGGCCACTTGGATGACGCCCAGGTCCACCGTGGGGGCGTTCGTGGTGAGGATTCCTGCAGAGCGGCCGAGCCGAGCCGCTGCCAATGCTCCAAGGAGTGCGGGGGAATTCGTCCCGCCAAGCGCGATGAAATCGCGATGCGTGAGGGACACTAGGATGACAGGCTACCGAGGCGCGGGCTCATCCTCCTCGTCGTCATCGTCGTACTCCTCATCCTCATCATCGTAGTCCTCGTCGTCATCGTCATACTCGTCGTCGTACTCATCATCGTCGTCATAGTCCTCGTCATCGTCGTACTCCTCAAGAGCATCGTCCTCGAGGTCCTCTGTAGAGTCGTCGATGTACGTATTGCCCTCGGTGTTATCGGCGACGGCGCGTGCCGGCGCCCGGTCCGCCTCGCGTGGCCCGGCCTGCCCGCCGCCGGAGTCACGCGGGGCCTGCTGAATGGTGACACGGCGATTTTCGCCGCTGCCCGTGCTGCCGGTGACAACGGCGGGATTGTTGGCGAGGGTCATATGGATGATGCGGCGGTCCGCGGGTGACATGGGGTCAAGGGTGATGGGTCGGCGGCGGCGCCGCACATGGTCAGCGGCGCGGAGGGCTATCTGCTGCAGGCGGTCAATATGGCGCTGCTGGTACCCCTCAACATCAATGCGGAGAGGGACGTAATGTCCCACGGTGCGGGAGACCATGGTATTGAGGAGCATCTGAACGTGCCGGAGTGTCTGGCCGCGCCGGCCGATGAGCAGGCCGGCATCCTCGCGCTCAACATCGAGAACGATGGGGTCACCCGGCTCAAAGGGGCGGGTGGGATCGCTCCCGGGAACATAGATTTCGATATCGGCATCGATGTCCATGCGGCGCAGCAGCTCCGCGAGGATATCGCGCGCGTGTTCAGCATCCGAGGAGAGGGACGCAAAGGAGGCGTAGTCGGCATCGTCGTCGCCGCCCTGCCGGAGGCGAAGGCGAACGCGTGCATCCTCTGAGCGGAGCCCCAGCAAGCCGGAGCGCCCTTCACTAAGAACGTCGACGTCGACGTCGTCGCGGTCGAGACCGAGCTCGTCCAGGCCTCGGCGAATCGCTTCCTCGACCGTCCTCCCTGTCCATTCCAGGCTCTGATCCATGATTTGACCTCGTCTCCACTTGGGGAGTCTGGGGAACTACAGCAGCGGCAACGGCGCGTGACCGCCCGGGCAAGAGGTTTCCCCAACCGGACATGAACCCCTGCATACTGATTGTTATAAAGTTAGAGACGAACCAGTATAGGGCTAAGCCCGATGGGAAAGTAAAGGCAAGAAAGCCGAGCATGATCGGAAAAAGGAACAGCATGATCTGCTGTTGCTGCCTCTGCTGGTCAGACATCGCGGGCGGTTGCATGATGCGCTGTTGAGCCCACGTTGACGCGGCAACAAGCAGGGGCATGAGCGGGGTGGGATCCGGCGCGGAGAGGTCCAGCGTCCCCAGAATCCACGGCATCTCCGTGTTCAGCGGCAGGGCCTCTCCGCCCACCGGCAGCCATGAATACAGCCGCTGTGAGAGATACACAAAACTCCCCGGTAGGTTGCCCAATCCCTTGATGATTGCCCAGTACAGACCGATCCAGATCGGGAACTGAACAACCATCGGCCCCAGACAGCCCAAAGGACTCACGCCCGCCTCGCGATAGAGCTTCATCGTCTCGCGCTGCTGCAGCTGCGGGTTGTTCTTGAACCGGTTGCGAATCTCCTGCATCTGCGGCTGCAGGGCCTGCATCTTGGTTGAGGACCGCAGCTGCTTGACGGTCAACGGATAGAAGGCGACGCGGACAATGACGGTGAGGCCGATGATGGCAAGGGCCATGCTGTCAAAGAGCACGCTATAGAGCAGCACCAGGCCGTTGAGCATCGGCTGCAGGAGCAGAAAGATAAAGATATCGCCGATGATTTCCATTGCTGACGCCTAACTGTCCAGTGGGAATACGCGCACGGGCTGCCTGAGGGACGGCGATGCGCGATAGATAACGCCGTCTTGCGCAAAGAAGAGCGCGTCCGTCTCACCGAACGCAACAATCGGGGCATACATCGGCTCGTCCAGCTTGCCGCCAACCACACCCGCCCCCGTCTCCGGGTCGACCCACCACGTCTCGCGCTCCTCATTCGCGATGATGACTCGATTGCCAACCAACGCCGGATCACTCCGGATGGCCCCTCCCGTCCGCACCGGCTCAGACACCTGAATGCCTGTCCCCGCATCCAGGATGTAGAGCGCGTGGTCGAGTGATGGCGCGTAGAGGTCATCTCCAACAATCAGTGGGGCCGCCCAGAACCAGTTATCGGCAGTATGCGGCTGGCTCCACCGCGGCTGCCCGGTGCGGGCATCCAGCGCGTAGAGATTGGTATCAAAGGAACCGACATAGAGAATCCCGTCATCTGACAGGGTCATGCCGCCGATGCCGGCCCCGGCCACATGCCGCCACGCCTCCTGGCCGCCGGACCGGCCCAACGTCACGGCATGGAGGACGCCGCTCAGTGTGCCGACGTAGGCGAGGCCGTCCCCAAGGATGGGTGTTCCCCAGATCTCGCCATCCGCCTCGAACGTCCAGTGAATGGCGGCGGTGTCCACATCCAGCGCATAAATCGTGCCGCCCTCCGTGCCGATGAGCAGCACACCGTCCGGCGTGAGCGCCGCGCCGCCGACAATGGCGGAATCCGCCTCAAAGAAGGGGGTGCACATGGCCTCAGAGTCCGGGACGAGGGTGGCCGGATCCACCGCGTAGACGATGCCGTCAAAGCCACCAACAATGACGCGTCCATTATGCAAGAGGGGTGTTCCATAGATGGCGCGGACACTGTTGCGCCCCTCCCCCGTCTCACACCGCCCCAATTCCTGGCCCGTAATGATATTGCCGACGACAAGATGGCCGGTCTGTGTGCCAATCACGACGGTTGACTCATCCAGAAGGACCGGCGCCGCCCATGCCGTGGTCGAAAAGAGGCTGCCCGCCGTGCACCCCGCCGAGCCCAGAAGGATGAGGGCGGCGGCCAGGAGGAGCAACGACCGGAGTGGACGTGAAGATGCCTGTAGGGGGAGGGCTCTACGGAACAGGATCATAGCCCCCTTCCCGCAGGGGATGACACCGAGTCAACCGCCTGGTCGCCAACCATATGCCACGGAGTGCGCCGTGGCGTTCCACAGCCTCTCGTGCGTACTCGGAGCACGTGGGCTCGTAACGGCACGCGGCCGGCAACAGCGGCGAGAGCGCCAGCTTATAGAGCCGCAAGAGGCCGATTGCCAAAGATGTCGCCATGTGCCTCACTCAATCCTGTTCTTGACCTGAGCCTGCCGCGCCTGGGCGGCCGCCCTCGCCAAACCCGGCGCGTTTGAGGACGTCCGCAACGGCCCCCTCGATGCTCTGAAAGTCCGCCCGCGCAATCGGCGGGCGAGCGATGAACACAAGGTCGACCGCATCCTCTTTCGGCGCATGCGTGCGCACGGCAACACGCAGGCGGCGCTTGACCGTGTTGCGCGTCACGGCGCCACCGACGCGCTTGCTGACGGCATAGCCGGCGCGCATGGCGTGAACATCATTCGGCGCATAGCGGAGGACGATGAGATCGTTCGCGCGTCCCTTGCCGATGTGGGAAACGCGGTCAAAGTCCGAGCTCCGCCTCAATCGGTGGTCCGCTGTCCGGGGCATGGCGGACACGCTAGACGCTGAGGCGATGGCGCCCCTTGGCGCGTCGACGGGCGACGACGTTTCGGCCGCCGGGATCTCTCATACGGGAACGAAAGCCGTGAACGCGCTTGCGGCGGCGCACCTTTGGTTGGTAGGTTCGCTTGGGCATGATAGATAGCAGTATAGGCGCGCCTGCCCCAAACGGGCAAGAACATGGCGCCTAGCGGCGATATGTATCCTCGCTCCGACGCGGATCCTGTATGAATCCGCCCACAACTTGAGCGCGCCGCGTGGACGGGGCTCCGGCGAAAGTGCAGCTATTCGACGGTCAATACGCCGAAAAGCGTTGCTGTCAATCCCATTGAGGTCATGTTCGGCGCGGGGTGACAGGCGCAGTTCGTACCTACGTGCTTGGACCAAGCCTCTCGGTCCGATAGTGCGCGTAAGGCCGCGTATTCGCTATGCCCGTGGCGGCGTATTCGCGTGACGCCTCCTTGCCCAAGGCAACGTCCGACGTATCCGCGTCGGTTGTTGTCGTTGGCGGGACACCGTTCGCTCGCAGGCGGTACCGGAGCCGAGAAGCCCGTCGCCTCCTGAGGCGGCCCTTGGAACGATAGAGGCTGATTACCATGGCAGAAGGCAGTATAGGCGCGCTTGCCCCAAACGGGCAAGAACATGGCGGCAAGAACATGGCGGTTAGCGGCAATATGTGCCGCGCCGTATGCGATATACTGTGGAGACCGAGTCACTGAGTGGCCCACTGAGTCGCTGAGTGACCCTCCACCCATTACCATGCCATCCACCATAGTGTTCCGCCCGCGCGGGGGAGTTTGCTGATGGATCACAAGCAGCCTAACGACGTCATCGATGTTAGAAACCTCGCCATGGTGTACCCGGGCGGGACGCGCGCTGTTGACGGCATCGATTTCTCTGTGCGTGAGGGTGAATTCTTCGGCTTTCTCGGCCCGAACGGCGCCGGCAAGAGCACCACTCTCAAGATCCTCTCAACCCTCCTCAGAAAGACCTCCGGCGCCGTCACCGTCGCCGGATATGATGTTGATCGGCAGGCGGAGCGTATACGCCGCAGCGTCGGTGTCGCCATGCAGGCGACCGGCCTTGATGACCTGGCCAAGGCGCACGACTTTCTGACCCTGCAGGGCCGGCTGTACGGCCTGCGCAGCTCACGGGCGCGGGAACGCTCCCGCGAGCTGCTTGATTTCATCGGCTTGTCCTCAGTCGCCAACAAGAAGATCGGGACGTTTTCGGGCGGCATGCGCCGGCGGCTTGATCTGGTCGCCGCCCTCGTCCATGAGCCAAAGGTCCTGTTTCTGGACGAGCCGACAACCGGGCTCGACCCTCAGAGCCGCATCACCCTGTGGGATCACCTGCGTCAGATCAATGAGGAGGAGGGCGTGACCATCATCCTGACGACGCAGCTGATGGATGAGGCGGACCGCCTCTGTGAACGCCTCGCGATCATCGATCGCGGCACGATTGTGGCGGAGGGATCGCCGCGCGCGCTCAAGGAGCAGATCGGCGGTGACGTCGTGACCATTGCCATCACGGGGCCGGAAACGGCGGAAGAACGAGAGGCGTTGATTGGGCGCGCCGCGGACATCACCGCTGAACAGCCGAACGTCTCTGCCGTCGCTCGCGTGCAGGACGGCGTTGCCGTCACCGTTGCGGACGGTGGCGCGGCGGTGCCGGGGCTGCTGCGCGTGCTGGCAGACAACGATATTCCCGTGTCCAATCTCTCCCTCGCGAGCCCCACGCTGGATGATGTCTTTCTGCAGCACACCGGCCGCACGATTCGCGATGAAGAGGCGAGTGGAGACGAGATGAACAACATGTTCCGTCCCATGCTGGGCCTGAGTGATGGCAGGTAGGCCATCATGATCAGCCTCACACTCCAGACCTGGTACATCTACCTGCGCGGATTGCGCGCCTATGTCACGCAGCCCAGCCAGATGCTGCCCAATATCTTCATCAACATCATCTTTATGGGTGTGTTTGCGGCCGCCTTTGACCAGGTCTCGCTGCTGCCCGGCTTTCCGGCGGACAGTTATGTTACATACCTCATGCCCATGATCATCGTCCAAGCCATGGTCTTCAGCGGCATCGATGCCGGATTCGCCCTGCTCACCGATGATCTCTCCGGCTACCTCAACAAACTTCTCCTCGCGCCCATCTACCGCATCTCCATCCTGCTGGGCGTCCTGCTTGTCTCCGCCACGCGCGGCGGAATCCAAGGTGTCACCATCATCATTGTCGGTGTCATCATGGGCGCCACGTCCGAGTCCGGACCGCTCGGACTACTCGCCATCCTGATCCTCGGCTCCATCTTCGGTGTTGCGTGGTCGTCCCTCGGCCTCATCATCGCCATCAAGACGCGGAGCGTGCAGGCGACGCAGTCCATGTTCATCTTCTTCTTCCCGGCCGTGTTTGTGACCACAGCCTTCATGCCCAAGGAGCTGATGGCGGACTGGTTCCAGGTGGCCGTCTCCATCAACCCCGTCAACTACGTGCTGGAGTCCATCCGCGCCATTGTTGTGGACGGGTGGGTGTGGGAAGACATCCTGCCCGGGCTGGGGATCCTGCTCATCATGACCGTCATCGCCCTCGCCGCCACCACCATCATGTACCGCCGCGCCACAGCATAGAGGCAGGTTTTCCCCTCATTCCCGCGAACGCGGGAATCCATCGGCAGATACCGCCGCGCCCTCTTGTCCGTCATTCTGGCGGAGGCCAGAATCCATCCCTCGGCGCGGCGCGCCGAAACGCCTCGGACCTAGCGGGTGGACGGCGCCCTGGGCGGGGCGCGGAATCGCCCGCTATGTGTGCCGCCCGCACCCTGGCCGCCCCTCCCCTCATACCCGCGAAAGCGGGTATCCATCGGCCCCGCCCTCTTTCCGCCTTTTCCGCGCCGCTTAGACGCACAAGGGCCCCGGATGCCCCAAGTGATACACTGCGATCGCAGTGATTCCGAACCAGCGAACGGAGGCGTGTCCGATGACCGACTACTGGATGGTGCGCTCTGACCCAAGCATCCGCGATGACGTGGAGGAAGGCGGGTTCGTTGCAATTGGTTTTGGCGGAGACAAAATAGGTGACATTAGCGGCCTCTCCGAGCAAGAGATTCGGGAGCGCGTCCGGCAGCGCAGGCCAAATGCGAGACCAGGGCAAATCAGTGCCGATACTGGCAGCCTGAATCGATTCGCAAACTCAATTCGCGTAGACGATTGGGTAGTGACAGGATTGAAGAATCGGCAGTATCTCGTTGGCACGATAAATAGCAACTACATATATGATGACTCGAATACGGAGTTCCCGCATAAGCGTGCGGTGAGATGGAATCCCCGCCGGCTGAACCGAGATAACATGACCTATTCTCTGATGCACAGCCTTGGAGGTATCAGCACATTGTTCCGCATAACGAAGCATGCGGCAGAAATTGCGAACCTACTTGGAAATCCAAGCCAAGGTCCTACTTCAAGCAACGCCGAAAATGTTGGCAATGAAGACACTGAGGAGCTCACTGATCTCGAGTTTTCTCAAGACATCGAGACTAAGGCGAGGGAGCGCATTGCCGACCTCATTCTAGGCCCCAGACAATTCGGCGGACATGAATTCGAAGAACTTGTGGCTGCCCTGCTGGAGGCCATGGGATTCAAAATCGTGCGCCCGCCTCAGCCAGGGCCGGACGGAGGAATCGATATCATTGCGGCGCCCGATGTGTTCGGATTCGAGCAACCACGGATCATCGTTCAGGTCAAGCACCGCGCCGGAAGAGTTGGACTAGAAGACATTCAAAGACTCAAGGGCACGTTGCGCGAAGGAGAGAAGGGGCTATTCGTATCAACGGGCGGATTTGCGGCTAGCGTCGAGAGGCAGTCAGGCCCAGATGTCACGCTGCTTGACGGAGAAACGCTGGTCAAGTATTTCATTGAGCACTACGAAAGCATGCCTTCTGAATACAAAGCCAAAGTGCCGCTCAAGCGCGTCTATATCCCCGTCCCTCCGGACGAGAGTTAGCTGAGCAGCCTTCACTCCGTCATTCTGGCGGAGGCCAGAATCCATCCCTCGGCGCGGCGCGCCGAAACGCCTCGGACCTAGCGAGTGAGCGGCACTCTGGGCGGGGCGCGGCATCGCCCGCTGTGTGTGCCGCCCGCACCCTGGCCGCCGGCCCGATGGATACCCGCTTTCGCGGGTATGAGGGGAGGGGAGGGCGGGTATGAGGGGAAGGGAGGGCGGGTTGCGGGATTCTTCGCTGCGCTCAGAATGACATAGTGGACATCATGACATAGCGGACATCATGACATGGTGGGCATCATGACATGGTGGGAACCCTGACATGACGGCCATCATGCCGCGTTCCCTTCTTGTGCCGCCTCTAGTACCGGCCGCCGCGGACTCCCTCTCTCCAGGCCATGACGATTCCCCCCGCTATGATGACGCTGAACCATGTGACGGAGCGGTCGAGCGCGGTCAGCACGGCGGCATCCTCCAGGGACAGCCACGGCAGCAGCAGCCCCACCATGCCCGCCTCTGCGACACCGAGCCCGCCCGGTGTGGACGGAATCGCCGTGATGAGATTGTGCGCCAGCGCCACAAAGGCAATCGCCACGAGTGGGATCTCAAATCCCAGCGCCCATGACAGCAGCATCAGCCGGGCGACCTCCGCCACCCACCCGCTGAAACTAAAGACCGTGACGGGCCAGAGCCGCGCGCGGAGGCTGAGCAGCGCGCCAACCCGAAGCCGCTCAAGCCAATCACGTATCGACGCAGGCAGCCACGCCGTCATGCGCCGCCCAAAGAGCGCCATGCTGACCAGCAGGAAGATACCGCCTCCGGCAAGGATGACAGTCGCGCCGATGATGGCCGTCGTCAAACCTCCTCCTTCCACCCAAAGGAGAGCACCAATGGGGAGCAGGATGGTGGCGAACGAGACGACATCCAGGACGCGTTCTGCCAGGACGGTGCCGAGGATTCTCGGGTACTGCTGATCCTCGCTCTGCCGAGAGACGAGATAGGCGCGATACGGATCCCCCATGCGGAACCATGACACGGCGTTGACGAACCAGCCGAGGAGGATGATCTCGGCGAAGGCGCGTGTGGACGGGAGGGGGACCGGCTCCTCGGCGGCGGCCTGCGCGTTCTCGATGAGCATGCGCCAGCGGATGCCCCTGAAGACAAAGTTGACGTAGTAAATGCCCAGCCCTGCCGCGATCAGCAGCGGGTTCGCGTTGCCGATTGCTCGAACCATGTTCGTGAGACTAACGTCGACGCCCCGCGCCAGCGCAATCAGGAACAGGGCGGCCGCGCCGAATGCGATGAGGGTGGCCGGGTGGAGGATGCGCCGGCGCAGGCCGACTGTCTGAGAGGCAGATGAAATGGACATGATCCCTAAAGCGGCCTGCGCGTCGGCACACCTGCGCGGCGCGGGTATGCGCCCGGCGTCGGCGCCGCCTTGCGGATGACAACCAGCCGGTGATTGGCAGGTGTGGGTGCGCCCGGCTCCGGCTCGATGATCCCGCCCGGCTCGCCGCCAAGGAGTGACAGCGCGTTCGATGCGTCGCTCAGTTCCTCCGCCGCATCCATGCCTTTGGGCGCGATGACCACTCCGCCCACCCGCACGAAACCGAGGCAAAGCTCGATGAGCGCAGGGAGGGTGGCGACGGCACGGGCGGTGGCAGCGTCGTAGGCCTCGCGGCGCGCAGGCTCATGCGCCGCGCTCTCCGCGCGCCCGTGCACGGCGTGGCAGTTCGTGAGGCCGAGCAGCACAATGACATGCTCAAGGAAATCCACCTTCTTGCGCGTCGCCTCAAGCAGCGTCACGTCCATATGCGGAAAGGCGATGGCGAGAGGCAGGCCCGGGAAACCGCCGCCGGAGCCGATGTCAATCAGCCGCGCGCCGTCCGTGAACGGCAGCGCCGCAGCGCATAGCACGCTCTCCAGGAAAAGGCGCGATTCGACCTCAGCAGGGCTAGTGATGGCAGTCAGGTTGGCGCGGCCCGCATTCCAGGCCAGCAGCTCGCGGCGGTACACGCGAAAGGCGTCAATCTGCTGCTCCGTAAGCGTGCCTCCAACGTGCCCAACCCAGTCCTCCAACAGAGGGAGGCCCTCCGCAGCCACGTCAGGACGCGGGCGTGTGATCCCATTCATCCTTAAACGGTAACAGGCCAAAGCCGCCCATGCGCACAGCGGACGTTGTGGCGTATCGTAGGGAGAGCGAGTAGGCGCCCGCGGTTGTGCGGGCACGATAGGGAGAGGCAACACCACAATGGCAACTGAACGAGACCGGATGCGCAAGGATATCGCGATGCGCGCCTCTGACGCAGGGCCGCTGAACCGCCGCCTCAACGCGCTCGCCGTGTACCAGCGCCCCTTTGAGCAGCCCGGCTTTCAGTTCGGTGAGTGGGTTGAGCAGGCAGGACGCGGCCGATGGTATCGACTCTCCCGCGTCGGACGTGATTTCCTCGAGTACTGCAATGACAACGGCTGGGTGCAGGGCTTTGCGTGGGTCGAATGGAAGGCCACGCCGGAGGCGCAGCGTTTCTTGACCGATCATGCGACCGTCGGCGATGCGACTCCGCTTGACCTGAGCCGGCTCATCACCGTGCTGGTCCGGCAGGATCGCCTTGATGAGGGCTGCCTCGGCGCGGCCTATGATGCCGGCCTCCTGACCGCCATCGTCCGGCGGGCGTCCTCGCTGCTGGCCGCCCCACCGCCTGAGGGGGATACAACAGACTGGCCAACATGGTGGGGGATGGATCACGCAGAACGCCGCGCCGTCGACGCCGCATTCAGCACGCCGGACACGGCCTGAAGCCCCGCCTCCACCCAGGGCAGAGGAGAGGGCGGCACTATACTGAACAGGCATGACGACGGACGTTGGAGGAATGGGATGACCTCACCGATCGAACTCAAAGTTGTTGTATCAGAGTCCTATGCGGATCGCCTCCGGCAGGCGATCGAGATGGATGCCGATGCCTGTTGCGGGGACTCTGAATCGCTCGCCGCCTATCCGGCCGAGATCTTGGAGAAGCTGCCGGGCAGCGTTGTTACGTTTGGGTGCGGCAACCCCGTTGCGTTGGCGAGCATGCGCCCCGGTGAAGCAGTGCTTGACCTTGGCAGCGGCGCAGGCCTTGACTGCTTTCTCGCCGCCGAACAGGTGGGCGAACACGGCGTCGTCTACGGTGTCGATTTCACACAGGACATGATTGACAAGGCGAACGAGAATGCCGCGAAGCTCGGGCTTGCCAACGTCACGTTCATGCACGGAGATATTGAGGCGCTGCCACTGCAGGCCGCGATGGTTGATGTGGTCATCTCCAACTGTGTCATCAATCTCGCTCCTGACAAGGCAGCCGTGTTTCGTGAGGCGTTCCGTGTGTTGCGGCCCGGCGGACGACTCATGGTGTCCGACTATGTGTTGACCCGGCCCGCAAGCGAGGAGGAGATGCAGGATATGGCCCTCTTGACGGGGTGCGTCTCCGGCTCACTGCCTGAGGCAGACTACGCCGACATCGTCCGTGGCGCAGGCTTTGCCGATGTGACGGTCGAGAGTGCGCCACAACATGAAGAGATGGTGGACGGGCAGTTCTGGTACAGCGCGTCCATCTCAGCAGTGAAGCGATAAACGAATAGCCTCCCCCCTAACCCTCTCAAGAGGCACCCCACCCAAGAGGCACCCCGCCCCCCCCCGACACACCCGCCCCCCGCCACGGCGCCCCCTCCGCCACACCCGCCCCCCTCCGCCACACCCGTACACACCCCGCCACACCCGCCCACCTCCCCTCATACCCGCGAAAGCGGGTATCCATCGGACCGAATGACAGTGGCCACCCGCAAGTCATTCAGCCGCGAGGGACCGCCCCACATGTCATTCTGAGCGGAGCGCGGTAGCGCGGAGTCGAAGAATCCCGCAAGCAGGTGGGCACGGCGAGCGGCCTGCGCCACGGGCCAGGGTTGTCCGTAAGGCGGCCCGTTAGATTCCTCGGCTGCGCTCGGAATGACAGACTAATCCCCTCATACCCGCGAAAGCGGGTATCCATCGGGGCGCGTGGCCTGTTTGGGTCGCGAAGAAAAGGGGACAAAGAGGGCGGCGCGCTTACCGCCAGCGTTCTTCTGTCCACCACTCTACGTCGATGCGGCCCTCCGTGACGCGCGCGTCGCGGAGTTCGGTGAGTGTTAGCTTGTTGCCTTTGAGGCGATTGCACGGATCGCACAGGAGTGTGTAGTTCTCCATCTCGTCCGCGCCGCCTAGCGAGCGCGGTTTCTTGTGATCGACTTGCAGGTAATCCAGGTAGGGCGGCTCCCACCCGCATCCCTGACAGCGTTGGCCGTCGTCAATCTTCAGACGTTCCCGTATCTCACGGGCCGGTTGGCGGGGGGCGTTGCGTTTGCGGCTGACAACACGCAATTCCGGCGCAACGGCCTTGCCGCCGTCCGTGCGCGCGGGCGGCTCCTGCGGTGTCCGCACAATGGTGTCCCACGCCATGCTGCCGATAACCTCACTTTGCAAGCGGTCACGGATCACGGTGAGAGCCCGCTCGTTGATGTCGATGCCGATCCACTGCCTGCCGAGCCGCTCGGCGGCCACACACGTCGTCGCGCACCCCGCAAACGGGTCCAGCACGACATCCCCCTCGTTGCTGCTCGCCTTGATGATGCGCTCATACAGGGCGAGGGGCTTTTGGGTGGGGTAGCCGGTGCGCGATGCCCGCTCCTTCGATTGAAACACCGTCGGAATATCCCAGACATCGTCCATCAGTTTGGTGTCCTTACCAGTCCACCCGGAAATTTTAGCGGCCTGAGTCCGCAGGGGACTGAAATGGGTGCCATCTGTCTTAGCGTAAAAGAGGATAACGTCATGTTTGGCGGGGAACTTCTTGCTGGGTCTACCAGTTCCCTTGTACCACCACACAATCTCATTGCGGAACTGTTTGCGTCCGAATATGGCATCTAACATCGCCTTCGCGTAAGCGTGTGCAGTGTGGTCAATGTGTAGGTAGAGGCTTCCGGTCGGCTTTAGTATCCTGCGCATCTCCAGGACGCGGACGGCGAGCCAGCACAGGAACGCCCCCATGTCATCCCCGGCGCTTGCGTTGGCGGCCTGGATCACGCTGTGCAGCGCGGGGTGCTCGTTGAAGATGGCGGCCGTCCATTCCGCCTGCACATCGTCCCATGTCCATACATCGGAGTAGCTGACGTTGTGGCCGGCCTTTGTGATGCCCTCAAAGGCCTTGACGCCCTTGTTGAAGGGCGGGTCTGTGGCGATGAGGTCGACGCTCTCGGAGTTGATGCCGCGCAGCACGTCAAGGTTGTCACCAATGAACAGTGTTCGGTTGGGAACGTTGAGCGTGGCCAAACTGAGTGCCCCCCTGCGGCATTGCGACCGGGACTTCTTGCCACAGCAGTCGACGATCTGCACACACCCGCAAGGGGACAGGGAATTCCCTGCCGCATTGCAAAACGGCATGTGCAGTTGGGCTTGAAACCAAACCGTCGCTGCTGTGGCACGAATATTCTGCTTGAGGCGTGGCGGGATGTCAAAGAAAAGGGAGAGAGGGGGTTGCCCGACACCATTCCCCCAGCCCCCGATGGATACCCGCTTTCGCGGGTATGAGGGGAGTGTGCGGCGGGAGTGAATGAGGGAAGGTGGGGGGTGGGGTGGGTGGGTGGGGGTGGGGGTGGACGTGACGGACCGGCTCGCCATTCCCGTATAATCCTCTCAGGCTCGCTTGGGCCGGCTTGGCCGCTTGCATCGGGGAAAGGGGTTCTACAACTCATGGCAACCACTGAACATCGTGTTATCGGGCAGCCCGTTGGACGGGCCGACGGTCCGGAAAAGGTGACAGGGGCCGGAAAATATTCGATTGATGTTGTCCCACCCGGCACGCTCTGGTGCAAGGTGCTGCGCTCTCCGTATGCGCATGCCCGCATTCTCTCCATTGATGCGTCCGCCGCCCTCGCGCTGCCCGGCGTCCACGCCGTTATCACCGGCAAAGACCTTGAGGGGCAGCGATGGGGCAAGACCATTCAGGATGAACCCATCATCGCCTGGGACCGTGCTCTCTACATCGGCGACAAAGTTGCGGCCGTCGCTGCCGATGATGAGGAGACGGCCGATACGGCGCTCAGCCTGATCGACGTGGAGTACGAGGAGCTGCCGGCCGTTGTGACCATCGCGGAGTCGCGCGCGGCGGACGCCCCCATCCTGCACCCTGATTTCAACACCTATGACGGTGTCACAGACCCGCAGAGCGCCCCCTCCAACGCCGTTGTGCATAACTATTGGGGCAAGGGCGATGTTGCGGCGGGCATGGCGGAGGCGGACCTCATCGTCGAGCGCGATTTCGAGACCTCACGCACGCACCAGCTGTATCTTGAGCCGCACAACTGCGTTGTTGCCATTGACAGTGACGGCACGGTGCAGACGTGGATCGGGACGAAATCACCCATGTCGAATCGCGCGTCGATCGCTGCGCTGACAGGGCGTGACATCTCCCAGGTTGTCATCAACTTTGCCTATGTTGGCGGTGATTTCGGCGGCAAGGGCGACATCGTCGGCGTGCCGATCTGCTATGCGTTGGCGGAGCGGACAGGCCACCCCGTGAAATTCGCGATGGACTATACCGAGGAGCTCATGGCGATGAACCCGCGCCATCGCTCGGAGGCGCATCTGAAGGTTGGCGTGAAGCGTGACGGCACGATCACGGCGTGGGAGTCTGACATCTATTTCAATGCGGGGGCGTACCGCGCCTATTCGCCGAGCGGCAGCCTGCCCGGCGCCAATGAGGTGGCGGGGCCGTATCGCATCCCCAACACGCGCATCGATACGTGGCAGATGGCCACGAATACGGTGCCGGGCGGATTCCAGCGTGGACCGGGCGAGGTGCAGGGCATCTTCGCCGGCGAGTCCATGATGGACATCATCGCCGAGGAGCTCGGCATGGACCCGGTGGAGTTCCGGCTCAAGAACGTGATGCAGGAGGGCGACGAGACGCCGACCGGCCACCAATTCAGCGGCATCATCGCGGACAAGATCATCGCGGAGGCGGCGCGGGCCGGCAAGATGGCGGAGCCGCGCCCCGCACACGTTGGGCGGGGCATCGCCTATGGCCACCGCCCCCAGTACGGCGGCATGACGCAGGCGGCCGTGGTGGTCAACGAGGACGGCACCCTCACGGCGCGGACATCGTTCTTTGACCCCGGCACCGGCGTCAACACGCTGATCCGCCAAACCGTCGCAGAGGAGATGCAGGTCGAGATGGACCGCATCAGCGTTGTCCCGTTCAACACGGATGAGTTTGATAGCACGATGCATGATCTTGGCTACGGCGGCTCTCGCGCATCACTCGTGGGTCCGATGGCGGCCACAGAGGCCTCTGAGGAGGTCAAGACCACCCTCAAACGGCTGGCGGCCGAGTTCAACGGCTGGGACGAATCGGTGGTCGAGTACACGAACGGCGCGCTGATCAACTCCCGGACAGACGAGAGCGTGCCGATGGAGGACATCGTGCGGCGGCGTGGCGAGTCGGTATCCGGGCGCAACAAGGCGCCGGAGGGCGGCCCGCCAATGATGTCACCCATGACATCGTTCGTCGCACAGGTCGCGCAGGTCAGCGTCGACCCTGACACGGGCCGTGTGAAGATCGAGAAGATCGTCGCCGTGCATGACGTGGGGCGCGTGCTGAACCCCATCGGTTTCCATGGGCAAGTGGAGGGCGGTCTGGTGCAGGCCATTGGCCACGCGATGATGGAAGACCTGGCGGTGGATGAGTCCGGCCGCGTGGCGAACCCGTCATTGGCGGACTATAAGGCCCCCACGGAGCCGGACATCCCGGAGTTGGAGACGATTTTGGTTGAGGCGCCGAGCGGCTGGGGCAATTACAACATCAAAGCCGTCGGCGAGCACTCCAACATCACCACCGCAGCGGCCATCGCCAACGCGGTCTATGATGCCACCGGCGTCCGCCCGTATGAGATCCCCATCCACCCGGAGAGGCTGCTGGCCGGGATAAGAGAGAAGGGCGGATAGGAGGGCGGGCCTTACCGAGGTTTTACCGCTAAGGCGCCCCAAGATCTGCGGGCACGGCGCGAGGTTGTGCGGCGGCATTTCTGGTGTAGCGGCACTTTAGGGACTTGCTGAAATTACTGCACGCCCAAAACCGGCTGCCATCTCGAGAGTTGGTGCGAAGGCGAAGATACCCCTTTTGGCATCGAGGGCATCTTTCCATCTGCTCACCGATTTGACGAATACGTGGAGCGGCGGTATCTGAAGACCCTTCGGGCTTTCCGAACTTCCCAAGTAATTCGTCAATGAACGGGCTTGGTGAGCCCGAGTCTGCAACGAGGAACGTCCCGTATCGTGCCCTGGTCATCGCAACGTAGAATAGACGCCGCTCTTCGGCAGATTCGTACCGGTCATCCTCCGATCGCGGTGGCAATACGAGCTCGAGCAGAGGGTCTTCGTCACCTGCTGAGGGGAACCCCGAACGGGACCGCAGGTCTTTCTTGAGGTCCAAGACGACAACATAATCGTCCTCCTCGCCTTTCGCCGCATGCACTGTGGAATGTCGAACTCGGAGACGATTATAGTCGTCGCCAATCACTTTCTTAGCCTCATCCCTTGTCCACGTATAGCGACTCAGTGCATAGACGGAACCGGGAGCGGAATCGGAGGAGCGCTCTATCTCTTGCAGCGCTGTCCGCAACCCACTCACAGGATCAGGGGCCCAGATGATGTTGACCCCATCATCACGCTTGACATCGCCAAACGGGCGTAACGCCCGCTGTGTTTGGGCGAGGTTCTGCTGGACGAACCATGAAGAAACCGCTTCGATTCCCGCGCCATAACGAAACGTCTGGTCAAGCCGACATGTCTCTACATACCCAAGGTGGTCGCTGCAATTTTGCATCAGGGACACGTCACTCCCAGCGAAACGATAGATGGATTGCCAATCGTCCCCGACTAGGAAGAAAGATGTCCCTCCCCTGTTGAGCGCCTTAAGGAGCTCCATGCGTCCGGTGGAGATGTCCTGAAACTCATCGACGAGGACATACCTGTATGGGGACGTCCATCCGCTGTGCATTGCAGTGTCTGCCGCTTGATTGATCATGTCGTGAAAGTCTATCTCGCCTCTTTGTTTGAGGAGCGCCGTGTAATTTGCATGGACGCTCTCAAACACATCAAGGAAGGCTTTTGCCCGAGGCGGATCACTAAATGTGCTGGCGCGCTCTCGCAGAGTGCCCGTATCGATCCTACTTGTCCGCACATGGTTCAGGAACTGAAAGATGAGAGCTGCGAGCGTGCTATGCGCCTCGTTGCCTAGCAAGAGCAAGAGTTCTTCGACTGGCACGGGGCGCAGCGTGACTCCCAAGCGCCGCAGGTTGCTCTCTAATGTCTCCAGCAACGTGCCCTGGGTGCGCTGCCAGCTATAACTCTCCACGAGAGTCGTCCCGAATTGTTTATGGGTGCCCCGTTTCCAGGCCACTCCCCGCTCATACTCGCGCCAATCCCAGCGGCGCGGCGCCTGGCCATTTCTATCGAGCGCAAAGTGTTCAATATAGACGTTGTCGTCTGTCAGATAGAAGTCAGGCTGATATTGACGCTTATCCTTTGTTGGTGTGGCATGCGGATACGGCTCCTCATACTCATATTTGATGCCGTTCCGGGCGAGACAATTCGCAATCAACAACTCCTCAAAACTCCTCACCAATTCTCCATTCAAAGTACGGAGCTCAACGTCTGAGACATATGCGTCGTATTCAGCCTTCGTCTCAAAATTCCATGGAGATTTGTGAGCTTGGGCGTAGTAGGTCAAGTAATCTACGATGCGCGTGGACTCGTTAGGACTTTCGGCCATCCGCTCCAAGAACTCTTGGATTTGCAGGCTCAACTTACTAGCGTCGTTAGCTAATGAAGAGACGGTTGGCTTAGCGTTTGCGGCATCAGAGATGATGCTCATTCCGAAACTGTGGAACGTTGATACGTTGATTCCGCTGACGTTGCGCGGCAGGCGGCTGCTGATTTCGTCTACCGCCTTCTTGTTGAAGGCGAGCACAAGTATTTCGTCTGGCGAGATGCCCTGATTTGTGACAAGATCGACCGCCTTTCCCACAATCACAGAGGTTTTCCCTGTGCCAGCGCCCGCCAGCACGAGTGTGGCATCTTCATCTGTGGCGATTGCCGTGCATTGTTCCTCGGTCAGAGTCTTGTCGATGTGGGCCCGCGCGGAATCTCGCACCTGTCTCATACGGCCTTGAACAAATTGCTGATTCCACTGTGTCCGAGCTTGCTCGAAGGCATCCTCGGCGCGGAGGCGGTAAAGCTGGGTGAACGCACGGAATGGCGCAGCCTCAAGATTCCTTTCAACAGGTTGGCTGATGGCGCTAACCTGACGAACGATTTCTTTGTGCAGCCCCCTTGACTCTCTGTAGCGCATGTACCCGTTTGCCGATAGGCGTCCTGCGAGCTCAGTAAGACCGGGACTAACCTTCTTGGCCTTTTCGACGACTAGTCGTCCCACCTCAGAGCGGACTCGTTCGGCAGATTCTTGGTCAAGCCCGTAGATGTGGTACTGCTTTCCATCAGGGCCTCTCGCGGTTAGACGCCATCCGATCCCGGTAATTACGCGGCGCACATAAATGTCTTCCAGCTGCCCTATATCAATTGTGGCCGCTATAGTTCCATTGGCCCGCTCAAACTGGACACTGCCTTTCAACACGACCACTCGAGTTGAACCGCCTAGTAAGGAAAGGGCTTTCCTCCAGATACGCCCACTAGCGGCATTGATTGAGGGGCTCCCCACAGTGTTCATACGTTGCCTCGTATCGAGATTGAGGATAGGCTCGGTTACTGCACGCATTTACTATACTGCCGCCCTCTCTCCCGGGAGGGGTTGGGGCGAGGGCGTGCCTATTCTCGGCATCAAGACGTGCCGTGTATTCGCGGTATCCTTAGGGAATGGATGAGAGGCAGCTGCTTGAGACTGAGACGCTTGCCGGGGATGGCAGTGACCGCCGCGAACTCCTGCTGGACAGGATTGAACGGACCACTGAACTGCCCTTGATGATCCTGTCGTTTGCGATGATCCCGCTCGTCGCAGCGTCTTTCTTGTGGGAGCTGCGCCCTGCGGCCGAGAATCTGGTGCTCGCGCTCCGGATCGGCGCATGGGCCATCTTCGCGGCAGACCTCGTTGTGCGGACAGCCATCGCGCCCCGCCGCCTGCCGTACCTGCGTCAGCATTGGCTTGATGTGCTGGTTGTGCTGTTCCCGCCCGCCCGCCCCCTGCGGATACTGTGGATCCTTCTGCACGGCTCGCGTGCCTACAACAGCGCCCTCCGGCTTGTGCGGGTCGATTTCCTTGCCGTCTACGCAGTCGGTCTTGTCCTGCTCATCGCCACGCTTGTCACGTTGGCCGAGCGGGGGCACGATTCGCCGATCGATTCCTTTCTCGACGCGCTGTGGTGGTCGGTCGCCACAGTGACGACGGTGGGCTACGGTGACGTCGTGCCCGTAACGCAGGTGGGGCGCGCCCTGGCCTATGTGCTGATGATTGGCGGCATCGGACTCTTCAGCGCGCTCACCGCCAACTTCGCTGCGCTGCTTACGAGGCGTGACCGCCAGACCACCGCGAACCTGGCGCTCCTGACCGAGGAGGTGCGGCAGCTCCGAGAAACGGTCGCCCGCCAAGAGGAGCGGGGCGGCCACTCATAGCGGCGCGCCCCGCCTTGGGCGCCATTCACTCGGTCGGTCCAAGGCGTTTCGGCGCTGCGCGCCCACCCCCACTGTCATTCTGAGCGGAGCGCGATAGCGCGGAGCCGAAGAATCCCGCTCACTCCCCCTGGGGTGTCACCTCGATGTCCTGCGCTGATGCCGAATGGAACACGTCCAGGGCGCGCTGTGTTGGTTCATAGCGTGACGCCCGGCCTCTGCCCACGCGTGAGAGCAGGCCCTGATCGGTCAGCCGGTTGAGACGCTGGACGGCGGTCTGGTTTGACACGACTGCGATGTCGCGATATCCGCGGTTCGTAATGGCGCCGTCCGAACAGGCAAGGTAGAGGGCGAGAGCCTGAGCCGCCTCAAGGGTGAATACGCCGGTAAGAGCGGCGAGTTGGGCGGCGGCAAACTCCTGTTGTGCAGCGGCAGCTCCGGCCTGTGTGAAATGGGCGGCCACGTAATAGTTGACCCAGCGGGACACATTCGCATTCTCCGGCCGATAAACGGGGCCGAGCGACGCATTAAGCGCCGCGTAATAGGCTTGTGTCTCGCGGCCAAAGAACTCCTCGAGTGAGATGAGTTCATGGGACATGAAACCCTCGGCATAGAACAACAGCGCCTCAAGAATGCGGCCAGTTCTGCCGTTCCCGTCGCCGAAGGGGTGAATGGCGACGAAGTTGAGATGGGCCAACGCAGCCCGAACATAGACGCTGTGCTGACGGCCCGTCCTGTTGAGCCATTCTACAAACTCGGCCATGAGCGGGCGCACGTTCTCAGCGGGAGGAGGGCGGAAAACGACGCGGCCGCTGATGCCATCCACAACGCTGTTCTGCTCTGCCCGGTAGCGGCCGGGGTTGTAGAAGCCTGGCAGCGATTTCGAGACGAGAAAGTGGATGGTCTGGATTGTGTCGTCAGAGATTGGCGCATGTGACGCAGAGCCCCGTTGCTGCGCATAGCGAATCGCCTCCCAATAATTGATGACCTCCTGAATGTGGCGTTCCTGCGCCGTCACCTGTTCCCCGCGAAGCACGTTTGCCACTTGGGCGAGTGTCAGCCTATTCCCCTCGATCCGTGTTGAGAAATGGACACTCCGTGTTATGGCGTTGCGTCGCAGCTGCCCAAAAACCGGGCTTGGCTCCAGCATGTCCCGCTCCAGCATGTCGCGCATCTGCTGCAGCGCGTCCAGTTGCTGCCGTGCCTCGGCGGACAACTCGAACCTCGTATAGAGCATCGATACCCCCCACACCGTGCGATACCCTTTGTAGGTAGTGATGTGATTGATCGATTAAATGTTTAATCGCCAAAACTACACGATACTATCGTGAAGTACGATGATACTATCGTCAAGACCTAGCCTACGCCCCCACTCCCCGCGCTTACAAGCCGGTAAGCGCGGATGCCAAAAACTCGCCGACGCGGCGGCCCAGCGCGTCCTCCGCGCCCCACCAGAAATGATCGGTCTCCGGCGCGATGTAGATCTCTGTTGCGCCCGCCAGAGACCCCGCCAGCCTGCGTACACGCTCCACGCTCGCAAAGGTGTCCGCCTCGCCGGTGGCGATGAGTTTTGGTACGGCAAGCGCGCTGACGGTGCCGGATGCCGGATCGTCAGGCATCGCCGGCGAGATGAGCGCCAACGCGCCAAGGTTCTCCGCCCGCCCGGCCGCCGCCAGCGCGACTCCGCCGCCGAACGAGTATCCTGCCAGCGCGATGCTGATGCCGGCCGGCACATCATCGGACAGTGTTCCGCCGGCCAGCGCACTCATGGCGGCGAGCGCGTCATCCTGCTCGCCGAGGCCCTCGTCATGCGTTCCGCCGCTCTGCCCCACGCCGCGGAAGTTGAATCGCAGGGCGGCGATGCCGTGCGATGTGATGCCTGCCGAGATGGCCATGACGACGTTGTTGGTCATCTCGCCGCCGTACTGTGGGTGCGGGTGGCAGATGACAACCCCGGCGGATGGCGGCGCGGACTCTGCATCGGGCAGATCAAGCAGTCCCTCAAGGACAATCCCGTCCAGTGAATTGATTGAAACACGGTGTGTTCGCATGGCGCGTCTCCTGCGATATTTCTTCGGCGTCTCCTATCATTCTGCTATCATTCTCTCTAGAGCGTTTTTAGAGGAAGAGCGCATCGACGCGCCACAGAAACCCAAGGACTCAGATGATGCGAATTGCTTTAGCACTGATTGCCCTTTTCGCCATGTGCGTCGCACTGGTTGCGGCGTGCGGCGCGGAAGACGAACCCACACCGACGTCCGTGCCGCCCACGGCCACCGCAATTCCTCAACCAACCTCCACCGCAGCGCCGGAGCCCACTGCCACGGCCACTGAGGCCGACATAGACATCGTGAATGATGATGACGATGCGGCTGACCTTCCTGCTCTCATCCGTGACAAGACCATGCAGCTCTGGGACGTGTACAACACGTACGATGTGGACGGGCTTGAGGTGTTCTACGCACCGAGCTACTGGGAAGAGCAGGAGGCAGCGCTTCGGACAAACATCGTGACTTTCCAGAACGCGGGCGCGATCCTCACAGCGGAAGAGACATCGCCGCCAACAGAGGTTTCCGCGGGGGTGTGGGAACTCCGGCAATTTGTGACCTCGGGGCCAAGCGTCGCTTTTCCGTTCCGACTCGTCTACGAGCAGTTTGGGGATGAGTGGCTGCTCACCTTTGCCGAGCTGGATTCGGCCTGATAGATGGTCAGCACACAGGAGAGCCCCCGGCCCGGCCGTCGCGCTCAGCCGCAGATGGCATCGGCCCGCATTGTTGAGCGCCGGAACCTGACGGACGATCTCTGGATCATCACGCTTGAGCCATCCATCCCGTTCGCGTTCAAGCCGGGGCAGTACTGCACCATCGGCGCTGAGGGCATTGAGCGGCCATACTCCATTGTCTCCGCGCCGGAGGAGCCGCTGATCGAGCTGTTCGTTGAGCTCGTTCCGCCGCCGGATGGCCAGCTGACACCGATCCTCTACGACCTCGGTGTCGGCGCGGAACTCACGCTGCGCCCCAAGCCGAAGGGTATCTTCACGCTGGATAGGACGGCACAGACGCACGTATTCGTCTCCACGGTCACAGGCGTCGCGCCGACGGTGAGCATCCTGCGGCACGCCCTTATGGCGGCTGAGGTTGATGACCGGCAATTCCACGTGTTGGACGGCGGCAGCTACGTTGATGAGCTTGCCTATCGTGATGAGCTGCGCGCTCTGGCGGATGGGCATGATTTCATCACGTTTACGCCGACGGTGAGCAGGCCGGGCGAGGAGCGCAACGTCGGCTGGTCGGGCGCGACGGGTCGCGTCAACACCCTCGTGGAGGATTACCTGCGGGACAAGTCGATCAATCCCGAGACGTCCATCGTTTATGCGTGCGGCCACCCCGGCATGATTGAGGACGTCAAGGAGCGTATGGCGCGCACGGGATATCGCTTCAAAGAAGAGCGCTTCTGGAAAGACTGATCACTGCAGCATTGGCGGGGCGGATTATTCCTGCCTGATGCTCGGCAGGGGCAGCGACTCAGCCTCCAGTGTGGACAAGTCCAAGCGTTTGGATGCTCTATCAATGTCCAGACCGACCACGTCACCGTGTGCGTCAAGATCCACGTTCAGCCCGTCGGCCACCTCAATTGTCTCAGCGCCCGGCTGTGCCGTGAACTCGACATACAAACTATCGGTCTCAGCGTAATAGTGCAGCTTCATCTCTCGTGCTCCGGTTGGAATCCGCGATCCAAGAACGCGTTGTGAATCGTCTCTCCATCCTCCAACGTTACCACCCGAAGATAGCGGGGGCGTGATTCACCAGGGAGAAAAACTTCACCCCAGAACCGCACGCGGCCGTCAGGCTGCGTCTCTCGCCTAAGCGGAGACGCCACGATCCGGAGACACCAGTCTGGGTCGATGTACGGGCGCTTGCGAAGTACTTGTTCATCGAAGTAGCGAGTGGTTTCCACCGCACTTCCCCGTTCCGTTCGATATGAATACTACAGCATTGGTGAGGTGGGGTGCGCTATCGACTCCGGCAGTGGTTTGCCGCGGTCTTTGTACGACAGGATGAATTGCTCGGCCACCGTGCTGAGCTCGTGGAGCGTTTCCTTCGCCGTCGCTGCCCATGCGCGACAGCCGGGAAGCTCCGGAACCTCCGCCATGTAGAGGCCGCCGTGCTCTTCGGACGGTTCATGCAGAACATAGTCCAGCTGATACAGTTCCACGGTTTGGCGGCGCTCCATACTGCCATTGTACGACGTGCTGCGCCGTTCCATATCAGCTAGTGAGCAGCATCTTCAGCAGCAGCTGCGCGCCGCGTTTGTCCAGCATCTCGTTGTTGTTGCCGCACTTTGGTGAGTGCACGCATGACGGGCAGCCGTCCTGACAGAGGCACTCATTCAGCATCGTCAGCGTCTCCTGCCAGAGCTCACGCAAGATGTCATAGCCCCGCTCTGAGATGCCGACACCGCCCGGGATGCCATCATAGATGAAGATGGTTGCCTCCCTGGTGGACGGGTGGAACGGCGTGGATAGACCGCCGATGTCATTGCGATCACAGAGGGCGAAGAGCGGCAGCAGGCTGATGCAGGCGTGCTCACATGCGTGGAGCGCGCTTGCGACGAATTCGTCTTGACGCGCCTTGAGAGCCGCGTCATTCTCGTCGCCACCGTCCGGCGTGCCCGGGCCGCCGTGATCCGGCTCAAGCGCGCGCGCCCGGAGCCGTGCGAGCATCTCCTCCGGCACTGTCCACCACAGCGCCACCGTCTCAAAGCTGCGGGACGGCAAGTCGAGGTAACCACGAGAGAGCACATCAGTCCGGTCATGCCGCCGCCGCGCGAACCCGTAGACGGTTCGCGTCACGTCCACCTGTCCGAGGGAGGCCGTGACGGCGCCCTCGCGCTTTTCCTGATCCGTCGCTAGCACCGCCGTGTGCGTGTCCGCCATGGAGTCGGTGTAGTAATCAACCTGTGTGCGCTGCAGCGTGGCGGATCTGGCCGCGAGGTTCAGGTCATGGACCAGAAACTGATCACCGCGGTGCAGATACACAGCCCCCTCATGCGCATAGGCGAAGGCGTGTTCCTCCGCGATGACCTCAAAGATCTGCCCCGTCGCCTCATCAACAAGTGAGTAGAGTTCCCCGGAGGTTGAGCGCAGCGACACATCACCGGCCGGATGCGCCCCCGCCTGGGGGTGGGCGTACCACCGCTCTGCAGCGCCTCTCTCGCGTTCAATCAGGTAGTTGTTCTGTGTGAGCCGTTGCAGCGCCGGTGTCAGCGCCGCGTCCCCGCCGAATAGCTCAAGATCGCCGGGGATGTCTCCGATAGGGGCCTCAACGGCCGCGCAGACGAGGTGCGGATCAAGGATGCGCGGGTTGATGGTGGAGATCCGCGCATGCTCCATGCCGCGCCGGAACAGGATATCGGGGTGCCGCGCCAGATACTGCTCCAACGGGTTGTCATACACCACAAGGATGGACAGGCCGCGCTCACCCCGCCGCCCTGACCGTCCCGCCTGCTGAAAGGTGGACGCAAGCGAGCCCGGGTACCCGTTGAGAACCGTCGCGTCCAGGTGGCCGATGTCGATGCCCAGCTCCAACGCATTTGTGGTGACAACGCCCGTCAGGTCGCCCTCGGAGAGCCTCGCTTCTATTTCCCGCCGCTCCTCCGGGACGTAGCCGGCGCGATAGGAGCTGACGCTGGCATCAGACGCCCCGTAGCGCTGCAGGCGTTCCCCGGCCATGCGATACATCAACTCTGCCGCCTGCCGCGTTCGCGCAAAGGACAATGTTCGCGCGCCCCTCGAGACAAGCCATGAGAACAGTTCCGCGCCCTCGAACAGGACGCTCCGGCGCGCCGATGTCGCATCATCGACGATTGGCGGGTTCCACAGCGCGAATTCCCGCCCGGCGCTGGGCGCGCCATCATCCGTGATGGCCGTGATGGGCAGGCCGGTCAATGCCTCGGCGTGTTCCTTCGGGTTGCCAAGCGTGGCGGACGTGAGGATGAATTGCGGGTTTGAGCCGTAGCGTCGGCAGATGCGCCGCAGGCGCCGCACCAGCATGCCGATGTGCGAGCCGAACACTCCCCGATACATGTGCGCCTCATCTATGACGATGAAGGATAAACGACGCAGAAATCGCGACCACAGCCTGTGGTTGGGCAGGATGCCGATGTGGAGCATCTCCGGATTGGTGAAGAGCAGGCGAGTGTTCTTGCGGATGGCCGCCCGCTCCTGCTGCGGCGTGTCGCCATCGTACGTTGCGGCTGGTGGTCGTTCAGGGAGGGGAGCGGTGAGTTCATTGAGGGCGCGGAGCTGATCCTGCGCGAGGGCCTTTGCGGGAAAGATGTAGAGCGCCGTCGCGCCCGCTTGGGGGGCGGCAATGCACGCATTCAGGATAGGGACGTTGTAACACAGGCTCTTGCCGGAGGCTGTCCCGGTTGCGACAACGATGTTGTCACCGCCCTGCAGAGCATTCACCGCTTCTGCCTGGTGCGAATAGAAGCGGTCCATGCCACGCATCTGCAGCGCGTGTTGGAGCAGGGGGTTCAGCGGCGCGGTGAGCGAGCCGTACGCCGCAGAACTGTGCGGCATGGATTCCACGTGGACAATCTGCCCCGCGTAGTCAACGCGTGAGCGCATGCCATCAAGAAAAGCCTGTGTATCCAGTTGGCGCTCCTTCTGCGCTGCCCAGTTTGGGGCGCGTGCCTACAGCATAGTGTGACACACCCGTTCGGGGCACGGAGGTGGATGTGGGCAGGAGTATGGCGAGGATTGTGGCGGAGGGGGCGGGATTCGAACCCGCGTTGCAGGGTTACCGCAAAGCTGTTTTCAAGACAGCCGCCTTCGTCCGCTCGGCCACCCCTCCACGACGCGTCCTACCAGTATTGGAACGGTGGGCGAGAGGGTCAAGGCATGACAGGGTCAACTTTCCGAATACTCTGAGGCGCGCGTACCATGGTGTGGTCACCCATTACGTGTCAGGAGAGACGACGCCACCGTGAAGAAAGGCTGCCTGTACCTGCTCATCGGCCTCTTTGCACTGGTCGGCGTGTGCACAACATTCGTCGTTGGAGCCGCCATCCTCAGCGGTTTCCTGGAGGAGCCGGCCACCGAGGATGCGTTAGAGGCCGAACGCGAGGACGAAGCCACGCCAACGCCCACAGTGACGCCCACCCCCACGCCTAATCCGGCTATCGTGTGGACGCCGATACCCCTCACCGCCACGCCAACGCCTGTCCCAACGCCGACCGCCACCCCCACACCGGCCCCCACCCCCACGCCGACGGCTGTCCCCGTGCTGATTGCGACCGCGGAGGGTGACCCGCTTGTGATTACCGTCTCCACCATACCGCCATGGATTCCGGCGTATGACCGTGATGAGTGGGATTATGGGATCGATGTGGATAGGGATTGCCAATATACGCGGCATGAGGTGCTCATTGCGGAGAGTCGCGTGCCGGTCACGTTTACGCATGCGAGAGAGTGCACGGTGGCGACGGGTGAATGGTTCGCGAGCTATACGGGGAGGACGGTCACGAATCCGCGCCAGTTGGAAATCGACCACTTTATCCCGTTGGCGAATGCGCACCGCTCCGGCGGGTGGCAGTGGTCGTCCGAGATGAAGAGAGAGTTCGCGAACAATCTGGATGACCCTGCAGCCTTGATCGCGGTGACATCCTCCGCGAACCGCTCAAAGAGTGACAAGGGCCCTGACCGGTGGCAGCCGCCCGACACGGCATTCTGGTGTCAGTACGCCAAGGATTGGATCGGCATCAAGCACCGGTGGGGTTTGATTGCAACAGCGGCTGAGGCGCGCGGCCTGCAGGAGATGCTGGAGACGTGCCCGGAGCCGGTGAATGTCAGGGTTGTCGAGCGAGGCTAGCGGACGGCTCACGGGGCTGTGAGGTGAGCAGGACGAATAGCCCGCCGACAGACCAGAACACGCTCAGCATGATGAATGACGCGTCATAGTTTCCGAACATCTGCCACATGACGCCGACGACGAATGGGCTGGCTGCGCCCATAATGTTGGCGAGCGGCGTTGCAATCCCTCGTATCGCGCCCATGTTCGCGCTGCCAAAGTACTGTGCCAACGCGACCTGGATCATGGGGATGAACCCACCCATCGTAAAGCCGTACACCACGGCGTAGAGGAAGATCACCTCACGGCTGGAGCCAATCACCAGAAGCGTCAGGAATGCTCCGGTGGGGATCATGGCGGCGGTCAGGCCAAGCCGGGCGCCGACCCGTTCGGCGAGGAAACCGTAGAACATCTTGCTGATCAGTGCGGCCCCGGCAAGAATGCTGGCGGCAAGCGTCGCCTCAGCAATGGTGAGCCCCTTGTCTTGCATGTAGGCCACCTGGTGAAACAGCACACCAAACAGGCCTGCTTGGCCGAGCGCCTGCGCGGCCAGCATCGCCCAGAATGCAGTTGTCCGCAGCGCCTCATGAACCGTCCACGGATACTCACGCGCTTGATCGCTGACCTGCCCGTCGGCATCATCGCCCTCGTCGGCCGCGCGCTGCGGGGCTCCGTCCGGCAGCAGCCCAACGTCGTCCGGCTGCCGTCGCATGAGGAGGATCGCCGCAGGGGTGAGGATCACGATGACGCCGACGCCGAGAACGGCCCACGCTCCGCGCCAACCAATCGTGTCAATGAGCAGCCCTGCGGTGGGCGCAATGACGAATCCGCCGACGGAGATGCCGATGCTGCTGATGGCAAAGACGCGCCCACGCATTCTGATGAACCACTTGGACAGGATCGCCGCGCCCACCAGCTGCCAGTTCATGGTTGTGGCAACGATGCCGAAGATGATGCCAAACGTGATGTAGAACTGCCACATTGAATCGATAAAAGCTGTCGCAATCAAGGCAAGGCCCGCGCAGATGCTGCTGACCGTGACAACAATGCGCGGTCCCTCACGCCTGTCAAGCATCATCCCCACGAACGGGATGAGTGGGAGGGCGGCGAGGCGGAATAGAGAGATTGCAGAGAATTCAGCGCGGGAGACATCGAGCGCATCGCTCATCGGAACAACAAAGAAGGATATGCCGTAGCCGTTGATTCCGGCCGTAATCATGTTGCTGGAAAAGGTGATCGCGAGAATCACCCACCCATAGAAGAAGGGGATTGTGCGGACAGGAAAGGGCGGCTTGCGAGACAGGGGCGGGCCTTCTGCGGTCATCTGTGCTCACGCGAGGCGGAGTCGTCGTTGTCGTCAGACGGCAACGGACTCAGTCTCAGGGATATCCGCCGGCGTGTAGAACTGTGTGACCTCCGGGCGCTCCCCATTGTGTCGGGCCTGCCACAGGTCATACGCGTGCTGCATGCCGAGCCAGACCTCGGGCGTTGAGCCGAACGCCTCTGAGAAACGGATAGCGATATCAGCCGTGATGGGCGCCTTGCCGTTTATGACCCTAGAGAGCGCGCGGGGTGACATGCGCAACCCCTTGGCGGCCTCTTTGATGGTCAGGCCAAGCTCGGGCAGGCAGTCATACTTGACCGTCTCCCCGGGGTGTGTGGGGTTATATGCTGGCACGGCAATCCCCTTAGTGATAGTCCATTAGGTCCACGTCTGTCACGTGTCTGTCCTCGAATCGGAACGTCAGCCTCCAGTTTCCGAACACGCGCACAGCATAATGACCCGCCAACCTGCCAGTCAAAGCGTGCAGCGCATAACCGGGGATATCCATGCCTTGCGGCGACTGCGCAAGATCGAGACGGTCCAACATGCGCTCAAGCCGCGCTGTGTATCGCTGGTCAAGGTAGCGTGGATTGCCGTTGATGTGGAGCTCTCGCAGCCCCCGGTGCCTAATTCTTTGGATCATCCTGCGGCGCGCTGCCCTTTGATGAGAGCGTTTGCTCGGCCGCCGGCGCTCTCGGCTCCGCCGCCAGCAGCACAATGATGCCGCCGATGAACCAGCCTGCCCCGGCAAGGATGAACGCCAGGTCATAGTTGCCGAGGATCTCCCACATCCAGCCCACGGCGAATGGGCTGACGGCGGCCACGATGTTGGCGAGCGGTGTGAACGCGCCGCGAATCGCGCCCATGTGCTGACGACCAAAGTATTGCGCCAACGCCACGTTCATGAGCGGCATGAATCCGCCCATGGTCAGGCCGTGCACGACGGCATACGCTATCAGCATCTCAAAGCTTGACGCGCTGACGAGCAGCAGGACGGACAGCCCCGCGGGGAGCATGGACAGGGAAAGTGTCCAGCGTACATGCACACGCTCTACAATTGCGCCGTAGACGATCTTGCCGAGGATGGCGAACCCGGCGAGTGTTGTTGCGGCAAGCGTCGCCTCGTCCCCGCTGAAATCCTTGTCCCGCATGTACGCTACCTGGTGGAACAGAATCGGCATCAGTGACGTGAGGGACAGCACCTGCGCCGCCAACAATGCCCAGAACGCCCTGGTCCGTGTTGCCTCGCGAACCGTCCACGGGTATTCGTATGGCTCGCCGGAGGCATCGGAGCCCATGGCGGCGTCTCCCGGCGATGCCGGCTGACCAATGCCATCCGGCATCAGACCGACATCGCTCGGCTGCCGACGCATGAAGAGGGCGGCGGCAGGGGCGATGATGAGGATCATGCCGACGCCGAGAATGGCCCATGCATCGCGCCAGCCGAATTCATCAACGAGTTGGCCGGCGAGCGGCGCAACGACAAAGCCGCCGCCGGAGATGCCGATGGCGCTGATGGCCATCACCCGCGCGCGCCGCCTGACGAACCACTTGGCGAGCACGGCCGGCCCAACAAGCTGGCCGCCCATCGCCACCATCGCCACGCCGAAAAAGATACCGAATGACAGATAGAACTGCAGCATGTTCTGCACGAACGCTGAGGCGATCAGGGACAGCCCCGCGGCAATGCTGCCGATGACGATGACAAGGCGCGGGCCCTCTCGTTTATCCACGAGCATGCCGAGCAGGGGGACGATGGGGATGGCGGCAAGCCGAAAGAGCGTGATGGAGGAGAATTCGGCGCGGGAGACGCCCAACGCCTCACTCATCGGCACAACAAAGAATGACAGCCCATACCCGCTGATGCCGGCCGTAATCATGCTCGTCGTGAACGTCAGCCCGACGATGACCCAGCCATAGAAAAAGGGGGTGCGTCGTACAAGAAACGGCGTCCGAGGCTTCCCTTTAGGAGGAGTGAGCGTTGCTGACATTGTGCTGGGCTGCGCTGAAAGGCGTGGACGCCCTCAGCTCTCCTGCACTGCCTCAATCAGCCGATTCAGTCCATCCTTGGCGTCCGCGAACAGCATTGACGTTTTCTCATTGTAGAAAAGCGGGTTATCGATGCCGGCAAACCCCGGGCTCATGGAGCGTTTCAGGACAATAATGCTGCGCGCGTGATCCACATTCAGGATGGGCATTCCGTAAATGGGGCTGTCCACCACCTCCCGCGCGGACGGATTCGTCACATCATTCGCGCCAACAACAATGGCGACGTCGGCCCGCTCAAACTCATCATTGATCTGCTCAAGGTCATAGAGGCGGTCATACGGAACATCAACCTCCGCCAACAGCACATTCATGTGCCCCGGCATGCGCCCCGCCACCGGGTGGATGGCATAGCGAACATCAACGCCGCGCTCCTCGAGCAGGTCAGACAGGTCCCGCACCTGACGCTGCGCCTGCGCCACGGCCAGGCCGTAGCCGGGCACGACAATCACGGATTCCGCGTATGCGAGCAGGATGCCGAGATCCTCTGCAGAGCCTTCCCGCACCGTCGCCCCCTCCGCCACGCCACTCGCCGCCGCGCCGCCGGATCCGGCGCCAAACGCCCCGAACATGACGTTCATGAGAGACCGATGCATGGCCCGCGTCATGATCTGCGTGAGGATGAATCCCGCCGCGCCGACTAATGCGCCGGCGATGATGAGAATCGGGTTGCCGATCACGAATCCGGCCGCCGCCGCCGCCAGCCCGGAATAGGAGTTTAGCAGCGAGATGACAACCGGCATGTCCGCGCCGCCGATGGGCATCACAAGCAAGACACCCAGGATGAGACACAAGGCAATGAGCGCGACAAAAGATGCCGGGTTGGGATCAAGCGCAATCAGGCTGATGGCGAGCGCGAGGATGGCGAGAAAGAGCAGGGCGCTCAGGACATTCTGCAGGGGGAGCCGCACGGCGCGCCCGGTGATGACCTCTTGCAGCTTGCCCATCGCGATGGCGCTGCCGGAGAGTGTGATTGTGCCGATCAGCACACCCAGCATGATTGTGATGGATGTCTCGAGGCCGATGTCCTCGCCGGCGTCCCACAGGCGGAAATACTCGGAGATAGCAATGAGCGCGGACGCCCCGCCGCCGAAGCCGTTGAAGACGGCGACCATCTGCGGCATGGCGGTCATCTTGACCTGCCGCGCAAAGACAACGCCGATGATACCGCCCACCAGCACGCCGGCGAGAATCAACTCATACCGCAGGATCTCCTCGTTGATCAGCGTGACGAGGATGGCCACGGCCATACCGGACGCGCCCATCGCATTGCCCATGCGCGCCGTTGCCGGCGAGCCCATGTATCGCAGCCCCAGGATGAACAGAGCCGCCGATACCAGATAGGCGGAGAGGATGATGATCTCACGGTCAAGCGTCATGGGCGTGTCTCCCGCCCGCGATCACGCCGGAACATGCGCAGCATCCGGTCTGTCACCATGAATCCGCCCACAACGTTGATGGTGGCGAGGATGACGGCAGCAACCCCAAGAATCTGCGTGAGCAGACTATCACCGGAGCCGACAATCAGCAGGGCGCCAATGATGGTGATGCCGGAGATGGCGTTCGCGCCCGACATGAGGGGCGTGTGGAGCGTGGGAGGTACCTTTGTGATGACCTCAAAACCGATGAATCCGGCCAGGACAAAGACGTAAATCGCAATCAGCAGGCCACCCTCAAGCACGTCCAGGACTCCTTACTCGGTTAGTTGGTTGTTTGCGTCTGTGGAGCGGCGGTGGCTGATATGGCATCCAGAGTGGGCGCATGAACCACCGCCCCGCCTCGCGTGATGAGCGAATCACGCAGGATGACGTCATCCATATCAATGACCAGCTCCCCGTCCGAGATGAGCAGGCCCAGGAAACTCTGTACATTGCGGGAAAACATGAGGCTGGCATGGACAGGCACGGTGGATGGCACGTTGATGGGCCCGTTGATGATGACACCCTGATGTTCAGCAACCTCGCCCGGCGCGGTCAATTCACAATTCCCGCCGGTCTCTGCTGCGAGGTCGACAATCACTGACCCGGGCTGCATATCCTCCACCATCTCACGGGTGATGAGTTTCGGGGCGGGGCGGCCAGGAACAAGCGCGGTGGTGATGACGAAGTCGGACGCGCCAACGTGGCGCCGCACCAACGCCTGCGACCGCTCACGCTCATCCGCTGATTGCTCGCGCGCGTAGCCGCCTGCCGTCTCCGCTTGCGCACGCTGCAACTCATCATCCTCAATAAACGTCGCGCCCAGGCTCTGCACCTGCTCCTTCACGGCGGGGCGCACATCAAAGGCTGACATGACAGCGCCGAGCCGCCGGCCAGTCGCGATCGCCTGCAGACCCGCCACACCTGCGCCGAGAACCAGCCCACGCGCGGGCGGCATGGTACCGGCGGCCGTCGTCATCATCGGCAGATGCTTGCCGAGTGTGTCGGCGGCGATGAGGGCAGCCTTGTATCCGGCGACGGATGCCTGAGATGAGAGCACGTCCATCGGCTGGGCCCGCGCGATGCGCGGGATCGCGTCCAGACTGAACGCGGTGACGCCGCGCTCCGCAAGCGCCTGCGCACAGGCATGGCTCGTCAATGGCTGCAGGACGCTGATCAGTGTCTGACCATCACGCAGGAGTGACACCTCGTCTATCGATGGGGCGGCGACGCGGAGAATGATGTCGGATCGCTCGTGGACAGCGGCGGCATCCGGCGCAATCTCGCCCCCCGCCTCGGTGTATGCGTGGTCCGTGAAAAAGGCGCGCGCGCCGGCGTCTGACTGAATGAGGACATCAACGCCGCCTGCCGTGAGCCGCGCGACCGATACGGGCGCAAGCGCCACACGGGCCTCGCGTTCCGCCGTCTCCATCACCACGCCGATCCGCATGTCGTGTTCTCACCCTTTCCGTTTATTCATGGTACTACCAAGTCATGGGACGAGATGTACAATGCAGACATGGGAGCATTCAAGACACGCGTGCGGATTACCACGCGGCAGGGCGATAACCCGCAAGAGTTTGACGCGTGGGTGGATACGGGGGCGGCCTATACGCAGATTCCCGAGTCGGCCCTCCGTGAGATCGGAATTGTGGCTCACGATATGCTGCCGGTCTTCTATGCAGACGGGCGCGAAGATGAACGCCCGCTTGGCCGTGCGGTCGTCGCCGTTGACGGGAGGGCGGAGGAGGTGCTCGTTGTTTTTGGCCCCGATGCAGCAGAGCCGCTCCTGGGCGCCCACACCCTCCAGACCCTCCTGCTTGCAGTCGATTCTCCGAATGAGAGGCTCATTCCCGTTGCTAGAGCTCGCATTTGACGGCACGCAGCAGGATGTTCTGTGGCTGAGAATGGAGGCCGCTCACGGGCGCGCCTGCGTTGATGGTATCTCTGTGAAACCCGTGTATGGCCGCAGCGCCTCCGGAATGTCAATGCTGCCGTCCGCCCGCTGATACGTCTCCATGATCGCGATCATGACGCGCGGCAGGGCGAGGCCGGAGCCGTTGAGTGTGTGCACGAATTGCGGGCGAGCCCCCGCCTCCCGTCGATAGCGGATATTCGCCCGCCGCGCCTGATAATCCGCCGTCGTTGAGCAGCTCGACACCTCAAGCCACTCACCGCAGCCGGGCGCCCAGACCTCGATGTCATAGGTCTTCGCGGCGGCCTGTCCAAGGTCGCCCGCGCACAGTTCCACAACGCGGTACGGCAGCTCAAGCCGCCGTAGGATGGACTCCGCATGGCCAAGCAGGATATCCAACTCCTCTAGGCCGCGCTCCGGCTCCGTGAACTTATAGACCTCCACCTTGTCGAATTGATGGCCGCGCTTGATGCCGCGGATATCACGCCCGGCGGACATCTTTTCGCGTCGGAACGCAGGCGTATAGGCCACATAGTTGATGGGGAGCATACCCGGCTCCAGGATCTCGCCGCGATGCATGGATGTGAGCGGCACCTCCGCAGTTGGAACGAGCCAGACATCATCCTCGCCGTCCTTATACACGTTCTCGGCGAATTTCGGCAGCTGACCGCTGGCGAACAGCGTCTGCTGCGTGGAGACGAAGGGTGGGTACACCTCTTCATAGCCATGCTCACGTGTGTGGACGTCCAACATCCACTGGATGAGTGAACGCTGCAGCCTGGCCGCAGCCCCCATCAGCACATAGAAACGCGACCCGGCGATGCGCGCCCCACGCTCAAAATCGATGATGCCAAGCGCAGGCCCCAGATCCCAATGCGCTTGCGGCTCAAAGTCATAGATGTGCGGCTCGCCCCATTGCCGCACCACCACGTTGTCATCCTCGGACGCGCCGTCCGGCACCGAGGCGTCCGGGATGTTTGGCAGGTAACTGAGGCGGTGCGTGATCTGCTCATCAAGGTCTGCTGTGCGTCGCGCCGCCTCATCCACCTCCCCCGAGAATATCCGCAGCGCGTCCTGCACGGCTGCGATGACCGCCTCAACGCCGCCGACCGTCGAGACGCTATCGTTCAGTAGATCAGAGAGGCCGGGGGTGGCGAGGATATCATCGATGGACAGATCGCCACGCCCGGCCCGTCCACGGAGCGTACCGAACGTTTTGGAGAGCGCGTTGAGTTGGGCACGAAGATCATCGGCGCGCGCCTGAGCCGCCCGCCACTCGCTTTCGAGCGCGACTGCCTCATCGAGGAGGGCGAGCGATTCTGCATCGCCGCGTCGTGCGAGCGCGTCACGCGTCTCCCCGGGCGCATCCCGTAACAGCCGTCGATCCAGAATGTTTAGGTGACCTCCCGTCCATACATTCGATACCAACCTATACAAGATGATAGCGGACAGAAGGCAAGATAGCGGGCAGAAGCCCTGATAGCGGACAGAAAGCAAGCCCGCCCGCCCGCCCGACAAGTCACGCCACGCCACCCCGCCCTCCCACACGTCCCCATTCCCCTCATACCCGCGAAAGCGGGTATCCATCGGGCCGGCATCCACCTTGAGTGCGCCTGTCATTCTGAGCGGAGCGAAGAATCCCGCGATGCGCCCCATGGACAAGGTGAATGGCGCAGGCCGCTCGCCGTGCCCACCTGCTTGCGGGATTCTTCGGCTCCGCGCTGACGCGCTCCGCTCAGAATGACAGGAGTAGGGGCGCGAACGGTGCAGGACAAGGGAGGGCACGAGGCGGCGGGCGGGGCGGGCGAGCGGTGCAGGACAAGGGAAGCCACGCGGCGGCGGACGGGGGGCGCTGGATGGATACCCGCTTTCGCGGGTATGAGGGGAGAGGGTGCGCGCATGCGCATGGGCGGGTATGAGGGGAAGGGAGAGCGGGTATGAGGGCTGGTGTGGCGGCTGGGGGCGGCGGTTACCGCCACCGCTCTTCTGACCACCACACAGCATCGACGCGCCCCTCTTTGACACGCGCGTCACGGAGTTCGGTAAGTGTTAGCTTGTTGCCTTTGAGGCGGTTGCACGGGTCACATAACAGCGTGTAGTTGTCCATCTCGTCCGCGCCGCCTAGCGAGCGCGGCTTCTTGTGATCGACTTGCAGGTAATCAAGGTAGGGAGGCTGCCAACCGCAGCCCTGGCAGCGTTGACCGTCCTCTATCTTTAGCCGTTCCCGAATCTCGCGGGTGGGGAGGCGTGGGGCGTTGCGTTTACGGCTGACGACGCGCAATTCCGGCGCAACAGCCTTGCCGCCGTCCGTGCGCGTGGGCGGCTCCTGCGGTGTCCCGACAATGGTGTCCCACGCCATGCTGCCGATGACCTCACTCTGCAAGCGGTCACGGATAACGGTGAGCGCCCTCTCGTTGATGTCGATGCCAATCCATTGCCTGCCGAGCCGCTCGGCGGCCACACACGTCGTCGCGCAGCCCGCGAACGGGTCCAGCACGACATCGCCCTCATTGCTGCTCGCCTTAATGATGCGCTCATACAAGGCAAGCGGCTTTTGGGTAGGGTAGCCGGTGCGCTCGGATTTGTTAGCTCCAACAACAGGCGGAACGTCAGTTTGCACTGTGTTGACTTGCGTACCCTTAGATTCGGCGAGATACCTCTTCTGAACTGGCACCTTGCCATTTTGCACGATGAGCCTTCCCTCAGCGAGCAACTCTAGAGCTCTTTCGCGAGGGAACCTGTAACCGTTTCCTGGAGGGCGCTCCCCCATATCGAGGCTATAGTAGTAGCCGCCCGTACCACGCTCTGGTGCGTTGACGTTGTCGACGCGGTAGACTCCCTTATTGTCGCTATAGCGATAATGCGCGGCCGCACTCGCTGCGAGTTCGGTGTATTGCGGTTTGAATGGAGCAAGACTTGTCTTGGTGTAAAAGAGCAAGATGTCGTGGGCGTTACCCCAATGATTCGCGGCACGACGTCCTGATGTCCGTTGCCACACAATCTCATTGCGGAATTGTTTGCGTCCGTATATGGCATCTAACATCGCCTTCGCGTATGCGTGCGCGGTGTGGTCAATATGTAGGTAAAGGCTTCCGGTTGGCTTTAGTATCCTGCGCATCTCTAAAACGCGGACAGCGAGCCAGCACAGGAACGCCCCCATGTCATCCCCGGCGCTTGCGTTGGCGGCCTGTATCACGCTGTAGAGCGCGGGATGCTCGTTGAAGATGGCAGCCGTCCATTCGGCCTGCACATCGTCCCATGTCCATACATCGGAGTAGCTAACGTTGTCACCCGCCGTCGTGATGCCCTCAAAGGCCTTGACGCCCTTGTTGAATGGCGGGTCTGTGGCGATGAGGTCGACACTCTCGGAGTTGATGCCGCGCAGCACGTCAAGGTTGTCACCAATGAACAGTGTTCGGTTGGGAACGTTGAGCGTGGCCAATCTGAGTGCCCCCCTGCGGCATCGAGACCGGGTTTCTTACCACGGAAGCCCAAGATCAACGTAGATCCGCAAGGGGACAGGGGTTCCCTGTCTCAATGCAAAACGATCTACGCCTCAGTTCAGTGCGTAGGCTTCCGTGGTAGGGATAGTCTGCTAGAGGCGTGGCGGGATGTCAAAGAAAAGGGAGAGGGAGGTGCTGTCCGCCGTCTTTCCGGCAGGGGCCGGGGGGATGGATACCCGCTTTCGCGGGTATGAGGGGAGGGGGCGGGTATGAGGTGAAGGGAGAGCGGGTATGAGGGGTGGTGGCGCGGCTGGCGGAGGGATACGGGGCGGAGGCTGCGGGCCCGATGGATTCTGGCCTTTGCCAGAATGACGGATGGGGGCGCGGGAATGTCGGCGGTGCTTGCGCCGTTTCCGTGTGTGTATGACACTAGCCGTACGATCATCTGGCGGAAAGGGAGTCCGGATTCTATGAAGATTCACGAATATCAGGCAAAAGAGGTGCTCAAGTCGTTCGGCGTGGCTGTCCCGAATGGACGAGTCGCTAGTACGGCGGATGAGGCGCGCGCCATCGCGGAGGAACTCGGCGGACGCGCCGTCGTCAAGGCACAGGTCCACGCGGGTGGGCGCGGCAAGGCGGGCGGCGTCAAGGTGGTATCAAGCCCGGGCGAGGCTGCGGAATTCGCCGCCGGCCTGCTCGGCTCCAACCTTGTCACCGCGCAGACCGGCCCGCAGGGCGTGCCCGTCAATACCGTTCTCGTTGAGGAGCCGGTCGATATCGCCCAGGAGCTGTACCTGAGCGTCACGGTGGACGGCGCGGCAAAGTCGCCCGTCATCATCGCCTCAGCGGCCGGCGGCATGGAGATTGAGGAGATCGCCGAGGAAGCACCCGAGAAGATCACGCAGATCCACATCGATCCCCTCATCGGCTATCAGCCGTTTGTTGGACGGCGCGTTGCGACGGCGCTCGGGCTTGACGCCTCGCTGTCACGGCCCTTTGGCGCGCTGCTCGGCGGAGTTGTGAACGCCTTCATGGCCCGCGACCTCAATCTGGTGGAGATCAACCCGCTGGTCGTCACCGGTGATGGCGCGCTGCTTGCGGCGGACGGCAAGATTGATACGGACGAGAACGGCCACTTTCGGCATCGTGACCTTGCAGACCTGCGGGACGCGGATCAGGAAGACCCGTTGGAGCGCAACGCGAATGACAAGGGCGTGCAGTACGTCAAGCTTGATGGTGATGTCGGCTGTATGGTGAACGGCGCCGGGCTTGCGATGGCCACAATGGATGTCATCGCGCAGGTCGGCCATGCGCCTGCCAATTTCCTTGACGTTGGCGGCGGCGGCACGGAAGAGCAGGTTGCTGAGGCGTTCAAGATCATCGTGTCAGACCCTGACGTCAAGAAGGTTCTCATCAACGTCTTTGGCGGCATCCTGCGCTGTGATGTCCTCGCGAACGGCATCGTCTCCGCCTACAAGGAGGTTGAGGTTGATGTGCCGATCATCGTGCGGATGACGGGTACGAACGCCGACGAGGGCGCGGAGATCCTGCGCAATTCTGACATCACCGTCGCTGTGGCGAGTGATCTCAATGACGCCGCGCAGAAGGTCAGAGACATCAACTGACTACTGAGGCGATGCGCCTACACCGCACGACTATCACGACAATACGACCACGAGGAGACGAACCCAGATGAGCATTCTTGTTGGCGACAATACCCGCGTCCTTGTTCAGGGCATGAGCGGCCGCGAGGGGACTTTCCAGACCGAACGGTGCATCGACTTTGGCACGAACGTTGTTGCGGGCGTCACACCGGGGCGCGGCGGAACGACGCATATCGATCGCCCGATGTATGATTCCGTGCGCGAGGCGGTTGAGCAGGAGGGCGCGAATGTGTCCCTCATCTTTGTACCTGCCGCGTTCGCGACGGATGCCCTGCTTGAGGCGGCGGAGGGGGGCGTTGAGCTCATTGTCTGCATTACGGACGGCCTGCCAACGTTGGACATGGCGCAGGTTGCGCAGTATCTCGCCAAGAAGGGTGTGCGGCTTATCGGCCCGAACTGCCCGGGGCTCACCAGCGTCAGAGAGCGCCAAAAGGTTGGCATCATCCCCGGCAATATCCATCAAGAGGGGCGCATCGGCGTCGTGTCCCGCTCCGGCACGCTCACCTATGAGGCGGTCTCACAGCTCACCGCGCTGGGCATCGGGCAATCCACATGCGTCGGCGTGGGCGGTGATCCCATCATCGGGATGCGGCATCGAGACATCCTTGAGCTTTTTGAGAACGATCCTGACACGGACGCGGTTGTGCTGATCGGCGAGATTGGCGGGACGGCGGAGCAGGAGGCGGCGGAGTACATCAAGAATCATATGAGCAAGCCGGTGACGGGGTTCATCGCAGGGGCAACGGCCCCGCCCGGCCGCCGCATGGGACACGCGGGCGCCATCATCACAGGGACGGCGGCGACGGCGGCGGCCAAGAAGGAGGCGTTGCGTGACGCCGGCTGCTATGTGGTCGATAGCCCGGGGCAGATTGGCATCACGGTACAGCGCATGTTGACGGAGCGGAGAATCTCCGTCTGATTTGCCGTGTGCTAGAATTTGCGCATACTGGATTGGTGATAGAGTTCACAATCCTGCCCCTCTGATTCGGAGAGTTATATCGGGATGTTAGTAACGCGTCTTGCTCTGCGCGCGCGCATTGCAACCATCATCATCCTCGTCGCCCTGATAGCGACGGGGATCTGGTCATACACCCGCCTCGAAGTGGAGTTCCTCCCATCCGTTGATTTCCCGCTCATCACAATGCAGACGATCTACCCGGGCGCGCCGCCGGACACGGTCCTTGAAGATGTGACGATTCCGCTGGAGCGCATCATGCAGGAGCATGATGACGTGCTGCTGGTGCAGTCCATCTCCTCGCGGGGAACGTCTCTTGTCTTTGCCGAGTTCGAGTTCGGGACAGACATGGCCGCGATTGAGGAGACGGTGCAGGCCCGTGTTGATGCCCTGCAATTGCCGCCGCCCGCTGCCGCCCCCTCCGTGAGCCGCCTGAATTTCGATCAATTCCCTGTCTTGCAGGTGTCTGTGCGGAGCGAGCAGACAGCGGCCGAGCTGCAGGCGCTTGTGGAGAGCGATATCCTCCCCCGCCTGAATGCCGTGCCCGGTGTGGAACGCGCCGAGATACCCGCCAACTCCGGCGCGGACGGCGTCATCAGCCGCACCAACGGTAAGCCGAGCCTGACCATTGATGTGGTCAAGGGGGCGGACGACAATACGGTTGAGGTGGTGGACGCGGCGCTGGCGGAGCTTGAGAACATCAAACTGGGACTGCCGCCGGACATGCAGTTCACGGAGATCTCCAACCAGGGGCCGGAGATCCAGAACTCCATCGATTCGCTTGGGCGGGAGGTTGCGCTGGGCGCCGCCCTCGCCATTCTGGTCATCTTTGCGTTCCTGCTCAGCATCCGTCCCACCTTTGTGACGGCAATCTCGATTCCGGCGAGCCTCGTCATCGGAATCATCATCATGAATCTGCAGGGAGTCAGCCTGAACATTGTGACGCTTGGCGGCCTTGCCATCGCGGCGGGGCGCGTCGTCGACGACTCTATCGTCGTCATGGAGAACATCTACCGACATATCCAGGATGGCGAGGATCGGGTCCACGCAGCATTTGAGGGCACCAGAGAGGTTGCCCTGCCCATCACCATTGCGACCCTGACGACGATTGCCGTCTTTGCGCCGCTTGGCTTTATTGGCGGCATCGTCAGCGAATTCTTCCTGCCGTTCGCCCTCGTCATCACCTACTCGTTGATCGCCTCCCTGGCCGTCGCGCTGACGGTCGTGCCGGTTCTGGCCAGTATCCTGATCAACCGCCGCGAGGCGGGTACGGCGGAAGAGTTCCTGCTGCGCCGCCTCGTGCGTATCTATACGCCGACCATTACATGGGCGCTTGGGCACAAGCTGCTGACAATTCTCGGCGCGATTGTCCTGTTCGGAGGGAGCGTGGCGCTGCTGACCAATGTCCCGATCGGGTTCCTGCCGGGCAGCGTGCAGAACCTGCTGACTGTTCGGATTGAGGCGCCGCCAGGAACCCAGCCCGGCGTCATGCAGGGATATCTGGATGATGCAGAGGGGTTCATCGAGGAAATGCGCCTCGCAGGCGAGGTGGAGGTGTATACGTCCAACCTCGGCGGCGCCGGCGGCTTTGCGGGCCCGGGCGGCACCGGCGCCAGCGGACGCACCATCGCGATGTCCGTACGTTTGACGGAGGAGGCGGACGCGACCGTGATTTCGGATCGGCTGCAGGCGGCTCTTGACGGACCTCAGCGATCAGTATCAATCCAACAGGCGCAGGGAGGCGGGCCGCCGGCCGGAGACCTCGAACTGCGTCTGATCAGTGACAATTATGAGAGCCTGGTGGAGGCATCAGACAGCCTGATAGGTCCGTTGAGCGAGATTGACGGCGTGATCAACGTCGGCTCAGATGCCATCTCCCTGACTGCGGTGGAGGCACTAGGGCTGGCAGTGGTGCCGATCACGCGTGTGGATGGGCGCCGCACGGTCACGATATCCGGCGTGATTACCGCGCAGGACGCGCGTGGCGTCAACACGGAGGTTGATCGCATCGTTACGGAGGTGGGTCTGCCGCCGGGCGTGGATCGGGAGACGGGCGGCGCGTTCAGCGATATCCAAGAAGTCTTTACGCAAATGATTATCGCCATGCTCATCGGCGCCGGCCTCGTGTACGTGGTCATGTTCCTGGCACAGCGGTCCTTCATCACACCACTGATTGTTCTCATCGCCGTGCCGCTGGCATTTACGGGGGCATGGACGGGCCTGGCCGTGACCGGACGGGCGCTGAGCCTACCCGGATTGATGGGACTCCTCATGCTCATCGGCCTGGTTGTGACCAATGCCGTTGTCCTCATCGCCTTTGTGGATCAACTGCGAGCGCGCGGGCTGAGCATCCCGGACGCCCTCATTCAAGGCGGTCAGGCGCGTATCCGCCCCATTCTGATGACGGCCCTCACCACCAGCTTTGTGCTGCTCCCGCTCGCGCTGGAGGAAGAGCAGGCGGGCGGCATCATCGGCGCGGAGCTTGCGACGGTCATTATCGGCGGGCTGATGACATCCACGGTGCTGACGCTCATCGTCATCCCGGTCGTCTACCGCCTGCTGCGGCGAGAACGCCGCCAAGAGACAGAACTAGAACCGGCGGGGTAGGGCCACCGGGGATAGGCGCGCTGTCTATTTTGAGTCATGTACTCTGACGAAGAAATCGGCGAGCTCATCCGATGCCCAAAAGCCATAATCACACGGGAACCTCGCACCGGTTACCTAGAAGAGGATCAACATCGACGCGCCAACCTCCATCTGCGCTCGACGCCAGATGGCGCTGAGAGATTCGAGGTTTTCCTCCGGCAGCACAGGACCTTTACTGAGAATTTCTCGATAGGGCTCCGATAAAGGACAGGATCGAGTCTGGCCGGCACAATCACGCTGGTTCGGTACAATGGGCCACATGGAAGAGATCAGGTCGCTCGGGACGCGCACTTCGCCCGCCCCCACATTCACCTTCTCACTGAAGACGAGCTTTCTGCGGGACATTTGCAACCACGCGTACTGAAGAGGGAGCCAACTGACCGGTATGAGACGTTTTATGAGGCAGTGCGTGCGTTCTTGAGCGAAATTGGGGTAACCGACTATGATGACTACTTTCCGGAATTGCTTCAGGTGAGGCTGTTCGATGAACCGTGAACTGATTGAAGCGGCGCTCAACCGAGTACCTGGCGATCGTTTTGAGTTGCAGGAGAAACGGCCGGGCTCCTATCAGGTTGTTGCACCCATCTTCCATGAAGACGGCGACATAATTGACATATATTTGCAAGACAGCTCGTCCGGCGACGGCTTTGTTCGGGTGTGTGATTTTGGACTCGCTCTCATGCGCCTATCCTACACCTTTGACTTCAGTACGCCCGCGAGGCAACGGATCCTCGATAGCATCCTGCACAACAATGGGATTGCCAATGATGGCGGTAATCTCCACCTCGAGGCCCCGATCAATAGCCTCTATGAGTCGATTCTCCGCTTCGCAGGCTGTATCCAGAAAGTGTGCAATATGCGGTACTGGAGCAGGGAGGTCATTCGGAGCAGCTTCTATGATGACCTTGACACGTATGTCCCCAGCGAGCTGAGCAAATTCGAACCCCACAAAGACATAACTCCACTTGATGATTATCCGGTGACAGTTGACTGGTCCCTCACGTACAATCATCGCCAATTCTATGTTTTTGGAGTGCTGGGAGGAGACAAGGCGAAAGTAGTCGCAATCTCGCTGTTGGAGCTTCAGAAGGCATCCGTTCAGTTCGTCAGCATCGTCGTCCACAGCGACATGGACGAGCTCAGCCCACGTGATTCCCGCTATCTGACGCGCAATGCCGATGTGCAGTATCCGGCACTCGACGATTTCAAGGATAGAGTTGACGCAGATATCATTCGTTTCGCTGGCGAGCCCGCTACGCCCTAGGTACCGGCGCTACTCCGCGCCAAATATGTCTGTCTGCATGCCCTCTCCCGCGCGCGGCGGGGGGATGATTCGCGCGTAGAGTTCTCGCGGGGCGATGAGGCGGCGCAGGCGTGGTGACAGCAGCTCCCATCGCCGCATCCACCACGCGCCCTCCTCCAACGCCGTCACATAGCAGCGTGCGGCCTCACGGCGCCGCTCGAGCGCGCTCCGCACGTCGATCAATGTCGTTGGGCGCTGCGATTCCCGTGCAATCTGCAACGCACCACGCAGATCATGTGAGCCGCGCTGCCGACTCAATCTCCCCAGGCGCAGCCCGGCCGCAAGCAGGCGGCGGCCAAAGACGGCGGCGTACAGGCGCGGCACGGTGATGCCACGCAGCGATTCAATGGCGCGCAGCGTTGCTGCGCCCATGAGGATATGGTCAATGTTGCCTGTGCCGCCCGTCGCGTCAAACGTGATGACGATGTCGGGACGCCTCTCACGGATCTCAGCGGCGATGTCGGCGGCGAGGCGCTGAATCACGTCGTCGCCCCGGTTTTCCACGTCAGCGAGTGTGGGGCCGGCGGGAAGGATTGTGTGGCCGGCGATGCCGAGCGCGTTGGCGGCGGCCTGCAGCTCGTCGAGTCGCTGAGGCGACGGCGCGCCGTCCGACTCCGGGCCGAACGGGCCGTACAGCACATGGACGTGATGCCCGCGTGATGCGTACAGGGCGAGCGTGCCGCCGATCATGAACGTCTCATCATCCGGGTGTGCCAGCACGGCGAGGATGCTATTCGGCACGGCCACTCATCTTGCGCCGCGCATGCAATCAGCAAGAGACTTATAATAAGTCCAGCCCCAACCGTCGCCCGAGACCGGGAGGTAGAGGGAGGGGTGACTGAGGGGAGGAACTATGCGCATTGGCGCCTTTGAAGTCCAGGAACCACTGCCGGAATTGCGTGACCCGCACATTTTCGCCATCCTCCAGCCGTGGATTGATGTTGGGTCAGTGGGGACGCTGACCCTTAGCACGCTTGAAGCCCAGTTTAGCGCGACGGAATTGGGGCGGCTTGCCCGCCCCAGCCAGTTCTATGATCTCACGCGCTACCGCCCCATGCTGTATCGCAGAAACGGCGAGCGCATCGTTGAGATTCCCAACACCATTGTGCGGTATGCGCAGGGTGACGGGGGCAATGATTTCGTGTTCATGCACATCCTGGAGCCGCATTCCAACGGCGAGGATTTCGTTGAATCCCTGCTGGAGTTGGTGGATCGGCTGAATGTTCAACGCTACTGCCAGGTGGGCGCCATGTACGGCTCCTCGCCGCACACCCGGCCGCTCTTGGCGAGCGGGCAGGCGTCTGATCCCGTTGTGCAGGAGCTTCTGGAGCGCGCCGGTGTCCGCACCTCCAACTATGAGGGCCCCACCAGCATGATGGCCATTGCCACGCAGGAACTGGTGAGGCGCGGCGTTGAGACGCTTTCAGCGTTGATTCAGCTGCCGCCGTACGCGCGTCTTGAGGAGGATCATCGGGGCCAAGAGAAACTCCTGAAACTGCTATCACCCATCTACAGTTTCCGCATCTCAGACTTGACCAAGATTGAACAGGACGGCGATAGGCAGTATGCGGAGATTGACCGCATGGCGCAGCGGGAGCCGCGCGTTCGCAACCTCGTCAAGCAGCTTGAGGAGGCCTACGACAGTGAGGTTGGGTCGAATCAGGGCGAGATTGGCGAGATGGATGAGCAGGAGCCGCCCCGCCTCGCGCCTGACGTTGAGGACTTCCTGAGGGAACTTGAGCAGCGTGACGAGTAGTAAGCCTGCGCCCGTGCGTGACACCGTGGGCGGGCGCTTCATCGGTTAAGGCAGCGATGCAGCGTTCACGGGGTGTTCTGCCCGCCGCCATCCTCATCGCGCTTGGCCTCCTCCTACTCGGCGGCAACCTGCTGAGCTTCGATTTCTGGAATATCCTCTGGCCGCTTGTGCCGATGGTGTTTGGTCTCATGTTCCTCGTTCGCGGGCCTGTGTGGCTTGGTATGGTCGGCATTGTGGTCGGCGCCATCTTCCTAGCAGACGCTCTGGGGGCGGGTGTTGGGATGGGCAGTTTGTGGCCGCTCATCATCATCGCCATCGGTGTGGGCATCCTTTTGGAGCGCAGCAACGTGGGCGGGCGCCGCTCCGCCACAGCGCCCGGCGATGCCACCGTCCTGACCGACGACGTGAATACGATTGACCTGACGGCGACCTTTTCGAACACGAGCCGATCCATCATGGCGCAGGCATTTCAGGGCGGGACGCTGGCGGCGACGTTCGGCGAGATCACTGTTGATCTGCGGCAGTCCCAACTCCACGAGAACGGAGCAGACCTGCAGGTTTCCGCGACGTTTGGTGGTGTCACACTCAATGTGCCGCGGGAGTGGGTCGTTCACCAACACGGGTCAGCCGTCCTTGCAGATATCGAAGATAAGCGGAGCAGCCACCCGACGGAGGGGCGTGCCCTGCGCCTGCGGACATCCACCACCCTCGGCCGCGTCACGGTAGAAGACTAAGTCACCTCCATCCGGCCATCGATCGAAGGTCAATCAAGGCAAAGAGGAAGAAGGATATGACATCGAATCAACCATCACGACATGGAATCCCCTTGCTGCTGGTGCTAGCCGTTATGACGATACTGGGGCTGGCCTTTGCCATCAGCATCGGCCTGATCTTCTCTGATCTATCCTGGACACGGTTCATTGGGCCTGGCCTGATATTCGGTCTCTCAAGCACTGCATCGGTGCGCAACCGGCACCTGACAAGCGTGCTGATCTTCGCCGGCGGGGCTCTATGGATCTTTCAGATGATCCGCTGGAGCGATGCTGGGTGGCTGTCGATAGTGGCCGGCCTCCTCGTGCTGGTTGGCCTGCTCATGTGGTGGTTCGGGAGCCATCGGCGTTCAGCGCCATCCACCGGAGAGGGCGGGGAGATCGTCCGCGGCAGTAATGTGATTGAGACGTCTCAGGATGAGATTCACCTCACCGGCGCCGCCACCGCCACCCGCTACATCGTGTCGTCTCAGGCATTTGTAGGCGGCGAGGTGTCCGTGTCTCTCGGCAATGTGGAGCTTGACCTCACATCTGCGCGACTCGCCGAGGATGGCGCATCCCTCTCGCTCGCGTCACAGATGGCGAACATCACGCTGCGTGTGCCTGATGATTGGGTGATAGAGACGAACGGCGATTTCAAGCTGGGGGCCGTCAAGGATGAGCGCCCCAACCGGCCAACGGACGGTCCGCGGCTGGCGCTGAACGTCACCACGACGATGGGCGCCGTTCAGATAACCGGCTAGACCCCGCCGCGCATTTCTCTACCCATCCCCACGTTCCTTAGGGGGCAGGGGATCATCGGGCTGAGGTTATGGCAAACATGATTCAATGGGATAGGCAAAATGCCCTTAGTAGATGTGACTCGATAGTCAGCTGATGAGAGGCCTTCGGTCTGCATCTTTTGCGCTGGCCGGCGCCTTGTCGGCCAGCGCGCTTTTCGCAGCTGGGATCGTGTGGCTAGCCGTTGCGTGGCTGTCGTTCGCGTGGGATGGCGGCTTGCCGAACGTAATGCTGGCAGTGATGTATACCATCCGAATCGTAGCAATCTTTGGTATGTTGATTATGCTTTGCATCGGCATCCGATCCATAGTCAGAGCGATCTCCTCGACGGATGCCATCACCAATCAGGACAGAGCCTTTTCCTATTTCTTGCTCATCGTCATATACGTTGCATTTGGAATGACTATTCCGATGCCGGGCATCGGTTTCTTTGAGCCTCCTGTTTATCTCGGCGTTGCCATGCTCCTCCTGTTGGTGGTGCAAGTTCAGGTCATCATGCGTGGGCAGGAAACGAGTGTGGCTCCCCATTTTCTTGGCGCCATGCGCCCTGACGGCCAGCGTGCCACCATGGCCACTCTCCTGGCCATCGCAGCCGTCCTTGGCGCATCCGGCGTGTATGCCTGGCTCGCAGTGAGAGGCGATGTCATGGATTGCTTTGCGTGGGAGTGCGCCCCCTCGATGATTCTTGCTGTCATGGGGCTGCTCACCGTTGTCGGGGTGGCGACGGCGTTTGTTGTGGTACGGAGCCTCCGTACGAAGAGCCGCGTGACGACTCCCGGCATCATCGCCACGACACTCTATGCCTGCCTTGCGCTGGTGGCGCTTGCCCTGCCAGCCGCAATACTGATGCCATATGACTTCTATGTGGCGGCGTTCTGGCATGCCCTTGCGGCTCTGACATTCTTGATATGCCAGTCTAGCCTTGACGATGACGCATGGCCCCTGCCCACGTCTCTGGTGATGGAATCGGGAGCCGGTCCCCTGATGCGACGCCCCTAAGAGCGCGGCGCCCCTAACCCAGCGCCGGCGCCCGTGTGTGCCAGTCTGTCGCGTTCTGGTAGGCGTGGCCGATATCGAATGCGGTCTGCTCATCCCAGACGTTGGAGATGATCTGCATCCCGGCGGGCAGCCCCGCGCCATCAAAGCCGATGGGCACACTGAGGGCGGGCATCCCGGTGAGGTTGAACGGGAAGAGGTTGCGGGTCCGCAGGAATGAGGCCTCCTCCTCGCCATCGCCAACCTGCACCATTATCTGGCCGATCTTGGCCGCCGTATAGGGAACGGTGGGCATGACAAGAACGTCATATGTCCTCTGGGCGCGCCGGACGGATTCATCCCACAGGGCGCGGGCGCGCTGGGCGTTCACATAGTCCATGGCCGGTATGGCATAGCCGGGGATCAGGCGGTCGAGAATCGCGTAGCCGTACTCGCCGCCCCTCCCCTCGCGGATCCAGCGGTGGTGATAGGCGGCCGCCTCCGCGGGCAGGATGGTGGCGAACAGGGCGGGCAGCACGTCCGTGTGATCAAGGGTGATGTCCTCAAGCTGCATGCCCAGGCCGCGCAGCGCATCGTACGCCTGCTCATTCAGGTCTGCCACCTCCGGCACAATGGGCTCCCAGAAATAGCCGCGTACGATGCCGGCGCGCAGCCGCCCAACGTCCACAGCCAGGTTCGCTGCATAATCCGGCACAGGCCGGCGTGATGATGTCTCGTCCTTCGTGTCATGCCCTGAGATGGCGCTGAGGACGAGGGCGGCATCCTCCACACTCCGCGCAAGCGGGCCTGCGTGGTCGAGCGTCCACGCCAACGGAACGACACCGGACCGGCTGACGCGCCCAAAGGATGGTTTGATGCCGGTCACGCCGTTGAAATGCGAGGGGTTGCGGATGGAGGCGGCGGTGTCTGTGCCGAGGGCGGCATAGGCCATGCGCGCCGCGACGACGGCGCCTGAGCCGCCCGATGAACCACCGGAACTGCGCTCTACGTCCCACGGGTTGTGCGTGACGCCATAGTGCGTGTTCTCCGTGGTGCCGCCAAAGGCGAACTCATCCATGTTGGCACGCCCGATGATGATGGCGCCGGCCTGCCGCAGCTTGTACACGGCCGTTGAGTCTTCATCCGGCTCCCAATCCGCGAGGATGCTCGAGCCGGCAGACGATGGGATGCCGCGCTCCGCGTAGAGGTCTTTGATGGCGATGGGGACGCCGTGCAAGGGGCCATGATCAACGCCGGCGGCCAGCAGGGCGTCCGCGGCGCGCGCCTGCGCCAGTGCCCGTTCCTCATGCACGGCCACGTAGCCATTCACCGTTGGCTCAAGACGTGCGATGCGGTCAAGCAGCGCGCGCGCAACCTCCTGGCAGGACACCTCTCGCGCATGGATGCGCGCGGAGATGTCACTCAGGGTCAGCGCGGTGATGTCCGTCGGCGATGTCATGGTTGTCTCGTGGAGTGGCTCACGCGGCGGCTAAGGCGTGGTGTCCGTGGGCGGCCGCCAGGTGTGCCAATCAGTCTCCTTCTGGTAGGCGTGCCCGGCGCGGAGCACGGTTGCCTCATCAAATGACGGTCCGGCAATCTGCAGGCCGATGGGGAGCTCATCACTGCTGAAACCGCACGGGACGGTCATGGCCGGTGTGCCGAGCAGGTTGAACGGGCCCATGTTGCGGGTCAGCGCGCGCGTCAGCTGCAGTTCGCCGCTGCCAACCGGAACTGTCTCATATGCGTGGCCAATTCTGGGCGCGGTGATGGGCGTTGTGGGCAGGGCGAGCAGATCGACGCGCCGCCACACGTCACGCATCTCCTCGCGCAGGATGGAACGGAGGCGCGTGGCATTCACATAGTCAACGGCCGGGATCGTGGCTCCCTGCTGCAGGCCGGCCAGCACCCGCGCGTCATAATCCTCCGGCCGTTCCCGCATCCATGTGTGATGGTAGGCGGCGGCGTCCGCGAACAGGATGGACGTCTGCATGGCGGTGAGGTCATCGGCCAGCGGAAAATCGATATCGACGATGCGCGCGCCGAGCCCCTTGAGGACATCAATGCCTGCGCGTACGGCCGCCTCAACCTCGGGATCGATCGGATCCCAGAACGGTTCGCCGGGAATGCCGATGGTCAAGCCGTCAATCGGGTCATTCAGCGTCGCCAGATAATTCGGCACGGGACGGTTGGCGGATGTGGGATCGAGCGGATCATGTCCGGCAAGGGCCTGCAGCGCACGGGCGCAATCCTCCGCCGTCCGCGCGAGAGGGCCGACGTGATCAAGCGACCATGACAGTGGCAGGCAGCCATAACGGCTGACACGTCCGTATGTCGGCTTGATGCCGGAGACGCCACAGAGCGTGGCCGGGATGCGGATGGAGCCGCCCGTGTCCGTGCCGATGGCCATATAGCCCATGCCCATGGCGACCGCGGCGCCGGAGCCGCCACTCGACCCGCCCGGCACATGGTCAGGATTCCACGGGTTGCGCGTGTTGCCGTGATGCGGGTTCTCCGTCGTCACGCCAAATGCGAACTCATGCAGGTTGGTCTTGCCGATGATGACTGCGCCGGCCTGCCGCAGCTTGCGGACAACGGTCGCGTCAAAGTCCGGTTTCCAGTCCGCCAGGATCTTTGACCCGGCCGCGGTGGTGATGCCGTCCGTCGCAAGGATGTCCTTGATGGCGATGGGGACGCCGTGGAGCGGGCCGAGCAGATGGCCGGCGCGGAGCATATGATCCGCAGCCTCCGCCTCTTGCAGGGCCTGATCTCGCAGGACGGTGACGAATGCGTTGACCGTGTCATCCGCATGGGCGATATGCTCAAGCACATCCTCCAGCGCGTGGGTCGCGGAGACCTCCTGAGAATGGATGCGGCGCGCAATCTCCGTGAGGGAGAGGCCGACGCGCTCCTCGTTCATGCTAGCGGCCATCCGCCGCGGCGTCAGGGTCATAGACGAGGGCGGGCTCTGTGAGGCCGAAATCGATGGAATCGAGGCGGTTCATGGCCTCCTGATAGAAGGCGACGCGGCGTTGGAGGCCGGGCAGGGCGGCGTCATCAATGCCGACACCAAGCATGGCCAACTGCGCCCGCAACTCCTCATGACTCGGTACCGGTCTGTCCATGCGATTATCCCCCCAGCCAATCCTGCCCCACTCTCAGCCAGTCTGACCATACCCCACCCCACCATGATACGTCATCGGTGAACTCAGGATTCTTCGCTGCGCTCAGAATGACAAACTAGGGCCCCCTCATGCCCGCCCTCCGTCCCCTCATGCCCGCGAAAGCGGGCATCCATCGGGTTTTGCGGGGTAAGGATACTGGGATCAGTAGCCATGCTGTGCTCGTGCGAATCGAAGACCCAGAAGGGTTTCAGGAGGTTTCATCATGAGTTTGCTCGATGACATCCGCGCTGACCTGGTCGACGAATCGGCCGGTATCTCCAACACTCTGAGGAAAGCCAAAATACTTGCGAGCGAATTAGGCGTGCCGGAATTTCGAGAATGGGTTGATTTCGAGCTTGCCGGGTACCCCAGCCGGGAGAACGTGCCTGACTACCGGCGATTCAACCCCACCAATCTCGGAACCTTTAGCGGCCCATTTGGGAGCGGAGTAAAGAATTTTGTGATCCCCACATACGCGCTGCCAGATGATGTAAAGAACTTTGCTGAGAACCTGATCTTCTATGACGGGGTGGGATCTCTGGAGGCTCAAGCAGCAATAGCCGGTGAGGCCCTTCAAATGAGGTGGCCGCAAGAGATGGTTATGCTTGCTCGTGACTCCATACACATGTCGGGAGACCTCCTTCTCGCTGATGCACATCGACAAATACTTCCGCACATGATCCTTGGCATTCTTGACCAAGTGAAGAACAAGCTTCTAGATTTCCTGCTCGGTCTGCAAGAGAGCAACATCACCGCGGACAATTTGGACCAAAATACGGTTGAACGTGACGTCGTCCGGAACCTTTTCAATATCAACATCTACGGTGATCGCAATGTCGTCGCCAGTGGTGAGCATGTGGCCCAAAGCGGCACGAACGTCCAAGAGGGTGACTTGGAGTCGCTCCTGACTTTCCTGCGTGAACTCAATGTCGATACGGAAGACATTGAGCAAATCAGGGACGCTATCTCCTCAGAGCCTAATGCAAGCAATGGCCCCAAGGTACAGGCGTGGCGGGACAGCATGATTGGGAAAGCGGCTTCCGGCAAATGGAACATTGCTCTCGCTACTGCTTCAAAGCTCCTGCCCGATGCCCTCAATGCCTACTATGGATGACCCTGTTAGAGCACGTCTCGTCGTGGCCGCTCCCGCCATAAAGCGGGGCATCAGCGATGGGACAGGGAACAAGGCGGCTTGGACTACACGAAGAACGGTACCCGCGGCTCGCATGCGAGCCGCGGGTACCGTTGCGCCCTCGTGTTCTGTTCGGACGGTATCGGGTTGCCGTGCTGTGCTTAGCCGCCAACCCACTGGGGCTTGCGCTTCTCGACGAAGGCGCGCGGGCCCTCGGCCGTGTCCTTGGGGGACAGCTGGCGCAGCCGGTTGCTGTTGAGGGACTGGATCTGCAGCGCCTCACGCGTGGGCAGGTGCAGGGTCCGCATGATGTGCTCCTTGGCGACGCGCGTGGCGATGGGCGAGCACTCGGTCACAATCTCCGTTGCCATGGCGATCGCCGTGTCCATCAGCTCGGCCTGTGGCACAACCTGGCTGACGAGGCCCATGCGGTGGCAGTCCGCGGCCTTGTAGCGCCGGCCGGTGATGATGAGTTCCATGGCGAGGCCGATGGGGATGGCGCGTGACATGCGCGTGGTGCCGCTGATGGAGAGCAGGCCGCGGCGCGGCTCAAGCAGTCCCATCTCCGCGTTTTCAGACATGATGCGGATGTCCGCCCAGAGGGCCATCTCAGACCCGCCGCCGAATGCGTAGCCGTTGATGGCGGCGATGACGGGCTTGAACACCTCAATGCTCGGATAGGAGTGCAGGCCCTCATTCGGCACCTGCGGGGGAGGAGGCGGCTCCTCGTTTGAGGCGTCCTGCTGGGACTGCCTGCGCAGATCAAGGCCGGTGGAGAAGGATCGCTCGCCGGCGCCGGTCAGGATGAGCACCCAGGCATCCGGGTCATCCCGAAACTCACGAACATAGTTGAGCATGGCGGTGTTGCCGTCCATGGTGAGCGAGTTCAGTGTTTCCGGCCTGTTCATGGTGATGAGCCGGACGTGATCCGCCGGCGTCGTGTACATAATCTCAGGCTGCGCGTTCTCTTGGGTCATCTCCCTACCTCCCGGTCCGGTTTGTTGTCCGACGTGTCCATCGTCAGGACACAGCGCACAAAATATAGCACGGGGAGGGGTGCGGCGTCAGTGGCGGCGGGGCGCTCATCATCATTTCGCCCCGTATCTCGTATCGGGAAACGGTGACTGCCCCCGATCCGCGTCCCCGGGTGGTCAGCGTCCGTTCAGCAGCGTGCTGACCCTGTCAACGAACTCACTGACCTGCTCGAGGTTCCCACGAATTTCACGAGTAGTATACCCACCCTCATAGAAATTCGTATGGAGGGAGCCGCCCGCTTGGAAGAGGGCGCGATACGTGTCATCATCCGTCTCCGCAATCAACCGACTGACCGCCGCAATAAGGCGGCCGTGGCTGTTGTGGGGCAGGCCGCGGTCGGCGGCGTAGGCCTTGACGATCTGCGCGGTAGCCCCCCAACCCTTCTCAGAGGCTTGGTGCAAGTCCTCAGCCGCAAGCTCAGTCCACGCCTGCTCAAGGAAGGCGTGGCCCTGCTCCACGAAGGTCTTTTCGTATCCGTTCATCATGCAGACAGTATAGCGAGGCCTCGTGTTGGCAACGGCCGTGTGTCAGTGCCCGTTCAGCAGCGTACTGATCCTGTCAACGAACTCGCCAACCTGCGCGAGGCTTCCACGGAGGTCCCGGTTCGTGAGGCCGCCCTCATAAAAATTCCTGTGCAGGCCCCCGGCCTCGTGGAAGAGTGTCCGGTAGGTGTCATCATCCGTCTCGGCGACAAGCTGGCCGACGGCCGCGATGAGGCGGCCGTGGCTGTTGTGGGGCAGGCCGCGCTCGGCGGCGTAGGCCTTGACGAGCTGAGCGGCCGCGCCCCAACCCTTCTCAGAGGCTTGGTGCAAGTCCTCAGCCTCAAGCTCAGTCCACGCCTGCTCAAGGAAGGCGTGCCCCTGTTCCACGAAGGTCTTTTCGTATCCGTTCATCATGCAGACAGTATAGCGAGGCCCGCCTCTCCCTTGCGGCCTCCACAATGACAGCCACCTGCCCATGCGCTGTGATTGGCGTTGCGACAGAGGCAACGATGTACGCATCGGCTGCGCCTATCTCCTTTAGTGGAGGTACCCTGTATGAACTTTATGTGGGCGTACATTGGGGCAATCGGGCTGCTCCAACTACCACACCCACCCGAACACCCACCCCAACGCCTTTGCCGAGGGAAACTGAATCCCACCCTCTTCAGCGAAGAATGGAAGGCTTCGGCACTATCGGCTTTAGAGCAGTTGCAACAGAATAGCCTCAGAATGAAAGAAATTCCTGCTCCGATTGCCCTTGCGGAGGTAGACGCGCTCGTCGATGAGAGCGCATCACACATATATCAGGCCGCTACCTATTACACAATTGTCATCACTGAGGAAGAGCAAATGGCCCTCGAGTTGGCGGAAACGAGTATGTCAGACGCTGCAAGGATTTTCTTGGCGGCCGCAGATGCGAAGAAGGCAATTTGCTAATCCAGCCTACCCTAGCCTCTCAAACCCCTCAAAGCCGCAGAGTGGCGGGGATGAGTGTGTCGGCTACCGGATCGACGGCGAGTTCGAGCTCTTCAAGGGTAACGACACCGATGAGCGGTATCGCGTCATCCTCTGCAAAGATGACGGGCGTCACCTGAGAGAACCCGTTATAGCGGATGGTTACTTCGCCGCGCGCGTACGCAACGGTGTCTCCGTTGGCGAGTTGGAACTGCGATGTACGGGACGGCTCGATGCCCAACTCCTGCAGGAGGCGGGTGGGCAGGAACGTATACGTCGCGCCCGTATCCACCATCGCCTCGATCCGCCGCGAGCGCGATCCGTCCGAATTGGAGAGTGTCACCTCGACGTTAACGTGTCCCATGACGGTAGTTTAGATGTCCATTCACTTTGCGGCAATGCGGTCCGGTCTCGGCGTGTTGTAGGGAAAGAAAACACCTTAGCAGTTGGATAGTGAGAAAGGGGCTTTGGTCTTCGGTTCAGTTTTGTTGTTTCAAACGAACAACTGCGTTGTGTGCGCCGTAGCGCGCAGCGGTCTATGGTGTCCTGTCCATGATCCGGCCGGGGTTCCGCCGCCCCGCGAGGGGGCGGTTCATGCCACACAGGCGCCGGATGTCCGGGTCAGGAGACTCGCTGACCGACCTGGGTTGTGAGCGCGGGTCTTGACTCGTCCGTGAGGACGAAACAAGCGTTGCGTTCAGTCTCCCTAGAAAGGAGGTGATCCAGCCGCACCTTCCGGTACAGCTACCTTGTTACGACTTCGTCCCAATCACTAGTCCCACCCTCGGCACCGACCTCCCCGAAGGGTTGGCGAAGCGACTTCAGGTGTTACCAGCTTTCATGACGTGACGGGCGGTGTGTACAAGGCCCGGGAACGTATTCACCGCGCCATGCTGATACGCGGTTACTAGCAGCTCCGACTTCATGCAGGCGAGTTTCAGCCTGCAATCTGAACTGGGGCCGGTTTTGATGGGATTCGCTCCGGCTCGCGCCTTCGCAGCCCGTTGTACCGGCCATTGTAGCGTGTGTGTAGCCCTGGGCGTAAGCGCCATGATGACTTGACGTCATCCCCACCTTCCTCTCCGTTGTGCGGAGCAGTCTCGCCAGACACATGTAACTGGCAACAGGGGTTGCGCTCGTTGCGGGACTTAACCCAACACCTCACGGCACGAGCTGACGACAGCCATGCAACAGCTGTGTATCTACCCGACTTGACGGGTCGTCTCCCTTTCAGGTTCCTACTGGATACATGTCAAGCCCAGGTAAGGTTCTTCGCTTTGCATCGAATTGAACCACACGCTCCGCTGCTTGTGCGGGCCCCCGTCAATTCCTTTGAGTTTTAGCCTTGCGGCCGTACTCCCCAGGCGGAGTGCTTAATGCGTTAGCTACGACACGGAGGGGGTCGATACCCCCCATATCTAGCACTCATCGTTTAGGGCGTGGACTACCCGGGTATCTAATCCGGTTCGCTCCCCACGCTCTCGTGCCTCAGCGTCAGAAATAGCCCAGAAGGTCGCTTTCGCCACAGGTGTTCCTCCCGATATCTACGCATATCACCGCTACACCGGGAATTCCACCTTCCTCTGCTATCCTCAAGCCTGGCAGTATCCCGTGACCTCTCCCGGTTGGGCCGGGAGCTTTCACACGAGACTGACCGGGCCGCCTACGCACCCTTTACGCCCAATAATTCCGGACAACGCTTGGCCCCTACGTTTTACCGCGGCTGCTGGCACGTAGTTGGCCGGGCCTTATTCGCTGGGTACCGTCAGATCTTCTTCCCCAGCAAAAGGGGTTTACAATCCTAGAACCTTCATCCCCCACGCGGCGTCGCTGCGTCAGGCTTTCGCCCATTGCGCAAGATTCCCTGCTGCTGCCTCCCGTAGGAGTGGGGGCCGTGTCTCAGTCCCCCTCTGGCCGATCATCCTCTCAGACCGGCTACCCGTCATCGCCTTGGTGAGCCATTACCTCTCCAACTAGCTGATAGGCCGCGAGACTCTCCTCCGGCAACCGAAATCTTTGGTCACATCCCTTACGAAACGTGACATCATGCGGTATTAGCCACGGTTTCCCGTGGTTGTCCCCCACCGGAGGGCAAGTTCCTCACGTGTTACTCAGCCGTCCGCCACTCAATCACGGGCCGAAGCCCGGTCTCGCGTTCGACTTGCATGCATGAAGCGCGCCGCCAGCGTTCATCCTGAGCCAGGATCAAACTCTTCGTACGAATTGAACGGAAGACCTCTGCCTTCCTTTTTTGTCTCACTATCCAACTGTTAAGGCGCTTGCACCCTCCCACTTGGGAAGGGCGCAACGTTCAGACTATGCCCACCCCACCCCCGTGTCAAGCCTTTTGGCCATGCACAGCGCCCTAATCCCTGCCGGGGCAGGAATCCATCGCCCGCCCGCCCGTGCCTTATACTAACCGCATGACGGACCACCACTCAGGAGGACTCCCACCATGGCCACATTCCTCACCCGAGACGGCATCACCGAAAGTCTGCACAGAATCATTAGGGAAGCCAACGAGGAATTAGTCCTGATTAGCCCCTATATTCACCTCGACGATCAGACCAGAGGGCTCTTGAAGAGTGCGGCGGGAGGGACAAGAGTTCACGTTGTCTCCAAGAAATCCAAGGCGACGCGAAGAGAGATACCGTTTATCGAAGAGCTTGGAATAGAAATCTCGTTTGTCCCCCACCTCCATGCCAAATGCTACATGAACGAGAAAGACGCTCTCATTACGTCGGCCAATCTTCAAGAAACCTCTTTGTACCGCAACCCGGAAATGGGGATCCTCGTCAGCAAGCTGGAGGATGCAACCTTATATCGGAACATATACGAAGAAGCCAGGCGCCTGATGGGCAGCCAGGCTGCGTCGGTCGGAGCCGACACTGACGAGACGGTCCAGGCCAAGGATGCTTCCCGTGCGAAACCGACAGACGGCGATGGAAAGCCGCCCCGCCAAGGATTCTGCATCAGTTGCGGAGACGAGGTGCGCGTCCGAACAAAGTTAAGGCTAAGGCCCTATTGCCGCGATTGCTACTACGATTTGGACGAGGGCGATCCGGGTACTGCAGGGCAATGCCACACATGTGGCCGAGAGTGGCACACGACAATGGAAAAGCCCCTGTGCCTCGAGTGCTATTGGGAGTACAAAGACGAGCTTCAGTTCCCGCCGCCCGCTACTGCCGGCTGAATCTCGCCATTGGCCGCCCGCCCGTCGCTTATACTGTCCGCATGGTGAACGGGTACGGCAGGACATATGCCGAGCAGGGGCGGATCTATCTCACGCAGGCCTATGAGGAGCTTGAGCGGGGAGATTTTCACCATGCCGCGCACTTTGCCTCCGAGAAGGGGTGGGAGGCGGGAGAGCAGGCCATCAAAGCCTATGCTTCTGCCCGTGGCCTGCCCCACAGCAGCATGGGGCATCTCCTCGCAGCCTCTAGTCAACTCGGCTCGGAGACAGGTGATGACACCTATCGCCTTCTGTTCAACCAGGTTCTCGCCCTGCACACCAATTCCACATTCTATGAGAGCGGGTTTGGCGCCGCGGAAATACGGCGCATTCTCGACCACGTCGCTGAGTTCGTGGGCAAGATCGAAGGCTTGCTGAACGGACGCAACGGCGTGCCAACGACGTAGGGTGGCCGTGCCGCGGCGCCACTCGCCTTGAGTGGCAGTACGGCATCTTGGATTCTTCGACTCCGCGCTGTCGCGCTGCGCTCAGAATGACAGGGTAATTCAGTGCGCTGCTCTCAGGATGGCGGGGCAATCCAATTGGGTGCGGTCAGGATGACGGGGTAATCCAATTGGGTGCGGTCAGGATGGCGGGGCAATCCAATTGTGTGCGGTTGGGATGGCGGGGTAATCCAGTTGGTGCGGTTGGGATGGCAGGGTAATCCAATTGGTGCGGTTGGGATGGCTGGGCAATCCAATTGGTGCGGTTGGGATGGCCGGGATCATTCTGCTTCCGCGCGGATTAGCGCCAGCTCCGCATCCGGGTCCTGGATGCCGAAACGCGCCATCGCCGTCCGCTTTGAGTGCAGGCCGCTTTTGACTAGCTCGATCTCCTGCCGCGTTATGTGCGCCTGATCCTGCGGCAGAATCGCCCCCCACTCAATCACTGTCCGGTACGGCGCAAGGCTCTCACCCGTCATCCGCTCATGAATGCGCAGCGCGATCTCATTGCGTTTGCGATACGCCGCCGCCCGGATCAGTCGCTTGCGCCGCAGCTTGTGGAGCAGCGGGTGCAGTTCCATCTCCAAGGCGACGCCGGAGAGCCCCTGACGGTTGTCACCAAAGGCGATGCGCGGCGTTTCTGAGAGGTCATGCAGGGCTCGATAGATGGCGTTCACGTAATCGATGTGGAGTTGCACGCCGCCCCCTTGCAGCAGGTCGAGCAGGTAGGCGCGCGCCCGGTCTGGCAGCTCCCACACCGCGCCGGGCTGCACGGCGATGTCCTGCGATTGGTCAACATTTTCCAGCACGGCGATGGGGTTGCCGGAGAGTTCAAGGATCATGGAGAGCTGGGAGAGGGCTCGATTGAGTTCTCGGATGGGCTCCACCATGGCGGGAATGTCAGTCACGCCCCAGAACTGCTTGGGGGCGCGGATGTTGGGATAGACGACGAATGGGATCAGGCCATAGGGGTTGTCCTCATCCCGCGTGAGCGTGTCACCCGCCCACAGCTGGAAGCGATCATCGCCCCACACCTCCGTGATGGTGACACGCGCGTTGGCGCCTCCGCGCGCCGGCGGACGGATGCCGTGCAGGTCTCGCGCCTCATCCGCGTCCAGCGTATAGCGGGAGGCGACGCGGCGGATGCGATTCACATCATCACCCACCCACCAGCAATAGAGGCCCTGCACGTCCGGCGTTGTGATGCGAACACCGCCGCGCTGCTCATCCCACGTGATCTTGTACACGCCATCCCCCAACACGGCCGTATCGATCTCAGAGTCGAAATCGAGCTGATCGAGGGAGTTCGCCTCCGCGATGTCCGCGAGCAGGCGCTCTGTGCGCTGCGCCCGCTCCTGCTCCTCCGGCGAAGAATCGGCGCTTGGCACGGTGGAGCGGAGGTCAGCCATCAGATAGGACGTGACCTTTTCGATGGCGGCCTTTGCGTAGTTGAATGTGAGGCGGCGTTCTCGTCCGCGCGCCCGTCCCGGCCACTGCTCGCCGTTGTAGAAGGCGAGGCTGCGACGATAGCGTTCCCGCCGCTCTGTGTCGCGCTTGTCCAGTGATGATGGCACGAATGTCGTGCCGGACCTGGCCGCGCTCTCACTGCCCTGTGTCGTCATGATGATGTCTCCCTCTTATCCGGCGCGTTCTGTGCCCGTGCGGAGCGCAGGACGCGGAATACCGTGCGTGTGCCGACGTTGAATCTCTCGGCGATGACTGCAATGGGCAGCCCCTCTTTGATGCGCGCCGAGACGATAGCCTGGTCCCGTGGCTGCAGCTTTTCGCGTCGTGAAACCAGCGGCTCATCGTAGCGGCAGCGCGGGAACGGACACTCAAGGGAGCGCGTACAGCCATCGCCGCAGCCACGATCGATGTACAGCGCGTCCTCCGGCAGGCCGTCTCCCCGGCCCGTTGTGCTCCGTTGAGCAAGCGGGATCTCCAGTTGGTCAACATTGTTGGGCTTCCGCGGCACAGGCGGCTGCGGTGATTCAATCGTCATTGTTGCTCTCCTCCGGGTGGGTCTGAGAAAGGGAAAGGGACGTGAGCCGGAACAGTTCTAAACGAGGGGAGGGCGGTGTCCGACGGCTGTGCGTGCTCCTCCTTCCTGTGCGCTTGCATGTGCCAGCAGGGCGAGCGAGATGAGGAAATCGTCATGCCCCTCCCGTTCCGGCACATAGAAATTCATGGTGCGGTTCGCGTTGTATTCCGCCTGCGCGTGCCTCAGCTGATGGCGCAGGGCGAAGGATTCAGGCGATTGATCATCCTCATACAGGCGCAGGCGGCCCGCGTTCACGAGCGCAAGCAGCCCGTAGCCGAGTCTCGACTTTGCCTGCTGTGTGAATGTGATGGGCTCGACAACGTTCCGCATACGGCGATGGAGGGCCGCGGCCGTCGGCTCGCCGATGCCGGTTGCATCAACCGCCACACGCCGCACGCGCCACACATTCGCCAGCAGGTCTGTGAGCTGCTCTGTGAGCGCGCCGTGCGGCACGCCGCGCCAGTGATAGTTCTGGACGACGCGCACCTGTGGCTCGGCGCCGCGCTCCGTGCTCACAATCTCTCCGATGGTGAGCACCGTCTCATCCCGCGCAACAACGCCGGATGCGCCCCACTCCGCCTCAGAGATGGCGACGGGCGCTCCGGCGAGGTCCAGGCCGGCAACATAGATGCCGCCGGCGCGTGGGGATTCCTGCCGCGCGTGCGTCCCGTAGAGCTGCGCAATCTGCCCATTGTTGAAGAGCCGCGTGTTCTCGTCGAGCGGCAGGAGCGCGTATTGTGTGCGAAAGAGGGGATGATCCTCGCCGAGCCGCTGCCGCTCAGATTCAACGAATGTGCCGTATGGCGTGTTGTAGTTGGCAACGTCGTGCCAGTCAAAGCGAAAGTGCCGTGTGGGCGCCCTCGCGCCACCCGGGCCCGTCGTCGTGGCAGCGCGTCCGGCGGCCTTGACCTGTTCAAGGAGTGAATCACTCCGCCAGGCGGTGCCATACAGGACGGTTGTTGCGTTCTGGGAGGCGGCCATGGGGCGGAAATCCCGATTGAACTTGTCCGGGGAGACCTCCTGCGCCTCGTCGATTTCGAGTAGGAGGTCGGCCGTCTGCCCAACAACGTTCGCGTTTCCATGGGCGCTGAGATAGGTAGCGCGGCACCGCCCCACATGCAGGATGTGGCCCTTTTCGAGGCGGGAGACGCCGGTGAGGCCATTCTCATCCAGCCGCCGCATGATGCGCTGGATGGAGATCAAGGCCTGCGGCTGGAATGTGGGGGCGGCCTTAATGATCGTGCCGCCCCGTGCGGCGTTCCGCAAAAGCAGCACCATCTGCAGGTAGGCAGACAGCTCATTCTTGCCGGCCTGCCGTGCCATCTCCACCGTGAACGTCAGCCCACGGCGATTCATCACAGAATCAAGAACGGCGCGCGCCACCGCCGCCTGGTAGGGCCGCAGGCGGATGCCGGATGGGGGAGCCTTCTTGACGGTCATAGCAGTCCGCCGCCGCCGTCCTGGTCAGTGAAGATCTGCTCGCCGAGCCCGCGCAGCGTGCCTGCCAAGTTCGCGAACAAGTCCTTCTCTGCCTTGTCAGCCAGCCGATGCCGCGCCGCAAGCGTGCGGGAGAGGGTGCCGATGCCCTTCATCAGCATGGGCAGATCATCCGGCCTGTCCTCCAGGGCCGTGAGAATCTTGGCGCGCAGCACGGCAATCTCATCATCCAGCCCGTCCACATTGGCGGCCCGCTTCAGATATTCCGCCTCCGCCTCTGACATGGCCCGCTCATAGAAGTTAGCCTTCTTCCGCTGCCTGCTCATGCGCCCGCCTGCCCCTTCCCCGCGGGAGACGCGCCGCTCCCCGTCAACTCGCCGAGGAAATGATCGAGTGCGTCCGGAGGAACCTCCGCGATTGCCCGTGCAATGCCCCATATGATCGCGAGTGTGGAGAGCTCGCTCAGCTCCGGTATCTGCGTGTGACGGAGTACCCTGAGAGTGACCGGCTGCGCTGTCATCGTGACCCCCTTTCGCCGTCGTCGTCGCGCCGCAATCGTCAGAAAGGAAGAATAGAATATACGTTCGTATTCGTCAATGCCGTATGGCACACGAGAGCGGCAACACCCCCGCCCTTGAGTCTCAGATACACTGGAATGGAGCGCCGTGCGTGTGCTCACAGACAGATGAAAACGACGAACCCTTCGTGAGGACTGTGGATGAGAGCCGTACGGGCCGTGATTATTGCCTGCGTCCTGGCCGCTTTGGCGGTGTCGGGCGCGTGTGCGGCAGTGGATGGCGTGATGCGGCAGCCGCTGCCGGCGCCTGAGACGTTGGCGCTGCAGGCGATACTGTTGGAGGGTGGCGGTGTCATCCCTGGCACGGACGTGATCCGCCTCAACTGGGTGCCGCCGAGTGAGGACGCGGACGTTGAGTTTGTGGTGCTCGAGTACTCAGAGAACGAGGATGGCCCGTGGGATGAGGTTGCGGCAAAGCGCCCCGGCGCGGCGTTCCATGAGCACGGTTCCGTTTTCCGGAGCGGCTCATTCCATCATTACCGCGTCTTTATGACGCGCGGACGGGACGAGACACCGCGCACGGAGCCGATAGCCGTGTGGATTCCGGGTCAAGGCGCGCTTGAACGCTCAGAGACCGGGCAGGTTCTTCCGCGCAACCCAACCGCCACACCCCGCCCGGATACCCCGATCACGCCGTTGCCAACAGTCCCCGCCGACTCCTCCGCGCCTTTCCTGGTTGTGGCTCCAACAGCCACCGTTCCCCCCACACCCATTCCGACCGGCTAACCCGCAAAGAGGCGTTCACCACTTGACGATGCGCGCGGCCAATTCCTAGAATCTGAGAATCGTACGCGCCCCGCCGGCATCGTTTATACCCGAATTCCGGACAGGCGGGGCGGGGGTGTATGTGGGGAGCGTATGCCTATGGATATACCGGCTGTCGTTGTCGATAGATTGCCGCGCTATCTGCGCGCCTTGCGCATCATGCTCGATGACGGAGCGGAAGTCGTCAGCTCCCGTGAACTGGGGCAGGCGCTCGGCGCCACACCGGCGCAGATCCGCAAAGACCTGAGCTACTTTGGGAGATTCGGCAAGCAGGGCCGGGGCTATGACGTCGCCGCGCTGCTGGATGATCTAACACGCATCCTCGGCCTTGAGCGGTCCTGGCCTGTCATCCTCGTCGGTGTGGGGCGGCTTGGGCGCGCCATCATCACGTACCCGGGCCTGACGCCGGAGGGCTTCCATGTCCACGCCGCCTTTGATGCCGATCCCACAATCATTGACAGCCACGTTGAGTCCGTCCATGTGCGCCCCGTCTCTGAAATGGAAACCTATATCCGGGCACAGGGCATCGACATCGCGATTCTGGCGACGCCGGGTGACGTGGCGCAGGGGGTGATTGACCGCCTGATTGCGTGCGGAATCCGCGGCATCCTCAACTATGCGCCCATGACGCCGCACGTGCCGGACGGCATCACGGTGCGGACGATCGATCCCGTGCAGGCGCTGCAGACGATGACGTTCTATCTCCGCCGGTCCGAGGATGATGATGATGCCCTGCCCAAGCGAACGCGTGGCCGCCGCAGCAACGGCCGCCGCCGCTAGGGCGGCTCACACCCAGTACTGCATTGCGGCTCTCTGAAAGCATTCAGCCCTACGAGCCTGCGGCCGTCTCGTGATGCCCCAGGCGTTTTGATTAGGAGGGGAGAGGCCAGTCCTCCGGAGTCACGTTGTATCCGGCGTACGCCTTGGCCACACTAACCGCAATGCCGCGTAGCCACTCCATAAAGTACTTCTGCAACTGCTCGCACGATTCGGTCTGGTTCACTCCGATCGGGCTAGTGAACCTCTCTCCCGCCGTCATTTTAAAGTAGAGATACAGTACTTCAGGGGCTGCGGTGTCCAGGTCAGAGCTGAACTTTTCCCAAGGCTCATCATTGTCACTTCGAGTTGCCAGGCGGTAGAAGAGGTGGGCCGCCCGGCGTGCGATGTCATCGCGCCCGTCTTGGGACATGCGAGAGATGGACTCATCCTGTTCACGCCACCAAGAAGGGGAGTCGTAATCTGGCCGGGAGCGAGCGGAGCCGGACTCGTTAGCCATGCATTCCCCGCATCCTCATGAGCGACCGTCAGATGGGGACCGAAAACAGCGCCCCTCTCTAACAGCTCTCGCTGATTGCGTGCTGCCTGCGGCCGTCTAGGTGTCTGTGCCTCTGGTGGGCTGCGGGCTCTGCCGGCGGCGGCGCGCGGCGATGCGTTCCGCCACGCGAATCCGCGTCATTGAGCGCAGCAGGGCGGACTCCGCCCGCGCCATATCCAGCTCCGGCATCGTTCGCTGATCTGTCAGCCGCTCCTGGGCGCGGCGCCGCGCCTCCTCCGCCCGCGCAACGTCGATCTCCTCCGCGTACTCTGCCGCATCCGAGAGAACGGTTACGCTGTCCGGGCCAATCTGCGCGAATCCGCCGCTGATCGCCAGGGATGTCTCATCACCCGATTTGCGCGCCAGAACCTCGCCCGGCTCCAACAGCGTGACGATGCGCGCGTGGCGCGGCAACACGCCAAGCTGCCCCTCTTCCCCGGGCAGGACGACCATATCAACGTCGTCCTCGTAGGCGATCTTGTCCAGCGCGATGATTTGCAGGTGGGTCGGCATGACTCTCTTACGCCTCCGCCATCTCCCGAGCCTTCTCTACGGCCTCCTCGATTCCGCCCACCATGTAGAAGGCCTGCTCCGGCAGCTCGTCATGCATGCCGTCAAGGATCTCCTTGAAGCCGCGAACCGTCTCACGAATCGCCACGTACTTGCCTGACTGACCGGTGAACGCCTCCGCCACGAACATGGGCTGAGAGAGGAACCGTTGAATCTTGCGCGCTCGGGATACCGTCAGCTTGTCGTCATCGGACAGCTCCTCAAAGCCGAGGATGGCGATGATGTCCTGCAGGTCCTTGTAGCGCTGCAACACCTGCTGAACGCCCCGCGCGACGTCATAGTGCTCCTGCCCCACCACCTGCGGGTCAAGGATGCGGCTGTTGGATGTCAGCGGGTCAACCGCCGGATACAGGCCCTGCTCCGCGATGGACCGCTCCAACGCGATGACGGCGTCAAGGTGGCCGAATGTGGTTGCCACGCCCGGATCCGTGTAGTCATCCGCGGGCACGTAAATGGCCTGGAATGACGTGATGGAGCCCTTCTTGGTGGACGTGATCCGCTCCTCCAACGCGCCCATCTCCGTCGCCAGCGTTGGCTGATACCCCACTGCGGACGGCATGCGTCCCAGCAGGGCGGAGACCTCCATGCCGGCCAAGATGTATCGGTAAATGTTGTCAATGAAAATCAGAACGTCCTGCCCCTCCACATCACGGAAGTACTCCGCCATGGTGAGGCCGGTCAGGGCGATGCGCGCCCGCACCCCGGGGGGCTCGTTCATCTGTCCAAACACGAGAGCGATCTTGTCGATGACGCCGGAATCACGCATCTCATGCCACAGGTCATTCCCCTCGCGGGAGCGCTCACCCACGCCGGCGAACACGGAGAACCCGCCATGCTCGGTGGCGATGTTCCGGATCAGCTCAAGGATGACGACGGTCTTGCCGACACCCGCGCCGCCATACGCGCCAATCTTGCCGCCGCGTGTGAACGGCGTTATCAGATCGATGACCTTCAGGCCGGTTTCCAGCATCTGTGTGCTGGTTTCCTGCTCATCGAATGGGGGCGGCTCGCGGTGGATGGGCCACGTCTGCTCGGCAGCCACCTCACCCAGTCCGTCCAGCGGCTCGCCCAGCACATTGAAGAGGCGGCCCAATGATCCGCGTCCGACCGGCACGGCGATGGGGCGGCCCGTATCAACAACCTCAACACCCCGCTGGAGTCCCTCCGTCGCGCCCATGGCGAGGCAGCGCACCCAGTTATTGCCGATGTGCTGCTCCGCCTCGAGGACGATCTGCTCGCCCTGCATGTCTACCGTCAGCCCGTTGTAGATGTCCGGCAGCTGCTGCGCCGGAAACTCCACGTCCACAACCGTGCCGATGACCTGTACAACCTGTCCACTGGCCATGTTCTCACCTCACCTACCTAGCGTGACGGGGCCAGCGCGGCCCCCTGTTCAAAGTAGCGATCCACGTCAAACTCGCGGAGATTCTCGATAATCTCATCCGCCCGCGATATATCAAGGTCTTGTGTCATGTGTGTGCGCAGGCCGATTGTCCGGATGCCGGCCCCGGTGGCTGCCGCAATCCCGGCCGGAGAGTCCTCAATTGCAATTGCGTCCGCCGGATCCAGCCCCATCAACTCCGCCGCCAACAGATAGATGTCCGGCGCCGGCTTTGTACGCCGTACGTCCGTGGAACACACCGCCACATCAAAGAACTCGGTCAGGCCGAGAGCCTCCAGCTTGATGGTGAGCCACTTGCGGCGTGATGCCGTCGCGAGGCCGCGCGGGATGCCACGCCGCTCAACGACGCCGAGCAGCTCCTCCGCCTCCGGCCTCAGCGCCACCTCACGCTTGAGAACGTCCTCAATGACCATCTCATAGCGATCCTGATAGTGCTGTGCGGGCTCAGGCAGGTTCTTGTCCCGCGTCAGCGCCTCCCACGTCAGCTTGGCCGTTGAACCGATCCACCGCTGATACTGCGCCGCCGTCAACGGCTCCACGCCGCACTCCGTCAGGATGACGTTCACGGATTGCAGATACAGCGGCTCACTGTCAATGAGCACGCCGTCAAAGTCAAAGATGATGCCGCGGGCCGGACGCTGATTCATCGTCATGATGCCGTCCCCTCCCGTGCCACGCTCAGACCGAGCGCGTGGACATCAATCTCCTGCAGGGAATCGACAATGACATGCGCATAACTCTGATCAATGTCACGCATCCAGTGCGTACGGATAGCGATGGTGTACAGCCCTGCGTCACGCGCCGCCCGGATGCCGCTCGGCGAATCCTCGATCGCGAGCGTGTCAGCCGGATTGACACCCAATGCGTGCACTGCCGTCAGATAAATCTCCGGGTCAGGCTTGTACGCGGAGAGCAGATCGCCCGTGATGATTGCATCGAAAGCGTCCGCGATGCCCATGATATCCAGGCGCTGCTGCGCCCATGCGCGCTTCGCGTTCGTCGCCAATGCAAACGGCACGCCCGTCTCGCGGATGGATGCAATCAGGTCTATCGCGCCGGCTGCCACTTCCAGCTCGGTCGGGAACAGCGACTGCGCAATGACATCCACGCGGTGCGTATAGTCATCGAGAGGGGTGGTGAGCGTGGGGCGAATTTCACGGATGCGCCGCCACCACGAATCGTTATCGAGGCCGGTCATCGCGCGCGCCTCATCGTGTGTCAGCGGGGCTTGCTCCTCCTCAGCGAGGAAACGGTTGATTGCGGAGACGAGCACGGTTTCCGTATCGCAGAGCACGCCATCCAGGTCAGTGATGACGGCGCAGAGACGCGCTGGCGCGTCTGCGAACCGGTCAGGTGCCATCACAGCCAAACCCTGCATGTGGTTACGCCTTCTCCAGTGCGGCAACGCCGCCGACGAGGTCCAGCAGCTCTCTGGTGATGGTCTCCTGCCGTGCCTTGTTGTATTCAAGTGTTAGCGCGTCAATCATCTCGCCCGCCGCGTCCGTCGCCGCGCGCATGGCCACCATCCGGGCGGACTGCTCTGAGGCGGAGTTCTCGAGGGCGGCCTGATAGATCTGCATCTCCACATAGCGGGGGAGCAGGCCGCCGAGCACCGTCGCCGCGTCCGGCTCATAGTCATAATCACCAAGAGACGCGCCTGCGCCATTCTCAGGCGCGGCGGGCGGATCAACGGGGAGCAGCTGCCGGATCGTCGGCTCCTGCACGGCGGTATTCACGAATGTCGCATACGCGAGATACACCCGATCGAGCCGTCCGGCCGCATAGTCCTCCAGCACGATGCGCGCAATGGGGGATGTGTCGATTGGCTCCGGGAAATCTCCCATGTTCAGGAACTCGGCGCGAATATCCCGCCCGCGCCGCGTGAAGAAATCATTGCCCTTCTTGCCGACGGATATCTGGGAGACGGGCTTGCTCTGCTCTAGGGCGAAACTGAGGGCGGCGCGATTCAGGTTGGCGTTGAGCCCGCCGCACAGCCCACGGTCCGGCGTGAACAAGATGAGGCCGATATTCTCCGGCTCACGCACCTGCATGAGGGGGTGAACGTCATCCCCGGTGTCATTCTGCCGCGCGATGATGTCCCCGATAAGGTCAAGGAGGCGCGTTGAATAGGGGCGTGACGCCAGAACGCGCTGTTGGGCGCGGCGCATCTTTGCCGCCGCGATGAGTTCCATGGCGCTCGTGATCCGCTGCGTGCTTGTCACGCTCCGGATGCGCTGACGAATCTGCCGCGTATTTGGCACGATTCCCTATCCTCTCGATCCTGCTCGTTGTCCGCCCGTCTAGTAGGTGCCTGTTTCCTTGAACGACTCAATCGCCGTCCGCAGCGCCGGCTCCGTCTCGTCAGAGAGGTCGCCGGAGTCGCGAATCGCTGTCAGGACATCCCCGTGTGATGTATCCAGGAATGCGAGCAGCGCCCGTTCAAAAGCGCCCACCTGCTCAACCGGGACGTCATCCATCAGCCCCTGGGTGGCCGCAAACAGGACGGCAACCTCCTTTTCAACGGGGAGGGGCTCATATTGTCCCTGCTTGAGCAGCTCCGTGAGGATCTGCCCGCGTTCCAGCTGGCGGCGCGTTGCGGCATCGAGATCGCCGCTGCCGAACTGTGCGAATGCCTGCAGATTGCGGAACTGCGCAAGGTCAAGACGCAGCCGCCCCGCCACGCGGCGAACCGCTCGAGTCTGTGCTGCGCCGCCCACGCGTGAGACGGACAGCCCCGCGTTCACTGCCGGACGAATGCCGGAGTTGAACAAGTCAGATTCAAGGTAGATCTGCCCGTCTGTGATGGAGATGACATTGGTGGGGATGTAGGCGGACACGTCACCCGCCTGTGTCTCAATAATCGGCAGCGCGGTGAGTGAGCCGCCGCCGTGCTCGTCACTCAAGCGTGCGGCGCGTTCAAGCAGGCGGCTATGCAGATAGAACACGTCACCGGGATACGCCTCACGCCCCGGAGGGCGCCGGAGCAGCAGGGACACCTCACGATATGCCCATGCGTGCTTGGACAGATCATCATAGACGATGAGCGCGTCCTTGCCCTCCTCCATGAACTGCTCACCGATTGCGCAGCCCGCATACGGCGCAAGGTATTGCATGGCCGCGGAATCTGAGGCGTTGGCTGTCACGATGACTGTGTGCTCCATCGCCCCATGCTGCTCAAGCGTCGCCACAAGCTGCGCCACCTTAGAGGCCTTCTGTCCAATGGCGACGTAGATGCAGATAAGGTCTCCACCGCGTTGATTGATGATTGTGTCAATGGCGATGGCCGTCTTGCCTGTGGACCGGTCGCCGATGATCAGCTCCCGCTGTCCGCGCCCAACCGGGATCATGGAATCGACCGCCTTGATGCCGGTCTGCACCGGCTTGTTGACGGATTGGCGCGTCACAACGTTCGGCGCGACCCTCTCCAGCGGCCTGGACTGTGTTGTCTGAATCGGCCCCTTGCCGTCCACGGCAACGCCGAGCGCGTCAACAACGCGTCCCAACATGCCGTCACCAACGGGCACCTCAGCGATGCGGCCCGTTGTGCGGACCTCTGACCCTTCCTGGATTCCGGCATCTGAGCCGAGGATGACCGATCCAACGGTCTCCTCCTCAAGGTTCAGCGCGATGCCGATGGCGCCCGTGGCGAATTCAATCAGCTCGCCATAGCGCACCCCGGTGAGGCCGTGAACCGTCGCGATGCCGTCACCGATCTGTATGACCGAACCGACATCCACCGTTTCAATTGAGACCCCAAAGTCCTCAATCTGACGCCGTATGATTGACGCGATATCCTGGCCGCGAACAGCCATCTTTCAGTCCCCTTGTCTCTATTTCCTCATCGTTGTCTGTTGTTCTGGTTCCCGGCCCAGACGCCAACGGGCGTCCGTGTTCAGGACGTGGCCGCGCTTTCACGCAGCCACTCACGCAGTGTGCGCAGCCGCGCGCGCGTGCTTCCGTCTAGAACCTGGTCTCCCACCCGCGCGACGAAGCCGCCAAGAATCTCCGGGTCAACCTCCACGGACATCCGCAGCTCTCGCCCAACCCGGCGGTTCAGCAGCTGCCGCACCTGTTCCTGCAGATCATCGTCCATCGGCTCGGCCGATGTCACACTCGCCGCGACGATACCACGCTCCGTATCCAGCATCGCCAGGTATCCATCAAGGATGCCCTGTGCGAGGTGGGAGCGGCCGCGCCGTATCAAGACCATCGCCAGGTTGCGCGCAAACGGCGCAACGCTGCCGAGGTGTTGATCGAGCAGCTGCCGCTTATTCTCCACAGACACGCGCGGCGATTCCACAAAGGTCTGCACGTCTGGCAAACCGAGCACATCCGCCACCGTCTGAAGATCGTTCCGCCACTGGTCGAACGTGTCATTCTCGCGGGCGATGTCAAACACCGCCTGCGCGTATCGCCGGGCTGATCCGCCTGCGGGCATCGGCTAGGAGCCCCCCGTGTTGGAGGTGATCTCCTCCGCCTCGCGCAGGACATCCTCAACCAGGCTCCGGTGCGCGTCATGATCGAGCGAGCGGTTGATGATGCGCTCGGCCGCCATGATGGAGAGATCAATCACCTCACGCCGGCCGCGATCGATGATCTCCGCCGCCTCGCGGCGCAGCTCCTCGCGTGAACGCTCAGCAACGGCCTCCGCGTCCAGCCGCGCCTGCGCCAGCAGTTCCTCCGTCTGGCGACGGCTCGTCTCCGTTGCCTGCTGGATGATCTGTTGAGCGCGTTCCCGGGCCTCTGCGAGGGCCTGCTGGACCTCCTCGCCGCTGCGGGCGGATTCCTCACGCGCGCGCTCCGCCTCCGAAAGCGCCTCCCGGATGCGTTCCGCGCGCTGGTCAAGCATCCGCGTCACAGGCCGATACAGAATCAGCGACATCAAGATCAGGAAGATCCCGAAGTTGATGAACTGGCTGATCAGCCCGGGGATGTTGAATCCGATGGCTTCCATCGACTCATGCCCCCTTCCAACCGGCTGCAAACGTCTGCGCCGACATCACACAATCCTGCTGATATGCCACCGCTCTAGACAAACTTGATCAGGATTGCGACGACCAACGCATAGATTGCGATAGCCTCTGCGAAGGCGACACCGACGATCATGTTTGTTTGAACCTGGCCGGCTGCGTCCGGGTTGCGGCCGATAGCCTCCATCGCCTTGGAAACGGCCAGGCCGATACCGATGCCGGGACCGAGCGCTCCCAGCCCGATGGCGAGGCCCGCGCCCATCTGCGTGAGTCCCTCTGTGGTGACCAACGGGTCGCCTTCCTGCGCGAATGCCACCCCCGTCGTCAGGGCCATAAGCCCACTGACAATCATCAGAACCAGGAGTATCCTCCGGCTCCAACTGCTGTGCGAACCGATCATGCTGCCTCCCAACACTCGCTATTCCCGCCTGCGCGGGAATCCTCTCTCTTCACAGTCGTCATTCCCGCGCAGGCGGGAACCCTCTCTCCGACCCTCAGTGCGCCGTCGCCTCGCCATGTTCCTCGCTCCCGTGCTCCTCACCACCGTGGTGGCTCACCGCAAGGATACCGAAGATTAGCGTCAGGATGGCGAAAATGAATGCCTGGATGATGCCGAAGAACACCTCCATAAAGAAGACGCCAACGACGAACGTCAACGGCACAAAGAATGACATCATCAGAATCAGAACCTCACCCGCAAAGACATTGCCGAACAGGCGGAAGGTGAAGCTGAGAAGCCGCACCAGCTCCGAGATGAGATCAACGATACCGACGAAGACGTCGATGAGGCCGAACGCGATGTTGCCGCGCAACAGCCTCCTAAAGTTGAAGAACTTGCCAAGATAGGCGAAGAGCCCGAGGGTGGTGATGCCCCAGAACTCCACAAAGATCGCGCTCCAAAGCGCGATTGCGAACGGCGTGTTGACGTCCGTGTTGGCGGGACGCAGCACCGGGATAAGGTGGCCGGCGTTCAGGTCCGGGTTGTTCGCGTGGAACTCATCCCAGTCATCCCCATAGATGTCGTACTGCGTCGTTGTCTCGCCATCCAGCTCGTATTCGAACCCGCCGATGGGGTAGTTGTAGTTGGCATCAAGCACGTAGAGGTGCAGGTCATGGAGCTTGTCGTCCAGCTCCGCGCCGGAGTACTTCTCCTCATAATGGTGGATCTCCTCCTCGGCCGGGATGACCGTGTAGATGGTGCCGGTGCCGGGGATGAATCCCAGGAGGTTGGCGCCGGCCACGAAGAGGAAGATTGTCGCAACGATGGGGAAGAACCGCCGCCCATTCGCCGCGCCGGCCGCCGCCTGACAGAGGTTCAAAAGCCCCTCCACCACCGTCTCCGCCAGCGCCTGCATGCGGCCGGGGATGACCTGCATGCGCCGTGTGGCGATGAAGGCGATGATGAGAATAACGGCCATCGCGATCCACTGCTGAATCACCGTGGACCGTAGTGGATAGCCAAACGGCTCGGCAATCGGATCAACCTGAAGGGGTGGAATCTCCAGCGGTCCCTTCAGGTAGAGGAGCCCCAGAACGGTTAGAACGAGCGCGGCAATGATGCTGAAGAGCACGCGTGGCCGCGCAAGCACACTCACGCCTCGTTATCCTTTCGCGTGGGCCGTGGTGACAGCAGCGGCGCGGCCATGCGATACGCGCCCCACGCGGCCACAATCAGTCCCACGCCCACCCCCAGTAGTATGAATAGCGGCGTCACTCCCAGCCTCTCGTCCAGCCAAACGCCCCCCATTACTCCGAGCACGATGCAGACGGCAACGTACCATCCGAGTCCGAGGAGCCGGACCGCAACCTGCATGGTCCTGCTGTCGGTTAAACGCGACATGACACCGCTTGCGAAAGGTATCACACACGCGAAAGCGCGTCAATCGCTTCTACGCAGCCGTCAGTCTATCCGCTGCTCGCCCTCAAGGTCCATATTGATCTCGTCCACGGCGTCACTGAACGCGGACATCCTCTTTGCCTCATCGTCAGACACGCCGTCGCCATCACCCTCAAGGTCCAGCTCCTCCACGAATTCCCTGAACGCGGAGAGCTTGCGGAGCTCCTCCTCGGTGACCTCACGCGGCTCTGTCCCGTCCGCATCCCGCGCAAACACGTAATCCCCGGTTTCTGAATTGATGAGGACGCCGGCCTCATACAGGACATCATCCGCGGCGTAGATGGGAACGTCTGCGCGAACAGCGAGGGCGACGGCATCACTCGGACGGCTGTCAACCACTATGTCCTTATCGCCATGCCGGACAATGATCTGCGCAAAGAATGTGTCGTCCTTGAGCTCTGAGATGAGGACGTGGCGGATCTCTCCACCCAGTTCCGGGATGACGGAGTTGAGGAGATCATGCGTGAGTGGGCGCGGGACGCGGACGTTCTGCATCTTGATGGCGATGGATTCCGCCTCGGCAGGGCCGATCCAGATGATGAGGCGGCGTTCAGTATCGCGTTCCTTGAGGATGACGACGCGCTGATAGCTGTTGAGGCTGACGCCGATCCTGTCGATTGTCATCTCGATCACCCAGCCACCTCCTAGCGCTTGTCCCCAATTGTACGCCCGATGAATGAACGGGACAAATGAGGAGGGCGCGCTGTCAGTACGAGATGGTGTAGGTGGAGCCGTCCTCGCCTTTCGTGACATCGATGCGCGTCTCAAACCGGCTGCGCACGTCATCAATATGCGTTATCACGAGGATCAGCCCGTCCTGAAAGATGGGATCGCCCCGGAGGATGCTGATTGCCTCGATGAGCCGCTCACGCCCCTCCGCGTCCTGGCTGCCAAAGCCCTCATCGATGAACAGGACAGGCACCTCCGCGCCCGCGCGCCGGGCCAGCAGCTTTGACAGCGCGATGCGCAGCGCAAAGTTGATGCGGAATGCCTCGCCACCGCTGTACATCTCATACGGCCGCGTCCCCTGCAGGTCAGAGATGATGACGTCCAACGTCTCAACGGCTCCACCTGCCTGTGTCTGGCGCTGCGTTTCTAGCCGGAGTGTCATCGCGCCGTTGCTCATACGCCCGAGAAGCTCATTCGCATCGTCCTCGATCTCCGGCCGCGCCGTCTCGATAAGGAGCGCCTGCACGCCCCTGGGTCCAAACGCGTGCGCCAGATCGCTGTGGAGTGACGCGCCGCGGGCGGCACCCCGTTCCACTTTGCGCAGCTCGTCACGCTCCACGCGGCGTTTCGATAGATGCTCCAGGCGCTCATCCAGACGGGCCTGCTCGCTCTGCGTCTCGTTGATCGCCGCGTCCAGCCCGTCGAGCGTCCCGCGAGCGTCCGCGGCCTGCTGTGCGAGGCCGTCAAGCCCCTCGATCTCCACGCTAATCTCCGAAATGCGTGCCTGCTCCGCCTTAAGCGCAGTGGCGCGCTCCTGCAGCTGACGGTCTATGTCGGCAAGCCGAGAGTGCTCGCCATCTACCCTGATCAAGACGGCGTCCAGCTCCCGCTGGGCATCGTCCCAATGACGCAGAGCGGTTTCACGTGTCTGCGCCTCCTCATGCGCCACGGCGTCATAGTCGAGTTCAGCCATCTTTTCCCGGACGGCGCGCAGGTCGTCTGATTCCCGCGGCAGCGCTTGGAGCGCGCTCGTGGCCTCTGCGAGGCCGCTCTCAGCCGCCGGGAGAGCATCTGCGGCCGCCTGAGCCTGCACAATCCGGGTTTCAAGCGAGCCGATGTCACTGCTTGCGCGTGCGGAGGCGGCGTTCAATACACTCTCCTCCTGCTGAATCTCGGCGTGCAGGGTGTCATATGCGGCGCGCATCGTCTTGCCGCGCGTGGTGATGTCCTTTACCTGAGCGTCCAACTCCTGTTTGCGCTGCTGAAAATGGTCTCGCGCGCGGTCGATGCCATGCTGCCCCAACTGCGTGCCGCAGACAGGACATTCCGCGTCTGAGCCGGTGTCAAGCGCCGCGATGCGCGGGTCGAGCGCGTCACGTTCCGCCGTGAGTGTGCCGAGGGTGGCCCGCATCTCCCAAAGCTGACCGTTCATCTCGTCGCGGTCTGCGCGGCGTTGCTGCAAGGCGCTCTCCCGTTCAGACAGCGCGGCCTGTTTGCCCTGTGCCATGTCCAGCTGTGTCTGCAGGGCGGGGAGCTGATCAACCTGCACCTTGATGTCGTTGTAACTGCGTTCTGCTGCCGCGTGCGCATGTGAAAGGCGCGCCTGCTCCTCTTTGGCGGCAAGTTCCAGCTTCGAGGCCTGTTCGGTGAGCGAGGCGTGCTGGCGCGACCGTTCACTCAGGCTAGTCAACAATGCGCGCGTCTCCTCAAGCTCCTGCCTGCCCGCCTCGATGTCCGCGCGGCGTGCCATCACAGATTCCGCGCCCGCGATGCTCTCCTGCAGCGTGCCGCGTTCTGCCGTCAGGCCGGCCATCCCCTCCGTGATTTCAGCCGCCCGCCGCTCGATTTCCTCCATGTCCCGCTTGCGCGCTTGCATTGCCGTGAGCCGCTCACCCAACCGATCGAGCTCATCACGCGCCGTCTGCCGCTCAACCCCCAACGTGCCGATGCGTTCTGCCGTCGTGTTGCGTTCAGCTCGGACCGACTCCTCCTGCTCCAACTCCGGCTCGATGTGCCCTATCCGCCCCGTGGCGATGGCCTGCTGATTGCCAAAGTCTCGTGCCATACCCCGCGCCCTCTCCGCGTAGTTGTCATAGACGGACAGGCCGAGGATCTCCCCGAGGATGCGCTTGCGCTCCGCGGAGGTTTGAGACACAAACAGGTCTGCCTTGCCCTGCACCAGAAAGGCTGAGTTGATGAATGTCTCATAGTCGAGCCGAATGGTCTCGATAATCTTGCGGTTGGTCTCCGAGACAGTCTGTCCGTTCAGTGGGCGCCACCGCTCGCCGTCACGCATCTGGAAATCGAGGGTGGTGTTGCCGCTCTTGCCCTGCCGCCTGTGCCGCCTCTCAACCCGATACGTCAGAGTGTGCGAGCTGAATTCAAGCTGCACGCTCATGTCGGCCGCGCCGGCGGCGACGAGCAGCCCCGCGGACGCGCCTGCGCGAGATCGTCCCCACAGCGCCCATGTAATCGCGTCGAGGAGGGAGGATTTTCCGGCGCCGTTGGGGCCGGAGAGGCAGGCGACACCAAGCCCCTCCAGAATCAGGGGCTCCTGCGCGCCCCGATACGGCATGAAATTGGTCAGCGTCAGTGTGAGTGGCAGCATATGTCTATCCTGCCGGCCTATGAAACTGTGATGGACTGCCCGCGCTGCGCGTGGACAACAATCTGCGTCCCGGCAAGGGCATCCGCAAATGCCTGCGGATTCGTGCCGTGAACGGGGATGCAGTGGCGCGGCGCGATGCGGCGGATCATCTCGATCGTCTCATCAAAGGAGGCGTGCGCAGAGGCGCGGATATCGGCTGGGAGAGTCAGCGCATTGGCGGGGATGATGTCATCGCCAACTCTGTCCACGTCATGCGGGGAACGCCGCACGATGTATTTCTGCTCGTTCGCCTTCAGTTCAGCGGGCGCGACAAGGATAGGGCTGAAGCTGCTCCGTACCCGTGACCGCCACCCGGTGTCGGAGTCAGCCGGCTGGTCTGAGTCCAGGATGCGAATGGTATCGATGGCATCCAGCGCCGGAAACTGCCGCCACACCCGTCGCATCGCCTCATACATATGGGCATCCGCGAGCTGCAGGACAAGAAGGCGATTACGAGTTTCAGCGAGGTGGTGAAAGGTCAGAAACCGCTCCATGTCCAGAATGTCAAAGTCGGCGATGATGATGCCATCGTGCCCCGTGATGAGTCCCAGCAGCCCCTCATACACATCTGCCTCAGTTGTCGGCGAGACTCCGGGCTCTGTATGAGCGCCGTCAACGATCAGGGCAGTGAGGTGGAGGTCTGCGAATCCCTGAACGAATTCCTCCATCAATCCCGGCTGCTGCCCATGGAAACGTAGATCACCCGTGTAGCCGATCCAACCGTCCGATGTCTCGATCGCGATGGCGGACGCGCCCAGAATGGAGTGATCGACAGGGTAGTGCTGCAGCGCGCGGCCGTTGAGGGCGTTCTCCGCGAACTGCGGCAGCATGGCGGGCGGGTGGGCATGAATAGGGTCCGCCGCCAGCCTCTCCCTAGTCCCGCGCCACCACGCAAGAACATCAGGGAATGTGGTCACCGTCTCACCGGGCGAGGCGGCGGAATCATTCTGCGTCAACAGAAAGGTGAACGGGCGCTGGACGGCGCGCGCAGATTCCCCGGGCCCCGGGTGGCCATCCGGGTACGTGAAGACTGTGTCGTTCTGCGTGTGCGGCGTCGAGATTTCCTGCGACGCCAGCAGGAGGGCGGCGGTCATCACGCTCGCATAGATGGGGGTGTCCGGTGGCAGGTGAGGTATGCCGCCGGCGCTGTGCGGGTGGGCGTGGCTGATCAGCACGCCGTCCAACGACGGCAACGCTGCGTCCTCGCCGCCCGCGCCGCAATCGAACAGGAACGTCCCGCGCGCGTCCTCAATCAGAATACGGACGGCATCCGTGCCGTCTCCCTCATGGACCGTAACGCTGACACTCACTCGATTCTGCCCCCGCTCTCCATGCTGTTGTATGCGCCTGCTGTCAGGCCGCCCGTCTCAAGTTTAGACGCCATGCGCGCTGCGGTGTGACCGCCGCCCATGATTGCCCGCCGAGATCCCGAAAACCCTTGTGATGCTATGTGAACTTGGGGGTTGCGCGCCCCCAACCTATACTTGGAGCACACCACCAACCCCCGCAGCGGTAGTGAAAGGGATAGGGATGCATTCTGTTTGGCGCATTGTTCTGCTTGCCGCGCTCGGGGCAATTCTGGCCTTTGGCATCGCCTGCAGCGCGGCATCCAGCGAGGAGGACCTCGCTGACACCGAGCTGACAATGGACGATGCCTATGACGAGGATGTCTATGAGGAGGAATACGCCGCGGAACCTGCTTTCGGTCGTGACAGTGACGCCGCAGCAAGCCCGCCCTTCGGTGTGCAGTCTGAGCCACTCATCTCCACCACTGACCAGGCCGAATCTGCCGCCGGCGACGGCCTGTCCGCGTCCGATGACGGTTTCACCGATGCGCGGCCGCCCGGCCCGGCGCAGAGCCGCCTCATTGTCCGCATCGTTGATATGTCCATCGAGGTTGATGGAATCGCGGACGGGATGGAGGCCGTGGGCGCGTTGGCTGTGCGTCGAGGCGGATGGGTTGTCAGCCAGATGCGCCCCACGCTCTACCACGGTTCAATCTCCATCCGCGTGCCGAGCGCCCAGCTGGATGATGCCGTACAGGAAATCTCCGCGCTTGGCCTTGAGGTCATATCCTTCTCATCACGGAGCCAGGATGTCACGGAAGAGTACATTGATGTGCAGTCGCGCAGCGACAACCTCAACGTGACTCTTGACGCGCTGCGCGCCCTGCTGGATACCGGCGGGGAATTGGAGGATATCCTCGAGGTGCAGCGCGAGATCACCCGCGTCAGCGAGGAGATTGAGGTCCTCGAGGGGCGCAAGCGCTACCTTGAGCAGACGTCCGCGACGTCACTCATCACTGTGCAGTTGACGCTTGCCCCTGGCGAGCTGGACGTTGACCCCGGCCCGGACCTCCGCGCTGTTGAGGGGGAGGCCGTCTCGTTCCGCGCCACGTTCAACGAGCAGGACGGCATCGAGTCGTATGAGTACAGGTGGGACTTTGGTGATGGGTACTATTCTGAGCCGCGCGTGCGCACCGCGCCCACGGAGACGGATGGGGAACGCATTACGGAGACGGTTCGCCATAGGTACGAGTCCGGTGAGGAATCTCCGTACTTTGTGACACTGACCATCGTGGGGCGGGGTGAGGCGGGAATCGTTGAGGGTGAGGCGTCACTCAAGGTTGTCATTGATCGCGTTCCCACCGTCATCATCTCGCTTGATGAGGAGATCGAGATCAGCGCCGGCGAGGAGGCAGCGCTCAGCGCCGTCTTTTCCCGCCCGGATGATGTCTCCACCCTCACGTATGAATGGGATTTCGGTGACGGCCTCAGCCCAGCAGCCGGTGACATTGCCGATGATCAGAGCATGGTGGAGACCACACACATCTATGAGATCGCCCGCTCATTCCCGTATCAGGCGCGTCTAACGCTCAGAGGTGAGACCGATTTCGGCGCAACTGTGAAATCGGATGCCGTCGTGCGGGTTCACGTGCAGCCGCAGCCGGAATGGGTTATCGGCTTCCTTGATGTTGGCGATACGGCCCGCAGCGCGACACGGGCGTTGAGTGTCATCGCACAAAGCGCGCTTGTTGGCCTCATCTGGATGGCGCTATTGTCGCCGCTCTGGGGGCCGATTGTCCTAGTGATGGGGTTCCTATACCGCCGCTGGTCCGGCTCGCGCCGCCGCCGCCGTGAACTGGATGCTCAGCAGGAGCGGAAGGCTCAACAGGAGGACTCTGCGGGCCCCGACGGGTAAGAGGCCCCTTATTCCCGCACACACCTCCCCGAATGTCATTCTGAGCGGAGCGCGTTAGCGCGGAGCCGAAGAATCCCGCAAGTGAATTGGCACAGCGAGTGGACTGCGCCATTCACGTTGTCCATGTGGCGCGCCGAGGGATTCTTCGCTGCGCTCAGAATGACATAATAGAGTGCCCCGCAAACCCGGCTAACGGAATGGCGAGATGGCGAGCGTGATGGCGATTGCCATCTCAATAAGGGCAAAGACGATCCAGATCACGGAGAGCGCCAGTCCGCCGGTGACAAGCAGATCAAAGAACAGCGCGGCTGTCCAGGCGAACGCGGCGGAGCCGCCCGCAACATACCGCAGCGTTGGCGCGCGGCTGCGGTTGGCGGCGGTGTGAACGGCCATCCCAATGAGATAGCCCGCCACCGCCCACATGATGATGCTCAGGAAACCGCCAAAGACCTGCGTGAGGACGCCAATCACGATGGCGAGCAGGAGGCCTGCCCCCAGTCCGGCGCCGATGGCCAACACGAGCCGCGATCCGGCAACCTGCGCGACGGGATTCCGCTCCCACGTCACGCATGACGGACAGAGGTGGGCCACCGCGCCCTGCACCATGCACTCAGGGCAGATGGGGTCTCCGCAGCGAGCGCACCTCAGCACGGTTTCCCTATCGCGGTGCCGCAGGCAGTACACCGTTTCATGTGAAGCGGTCATCACTCTCCTTCCGGTCACGACAGCGTTTTCACTAGCCAGTGTACCGAATGAGGTTATTCTCATTGCGCATACGGCTACACTGCCAAGTGGGACTAGAATAAGGGCAGAACACGATGCCGATGTCAGGGGGCTTCAATGGAAATCGGAATGATTGGCCTGGGACGAATGGGTGGGAACATGGCGCGGCGGCTCCTGCAGAAGGGGCATCGTGTCGTCGTCTTTGATTACAGTCAGGATGCCGTCGGCGCCGCCGTTGACGCGGGCGCTGCCGGCGCAGCATCACTCGATGATCTTGTCGCGCAGCTCTCCGCCCCACGCGCCGTGTGGGTTATGGTGCCGTCCGGCGACCCCACCGAGCAGACGATCAACAACGTCGTGCAGCTCCTTGATGCTGGCGACACCGTTATCGACGGCGGCAACTCCAACTACCACGAGACGATGCGCCGCGCTGATGCGGCCGCTCAACGGGGCGTTGCCATGCTCGATTGTGGGACAAGCGGCGGCATCTGGGGACTGACGGAGGGCTATAGCCTCATGGTGGGCGGGGACGCGGACGCCTATGCGCGTCTTGAGCCCATCTTTCAGTCACTCGCGCCGTCTGAAACAGAGGGCTACGGCCATGTGGGCCCTGCCGGCGCCGGCCACTTCGTCAAGATGATCCATAACGGCATCGAGTACGGCATGATGCAGGCATTCGCGGAGGGCTTTGAGATTCTCAAAGCCAAAGAGGAATTCAACCTTGATCTTCACGACATCGGCCGCATCTGGCAGCACGGCAGCGTCGTGCGCTCCTGGCTCCTTGATCTTGCCGTCTCAGCCCTCGATAAAGACCCCGGCCTTGATGAGATCATCGGTCATGTCTCTGACTCCGGAGAGGGCAGATGGACGATACAGGAGGCCATTGATCTTGATGTGCCGGCGCACGTCATCACAACCGCGCTCTTCACCCGTTTCCGCTCACGGATGAGCAACACCTTTGCAGACCGCATGTTGGCGGCGCTGCGCAATGAGTTTGGCGGACACGCCGTCGTGAGGTCTGATTCCTGATGACGCTGTACCCGCCGGCATCCCCGGAGCATCCCGCCGATACCGATGACACTGCAACCACAATCGTCATCGCCGGCGCGACGGGAGACTTGGCGCAGCGCAAACTGCTGCCGGCCCTCTTTCATCTGTGGGTCAAGGGCAGACTCGCGCCCAACGTTCCCATTGTCGGCTTTGCGCGCGCCGCAATGTCCACGGAGGAGTTTCGAGAGTTCATGTGGCGCGGTATGCAGGAGATTGGCGGGCTTGCTCCCAACCGCGAGCAGTGGGATGCCTTTGTGCCGCGTTTGACCTACCTCGGCGGCGACCTCAGCAGTGACACGGATGTTGGCGCGCTGCGCGCGCATCTGGAGGGGATTGAACACGGAACACAGCGGCCAAACCGCCTCTACTATCTGTCCATCACGCCGTCCATCTTTGATGCCGCCGTTTCCAGCTTCAACGCCAGCGGCCTGGTGGAGGAAACACCCGAGACGGGTTGGCGGCGCGTCGTCGTTGAAAAACCCTTCGGGCGTGATCTGGCAAGCGCCAATGCGCTGAACGCGACTATCCATCGTGTATTCCGTGAGGATCAGGTTTACAGGATTGATCATTACCTCGGTAAAGAGACGGTGCAGAACCTGCTGGTGCTGCGGTTCGCGAATGCGATTTTCGAGCCGATCTGGAACCGCAACTACGTGGATAACGTCCAGATCACCGTGGCTGAATCCGTGGATGTTGGCGAGCGCGCCGGGTACTACGATCAATTCGGCGTCGTGCGTGACATGATCCAGAATCATCTCCTGCAGGTGCTTGCGCTTGTTGCCATGGAGCCGCCGGTCACGCTTGAGGCGGACTCGCTCCGCAACAAGAAGGTGGAGGCCCTGCGCGCCATTCGCCCATGGACGGCAACGGAGGCGGCGCGCAACGCCGTCCGCGCGCAGTACATCGGCTATCGCGCTGCGAGCGGCGTGGATCCACACTCGGCGACGCCCACATATGCCGCCATGCGTCTCTACCTCGACAACTGGCGTTGGCAGGGCGTCCCGTTCTATCTGCGCTCCGGCAAGGCGATGGCGCGCAAATCGTCTGAGATCGCGATCGAGTTCCGCGCGCCGCCGCACCGCATCTTTCCTGCCAATCCACTGTGGGGCGATTTGGCCAATATCCTGACGCTGCGCCTCCAGCCGGATGAGGGCGTCCACCTGCGGTTCGCCGCTAAACTGCCCGATCAGGGTATGGCGGTGCGGCCGGTGGATATGGATTTCCATTACGGGACGGAGTTCGGCACCGATGATTTGCCGGAGGCCTATGAGCGGCTGCTGAGTGACGCGCTTGACGGCGATGCGTCACTCTTCATCCGGAGTGACCACATCGAAGAGGCGTGGAAGATTGTTGATCCACTGCTAGAGGCCTGGGAAGACTCCATCTCCCACCCGGTCCAATGGTATGAGCCCGGCTCATGGGGACCGGACACGGCCGATGCGCTCCTCTCCCAGGACGGGCGGTCATGGTCGCCCGTCGGTGATCGGCATGGACGAATTGGCGACTGATATCGAGTTAGTCGTCCTGCCGGACGCGGACGCCCTTGGGGCTGCCGCGGCGGCCATCATCGCCGCAGAAGCGGCGGCGGCGGACAGCGAATTCACCATTGCACTCGCCGGCGGAACAACGCCGCGCCGTGTCTATGAGGCCCTATCAGCGGAGCCATTTCGTTCCCGCATCGCATGGGACACGTGGAGTGTGTGGTGGGGCGATGAGCGCGCAGTGCCGCCGACCGATCCGATGAGCAACTATGCCCTCGCCGCCGCATCCCTGCTCGACGCAGCCCCGATACCACCGAGCCATGTGCATCGCATTCGCGGCGAGCTTGGCTCACAGGCGGCTGCGGCCTCATATGAGAGTGAGATTGTCGAGCATTTCGGTGACGGCATCCCCAGATTTGACCTTATCCTATTGGGGATCGGAGAGGACGGACATACGGCATCCCTCTTCCCGGGCGCTCCGGCTACCCAGGAAACGCGGCATAGCGTCCTGACAAGTGTCTCGTCAATGCCGCCGCATGATCGTGTGACGCTGACCCTCCCCGTGATAAACGCTGCGCGAAAGGCGCTCTTTCTCGTGTCCGGACGCGAGAAGGCTGATGCGCTGCGTCGAGTCATCGCCGCGGATCAAGAGGACGCGCAGCAGCCGCCCGCCGCGTTGGTGCGCCCCGTGGACGGCGTCGCCCAGTTCGTGGTTGATGCGTCCGCAGCCGTGCTCCTGACGGGGGCGGCGCGGCGCTGAACGATATATGTCAGTCTGATGTTCCGCGTATAGTTCTATGTGATGACACTCAACACGAACGGCTACAAGAACATCGGCGACTATGGGCTGATCGGAGACCGGCACTCCGCGGCGCTCGTCGGCATTGATGGCTCTATTGATTGGTGCGCGTTTCCGCGCTTTGACTCTCCGAGCGTGTTCGCCGCCATTCTTGACGGTGGCAAGGGTGGGCGTTTCGCCATAACCCCCTCAGAGGTCTATACGGGCGGGCAGCGCTACCTGCAAGACTCCAATGTCCTGGAGACGAGATTCGTCACACGCACCGGCGCCTGCACGCTGACGGACTTTATGCCCTTCTTCAGGCGCCCGGACCGCTCATGGGTCGCGCACGGCTGCATCATCCGCATCCTGCGCTGCACCTCCGGCTCCATCTCCATGCGCATCGCATACGAGCCGCGCCCAGACTACGCGCGGTCTGAGGAAAAGCTCTATGAGCGCAACGGCACACTCGTCATCAAGGATGAGGACTATGAGTTGATCCTGGAAAGCAACTATGGCGATGATCCGCAGCATCGGTTCCCGCTGGAGATCAATGAGAGTGGTGATGGCGCCTATGCCGATATCCTTCTGACGCAGGGGCAGGAGCTTGTCTTTGTTGTGCGGCATGTGTTGGAGGGGCATGATGAGGCCATCCCCTCATCCCTCGCCTCATCTATGCCGAAAGAACTCCAGGATCTCACGGACTCTTACTGGCGCAATCTCTCGATGAGCGTCAATTTCAGCGGGCAGTATCGGGACATCGTTGTGCGGTCATATCTTGTCCTGCACCTGCTCGTGTACGTCCCCACCGGCGCGATTGTGGCGGCGCCCACCACCTCCCTCCCGGAGTGGATTGGAGGCTCCCGCAACTGGGACTATCGCTTTACGTGGCTGCGTGACGCCGCGTTCACGGTTGACGCGCTCATGCACCTTGGGCATACCGAGGAGGCCGTCGAGTTCTTTGAGTGGTTGGCGCAAGCATGCGGCCTGAGTGATGACCGTCTCGAATGGGAGGAGCATGGCGAGGATGAGCATCTCCATATCCTCTATCGCATCGACGGCGAGACAGACCCGACAGAGGAGGAACTCCCTCACCTGGAGGGCTATAAGGCGTCAGGCCCGGTCCGTATCGGCAATGGGGCATATGACCAGATTCAGCAGGATGTGTATGGAGAACTGCTCGCGAGCGCTCACCTCCTTGCCACGCACGGCGAGGAGGTGACGGCAGGGCATTGGGACGTCGTCAAGACGCTCGCCAACCTTGCCGCGCAGGAATGGCGCGACCCTGACAGCGGTATCTGGGAGGTGCGGGGCGGGCCGTTCCAATTTGTGACATCCAACGCCCTGTGCTGGGTCGCTCTTGATCGGGCAATCAAGCTTGGCGAGATGTATGTGCCGGATGACCCGGATATCCCCCGGTGGCGCGCGGAGGCAGAGGCGATCAAGGAAGAGGTGCTCATACGGGGCTGGAGTGACGAGAAACAGGCCTTTGTGCAGCATTATGATTCCCTCGCGATGGACGCCGGGCTCCTGCTCCTGCCCCTGATGGGCTTCATCGATTTCAATGACCCCCGGTTCCTCTCCACGCTCGAGAGAATCGAGATGGAACTCCGTGATGGACCGTTCGTGAATCGCTACCGCACTGATGAGACGGATGATGGCGTCTTCGGCCCGGAGGGGGCATTCACGCTGTGCAGTTTTTGGCTTGTGCAGGTGCTCAATCACGTTGGACGGCGGGCGGAAGCGCAGCGCATGTTCAATGAGCTGTTGACGTACGCGAATCACCTTGGCCTGTTCGCTGAGATGATTGACCCGCGCAGCGGCCTCGCCCTCGGCAATTTCCCGCAGGCGTTTACTCACATCGGCCTCATCCTGGCCGCGCTAGAATGCTCCTGGCACGAGGATGACTCAGACGATGCAGCGCATAGGCCACACCATGACCACTCACTCCATGCCGACCACGATCACCACGGGGACTGACTGAACGGCGGCCTATAACCCACCACGCGCAAGCGCAACGGTCAGTACGATACCGAATAGGCTGATCAGCGCAAGACCCTCTAACCGCACGATGCGCCGACTCGTCCACGCAACCAGGAACAGCGCCGCCGTCGATGCCACCAGAAGCGGCATCTCAAAGCTGTAGAGAGCCCACTCCGTAGGCAGGGGTGATATCGCGGCCGTCAGCCCCAGAACCCCCAGTATGTTGAAGATGTTGGAGCCGACCACGTTGGCGACTGCGATCTCCCGCTCCCCCTGAAATGCCGCGACTGCCGTCGTGACAATCTCGGGGAGGCTCGTCCCGATGGCGATGATGGTCAGACCGATTGCGACCTCGCTCAGACCGGCGAGTTCACCGATGCCAACCGCGCCGTGCACCGTCAACTCCGATCCGACGACCAGCATGCCGATCCCAACAACAAGAAGGATGATTTCACGCACGTATGCCAGCCGTGAGAGTGAATCGTCCACCTGAGTGAACTCCTGCCCGCGCGGCGGCATCTCCACCTCTCGGTGGCGCAGCAGGGAGATCACGATAAAGACTATGAGCCCGGCAAAGAGGGCCGCTCCCTCCATCCGCCCGATCGCGCCGTTGAGCCCCGCCAGAATGACGGCAACGGTCGCGACGCCCAGCACAGGCATCTCCCACCGCATGAGGCTGCCAGGGACGTCCATGGGCCGTATCAGCGATGCGACGCCCAATACGAGGAGCACGTTGGCGACGTTGGAGCCGAGCACGTTGCCGACAGCAAGGCTGCCTGAACCCTCAACGGCCGCCACCACACTCACCGATAGTTCTGGCGATGAGGTGCCGAGCGCGACGACCGTTGAGCCGATGATGAGGGGGGAGATTCCGAGAGCGAGCGACAGCCGCGCCGCAGCCTTGACGAGCAGCCAGCCGCCGGCAAGGAGAACAACAAGGCCCGCCATGGTCAGTGCAAGATCCAGGAGTAGTGAAGACATTCGGCTCAACTCCGATTCATGCGTTGCCCGGTTGCAGACGCGCCTCGCCGCGGATGGCAAGGTAGACACCGATGAGGAGCAGCGCGCCGCCGGGCAGAACCGTCCACGCAGGTATCTCTCCCAGAACCGGGATGGCCACGGCTGCAGCAAGCAGGGGTTCCGCCCGCACCGCCAGGGAGACATTCACTGCCGGCCAGTATCCCAATGCCCAATTTATCAGGCTATGGCCGATGACTTGTGGCACAAGCGCGGCCACCACCATCCAGAAATAGGATTCCAGCGGCAGCCCCAGCATCGGTGAACCGGTCACGATGGCGCCAATGAGCAGGGCTGCTGCTGCAATAGTGTACACAACGGTGATGTAGGGCAGTGTCCGGATGGTGCTGCGCACACGCCGCCCCACAAGCATGTACCCGGCCACAGCCACTGCCCCCGCCAATGCGAGAGCATCACCGTACAGGTGACGCTCCCCCTCAACCCAGTCTCCCGCCGCGATGATGACTCCCCCAACGATGCTGACGATGACGGCAATGACGGTTAGCCACCGAAGCCTGTCGCCGAGGTAGAGATGCCCGGCGATCGCCACAAAGACCGGCGTCGTTGTCACGAATAGGACGGAGCTGGCGACCGAGGTGTGGGAGAGTGATGTGATCCAGAGCGCGAAATGAACGGCGAGAAAGAGGCCGGAGGCAATGAGGAGCAGCCCGTCAGAGCGTTGGATGGCCGTGAGGTGATGCCTCGATGTGATGGCAGACAGGGCCAGGACGACGGCCGCCGCGATCCCCATACGGTACGCCGCCACCGTGAGGGGCGGCGCATCTGCCAGCCGAATAAAGATGGCCGCAAGTGACATGCTCAAGACACCGGCGGCAACACCGAGATAGACCTTCACACAGACACGCTACGCGCACACGCCAAAGGCACGCAAACACGGGGGGCTAAGACTCCAAGAACATGGCGGTCATCTCGCTGTGCAGGGTGGGAAAACTGTTGGTGGGGGCGTTCCAAACGAGTCGATCGTCAGACCCGCGTATCCGTGGAATCAGTGCTATTGCGGAATCCAATGATGCGCGGATAAAGCGTTACCGTGTCCGTGTCTCTACTGCTGCAGGCGGCGGTTGCGCTCCTCGCGGGCGGCTATGTGATCGATCTGTCCTTTCACGATGGTATCCAAACCCTTGCCGTCTGAGTAATCCGCCATGGCGATGCTGTGGACCCGGCCGTCCCGCACGAATGTCTGCGCGCGGGCGCCTGCGCCCCTCGTGGAGGGTGCGTAGACGGCAACGGACAGCCCGCCCAGGTCTTTGACCAGCCTGAAACAGGGTACATCCGTCGCGCCGTCACCGATGTAGATCATGTTCTCGAACGGCACCGGGCGCTCATGCTGCTCCACAAACTGATTGATGGAGGAATCGTCGCTCAGATCACTCGCCCCCTTGTTGATCCGGAAAAGGAACTGCGTCTTGGTAGTGAAATTGATGGCCTGCGCGGGCCAGTGCGGCACGCCGTTCTCGTCATACTTGAAGCGTGATGCATAAATAGCCTCAAACTCCCGCGCGATGCTGGTGCCCTCGATGATCTCCGCATTGCCGGATGACACGATGTAGTGATCGATGCGAATGCGCCTCTCAGCGCCATGGGCCGTGATCCGACTGAACCAGTCCTCCACGCCCGGGAAGAACGTGATGGCCTCGCCGCGCGCCGCGAAATCCTCGCGATGCACTGACACCCGCGCCGTGCGCGCCTTGTCCAGCATCAGATGCATGTACATGAGGATGGGATCGGCCTGCTCCTCCTTGGCGAGCGCGCTGGCCTCCGCCCAGAAATCGGCGGGTGACATGCCAACCGCCGGGATGAAGCTGTTCTCCTGCAGATTGCCGGGCGCGAGCGTCCCATCAAAGTCATAGATGATCGCAAGCGGTGTCAGTCTAACAGGCATGGCGCGGAGTCCGAGTCATCTTTCAGTGGAACGGCGGGCGGCCGTTTCGAACTGCTTGCGAATAGCGCCGCCTCCAACAAACTGAGAGAGCAAGCGGTAGTTTTGTTGGGTGTACCTCACCCGGCCGGCGATAATAGCGGGGTGGACCTCATGTCTCTGTGCCAGCTCCTGTACATCCGTCGGCGAAGGAACTGTGCGGAACGAGAGGCCCTCTTGATCGTTATCAGGCGGAATCAGGGCATCCTCAGCCCAAGCATCCGCTTCCGCCTCCTTATCGGCTGACACACGGGAATCTGTTCTGGGATCGCGCAAAGTGAGATCGTCGCAGAACACCGTCGACTCTTTGCCATCCAGGTGACGTCCCAGGTGAGCGAGTTCGTGCAGCAGCGTGAACCAAAAGTTGTCGATGCGGTCGTGCCGCAGGGTCAACCCGATGACCGGCCGTCCGTCGCCTATCCATATCGCCGCCCCGTCGAGATACGTTTTTGGTAGGTGGCGCACAATCTGCAGCGCGATGCCGCGTTCTGCGAGCGCGTCGTGCGCCATCCTCGGTCCGTCTCCGTATCTACTCAGCTTGGCGATATTCCGCAGAAACGCGGGAGTGACCGTATCTGCGTGATAGTCGGCAGTTGGAGCTGACTCGTTCGCCTGTGCCATCACCTGCCAGCACCATGCTGTGAGCGCATATCGATCTGCCCGCGCATTGACGCGTGCGAGACTGTTCATACGGAAAAGCGCGTTCGGCGCAAATTTTGGCCCTCCTGCTCGCCGCAACAGGCTGCGCATAATCTCCTCGGCACGCCCCTTAAGATCAGGGCCGGCGTCGATCCATTGACGCTTCGCCATTTCCCGAAGCGGAAACCGTTCCCATTCCAACTGAAGATCATCATCAAGGGACGCGTGCGGGTCCTGCAAGAGGATGTCAGCAGGTATGCCGAGGTGTTTGTTGAGAGAGCGCGCCATGGCCATGGTGATGTCCCGCTTGCCGGAGAGCACCTCTGACACCTTTGACGCGCTGCCAATGAACGGGACCAGATCCCGGCGCTTCAGGTCACGCTGCTCCATCATGAATTCGATCGCGGCGATGGGGGAGACGGGCAGAATCGGATAATGCTCGTCCTCATACCGCTCAACAAGGGTGATCAGAATGTGGAGCTCATCCTCTTCCGGGGAGCCCTCAGGCGCATCGAAGATTTCGTCGATCCGCTTCAATGCTGCATCAAGGTCATCATCCGTGCGTATGCGCCTGATCGTAGTCATGTTCACATCCCTATGGTTTTCGCATCGATTTGGCTGTACTCCGCATGGGTTCCCAACCACTTGATATATACCGTCTTGTGCCGATACGCGATCCAGACGATCAGTCGATAGCTATTCCCCTTGATCCGGAAGACAACACGATTCCCCTCGATGATGCTGGCAGTCGGAAACAAGACGGTAACATCAGTGGGCTTGGTCCACTCGACACGCTTAACGATTCTGTGCCATTCACGCAGAGCGATCTCAGAATCGGCATGGCGCCCCCCAAACTCGTAGAGTGCCTTCTTAGCAATGATACGCACCGGTTGGCACAGCTCCTCCTATCATGGGACTATAGTACAACACTCCCAATATAGTTCCTAATGGAACGCGCTCCGGGCGTGTGCCGTGGACAGCGCGCACAGGTTGCAGGCACGCATGCCCGCGCGTACAATCCTGTGACACTCACGCCCCATGTGACGGGAGCGCCTCGTGACCTTCAACCGACATACCGACGAGCGCATACGCACTGCCGCCTTCGAGTGGCTCACCCGCATGACGGACATGCATGGGGACGTCCTCCCACGCCGACTCCTCGAGGATGGTTTTGATCTGGATGGGGAACGCGTCCGGCTCATCGGCCCGCAGGGGATCTTTAAGCCCAAGGTGATGCAGCTGCCGTTGACGATAACGACAGCACCGCGCGGCCCGTATGACGACTCCCTCGGCGCAGACAATCTGGTGCGATACCGCTACCGGGGCGATGATCCCAATCATCGGGACAATGTCGGGCTCAGAACGGTGATGGGCGCCCAGCTGCCGCTCGTCTATCTGCATGGGATCATTCCGGGCAAGTATTTCCCCATATGGCCGGTCTATATCGTCGCCGATCAACCTGAGCAGCGTGTCTTCTCGGTGGCAGTCGATGGCGCTCTGCCGGACGCTCTGTCACATCCGGAAGGCGAGACTGGCGGCCTGATTACGGAAATTCGGCGCGAGTATGCCGTCACCCAAACGCGAACGCGGCTGCATCAGAGCGCGTTCCGTGAGCGTGTGCTGCAGGCATACCAGCATCAATGTGCGCTGTGCCGACTGCGCCATAGTGAATTGCTGGACGCGGCGCACATCATCCCGGATTCTGAACCGCACGGCGGCCCCACCATCAACAACGGCATAGCGCTCTGCCGACTGCACCACGCCGCATTTGACAGGTTCTTTCTGGCTGTCAGCCCTGACCACATCATTGAGATACGCCGGGATCTGCTTGAGGAGAGTGATGGTCCAACACTGAGGCATGCGCTTCAAGGGCTGCACGGGCAGAGAATCGAGTTGCCACGCCGTGCGGATGAGTGGCCGTCCAGAGTATTTTTGACGGAGCGCTATGAGCGTTTTCTGGAGAGAGCCGGCTCGTTGTAGCACGAGCAAGGGAGCCCGGAACAGAAACATCGGCTCACGGCGTACCCATAACAAACGACGGCGTGATTGTTTTGGTGAGGCTGGCACGTCACTTGTACAGCGTGATATACTACCATCAATTCAAGTTTGTTTGAGTACACAAAAAGGCTTTCTGTCCCCGTGTTGACATGATTGATCAGGAAAAACGCCCGCCATCATCCCTCCCCCCTCTTTTCATCCGGCGGCGCAGCCTGATGTGGCAACTGCCCCTTGGAATGACCGTCGCGCTAGCGGTTTTGCTGGCGGCGCTGGTTGCGTCAGGATGGCCCGGAGAGGCGCAGGCGCAGACGCCGACTCCGACAGTGTCATGGGCAGTGGCGGAGATGTCGCAGTCGGAGCAGGGAGCCCCCCACGACATCAACATTACTGTGAATGTGTCGCCCGCGCCGACAACCGCAATCACGGTTCCCTTTACGGTAGGCAGTAAGGGCACGGCGACCCGTGGTCCGACCGCCGATTGGGGCATGGCCGCGCCCAACTCCTTCACTGTGGCTGCGAATGCGATCAGCGCGAGCCGCACATTGACTATCAGGGCTGACACCTTCAATGAGGGGGATGAGACGATCATCCTGAATCTGTCGCCGGGCACGGGCTATGTCCTCGGGAGCCAAACGAAATTCAAGTTGACAATCCTGGATGACGACGTGACGTCGACCACGCCGCGCATGTCATTCTTCAGAGATGTGCACTGGATGGAGGAGTATGCCGGCTCGCGCTATCCGACAACGGTGATGGACCCGGCGCCGGACCCGGCAGTGAATATCCACTGGCTGCTCGATACCAACGCGAGCACGGCAACGATGAACGTCGATTACGAACTCAGGAATCTCTCGTCGGGTCCAACGTTGACGGATGAGGCAGGAGTCTACAGGTTCAGCGCCAATCCGTCCTGCAGAGTGGACTCATTTGGCAGGCCGGTGACGCGCGGCGGTACTCTCAAGAACGACTGCCGTGACGATGGCTACGCGAAATTCACCGTGGCTGTCATGAACGATTCCGTTCGTGAATCGACCGAGAGCGTCGTCTTCAAGCTCATCAACGGTCCGGGCTATGCACTCGGTGACGACGTTGATTTCACGCTGATGATCTGTGATGACGAGAGAGGCGTGCAGGCAGCGATGGCAACGTGCAACGCCGGGCGGGGCGACACGACGCCGCCACCGGTAATCTTACCCACAGCCACGCCGCCGCCAGGCTCCACGCCCACGGCCACGCCACCGCCAGGCGCCACGGCGACACCGCGGCCGGACGCGACGCCAACACCAACGGCGACACCCTCTCCCGCCCGCCCGCCCGCAGAGAAGATTACGCGTACTATCGATGGCAATGACGTGATGGGATGTCAGGTGGACGGCGGGACGTTCCACCCGCTCTATACTCTTCCGACGACCTACGATGACGGCTGGATTCTCAGGGCAGACTGCACATGGGAGGATCCCAACCCAAACCCGACTCCAACGCCGATACCGGGACGCCCGACACTGGAACCGCGTACGGTGACGATTGGTGACGATAGCGTCTTGGGATGTCAGGTGGTTGGCGGCGCCTTCTACCCGAATACCTCTCTGCCGAAGATGTTCGATGACGGCTGGACCATCACGACAGCATGCACATGGATGGCGCCATCAACGGTACGCGCAACGCCAACACCACGGCCAAGCGTCAGGCCGACTGCGACACCACGACCGGGCGTCAGGCCGACTGCAACCCCGACGACCACGGCACCCGTCCCGCCGACAGAGCCCGGAACGGGCGGCGGCGAAACGGGCGGTATTACTCCGAATGCGGGCTGGAACGTCTATGTCCCGCCGCTTGATCAGGGCACGACGCGGTTTGTGTCGCTCGCGAACGCATTCATCATCGCTGAAGGCGTGGACGCGCCGACGTATACGGTGACGAGCAATCCAACGCGTATTGTGGGCGGCTTAATGACCGGCACGATGCTGCGTGTCAGTGCGCTTGAGATGGGCAGAACGCTGGTGACCGTCACGGCGCGGAGCGGTGAACACTCGGCTTGGCAGACGTTCTGGGTTCGCGTGAATCCGCGCTACGCCGGGCCGGACCAGTGGACGCCTCCTGCCATACCAACGGCGACACCGCCTTCCGTACCGACTCCATCCGCGACACCAACTGCGACGCCGAGGCCGGTTGCGACGGCAACGCCGCCACTGCCTGATCCGACGCCCACACCGGAGCCGGAACCCACAGCAACGGCCACACCGGAGCCAACGCCAACGCCGCCCGTCGCGCCTGTGGATCCAACAGCGACGCCCGTTGTGGAGGATGGCGGCGCCGGGATCGGGACGTTCCTAGTCGGGCTGTTCATCCTGTTGCTGCTAGGCATCGGCGCCTACCTGCTGCTGCGCCGCCGGATGGCCCAAAGGACGACATCCTAACGAAGTGGGTGGTAGCGCGTACGGGATTTGAACCCGTGATCTCCGCCTTGAGAGGGCGGTGTCCTTGGCCACTAGACGAACGCGCCACGCCTGACTAAGGGCTATCGTCTAGTCTACCCGCCCCGCTCCCCAATCGCCAACCCGTTCTTGATTTGAATTCGTGATTGTTCTGCTCCCCTCGCGGGGGCATCCCGTCATGTGTCTCCATAGCAGGCGCCGGATGGATACCCGCTTTCGCGGGTATGAGGGGAAGAGGGCGGGTATGCGGGGAAAAAGGGCACTTGCTCGGCGGCTACATCTCCTGGGTGGCGGCGGCTCGCACCTTTTCGATGAGCGCGTCTGCCGGCGTTGACAGCGCGCGCCCCCTTAGTGTGATGAGCCCGGCGCGGTCCGTTGGCAGAATATGGCCGAGCGGGACGATGCCGAGCGTGTCCTCATCACCCGCCTCTATGACGACGCGGGGGATGATTGCCACACCGTAGCCATGTCCAACGTACCGCTTGATGAGGTCCAGAGAATCCGCCTCCATCATGATGTCGTAATCGAGCCCCTTGCGACGAAACTCGGATTCAACGGCGGAGCGCGTATAGGTTCCCGGCCCCATCATGATCAGGGGATACTCGCCGATGGGGTCGATCCCGGTGAGCGGTGATTCGTTCAGCAGTGGGTGCTTGAGGGGGGTGATGAGCAGCCGCTCATAGGGGAACAGCGGGTGGAACTCCAACGCCGGATCGGGATCGACTCCCGGCACAATGCCGAAGTCCACCTCGCCCTGCGAGACCATCTCAATGACCTCAGAGCGCAGGCGTGACCGCAGCCGCAGGCGGACACGGGGGTTCTCGTCGCGGAAGGACTCGACGGCGCGGAGCAGGAAGTGTGACATGAGGTTGGCGGTTGCGGCAACGGTGACCGGCCCCTCGGCCTGAGCCTGCTGCGTACTGACGGCTAGGCCCTCAACCCCCTCAACGAGTGGGGCGGCGAGTTCAAGGAGTTTCTCGCCCGCCAGGGTCAGGCGGATTGGCCGGCGGATGCGGTCAAAGAGCGGCGTCTCCAGCTCCTGCTCAAGCTTCTTGATGTGCGTGGAGACCGTCGGCTGACCGATGTCCAGCAGCTCCGCCGCTCGCGAGATGCTGCGGACACGGGCAGCGACGGTGAAACTGCGCAGCTCTCGGACGTCCATATCGCCTCCCCTGTGGTGTGTCCCTAGTCAGTATATCGCAAAAACAAATAAATACTATCGTAGAATATCCCTTGATGCGATTATATCCGTTTGGCAGTATGGATATAGATGAAAAAAGAGATGAGAGAGATGAGAGAAGGAAGGGATCCAATGGCACAGACCATTCAGACGAAGGGCACAGTGGCCGCGACGGCACGCCCACTCGCAAGCGCCAGCACCGCGACCGAGGCCAAGGCTAGCATTGACCGGCTCGTGGCATTGAACGCGAACCTGCTCGCGGCGGCGTAAGGGCCGTCACACACACAATCCCCGCCAACGGCGCCACGCCTCAGGCGGGACAACACAAACGAAAATACCACACCACACACCTCCTCCCCGGGAGAAGCTCCGCACCGCGGAGCTTCTTTCTTTTTGGGGGACGGGGCAGGTGTCATGTGCTCCCGCTCCCTTAGTGAGAGGGCTGAGGTGATGGGGCGGGCGCGGGAAACGGGCCGGTCTGCGCGGCCTCGTGTCCGGCTAGGGGGTGACGGCTGCCCTGACCGCCTCCGCGTCTAGTGTGATGGTGGTCTGCTCACCGGTGTCCAGACTGCGGAGTGTTGCTGTTCCGGCGGCCACCTCGTCATCGCCGATGATGAGTGCGTGGCGCGCATTCGCCGCGCCGGCCGCGCGCAGCTGCGCCCGCAGGCTGCGGCTCCCTGTTGGCAGTGACACGCTGAGGCCAGCGCCACGCAGCGTGGCGGCGAGCCGCAGCGCATGGTCATGCGCTGCCTCGCCCAAGTAGGCGATGTAGAGGTCTGTGCGGGGTGATACGGACTCAGGGGGAGTGAATCCCGCTTCCCGCAGGTTCATGATGATGCGCTCGATGCCGGAGCCGAACCCGACACCGGGGGTTGGCGCCCCTCCCAGCTGCTCAATCAGGCCATCGTATCGCCCGCCGGCGCCGAGCGCGGTCTGCGAGCCCTCCACGGCGGGGTGGATCTCAAACACCGTCCGTGTGTAGTAGTCGAGCCCGCGTACCAGCCGTGGCGTGACAGTGTACGGAATCCCCCACAGTTCCAGGAGTGATCGCAGACGCGTAAAATGATCGGCGCACTCATCGCAGAGGCTGTCCGCCGGTGTTGGCGCGCCCTGAATTATGGGCTGGCACCGATCCTCTTTGCAGTCCAGCAGGCGCAGGGCGTTCTTTTCGTAGCGCGTATGACAGTCGGCACAGAGATCATCGAGTCGTGTCGAATAGTAGTCCCGCAGGGACTCAAGGTAGCGCGGTCGGCAATCCTGATCACCGATTGAATTGACGTGCAGGGTCAGATTGGTGAGGCCAAGCTCGCTGAACAGGCTCCACAGCAGATGAATGACCTCAGCATCGATCTCCGGGTTCGGATCACCGATGGCCTCCACGCCGAATTGATGGTGTTGACGGAGGCGTCCTGACTGTGGCCGTTCATAGCGGAAAATGGGTGTGATATAGAATGCGCGGACGGGCTGCGGCAAGGTGTGCATGCCGTGTTGAATGTAGGCGCGGCACACCGGCGCGGTGCCCTCCGGCCGCAGCGTGAGCATGTCATCACCGCGGTCCGTGAACGTGTACATCTCCTTCTCGACGATGTCCGTTCCCTCACCGACGGTCCTCACGAAGAGCGCCGTCTCCTCAAAGACGGGGGTGTCAATGCGCCTGAACCCGAAGCGGTGCGCGATGCGCTGCGCCGCGTCCCGCACCCAATCCCAATACGGCTGGTCATCCGGCAGGGCGTCCGTTGTGCCGCGGACAGTTTGGAATCGGCGACGCCCACCGGTTGCGTCCGAGGTCATGGGAATAGGGACACGCCTAGACGCCGGCGATCTGATAGCCGCCGTCGATGGGCAGGATGTGGCCGGTGATGCCGCTTGAAAGATCGCTCAGCAAGAAGAGCGCTCCCTTGGCGACCTCATCGTGCGTGATGTTGCGCTGCAAGGGTGAACGCTCCGCCTGAACGCGTTTCATGTCCACGTATCCGCGAATGACGCGGGAGGAGAGAGTGTCCAGCGGGCCGGGGGAGAGCGCGTTTACGCGGATGCCGCGCGGCCCCAACTCATACGCCAGCTGCCGCACCTCATTCTCCAGCGCCGCCTTTGCTGTGCCCATGATGTTGTAGCCGGGGAATACCCGGTCTGAGGCCTGGAATGTCAGGGTCACCATCGCGCCGCCATCCGGCATCAATGGCGCGGCGTACCGAGCGACGGGGATGAGCGAGTAGGCGCTGATCTCAAGAGCGATGCGGAATCCGTCCCGCTCTGTCTTGGAGAAGTCACCGCCCAGATCATCCCGGTTGGCGAAGGCGATGCTGTGAACGAGCACGTCAACGTGTCCGGCGTCTGCCCCAATCTGCCCAAAGGCCGCCTCCACGTTCGCATCCTCAGAGACGTCACACTCAATGAGGGTGACGTTGTTCATGTCGTCCGTCAGTTTGTGGATGTTCTCCGCCAGCCGCTCATTCTGATAGGTGAGGTAGAGGTTGGCGCCGGCGGCATGGAGCGCCTCCGCGATGTGCCAGGCGATGCTGCGATGATTGGCCACGCCCAACACCACCGCGGTCTTTCCGGTAAGGTCGATGGAATACATGGCGTTATTGTACCGTGTCTGCCTGCAGGTCTGTCGGCGCCATGCCGCGCGCAGCCAGCCCCGGACGCCGTATCAACAGTGTGAGTGGGACAGAGAGGAAGCAGAGCACGGCGAACGCAAAGAAGGCGGGGCGATATGTGCCCAGGCTCTCAAAGACGATGCTCGCGATGATGGGGGAGAGGGCAAAGCCGGCCTCGCTGGTCATGGACAACGCGCCCTGCAGCGCGCCGAAGGAGTTGCGCCCAAACAGGTATCCCTGCAGGGCCATGCGCGTCACAACCGTCCCCCCAAAGCCGAGCCCCCACAGCGCGAGAAAGAGCGCCACACCCCACGGGCGGCCGGCATCAATCATCGCAAGCGCGAGGATGGCAATCGCCTGAATACCGAAGGCGAGCGCGGTGACACGCCGCTTGTCCATGAAGTCCGCCAGATAGCCAAAGCCGAGCCTGCCCACGATGGTGCTGAGCGGCACAAAGGTCAGATACAGCGCGGCTGTCTCCCGCGAGAACCCCGTGCTGCCAAGGAACGGCACCCAGTGGACGGAGATGGTCGCAATCGCCAGAAACCCGAAGGCGGACGCGATCGCCAGGAGCCAGAAGGCCTGCGTCTTGAATGCCTGAAACGCGGTTGAACTAATCTCAACATCGTCGGCGATGGTTGCCTGAGCGGTTAGAGCGGCCTCCGGCGGCGGCCTGTCCGCGCCGTCCGGGTATAATCCGTGATTCTCCGGCCTGTGCCGGATAACGAGGACGGCGAGCGGCAGCATGATGAGGAAGAGGATGCCCGCCATGAAATACGCGTCTCGCCAGCCGACTCCCTCAAAGCTGAGCCACCAGTAGTCGACACCATCAACAAGCCACAGGAATGGCGGGGCCATGAGTCCGGACAGGCCAAGCCCGAGCGCGTGGATTCCCAGCGCGCGGCCGCGTTTCCGGAAGAACCAGTTCGCCACGGCAGGCCCGCCTGACATCCAGACACCAACGGACGCCACATTTGCGAGCGAGAACCAGAGATAGAAGAGGATAAGGCTCTCAACGGCGCTGAGCATGAACAGACACACCGCCATCCCGACCAGACCGATAGCCAGGAGGGGGCGCGGGCCGACCTTATCGAACATCGAACCGAAGACGGGTGCGAGAATGGCAATCAGGACACCCATGATGGGAAAGACGGCGGTGAGCTCCGTCTTGCTCCACCCCATCTCCTCCGTAATGGGATCAATGACCAGCGTGACCCCATAGAAGAGGATGCCGCCGAAGACGGCATTGACGAACGCGGACGTGACAACAATCCACCAGCCGTAGAAGATCAACGGCTTTCTGGGCCGGATAGCGCCGCGGGGCGGCATCCCAGTAGGCGCGGCCATTATGTATCCATGGTACGCCCGCGCGCCCAAAAAGATACGGTTTCCGCAACCAGAGTGCTAGGCTGATGAGGCAGATATGCAGCAGCGCGCTAGATTTCGTGTGCCTTTCGTGTCTTCAGTCTTCTATGGCTGGTGGGTTGTCTTTGCCGCCTTCATGGTCGCCTTCATCTACAGCGGCTTCTATTTCTATGATTTCACACTCTTTGTGACGCCTATCCGTGACGAGATCCCGGATGTGGGCGCCGCCATTGAGCCCGCGTTCATTGTCGCGACGATAATCGGCGCCGCCCTGTCACCCTTCCTCGGCGGTATTTTTGACAGATATGGTCCCAAGCCGGTGGTGGGTGTCGGGATGCTTCTCGGCGCAGTCGGCTTCGCGATCATGGGTGTGATGACGGCGCCGTGGCACCTGTACGTCGGGCTGACGTTGGCGGGTCTGGGCCCCATCGTCTTCTTTGCCGGCGGCGTCTCTGCCGTCGTCAACTGGTTCGATCGTCTGCGCGGGCGGGCGGTGGGCCTGACGGTTGTTGGTCTTGGCGCGGGCGGACTCTTGACGCGGCCAACGCTATTGGTGATGGAGGAGATCGGCTGGCGTGACTCCTTCCTCGTCATGGCCGTCGTTATCATCGTCCTCCTCCTGCCGATGGCGTTCATTCTGCGCCGCAGGCCGGAGGACTATGGCATGCGCCCGGACGGGGATGCGCCGGGCGAGGGGACTCTCGAGGCGCTGACGACGGACACGATTGTGTATGGCCTGACATTCCCGCAGATCCTACGCACCCCCGCGTTCTGGATGTTGGCCATGTTGATGTTCCTCGCGTTCTGGCCCATCGGTTCACTGCAGATTCATCAGGCGCCGTTTATGGAGGAGGCCGGCTATTCGCGTTTGGCCGCCGCGGACGCTGTCGGGGCGATGGCGATCGTGACCATCGTCGGCAGGCTCGGGGGCGGGTGGCTTGCGGATACGATGGACCCAAGGCGGGCGGCAGTCCTTGCATTGTTTCTGCAGGCCGTCGGGATTGCCGCCTTTGCGCTCAGCCGCCCTGAGGCGAACTGGTACCTGATCCTGTTCTTTGTGGCGTTCTCGCCCGGTTTTGGCGCCATCATCGTTCTGCAGCCCGCGCTGCTGGCCACCTACTTTGGCCGTCGCGCATTCGGCGCGGCGCAGGGTGTTCTGTGGACATCGACGGCGCTGGCGGTGTCCATCGCGCCGCTGGTGGCGCGATTCTTCGATGAGAATCTTGGCGGGATGCAGAACGGGTTCTTCTTGTTTGCCGCGTTCAGCGCGGCCGCATCAATTCTTGTCTACCTCGTTCTGCCCGTGCCCGGCATCGTTCGCACGAGAGCCGCCTCTGTCTCGTCCTCGGCTGACACGCCACTGTCCGGCGGCGGATCGCCGTGACCACCCGGAGGCTGAACGGTCTCCGTCGTCCGAGTCCGCAGCTGTGGGAAGAAGAAGAGGAGAATGGCGCCGCAGATGACGGCCATGGTCCCGGTGAGTGTCACGGCAAGCGGCGCTCCATACGCCTCTGCGATCACGCCCGTGATGAGCAGGGCGAACGGCTGGAGACCGAAGACGATGAGCCGCACACTCATCACCCGGCCGCGGATCTGGTCCGGCGTCAAGACCTGCACGAGTGAGAAGTTGCCTGTCATGACCAGTTGGAAGAACCAGCCTGCGCCCGCGGCAAAGATGAGCGCGATAATGAATGCGCCTGACAGGGAGAAGCCCAAGAGCTCGGCAAACCACGCCGCTTGTGAAAATCCGGCGATGAACACGCCGCCGCCAAGCGCGCCGATAACCAGCCATGCCTTGAGCTGATTGATGGAGCTGAAGGTGGCAATGAGCAGAGAGCCGATGGTGCCGCCGATTCCGCCCGCCATGCCGAGATAGCCAAGGCCACGCGGGCCGGCCTCAAACACCTCTTCCGCAAAGACGGGCAGCAAAGCCTGATAGGGCATGCCGAAGAATGTCGCGATGAGGCCGAGGAGGATCAGGCCGAGGAGGATGCGCGTCTGCTTGATGTAGCGAAGCCCCTCCATGATGTTCTGGAAGACGCCCCCCTGCGCTCCGTGGCCTTGCCCCCAGCTGGGGCCTTGACCGAGCTTCATCATGAGGAAGAGCGGCACAGAGAGCCCGACGATGCACGCCCCGCCAAAGAAGGCGAAGGCGGGATTGATATCCAGCAGGAATCCCGCCATCAGGGGGCCGGTTAAGGCTCCGCCGCTAAACATGATGGAGGAGAGCGCCGTGGCATTCGCAATGTGATGCGGCGGAACAAGGCTGGGCACCATTGAGAATCGGGCGGGGGAGGACAGGGAGAAGGTGACGCCGTGGGCGAGCGACAACGCCAGGAGGTGCCATACCTGGACGAGGTCAGTGGCAACCAGGATTGCGAGCGCAATCAACGTCGTGAAATTGGATGCCTCGCTGAACAGGAGGATATGTTTGCGGTTGAAACGGTCAGCAAAGACGCCGCCAAAGACGGAGAAGAAGAGGGACGGGAAGAGGGCGGAGGCGCTGACCACCGTGACCCAAAGGTCAGACTGCGTCAGATCAAAGGTGAGCCACCCCCGCGCGATGATGAGCATGAAGAAGGAGGTGATGGAGAGGATGGAGCCGACCCAATAATAGACATAATTGACGGAACGAAACGCGCGGAATGGGCCGCCAGCCTCGCTCACGGGCGGGCCGCCCCATCCGCCGGGTCCGCCGCCTGCTGAAGGCGCGCCACCGCCCGGCCTCTGCCCCGTCTGAGATGCCATCTACAGTACCCCGTCAATCTCTGACACCAATGTGTCATCTTGCGATGGGCGCCAAACTGCAAGTATACGCCCATTCACGGCGCAGGCCCGCATCGTTTCCGCCGCATGAATGCCCCTAGCAGGGCTCCACCACTCCACTTGAGGTAGCATTGAGGCTGGAGGCTACAGACGATGGTTCGAGAACTGCATATCAGGGCAACGGTTCAGCCCGGCGGCAAGATTGAGATCGAGAGTCCGAAGTTGACTGAGGGTGAGGACGTCGATGTAACGATTGCGCCTACGGCAGCGCGGAATGGAAAAGAGACGTGGTCGGCGTGGGATGTCATCTCGAATGCCCCAGGCGGACTGATGTTCAAGACCGCGCAGGAGGTCGATGACTACATTCGGGAGGAACGCGATTCATGGGATCGCCCACAGGTCCGCTAATCGGTGCCTAGGCTTGTCCGACCGTGTGCAGGAGGTGCATCAGGTCAGCCGGCAGCTCCTTCTGCGTCGAGAGTACATCCTGGAGAGGCGTGAAGACGGGAGTGTTGCCCACCTCGCTCACCATGTGATTGTCCAACCCCTCCGTGAGGCCATCAATCGCCGCCGCCCCCAGCACCGTGCCGAGTATCCGATCCGCCGCCGTCGGCACGCCACCCCGCTGTACATGGCCGAGCACCGTCACCCGGTAATCCACGTGCAGGCGGCCCTCCAGCTTCTGCTGCACCTGCTCTGCGACGGAGAATGCCCCGCCGGCCTCCTCACCCTCCGCCACCACGACGAGCAGGCTGCGCTTGCCGCCGCGGTGCGCTGAGATGAGCCGACGGCACAGCACATCAACACCCTCGTGCTCCTCAGGGATCATGATGGCGTCCGCGCCGCCGGAGAGGCCCGCGTACAGCGCGATGAGTCCCCGTGTCCGGCCCATGACCTCCACAAAGAAGATGCGGCCGCTGGATTCGGCCGTATCGCGGATGCGGTCCATCGCCTCCACCGCCGCATTCACGGCAGTATCAAAGCCGATGCACATCTCCGCATAGGGAATATCGTTATCGATCGTCGCAGGGATGCCGATGATCTTGCAGCCCTGTTCCTCATGAAGGGCGCGGCCGGCTCGCAGCGTCCCCTCGCCGCCGATCACGACGAGCGCTTCGATGTCAGATGCCGCCATCTGTTCCGCAGCGCGTGCGCGCCCCTCTTCGGTCTCGATGGCGGCGGCGCGCGCCGTTCCAAGAATCGTTCCGCCGCGTTGCAGAACATGGGCGACAGAGCGCGGCCCCAGCCGCTGGAAATCGCCGCGCATCAGCCCATCGTATCCATTGCGAACGCCGAGGCAGCGGATGCCAACAGGCGCGGCGGCGCGAACGACGGCGCGAATTGCCGCGTTCATGCCGGACGCGTCGCCCCCACTGGTGAGAATACCGATCTGTCGCATCGCTTTTGCCCGTCCCATTGTAGACGCAGGGTCAAGCGAATGTGCTATTCAGCGCCGGGATGAGGGGCAAGATCTACTCCTCAATCCCAAAGTGGCGCAGGATGGCCTGTCCACCTCGCGTGGTGGGCCCCAATTGCGCTCCACGGGGTTCCCCACCTTTGTACAGAACGATGCGGCCAGCGTCTATAAGATCTTGCGGCAGGCCCTGGCGGCGGTTCCAGTCTTTGACGCGCCTGGTGACGACGAGGACCGCTTTGCTGTCTCTAACACGCGGTACCACAGTCTCGTCGATGAATCGAATGGCGAGGTCTGCAGAGGGCAGGTTTTGCGCTCCACCAACGAACGACCTGCTCCAATAGGGGGAGAGCTCAATGATGGCAAGTTTCTCGAGGATATCTGTAGCAGGCGTGTGCATTTTTTCTGTAATTTCTTCTACAGTCCGCTGCAACCCTAGGTCTTTGAGTACATATTTCTTGAGCCCACCTGCCAGCAATGACAACCAGTCGGCAGTTGGTTCTTGGGTCAACTGCCGTTCACTCCGATGGTTGCTCAGCTGCTGGTAGCTATCGATGTTCGCACTTGGGTTCGCGAGCAACACGTAGACGGTGGCGCTTTCGAGATTGCCAGTAAATGGAAGAGGGTACAGCCCCAAGTGCAGTCGATGGTCGTCAAGCCTTCCTGATAGGGCGCGAGCCATCGTGGCCTGCTCTAGCGTAAAAGTAACCGTCTTTCCTTTCCAGCGCCGCCCATTCAACGCGTCGGCGTCCATGTCGTGAACGTAGGGCGGAGCTTCGCCCGGCTCCCAATTCTGCCAAGACTCCAGTAGATCCATGATCTGCTCCTTTCGATAGTGAGGACGGAGACCAGTCGTGTGTGGCCTATACTATGCGGCGTCGTGCTGCGCTGTCGTGTTGCGGCGCGGGTCTATCTGCGGGCTAGCGCCCAGCCGCGCAGTTCGAACATGGCGGTGCGCGTTACGCGCAGCTTGAAATCGAGGCGCTGCGTCGGGTAGCGCCCCTCCCGCATCTTGTGGCCGGTCTCGTCAGAGATGCCGATGTAGGCCAGCCCCACCGGTTTCCCCTCCAACTCATCCGGCCCCGCCACACCGGTGATGCCCACGCCGATGTCCGCCCCGCTCCGTTCACGCGCCGCGTCCGCCATGGCGATGGCGCACTCGCCGGAGACGGCGCCATGCTTCCTAATGATCTCAGCAGGAACACCCATCGCCATCTTCATCTCATTCGTGTAGGTAACGTAGGCGGCGCGGAAAAAGGCGGACGCTCCGGGCGCGTCTGTCAGCATGGATGCGAGGCTGCCGCCGGTGCAGGATTCCATGGTGGCGACGGATAGGCCGCGCTCTGTGTAGATACGCTGAATCACCCCCTCCAGCGTGTCCGTGTCCTGCCCCCACAGGTGCGCGGCCAGACGCTCACGCACCTCACCCTCAACGGGTGTGATGAGTCGCGTCGCCCCGCCCTCATCCGCGGCGCGCGCCGTGAGGCGGATATGGATGCCGTCCGATTTCGCATAGACGCCGATGGTGGGGTTCATGCCGCGCAGCAGTTCACCGAGCTGCTCATCCACGCTCGCCTCGCTCAGCCCGAACGTCTTGATGGTCCGAGAGTGGATGACGGCGTCATGCCCCATGAGATGGCGCCCCAGGCGCGGAACGGCCTCCTCCTCCCACATGCGATACATCTCACGCGGCACGCCCGGCATGACGATGATAATCTTGTTCCCGCGCTGCACCCACCAGCCGGGGGCCGTGCCGCGCGGGTTGGGGAGCGGCTGAGCGGACGGGATGAGCATGGCCTGCTTGAGGTTGCGTTCTGCCATGGCGACTCCGCGCCGGTCAAAGAATGCGCGCAGATCATTCTCGAGCCCTGCATCCGTAGACAGATCTTCGCCCAGAAACTGCGCGATAGCCTCCCGCGTCACGTCATCCTCCGTGGGGCCGAGGCCGCCCGTCGCCACAATCACATCCGAGCGTTCCCATGCCTCCGCGAAGACGCGCGCAAGGCGGTCTTGGTTGTCGCCGACCGTCGTGACGCGGTAATTGCCGATGCCGATGGCGGGGAGCTGCCCGGCCAGGTAGTTGGCGTTCGTGTCCGTGAGCGCGCCGAGCAGGATCTCCGTGCCGATGGAGATGATCTCTCCGCGCAGCACCTCAACGTCATCAAGTTGTGTCATTGGCGCAAACCCTCCTGTCCGTCACGCATACTCTCGCATCGCCCGCCCGCGTATACTCTTACGATATGCCCTTTTCCCGATGCGCGATTGGATGTGTGATGGCAGAGTGGTCGATTCCTGTGGTTGGACGGCGGCAGACCGTGAGCGTGTGGCGATGAGGACCAATGCTCGGCGCGCCTGACGCCCTCCATGTTCGGATGCTGCGCGCCGCCCTCGGTGATGCGCAGCTCTATGACGAGTTGGCGCGAGACCCGGGCGCCATCCGCCAGGCCCTCTTTGTTGTGCTGCTCGTTGCGGGGCTGCATGCGCTGGCGGCGTCTCTCGGCACGCTCTACGGCGATAGCGATGCATCGTCGGCGCGCGTCTTCGTCTCATCCTTCGTCTTTACCGGCTTGGGGTGGACGCTGTCCGCCCTGTTCTCCTACCTGATCGTGTCCGTGATAGCCAGCACGTCCGCCTCTGGGTTTCTGGGCGGCACGTTCCTGCAGTTCATCAGGAGCACGGGCTACACCGCCGCGCCCGGCGTCCTGCTCATCCTCACACCGCTGCCGGCCCTCGGCGGCGTGGCGGCCATCGCCGCGACAATCTGGATCGCCACGGCGATGATGATTGCGACGCGTGAGTCCCTGTCGTGCAGCATGGGCCTCGCGATCGCGGCCGTCGTTGGCGGCACAATCATCGGCCGGGCGCTCACATTCGTGACCCTCGTCATCCTCTTTATACCGTGAACGTCGACAGACATCATCTTCACGATGGCTGAGAGATCATCAGAGTCCGCGCCCCCCGCTGAATCACCGCCGCCGCGCAGGTGGGGACGTGTGGCGGACGTCATCGAGGGTGGTGTCATCTACATGGAGGATGCGGAGCGGCTGGTTCTGGCGGGGGTGACGCTGCCGAGCGATCCTGATCGGCATGCGCGCGCGCACACATTCCTGTCTGAGCTGGTGGCGGATACAATAGTGTTTTATGAGGCGTCAGAGACGGATGCGTTGGGCAGGCTGAAAGCGGAGGTGTGGGTGGGCGATGTCAACGTCAACAACGCGCTCCGCGCCCGCGGCCACACCGCCTGAGGGCAGGGCACTTGCCCCTGCTGTCATGCAGAGCAGCGCGCCAACCCCTGTTGTCATTCTGAGCGGAGCGCGACAGCGCGGAGTCGAAGAATCCCGAGTGTCCACCCGCACGGCCGTACTCCGCCGTGTTGCCGTCATGGCCCGCCGAACGCGCCTTTTCCTGTCCACCATCGTGTTCGGCGCCGAGGCCGCCCGTCCGCTGGACTCCCGTGATGTGACCGCCTACCTCCGCACAACAGACGGTTGACCGGACGATATCGGCCTCGCAGTTCGCGACATCTACACCACCGCCGGGCATAGGTAAGAGGGGCGGGCAGGGAGATTAGTCAGCCGGCGTGACGCCCGACGTCTCCCCCAACAGCGCGACAATCTGATTTGTGCGCAGGCTAACCGTCGTCACGCGCTGCAAGAGGTCAATCACCCGCTCCTTGTAGTCGGCGAAGCGATACGTATTGAAATGCTCACGGATGGTGGGATCACGCGGCGTCTTTTCCTTGTACTGGTCCAGAATCCACTCAACGGCGCTCCGGTTGCCGAGTCGATAGTCCCACACGCCCGCCGGCACGTCATGCAGTGACGTGCGCTCATCAAGCTCGATGATGCCGCGCTCCTTATTCGCGCGGAGGCGGGCCTTGGGAACCCCGTCCGTGTCACGCCCCGTCGACGCCGCATCAACGCGCCGGAGCGGGTGCGGCTCCACCGACTCAAATCCGATGTGCAGGTCAAGCAGCTCCTGCCCGAACGCGGCCCATGCGTGAAAATCATCATGGAACGGCAGGCGCGGGAACTCACGGGTCAGGTCGATGGCGTATTTCTCGCGGTAAAACGGGTCATGGAGGGCGGCGTACGTATACGCGAAGATCTGCTCCGGCGTGATGGATTCATCCCCGTATTGTCCCCGGAACTGCCGCAGCCCCCACTCCGTGATATTGCTGACGCGCGTGCCATCCTCCAGGTAACGGTATAGGGGGAGACACTGTGTTTTTTCCAACGTGTCGAGCCCAGGCAACATGTCCGCCGCCAAGGCCTGAAATGGCTTCGCTGAGGCAATGCCCGAGAAGCAGATAACGCGGTTTTCGCTTTCCGAGGAGGGAAAAATTGACGGATACTGATATTGCCTGTGGGTGAACACCGGCGCGTAGTAGGTCTGCTTGCCGACAAATGGTCGATAAAGGGACTGAAGGATACTGTCGCTGGAATATGATAGACGATTCTCCTTAGCTATTTGTTCCTCCAGTTCCGTCGTCCACTTGATCGAACGGTCCAGCCACTGCGCCAGCATGTCTCGTTCGGGCTTCTCACGCTGGAATCTGGTCAATTCCCGATTGTAGACGGCAATAAAGTGCTCTGCCTTGTTGGCTAGATGGCCATCATCAAAATCATATCCCCATTCATCCCTGCTAGTTGTAACGCCACGGGAATACAGGCCAAACAGAGCACTTTGGTCTCCACGGCCTTTGCCAAACTTTGTCTCACGGTTAGCAGCAGGAATGTGGTTCGCAAAGTCCGTTTCTGACTGGTTTAGCCAAACGGCCTTATCATCAGGCGTGATTTCGCTTAGATGCGTTCTCGCTAGATCTGAGCCCTTTAAGAATCTTTTCTTGTCAGCGGCTTTCGTATAGTCAGCAACTCGGATGTATCGCATGCGAAATGGAGTTTTGTTCCTCTTATGGACAAGGAAATAGATGGCCACTCCGACTCGGATCTTGTCATCAAAGACGTTCCCTGCTTCGCGCCGGCGCTGTTCCCCGGATGTGCGAGCGTTGCCAGAAAGATCCACGGCCCACAATTCGCTGAACTCTTGCGATGCAACGGAACGAAAGCCATCGTCTTGGCGCGAATGCAGAAAGGCACTGTTGCTGACAAACGCGATGATGCCATCGTCCTCAAGCCGGTCTGAGGCCCATCGAATGAAGCGCTTATACATGTCGTATTGCTGAGATTTCTGTGCAGTGCTCTCCTTGACGTAAGTTTCTCTGATTCGCTTGTCTATACCCGGGTACTTCCTGTTGGGATTTAGGTCGTTCGCGTTTCGCTGACTGGCGTTGTAGGGCGGGTTGCCGATGATGACGCTGATCTTGCGCTCGTTCTGCTCCTGCACCCGTATCCAGTTGTCGACTGACATCCCGCCCACGTTGAGGTTGGGCTGGCGGGTAGTGCTGCTGCCTCCCTGCCAGTCCATGTTGTCGAGCGTGTCCACAAAGGCAAGGCCGGGGAACTCGCTGTACTGCCCCATGCGTTCCCTGTACGTGTATTCGATGTTGAGATTGGCGATGTAGTAGGGCAGGATCGCCACCTCATTGGCGTGTATCTCGTGATGGTACTTGTACTCGAGCCGGTCACGCGGCAGGTAGTTGATGAGGCTGGTGATGAACGTGCCGGTGCCGGTGGCAGGGTCGAGTATCTCAACGTTGTCATCCGCCAACGAGCGCCCAAAGTGCGTCCTGAGCAGGTGGTCAGTCCCGCGAATCATGAAATCGACAATCTCATTGGGTGTGTAGACGATGCCGAGCCTGTCCGCGGCCTTCGGGTTATAGGCCTTGTAGAAATCCTCATAGATGACCTTGAGAAAGGTCTGCTTCTCTTGAAAGTCGGAGATGGTGTCTGCGGCGCGGGCAATCGCCCCATAGTAGGCGCGCAGGCGGTCGATGCTGGTCCGCCGAATCGCGCCCGTGAAGAACGTCTCCTCCAGCTCCGTCAACGCATGGGCGATGGTGTTCTCGCGGTGGAACGTGTCCTCCGCAAAGACGCGCAGGAAGATATCCTTCGTGAGGATGTGCTGCAACAGCATCTCACGCACGTCCGCTTCGGAGACATCTCGGCCGATGGTACTGCGGCAATGCTCAAGCAGGGCGGCAGCCTTGTTCCTGTACTCCTCATTGGCCGCGGCGGCAGCGTCAATGGTCTGACGGAGGCCGTCCAGGACGGCGGGCAGATCGTTGCTGAACTGCCGCTGCGCCGCGCGGAACTCCTCGATCTCCGGGAGTTCATAATCCAGAAAGCGCGTGATAAGGCGATGGAGCTCCGGCGACACCGCCATGTTGACGCGCATGGCCTCGCCGCCGTTCTGAATGAGAACCGCGACTCTGCTGTCTTCAAAGATGATGTTGTCCCGCGGATAGCCGCGATTGAACTTGTTCTGAATCTCCCTGTCGAGGTCGTCGTGGGTGTCCTTTGCCTCCCAATAGCCACGAGCGAGGCGGAGGCTGTCCTTGACGGTGCCATCCGGAATGACGCGGGTGTTGACGGGGAGTTCTTCAACGAGGGCGAGTTTGTCATGGTGCGACCGGCAGTAGTCGTCAAGGCACCGTGAGAAGGCCGACCTGATCTGCGACTCCCTGTCAGACCCGCTGAACCGGATGAGCCTGGCGAGCTTCTCGTGATAGGTCTCGATGTGTGGGTATGCGTTCGCCATCGCGCTGTTAGTGTAGCAATATCCGACTGCCCATCGCCCTTACCCTCCTTGCCGGCTTTTCCTTGCTGCACGCAGGCCGTGCGGCCCGATGGATACCCGCTTTCGCGGGTATGAGGGGAGGGGGGCGGCTCAGCGCTCGTAGGGGATGACGTTTACGTCCTCAATGCCGCCGTCCGCTGTGAACCGCCAGATGCCGATGTAGCCTCGCCGAAGGTCGCCGTACTCGTCCCAGTCCATGGAGACGGAGCCGCCTTCGTAGTCCACATCTCCGCCGTCACGGATGACGCTCAGGGCTCGGGTGATGCCCTCCGGGCCGGGCAGAACCTGTTCGCCGGGCGCGGCGCCGATGCCCCGCAGCTCGTCGCGAATGGCCGCCCCGTCGACGTCGCCTGCCGCCTCCGCCGCGAGGGCGATGGCGATGGCAGCGTCGTAGGTCTCCTTCACGTAAGTCGCCTCCGTGCCCCTCCCGTACTCGCTGCGGAACGCCTCGTCCCACATCCGGGCGGGGGCGTTCTCATGGGAGGGGCCGCTGACGGTGCCGTACATGCCGGCCAGCCTGCCCACGCCCACGTCCGCCGCCAGGCCGGCCCGCCTGAGCGCGTCGCCGAAGAGGAACTGATCATAGAGACCGCTGTCGAACGACTCTTGGATGATGATCTCGGCCGCGCCTCCGAAGGTGAGTAGGACGAGGGCTTGGGCTCCGTCACGCGCGCTCTCCTCGATGAGGTCGAGGTAGCTCTCACGAGGTTCGGCCGGGGCTTTGACGACCATGATGCCGCCAGTCCACGCCTGCCGGAAGGCCTCCACCAGACCCTGGCCCCACGCATCGTCCCGGTAGATGACGCCCACGTTCTCGAAGCCCCGTTCACGCGTGAGCTGCGCCAGCGCCGGCCCCTGGGCGGCGTCTGAGAGGACTGTGCGGAAGAAGAAGTCGCGATCCTCGTTGGCGGTGAGCAGTGGGGACGAGGCCGAAGAACTGATCACGAGCACTCCCGCCGGCGCCGCGACCTCCATCACCGCGAGCGCGTGAGCGCTGGAGTTGGGTCCGACGATGGCATGCACGCCCTCATCCTCAATGAGGCGTTGAGTCTCCTCGATAGGGTTGAGGGTGTCGCCTTCCGCGATTTCCACTTGTTGCCCGAACACGCCGCCGGCCTCATTGACGTGCTTGATGGCCAGTTGGAAGGAGCGCAGGCGGTCAAGGGCCGTCTCCGTTTCCGCCTCACTGTTCACCAGCAGCGCGCCAATCTTGAGGGGCGGCTTCTCTTCGCCGCCGCAGGCCGCGACGGTCCCGGCGACGACGGCCAGGGCGGCAATCACGACCAGCAGCACGCCCCGCCACGCCCCCAGTTGCATCATGACCCTCGCTCGTTCATGGCCACCGCCGCTCGCAGGTCGGCCGAAAGGCTCAGCCTCAGGCCCGGGGTCAACAACCGATGTGCCGGCTGCGCCTGCTGCATCGTCAGGTCTGCCATGGGCACGCCCTCGTGATAGGCCTCGATGTGTGGGTATGCGTTCGCCATCGCGCTGTTAGTCTAGCAAAATCCGACTGTCCACCGCCCTTACCCTCCTTGCTGGCTTTTCCTTGCTGCACGCAGGCCGTGCGGCCCGATGGATACCCGCTTTCGCGGGTATGAGGGGAGGGGGCGGGTGTGAGGGGAAGGGGGCGGGCATGACCCTCCCCGCTTGCCGAAGTGTGCATTACAATGGGGGTGTGGGCCGGCTGCGCGTGGTTTAATGCCTTTTACCTCGCGCGGCCGGTTCCGTGTACTCTAGTGAGTGAGTGATGCGCGAGCGGAGTCGATTGTGACTGTGCGCTCGCGCAGGTGCCTCACAGTGGTTGGTTGGTCGGTCGGGGCGTAGCGCAGTTCGGCAGCGCGCCGCGTTCGGGACGCGGAGGTCCCCGGTTCAAATCCGGGCGCCCCGATTTTTTTCTCGGTACGCGATCTGTCTTGGATTCGTAAATAGGTTGGCACACCGCGTTCTGGCTTGAGACCTTAGTCGTCCCTTTTTTTCTCGGTTCGCGTTTTTTCTCGTTACGCGATCTGGCTTGGATTCGTGAAAGGGTTGGCACGCCGCGTTCCGGCCCGAGACCTTAGTCGTCCCTTCTTTTCGCGGTTCGCGTTTTTTCTCGTTACGCGATCTGGCTTGGGTTCGTGAAGAGGTTGGCACACCGCGTTCCGGCATCGGAATCTTAGGCGGGGCCGGGTTCCCGCTTTCGCGGAGATGACGTACGGTCTTTAGGCGGGGCGGCGGGAGAAGGCATCCTCTTTATCGAGTTTGGCGTATGTCTCTTCGCCGGCCGTGGTCGGCTTGTAGCGGCGCATGAAGCCTCGCTCCTCGCCCGGGACCTCCTCGATGAGGTCGGCCTCGATCAGCGCGCGGACAATCATCTCCCCCATGTAGCCGCCGGCCGGCAGGTGATGGCCGCCCATGGGCTCACCCGTCTGCTGGAAGGTTCGGCAGATATCGCGCAGGGCCTGCGCCGCCTCAATGACCATGCTTTCCATGACGCGAGTGACAACGGGTGTGGCTTGCACGGTTTCGGTGAAATCATCGAATGCGGGCACGCTTTCCCTCCTGCTGTGCTGCTGTGTGTTGTTGCGTTGGGTTCTTCGCTGCGCTCAGAATGACATAGGTAGGGGGCAGAATGACATAGGCAGCCCGGGCGGATGGCAAGGCTGGCCCGGGCGGATGGCGAGGCTTGGCCCGGGCGGATGGCGAGGCTAGCTTGGGTGACGAGGCGGGTGGGCGAGGAGTGGTGGTGTGACATCGGCGCGGCCAACGGGGACAGATGATGAGCCTCCCGAACCTGAATCGGGGGCGGGCCGGCCTCTTCCCCGGGACGATGCCGCCACGCCTCATGGCCCCGCTGCGGAGTCCGCCTCTGCAGTCCGATCCAATCCTGTAGGCGAGGCTGGCCCCGCCGGCGAGTCCATTCCGGCCGTGCCTCCCGTCGCACCCACGTCCCCGCTTGGGGCGCTGGCTGTTGCGAATTTCCGAACGTACTGGTTCAGCGCAATCTCCTTCGTTCTCGGGTGGCAGATCCTGCGCATCGTCATCGCGTGGGAGGGGTATGAGCTGACCAACTCAGAGATCTTTTTGGGGTGGCTCGGCTTTACGATGGGGATCGGCACCATCAGCGTGAACCTCATCGGCGGGGTGGCGGCAGACCGTGTGAGCAGGCTGGGCTTGCTGATTGTCACGCAGATCTGCATGACCATAACGGTCACCATTCTGATGATGCTGACGTTCGGCGATATTCTCTCACCGTGGCACCTGATTGCAGGGTCTGCGGCCATCGGCATCATTCAGGGGATAGACCAGCCGACGCGGACGGCGGTGATTCCGGCGCTCGTTCCGGACCGGCGTCTCCTCATGAACGCCATCGCGCTCGGATCGTCCGTGTGGCAGGGAACGCGCGTCTTTGGACCGGGGCTTGGCGGCGTTCTGATTGAGCGCATCGGCACGGCGGCGACGTTCGGGACGGTCACGCTCGGGTACGGACTGGGGACGCTGCTCCTCCTCTTTGTGCGTATTCCGCGGGTGGAGCGCGTGCCCGGGAATGTATTCAGGGAGCTGTTTGAGGGCATCACATTCATCGCGCGGCGCAACCTGTTCGCCTGTCTCATCTTGCTGACGTTCGTGGACAGCTTCTTTGGCGTGGCCTATATGCAGGTGATGCCGGTGTTCGCGAGGGATATCCTGCAGATTGGCGCGGACGGCATGGGGATGCTGTTGGGCGCATCGGCGGCCGGCGCGCTCATCGGCACCGGCCTGGCGGCGTTCTGGGTCAGGGGGCGCTGGACACTGTTGCTGGTGCTGGGCGGGGCGGGTCTCTTCGGCGTGTCCATTATCGTATTCGCTTTCAGCGAGCTGCTCTGGCTGTCGCTCGCCGCGCTGTTCCTGTCCGGCGCGTTCAATTCCCTCTCACAGATCACGAATCTCACGCTGTTGCAGAGCGCGGTGCCGGAGGACTTGCGAGGGCGCGTGATGGGCGTGTTCAGCCTGACGTACAGCCTCATCCCCCTCGGCGGCCTGCAGGTGGGGGCGTTGGCGGAGTGGTTCGGCGCGCCGATGGCAGTTGGGATCGGCGGGAGCATCGCGGTTCTGTTCGCCATCGCGCTCGCGATGCGGTCAAGCTTTGCGCGGGACGTGCGGCAGGCGGCACGAACTGCGGGCGGGTAGGCGGCGTCTCGCTAGTAGTGATCCTCGTAGTGATCGTTGGCGCGTGAACGGGAATGGCGGCGCGTGTCATAGACGAAGCGTTGGGGCACGTCCGCTCCGGATGCCAGCAGCATGAGCACCACCGCCGGCATGGATGATGTGACGTCCATGGCATGGATGTCCATGTCAGGCGGTAGGATTGCTGTCACATCACCGGCCTTCAGGCGTCGCCGTGTTGTCCGCTTGATGGCGGAGCCGTCCTCCGCCTTTTCCGTATCCGGCGCGTAGGAGACCTCCCGCGCCGCCCCTTGGTAGATTCCCGCAAGCCCCCACCGCGCCCCGTGGTCATGAACCGGCGTCTTGTGTTGGGGCGGAATGACGGATACGACGAGGTTCAGCGAGTTGTCTGCGGAGCGAAAGATGACCCAGCGGCTCACCTGACCGGGCGGCGTCTCCCGATACTCGTCCGGCAGAAAATTCTCCATCAGCAGATGGCGGAACGGATCAAGTGTCCGCCGAATCAGCTCCACGGGGTCTGCCACGCTGACCGCGACACCCCCCAGCTGCCCAAGGAATGTCCCGAGTGCGGGATGGTCGACGCGTAAGTCAGATTTCACTGGACGAGCGCGGGTGAGCGCTAGACCTCACGGAATTCGCCCTCAACCGTCTCCGCGTCATCGGCCGATGCGCCATCCCCCGTGCCGTTGGCGCCGGCGCTGTCTGCTCCCTGCTGCGCGTAGATGGCCTGCCCAATCTCCTGGACGAGTATGTTCAATTCCTCAGTCAGCGCGCGGAGCTGCTCCGCGGGGGCATTCTGCTCAAGCGCCTGCCGCACCTCCGTCACCTTGCCCTGCACACGGTCACGAATATCGTCTGATATGCGCTCCTTGTGTTCCTCAAGCAAGCGTTCTGCAGCGTATGCTGCGGAGTCGGCCGTGTTGCGGATCTCAACCTCCTCACGACGACGTGAATCCTCAGATGCATGCGCCTCCGCGTCCTTGCTCATCCGCTCGATCTCATCGTCGCTGAGGCCGCTGCCGGCTTGAATCACGATTTTCTGCTCGCGATTTGTCGCCTGATCCTTGGCGCTCACGTTCAGGATGCCGTTGGCGTCAATATCAAACGCCACCTCGATTTGCGGCATGCCGCGCGGTGATGGCGGGATGCCGTCCAGCATGAAACGGCCGAGCGACTTGTTATCGCCGGCCATGGACCGCTCGCCTTGAAAGACGTGAATCTCCACGCTTGTCTGTCCATCCGCCGCCGTTGAGAACGTCTGACTCTTGGAGGTTGGGATGGTGGTGTTGCGCGGGATGATGGTTGTCGCCACGCCGCCGAGTGTCTCAATGCCGAGGGAGAGCGGTGTGACATCCAGCAGGAGCAGGTCATGGACATCACCGGTGAGGACGCCGGCCTGGATGGCCGCGCCAACGGCGACGGCCTCATCCGGGTTAACGCTCCGGTTCGGCTCTTTCTGGAAGATCTGCTTGACCTTTTCTTGGATGGCCGGCATGCGCGTCTGCCCGCCGACGAGTATCACCTCATCAACCTGCCCGGCGGACAGGCCGGCATCCTCCAGCGCCTGACGGCAGGGGCCGGCCGTTCGCTCAACGAGGGCTGCGGTGAGTGACTCCAACTGTGCGCGCGTCAGCGTCATGGCCAGGTGCTTGGGGCCGGACGCGTCCGCCGTGATGAAGGGCAGGTTCAGCTCCGTCTGCGTGACGGTGGACAGTTCGAGCTTGCCGCGCTCCGCCGCCTCCCGCAGCCGCTGCACGGCGCTGCGGTCTGAGCGGAGGTCAATGCCCTCCTGCTTGCGAAACTCATCCACCATCCAATCAACGACGGCATTATCGAAATCATCGCCTCCCAGATGCGTGTCACCGGCGGTGGAGCGTACATGGAACGTCCCCTCGCCGATTTCCAAGATGGAGATATCAAATGTGCCGCCGCCGAGGTCAAAGACGGCGATGACCTCCTCCCCCTTCTTGTCGAGGCCATACGCCAATGAGGACGCTGTGGGCTCATTGATGATCCGCAGGACGTTCAGGCCGGCGATGGTGCCGGCGTCCTTGGTGGCCTGCCGTTGGCTGTCATTGAAATAGGCGGGAACGGTGATGACGGCATCTGTGACGGTCTCGCCGAGATATGCCTCTGCGTCCGCCTTGAGCCTCTGCAGGATCATGGCGGAGATCTCTTGCGGGCTGTACTGATTGTCACCCATGGTGACGCGCACGTCCCCGTTCGGCGCGGCCGATACCGGGTACGGCACCAACGCTGTGTCTCGCTGCGCGTCATCATCATTGTGCTTGCGGCCGATAAACCGCTTGACGCTGAAGATTGTCTGGTCAGGGTTCGTCACGGCCTGCCGCTTGGCGACAAGCCCCACAAGCCGCTCCCCCGCCTTGTTGAGCGCGACGACAGATGGTGTGAGCCGATTCCCCTCCGGCGTGGGGATCACTGTCCCCTCGCCGCCCTCCATGACCGCGACAACGCTATTCGTCGTTCCCAGGTCGATTCCGATTGCCCGTGCCATTCGTGTTGATTCTCCTTGCGTGTTCTAGCTTGTGCTTTCATCAGCGCTTGACCCGTCCCCCACTTGGACGAGCGCGGGACGCAGGACGCGGTCATGCAGCGTGTACCCCTTCTGGAGCACGTCAACGACTGTCCCCTCCGCACCCGGCGCGCGGGAGATGGCCTCATGCTGCGTGGGGTCAAAGGCTGCGCCCGCCGATGCCTCAATTTCAGTGACACCATTTGCCTGCAATGTGCCCAGAAGTTTCTGATAAATGAGGGAGATGCCCTCCAGCCATGCGACCTGTTCCGAAATCTTCAACATTGTTGCAGGCACCGTCATGAATGCGCGCTCCATGTTGTCGACGCTTTCGAGGATCTGCATCAGCGCCCCCTCAGCCGCATACTTGCGCTCCTCCTCATGGAGACGTGACCGCCGCCGCTCGGAATCAACGGCATCTGAGTATGCGCGGTGATAGCGGTCCTTCTCCGCAAGCGCCTCATCAAGCTGCGCTTGGAGTGATTCCAGCGTGGGCTGACCTGTGCCGTTGTCCTCTGCTGTGCTCGATTCCTCAGCCGCCGCCGTCTGATCCCTCGTTTCGTCCACCATGACCTAGACGCGCCCCCTGTGTTCATCTGCGGTGTTGAGTGTCTCTGCCATGCGTGAGAGGAGCGTGCCCAGATAGCGAACGGCCGGTATGGCGGCTGCGTAGTCCATCCGCTTCGGCCCCAGGGCTACAACCGTGCCTCGCTGCTCATCACCATGTGGCGAGCCATACGTTGCCATGATTGTCGAGTACGGACGCAGGAACGGCTCAGCGTGCTCACTGCCGATGACGACGCGCAGGCCGCGCTCGGGTAGATCAGCGGTGTGGAGCGCGGGGGCAAGCCGTCCGTTCTCCACGGCATCCAAGAGCTCGCGGACCATATCGATGCGGTCAATGAGCTCAGGCTGATTGACCACCTGGCTGATGCCGTATACAACGGGCTCATCCAGACCGCCGTCTGTATGGCCTGGCAGCGGCGTGACGATTGCGAGCGCCTCTGACAGGCGCGCCAGCGTTGCCGCCGCCAGACGCGCCCACAAGAACGCGTCCTCAGACTCAACCTGGTGGAATTGGTGGCGAATGGTTGCTTGCCGGCTGGCGGGAACCTCAGATGATTCCAGGAGCGCCTCAACGTAGTACCGGTATGCGAGGCCTGTTGGGGTTGCCCCGGCAGAGGAGTGTGTGCGCTCAAGATACCCCTCTGATTCAAGCTCCGCGAACGTATTCCTCACCGTCGCTGAACTCATGTCGAGATCATGGCGCTCCACCAACGCGCCGGAACTCACCGGCGTCGCCGTCGCGATATAGTGCTCAACCAGCAGCCGCAACAGTTCGGATTGCCGTTCCGCCAATGCCTGCGTCATTGCTTGCTCCTTTAGCAGTCTCGACCCTCGACTGCTAATTCACGTTCAGACTACTCAGGGACGGGAAGCGTGTCAAGGCAAATGATCTGTTTCACGCATCGTTGACCGACAATCGGCGGGATTGCTACAGTTGTGAGGGCCGTTCATGTGCGGCCCCCTTTTCCAACCGTACAGTATCCAGGAATGTGGAGGCGCGCGTCTAACCGTGGATATCACCTATCTGGGCGGGTCAAGCTTTCACCTGCGTGGTCGAGACGCATCCCTCGTCGTTGATCCCGCTGCTGTTCCTGACCGTCGCGCAAACGCGCGCGCCATCCTGATGAGCCTGTATGGGACCGACCCGGCCGTTGACGTGGGTGAAGCCCGCGTCATCAGCAGGCCCGGCGAATATGAGGTGTCAGGCATCCTGATCAAGGGTGTCCGCACCAGCAGAGCCTCTGCGAGCGACTCCTCACATCCCGGCGGCATGGCATATTCCGTCGCAATTGATGGCGTCACCATCTGCCACCTGGGGCGCCTGAGCCGCGTACTCACCACTGGCGAGATCTCTGAGCTTGGCGAGGTTGATGTTGTGTTGCTGCCGGTTGGAGGCGAGGAAACCCTTCCCCCCAACCTTGCCGCGCAGGTTGTCACCCTGCTTGGGCCCTCTATTGTTGTTCCCATGCTGTGGAGCGGCGCTGTGGAGCGTTCAGTGTCAGAGACCCCGGCGCCACCTGCCGCGCCGGAGGGCGATGCGCAAGAGGGCGGCGCGGATGAGAGTGAGGAGACTCCGCCGGCGCCCACCGAGACGGTGAATGTTCCGTCGCTTGAGCCGTTCCTGCGGGAACTCGGTGTCCGCTCCCTGACTCCCCACGAGCGACTCTCCGTAACACCCACGAACCAGCCGGCCACCCAGCAGGTGTCGCTTCTGATTCCGCGGGGCTGAGCAGTTCAGCTATACTGTGGCTATGACAGCAGACAACGGCAGCGCCAGGTATGCGGCGCAGGGCAAGGTCTTCCTGAGACAGGCGTATGAGGAGCTGTCTCAGGACGATCTGCGACAAGCATCCGAGAAGGGGTGGGGTGCCACTGTCCAGTTGCTTAAGGCGTATGCCGCGGAGCGGGGACTTGAGCATCAACGTCACGCCCACCTGTTTCGTGTCATCAGCCGTCTTGTGGCGGAGACCGATGATGATGACGTGCGCCGCCAGTTCGGAGTCGCGGGAGACCTGCACGAGAATTTCTACGAGGGCGAGTTTGACGTCCGTGATGTCAGTGTCGGGCTCGACGACGTTTCCCTCCTGGTCGGCAAGGTTGAGGTGCTTTTGAACGGCCATAACGGCGCGTGAGGCGCCGGCCGCCCCGTCATTCTCTCGGCCGCCCGTCCACCCGCACCATCACGATGTCAAGGCTGTAGTACTTGCTGTGGCGGACAGACGCCGCATAATGGCGCAGCAGCCGGAATGACAGCTCCTTCTCATCCGTAATTTCAGGGGAATCGCCAAGATAGGCGAGCCGGTCTTCAAGGTTTTCATCGGCAGGCCCGGTCACAAACTCCAGCTCCGTCGCCGCCCCCTCGGTGCGGACGGAGACAATCGTGCTTCGCCGCTGAGCTGAGTCCTCAGCGTCGTCCGATATGAGGCTGGTGAGTGTTTCCTCGCCGACCAGAGTCAGGCGACGCGTAGCATCCTCTGACCAGCCTGCATCGCGCGCAAAGTCCTGCAGGAACGTGCGCAGCTGCGTGAAGCCGGCCAACCCGTCATCAAGCCGTGTCTTCTTGCGTCGGCGGGATGTCAGCTCCAGGAAGAGCACCATCAGAAGCGCGATGAATGCGCCGGCCGTCATCCCGTTGTCCAGCAGAATGCCGAAGAATCCATCACCGAGTGAACCGTCAAAGATCTGGCCGTTCGTGAAACCGACGCCTGCCCAGAATGACAGGCCAACGATGGCCGCCTTTCTGTGATCGACCCCGTCCGAGATAATGATCTTCATCCCCTGCACGAAGAGCAAGCCGATGAGCAAGACGAGGTATGCGCCTGCCACCGGTGACGGAATCGCGATGAGCGCCGCTGTCGCCTTTGGAAAGAATGCGATGACGATGAATGTGAGACCGATGACAATGCCGACACGGCGCGCCGCAACGCCCGTGATGTCAACCAGCGCGACGCTGCTTGAATACGTGGTATTCGGAACTGTCCCGGCGAGACCGGAGAGGAAATTCCCGACGCCGTCCGCGTTGATTGCACCCTGAACCACACGGAAATCCGGCGCGCCCGGCCGCCTGCGTGATACCCGTTGAATCGCCACGCCATCACCCAGTGTCTCGATGGCGCCGACGGCGGTCACCATCGCAAAGGCAGGCAGAAGCGCCCAGAACTCGACACCGAAATCGAGCGACAGGCCCGGCCACTCCTGGAATGGCGCGCCCACCCACTCCGCCTCCGCAATGATGCTGGTGTCATACAGCCCGAAGAGGGCTGCTGTCACTGTCCCTGCCGCGATGCCGATGACGGGCGACCACAGCCGGATGGCGGGAGAGCCACGCAGCACAAGCGCAGCCGTGATGATGAGCGTCACCCCCGCAGATGCCATCGCCCCCTCAATAGGCTTTCCGGGAGCAACGTCGTCAAGCAGATCAAATGCGAGCGGGACGACGATGGCTGCGATGAGCATGATGACGGTGCCGGTGACAACCGGCACAAAGATGCGCCGCGTCAGAGAGAGGTTCATGCCCACCAGGAATTGCATGATGGATGAGGCGACGATGAGCGATGCCATGAGGCCTGGCCCCCCATTCGCCAATGCGGACACGCAGACAGCCAGAAAGGCGCCGGATGTCCCCATGATCAGGATGTGGCCGGAACCGACACGCCAGAAGCGCACGGCCTGCAGGATGGTTGTCGCTCCACTCACCAGCAGGGCCGCAAAGACTGCCCAGGAGATGTATGCCTGCGGCTGGTCTCCCGCACGCATGACGATGACGACGGTCAGGACGATGGCGCCAACGAGGATGACGGCGCCCTGAACGCCTGCGCCCAGCGCGACGAGGATCGGTGGCTTTTCATCAGGCTCAAACCGTACATGGTCGGTCATGGCGGCGGCATCATCATGGGACACAGGGGTCTCCTTTACCCGGACAACGAGTTGGGGGATTCACGGGTTGGTCAGACACGTCAGCTAGCTTGCGGCTGTAGTCCCATGTGCATGCCTCTTTGACCGATGTCCCACTCTCGCTGAGTTCAATCAATTGCCAATACTAATATAAAGCGGGGGCGCTGCTGCGCCCCCGCTTTTTCTCGTGCCATGGTGCGCTTGCGCGCAAAGGCGCGTGCGCTTAGTCCGTGATGGGCTCCGTGTACATCTGCTTGAGATCACGCTTGAGGACCTTGCCGAGCGGGTTGCGCGGCAGAGGCTCAGCCGAGAACACCACGTGCTCCGGCCGCTTGAAACTGGCCAGATTCTGACGCGCGTGCTCGATCAGATCCTCCTGCGTGGCGGACTGCCCGTTCTTGAGTACGACGACGGCGCGAACCCGCTCGCCCCACTGATCGTCCGGGATACCGATGATGGCCGCCTCATCCACGGCGGGGTGCGCCATCAACGTCTGCTCCACCTCTTCAGGGGAGATCATCTCTCCGGCGCGCTTGATAAAATCCTTGGCACGGCCTGTCAGAAAGATGTAGCCCTCATCGTCTTGGTAGCCGAGGTCGCCCGTGAACAACCAGCCATTCTTGATGGTCTCCGCGGTCACGTCATCCTGCTGCCAGTAGCCCTTCATCAGCTGCGGGCCGCTGGCGATAATCTCGCCCTGCTCGTTGGTGGGCACGTCATTGCCGTCCTCATCAACGATGCGGATGTCCACGCCCGGCAGCGGCTTGCCGATGGAGCTCAGCCGCTCAAACTTCTTCTCGCGCTCCTCCTCGGAGAGGCCCTTGACGTTATGGTCATCCGGCATCAGCGCCGTGATCGTCGCGGAGGCCTCTGTCTGACCGAACGCGTTGATGAACTGTGTGTCCTCCAACTCCATGATGGCGCGCTTGATGACCTCCTTGGGCATGGGCGCGGCGCCGTACGTCAGCACGGCCAAGCTCGAGATGTCATAGTTGGGGCGCGCCTCATGGTCGAGCAGCATCTTGAGCATGGTCGGCACCATCATCGCGCGGGAGACGCGCTCATCCTGCACGAGTTTCATCCAGGATTCCGCCTCAAACTGCCGCTGGATGACGAGGGTGCGGAAACCCCACACGGCGGAGATGACAGCCTGCATGCCGGCAACGTGGTAGAGCGGCACTGTCAGGATGTTCTTCTCGATCTCATCCGGTTCCAGCTGAGAGACGTTGTTGAGGCTGTAGCTGCTCACGCTGCCAAAGGTGAGCATGACGCCCTTGGGGAGCCCGGTGGTGCCCGCCGTGAACATCAGGATCGTTGTGTCCTCGTCATCGACGGTTGCCGAGTCAAACTCGGTTGGCTGATCAGCCATGACACTCTCGTACTCTTCCCAGCCGTCCGCCGTCCCCTCGAGGCTGACGTAATGCTCAACCGTGCTGAGCGCAGGCCGAAGCTCGTCAATCATGCCGAGGTAGCGCGAGCCAACAATCACCACCTTTGACTCGGAGGCGTTGACCATGTGGCGGATCTCTTCTGCGCGACCGCGGAAACTGAGCGGTACGAAGATGGCTCCAATCTTGGCGGAGGCAAAGTAGGTCTCAATAACCTCATTGCAGTTGACCTGCATGATGCCGACGCGGTCACCTTGCTGAACGCCCCACGATGCGAGGCGGCTGGCGAGCTGATTGACGCGTTGGTCCAGTTCCGAGTATGTGTACCGCTTGTCTTCAAAAACTACCGCCTCTTTATCAGGCGAGACCATGTTGGCAATCGTCAGAAACTCAGCAGTATTCATTCGTGAATTCCCCTCCCGTTATTCCCACAGTTTCCTGCCGCGCGCCTGACACAACACAGTAGGCGGAGGCGGCTAGCAGATACTAGCAGAGCGCCGCGTGAATGTCACCTGTCCGGACGGAGCGACGCCGCCAATGCTGCCTCGATCTGCAGCCCTTGTGCGAGGGTTGTGTCACCCCCACGGCGTATGGCTGCTTTTGCGGCTGCCCGCGCGGCGCGCGGCGCGCGGCGTACCTCGTCAAGCAGCGTGTCCGCCGTCTCGCTCAGGCCGCCGTTCGGCGCGATGCGGTGAAGCAGTCCGAGTGACAGCGCCTCATCCGCGGTGAACCATCGGCTGGTCAGGAGCAGGTCAGATGCCTGCGAACGGCCGATTACCCGGGGCAGCGACTGACTGCCGGTGGCGAATGGAATCATGCCGAGCGCGACCTCCGGCAGCCTGAATCGCGCATCTTCTGTTGCGATCCGAAAATCACAGCAGAGCGCCATCTCCAGGCCTGAACCGATGGCGAAACCGTGCATCGCCGCCAGTGTGGGCGCCGGGAGTGACCGCAGCAATGACCAGACATCCCGCAGATAGCGGGCCTGGCGCGCGATGACGCGGGATGGCGTGCTGCCGAACTCGGTCAGGTCCGCCCCCGCACAGAATGCCCGGTCGCCCGCGCCCACAATCAGGACTGCATCCAGGCCCGGCTCTGCGTGCAGGCGCGTCATGATGTCAAAGAGGTCATCCCGCATGCGCACGTTGAAGGCGTTGAGCTGCTCAGGGCGGTTGAGGGTGATGCGCGCCAGGCCGGAGGCATCAATCTCGCAGAGCGCGGCCGGCGCGTCTCTCTCTGTCACGTCGCCGTCTCCGAATCTTAACGCAGGAATCGGAAGCCGATGATATAGCCGGGCGGGTCACCGCGACTCGCCCGCACGGCTGCCACAATTGTCCAGATGAACGCGACAAGCGCGAGCAGCATCATCAGCGCCGCCGAGCCGAGCGTGAGCGCCAATCCGATCCAGAAGGGGCTGCCAAACTCCTCATTCTCGAGGGCGACAGCGGTAACGATCCATGCGGGGATGACGATAATCATGAGCGGGATGAAAAGGGCGAGGATGGTGAGATGGAAGTTGAGGGCTTTCTTGCCGTGAAAGTCCACCATGTCTGACCGGGCCCTGAAGATGAGCCAGACAATCAGCGGGCCCAGAATGCCGCCAAACCCTGAGGTCACCAGTGACGTGAATGAGGACAGGTGGAGGATGGTCGCGTACGTGCGCTCATCCGGATGCCGTACGTCACCATAGTTGTAGCCGTCCGGAATCGCCGGGTCAGGCGTCGTGTCTTGCATGGTCAGGCCCTCCTCACATGCCCCTCATTGTTAGTGTAGTCGGACTGGCAAAGACGGGGCGCGCTGATGGTGGGTTGTGGTGTGTGTTTCTTCCTACTTGATGAAGCGGATGGCCAGGATGTACCCGGGCGGATCGCCGCGGTTTGCCCGTATGCCGGCCAGGATCGTCCAGACCAGCCACATGACAAACACGATAGGGAAGAGAATGAATCCGATCAACGCAATCATCAGCACAATGGAAACGACAGCATAGATAAAGAAACTGATCTGAAAGTTGAGCGCCTGCTTGCCGTGCTCATCGATCATGTCAGACCGCGCCCGCAGGATGAGCCAGACGGCCAGCGGCGCCACGATGTTTCCGAGCCCGGATGTGATGAGGCCGGTCAAGGCGGAGAGATGCAGCAAGGTCGACCAGTTCCGCTCATCAGGGTGGCTGACTGTCATGTACGAACCTGCGATGTCCGGCTGAGGGGTGATGCCTTCAGGCGTATCATCCTCAGGCCTATCCTCCAGTCCCTGCGTCATGTGCGCCTCCAATCCTGCCAACAGACACCGCCATTATGGCCAGAGTACTCGCACGGGTCAAAGCCCGGCCTCGTCACCGGATGCGTCACTGTGCGAAAGCGTCCGCCTGGCGAGTACCTAGGGGAGGTGGTCAGGCCGTTGGCACGGGGACGCGGAGGGGTACAAAGGCGATCATCTCGCCCGGCGCGAGTTCAAGGGAGGCAGGATCACTGGGCGGCGGAAGCTCGCGCCCTTGCTCAGCGAAGATCTCAGCGAATTCAGATAGGGCGTCCGCGGCATCCTCAAGAGCCTCGTCAACGGTGTTGCCCATCGCCACGCAAGCCCCGGGTATATCCGGGATGACAACACCATATGCGCCCAACTCGCCGTCTATTACCGCAGGGTACTTGGTCATTGCAGTCACCTCCAGTCCCAAAAGCCCGCAGCTCGAATAATCCGCCGCGCAGTGGAGCGAGAGAGGACGTTGTGCCTCGGCACGCTTACCGATAATCCCGAGTCAGGATGCCGATAGATGTCGTGATTCCCGCCGTGCCTCTCAAGGTACCAGCCTTCTCTCAACAACCTGCGTACAATTCTGTCTCTGTTCGTCTCCATACTTTGTGAGGATACTACTCGCCCTGAAAGTCCGGGTCGCGCCGCTCGAGGAATGAGCGTATCCCCTCCTCACGGTCACGTGTTGTTTGCAGGATCATCGTCAGGTCCGTTTCAAGCAGGATCCCCTGATCAAGTGTCATCTCAGAGCCTGCCGTGATCACCTCTTTCGCGTAGCGTGCCGCTATTGGCCCGCCGGCAAGAATCTGCTCTGCGATGCTGCGCGCAGTGTCCAAGACATCCCGGGACGGAACCACGTGATTGACCAGGCCCATCCGCTGCGCGTCTGAGGCTGCTATCGTCCGGCCGGTGAGCAGGAGGTCTGTGGCATGGGCGGGGCCGATGATGCGTGGCAGGCGCTGCGTGCCGCCGTCCCAGGGAATCCCTCCGTGCTGGGCCTGCCCCATTCGAAAGAGGGCCGACTCTGACGAGACACGTATATCTGCTGACAGGGCCACCTCCAGCCCCTGATCGAAGGCGTTGCCGTTGATGGCCGCAATGACGGGGAACGGCAGCGATGCAAGGGCGTTTGCACATCGATGCGCGTCATGGAAGGCATGCGCGGCGGGTCCGGAGAATGTCTGCGCCGATTCGTCAAGGACGGATGGGGCTGCCCCCAAGGAGAACGCGTATGTGTCAGAGCCGGCGTGCTCAGCCGCTCGTACGTCACCGGTGATGATGAGCGCGTCAAATGGGCTTTCGTCTCGCAGCGTCGCGCACAGCTCACGCAGCGCACGCGTCACCGCGCGGTCGAGGAAATGATCAGGGGGAGTGTTGAGGGCAATGATGAGGAGCCGGCCCTCAGGCTGCAGTGTGATCGAATCGTTGGTTGTCATTGTGCTGTGGGGCTCCCCGGGCCACGTAACACGATTGTAACCCCCGCGTAACGGGGGCGTCATGGAAAAGGCACAGCATTGGTGGTGATAGGCGGCCGAGGCCGCGCGTGGTGTGATCCGGAAGGAGGACAGAATGGACGGGTTCGATAGCGGCCATACCGCCTGGATGTTGATGTCAACGGCGTTGGTGCTCTTCATGACACCGGGGCTTGCATTCTTCTATGGCGGACTCGTACGCGGACGGAACGCCATCAGCACAATCTCACTGAGCTTTGTCTCGATGGCAGTGGCAAGCATTGTCTGGGTTCTTTGGGGATACAGCATCGCATTCGGTGATGGCGGCGATCTGAATGCATTTGTGGGTGACCTGTCTCACATCGGCCTCGCCGGCATCGGCCTCGAGGATGGTGGTGCAATTCCTGACCTGCTCTTTGTGGCATTTCAGATGATGTTCGCCATCATCACACCGGCCCTCATCACGGGCGCGGTTGTTGAGCGCTTCAAGTTTACGACCTACATCGTCTTTCTTGTGCTGTGGCTGACGCTGGTATACGCCCCCATCTGCCACTGGGTCTGGGCAGAGGGCGGCTGGCTGTTTGACATGGGCGCGCTTGACTTTGCGGGAGGCACAGTTGTCCACATCAACGCGGGCATTGCCGCAGTGGTTGCCGCCTTCCTTGTGGGTAAGCGTCGGCGGCCGGCGGTTGAGCCACACAACGTCCCGTATGTTGTGTTGGGGGCGGGCATCCTCTGGTTCGGATGGTTCGGGTTCAATGCGGGATCCGGCCTCGCCGCGAACGGGCAGGGCGTCAACGCGCTGCTTGTGACGAATACGGCGGCTGCGGCCGGCGCGCTGACGTGGGCGATCATGTCCTACATCCAGACCAAGCGTATGAGCGCAGTGGGCATCGCGACGGGCGCGGTGGCAGGATTGGTGGCCATCACACCGGCGGCCGGGTTCGTCAATGTCATGGGCGCGCTTGTGCTGGGCATCGGCGCCGGCATCATCCCCTACTTCTTCGTGGAGATCCGGCCAAAGCTAGGCTTTGATGATTCGCTGGACGTCTTCGGTATTCACGGCATCGCCGGCATCTGGGGCGCGCTCGGCACGGGTATCCTGGCGGTGGAGGCCATTGGAGGCACGGCAGGCCTGCTTGAGGGCAACTCTGAACAGATGGTGACACAGGTGGTTGGCGTCGTCGCCACCCTCGCCTACTCCGGCGTCGCGACGTTCATCATCCTGAAGGTTCTGGATGTCATTCCGGGACTTGGGCTCAGAGAGGATGAGCACGCAGAAGATGTGGGGCTTGATCTGGCCGTACATGGAGAGCGCGCGTACGTTGCGGATGGCGCAGACTAAACCCGTGCACGGGAATGGCTAGAATCGTGAACAGCGCGATAATGAGACTAGTCCCACGGTTCGGCGGGGCCAACCCCGCCGAACCACCACATGGGGAGAGGAGATGAGGATGCTGAATATAGAGGCGATTATCAGGCCGGAGACGATTGAGGACGTGGTGGGAGAACTGGAGGCCGTCGGTTGCCGCAAGTTCTACTATTCGAATGTGACCGGTACAGGCAGGCAGGGCGGCGTTGAGGTGTTTGTGGGACGGGCCGGCCAGATGACACGCCGCCATGAACGGCCGAGGACGCTGGTCTGCGCGGTCATTGAGGATTCCATGAAGGATGATGTGGTCAACGCGATCATTCGCGGCGCGCGCAGCCCGGACGACGGCGAGGTTGGCGACGGCAAGATCTTTGTCACGCGCGTGGAGGATGTGATCCGCGTTCGGACCGGTGAGTCCGGCGAGAGCGCAATCTGACAGGGAGCGAGGGTGTGAGTGGAGGAATCCGTGGCAGGCCGCCGCCTGTCACGGATTCCTTGCTTTTTGATCCTCTCCCTGTTGGCCAAACCGCCGGAAATTTCTGTAGTCTGTAGAGACAACGAATGCCACGCGAATGGGGGGCACGCAACGATGACATCCACGGCTGAACCGTTTGAGCGAATAGACGTGAACCGCGCCAAGGAACTGATTGACAGCGGTGAGATTGCGCTGATTGATGTTCGTGAAGAGAACGAATGGGATGACAATGGCTATATCGCAGGGGCAACGCGCATCTCGGTGAATGACATCATCAGCATGCAGGCCATTGATGAGCTGCCCACGGATCAGCCGATCGTCTTTTACTGCGCCGCCGGTGTCCGCTCCGCCCTCGCCTCAGAACTCGCCGCGTCCGTGGGCGTGCAGGGCCCCCTCTACAGCATGGAGGGCGGCTTTGATGCTTGGACGAAAGCCGGCCTCCCCAGCGCGAAAGACTAGGCGACGCAGGCCGGCGCCCTCTCCGTCCTGATGTGGAGCCCGTTCACGCATGACAACTGATCCGTACACGGCGCAGCGGCCCATCATTGATGCGCTCCGCTCGCCGGGCGCGTACCCGCCCGAGATGGCAGTGGATACGGTGGAGGTGCGGGAGACGCATAGCGCCGTCGTTTTCCTTGCAGGCGCGTCCGCATTCAAGATGAAGAAAGCCGTCGACTACGGCTTTCTTGATTTCACGACATTGGAGAAACGCCGCTATTACTGCTATCAGGAGCTCTTTCTGAATCAGCGCGCCGCGCCTGAGGTGTACCGGGAGGTGCGGAGTGTTGTGCCGGACGGTTCAGGCGGCTTTCGGCTCGGCCCCGCCTATAGTGTCGCCGAGGAATTTGATCCGGACGCCATCGAATATCTGGTTCAGATGATTCGGCTGCCCGAAGACATGATGCTTGATGCGCGGCTGGAGCGCGGCGAGGTCACGCCGGAGATGATGGCGGAACTCGGCCGCATCGTGGCGGATGTGCATCGGCACGCGCAGACCGGTGACGCCATCGCCGCCGCGGGAGACCTGGAGGGCGTGCGCGTCAATGTTGAAGAGAACTTTGAACAGACCGCGCCGTACATCGGCCGCACAATCTCTCAGGAGACGTATGACGCTGTCTCCACATACGCGCGGCGATTCATGCGCGACCGGGAACCGCTGTTTCGCTCCCGCTCCCGCAACGGCTTTGTGCGCGATACGCACGGCGATCTGCATGTGCAGCAGATCTGCATCGAGGCCGATGGCCGCATCTCCGTGCTTGACTGCATCGATTTCAATGAACGATTCCGCTATGGCGATGTGGCATGGGATGTTGGATTCATGGCCATGGACCTGGAGGCTCGTGGCCACCCGCTCCTCGCCCGCGCCTTTGTTGATGGCTATCTGCAGCATGCTGATGATCCGGGAATGCCGGAGCTGCTGCCCTTTTATCAGTCGTATCGCGCCTACGTTCGCGGCAAGGTGGAGGGCTTTCGGCTTGATCAGCCGGGCCTCTCAGAGCAGGAGTCCGGTGAGATTGCGGAGCGGGCGCGCTCCTATTTCCTGCTCGCGGAGAGATACGCCCGCACAATGATCGGGCCCCAACTGGTGCTCGTTGGCGGGCTGATGGGCGTTGGCAAGAGCACTCTGGCGAACGGCATCGCCCGCGAGCGCGGCCATGCCGCCCTGTCGAGTGATGTCATCCGCAAGCAGCTGCTTGGCATCCCTGTGACTGAGCGGTATTTCGTTGACTGGAATGCGGAGATCTATTCCCCGGAGATGACTGAGCGCACCTATGACGAGCTGGTGCGTCTTGCCGGCGAGGCGCTGCAGGATGGGCGCTCCGTGATTGTTGATGCCTCGTTCAGCAGCGCGCAATCCCGTGCGCGCTTTGCAGACCTGTCACGCGAGCGTGGCGCTCGGCTCGTGTTTGTGCTGTGTGAACTCGGTGAGGGGGAGTCCCGCCGACGTCTTGACGCTCGCGAGTCTGAGGGAGGCGTTTCAACGGACGGCCGTTGGGAGATCTATGAGGCGCAGCGGGCATCATTCGAGCCGCCTGATGAACTCGCTCCGCGGTCCGTCCTCCGCCTTGATACGTCGGCCCCGCCGCACGCGCTTATCGAATCACTCGTCTCACATCTGGACGCTGACGCGATAGAATAGGCGGAGCGCCGCTCGTTTAATCGTCCGGCTGCAACTGAGATAACCATGCTGAGACTGCTCGGCGGACGTGATAGGAGAATATGTGTATGACCGTTGTTGAGACCGCCCACGATATTGCAGACCTGTCCCTCGCCGATGAAGGGCAGCGGCGAATCGAGTGGGCTGCCCGTGAGATGCCTGTTGTCGCGTTGATTCGTGAGCGATTCCGCGCAGAGCGTCCGCTTGAAGGGCATCGGATCGCCGCTTGCCTCCACGTCACCTCTGAAACGGCGAATCTGATGCTGGCGCTCGCGGAGGGCGGCGCGGAGGTGCGTCTGTGCGCGTCAAATCCCCTCTCAACGCAGGACGATGTCGCCGCGGCGCTCGTCGCCAATCACGGCATATCCGTCTTTGCGATACATGGCGAGGATACGGATACGTACTATCGGCACATCAACCAGGCGCTTGATGGCGGCCCCACCATGACGATGGACGATGGCGCGGACCTTGTCGCCACCATCCATGGTGATCGGCAGGATCTGATCCCCGGCATCCGGGGCGGGAGCGAGGAAACGACCACGGGTGTCATCCGTCTCCGCAGCCTCGCGCAGCAGGGCAAGCTCCGGTATCCCGTGATCGCCGTGAATGATGCGGATACCAAACACCTCTTCGATAACCGCTATGGCACCGGACAGAGCACGCTTGACGGCATCACACGGGCAACAAATATCCTCTGGGCCGGCAAGACGGTGCTTGTTGTCGGTTATGGCTGGTGTGGACGCGGCGTGGCGATGCGCGCGCGTGGAATGGGCGCGCAGGTCATTGTCAGTGAGATCGATCCCATCCGCGCATTGGAGGCCCTGATGGACGGCAACCGCGTGATGACGACGGCGGACGCCGCGCCGCAGGCGGATGTCATCATCACGGTGACGGGTGATATCCACGCTATTGGACGCAGTCATATACCGCTGCTCAAGGATGGCGTCATCCTCACCAACTCCGGCCACTTCAATGTCGAGATTGATATTCCGGCACTTGAAGAGACGAGCCTTGGGTCCCGTGAGCTGCGGTCGAATGTTGTGGCGTATACCCTGAAAGATGGCCGTACCGTGAATCTCCTCGCGGAGGGCCGCCTCATCAACCTTGCAGCGGCCGAGGGGCACCCCTCCGCCGTCATGGACCTCTCGTTTGCGGATCAGGCGCTCGCCGCCGAGTATCTGGCGACGGAGGAGGGCGGGGCGCTCTCCAATGATGTCCACATCCTGCCACGAGAGCTTGATGCTGAGGTGGCACGCCTCAAGCTCCGGTCTGTCGGCATCGCCATCGATACACCAACAGAGGAACAGACGAAGTACCTCGGCAGTTGGGAGATGGGGACCTGAGCGTCCCCGTTCTTGTGCGTGAGGCTGCGGTTGTGACATCATCCACGTCCGTCCGCGCCTCCGTTTCTGCCGCGGAGCAGGAGCGATACAGCCGCTGTTTCGCCTGTGGCATGGAGAACGATGCGGGCCTCCGTCTGGATTTCGAGGTACTGACAGACGGCGAGGTCGCCGCCTTGTATGTTCCACGTGATGAGCACCAGGGTTGGCCGCACATTCTCCACGGCGGCATCATCGCCACGCTGCTTGATGAGGCCGCCGCCTATGTGGCGTATGCGCGGGGGCAGCACGCCGCCACCGCGCGCCTGAACATCCGGTATCGGCGTGCTGCGCCGCTTGACGCGCCCCTGCGCGTGTCCGCCACGCTCGTGAAAGATGCCCGCCGAAGCCTTACCATAGAATCCCGTGTTGACACGCTTGATGATGAGACGATCGCGAGCGCGGATGCCACGCTGCTCGTATTGACGCAGAACCAGGAGCATGAATACGGATTGGTCTCGTTGCCCACCGGGCCGAAGGCTGATGGTGGCGCAACCACACGCAAGGAGGAGAACGATAGATGACCAATGAAATCACGGGCGCCGGGCTCAGTTTTATGAGGAACGAATCGTTCCTGCAGACAGGGGAATCCGTCACAGAGGGGCACCCGGACAAGCTCTGTGACCAGATTTCGGATGCCGTGCTTGATGCCATTCTTGCGGAAGACCCGGCGGGCCGTGTCGCCTGTGAGACGCTGGTCACGCGCGGCCTTGTCTTTGTGACGGGCGAGATCACGACGGATTGCTACGTCGATATCCAGGCCATCGTCAGGAATACGGTGCGTGACGCCGGCTACACGGACGCCGATTATGGCTTTGACTACAATACGTGTGGCGTTCTCGTCTCCATCAATGAGCAGTCGCCTGACATCAAGGGCGGCGTGGACGTTGCGGAGGAGCTGCGCGGCGAGGGAGAGGCGGATACGCTTGAGCGGCTCGGCGCGGGTGACCAGGGAATAATGATCGGCTTTGCCTGCTCTGAGACACCATCCCTGATGCCGATGCCCATCTATCTCTCCCACCTGCTAGTCGCGAAACTCGCGCAGGTGCGCAGGAACGGCCAGCTCCCCTATCTGAGGCCTGACGGCAAATCACAAGTGACCGTTGAATACCGGAATGGGCGGCCGGTCCGCGTGGACAGCATCACGCTGGCGGCGCAGCATGACCCTGAGGTGAGCAATGAGGCGCTGCAGCGTGACCTGCGTGAACTGGTTATCCGCGAGGTTGTCCCGCATGACCTCCTGGACCGGGACACCAAGTACCACATCAATGCGTCCGGACGCTTTGTGCTGGGCGGCCCCATGGCGGACGCGGGCCTGACGGGACGCAAGATCCTTGTCGATACGTATGGCGGCGGCTACAAGCACGGTGGAGGGGCGTTCTCAGGCAAAGACCCGACGAAGGTTGATCGCTCCGGCGCCTACATGGCGCGCTATATCGCCAAGAACATTGTGGCAGCGGGCATCGCGGAACGCTGCGAGATCCAGCTCGCATACGTCATCGGGATGGCGACCCCGGCATCCATTGCTGTTGAGACGTATGGGACAGGGCGCATAGATGACACTGTCATACAAAGCCTGATTCAGCAGAACTTTGATCTGCGGCCCGGCGCGATTATCCGCGACCTCAACCTGCGCCAGCCCATCTATCGCCAGGTTGCTGCATACGGCCATTTCGGCCGCATGGACGTCGACCTCCCGTGGGAGCAAACGGACAAGGCTGACGCTCTCCGCCGCGAGGCGGGCATTCCGGATGATGATTAGCCGGGCGAGTCATCGTCGTCCGGGCAGCGCCAGCAGCCGATGTTGAGCGGCCTGACCGCCGTTGTTCTTGCGGGTGGGGAGGGCACACGCTTGCGCCCCCTCACGGCCACCATGCCGAAACCCGTTCTGCCGGTCGCGAACCGCCCGTTCTTTGAGTACATGCTTGACCACCTGCGAGCGGCGGGTGTGACCCGGGTGATTATGGCGCTCGGCTACCGCGCGCAGCCGTTGATTGACCGTTTCGGTGACGGCGGGGCGTATGGGCTGGAAATCGACTATGTTGTCGAGGACGCGCCGCTCGGCACGTCCGGCGCCGTGCGCGCCCTCTTGCCGGAACTCAAGGAAACGTTCCTTGTCCTCAACGGTGATTGCGTGACGGAGATTGACCTTGCCGCCATGGTTGACCAGCACGTTGAGCGACGCGAGTATGCCACGCTCGCCGTTCACACGGTTGATGACCCCTCGCGCTATGGTGTTGTTGCTGTGGACGGCATCGGCTATGTCAGCCGCTTTGTGGAGAAGCCGCCCGGCCCCCGTTTCCCGGCCCACACGGTGAACAGTGGCGCGTATGTGGTGGAGCCGGAGATGTTCAACTTCATCGGTGATGGGTTCTCGATGTTCGAGCGAGATCTGTTTCCGGCCGCCTTGATGTCCGGTGTGGAGATCGGGACATTCCCGTGGGATGGCTATTTCATGGACATGGGCACCCCGGAGAGCTACCTCCGGCTCAACCGCGATGTCCTCACCGGGGCGGCGCCGTCCCACCGCCCGCTCGCGCAGCCCGCAACTGCTCCGACGGTGCACGCCTCAGCCCGCATCGATGAACCCGTCAGCATTGCCAACGGTGTATCCATTGGTGAGGCCGCTCGCATTGTGGGACCGGTTGTGCTGGGTGACGGTGTCATGGTTGAGGACGCGGCTCACGTCGAGGACAGTGTCGTGTTGGCCGGTGCACGCATCGGCGCGGCGTCGACGCTCCGGGGCGTGATTGTCGCACAGGGCGCCGTTGTGCCGGCCGGCGCGTCGGTTGAGGCGGGCAGCGTCTTTGATGGCGGCGTGAATTCAGAAAGCGCGTCAGGCGCTTAGCGCGCCGTGGCAGACCCAACCGACAACCCTCCGTCCGCAACGACCGGCCTCCTGCTCGCCGGACCGCTCCGCACACTCCAATTCCGGGATTTCCGTGTCCTGTGGGCGGCCACCATGCCCATGGCCATGGGGTTCTGGATGCAGCAGCTCACGTTGGGCTGGCTGGTGCTCCAGATGTCTGACTCCGCATTTCTGGTTGGAGCGGCGGAGGCCGCCCGCCTCGCCCCGTTCCTGCTCTTCGGCCTTGTTGCCGGCACAATAGCGGACCGGCTTGAGCGGCGCATCCTGCTGCGTGTCATCGTCGCCTGCAACCTGGCGCTGAGCGCCGTGCTGGGCGTGCTGGAGCTGAACGGCCTCCTCACCATCCCTGTCGCCATCAGCGGCGCCTTTCTGTACGGCACGGTGAACGCCTTTCTCATGCCGACGCGGCAAGCGTATGTGCATGACATTGTGGGGAGCCGCTTTGTGGTGAACGGCCTCGCCCTGACGCAATTCGCTCAGCGTCTCATGGGGGTATTTGGGGGCCTGCTGGGCGGTGTTCTGCTGGGCGTGCTCGGAATCGGCGGGACATTTCTGATCATGGCGGGCGGCTATGCGCTCGCGCTGGGCATCCTCTTTTTCACACGCACCGCCTCCCGCCCGGGACTCGGCGCGCCGGAACAGCCATCTGTCCGGCAGTCATTCGGCGTGGCGCTCAGCCTTGTTGGACGGAATCCGTCCGTGCGCGCACTGCTGCTCCTGTCCGTCGCCACAGAGATATTCGCCTTCTCGCACATCGTCATGATTTCCATCTTCGCGCGTGATGTGCTGGAGATTGGCGAGCAAGGGTTCGGCATCATGGTCGCCTCGCGTGCCGTCGGGTCCGTTCTGGGGGTTGTCACCCTCGCGTTTATCGGTGACCGGCTGCCGCGCGGCAAGACGCTGCTGGTTGCGAGCGCGCTATTCGGGCTGAGCCTCGCCGCCTTCGGCTCACAGCCATGGATTGTGACTGCGCTGATTTTCTTGGGTCTGGCGGGGACGATGGCGGCGATCTTTGACACGCTGCAGCAGGCGGCTTTGCAGCTCGCCGTGGGCGAGGAGCAACGCGGCAGGGCGATGGGGATCTGGGTGATGGGCGTGGGCGCCGGCCCGGCCGGGCATCTGGAGGTTGGCGCGCTGTCTGATTTCACGACGCCGCAGTTCGCCATCATCTTCAACGGCCTGATGTTGATCGTTTTCGTGTTGCTGATCACAGTAACGACGCCACGCCTACGCCAGATTTGACGGCAGGGCGCGTTGCGGGATTCTTCGCTGCGCTCAGAATGACATACTATTTCGCTGAGAATGACATACCATTTGGCTGAGAATGACATACTAGAGTCCCCTCATACTCGCGTCCCCCGCTCGCTCCCTTCCCCTCATACCCGCGAAAGCGGGTATCCATCCGGGCGGCCCCGTTCGTGTCGGAATTGCGTGGGAAAAGGGGCGAGGGGGACTCGGGCGCTAGCTGTCGTCGGGAGCGTCTTTGCGTGCTATGACGGCGAGTAGGAATAGGAACGCCGCCGCGCCGTAGAAGAAGGCCGGCACGAAGGCGTTATACGGCAGGACGAATGTCGGCAGGACGGCAATCGGGAACAGGAGGGCAAGGCACGCAAACCCCAGTACGCCGATGACTCCTCGTTGCGCTGTCTGCAAAGTCGAATGGAGACCCCATACGGCCATCGTCGCCACTGGAACAGCAGTGGAGGCCATAAGGCCGATAACGCCGAGCGTTCGACTGAATGAGCATTGTCCGAGGATGCACTCACCAAGGTCTGCTGAGGAGGCAAAATACGCATAGCCCACGCTTGCCCCAAAGACGATGGCTAAACCGACTGCAATAACGAGCGCAGCCTTCTGCGGTGATAGAAGTGGGTCACCCGGCAGGTTCCCATCAAACCGGATTGCGCGGACAGTCGTCACAAGCAGGAAGACTGCAGCCAACGGATAGAGGATTGGTTCAATGAGTACAGGAACAACAACCCAAAAGATCGGTATGAACATGCCCAAAGAGAGGTAGGCGGCCGTCACGCCGTAATACAGGATGGCCGTGTTTGCTGTGCGCGGGACCACCTTATGATCCTGCCGTGAGATTCGTATGGCTCTTCGCGTCATTCGGATGACGAGAACGAGCATAACCGGGATAAGGAGCGCTCGTGCTATGGCGAGCCCGATCGCCCATCCACTCCCCGGAAACGTCTCGCTCTCATAGACCCATTCGAAGGCAGACAGCATCCCCACCGTTGCGAGAGCTGAGGCAGAAAGTCCAGCAGCTGCCGCCGCCACCGCGAGCGCTAAGCCGTATCGGCCGCCGATTGTGCTGACCACTCGCCCCTCCTCCACACTCATGCCCCCTCCTCATGCCCTTCGCGCGCTCCCCTTCCTGTCATTCTGAGCGCAGCGCGCTAGCGCGGGGCCGAAGAATCCCGCAAGCAGGTGGCCACGGCGAGTAGGTTGCGCCATTCACGTTGTCCATGGGGCGGCCCTTTAGATTCCTCGGCTGCGCTCGGAATGACAGACGCACTCAAGGTGGATGCTGGCCCCTTCCGGCGTGACGGATGGTATTGCGCCTCGCCATTCGTCCCCTGCCGGCATGACGGACGGTTGGGTCCCCCTTTCCGGATTGGGTGCCCCCGCTCTCCTTGGGGGAGGGTTGGCGTGAATACGGACGCGGTGTAGGGCGTACAATAGGGGGGTTATGACGAATGATGACAGCGGCGGCGCTTTGCCGCCCATTGTTGGGATCACGCTTGGCGACCCCGCCGGCATCGGGCCTGAGGTGGTCGTCAAGGCCATTGCTGACGCCGCCGCGCTGCCCCCGGCCGTCTGCAGGCCGCTGATCGTTGGCGATTATGCCGTCGCTGAGGCATCTGCGCGTCGATTCGCGAACGGTCTCTCCCTTGTTGCCGTTGAATCCCATGACCAACTTGCGGATGGCGCATGGGGCGGCGGGCGGGTTCCGGTGTGGAGCGTGCCGACGGCCGGCGCCGCTGAGGTTCCGTTTGGCGAGGCGACCATCGCCGGCGGTGTTGCGTCCATCACGGCCATAGAATCCGCCGCCACCCTCGCTCTGGAGGGCCACATCCATGCCATCTCAACCGCGCCGATCAACAAGGAGGCGGTGAATCTGGCCGGGTACACGGAGATCGGCCATCAAGAGGTGCTCGCGCGAATGGCCAGCATCACGGACATCGCCACCATGCTTGTGGCGCGCCGCCTCCGCGCCGTGCACCTGACGACGCATGTCCCGTTCAGTGAGGCGCACGTCCACGTCACCAAGGAGCGGGTGCTGTCACGCCTCCGCTTGACGGACAAGACCTTTCGGCAGTGGGGTGTCACTGCGCCGCGCATCGCCGTCGCCGCCCTCAATCCCCATGGCGGCGACAACGGCCTCCTCGGGCGTGAGGAGATCGAGGAGATCGCGCCCGCCGTTGAGCAGGCTGTCGCAGAGGGCATTGCGGCCGAGGGGCCGATGCCGGCCGACTCCGTTTTCCTACGCGGCGCGGCTGGCGATTATGATGCCGTTCTCGCGCTCTACCATGACCAGGGGCACATTGCCGTCAAGATGCATGACTTCCATGGGAGCGTCAGCGTGAATCTGGGCTTGCCGTTTGTGCGGACGTCTGTCGATCACGGCACGGCGTATGATATCGCCGGGGCGGGCGTGGCGGAGGCTGTCAGCATGGCCGCCGCCATCCGCATGGCCGCCCTGCTCGCCACCGGGCGTGGGCTGGATGCTGCCGACACGGTTGCGGGGGCGAGCGCAACGCTCGCTCGCGATGAGGGATAGGAGGAAAGAGGTATGTGGGCTATTCCAACGGTTGTTGCCCTGTTGATTCTCGGGCCGATTGTGCTCTTGGGGTTCGTTGTTGTACTCGTCGTGCCGACGCTGTACATTGCCATGCACAGCAAGATCCGGGAACCGGAGGGGATGCCGGGCTCTGAGTCCGCCCCGAATGGATAAGGATAGGGCGGCACGGTCATGAAGGCCGTCTATATCGAGGAACGAGGCGGGCCGGACAATCTGATCTACGGTGATATGCCGGACCCGGAGATGAGCGATGACCGCGTCCTGATCCGCATCCGGGCCGCATCCGTGAACCGCTTTGACCTGAATGCGCGCGCCGGCGAGAACGGCGTGATGGTCGGTCTGCCGCGCATCCTCGGTCTTGACCTGGCAGGGGAGGTGCTCGACGCCGGCCTGCCCGCGTTGGAGGCCGGTATGGTGCCCGGCACGCGGGTGGTGGTTGATCCCCGTATGCCGTGCCAGATGTGCCGCTATTGCCGGCTCGGCAGGGACGAGGACTGCGCGGATCGGTTCGATCTCGGCTCCCGCGTCCATGGCGCCTACGCCGAGATGATTGCCGTCCCCGCCCGCGCCGTGCATATCATCCCGGATTCGCTGTCATTCGAGGAGGCGGCTGCCATGCCCATCGTTTTCAAGACGGCGTGGCGTATGTTGACGACAAAGGCGCGCGTTCAGCCCGGCGAGACGGTTCTCATTCACGCCATCGGCAGCGGTGTGGGGACGGCCGCGCTGCAGATCGCGAAGCTGCTCGGGTGCCGTGTCATTGCTACGGCCGGCGCGGACTGGAAATTGGAGCGCGCGCGTGAACTGGGCGCGGATGAGTGTGTCAGCTACGCGGACGGCGAGACATGGCCGGAGATCGTCATGGCGCTCACAGAAAATGAGGGCGTGGATGCAGTCATCGACAACGTGGGCGCGCCGCTGTGGGACGGCAGTTTCCGCGTCATGGGGAGGCAAGGGCGCTTTGTCACGTGTGGCGTGACGGCCGGCCACCGCGTCTCCCTCCACCTCGGGCAGACGTTCCTGCGCGGGCTGGAGATCATGGGCATTGGCGGGTTCCGGACGTCCGACTTTGAGACGGTCATGCGGCTTGTTCACCAGGGCAAACTGCGGGGCGCCGTTGGGCGCGTCCTTCCGTTGTCAGAGACGGCAGAGGCCCACCGCCTCATGGAATCACGCGATTTCTTTGGCAAGATTGTGCTAACAACAAGCTAGACGTTCAACGTATCGGGAGGTGACCGTGCAGATACCGGGTATTCTCAAGATGTCCGTGGCGGAGGCATTCGGGGCTTTTGTGCTGCTCTTGATCGGCGCAGGGTCGATTATGACGGCGACGGCAACCTCGCCGGGCGGCGACAACCTGATTGTGATTGCATTCGCGCACGGCCTCGCCATCTTTATCGGCGTGTCCGCCGTCGGCCACATCTCCGGTGGCCATTTCAATCCGGCCGTCACGTTCGGATTCCTTGTCGCCGGAAAGATTGCCCCGCTCACGGCGTTGGCCTATTGGGGCTCGCAGCTGCTTGGTGGAATCATCGGCGTGCTTGTCCTGAACATTGCCTTTACCGGCGGCGGTGACATGACCGACCTCGCCAACGCTGTGGAATCGACCAATCTGGGCGCAACAGCCCTGCATGGCGACGTCACGCCGGCGATGGGCATCCTCATTGAGGCTGCGCTGACGTTCATACTCGTGTTTGTGATCTTTCAGGTGGCAGTGGATGAGAACGGCCCGGGCATGATTGCGCCGCTCGCCATCGGCATGACCATCACGCTGGGCGCGCTGATGGGCGGGCCGTTGACGGGAGCCGCGCTGAATCCGGCGCGCGCGTTCGCGCCTGCGCTGGTAGCGGGATACTGGACAGACCACTACGTGTACTGGATCGGCCCGCTCGTGGGCGGCGGCATCGGCGCGCTGGCCGCGTCCTACATCATGCAAGGCAAACGCGGCCTGCCCTGGCAGAACAGCGGGTAGCAGGGGAGTAGGCAGGGGCGGTTGAGACGAGGCCGGCGGAGGCGGCTTTTCCGCCCGTCGCTGTGGCCCCGTTTAGCTGCGTTGGTTGATGGGGACGTAGTCGCGCTTGTCGGCGCCGATGTAGAGCTGGCGTGGGCGGACGATGCGCTGCTCCCGGTCTACGATACCCTCGTTCCACTGCGCCATCCATCCGGCCGTGCGCGGGACGGCGAAGAGGACTGGGAACATCTCCACCGGGAACCCCATGGCCTGATAGATGAGGCCTGAGTAGAAATCAACGTTGGGGTAGAGCTGCCGCGAGACGAAGAAATCATCCTGCAGGGCGATGCGCTCCAACTCGAGCGCGATTTCAAGCAGCGGGTTGACGCCCGTCACCTCAAAGACCTGGTCTGCCATTGTCTTGATGATGCTGCCGATCTGCTGCAACATGCGGATGACTGCCTCGTTCGCGCCGCCATGGAGCGGGCCGGAGAGTGAGCCTATCGCGCCGGCAAGCGCGGAAAAGGGATCCGCCTGTGAACTGGCGATGGCGCGCATGGCGTTCGCGCTCGCATTCTGTTCATGGTCGGCATGCAGGATAAACAGCACGTCAATGGCGCGTTCAATGGCCGGGTTTGGCACATACTTGGGCTCAACCATGCGGAAGAGCATGTTGAGGAAGTTGCCGGTGTAGGTCAAATCATTATCGGGATAGATGAACGGGTAGCTCAGTGTGTGGCGGTAACACCATGCGGCGACGGTGGCGACCTTGCCGATGGCGCGGACGGTCTGCACTCTCCGTGAATCCGGGTCTGTGATGTTCCGTGATTCCGGGTAGTAGGTGCTCATGGTGCCCATTGTGCCGAGCAGCATCCCCATGGGGTGGGCGTCATAGCGGTAGGTTTCCATCTGCTCCCGCACGGCTTCCAACACCATGGTGCGATAGCGGATGTCCGACTCAAATGAGAGGAGCTGGGCGGGGGTGGGCAGCTCCCCGTTGAGGAGCAGATACACAATCTCCATGTAGGTGGAGTGCTCCGCCAACTGCTCAATCGGGTAGCCGCGGTAGCGCAGAATGCCGGCATCGCCGTCAATGTACGTCACGGAGCTGCGCACGCTGGCCGTATTCAGCAGAGACGGGTCATAACTCATGAGACCGAAGTCATCATCGGAGGTCTTGATCTGTCTCAGGTCCGCGGCACGGACAGCCCCCTCAGCGATGGGCAGTTCATACTGCTTGCCGGTCCTGTTATCGGTCACGCTCAAAGAGTCCGAGGCCATCGACGTCCCCCACGAGTCCTGTGCACCTTTTCCCGTCAATCTCAGTCAATCTCAGTCAGTCTCAGTGTACACCGCGCAATCAGTTGCTGCGTTGGTACACGACGCCGGCTGTTTATCGAATCGCCAGCGGGTTCATGTCTGTGGTGTGATCGTACACGTCAAGCCCCTCCTGCCGCTTGAGGAACGTGACGACGGCGTAGGTGAAGGGGGTGGCGGCCGTCTCATAGATCACCTTTGTGAGCCATTCAATAAAGAAGATTCGCCAGACATCGCCGGTGGACAGCACGCCCAGAAAGGCGATGAACGTGAAGAAGAAGGAGTCCAACGCCTGCCCGCCAATGGTCGACGCGATTGTCCGCAGCCAGAGCATGCGCCCCTGCGTGGTTATCTTGAGCCGCGCCAGGATGAATGCGTTGACGAATGAACCGATGATGTAGGCGATGAAGGAGGCGATGAGCAGCCGGCCGGTAAAGCCGAGGATGGTGTCATAGGCGGCCTGGTCCTCCCATTGGCTCGCCGCGGGCAGCAGGCCGCCAAGATAGATCGCGATGACCATGATGAGATTGGCGCCAAAGCCGGCCCAGATGACGCGCCGCGCCGCCGCGTATCCGTATACCTCCGTCAGGATGTCGCCGACGATGTAGCTGAGGGGAAAGACAACGATTGCTGATGTGACGATGAGCTCACCGATGAGGGGAGCATCACCAAGCGTCACGATGCGGACGGCGATGATATTGGATGTGAGAAGCGATGCGATGAACGCCGCAACAATAAGCAGGAACCATCGTGAACCTGCCCGCGCCGCCCCGTCTCCTGACCTGTCTGTCATGCCGCGCCCTCCGCTAGAATGATAGCGGAGAACGGTAAATGACCTGCCTGCGTGGCAATGAGGGGAGAAAACGCGATGGCGCTGCTCTGCTTTGATGTTGATGGAACCCTCGATACCGGTGACGGGCCGATTCCCGTGCCTGTGCTGCACGAATTGAACGGAATGGGTCACACAGTCGTCATTGTGTCCCCGTCCCCCCTCCGGCCAAAGGATGCCGGCTTCCCTGAGTTCCTGAGTGTCGACCGTAAGAAGAACCTCCTGGACGCCCTCGCCGCTCACCCGGATGATCGCCCTGTCTATATCAGTGACAACGATGGCGATGACAAGCTCTCCGAGGAGGTCGACTTCGAATACGTACACCCCCTCTTTTGGACGCCGTTCTATACGCGCCTGACTGACAGCGGCTCCTCCCAGTAGGGCGGACGCCGAGGGTCGTTTTCTCGCAGTATCCTGCCGCGCCTGGCGCTCATTCGGGCTATGCGCTTGACAGCGGTTATTGGCGTGAGACGCGCGATTCCGGGCTGGCAGAGTCGGGCGCATGGTGTTTAAGGTCATCTAATCCCATATGTTGTGCTGAGGACGTTTTGCACAGCCCGGTTGAAGAACATAACGTTTTCTTATGCCGAATGTCCCACCGAGTACAGGCATATAGACTGCGTGGATTCGCCTCTGAGCATGCTGTAGCGCGTGGCGATGTGGTATTCCATTGTCTAGAGCGTCCGCGCCATGTTGCCGCACTTGAAAAGTGGTGTGTGTTATGGTACGGTTCTCTGCGAAAGTCCATTGGGGGTGGCGGGACGTGAGTCTGCCACCGTATGCAGGAGGTGGATGAGATGGCAGAGACCTTGCACAAGGGTGACCTGGCCGGGCTGGTGGCACAGCGCATGGGCGGGACCCGCTCAAGTGGAGAGGCGGCGCTGAATGCGGTGACCGGCGCGATCCAGGAATCTCTGACGCGCGGCAATCGTGTCGTCATTACGGGGTTTGGCAGCTTTGAGGTTCGCAAGATCAAGGAGCGCACGGTGCGCCCACTGCGCGGCGAGAATGCCGGCAAGCCCACAAAGGTTCCGGCGCATCAGCGCGTCGGGTTCTCCCCCGGAACGGAACTCGCCGGCGCAGTCAAGAAGGGTTCATAGACTGACTGACTGAAGGAGCGGGGCGCGCGCCGCGCCCCGCTCCCGTTCGGGTTCACTCCGTTGATCTGATCCGCGCCAGCAGCCCGGCCATTTCCAGAGCCCCGGTTGCGGCGTCATATCCCCGATTCGAGCCGGGACCGCCTGAGCGGGCGAGCGCCTGCTCCATCGTATCCGTCGTCAGCACGCCGAACATGCACGGCACCCCGGTATCCAGAGAGATGCGTGTGACCGCCTGCGTCACTGCGGATGAGACGAAATCGAAATGCGCGGTCTCGCCACGGATAACTGCGCCAATGCAGATGATGGCGGCGTAGCGGCCTGTCTGTGCCATTGCCTGCGCCGCCGAGCCGACCTCGAATGAGCCGGGAACATACGCGAGGTCTATCGACTCATCGGGAACGCGGTTATCTCGCAGCGCCATGAGGGCGCCATCACGCATGCGGTTGGTGATGACCTCATTGAAGCGCGCGACGATGATTCCGATGCGCGCATGATCATCCGTGTGGTTCCATGCGAGAGGCTCAGTAGTCTGTGGCATCGCCCGTGATTCCGGGCAGGATGTGCCCCATCTTGTCCCGCTTTGTCTCAAGGTAGCGGCGATTATGATCGTTCGGCTCAACCTCAATCGGCACCCGTTCTACCAGCTCGATGCCAAAGGCGTCCAGCCCCACGACCTTGCGCGGGTTGTTCGTCATCAGTTTGAGCCTGCGCACGCCCAGGTCAACGAGTATCTGCGCGCCGATGCCGTAGTCGCGCAGATCCGGCGGGAAGCCAATCTCCACGTTCGCCTCAACGGTATCGAGCCCGGAGTCCTGAAGCGCATAGGCCCGCAGCTTGTTGTGGAGGCCGATGCCGCGCCCCTCCTGCCGCATGTAGAGAAAGACACCGGCGCCCTCGGCAGCAATGTGCTCCAGGGCCAGATCCAGCTGTTCACCACAGTCGCAGCGCATAGAACTAAAGACGTCACCCGTCACGCACTCGCTATGGACACGCGTTAGGACGGGGGTGTCCGGCGTGATCTCGCCCATGACGAGGGCGACGTGCTCCTTGGCATCAATGGCGCTGGTGTAGCCGTAGGCGCGGAACACGCCGTGGCGGGTGGGGAGATCGGCGACGCCACGGCGTTCCACCATGGTCTCGCGCTGTCGGCGGAACTCAATGATTTGGGCAATCGTCACGATGGGGATGTCCCACGTCTCGGATAGTTTCACGAGTTCCGGCATGCGGGCCATGGTGCCGTCCTCGTTCATGATTTCGCAGATGACGCCGGCCGGGTACAGCCCCGCCGCCCGCGCCAGATCGATAACGGCCTCCGTATGGCCTGTGCGGACTAGAACGCCGCCCTCGCGGTATCGGAGCGGAAACATATGGCCAGGCCGATTGAGATCCCCGGACCGCGTCTCCGGGTGGACAAGGGCCCGGATTGTCGCGGCGCGGTCAGCCGCGGAGATGCCCGTGGTGACGCCCGTCTTGGCGTCGACAGATTCCGTGAAGGCTGTGGTGAGCGGAGAGGTATTTTTCTGCGCCATCATGGGAATGCCAAGCTCATCGAGGCGTTCACCGAGGAGGGGCACGCAGACGAGGCCGCGGGCGTGCATGGCCATGAAATTGACCTTCTCAGGCGTGATCAAGTCCGCCGCAAGCGCGAGATCACCTTCGTTCTCGCGCTCTGCGTCATCAACAATAATGACAAACTCGCCCCGCCGCATGCGCGCGGCGGCGCTCTCGACATCGATGATGCTCATGTGCCTGCCTCCACATCCCCCTGCAACGCGCTGATGCCCTCGCGGTCCCCCTGCAACAGCCTCTCCGTATACTTGGCAAGGATATCGATTTCCAGGTTCACCGGCATCCCGACGTACGCCTCGCCAAGATCCGTGTGCTCATACGTATGCCGCACCAATGACACGGCGAATGATGTCTCATCAACGTCCATCACGGTGAGACTGATGCCGTTCACGGCAATGAATGCCTTGTCGACAAGATACCGCATGACCTCCGGCGGGACGCTGACGCGAACCACCCGCGCGTCCGCCTCCGGCGTGATTGCCGTGACGGTGCCTGTGGCGTCGACATGACCCTGTACGAGGTGTCCGCCAAGACGGCTGCTGAACGTGACGGCGCGCTCCAGATTGATGGCGCTGCCGGGCTTGAGCGCGCTCATCGCCGTGCGCCGCAGCGTCTCCGGCATCACATCAAAGCTGACGCGGCTGTCCGTCATGTCCGTGACGGTCAGGCATGCTCCGTTGACGGACAGGCTATCGCCGATGCGTGTGTCCTCGAGGGTGACGGCAGCCTCGGCAATCAGGCCGCCCTCGCCGATGGCGACAATGCGCCCCACCTCTTCAACGATCCCAGTAAACATCTCGCCTACTCACCCACCATCCGTCCACATCCCACGGATCCACTCCACGCACGGACACAGTATAGGCGAAAGCGTGAGGGCAGGGCAGGAGGGGTGCCGCCACGCTGCCTAACGGTGGCCGCCCGTGTAGTGGCGGAGGATGCCGCGGATGTGGATGTCCTTGGTGGCGTGGGTGGAGTCTGCGTGCGGGGCGCCATCATTGTCTGCGTGCGGGATGTAGTCAGTTTCCATGCGCATGAATCGGTGGGCGTTCCTCACGAGCTGCGCGCCCGCGCCGCCCACCGGCCCCGGCGCCTCGCTCCCGCCGATGATAATCGGCGCGATGGAGATGTCCACCTGATCGACGAGCCCCTCATCAAAGAATGCGCCCAGCAGCTCCTCACCCGCCTCCGTCATCACCTGCACCGCGCCAAGCCTCCCTAGGTGCTGCAGCAGGGCTGCCAGATCGACGCGGCCATTCTCGGATGGAAGGGCGATGGCCGTCACGTTCTCGCCCTGATTATCGAATAGAGAACACGCCTCTGACGAGGCGGTTGCGATCAGTGTCTTGCCCGGCTCACTGAACAATCGGGCTGTGGGTGGTGTGCGGCCGGTGCTGTCCGCGATGACGCGCAGCGGCTGGCGAGGCAGGGCGTTGCCGTCCGTGTCCCGCGCCGTCAGCTGCGGATCGTCCGCGATCACCGTTCCCGCCGCCGTGATGATGGCATCCACGTGTGCGCGCAGCTCGTGAACGCGCGCGCGGGCTGCCGCTCCCGTAATCCAGCGTGAATCGCCCGTCGAGCTCGCAATCCTGCCGTCCATGCTCATGGCGTATTTGGCGATGAGCAGCGGCAGGCCTGTTTCCTCGCGCTTAAAGTAGCCCTGAAAGTGCTGTGTCGCCTCGTCCGCGCAGTCGCCAACGCGTGTGGCGATGCCGTGCTGCTCCAGCAAGCGACGGCCGGACCCGTTCACCGGGGGGTGGGGGTCCAGGACGGCAATCTCGACGGCTCCAAGGCCGGCGGTGACCATCGCCTCCGCGCAGGGAGGCGTTCGGCCGTGGTGCGAGCAGGGCTCCAGTGTGGTGTACATCGTCGCGCCGCGTGCCCGATCTCCTGCCTGTTGGAGCGCGACAACCTCCGCGTGGGGGCCGCCGGGCTGCTGTGTGTGCCCCTCCCCGATGATCTCACCGTCACGCACGATGACAGCGCCGACTGCAGGGTTGGGGCTGGAGTATCCGAGCGCTTGCCGTCCCAATTCCAGCGCCCGTGCCATGGGCGAGGGTGAGGCATGCGTCACGGTTGAGCCTGAAAGTCGCGGTACGCCCGGCTCGGCGTCGGCTCAGACTGCCCCTGGTACTTGCTGCCGAGCAGTTGTGAGCCGTATGGCCGCTCTGCCGGCCCGGAGAGGCGCGTAAAGGAGATTTGGCCGATGGGCATGCCGCTGTACAGGGTGATGGGGAGGTTATTGACGTTGCTGAGTTCAAGGGTGAGGCGGCCGCGCCATCCCGGGTCCACGTAGCCGGCCGTTGAGTGGATGAGGAGCCCGATGCGCCCCAGAGAGCTCTTCCCCTCCAGCCGCGCGACGAGGTCATCCGGGAGGCCGATGTCCTCAATGGTGCTGCCGAGCACGAATTCACCGGGGTGCAGGATGAATGGCGAGCCCTCGCGGATCGCTACCATCTCTGTGAGATCGCTGACATCCTCACGTACATCGATATAGGGCCGGCGCGAGTTGCGGAACACGAGGATCTTGTCGCTCAGATGCACGTCAACACTCGCCGGCTGAACATCACCCATATCAAGCGGTTCAATGGTGATGCGGCCGTTCCCGATTTCGGCGCGGATGTCGGTATCATTCAAGACCATACGCTGCCATCCCCCACTCCGGTTGCAGTGCTGATACTATAGCGCACCGCCGCGCGGGAGGGTGTCGAGTCTCAGGAGATCTCGTAGCCGACGCGGACGTAGATGACGACATCTGATTCGCCCGGCAATATGGGCGTGGATGCCGCCTCATCAGCGGCGAACGCCCTGGCTGGGGAGGACATATCCATATCATCCCCCACGAATGGGGCGGCGCCGGACTCACCGATGAAGAACGGCTCCCCGAGTTCAACGCCGGCCAGCGATGCGAGCTGCTGCGCCTGCTCGCGCGCCGCCTGCATCGCCAACGTGCGCGCCTCGCTCTCAGCCGCCGCGGCGTCCTCAAGCCTGAATGACAGGCCGTCAACGCGCGCATTATCCCCGCCGGCGCGCACGGCGCCGTCCAGCACGCCTGCGATCATGTCAAGCTGGCGAACGGTTGCCTGAACGGTATTCGTCACGGAGAAGCCCACCATCTCGCTGCGCCGGAGCGTGTCATTCCATTCATACTGCTGGGAAACGTTGAACGTCAGTGTCCGGATGTCATCCTCGGCAATGCCTGCAGATGTCAGGCTGTCAATGATGGCCTGCATTGCGTCCGCGGCATCGGACATGGCGTCGCTCACCGTCTCGTCGCTCGCCTCAACGCCGATGCGGAGGGTGGCGATGTCCGGCGGGGTGGATGCTCGCCCGGACCCGGTCACCCATATGCCTTGATCCGTCCCGTCGATCACAGTCGCGCTTTCATAGCCCTCCCGTGACGACAGATCGGAGTCGTCATCATCGTCGTCCCCATTACAGGCGGCAGATGCTGCGACGGACAGCGCGAGGAGCGCCAGAATCAGCGCCGCAGGGAGTGACATGTTTCTGATCGCCTTGATAATGGACACAGCGTTCCCTCCGCCCGACACGCCGTCACGGCTGCCGGATAGACTACTCTCCTATGATGCAGGAAACGCGCGGCGGGCGCAGAAGATAGCGGAATGCCCCGCGTGACGGTCAAACGTATACTGAACGAACGCCAATGAGATACGTTCCGGTCAGCCCCACTGATGACCCGCAAGAGGATTACCTCCCGGAGGGGGTCCTCGCTTTGCCGGAGGAACACCCCATCCGCCGTCTCATTATTGATGTTGCGGAGACGATTGGGCTTGCGTTGCTCCTGTTCATCGTCGTGCAGGCCCTTGCGCAGAATTATGTTGTCACAGGCGGCAGTATGGAGCCGTCCGTCCACAATGGCGAGCTCATCATCGTCAATAAGGCCGTCTATCTGAGGCTGAACAGGGACACCGTCGACGACTTCCTGCCGTTCTTTGATCTGCCGGAGGGTGATGATGTCTACCTGTTTCACCCCCCTCAACGAGGTGAGGTGGTTGTGCTCACCTCACCGAATAGCGACAATCTCAACCTCATCAAACGCGTGATTGGCGTGCCGGGCGATACGATCACGTTTGACAGTACCGGAGGCCCTATCCGGATTAATGGCGTGGAGATAGATGAGGCGTGGCTGTCCGAGGGCCAACGGATATACGGAGAGGATGTCACGCTTGCCGCGGACGAGTACTTTGTGATGGGTGACAACCGCCGATCAAGCCAGGATTCCCGCACCTGGGGGATGATTGGCCGTGACGCAATTGTCGGCAAGGCTCTGCTGACGTACTGGCCCGCGCAGGACATTGGGCTGTCACCCCATCAAACTGAGGCGTATTCCGCCGCCTGAGACGCCCGCCCGCGCAAACCGTATCATAGAGATGCGCACGGGCCGTTAGCTCAATCGGCAGAGCAGGGGACTTTTAATCCCAAGGTTCCGGGTTCGACCCCCGGGCGGCCCATACGCCCGCTCAGCAGCAAGTCCGTGGAGTGTGTGATGAAGCTGAATAGCGATCATGTTGACGTACCTGACACGTCCGTCAGTGTCTATGAGGCAATCTTTCGCCGACGGCACGTGAAAGAGTTTACGTCTGACCCTGTGCCGCGTGACACGTTGGAGAGGCTCTTTTCTGCGGCTGTCTGGGCGCCCAATCACCGCCTGAATGAGCCGACGCGCTTCTTTGCGGTGCACAAGGACGGCGCCGTGCGACAGAGAATCGCCGACGTTGCGTGGCAGGCCGCATATGACGGTGTGGCGAACCCGAGCAATCAGCAGAAGACGCGTTCAGCTGATGATCTCCGCCGGCGGGTGATGGACGCCCCCTCCATGGTCTACGTCTATAGTGTTCGGGGGCTTGTTGAGGAGATTACGCAGGAGAACTATGCGAGCTCCTGCCTCGCCATTCACAACATGGCGCTGGCGGCCGTCGCTGAGGGCCTGAGCCTTGGGTGGAGCACAGGACGGCTGACCAAGCTCCCGGGACTTGCCGGGCTGCTGGGCGCGGATGACAACTGGATGATGGTGGGCGTCGTCTTCATCGGCGTCGCCGCGGAACAGACCGCAACCGAGCGCACGCCTCACACTGAACGTGTCACGTGGCTTGAGTGACGGCGCAGTGGCTGTTGATGATGGGAGGCTGCATGAAATCAGCCTGCCGAAACTGAATCTTGACGAATAGGTGGGATTGTTCATACCCTCTAGGGTGGATTAGAGCTTCTCTTGGGCGATACGCTTGCCAACACAGTCATTACTCTTAGCAGCAATCCACCCAAGACAAAACGGTGGGTGGGGTGAGCGGGATGAATGTGCCTTCTGTCTATGAGGAGGGCTATCGGGAAGCCCGGCTTGTCGACGCCGAAATCGCCGACAGGTACATTGCGCATACCATGATTGGCGACCCAGTCATGGATGCCATCGTCGAGGAGCTGTCGACGCTCCCGCGTGAAAAGGCGCAGGCCTTCATTCGGGCCGGCATGGATGAGGACCGAGAGGGCCTGCAGGGCGCTCCGCCGTTGCTGCGTGATTTCTTTATGGATGACCCGCCACCCGTGCCGGACTGGGTGGATTATGAGGCGTTTGGGCCCGGGATCCGCGCCTTTCAGCGTAACTCCGCCATGGTTCTCGCGGCGTTCGTCACCGGAGTGTTGATTGATGGCTTCCACACCATGATCAGCAAATCATTCGTCCAGACAGGACGGATATTCGACAACGGCGTCTGGCGGCTGAAGCAGAATAACCGGCAGATGTTGGAGATCTTCTGGCCGGGCGGCCTCATGCGGCAAGGGGATGGGTGGAAACTGTCCGTGCGCATCCGTCTTGTCCACGCACAGGTCCGGCGGCTGCTGTCGCAAACGGATGAGTGGGGTGGCGAGGATGTGTATGGGGTCCCGATCAGCGCCGCCCATGTAGGGTATTCAATCGCGTGCTTTTCTGCTCGGACCGTCAAACACTCCGAGTCTTTGGGGGCGCGGTACACTGCCGAGGAACGCGCGAGCTTCCATGACGTGTGGCGGTACGCCGGGCACCTGATGGGCATACCGGACAGCATCCTCTACACGAATGAGGAGGATGCCTTGCGCCTCTATCGGATTGGCGGCATGTGTGAGCCCGTTCCCGAGACAGATGCGATTGTCATGACGAATGCGCTCATCAATTCCGCGCCGCTTGTTGCTGGCATCGAAGATAAGGACGAGCGGGACAAGCTAGTCAGCCGCGTCATTTACCCCGTCTCACGCGGCCTCATTGGCAACGAGATGGCGGACGCGCTGAGATTCCCTAAACGTGGCCTGCCGTTCCCCCTCTTCTTCTTCCGCCTGGATCAGAAGATCCAACGGCTGCGTGCACGGTTCCTCAGTGGTGGCTCCGGTAATTTCGCAGCCCTGCTGGACGCCTCTGCGTATAACGATGAGGGCATATCCTACCGCTTGCCGGACCACGCCCACGCGGAACGCTCCTCAGAGTACTGACCGCCGCGCCGTATCGTCCATCGCCAGGCAGTCCGCGCCACCATAGAGCACGGGAAGGGAACGACGACGTGGCAGAAGAGACGTCAGCGGCGCCGAAGGGCAGGGCGCGGAACCCAGCCAAGCAGCCCGGCCTGAAACCCGCCGCCAACGGGGTTGTCTACCTTTCCGGCGGCAATCCGCAGATCGCGAAGGGTGACGGAGACGCTCCCGTGCAGGCCTATATTGCGGCCATGCCGGAATGGAAGAGTGATGTTGGCAGACGCCTCGACAACCTCATCGTGTCGAGCGTCCCGCATGTCCGCAAGGCGGTGCGGTGGAACTCTCCGTTCTATGGCACGGAGGAGCATGGGTGGTTCACTAGTTATCACGTCTTTGCCAGGTACATCAAGGTGACGTTCTTGAATGGCGCCTCGCTTGAGCCCGTGCCGCCCGGCGGCGGCAAGGACCCGGATGCCCGCTGGATCGACTTGTATGAGGGCGACTTTGATGCGGAGCAGCTCGCGGACTGGTTCAGACAGGCCGCCACCCTCCCAGCCTGGAATGGATTTTAAGCTTTTGCTGTTTGCTAGTGTGATGAGTGTGCGCCCGCAAGGCCGCGGTGCGTGAGCAAGGGCAGGATTAGGCTTTTGCTGCTTGCGCGTGTGAAGTGTGCGCCCGCAAGGCCGTGGTGCGTGAGCAAGGGCAGGATTAGGCTTTTGCTGCTTGCTAGTGTGATGAGTGTGCGCCCGCCTACACGGCCGCTGTCCTGACCGGCCCACCCTCCAGAAACGCGTCGAGCACCTCCAAAATCGCCCGGGTAGGGACGCGGTCGCCTATGTTGACACCGATGTACCACCAGACAATGGCGCCGTCCGGCTGAATGATGAACGTTGCGGGCGCGGCCACGCCGTCTTCCAACAGGTTGAACACACCGTACTCTTTGGCGACATCCTCGCTCGTATCCGCGAGGATCGGGAACTCGGCTGCGGCGAAATCCCGCATCTGCTCCGCATTCGTCCGGGTGTCTGTGCTGATGGCGGCGAGTCCGACGTTTCGGCCCTCAAACTCATGGTACAGGGTCTGCAGCTCGACGAGCTGCTGTTGGCAGATGCCTCAAAGGTAGCTGCGATAGAAGACCAACACGAGCGCCTCGCGCCCCGCCAACAGCCCGTCCAGCGTGTGCGTTGCGCCATCGCCTGTCGGCAGCGAGAAATCGGGCGCCTGCGGCCCGTCCGACTCGGGGGTGGATGTCTCTGCTGGGGCGACAGGTGTCGGCGGTGACGTTGGAGTTGGAACGGGGGTGGCGGTTGATGCTGGCGGCGTGGTGGGGGATGGCGTCACGGCCGGTGAATCCTCGCTGCCACAACCGATGAGGAGGAGGGCAGCCACCACCAAGGCGGCGCAGATCACCGTGGCGGGGCGTCTCAGAGTTGGTGTGTCCACATATCCATTGTACGTGGGAGAGGCGCGGCGGGGATGAGGGGAATGAGCGGGGATTATCTGCTACCATACTGTTTAGACGGCTAGACACCCTGGAGTGACCATGCCCATCAACCTCGTCGTCGCGGTCACGGACTATGACTGGTTTCGGACGCTGAGAGAGCGCCAACCCCAGCCAAGTGAAGTCAATTTTTGGTCACCGTCTGGCAAGGACAATCTTGGTTCTCTTGAACAGGGTGCTCTGTTCCTGTTCAAGTTGCATGCGCCTAGGAACAAGATTGTCGGTGGAGCATATTTTCGGTATTCAACCATCCTCCCGCCCTTTTTTGCTTGGGAATCCTTCGAGGAAAATAACGGGGCAGAAACTCCAGAGGAATTTCTTGAGGGACTCACGAAACACGGGTGGAAGGGCCCACGCACGGAGATCGTATGCCGAGTCCTCTTGCAGCCATTCTTTTTCGATGAGGCTGACTGGATGGACCCGCCTCCTGACTGGCATCCGAACATTGTCACCGGCAAGGGGTACGACAGTGTAAAGGATCAAGAGATAGAACGCGCACTCAGGGGGGCTTTCCAGGAGCGCGTAGCTCGCGAGGCAGTTCGAGAGGCAGCAACTCTTGTTGCAGAAGGACGAGAGAGGTACGGAGCCCCGCAGGTCGTTAAGCCAAGGCTGGGGCAGGGTGGTTTCCGAACGATTGTTGCGGACCTTTATGACCGTCGGTGTGCTGTTACTCGGGAACGTACGCTGCCCGCCTTAGAGGCGGCACACATCCGCCCGTACCGCAAGGATGGAGAACACGAGCCGAGCAATGGTTTGTTGCTCCGTCGGGACATCCACAAGCTCTTTGATGAGGGATACGTCACCGTTACGCCGGACTATCACTTCAAAGTCAGCGGGAGCATCAGATGGGAATTCCAGAATGGGCGAGAATATTATGCCTACGACGGTCAGGAGATTCTCATCCCTGAATCAGAGATTGACAGGCCGGATCGGGACGCCCTTGAGTGGCATAACACGCACGTCTTCAAGGGGTAGGAGAGCCGCCATGAGTGGCGGGGGAGGCCGGGGCCTCAGGCTGCGAAGATGGCGCTGATGGGGGTGGAGAAGCCGGGCAGCACATCCTGACCGTCAAGCGTGGCATCTCCGCTGAGCTCAATGATTGCTGCGTCGGGTTGATGAACCTCAACGGTGTGCCACTGCGGCCACACCACCCAGACGAGTTTGACGCCGGCATCGATCCACATACGGGCCTTGTCATTAACCTCGGTTACGCGATCATTCGGTGAGACAACTTCAACGGCCAGGTCCGGCACAATCTCTGCATAGCCATGGACAGCTGCGGTCGGGTCCATACGTTCTGTGGAAAAGAAGGCGACGTCCGGCGCCCGCACGGTATCGGGGTCTTTCTCCACCCAGACGCCGGGGTCATTTGACGCCACAGTACCCAGTGCATTCTGTCTCACGGCCGTCAAGACCAACACTGTGAGATTTGCGACGACACGCCCATGTTCAAGTCCCGCTGGTGGCATTTCGCAAAACACTCCTCGAATAAGTTCCCCGCGCGGGCCAGTAGAGCCACGCTGCAGCAGGTCATCTGCTGTGACGACCTGAGGCTTGGTCGATGCGCTTGCGGTTGTTGTGGCCATGACGGGCTATCCTCAGGCTGCGAAGATGGCGCTGATGGGCGTGGAGAAGCCGGGCAGCACATCCTGACCGTCAAGCGTGGCATCTCCGCTGAGCTCAATGGTTGCTGCGTCGGGTTGATGAACCTCAACGGTGTGCCACTGCGGCCAGACCACCCAGACGAGTTTGACGCCGGCATCGATCCACATGCGGGCCTTGTCATTAACCTCGGTTACTCGATCATTCGGTGAGACAACTTCAACGGCCAGGTCCGGCACAATCTCTGCATAGCCGGGGATGGCGGCATCAAGCGGCATCCGTTCAACCGAAAAGAAGGAGACGTCCGGCGCCCGCACCGTGTCGGGATTCCGCTCAACCCAGACGCCGGAGTCGGCGCCCGAAACTCTGCCCAGTCCGGATTGAGTCACGGCGCCAAGAAGCATAGCGCCAAGGCGCATGATGATTTCTCCATGCTCATGTCCCGGTGGCGGCATCTCGCAAAACACTCCTCGAATAAGCTCCCCGCGCGGGCCAGTGGAGCCACGCTGCAACAGGTCATCTGCTGTGACGACCTGAGGCTTGGTCGATGCGCTTGCGGTTGTTGTGGCCATGACGGGCTATCCTTTGCCGTTGCGATTGTCACCGGCGCCGGCAGGTGCGGCGGTCAGGCAGGACGCATGCGAGAAATCCCTATGCCGCTGCCTGCTCCGCTGCGAGGGCTTCTTTGGCGGCGTCTGCGATGCGCGCAAAGGCGGCCCCGTCACGAACGGCAAGGTCAGCGAGCATCTTGCGGTCAACTGCCACGTTGGCGAGTTTGAGGCCGTGGATCAGGTTCCCGTATGTGATGCCATTCTGGCGCGCGGCGGCGTTGATGCGCGTGATCCACAGGCGCCGAAAGTCGCCCTTGCGCTCTCGCCTGTGCTCATAGGCGTACTGCCAAGAATGGAGGAGGGACTCCTGCGCCCGACGAAAGAGCTTGTGTCGGGAGCCCCACTGCCCCTTCATGAGGTGGATAACTTCCTTGTGTCGGCGGCGTGTTCGCGGCCCGCCCTTGATTCGGGTCATGTGGATATTCCTCTCTGCGTCTGTTCCGCGGAAAGTGCGAGGGCCTTATGGGCCGTACGGGAGCAGGCGCTGCACGCGCCGCCTGTCCGCCGGGCTCAGCGGCATCTCATCGCTGTAGAGGCGTTTGACATCCTTCGGCTTGCGGCGGCGCAGGTGGCTCTGATGCCCCTTGCGCTTCGTCAGCTTGCCGGAGCCGGTCATGCCGATACGCTTCTGCGTTCCCTTGTGCGTCTTGAGCTTGTATTTTGCCATAACGTTCTTTATCCATCCCCGCGCAGCGTGCCCGGTTCAGCCCCGGCGTTACGCGCCGAAGCCTACTCAGTTTAATCGATTGTTCCGGCTGTTGCGGCTACCTCTTCGGTTTCTATCGGGTCCGGATCTTCAGGGGTCTGCTTGGGCGCCGCCGCATTCTTGCGCTTGAGGGGCGCGAGGATCATGCTCATGCCTCGTCCCTCCAACTGCGGCGCCGTGTCAATCCCTGCGATGTCCTCCACCTGCTCCGTCACCTTCTTCAACAGATTGATCGCCAGCTCAGGGTGGGTGGCCTCCCGGCCCCGAAAGATGACGGAGACCTTGACCTTATCGCCGGCGTCGATCAACTTGCGAACGGTGCGCGTCTTGAAATCGATATCGTGTTGGCCGATCTTTGGCCTCAGCCGAACCTCGCCAAGCTCCTGTGTGTGCTGCCCCTTGCGGAGTTCGCGCTCCTTTTTGGACTGTTCGTAACGATACCGTCCGTAATCAAGGATGCGGCACACAGGCGGCTGAGCGCCGGGGGCTACTTCCACCAAATCAAGCCCCCGGTCAAATGCCATACGAATGGCCTCTGTTGTTTGCATCACTCCAACGCGCTCTCCTGTGTCGGTGACGACAAGCACCTCCGGCACGGTGATGCGCTGGTTGACGCGATAATCTCTCGGTATGTCTGCTCCCTCGCCGTTCCGTCTCAGCCGCGTTTCTCAAGCACGGACTATACAATCCGCCCGTTCAGGCCGTCAAGAATGGCCGTCAACGCTGTGTCTGCTCTCCCCATCACCTTAGCACGCCACGCGCGACGCCGTCCGCGATGCGCGCATCATCCATGCCCAGCACTGATTTGAAGACATACTCATTATCGGCGCCGATCCATGGCGCGGGGCGCGCAGCGCTTGCCGTGGAGAGTGACGGGATGCCCGGCAGCCCCTGGTGAGACAGCAGTCCCCATGGCGAGTGGGTGGCTCGCACCACATGCCCACGTTCACGCAGGTGCGGATCGTTGTAGAGGTCTTCTCCGTTCATGGCGACGCCCGCCGGCACGCCGGCACGCTGCAGCATGTGAAGCAGCTGATGTGTCGTGAAGGCCTGCGTCCACTCGGCAATCTCATGATCGATCTCGTCCCGATTGGCGCGCCGGCCCGCCACATCGGCAAAGCGAGGGTCATCCGCCCAATGAGGGGCGCCCATGGCCGTTGAGAGGGCGCGCCACTGATCGTCCGTCTCACACGCGATGACAATCCAGGTGTCCGGGTAGCGGCAGGCATACGCGCCGAATGGCGCATAGTGAGCGGCTATCGGCTCATCGTACCCCACGCTGCCCCAGACGGTTCCGTTGATGGTGTAATCGAGGATGGCCGTCCCCATCATCTGCCCTTGTCCGTCCACCTGCGCGATCTCGATATGCTGTCCGCGTCCCGTCCTGTCCCGGTATTCCAGCGCGGCGAGTGTGGAGAGCGCGACGAATGCGGCCCCCACGTAATCCGGAATCACTCCCTTTGCGTGGCTCTGCATTGGGGAGTCCGGGTGCCCCCACAGGAGGGACAGCCCCGTGATGGCTTGCAGGTTGTTGCCGTATGTGACCCAGTTATTGAGCGGGCCGGTGGTCCCCATGCCAGGCATCCCAATCTGGATGATGCCCGGATTGATGGCTGACAGATCCTCATAGCCGAGACCGAGCCGTTTCATGACGGTTGCGCTGAAATTATCGACAACGACGTCACTCGTGCGGGCAAGATCACGGAACAGGTCTTTGCCGTCGTCTGATCGCAGGTCAATGGTGCAGCTCAGCTTTGCGCGGTTCATGTCCGGGAAGAGTGGGCGTGACGGCTCACGATTCGCCTCAAGGCTCTCTGACTCAACCTTGATGACTTCAGCGCCATAGAACCCGAGGAACATGGTGCCGATGGGCCCCGCAAATGCCCGTGTGATGTCCGCGACGCGGATGCCCTCAAGGAGCGGCGCATCAGGCGCGCGTCCATTGGTTGGGGCGGGGGCGTCGTCACGACGCGGCGGAATGGCCGCTATCTCGCTCAGAACCTCATCGCGATGCTGGTCAAGGAGTGGGGCGGGGCGAGGCTGTATCCATGGTGTCTCTGACATGATGAACGGCTGGCCCGGTGTTTCATACTCACCCACCACCGGGTGCGTCACCCGTTGGAACCAGCCGCGCTGCCGCATATGCTCATCCGTCACAAAGTCTTCAAAGGTATTGACGGGGCAGACGGCGATGCCGCGCTTCTGCGCCTCCTCCACGAACTCATCGCGGTCGAACTGTTCAACGAATGATTGAATCAAGACCTGCGCGAGGTCCTCGTTATCGGTGCGGAATTGGGAGGAATCCCAGTCATCGCCGGAGAGGACGGCATCCTCCATCCAGGAGCGGGCCAGAATGCGCCAATGGCCCGTCATAAAGATGGCGATCTGGACGTACTTGCCGTCCTTGGTCTGATAGATGTTCGCCGGACCGCCGCTGTTTCCCTGCCGCGTGACAATCTCACTCCGTTGGCTGTAGCGCGCAATGGCGCTGACGCCCGTATATGTGAGCGCCTCCTGCAATGACAGATCGATGCGCTGTCCCCGCCCCGTTATGCGGCGGTGCCGCACGGCAGCGATGGCGAGATAGGCCCCGTGGGCGGCCGCCAGCTGCGAGCCGATCTGGCACGGCAGAACAACGGGCGCCCGCGTATCATCCCCCTGGCTCATCATCACGCCGGACATGGCAGAGACGACGGCCTCATTCGCCGCGAAGTGGCTGTATGGCCCTGATTGTCCAAACGGGGTGATGGCAACGGTGACGAGGCCGGGATTCACTTCCTGGAGCCGTTCCTCCGTGAGGCCGTGTGCGGAGAGGTGGCCGGGCGGCGTGCATTCCACAAAGATATCGGCCCGCTCCACCAGCTGCTGCAGCGTTGCCATCCCGTCCGCATCATCGATATCCAGGACGATGCTGCGCCGGTTCAGGTTGGCATTAAGGAACGGGATGCCGCGCTCGGCGTGCACGATGCCGCCCGCAAAGGGCCCATGCGCACGGTTCGGATCACCCCCCGGCGGCTCCACTTTGATTACGTCCGCGCCGAGTCCGGCCAGGTAGCCAGCCGCATACGCAGCCGGCATCTCGCCGTATTCGACGACTCTCAGGTGTCCTAACGCGGTGTCATGCGTGCCATTGGTCATGGTGATCCTCTCCCCCGGTGATAGGGCGCGCCGCGCGGCATTATGATTCTGATTCTCCACGCCACCCAATCTGCGAGTACGATAGGCGTCCCGCCCGACGCGGTCAAGGACAGGAGCCGCCGCCTGCCCTCATTCTCGTCTCTCTCCGGTATTGCGGGGACGGCCAAAATCCACTATCTGCGCATTGCGACTAGGCGTGCTGAACCGCTCAGAGGCTTTGACCCTGTCCGTGACAATCGGTAGGTGTGCCCGCTCGCTCATCTTCCCTCATGCCCGCCTCCCCTCATACCCGCGAAAGCGGGTATCCATCTGGGAAGGACTGTATACTAATCCGCGATTACACTGGCCAACCGGGCTGACTTACAGAAATGGAAGGAGCGATTGTGCTATGGGGGCGTTTCGGGTAGGAATAACGGTTTCAAATCGAGAGGGAACCCACTCACGCGATGTTGAGGCCCTGGTGGATACCGGAGCCTTCTTCTCGCTCCTGCCCTCAGTCGTGCTGGATGAACTCGGCATCACTCCAACACAGACACGAACGTTCAACGTCGCCGATGGCCGAAAACTGGACATGCCCATCGGGGAGGCGATGATCGCGTATAACGGTGTGAACGTGTCAACGTACGTTATCTTCGGGCCAGAGGAGTCGAGGCCGCTGTTGGGCGCCTACACGCTGGAGGCGTTGGCGCTGCAAGTGGACCCCCTAAAAGGCGAGCTCATCCAAGCAGAATTGACGTTGTAGGGCGGGGGCGCTTGCAGAAGCACCCTGCCCCCAGAACACCCTCTTGGATTCTTCGCTGCGCTCAGAATGACAGGCCTGCTTCCTCGCTAACCCGCCCCGCTCCGGTGTCCCGTCCCCTCATTCCCGCGCAAGCGGGAATCCATCGGGTGAGGACCGTGGCAGGCCCGCTTACTCCTCGCCATTGCACAGCCTAGTTACTACCTCGTGAATTGCCGCGGCGCGGGCTCGTACAAAATCGCTGTAGTCTGTCCCGATTTTCGTTGCACGAGCGTCTTTATCGACCATATTGGCATAACCACCAACATTTAGGAAACTGAACGGGATGATGTGGGAATCAAGTCTGCTACGAATCTGATCCTCGCCTAGTGGCGCCCGTTCAACACGCTCCCGCAGGTAGGCAACAGGTTCCTTGGCGGCGATATTACGGTTGGTATTCCAAGTGACCAAAGCGCAGTTTAATGCCAAGTGAATTTCTGAATCCTCAAGCAAGCCATCATTCCTCAAGAGAGCCTCGGGAAAAAGATGATGATACTCCCTTCTGGAAAGAGATTCTGAACTTACTGGACTATCGTCGGCAAAATCCCTGCCACCTGCCCGCAGCGACACTGCGAGTATTGCGCGCGCCAAAGTGTTCCGGAGCCTAGGCCAAGGCGCCCTTTCTATTTGCTCGATTTCGGCTACGGGGAACCGATGCTCCTCGAATATTGGGGCTAGAGCATCACCATCCGCGTCAACCAGCCGGGACTTTAGTCCACGATAGTCTTGTAAGGCGGCCGTGCCAGCCGCTCGATCATACCTGTCAGTGAAGAATGCACGCCACAAATATGTTCGGAGCAGCGTACGCGCTTCACCATGTGCATCAAGAGACTGAGGCATTTGACTCCAGATTGCCGCAAGAACTGGTACCACTGCGACCGTGGGCAACCGCTCGCGATCATAGATGTGCTCTTCCCTTAGAAATCTGATTGCACCATCTACCCCTTGTTGAATGGCCTCCCACTCGTCCGAGAGCCGTTGCATGTCCAGGCGCATGAAGGAGGACTCTGTTGGTGGTCGGTTTTCCCTGAGGGCAGCTACTCGGAGGATCAAGTCCGAAATATCGACATACCATTCAGCCTCGCGTACTGCCGAACGCAACGATCCTTCAAGCTCGTGCAGCGATTGACCTGTGGCTGCTTCCATCTGAGCGACTACAATATCGAATGCAGTGAGGCGGACCGAAGTAGTATTCATCTTGATAAAGACGTCGATTGCTTCATCAGGAGGCGTGTCAACCGGTAATTCTAGGAAGGGGAGGTTTGCCTCTTGCAAGGCGGTTCGATGTACTTGCAGTTTGCGCTCTAAGTCACGACTGTCTTCTAGAGAATCTGTAGCTGAATCACACCAAGCACCTATTTCACTGGAATCTGCGTCCGGGTTGAGAAGGCGCAAAGGCACCAGACCGCGATTCCACTGTTCAGCTGGCCGGTCAACCCAAAGAGGGTACCGTTGTCCATTTCTGTGCCATCGACTGTAGCTCTTGACGAATGATGGATCGTCAACATCAGGCTGAAGCACCGCAAAATAAGTCCGGTCCGTGTATCCGTCGTTTAGTGCCTTCCACAACGCAGTTAGTCTCTGTTGCCCGTCCAAGAGGTGCTCAGTAGTCCGTTCAGTTGGTTGCGGTACGCCTGCCATTGCGCGGCTTACGAATGGCTCCTTGTCGCCGATGGCAAGTACCAACGCAGCCCCAATTGGTCTCTTGCGGAGTACGGTGTCTAGAAGAGTTTCAATATCTCCGTGGCCCCAGCTCTCGAATCGCTGAAATCTTGGAAGGGCTAACTGGCCACTCTTTACACGAATCAGCCAGTCAGGCAGGCGCCTGTTACGAGCTTCCATGACCATGTAACGTCCCTCCCCTACGTTGATTGCTTCCAGTTGGCTACCAACTGGTGGCCAACTCTGCACCCATTGTCACCGTTCTGTCTGAGATTTGTAAGGGGGCTAGAATTAAGAGGTACGGGAAGAATCGGAATTCCATTCGACTTGTCTGTATGGGGAAGTAAAATGCAAGATTCTGTGGGTGTGTTTGATGCGACGGTTCAGTTCGCGAGCCGTGATGGCAATGCTGGGCGCGATGTTGAGGCGACGGTGGACACCGGCGCCGCGTATAGCGTGCTGCCATCCGATTTCCTCGCCAGCATCGGTGTCACGCCTGCACAGTCGCGCCCCTTTGAATTAGCGGACGGTCGGGTCATCAGCATGGACATGGGCGAGGCCGTCGTTAAGGTGAACGGGTTTGAGGCGACGACCATTGTGCTGTTCGGTCCAAGCGGCGCCAAGCCACTGCTTGGGGCACATGCGTTGGAGGGATTGGGGATGGCGGCGGACCCTGTTCATGGCCAACTTGTTGAGGCTCGACTGCACTATCACGGCAGTCATGGCAGTTGAGCCCGGTTCAGACGTACTTTCCCATCCCCCATCCCCCATCCGCCCCCGCTACCGCCGTGCTGTCACCTCTTCTTGTGCTTGGGTGATGAACTCGTTGATGGGCAGCGCGCCCAGGTTCTCGCTGTTTTCGCGGCGGCGGACGGCGACGGCGCCTGATTCCTCCTCGCGGTCTCCCACCACCAGCATGTAGGGCACGTGCCGCGTCTGTGCCTCACGGATCTTGGCGTTCATGCGCTCATTGCGGCCGTCTATGTCACACCGCAGGCCGGCGGCGCGCAGCTGCTGCTCCACCTGCTCGGCGTAGGGGATGTGCCGGTCTGCGATTGGGATGATTGTCGCTTGCACGGGCGCGAGCCAGAGAGGAAAGGCGCCGGCGTTGTGCTCCAGGAGAACGCCAAAGAACCGCTCCAATGAGCCGAGGATGGCGCGATGGATCATCACGGGGCGCTCACGGCGGTTATCCTCTGTGACGTATTCGAGGTCGAACCGTTCCGGCAGGTTGAAATCGAGTTGGAACGTGCTGAGCTGCCACTCACGCCGGAGGGCGTCCTGCGAGAAGAGATCGATCTTGGGGCCGTAGAACGCGCCCTCGTTGGGGATCTCCGCGAAGTCTGCGCCGGCGATGGTGAGCGCCTCTCGCAGCGCGCTTTCGGCCTGATCCCACGTCTCGTCACTGCCGACGCGCTTGTCCGGCCGGAGTGAGAGGGTATAGCGCGGCTCATTCAGGCCGAATGCGTGGTAGACATCCCGCATCATCCGGATCAGGGACGAGAACTCGACTTGCACCTGATCGAGCCGGCAGAAGATATGGGCGTCATCCTGCGCAAAGCTGCGGACACGGGTGAGGCCGTGTGTGACGCCGGACCGCTCATTGCGGTGGAGCCTGCCAAAATCGGCGAGCCGCAAGGGCAGGGCGCGGTAGGAGTGCAGCTGGGATTTGTAGACGACGCAGTGGCCGGGGCAGTTCATCGGCTTGACACCGTACTGGACCTCATCGGACTGCGTGAGGTACATGTTCTCCAGGTAGTTGTCATAGTGGCCGGACTGTTTCCAGAGATCGGTCGCAAAGATCTGGGGGGTGATGATTTCTTGGTAGCCGTACTGCTCATAGAGCTCCCGGATAAAATTGACCATCAGGTTGTAGACGGTGGCGCCCTTTGGCAGGAAAAAGGGGCTGGCCGGTGCGATGGGATCGAAGAAGAAAAGATCGAGCTCGCGGCCGAGGCGGCGGTGGTCGCGCCGCTCCGCCTCCGCCAAGCGTTCCAGGTGGGCGTCGAGCTCGTCTTGCGTTTCAAAGAGTGCGCCGTAGATGCGCTGGAGCTGCGGCTTCGTCTCATCGCCGCGCCAATAGGCGCCCGCCACACGGGTCAGGGTGAACGCGCCCGTCTTGTCTGTGGACTCCACGTGCGGGCCCTGGCAGAGATCCGTAAAGCCGCGGTGCGTGTAGGTGGAGACAGTCTCATCCGGGAGGCTCTCGATGATTTCGACCTTCAGGGGTTGATCAGCGAAGCGCTGCAATGCCTCTGCGCGGGGGACGTCGGCGGCGATGAACGGCTCCGCGTCAGTGACACTCTCCCGCATGCGTCGTTCAATCTCCGGGAGATCGTCCGTGGAGAGTGAGCGGGGCAGGAGGAAGTCGTAATAGAAGCCATCCTCAATGGGGGGGCCGATGCCGAGTTTGGCGTCAGGGAACATGGAGAGGACAGCCTCTGCCATGATGTGGGCGGCGGAATGACGCATGCGGATGAGCGTGTCATTGTCACCGGCATAGCGGCCTTCAAGGGCGGCGCCGTTGCTGCCTGACTGATTGTGCTGGTGTGACATGCGGGTTGGTCTCTCCTTGCGTGAACGGGTTCTACCTATAATGACGAATAAAGAGGGAGGCGTGAAAGGGGCGGTGAGCGATGGTGGCGGTTGCGGCAGACCCAACGAATATGCTGACCTTCTGGGGCGAATGCCCCTGCGTCACGGATGGCCCGTCTGAAGGGGGCTCTCTGCTTGTCTTTAGGGATACGGATGTTCCTGTAGCCGGTCTGTTCACGGTTCTGCGGCGGAATGGGACAGTTGAGGACTTTCTCGATTGGTGCGGGCACACGGTCAGTGAGCAGGATGTCAGGACGGTCCTCGACTTCCTCGCAGCGGAAGCGTACCGCCCCTCGCGCGACATCTACGATCGAGAGTTGCATGACCTGGCAACCACGATCCAAGACACCGAGACACTCAAGCCGGAATGGTTGCAGGGCCCCTATTTCGATCGGACAAAGCAGTGGGGACAGGAGCCGACGACGGATCGGATTACTGATTGGAGCGCATGCCTCCAGACGAATCGTTTTCATGGCAAAGTCAGCGGGCAACTGGTGATTTACGATACGAGAATGCCGGTCGGGCACCTCCTGAGCATGCTCCGTGACAATTTTCCACTATCCGAGTTCCTTGAATGGTTCTACGAAGGGTCCGGCCTTGAGGAGCACGATGTCGCGCCCATCTTGGCGTTCTTGGAGACTGACCTATCAAGCCGCAGAGATTCTTCCCCGGGTGCCATCGCCGGCCGGTAATGCGGATTCTCTTTGACAATGGCGTGCCCGACAGCCTCCGCCGTTTTCTGACGCACCATACAGTTGTGTATGCACGGCAACGTGGCTGGGAACGAATCGCCAATGGAGACCTGTTGCGAGCAGCAGAACGAGAGGGCTTTGATTTACTGATTTCCACTGATGCGGGGATCGTCTATGAACAGAATTTGCCACGCTATGGCATCGCACTATTGGTTGTGCATCCGCCGAATTGGCGCGTGCTGAGACTGCGTGTCGCTGAGATTGGCACGGCTGTCGATGCCATGCGACCAGGCGAATATCGGGAGTTGAGGTTGTACGCTGATGACGACGAATGAGACCTACATGCGGCAGCGTGGGCTGCTGCGAGAGCTGTCTGAGGCCTTTGGGCCCACAGGGCATGAGGGCGCTGTCCGCGCCATCCTGCGTCGGGAATTGACTCCCCTGACAGACTCCATCGAGACAGATGGCATCGGCTCGCTCATTGCGCGGATTGGCCATGAGGATGACGGTGTTCCCCGCGTGATGCTCTCCGCCCACATGGATGAGGTGGGCCTCATGGTGCGGCAGATCACGGCAGAGGGGTTTCTGACCATCCAGACCCTCGGCGGCTGGCTGGATCAAGCGCTCATCAACCAGCGGTGGGTTGTGATGACGCGCAACGGCCCTATCAAGGGACTGACCGGAATCAAGACGGTGCATGTGATGCAGCCGGAGGCTCGCGGACAGATCTTCAAGAAGGAGGGGATCTTCATCGACGTTGGCGCAGCAAGTAGGGAGGACGCGGAGGGGCGCCTCGGGATTCGCCCAGGCGATCCGGTGTCCCCGGACAGCCCCTTTATGGAGATGGCGGGCGGGGAATTGTATGTCGGCAAGGCGTGGGATGATCGAGCCGGGCTCGCCGCGCTCGTTGAGGTTGCCCGCGCACTCCGTGACTCCACGGATCCGCTGCCCGCGACGATCTACTTTGTGGGCACCGTTCAAGAGGAAGTCGGACTGCGTGGCGCGCACACCAGCAGCTTCCACGTCATGCCGGATGTTGGCATCAACGTGGAATCGGGCGTGGCGGGTGATTATCCGGGCACCACACGGGACGAGGCACAGGAGGCGCTCGGGAAAGGGCCGACGGTTTTCCTGCATGACAGCTCCATGCTGCCCAGCCTGCGCCTGCGTGATGTGTTTGTGGACGGGGCCGCCGACCGTGAGATGCCCCTCCAGTTCAATTTGTTGAGCGGCTATGGAGAGGACGGCGCGGAGATGCAGAAAGCGGGATCGGGCGCGCCATCCATCAACATCGCTGTTCCCACGCGCTATCTGCACAGCCACAACAGCGTCATCCATCGTGACGATTTCGCGAATGCGGTCATTCTTGTTGCGGACGTTGTCCGCCGCCTGACGCCGGACATCATTGCCGGGCTCACTGATTTCGAGTGAGCGCGCTATCAGCCGCGGGCCGTCAGCGGGGCAGATTGATGTGTATGCGCGGGTTCGTACTTGACAGTGACTTGCGGACGCGGCATAGTAAAGCCGTTATCGGGATTGGCGCCGTGTTGCGCCGGTCCTTTTTGCGGAGAATTCCCCTGAGAGAAGAGTCGGCGCAGCGCTTTTTGGGTTGCTGTGGATGAATACGACGAGTCATTGATGGGGAACAAGGCTAACGGTAACTGCCCCCCTGACCGTATTCATGTGGGGCAGGCCATTGGGGATGCATGGCAAAGTACGTCTTTGTGACAGGCGGCGTCGTTAGTTCCATCGGTAAAGGAATCACGGCCGCTGCCATTGGCCGACTTTTCACGAGCCGCGGCATCAAGGTCGCAGTTCAGAAGCTTGACCCCTATCTCAACGTCGATCCAGGCACCATGTCTCCGTACCAGCATGGGGAGGTGTTTGTGACGGGTGATGGTGCGGAGACGGACCTTGACCTCGGCCACTATGAGAGATTTGTCGATGCCGAGATGACACGCGCGTCCAGCGTCACGGCCGGCCAGGTGTACTCATCCGTGCTCTCCCGTGAGCGGCGCGGTGATTTCCTCGGCGGCACAATCCAGGTTGTCCCCCATGTCACGAATTCCATCAAGAACCGCATGAGGCAGGTTGCGGACGAGTCCGGCGCGGAGGTCATCATCATCGAGGTGGGCGGAACCGTTGGTGATATTGAGGGGCAGCCGTTCCTTGAGGCGATTCGCCAGGTCCGCAACGAACTCGGTCGGACTGAGGCCATCTTTGTCCATGTGACGTATCTGCCGTATCTCCACGCCACCGGCGAACTCAAGACAAAGCCGACACAGCACTCCGTCCGTGAGCTTGGGCGCAGCGCCGGCATCCTGCCGGATGTCATCATTGCCCGCAGCGAGGTGGAGACCACGCAGGAAACCATCGAGAAGATCGCCCTGTTCTGTGATGTTGAGCCGCAGGCTGTCATCCCGCTTTCGACGGTGGATACCATCTATCGCGTCCCGCTGCTGCTTGAGGAGCGCGGACTTGGCGACTACCTCTTAAACAGGATGAAGCTTGATGGGTATGCGGAGATGGAGCCGCGTCTCGATGACTGGCGGGACCTTGTCCAGCGCTTTGAGGAACCCAAGCCGCCGCTCACCGTCGCGATTGTCGGCAAGTATGTTGAACTGCGTGATGCATACCTCTCCGTTCGGGAGGCGCTCACCCACTCCGGTCTTGAGATCGGCGTGGACATTGACATTGATTGGATATCTGCGGAGGAGTTGGAGGTGGACGGCTGGGAGGAACGGCTCGCCCGTGCGCACGGCATCGTTGTCCCGGGCGGCTTCGGGTCTCGCGGGATCGAGGGAATGATCCGCGCCGCGTCTTACGCTCGTGAGCAGCGTATCCCTTATCTGGGCCTCTGCCTTGGTATGCAGATCATGGTCATTGAATTTGCGCGCAGCGTCGCCGGTCTGAGCGGCGCCAACTCCACCGAGTTTGATGTCGGGACGCCTCATCCTGTCATCCACATCATGGAGGAGCAGGAGCGTGTCCGCGCCAAGGGTGGCACCATGCGCCTCGGCTCCTACCTCTGCCACCTCACGCCCGGCACCGTTGCCGCCCATGCGTATGGTGATCCGGAGACCGTCATTGAGCGGCACCGGCACCGCTTTGAATTCAACAACGCCTATCGTGCCTCCTTTAAGGAGGCGGGCCTCATTGTGAGCGGCGCCTACCGGGAGCTTGACCTTGTTGAGATCTCAGAGGCGCGTGATCATCCGTTCATGCTTGGGACGCAGTTCCACCCGGAATTCAAATCCCGGCCCACGCGCGCCCATCCCCTTTTCCGGGAATTCGTCTCCGTTGCCGCCGGCATCCTCCGCGCCGGCGAGCAGCCACCCCTCATCGTCGCGCAAGACGGCATGGCCCACCCGGCCCAGCGCGTTGATGCATCATCCCATCGTTCCCCCAACAACAACGCTGAGCAGCATCCACACGCAACACCACCCAGAGAGACGACCGCCACGCGCTGATGACATGTGGCGGGCACAGCAAAGCGGCCCGCAGCACCCACTAAAGGAGACCTTCGTGGACACGACAGATACCCCGACCCCGGACGAGCCGCAGCGCCCCGTGACACGGCGCGGCATTGCCCGCCCGCCACGCACGCGCCGCGCCACAGCCACCGCCGCACCAAGTGATGCCGTGACTGATGAGGCCGTCACCGAGAAGAACGGCGCTGCCGTTGCCACTCGCCCTGATACAGTCGACGCGCCCCCGGCCAACGGCGTCACCGCCGCCTCCCCGTCCACGACCAATGGCACGCCCTCCATCACGGAGGGACTCCCCCCCGCCACCATGTCACCGGACGCGCCGTCGGCTGATGACTTTGTTGTTGATGATGAGCCGGCCCCCGTCCGGCGCCCGCAGCGTCCCCGCTCTGCCAACGGCGCCCCATCGCGCCGCCGGCCGGACCGTGACCGGCCGCCACGCCAGCGCCCTGAGCCTGACGAGTCCAACGAGATGAGCGAGGCTGAGCGCGCCGCCCGTGCCGCCTCCCTCCCGGAGGGACTGCGCAGTGTCACCATCCCGCAGCTTGAGTCCCTCGACCGTGACGAGGCCGCCCGCCTTGCCGAATTCCTCGGCATGTCTGCCAGCGCCATTGTCCGGCGGGACGAGATGGTGCATCGCGCCATCCAGACCTTGGGTGAGCGTGGCGGCACCATCAGCGCGAGCGGCATCCTAGAGATCACCAATGACGGCTACGGCTTTATCCGGCACCGCACACTCCGCCACAACATCAATGATGTCTACGTCGCGCAATCTCAAGTCAGGCGATTCGGCCTGCGCACCGGTGACTGGGTAACCGGCCACGTCCGTTCCCCCAAGAGCGGTGAGAAATACTACGGCCTCCTCCGTGTTGACGCCGTCACCGGCCAGGAGCCGGAGATCGCGCGGCGTCGGCCCATCTTTGACCAGCTGACCGCCCTCTTCCCGGACCGGCTCTATGACCTGGAGACCAGCCAGAAGGCTGTTGCGGCGCGACTGCTGAACCTCATCGCCCCCATCGGCTTTGGGCAGCGCGCCCTGATTGTCTCCCCACCCAAGGCCGGCAAGACCATCCTGCTCCACCAGATCGCTGATGCGATCACCGCCAAATACCCCAGCACCCACATCATGGCGGCCCTCATCGGCGAGCGGCCGGAAGAGGTGACGGACTGGGAGCGCACCGTCAAGGGCGCCGAGGTTATGGCCTCCACCTTTGACGAGCCCGTTGAAGAGCACACACGCGTTGCCGAGCTGGTTCTTGCGCGCGCCAAGCGTCTGGTTGAGGCCGGGCGGGACGTTGTCATCCTGCTCGATTCCATCACCCGACTTGCGCGCGCCTACAACATTGCCGCCCCATCCTCCGGGCGCACGCTCTCCGGCGGCATGGACCCCGTCGCGCTGTACCCCCCCAAGCACTTCTTCGGCGCCGCGCGCAACACGGAAGAATCCGGCACCCTCACCATCGTCGCCACGTGCCTCGTCGACACCGGCTCCCGGCTTGATGATGTCATCTACGAGGAATTCAAGGGCACCGGCAACATGGAGGTGCACCTGGACCGCAAACTGGCAGAGCGGCGCATCTACCCGGCCATTGACGTGCTCAAGTCCAGCACGCGGCGGGACGAGCGGCTGTATGATGACCAGACGTACCGCGGCATCGTCACCCTGCGCCGCATGATGGCGATGCTGTCCAACTCCAACCTGGACGCCTCAGACGCCACGGAGCGGATTCTGGACCGCATCAGCAAGACCAAGACGAACGCCGAGTTCATGGCCACCCTCTCAAGAGAGATCTAAGCGGCCGCCACCGTCCGCCCACGTCTCCCTCAGGGGAGACGTGGGCGGGCACCCATTTGCCCACCCGCCTGACGCCCCCCCCCATTCCCGCCCTCCCTCCCCTCATTCCCGCCACGCCCGCCCCCCTCCCCTCATTCCCGCGAAAGCGGGAATCCATCCGGCACGCCGCCCCGCCCCCCAACTCGCGCGTGCTACACTGTCCTACACAGGAACGACGACGATGACGACAGGCACACCCTCGCGGACCTGATACCCCCACCTCCCTCCCCGCTCGCGCGTGCCGCATTGTCCGCAGAGGAACGACGACGATGACGACAGGCACACCAACAGACAACGATCGCATGACCCGGATCGAAGGCGCCTTCGAGCAGATGAATAAGCGCCTCGATGACATCCAAGGGCAAAACACACTCTTCCGCCAAGAGACGCACGCAGGTTTTGACTCCCTCCGCAAGGATACGCGCGAAGGTCTTGATGCCCTCCGCAAAGACATGCGCGAGGATGTTGTCCGGCTCGACGAGAAGATCTATAGAGTCGCTGACCGCCTCTACTTGATGATTGGGGGCATCATGTGGGTCACGACGGTTGCCGGATTCATCGCTCTGTACGTCTTCATCCTCACCCTCGCAGACTGATACCCCCCCCCCCCCCCCCCCAATTCCCGCCACGCCCCTCCCGTCCCCCCATTCCCGCCACGCCCCGCCATACGCCATTCTGGCCCCATATGTCATTCTGAGCGCAGCGAAGAATCCAACAAGCATGAACAACAGACAAGAGCATCGTTACTTCGTCTACATCCTGTCGAACCCGAGGCACAAGCTGTACGTCGGCATGACCAGGGACCTCCAGCGGCGCATCCATGAGCACAAACAGGGCCTCACGCCCGGCTTCGCCAGCAGGTACAAGATCAATTGGCTGGTCTACTTTGAGGAGACCTCAGACGTCAAGGTGGCGTTGGAGCGCGAAAAGCAGATCAAGGGGTGGCTGCGTAGCAAGAAGATCGCCCTCATAGAATCCACGAACCCTCGGTGGATTGATTTGGCGCGTGACTGGTAATGGGGCTGATAGGCGGCCTGCGGGATTCTTCGCTGCGCTCAGAATGACATGAAGGGCGCTCAGAATGACATGGCGCGCTCAGAATGACATGAAGGGCGCTCGGAATGACAGTGGGGGGCCCGGAATGACAGTGGGAGGCTCGGAATGACAGTGGGAGGCCCGGTATGACAGTGAGAGGCCCGGCATGACAGTGGGGCCCCCTCCCCCATGTCATTCTGAGCGCAGCGCGATAGCGCGGAGCCGAAGAATCCAGAATGTTGACGGACAAAGCCCCCCGCCGCGCCCCTCTTTCTTGAACTGGTTCTGAACCTGTTTTTGGAAATCCTATCTGAAACAGCCCCCAAATTGCCCTCATCTGCTGACCCCGCACTATTGACAACCCCCCTCCATCTCGCCTATAGTCGCGCTTAGTGGATTAAGCCCGGACGCGGGCTGTCCGCTTTGTGTTGCATCGTTACTCGCTCAGACGCATCACGCCGGCTGGCAGATGGATTGACGAATGGCCAGACGGGCAGGCGGCTGACAGAGCGAGAAGAGTGGGATAGAGAGAGACCGAGAGAGACGGAGACCAGCGCGGGACCGTCCACCGATGGATCGGGAGGAGAGCAGGATGCGTTCACGAGAACCTTGGCAGTCACGCAGCCCCACACCGGACGGCGTGACGAATTCCGCACATTCCACTACACTTGGAAAGACGGGCCGCAACCGTGGCCCACATCACAGTTACGGAAGGGGGCTTCCTGTGAAGCGCAAAGCACTCATTATCTTGACGGTCGCGATCCTCGCGTTCGCCATGATCCCGGCCATCGGGGCCGGCGCAGCCGCCGGTAACGTCAAAATCGTTACCCCCGATGAGCTCGCCAATCCCTCTGGGAAGACTGGCTCAACGTTTGAAAAGCTCATGGGCACCGAGTACGTGTCGGATACGACAGGCTCCGTTACCTCTCTCGAAGACGCGTCACCAACCTTCCAGATGCGAATCCTGGTGGATCCCTTTTTAGGATCGACCCCAGCTTGGCGTCCTCCTCTGGAGCGGCTGGCTTTGCTGTGGCCGTTAACCTGCCGAACGGTGATTTGGTAGGTGACTTCGCTTCGCGGGGTCTAGACACGGATCGTGACACAGCTGACGACATAGCAGATGAGATAATGGTTCTCGGTAGTTTGGTCGTCGGTGATGATACACGTGACGGTGTTGTGAATGGGGAAGATATCGAGCTTGAGCTTGGATGGTACCTTCCGGCTGTTCGTGCTAACCCCAGTGCTACCCCTCCGGTAATGGCCGCTCCCGCCAAGTTTGTTGGTACGCGGGCCCTTCAGAGCGGTGCCTTCGCTGGGATCAATACAGCGAATGACGGACTCTACCTAGATAGAGGCTTAATCCCTAACCTTCAAGAAGGGGATTCAATACCCACTGTGGACAGGCCGGCTGCTGAGAATAACGTTGAGTATGTTCCAGCATTGCGAATCGGGTTTGACTCCGCTGGGGAAAATGCATTGACTTATCCGAGCGATTACAGAGTTGAGACCCTTCAGGACAAGAGCCGTGTCGAGGTCTCGAGCACGTCCGATCGGAGTTCCATCAGGATCTCAGTGAGTGAGAAGAACCTGGCCACATATGCTGCACTGGATAACGGTGTCGGCGCTGCTAACTTTGGCGGGACCGACATCACAAGTTTCGATCCTGCGGCTGCGGACTCCCGAGACTCTGGTGTGTTTGTTGGCCGCTTTGGAGTCATCCGCAAGGAATTTAAGGACGCGATTGCGGATTACGCGGGCCTTGTCCCGACCCCACAGGCTCAGGCGCAGACGATTACTGTCGTGTCCCCAGCAGTTAACACCGCTGAGACTCCGGATGATCCCAACACAATCGCTGCCGCGCCGTCGGCGGTGTTCAACCTTACAGGTGTTTCAGCGGCGAATACGTTGGTATCCGGAAGTTTGGAAGTGATGTTTAAGCCCGGTGTGGATACCGATGGTTCTGTCCGGACCACCATGGCCAACGATCATGTGGTGACCGTCAATAGCGATGGGACTGTTACTGTTGCGGTCCCGCTTAACGGGAGCAGTGTCGCTGAAGATGGCAACGAGGCTACGGCCGATACGGCTGACATGTTCATGGTGAACTACACGACAGAAGCGGCGAGCGGAACCATTGCGTCCTTGCTCGCAACCGTTCAGGCAACTGGAACGGCCGATCAGGGCGATGACGAGATTGATGGTGTCTTCAACTCCTTCTGTGGTGATGACGACATGGCCGACAGAGACAAGAATTGCATGCAGGCGGTATCGCTTGTTGATGCGATCAACGGTCACACAGGAAATCTTGGGCTGATGGGTGCTAGGGTGGACGCTTTGCTGGCTGCCGTTATCGGCGTGGAGCATGGCGACACGGTGACGATTCGGTATGGCGATGCGGAGCCCACCGGCACTCGCACTGCACGCACAGAGGTTGACATTGTTGCGCCGGCGATTGGCGGAAACTCTCTCGCCAGCGGTTCATACGTTGCGGATGATGACTTCTCCTTCTTCTTCAACGTGACGGATGCTGACTCTGGCATCCCCGAGGATGCCCATGAAGAGGAGATCCGTGATGGCCACTACCACGTCATGCGGATGGCAATGTACGGTCAGGGCGAAGATGAGCCAGTCCTCGACTTGGACGGCGGGGACACCGCTGAGCTAGATGTCGACGACGAAATCACTGATGGCGAGCGTTACGAGATTGAATTCGATGTCACCAGTGCTGTACAGACAGCAGAGGGCACTGGCGACGACGAGCCGGAGACCGTGACTGTCAAAGTCGATATCACCGCGTATGACCTTGCGCGGAACGTGGCGAAGAAGTCATACACGTTCGTGGTGGATGACATCGATCCGGAACTGATGAAGGCTCTCACGGGCGTCAGCGTCAAGGCCGGCTCCGATGGCGATCCCTATGAACTGGTCACCGAGAATACGAAGGGCATCGTGCTGGTGTTTGATGATGCCATCGCTGGGGCTGACGTGAATGCACAGAATGTCAGCGTTAGCGGCAACAGCGTCACCAGCGTGACTTGGTTGGATAACACGAACGGTAGCAAGATTGGTTCCGTCGGCGGCGTGGCCGTTCGAGATGATCTCGGGCTCGCTGACGACATGGCCGATGGTGAGGACGCTAGGCACCTTCTGTTCTTGACCCTTGAGAACGACCTGGCGACCGATGCGCGACCTACAATCGACATAGACAATGGCGATCTGCGCGACTTGGCTGGCAACGAGAGCAGGAACGATCACACGGCGAAGCCGGTGGATGAGCTCGCTCCTGTATTCACGGTGACTGTGGCCAACCCGCTCAGCAATGATGAGTTGGAAATCACCATCGTCGCCTCTGAGGAACTCGAGCAGACGCCGAAGGCACGCTTGATGCTTGGCTCCTATGACGAGCCACTGTCTGTGCGGGCCGCATCGGATGACAACACGTGGACAGTGAGCACGAACAGGAAGGCCGAGAACCTTGGCGGAACTAGTGCTAGCGGTAAGTACACCGTTCACGTCACTGGTACGGATACGAATGACAATGATGGTATGAGCATGAAGTCCACATGGGAGCTTGATACCAAGGCGAACGGCGGCATGCCCCCCGCACGGGTGTATGACAAGGACGCGGATCCCATGGTTGCTCAGCCGATTGAGGTCAATGACGTTGTGTTCCTCAACTTCGAGTTCGCTGCTGAGGCTAACGAGTACGGTACAGGCACCGGGGACGAATACAAGTCAACTGACACCAAGAAGATGGTTACCGTCACAGGCTTGGGCCTTGAGGGCCTGTCAGCCGGCTCGCTTGACAGCGACGACATGCTCAAGGCTGCCGCGATGGTTGAAGTGACGGAGACGTGGGAAGTTGAGGACGGGTCTGCGCAGAGCTCGAATCACGTTCGGTACGTGGTCGCCCTGTCAGACCTGGCCATCGGCAACTACCGCCTGAACGTCGACTTCGTGGACGAGGCTGGCAACGAGGGCAAGTTCGGGTACGTGTTCAAGATCACGGCGCCTGCGCCTGCATCGGTTGCCGTGAACCCTGGCTGGTCGCTCATCTCCATCCCGGGCACCCCGCAGGACAAGAGCATTGATGGTGTGCTTGAGGGATCGATGGTGACGGACGTCTGGAGCCTGAACAACGAGACGAAGATCTGGGAGTTCGCACGGAAGGACGCCGACAGCGGCGAATGGATGGGCACACTGACACAGATCGTTGACGGGCGCGGCTACTTTGTCCGCAGCACGACGTTCGATCCGGTGAAGGTGCTCACAGAGCGGTTCAGCCCCCAGCGCACGCCCTCCCAGTACACGGTGACGGCCGGCTGGAACAGCATCGGCTACACGCCCGCGGGCAACGAGACGATGGTTCCGGTGGACGCCTACCTGAGCGCGCTGGGGAACAGCGGCTGGGGCATGATCCGGATGTGGAACTCAGCCGCGACGCCGCCGCAGTACGAGACCTACTTCTCGAACGGCACGGCCACGGACGGGTTCACCATGGATGAGCATCGCGCGGTTGTTGAGAAGGGCAAGGGCTACCTGCTGTTCGCGACGCGTGACGGAGTGATCGGCGGATAAGCCAAGCCGCACAAAGGCAACGCGCTCCCGCCTAAAACGGGAACGAAGAGCCGAGAGAGAAAAGAGAGGGGGGCTGCCCGCAAGGGCAGCCCCCCTTCCTCATTAAGCCCCCCCCCAACATGTTGCCCCCGTACCCCCACTCCCATCCCCGTCATTCCCGCCCCCAACGCATCCCCACACTCTTCTCCCCTCATCCCCCCCCCCCCCCCCCCCCCTCCAATCCCGTCATTCCCACCCCCTCCCCTCATTCCCGTGAAAACGGGAATCCATCCGCCGCCATTCATCATTCCACTACGCATCGCCCCCCCAACACGCCCTTCCCGGCCCCCTATGCCACGCCACCCCAATGGTGAGACAGGCGGGAGCCCTCCCCGATGGATTCCCGCGTGCGCGGGAATGAGGGGAGGGGAGGCGCCCTGCGTCCGCGCGGAGGCCCCCCCCAACACGCCCCTGCTATACTGTGCCCAGAAGGAGAGGGACCGTCATGACAACAGACACATCCCCCCCACCGGATTCTGAACGAATCAGCCACATCGAGGGCGCCTTGGAACAGATAGTCCTCCGGTTCGAAAGCATGGAACGCCGCTTTGATGGGATGGACCGCCGTCTTGATGCGATGGACCGCCGGATTGATGGCCTTCGGAACATGATGTTCATCGGCTTCGGCCTCCTCTGGGCGACGATGGTCGGCGGATTCATCGCCATCCTCACCATCCCCAACTGACCGCCCCCCCCCCCCCCCCCCGCCCCCCGCCTGGTACACTGTCGTAGAGAGGAACGACGGCAATGACAACAAGCACACCAACAGACAACGACCGCATGACCCGGATCGAAGGCGCCTTCGAGCAGATGAACAAGCGCCTCGATGACATTCAGGGGCACAACATACTCTTCCGCCAAGAAACGCGCGAGGGTTTTGAAGCCCTCCGCAAAGACATGCAAACGGGCGATGAGGCCCTCCGCCAACAGATTGAAAGGTTGGGCGCCCGTATCAATGTGATGTTGGGCCTCATGTGGGCCAGCATGTTCGCGGGATTCATCGCCATGTTTGTTGCCATACTCACCCTTCCCAACTGATACCCCCCCGGACCAGCCCCCCGATGGATTCCCGCGTGCGCGGGAATGAGGGGAGGCCCGCCAGGGCCGGGGTGAGGGGCGCCCCACTCCCCTCGCGCCATGCGCTACCCTTAAGGCATGGATGATCTTGTACGTCGCCTGCTGACCGGCGATCTTGCCGCCGCGCCGCGCATCCTCTCGTTGCTTGAGAAGGGTGACGCGCGCGCCGAGGAGATGATGCAGCACATCACAAACCATCTATCGGCGCGGGATAGCACGCCCGCCGAGCGCGTCGGCATGGGCGAGATGGACAGCGCGCACCCTCCTCTGTCATTCCGAGCGGAGCATAGCGGAGCCGCGGAATCTACAATGCCGTCAAGCACGGGCGGCGCTCACCGCGTGGGGATTACGGGCCCGCCGGGCGCGGGGAAGAGCACCCTCGTGGAGGGAATGACGGCCCGCCTGCGCGCTCGAGGCCGGACGGTTGGCGTCCTCGTCGTTGACCCCTCAAGCCCGTTCACGGGCGGCGCCATCCTTGGGGATCGCGTCCGCATGCGTGACCACTTCCTTGACCCGGGCGTGTTTATCCGCAGCATGGCCACGCGCGGCGCGTCCGGCGGGCTGTCCGCCATCGTGCCGTCCGCCCTGCGTGTGCTGGACGCGGCCGGGCTGGATGTCATCATCGTGGAGACGGCGGGCGTGGGGCAGACGGAACTCGATGTTCTCCACGCCGTGGACAGCGTCGTCGTCGTCGTCGTGCCGGAGGCGGGTGACGCGATCCAGACGATGAAGGCGGGGTTGCTGGAGATCGCCGATATCTTCGTCGTCAACAAGTCAGACCGCCCCGGCGCGAAGCGAATGGCGGCGGACCTGGAGATGACGGCGCATCTCGGCAGCCGCGATATGGACTGGTGGACGATACCGGTGCTGCAGACGGAGGGCATCCGCGGGATCGGTGTGGATGAGCTGGTGGACGCGGTGGGGCATCGGCATGAGACGCTGCGCGAGACGGGGCGGCTTGAGGAGCGGCGCGCGGCGCAGCGGCGGGTGGAGTTTCACACGGCGCTGCGGGACCGCCTGTTGGAGCGGCTGGCGCGCGCGGAGGGGGATGGCGCGCTGGCGGAGATGACGCGGCGGGTGGAGGCGGGGGAGCTCTCACCGCTCAGCGCGGCGGCGCGGGTGGCGGAGAGCCCTGACTTGCTGCGCTAGGCGGCGCTACTCTCCAACCCCAGAAACCGCCCGATATCGTCAATCTCACGCTGTACGGCCTCCTGCGCCCACGCGGGAGTCAGCGCATCCTCCAGCCCAGGGAACGGCTCGATGGACACGTCCGCCGTGCCCGCGCGCGTATCGCGCTTGAGCGACCATGTGGCCACGGCGCGCCCGTCAATGAGAACGACGGGCCGGATCATGCCGCCGCCGGCGTTCACGCGCCTAAAATGCTCCTGAGCAACGGCAAGCCCGCGACCTCGATAACCAAGCAGATAGGTGTCAAAGTAGCCGAGCAGGCGGAGGGCAGGGTGGGGGGCAGGCTGTTGCACGGCAGTGAGGCGGGGCGCATCGTCCTCGTGGATCCATGCGGCCTCGCCGTCGGCCACCACCTCCAGCAGATTGTCCTCAATGGCGTGCCAGCCGGCGCGAGCGTCGCGGAGAGGCAGCCCGGCCCACGCTGCGAAATCCCGCGTGGTGGAGGGGCCGAACGCGTTGATGTAGATGCGTGCAAGTCGGGCAAGCGCCTCATCGCGCTCAAGGGCAGGGCGCTCAATGCCTCCAAGCCAGGAATCGGTCGCCGCGAATGTCTCGGTGCGGCCATCCACAAGCGGACCATGGCAGAGAATGCCCAGGAAGCCGCCTGAGCGGACAATGTGGTGGAAACCCTGATCAGCGACGCCAATGCCGAGCGGGGCAAGCCGTTCCGCAAGGTCCCGGCGCGTCAACGGACCCTCCGCGTTGAGGATGTCCACCGCGTGGGTTAGGGCGGTGTCCAGCGTGCGTTCGTCCAGCCCGAGTTGGAGGCGGCGCCCATGCCCGGCGGAGAAGGAGGCCGCCCCGAACAGCGATGTCATCCATCGATGGTCATCCACCGGGATGATGTGCAGTGTGCCGCGCATGAGCCACGTACGAACGATGGCGCGGTCCTCTGAGATGGCCCGGATGACGTCTGAGCGTGTCAGCGCGGCGCTGCGGGCACGGACTTGCAGGGGGGCGGCGTTCATATCCTGCGCCTGGATGCCGCCGGCGCGCCGCACAATGTTCAGCACGGCATCGGCGCCGGGATCCGTTGTGTCCGCCATGGCTGGAGCGTGCGGCGGCAGCGCATCCGTCGGGACAGCCAACCCTTGGGAGAGAAGGCGGAACCGCCGAGTCTCATCAGCAGAAAGGGAGATACCAGGCATATGCTCCTCCGCCAATCAGGAAATGGGTACGCGCCGCAACCGGCCATCCTCGAGCACGTCGAAAATGAAAGGAGGGTCAATTTCCAGGATTGCCTCCTGAATTGCCTCAAATGCCCTCAAGAAACATCTGGCCTTTTCCCATGTAGGCGCTGAGCCACCCCACAAGTAGAAGTCACGAACGTTGTGGTCGATAATGGACGCCAGTTCCCCTTCCTCGGTGTGGTGTCTGCGATCGTGCCCAATGACGACCCACCCCCGAGCGCCAACTACCGGAAGCCATTCATTGTCGCTGGACCCTTGGGCGAAATAATTCCGGTGCATCTCGATATCTACGGGCAACCGTAGCCGGGAAAGCGCCTCCGGCAGTCGTTTTCCTACATCACGGTCGAAGAAGAGCGTAGGCCGGTCGGAACGATACGACATTTAGGCCGTAAGGGATTCTACGCCCTCAAAGATTAGAGCGTCCTTAACCTGCTCCGTAGTGAGCCCAAGGTCATCTTCAATATCGCTCAGAGATTCTCCAGCCTCATATCGCCCCTTAACAAATATTGTGATAACCCCCCCTGCATTCGGGGCGCCGAATCTGATTCGAGGGTCAATAATCACGCTGTTCGTCTTACCCCGAGGGTGCCACCTCACAACGAAGTCATTCTCGTAATCGAACTCAGTGAAGCGGTCGTCCACCAGTCCATGCCAGGTCAACTGTCCGTATGAATCTCCGATTATCAGGCGGTCGACATCCAGCGACGGATCCACCTCATGGAGACCAAGCAAGAGATGCATGCCGTTGGTCTTCCAGGCATATTCAGAGAACGGGTGCTCGGACCCCAGTTCCTTCTGGGCATATTCCCGGGTGCGCCGAATCTTGGCAAAGGGGATTCCCATTTGACGCATCGAGGCGACAAATGCGAGCTCTATCAATTCCAGATAAGAGAGCAATGTGTCCGTTCGGGTGCTCGCAAGAACCGGCCTTGGCCGGCCCGCCGCCCCGCGCCGCCAATACGCCACACTCTGCGTAGGTATCTGAGCACACTTGGCCGCCAAACCGGGCCGGTATGCCGGAAGGTTGAGACGTTCCATCCATCGCGGCGCTTCAGTCTCAGCTGAGATCATAACCGTGTCGCCTCCGAATGTCCGGGCTATGCCTAATAGAATAGTACACAATCCTGGCGCGACATCGGTCTCGGGTCTCTATTGACGGCGAGTAGTGCATGCTCGCCGTCTCTCCGCTGTCTATCCCGTTGCGGCGGCTATCTCTTGCTGGGCGATGTAGTAGTCACGCAGGCGGCGGATGGCGCGCGCAGCATCCTGGAATGACGGGAAAACGGCGAGCCCGCGGTCTGCCAGCTTGCCCCGGAACTCTGCCAGCGCCGCCTCATCCTGGTTCCATGTCGCGATCACGCCAAACGGCTTGTCGATGGACTCCTGAAAATCCTTGAACATGTCGATGAGGTCATCCATGCCCTGTCCCTGTCGCTCCAGCCGCCGGGAAAGGAATCCGATGCTCGCCTCAATGACGACGATGTCCGTGTTTGGATCACTGGCCAGCGTGTCCAGCATGTCGCGTCCCCGTTCGATGCTGGTCAGGGAGCCGGAAACGTCCAACGGATTCTTGTAACTGCCTCCGACGAGCGTCACGAAGGGGCGCAGGAAATCATAACTCTCATCTGTCAGGTCAGGGATGGTGAGCCCCTCTCTGCCAAAGGCGTCAGACACCAGGACTGACTGCCCGCCGGTCTGCGCGACAATACCCATGCGGTTTCCGGTGAACGGCTTCATGAAATTCAGAGCCTTGAAGGCATCCATGAGTTCGTCCTGTGTATCAACACGGATAGCGCCGGTCTGCCGGATCATGGCATCCCAGAGAGCCATATCGGAGGCGAGGTGGCCGGTGTGTGATGCCGCAGCGCGTGCCCCTTCACTGGTCTGACCACCCTTCCAGATGATGACCGGCTTTCGCGCGGCAACATCGCGCAGCGCATCGAAGAACTTGCGCCCGTCCCGCGTTCCCTCAATGTACATGCCGATCGATTTCACATCAGGATCATCGCCGAGATACTCGAGCCAATCACCCTGGTCAATGGAGATGCTGTTGCCCATGCTGATGGACTTGAGTGGGTAGAGGCCATTGGCTCGCGCACGCACAACAAAGCCGCTCGCGTGCGTGCCGGAATTGGACATGAAACCGATGTCTCCCGCATCACCGATCCACTGATCTGCGGTGTTGCGAATGCCCGCCTTGGAGTGATAGAGGCACATGCAGTTGGGGCCGACGAGGTTGAAATTCGCATCGTGCGTCATCTGCTGGAGCGCCTCCTGGAGCTGCACGCCCTGCTCCTCACCCGTTTCCGCAAAGCCGGAGGTGAAGAGGGCGGCGGCGCCGGCGCCCACACTGATGGCATCGGACACGATGCGCGGCGCAATCGGCCGGGGCACCGCAACGATGACATAGTCGACCTGCCCCGGCACATCTGCGAGGCTCGGATAGTTCTCGAAGCCCATCTCAAGAATGCCCGGGATCTCATTCTCATCGATTTGGACGGACACAACCTTGGCCTTGGCGTCACGGACGCTCTTAAGCCACATATAATCTGTGATCTTCTTGTCCCCAACAACGGCAATCAGCTGTGGGTTGAACGCTCTGTCCAGGTTGGCCTTGCGTGCTGCGTCCATAACAACGGCGCTCCTTTTCTGTCTCCGTGTGGCTCTATGAGGCGGTGAGAACGATACGGGCATCGACGGCGATCGTGCCATCGGCGTAGGCAATCACCGGGTTCAAGTCCATTTCGGCGATGTCTGCTGTTTCAGTGACAAATGATGAGACGGCGCTGATCAGCCCCTCCAGCGCAGGCAGATCAACAGGCCGCGTGGCGCGGTGCCCCGTCAGCAGGGGGTATCCCTTGATCTCTCGGATGATGGCGCCCGCATCCCGCTGTGTGAGGGGGGCGATGCGGAAAGCGACGTCCTGCAGAACCTCAACGGCGATACCGCCAAGCCCGAACATGATCACCGGGCCGAATTGATGGTCACGGGTCATGCCGACGATGACCTCAACGCCACCGCCCGGCGCCTGCTGCTGCACCGTCACGCCGTCAATCGTCGCGCCCGGCTCTGCCGCCTGCGCGCTCGCCATAATCTCATCAAATGCCGCACGGGCGGCGTCCGCGTCCTGGATGCCCAGCCGCACGCCGCCAACGTCACTCTTGTGTGTAATCTCCCGCGATGACACCTTCATGACCACCGGAAAACCGATCTGTGCGGCCGCGGCCCCTGCCTCTTCCGCGGAGGCGGCAAGCGTCGGCATCGTCACGTGGATGCCCTGCTCACGCAGGATCGCTTTGGATTCCTCTTCGGTTAGAATAAGCCGCCCCTCGGCGCGCGCTCGCGCAACCGTCTCACCGAACAGAGCGGACGCTGATGTTGTCACAAAGACACCCCCACCTACTCCCACAGATTATGCTGACGCGGTCCCCGGCAGTCACGCGTTCACACACAGGCGAACTGTGCGCGGCGCTCGCACCGGAATGTCCCCGTTAGTTTATACGAATCGGCACACAAACGCGCTGAGCGTGCGCCAGTCAGAGCGCAGCTGCAGATCCGAGTCATTGGATAATTGGATATAGGAAATCGTCCTAGCAAAAGCTAAGGCTGCCTTTCGGCAGCCCTGCGCCCTGCCACCGAAGGGACAGGGGGTGTATGAGGGGAGCGTAGATGAACGTCACGTGTTCGTCAACGCCCTACTGGACGTCAGGCCGTGGCGCGCTTATGGGCGGGATATGCCTACCAGCGTGGCGTTGACGATGAAACGGTGGGAATACGTTGTTGCCGGCGCGCATGTGACCAGGGACAACGTCGGCTCGTCTGAGTAATCAAACACGTCCAGTTCCTCCGGCAGCACGACGCGCGTATCGGTTGCGCGGTACAGATAGACGGTGTCACCCACGATCACGTAGATGTCGACGATCTCACCGCGCCGGAGTTGCGGCGCAATCTCATCCAGCCGAGCGAAGATGGACCCCTCCCGGGCGATGGGTGAGTTCACATGGCCGGACATCACCGTGTTGCCGATCTCGCCCGGCGTTGCGGACCCGCGGTGGAAACCCACCGCATCATCCGCCGTCTCCCACTCACTCGCCTCGCCGTCCCACATAATATCGAGCGGGACCACCGGGGATGACAGATTGATCGAGGGAATATAGATGCGGTCCGGGCGCGGCTGCTTTCCGTGCGTCTTGACAAGGTCCGCGTAGGTGATCGCCGTGAAATTGTGCGACAGCGGCCGCAGCAGCGCCCTGCCATCCGCATCAGATGTGTAGTGGCTGACGTCGCGCAGGATGCCGAATTCGTCATAGGGACTGGCATCCGCCTCGTCCACGCTCTCCGGTATCGCCCTCGCCCATGAATCGGTTACCCAGGAGGGGGGGCGTGTCGCCCGTGCCACACTCACCCCGGTGGTGTTGTCCGCCGGCGCGTTTCTTTCAGCAGCGGTGGCTGGCTCCGCAGGCGCGGGCGCCGGCGTATCAGTCGTGGAGGCCGCCAGCCCACGTGAGAGGTCAGCGCGCGTCAGCCCGCTCTCATCCTGCGTCACGTTCAACTCCTCGAGGCCCGTCTCTGCGCTTGCGGAGAGCGCGACGTATCCTGCCGCAAACACAAGCATGGCGACGCCAAGTGACACCAGAAATCCCCCGGCGATCAGGCGAGGCCGATACAGGGCGAGGGCGTAGAGTGCGAGAAAGCGATCCATCGTCAGCCCCCGCGCCTATCCGAGTATCTCCATGATTCTCTCATCGAGCACCGTGTCATTCACCACGCCCGCCCATCGTGTATGGACAATGCCATTGGCCTGAATGAAGAACGTGATCGGCAGGCCGCCCACCCCGTAATCGATGGTCGCTTGCCCATCCGGATCACTGACCATGATGTAGCCATCATCAATCGGCACAGCAAACTCCTCAATAAAGGCGAGCGCGTCCTGATTGGTGTCCTGAATGGCGACACCAATGAACCGGACTCCCTCTGCGGCGTAGCGTTCATGCGCGTCGACAAGGTGCGGCATTTCAACGCGGCACGGCGCGCACCAGGATGCCCAGAAATTGACGACGATGGGCGAGCCCTCGAAATCGGACAGGCTCACATCACCCGCGCCATTAATCTGAGAGAGCGTGAAGGATGGCGCCGCGATGCTGGTTCGCGTCGTCGTGTCCATCGGCATCGACTCGCGCGTCACAAGGCTGTAGGCGAGGAGGCCGATGAACGCGGCCATGACCAGGACGGCAACGCCGACGACAACAAATCCGGGCCGCCGCTGCTCCGCCGCATCAACCGCAGACACGCCACGAGGCGTGACGGCATCAGCCGCCTCGTCACCGTTCACGTCATCCGTAGTGTGCTGTGGTCGGTCATCCCGACCATCATCATCAACCATAAGCCACCAAACCCCGCGCGTGAATAGAGTATACCGCGCCAAGCAGGAATGTGTACGGGCGGGGGGGGGGGCTCTATCCCCCTGTGGCTCTGGTACCCCACTGCATTCTGATGCCCCCACTGTCACTCTGATGCCCCCCTGTCATTCTGAGCGGAGCGAAGAATCCCGCGGCGCGCCCTACGCGTGACGTGCATGGCGCAGTACGCTCGACGCGCCCACCTGCTTGCGAGATTCTTCGACTCCGCGCTATCGCGCTCCGTTCAGAATGACAGCGGTGTCTTGGCGCGGAACAGCGGCTACTAAGCGACTGGGTCGGGCAACGCATCCGCATCGCCCCACAAGGTGCGAGGGCGGGTAGGGCGATGCGGAACAGCGGCTACTAAGCGACGGGGGCCAGATCGGTTGCTCTGGACTGGAATGAGGTGCCCAAATCATCAATCTTCTTCTTGTTCTTGTAGTAGAACAAGTCGTCACGGGTCAAGTCTGTGATGCTTAGAGCAATGTCCAACATCCGTGGACGCAATTTGTGATTTAGCGCCATGCCGGCTCCTGCCCCTGCAATCGTTCCCGTGACACCGGCGACTATATTGCCTACTCCCGGTATGACACTTCCGGCTATGCTACCCGCTGTACCTCCTGCAGTAGCCAAGACAGTGCTGATTCCAACTCTGGACATTAGAGTAAGAGTCTGCACGACCTGAATCTGATTCCGAGTAGAGCGATCCGCTTCGCTGAAATCTCGCTCAGTCCTAATGAAGCTATAGATCAGCCTCGCGCCGCCTACTATTACGGTAGCGTACGGAACGACATCGACGACACCATCAGGAATGTCGATTCCCATGTTGGCGCTGAGTATGTCTAGACCGTCGTCAATGCCCTCAACTAGTTCGATGTCTTGTCCTAGCTCGAAGACTCGGCCATCTGTATCTATGCCATACGCCACGGCCTTATCGTGGAGTTCTCCTCCCAGGGCAAAGAGAAACTCCGGGTCCTCCTGCATGAGGTCTTCTATTTCGGATCCGGTAAGGGACGTGCCGGTCTTCACCTGTATCAGCACTGCTTCTCCATCCGGGTTGATAGCGCTGACATCCCAGCCTGGATTGTTGGCGGTAAGAACCAACTGTACCTCAGTGAAACCGTGAGACTCGAAGACTCCTACGGTTTCGAATTCAGCCAGTTGACCCTTCAGACCACTAAAGAACCATCCGTTGTGTTCGATTCCCTCGCCAGTCTCCAAGAGTTCTTGCCATTTGTCATACAAAGACATTTCTTGGGACATCTCAGGCCATCTCTGGGAGTAGGCGTTGAACAAAATGTCAGGGACATTGGTCCCGTCTGTAAGCGGCGTGCCAACAAGAAGTGGCCAAAGTCCAAAGGAGATGGCGGTCGCAAACTCTGCACCGAGCATAGCTCGATCCATCTCGAGGATGTCGCGCATCGTATCGTTGTATGACATACCACTGAGCGGACTGCCAGCTGGCAGTTCACGGAGCGCTGGAAAAAGGCTGGTCGATTCCATCATTGTTCTCCACTCACTAGCCTCAGACGAACAGGGCAACAAGTATCGCGATAATGCATGCCGCCACCGCAACCGACGATATGCCGATGAGTATCCGTCGAAGAGCGACCGACTCTCGAATAAGGTCCTGCTTGGCAGCAGCTAGGGCTTGTTCGTAGCGGTGGTTGTCTCCTTCTCTTGCGGTCCGCAACGCCTCGCTCGCGGCATTTGCGGCTAACGCAGGTAGATTGTCGTGATCTGCTACGTGAGCAGATAGCAGCTCATTCTGGCGAATGACCCGCGGAATCAGCTCCTGATTGATCTTGTCTTGCTCTTCCCAGAATCGAACCTTATCCTGTATCGATTCCCTGTCTCGAGTTGTCACACGTTCCTCCCCTTTGGCTAATTGGATCACCACTTTACCCCACCTGTTCTCGGTGCAACAATATGTCATCTATTCGCGTGGCGGGGCTGAGTGATGGGCGGCGGTGGAGGCCGCTTACCTAGCGCACTCGCGGATCGATTGATGTTGCCGTGAGAGTCAACGAGAGCGGTGAGAGTCAACGAGAGGGGAGGAGGGCGAACACATCATGTTCATGCCGTTGGAGGGTGTCCGCGTCATTGACCTGACGCATTACACTGCCGGCCCGTATGCCACGCGCATCCTGGGCGATTATGGGGCCGATGTTATCAAGATTGAGCAGCCAGGCGGTGGCGATCCTGCCCGCCGCATCGGCCCCTTCTACCATGATGAGCCGGGGCTTGAGAAGAGCGGTCTCTTCCTCTTTCTCAACACCAATAAGCGCTCCATGACGTTGGATTTCAAGACGGAAAAGGGCAAGCAGATCATCAAAGACCTCGTCAAGGATGCGGATATCCTCATCGAGAACTTTCCGCCGGATGTGATGCCGGATGCCGGCCTCGGCTATGACGAGCTCAGCCGCATCAACCCCCGCCTCGTGATGACCTCCATCAGCAACTTCGGCAAGACCGGCCCCTACCGGGATTGGGTCGGGCTCGACCTCACCATGTATGCGATGGGCGGCAACATGTGGGGATCGGGCGATCCGGAGCTTGAGCCGATCAAGACGGCGGGGCGCATGGCGAGTTTCCATGTTGGCTATGCCGCCGCGCTCGCCACCGCCCTCGGCCTGACCAACGCTGAACTGCGCGGGCAGGGTGAGAACATTGATGTCAGCTACTTTGAGGTGACGCTGCAGTCCATCGATGGTCGCATGCAGCGCCTGCTCGGCTACCAGTACAACGGCAGGGTGCCGATGCGCGTCTCACCGGGCGCGAGCCTCGGGCTGGGCAGCGGTGTCTACCCGTGCATTGACGGGATGTTCATGACGACGGCCGGCCCCGCCATGTTTCCGAATATGGCGCGTATGGTGGGGCAGGAGGAGATTCTCTCACAGCCCGGGTGGGACAGCGTGGCGGCGCGGTCTCGGCCTGAGGCGGCGGAGGAGTGGGAGGCGATCCTGGTCCCGTGGATGCTGGAGCGCACCATGAAGGAGGTGCAGCGTGCCTGCATGGAATTCGGCGTGCTCGGCGGCCCGATGAACACCATCGAGAACCTTATCAAGGACGAGGACTTTGCTGAGCGCGGATTCTGGCAGACCATCGACCACCCGGCCACCGGCCCGCAACTCTACCCCGGGTTCAATTCCCGCATCCATTTTGATGACGGGGAACGGCCCGCCCGTCGCCGTGCCCCACTGCTGGGGGAGCACACGGTTGAGATCCTGAATGAGATCGGCATCGAGGGCAAGGAGGTGTCACTCCTGCGCTCCGAAGGGGTGATCTGATGGCGCCTCCTCACCGCGGCCACACCCTCATTCCCGCGGCCCACTCCCCTCATTCCCGCGAAAGCGGGAAACCATCGGGACTGACACACACAGACAGAAGCGACAACACGAAACGCAAGGGAGCCTGACATCATGACCACACAATCGAACGGCCGCCGAGACATGACCGGATCACCCGTTCCCGGCACAGACAAGCTGCCGCTTGAGGGTCTGCGCATCCTGGACATCACCGTTGTGTGGGCCGGCCCGTATGGCACCATGCACCTGGCGGACTGGGGCGCGGAGGTGATCCGCATCGAGTCCATCAAACACTTCGCCACCAGTACGCGCGGGCAGATGGCGCGCCCGCCCATTGAGATGGTGCGCCTGCGCAACACCGGCATGGGCTACGTTGATGATGATCCGGGCGAGCGGCCGTGGAACCGGCAGGCCATCTTCAACACGCATGGGCGCAACAAGCTCTCCGTCACCATGGACCTCGGCAGCCCGGAGGGGCAAGAGGCGCTGGAGAGACTCGTCGCGCAGGCAGACGGCTTCCTGGAGAACAACGTCGCCATCTCCATGGAGCGTTTCGGCATCACATGGGAGCGCCTGTCCGCCATCAATCCGCGCCTCATCATGGTGCGGATGCCCGCGTTCGGCATCGAGGGCCCCTATAAGAACTACCGCACCTGGGGCAACCACATGGAGGCGCTCGCCGGGCATCCCCTCCTGCGCGCCTACCCGGATGAAGACCCGTCCCGCGGCCCCACCGGTGTGCCGAGCGATGCGGCGGGCGGCATCGGTGGCGCGCTCGCTTTCGTCATGGGCCTGCGACACCGCAACAAGACCGGCAAGGGAATCCTCATCGAGGCGCCCACCGCCGAGAACTTTGTTCCTTTCCTTGGCGATTTCGTACTCGATTACTCCATGAACGGGCGTGTCTATACGCAGCTCAGCAACAGCCATCCGTTCTTGGCGCCTCATAACGTGTACCGCTGTGCAGGCGATGAGCGCTGGCTGACCATCGCCTGCCGCTCAGACGCCGAGTTCCGCACGCTGTGCCAGATCATGGGTGAGCCGAACCTTGCCGACGATCCCCGCTTTGCTGACTCACACAGCCGGCATCAGAATCGGCGCGCGCTTGACGAGGCCATCGCGCGGTGGACAGCCGAGCAGGACGCGCGCGAGACGATGAACCGGCTGCAGGAGGCGGGCATCCCGGCCGGCATGGTCATGGATGAGAACGATGTTCATGTGGACCCGCATGTGGCGGAGCGTGGGTTCTTCCAGGAGGTGACGCACCCGGAGGCGGGCACGCACAAGAACCCGACGGTCGGATTCCGGCTGCAGAACACGCCGTATGAGATCCGTCGGCACGCCGTGCTGCTCGGGCAAGACAATGAATACGTCTACAAGCGCGTGATGGGCTACTCAAACGAGGAATACCAAGACCTAGTAGACAAGGGCCACATCGGCATGGACTACCACCCAGGGGTTGCGTAGGGGTTGGGTTGAGAGAAAGGGGAATAACGATTATGGACGCAAATGTGCGGACGCTTGACGAGCTCTTTGGCTATAACGTCTCGTATCGGATTCCGGTGTTTCAGCGACCGTATGCGTGGACTGAGGATGACCAATGGTACCCGCTTTGGGAAGATGTGAAAGACAAGGCTCTCGAACTCATGAGATCCTCCGATTCAAACGTCCCCGCCCACTTCATGGGGGCAATCATTTTGCAGTCTCAGTATAGTTCGGGTTCCGGCCCTAAGGTGGATCGACAGATCGTCGTTGACGGACAGCAAAGGCTCACGACTCTGCAAGTCTTGATTCGAGCCGTGCAGCAGTGTTTCCGCAATCTTGGTGACAATGATAGAGCGAACGATCTCCAAAGGCTGACGCTGAATGACGAGAGATCTTGGACTGACGATACCGAGAATCAGACAAAAGTGCGCCAATCAAATGTGAGTGATAGGACTTCATTTCAGAATGTTATCCGGCAAGGAACAGCGACACCTACAGCAAGGGGCATCGATGAAGCCCTCAGCTATTTCTTGGGCAAGGCTACGTCTTGGATGAATGAGGCTCCGCGCGAGAGGGAGGAACGGACTGAGGCTTTGAAGAAGACCCTGTCCGAGTACATGAAATTGGCAACAGTTGACCTGGATGCCAGCGAGAAACCCCATTTTGTATTCTCGGTGCTGAATGCACGAGCCGAACGGCTACTGGAATCTGACCTCATCAAGAATGAAATTATGTTCCGGGCCGATGTCGTTGATGACGAGCAAAAGGCTCGTAACCTTTGGGGGTACTTTGAAGAGGATCAAGATTGGTGGCGAAGGGGTACCCAGGAAGGTAGATTGAGCCGGATTCATTTGGATCGATTTCTGAACTATTGGACTGCCCTAGAAATAGAATCAATGAAACAAGGTGATGGTGTCGAAGTGACGGCGGAGCGAGTTTACAAGGGTTTCCGAACCGTGGTTGAGTCGCGGCCAAATGATATAGACAATATCGCTGCCGAACTCCGCAGAGCTGGACAATTTTATTTGGATATGGAGGAGGCGCGACAGCCGGGAATAGAGCAGTTTTTGCAGAGGCTCAAGACGATGGAATTGGGCGTTGTCATTCCACTCCTATTGCGGCTCTACACAGAAGACGTTGCTGAGGATGACATAGTGCGATCAACGAAGGCACTTGAGAGTTACTTGGTTAGAAGGATGCTCTGCGGCCAACAATCCCAAGGATTGAACAGACTCTTCTTTGAACTAACTGGCAAGCTGATTCACGAAACGCATCGGTCAGTGCCAGATGCGATCGTAGAGTTCTTGCGAGGTCAAACTTCGGAAAATCGAACTTGGCCGCTGGATTCTCATATCCGGGATAGCCTGGTGGGACAGCCTATGAAGGGCACTGTGGGAAGGCAAGTGATGGTACTGGAGGCCATCGAGCAGCATATCCGGACGGGAATGACCGAGAAACTTGTTGCAGGCAATCTGTCCCGTGAACACATCATGCCCCAATCGTGGCAACGAAACTGGCAGCTGCCGCCAGAGCAAATGCAGAATGAAGAGAGGTTGGGCAAGAGGGCGAATGCAATCAAGGAGATTGGCAACATTACGTTGGTCACGCAGAAACTGAATGTCTCCTTGTCCAATGGTGCTTGGGAAAGCAAGATTGACACACTCAAGAAGCACACCACGTTGCGCCTCAACACCGAGCTCTTGGAGATGGCCGGAAATGTCTGGGACGAGGACGCCATCGAGCGCCGCAGCAAGTGGATGGCCGAGAAGATAATCGAAATCTGGCCCTACGCGGACAAGATTTAGTCCACTGCTCGCCGCACTGCCTCATCCGTGGTCTCTAAGGTTGGGAGCCCCGATGGATACCCGCTTTCGCGGGTATGAGGAGAACGCGCGGGTATGAGGGGAATGAGTGCACCTCGGCCGTACCCTCGCCGCTCTCACGGAATTCGAAACCGAACTTGCGGACGATTCTGTCAAACTCACGCGCCGTGATTGGCATTGATCTTCTTGAGCTTTCTCGTGAGAGTTTTGTAGACGTTTTGCAGGTCCGGGCCTAAGTTATCGTGGTTCTCGTCCAAGTGAAGGTAGAGTTCGGCGATGGTTGCCTGGAGATCCTCGATTGCTTCAGTAACCGAATCCCCGTAGCCATACTCGTTAATTTCCGGGGCGTTGGCGATTGTTGTGTCATCTTCCACGGTCCACGTCACCGCGATGGGCTCCACAATGCGCAACAAACTATCCGGTTGCAAGCTGTCTATGGCAACAGGCCACGTTTCCGTCGCTTGTTGAGGGTTCAGTTCCCGGGCACTCATGACACGCCTAGTATACAGCCGCCCCCCAACTCGCGCCCCCGCCCCACCCACGCTCACAGCTTGCTGGCTAGTTCTTCCATGTGGCCGGTTACTAGGTAGATGACTCGTTCTGCGATGTTGGTTGTCCGGTCTGCGATGCGTTCCAGGTTGTGCGTCGCCCACAGCAGGTACGTCGCCTCCTGGACGCGGGACGGGTTCTCAAGCATGACCTGCAGCAGCATGTGGTAGGACGAGTTCTGCATCTCGTCCACCTCATCATCCTCCTCACAGATCTGACGCGCCGCCTCCGCGTCATGACTGACCAGAGCGGAGAGTGACCGGCGAAGCATGTCACGGCACTTATCCGCCATGCGGGGTAGGGTTTCAAGCGGCCGAATCGTGCCGTCCGCGCCGATCATCTCTGCGATGCGCCCGTTCCCCTCCGCATGGTCTGCCATCCGCTCAAGATCGACAATGACATAGAGGACGGTGACTAATACGCGCAGATCGCTCGCCATGGGCTGCTGTGTGGCGATGAGGCGGATGGCCTTCTCTTCAATCTCAAATCGCGTCGCGTCGATCTGTTCATCCTCGGCGATTACCTGCCGCGCGAGGGCGGCATCCCGGGTGACGAGCGCCTCTGTCGACCTTTCGATGGACTTGTCCACCATGGAGCCCATTGCAAGAACATCATCCTGCAGCTCCTGCAGGAGCCGGTCAAAGTCCTGCCTGGTGGGGTGCCGTTCCATTGCCATTGTAGTTCCTCTCTTCGCCTATCAGCGTGCCCGCCGCTCTGCCCTCTTAACTGAAACGGCCCGTGATGTAGTCCTCAGTCGTCTTTTCTTTCGGGTTGGTGAAGATCCCTGTTGTTGGGCCAAACTCTATCAGGGCGCCCGCGCGATCCTCAATCATATGCATAAATGCGGTCATCTCAGACACGCGTGCGGCCTGCTGCATGTTGTGAGTGACGACGAGGATCGTGTACTCACGCCCCAGCTCTTGCATGAGTTCCTCGATGTGCAGCGTTGAGGCGGGGTCGAGCGCGGAGCATGGCTCATCCATCAGGATGACGTCCGGCTCCACGGCCAGCGTCCGCGCGATGCAGAGCCGCTGTTGCTGCCCGCCGGATAGTTCATTGCCCTCCTGCTTGAGCTTGTCCTTCACCTCATCCCACAGCCCCGCCTGCGTGAGGCATCTCTCGACAATGCCGTCCAGCTCTGCGCGATTCCCCACGCCACGCCTCCGGGGGCCGTAGGCGATGTTTTCATAGATGGACATCGGGAGCGGGTTGGGGCGTTGGAACACCATGCCGACGACGCGGCGCAGCTCAGTCACATCAACGCGCCGATCATAGATGGGGACGCCGCCCAGCTCCACCGTTCCCTCCAGGCGCGCGCCGGGGATCAGGTCATTCATCCGGTTGAAGCTGCGCAGGAAGGAACTCTTGCCGCAGCCGGATGCGCCGATAATCGCCGTGACCGTTCGTTCCGGAATCTCAACGGAGATGTCCTTGAGCGCCCTGAACTCGCCGTAGTAGAGCGACATATTCTTCGTGCTCAGGGAGATGGGGCGATCCGCCACCGGTAGGCGGTCAGAGAGATGGTCAGGCAGCGGCATCCCACCGGGCATGTCCATGCGAGTGTCTCGTTCCTGTCTGTTCGCCACCATGGTCATGATAGGCGGGCCGATTGCCACCCCGCCATCGGTGTCTTCCCTAAGCTGATGTGTCATTGTACGCCTGTCCCCTTAGCCAAAGCGGCCTGTAATGTAATCTTCTGTCGATTTCTCTCGCGGCATCGAGAAGATCGTCCCCGTTTCACCGAACTCAACGAGATAGCCGGTGCGGTGCTCATCGACGGTGAGGAACGCCGTATGGTCTGAGACGCGGGCGGCCTGCTGCATGTTGTGGGTGACCAGCACGATGGTGTAATTCGGCGCCAGCTCCCGCATCAACTCCTCGATGGCGAGCGTCGCGATGGGATCGAGCGCTGAGCAAGGCTCATCCATCAGGATGACCTCCGGGTCCGGCGCCAGCGTCCGCGCGATGCAGAGCCGCTGCTGCTGCCCGCCGGAGAGCCGATACGCGGATTCCTTCAGGCGGTCTTTCACCTCGTCCCACAGGGCGGCCTGCCTCAAGCAGCGTTCAACGAGCGCGTCCATATCACCCTTGTAGCCGGCGAGCCTGGGGCCAAAGGCGACGTTATCATAGATCGATTTCGGGAACGGGTTGGGCTTCTGAAAGACCATGCCGACGCGGAACCGAATGTGCGTGGGGTCCGCCTCCTCCGCGTAGATGTCATCCCCGTTGAAGAAGACCTGCCCCTCCACGCGCGCTGTCCGGATCAGGTCATTCATCCGATTCATGCAGCGTAGGAGTGAGCTCTTGCCGCAGCCGGACGGCCCGATAAAGGACGTGATCTTGTGTTGGGGAATCTCCAGATCAACGTCCTTGAGCGCGCGGAAGCCTCCGTAATAGAGGCTAAGCCCGCGGGCGGATAGGGCAGGCGGCGCAGAGACCGCTGGCGCAGTTGTCATGTGACTCTTTTCTCCCGTGTCCGCATAAATGTGTCCTGCTATTCTTCTGACCGCCGCTGGAACCTGTCCCGTAGGAAGATCGCCGTCGCATTCATTGACAGCAAGACCAGCAGCAGGATGATGATCGCCGCCGCGGTGACGTGCTGCCAATCCAGCTGCGGGCGTGAGACCCAATTGAAGATCTGAATCGGCAGAACGGTGAACCGCTCGAGGGGATGGCCGGGCGTGAACGTGACAAAGACGAGACCGGAGATTGCGAGGAGCGGCGCCGCCTCGCCGATTGCCCGGGACATTGCGAGGATGGTGCCCGTCAGGATGCCGGGCATCGCGGATGGCAGCACCACATGCCGCACCGTCTGCCATCGCGTCGCCCCCAATGCCAATGATCCCTGCCGATAACTGTCCGGCACTGCGCGTATCGCCTCTCGCCCCGCCACAATGAGCAGGGGCAGCACAAGCAGGGTGAGCGTGAGCGCGCCGGCCAGGATTACGCGTCCCATGCCCAGCAGGAAGACGAAGACGGCCAACCCGAGCAGTCCATAGACGATCGAAGGCACACCTGCCAAGTTGGAGATGTTCACCTCAATCAGCTGCGTGAGCCTGTTGCGCGGCGCGTATTCCTCCAGATAGATCGCCGTTGCCGTGCCGATGGGGAACGTGAACAGGGCTGTCAGTCCCCCGATCCAGAGCGTTCCAAAGAGGGCTGAGCGAAGGCCGGCATCCTCCGGGCGGCGAGATGGATATGTCGATAGGAAGTCCCAATCGATCCACGGCAGCCCGTCAATGAGCACATCAATGAGGAGCGCGGCCAGCGTTGCCAGCCCGACGAATGTCGAGAGAAAGAAGAGGATCACGGCCGCCTTGCCGATAAGGCGGCGTCCTCGCAGACTCCGATCGAACTGCTCTGCGCTGACGCTGTTAACGGGGGCGCTGTGTTGTTGTGTTCCCATGGATGCCGCGCCTTAGTAGGCCTGCCTCCAGCGTCGGACAACCCACTGCCCCAGGATGTTCATCACGAGTGTCATCACGAAGAGGAGCAGCGCTACAGCGAAGATGGTGTAGTAAATCGTCGTGCCCTGCGGCGTTTCACCAAACCCCACCTGGACGATGTACGCCGTCATCGTCTGGATGCTCTCACGCGGGTCAACGGTGAGGCGCGGCGTTGCTCCGGCCGCAATGGTGACCAGCATCGTCTCGCCGATGGCGCGCGACAGCCCAAGGATGAGGGCGGCGACGATGCCGGAGAGCGCCGCGGGCGTGACGACACGCGTCGCCACCTCAAACCGCGTTGCCCCCAACGCATAGGCGGCCTCACGCAGAGAGCGCGGCACGGCCAGCATTGCGTCCTCTGTCAGTGACGACACGATGGGGATGATCATGACGCCCATGACAAGGCCGGCGCTTAGCGCATTGAAGATGATCATGTCCGGGAACAGATACTCCTGCAGCAGCGGCGTCACGAATGTGAGCGCAAAGTAGCCGTACACCACGGTCGGGATTCCTGCGAGGATCTCCAACATTGGCTTGACGACGCGGCGGAATCCGTCCGGCGCGTACTCGCTCAGGAAGATGGCAGTGAAGAGGCCGACGGGCCCTGCAACCATGATGGCGATGGCGGCAACCAGAACAGTGCCGGCCACGAGCGGGAGCACGCCGAAGAGTGATGGCTGAAAGCGGGGAGTCCAGACTGTGCCCGTCAGGAAATCAATGACGGAGACGTCCTGAAAGAACCGGAAACTCTCATTCACCAGCACGAAGACGATGCCCAACGTCGTGGCGATCGAGATAACCGTCGCCGCCAAGAGAAGCGCGTGGATGACTGCCTCTGTTCCGCGCCCTGAGCGAGAGCCGGACAGCAGCCGCTTGTGCAGGTCCTCACGTGATGCGCGCGGCGCGTTGTATGTCGATGACGCTTCAGCCAAGAATCTTTAGTCCTCCACCCCAGTCATTTCCCCTACCCCCGGCCTAAGAATGCCCCACGTAGATTAAGTGAGGGTTAAGATGCCTCGTCATTCCTGCCAGGGATTGTATCCATCGCGTACCCCCTCGGATACCGGTATTCCCAACTCCCCTAACAGTGCAAGCACCCGCGCCCGTATCGTGTCACGGATTTCACGAACCTCATGCGCCGGCCGTCCCATGGGATCAGGCAGCCCCCAATCCTCCGCGTCGAATATCGCGGCGGGGCAGGCGTCATCAACATTGCATCCCATGGTGATGACACGGTCGGCCCCCTCCAGCATCTCTTCAGTCACGACTTGCGGAGTGGCGTCTCCCAGGTCCAGCCCGATCTCTCGCATCGCATCGACCACTTCCGGATGCACGTGCTCCGCGGGCATTGTTCCGGCCGACAGGGCGAAGGCCTTCCCGTCGGAGAGGGTATTCAACAGGGATGCCGCTATCTGGCTGCGGCCGGCATTGTGAACACATACAAACAGGATTTCCGGCCTCTCGACGCTGTTCCTGTTCGATTCAGTCATCGGGCCTGTCCTTCTGCACTCCCGCACCCTCCCCTCATACCCCGCTGTTGTGGGAGGAGCAGCCACTGCTCCTCCCACAACAAGAGCGTTGTTTGTTCGATGCCTTGCTACGCGCCGGCGTAGGCCTCGGCAACCTTGTCCTTCTCCTCGTCGTAGCTGCTGAGCGCCGTGTAACCCACCTCCGGCACCAGCACGGGGGCCTCGTCGAGGTAGAAATCCACGAAGGTCTTCAGCTCGGGGCGCTCCCGCAGCTTGTCCGTATCCACGTAGATGAAGATGGGGCGGGCGAGCGGCGCATAGCTGCCGTCCGCGACCGATTCGTCACTCGGGGCGACACAGCCGCCACCACCATCCACGGATACGAGCTTCAACTGGCCAGCGTTCTCCGCATAGTAGGCATACCCGAAGTAGCCCAGCGAGTTGCGGTCGCCGGAGATGCCGCGCACCAGCACGTTGTCGTCAGACGACGCGACGTAGTTGGAGCGTGAGACCCCCTCGTCGCCGTTGATCACGTCCGTAAAGTAATCGAACGTGCCGGACTCCGTGTCGGGGCCGTAGAGGTTGAGGGGGTCACTCGGGAACCCGGCGCGGACATCGTCCCAGGAATCGACCGTGCTATCCGGCTTCCAGATCTCATTCAGCTCGGCAATCGTCAGGCAGTCAACGAAATCGTTCTGCGTGTTGACCATGACGGCGAGCCCGTCCAGCGCAACCGTCAGCTCGACCCACTCAATGCCATTCTCCGCCGCGATCTCCGCCTCAGACTCCTTGATGGGACGTGACGCATCAGAGATTTCCGTCTCGCCCACCGTGAAACGCTTGAAGCCGCCGCCTGTGCCGGAGATGCCAACGTTCACACGAACATCGGGATACTCCGCCAGAAACTCCTCCGCAACGGCCTCAGAGATTGGCGCCACAGTGCTTGAACCATCAATCTCGATGGTGCCGCTGAGCTCCATACCGTCATCAGTGGAACCCGTTGACTCATCAGTGGAACCGGTTGACGATTGTGTCCCCGACGTTGTTGGCGTCGCCGTCGGGTCGTCTTCCCCGCATGCCGCGCCCCCAAGCACGACAACCAATCCAAGGACGCCGGCAAATACTAGCCGACGCCACGTCTTGCCCAACTGCATCATTCCTCATCCCTCCTTGTGTTGCGCGATTCCTGACACCCAGTCTTTGAACTGAGCGTACACAGGGAGGATTAACGGGATGCCAACAGTGCGTTAAGGCTCAATTAAGGTATTCGCGCGCGCCTGCTAGTCCATGTGTCCCCATGACGGGCCGGCCTTGACATCCACCACCAGCGGAACATCAAGCGCGGGCATGACCAGGGGCATGATCTCATGCACGATGGCTGAGAGGGCCTCATATTCCTTGGCCGGCGCCTCAAACAGCAGCTCATCATGTATCTGCAGCAGCATCTGCGTCTGCATTCCCGTATCCGTAAGCCGCTCCTGCATGCGCAGCATGGCCAGCTTGATGATCTCCGCCGCCGTCCCCTGCACGGGCATATTGATGGCCATCCGCTCCGCCGCGGCCCGAGCCTGCTGATTGGACGCCGTGATCTCAGGCAGGTAGCGCCGACGTCCCATCAACGTCTGCACATAGCCGGTCTCGCGCGCTCCCGCTATCGTTGCATCCATATACGTGCGGACATTGGGAAAGCGCTCAAAATAGGCGTTGATGAAGCTATCCGCCTCCTTGCGTTCAATCTCAAGTCGGGTGGACAGCCCGAATCCGCCCATTCCATAGACGATGCCAAAGTTGACGGCCTTGGCAATGCGGCGGTGCTCCGTGGTCACCTCGTCCGGGGGAATGCCGAGCACCTGTGATGCAGTCGACGCATGGATGTCCTCCCCGGCAAGGAATGCGCTCTTCAGGCCGGCATCATCAGAGAGGTGTGCCAACACCCGGAGCTCCACCTGAGAATAGTCCGCCGAAACGAGCATCGCGCCGCCCGTTGCGATAAAGGCCTCACGGATGCGGCGCCCGGATTCGGTGCGCACCGGGATGTTCTGCAGGTTCGGGTCTTGGGAGGCGATCCGGCCTGTGGCGGAGCCGGTCTGATTGAAACGCGTGTGGATCCGCCCCGTGCCGGTGTACACCTCCTTGGGGAGGGTGTCGACGTACGTGGACACCAGCTTGGAGAGCTCGCGATATTCGAGGATGCGCTGAACGATGTGGCCGTGCTGCTCCGCGTTCTTGGCGAGCCACTCCAGGACGGATGCATCCGTGGAATAGCCTGTCTGTGTGCGCCTGCGCGCCGGCAAACCCAGTTTCTCGAAGAGCACCTCTGCGAGCTGCTTGGGGGAATTGAGGTTGAACTCCAGCGGCTCATCCATGCCGGACCCAGCGCCCGCCTCATCATAGATCTCCTGCGTCATCTGATTGAGCTGCGTGTGCATCTCCACAGACATCCGACGCAGCAGGTCAGTGTCCAGCCGGATGCCGTTCCGCTCCATATGCGTCAGGACGGGAGCCAACGGCATCTCAAGCTCGTCAAAGAGGGCATCCGCCCCCTGCTCCCTAAGGATAGGCTCCCACGCGTCCATCAAACGCAGTGTGTAATCAGCGGCAGAGCAGGCATACTGCTGTGCCGTTTCGGTGTCCAGCGCATGGAACGGCACCGCCTTTGCGCCCCGCCCCAGCAGGTCATCCAGTGTCGGCAGCTGCCTCCCGAATTCTGACAGCACGAGGTTCACGAGGTTCGTGGATGGCTTGCCGAGCATGTGCGCGGCGACGGATGTGTCCCAAATTGGATTCGTGACGGCGACACCCCCGTTCTCCAGCGCGGACAGCGCCTCCCGCGCGATATGCGCCGCAAGCGTTCGCTGACTGCCGTCAGGGTTCGTTTCGCTAAGGAATTGACTGAGCCGTTCGAGCATGGCATCCCGCCCGGCGAGCGGCATCTCAAAACCCTGCTGCATCAGTGGGATGTACGCCGCCTGCCCGTCCGCCCAGGCGAGCCCAATGCTCACCGGCGCTCCCTCCAGCGCGTGGCGAGATGTTGCCGGCACGACGATGGCCACACGCCGGGTTTGCCCAATCTCAGCAAGAAGGTCCTCCAGCTCCTGCGCCGTTGTCACGGCCCGATAAGACACATCGGCATCCGGCTGCGCGGCCGGCGTAACTGCCGGCTCGTCCGGCGTCCCCTCACCGAAATCCGGGACGCGATTCAACAGCGATGAGAACTCCATGTCGCCAAAGAACCCGATCAGGCGAGACCGATCAAAATTCTTGATCCACTGCAGGTCGTCCAGCGTCACGGGGAGGTTAAGATCCGTGACGATCCGTGTCAGCTCGAGTCCTTGGAAAGCGGCGGCGCGCTCATCAAGCAGGCGTTTCCGCACGCGCTCCGGCGTCACATCATCAATGCGGTCATACAGCGCGCTGACAGTGCCGAATTCCTGGAGGAGGGCAGTCGCCGTCTTTTGGCCGACGCCCTGCACGCCCGGGATATTGTCGGACGGATCCCCCTGCAGGGCCTTGAGGTCAGGTATCTGGGCGGGGGAGAGGCCGTACCGCTCCTGCACCGCCTCAGGGTCAAAGAGTGACTCATTCCGCGCGCCACGCTGGTAGAGCACGCTGACGACGGGTGAGACCAACTGCATGGTGTCTTGATCTCCGGTCACGATGATGGTCCGCAAGCCTCGCTCCGTGGCGCGGCGCGAGAAATGTCCGAGCACATCATCCGCCTCATAGCCTTGCAGCTCCACAATGGGCAGGCCGATGGTTTCAACAGCCTCACGAACGCGGCCGTATTGCGCGCGCATCTCATCAGGCATGTGGGGCCTCTGCGCCTTATAGCCCTCGTACATCTCGTGGCGAAACGTTGGGCCGGACATGTCAAACGCCACCGCAGCGTATCCCGGACGCCGCTCACCCAGAACCTTGAGGAGTGAGGCGGAGACACCGAAGACGGCGTTGGTGGCCTCTCCCGAATGGGAGACAGACAAGTGCTGAATGGCGTGGAATGCGCGGTGGAACATGGCGTGGCCGTCAAAGAGAACAAGGAGATCGTTATCGATCTCACGCCTCCGCCCCGCCGCTCGCTGTGTCATGATGCCGCGTCCTGTTCAGCCCTGATGTGGCGAATCTGACGGCTCCGGGGTTGCTGCCCTATCCTGCGGCAGCATCCACGCCCGCAGCGCAAGAACCCGTGACCGGGCAGCATGCAGCTCACCCAATGCAGTGACAATCGACCCGGCATCCGGCCATTCGGCCATGCTGATCTCCCTGCGGAACGGGTGCGTCATGATATGGAGCGGCGGCCCGGCGCTCTGCGCTGGCGCCTGAGACGGGGCGGTGGTGAGCGGCGACTCCGTCAGGCTCTGCCCGAGTTCTGTGAGTTGGCCTGCGAGGGCGCGTACGCGCTCCTCTGCCGCGGACAAAACGGCGGCCGCCTCCGCGTATCGCTCACGGGGTGTTCGCGTTTCCGCCGCACGCTCCGGCGCGCGGGGCGTTCCCGGCGGTGGTATGTTCCTTCGCTGCATCATGGATCCACCACAAGAGTACCGTAGGCGTGTGAAACATGCCGACCACCCTCACCTGCGCTGTTGACGATGTACCGTCATGTCCCATAATCGGAAAGGGGCGTGACACAGGCCCCCCTCACAGAATGACGCACGAGGGCAGAACGACATGATCGACACGAAGAGGCGAGCGCTGGCGCTCGCCACGTGCCTCGTTGTGCTCATCGTTGCAGCGGCATGCACGACGGACGACGCAACGCCGACACTGACAGCGGAGCCGACCGCGACAGCCAACGGCACAATTGAGCGGACGCCGCGCCCCACGCCCACAGTGAGCGCCCCGGTGCCCACCACGGCGCCGGCTGTGGGGATCGCGCCGGACACGTGGTCAACCAGCGGGAAGCCTGTCTTGTCCATCGCCGAGTATGGCGGCACACTCACGGCCGCTGTCTGGCAGCCTGACGTGCAATTCAACACATGGGAGGAGAGTGAGGGGGCGTCTTTCATTACCATGCATCCCCTGCATAACCTCTTGCTGCAGCCCAGAACGTGGGGCAGCATCGACGATTTTCAGGAACGGCGATTCCTTGAGCTGCACCCGGACCTTGCTGTGAGCTGGCAGGTTGAGCCTGACGGACTGGCCGTGACGTTCAACCTACGGGATGATGTTGAGTGGACGGACGGCACGCCGCTGACCTGTGCTGATGTTGCGTGGAGCTACAATTCCATCCGGACCGGACGCGGCCTCACACGCAGCCCACGGTCATCCTATCTCTCAGCCCTCGGGGAAGTGGCGTGTGATGATGACTACACCGTCAGATTCGCCCTGCGTGCTCCCCAAACCTCAATCATTGACGCCCTCGTCCTGCCGCACAACATCATTCGGCCGCAGCATATCTATGACGGGAATGCAGGCGCCATGAGCGCAGAGCCCCCCTCAGTGACCACCGGCCCGTTTGTGCTGGAAGACCACGTGCCGGGTGAGCGCATCACCTACAGCCGAAACACCACCTACTGGGATAAACCCTTCCCCTTCCTGTCAGGAGTCGAGTTTGTCTTCCTTGCAGATTCGGCGGTTGCAACAGCGCTGCAGACGGGAGCCATTGACGTTGGCAGGCCGGCGGGTTACACGGACGACGAGGGTGAGATGCTGGAGCGGGAATGTCCCTCCTGCCAGGTCTGGCCGCGGATCCTCGGAATGGGGCATACCCACCACATCATCCTGAACCATGACAGAAGGCCGTGGGACAACAGCGAGCTCCGGGAGGCGTTCGCCCTGGCGATTGACAACACCAAGTACATCCGCAACATCCATGGCGGCTGGCACTTCCCGCCCACCGGCTGCGGCACGTATCCGTTCTCACCATGGGCGATGGGCGTGGAGAGATGCGCCTCCATACCCGGCTATGCCGATTTCTTTACGGATTCCTCCCCGGCCGCGGACAAGGCGCGCGCACGGGAAATCCTCGCCGAACTTGGCTTTTCTCCGGGTGAGCTGCCCGCCTCCATCCTCTTCAGCGAAGATACGGAGCAGGACGTCATCGCCATCATCTCAGACCTCCAAGAGGTCGGTTTCAACGCCACACCGAGCGCCCTCAGCGAGCGTGATTTCAACTCACGGATCGCCGCCGGTGACTTTGAGGCCGCCGTCCACTCTGAGTGGGTCATCAGTGATTCCCTCGATCTTATGCTCTACGGTCACTTCAAATCTGGAGGCATCGAGAACTTTGGACGATACAGCAGCCCCGAGTTTGACGCCATTGTGGACGAGATGAGGCAGACCACTGATCCGGCGCTCCATCGAGCTCTCGCGTGGGACGCCCTCGAATTCGCGCTTGATGACCAGGCGAAGATCATCATCTCCCACACCGTCCATGTGCCCGTTTTCGGCGCCCGCGTTCGCGGCATCATGCCCGGCCTTGATTATCAGGCCAACAAAGGCCCTCAACTCCGCTTTGATCATGCATGGCTGGATCGCTAAGCGGACGCAACACCATAGACATACTAGGATTGACACCGTCATGGCGGCCGTCATAATCAAAAGGGAAGCCGTTTAGAGGAGGTACGAAGGAGACGCTATGAGCAGATGGACGATGCTTCTCGTCGGGTTGGTCGCAACACTTGCGCTGCTAGCCGCGGCGTGTGGCCCGACCGATGAGCCCGATGAAGAAGCGACAAGTACACCGGCGCAGCCGACGGCGACGCCGCTGCAGATTACAGGAAGCTCGCCGACGGCCGTCCCTGATATGGACGACGACGACGACATGGACACGGATGACGACGACGATGATGCGGATATGCCGGACGCGAACACGTCCGTCAGCGGCATTCCTCTCGATCCGGATGCGAAGACCGGCGGCACGCTCCAGCTTGCGTACCGGTCCAACAACCCCCTCAACCCGTGGGAAGAGGCGGCAGGTCCGGCTTTTGATGTTGGACATCTGCTCAACAACATGCTGATCAAGCCGCGCACATGGGGCACTGAAGAGGACTTCAGAAATAACGCCTTCTTCCAGCTGACTCCTGATCTGGCCTCCGGCTGGGAACAGTCTGATGACGGCCTCGCATGGTCATTCAACCTGCGTTCCGGCATTGAGTGGTCAGACGGCACGCCGCTGACCTGCACTGACGTCAAGTGGTCCTTTGACACCATCCGCCGCGCGGATGAGGCCGGACTGCTCCGCAGCCCACGCAAGACCCACTACCTGGCCATGGACTCCATCAACTGCGTCGATGACCTGACAGTGGTCTTCAACCTGCGGTATCCCAAGCCTGCCGTTCTGGAGGTCATTGGGCAGCCGTACAACATCATTTTCCCGGCGCACATTTACCACACCGAGTTCCTGAACACCGGCAGGCTGGACTCCATGCGCGAGCAGCCGTCCGAAGTGACGAGCGGCGCGTTCACGGTTACCAGCTACATTCCCGGCGAGGGGTACACGTTCGAGAGGAACGATGACTACTGGGATGCCCCGCTGCCGTACGTGGATGGCGTGGAGATGACCTTCCTCTCCCGCTCCAACATCCCGCCTGCGCTCCGCACCGGCTCGATCCATGTGGGTGACTCCCATGGCTACACCGGCGGACAGGCCCTCACCCTGATTGAGGAGCATGACGATGAGATCTACAAGATCTATGATCGCGTCATCGCATCCTCATTCAGCCCCGGACTGTTCCTGAACAAGGAGCGGGAGCCGTGGAATGACCCGGCCGTGAACACTGCGTTCGCACTGGCCATTGACAACCAGAAGTACGTGACCTCCGTTCAGCAGGACCTCTTCGAGCTGCCGACGGGCTGCGGCTTCTATCCCACCAGCGAGTGGGCGATGCCTCAGGATCGCTGCGCCGCCATCCCAGGCTACGCAGACGTCTTCGGCGACACGCCGGAAGAGCGCTCCGCTCAGTCTGATAGAGACAAGGCGCGCGCACGGGAGATCCTGGAAGAGGCCGGCTACACGGGTGACAACGCCCTCGACCTGAACATGACAGTGTGGAGTGTCATTCAGGCGGACGGCCCAGCCATCCAGCTTGACCTGCAGGAGATTGGCGTCAACGTTGAGCTCGAGATTCCTGACTCAAGCACGACGTACACCAAGTGGTCCAACGCCGACTTCGACGTAGGAGTCCACAGCTTCTGGATCGCCGGAATTGACCCGGACGTGACACTGTATGAGCACTTCTACACGGGTTCAGACCGCAACTACAACAAGTACAGCAATCCTGAGTTTGACAATCTGGTCAACCAGATGAGCCGAACGCTGGATAAGGAAGAGCGGAAGGAGCTTGCTTGGCAGGCCATGGAGCTCGCGCTGACAGAGGTAGGCAAGGTCGTCATCTCGCACGGCTCCTACTATCCAATGGTGAGCGCAAACCTGAAGGGTTACATGCCCGCCCCGAATTACCTGGCCGGCTACGGCCCGCTGAAACGCTACTCACACGTCTGGCTTGACGAGTGATCGATAGCCACTAGCTAGAGCAAAGTGCCCCGATGCGCCAGCATCGGGGCACTTTCCTTTAAGCCCCCGTCCCCCATTCCTGCCCTCCTCCCCTCATTCCCGTGAAAACGGGAATCCATCCGTGGCTGCCGGACAGGGCGCACACCGTTTGTCATTCTGAGCAAACTAGCATGTCATTCTGAGCGCAGCGAAGAATCCCGCAACCCGCCCTATGAGCAACGTGCCTACCGTCCCCTCCCCCGCCCCCCCTGTGTCCACCTGCTTGCGGGATTCTTCGACTCCGCGCTAACGCGCTACGCTCAGAATGACAGGAGGGGCGCGCTCGGAATGCCAGTCGGGGGGTGCGCTCGAATGCTAGTAGGTGTGCTTTCTCATCGCAGGGGCACTGCCGCATGACGGCCATTTGGCCTCCGCTGGCGGCTATGTGGCCTCCCGCGGGGCGCCTCCCTCGTGCGCACTACCTAGCATTACTAGGGTTGACACGCCATAAACGCACGTCATAATGACAGAATCGCGTGGTATATCTACGGGGAGGAGAAGACCATGAGCAGATGGACATTGCTTCTTGTCGGCTTGGTCGCTACACTCGCGCTTCTTGCGGCGGCGTGTAGCCCGGCCGAGGAAGACACACCGGTGCCGAATACGCCGGAACCGACCGCAACTGCTGTCGAGATCACAAGCAGTTCAGGAGACCCGACGGCAACACCGGACAGTATGGACGGTACGACTGAAATGGACGACAGCGCGTCCGTGAGCGGCGTCCCGCTTGACCCGGATGCCAGGTATGGCGGCATCCTACAGACGTCGTACACGTCCCACAGCCCAAGCTTCATCACATGGGAGTCCGCTGCAGGCCACTCCTTCAATGTGAATCACCTGCTGAACAGCATGTTGATCAAGCCGCGAACGTGGGGCACAGAGGAAGATTTCAACAACCTTGTTTACTTCCAGCTGTACGGTGACCTGGCGACAGGCTGGGAAGAGTCTTCAGATGGCAAGGCCTACACGTTCACCCTGCGTGACGGGGTGGATTGGTCAGACGGCGTGCCGGTCACGTGCAACGACATCAAGTGGTCGTTTGACACCATCCGGCTCGCGCAGGACGCGGGGCTCAGCACAAGCCCGCGCAAGACGCACTACCTCGCCGTTGACTCGATTACGTGCCCGGATGACCTGACCGTCGTCTTCAATCTGCGCTGGGCGAAGCCCGCCATGATTGAGGTCATCGGCCAGCCCTACAACGTCATCTGGCCCGCGCACATCTACGAGAAGGAGTACCTTGAGACCGGCGCTCTGACATCAATGAAGGAAGAGCCCGTCAAGGCAACAACAGGCCCGTACACGCTGACGTCGTGGAACCCGGGTGAGTCCTTCACGTTTGAGCGCAATAATGACTACTGGGATCAGCCGTTCCCGTACTTGGATGGTGTTCAGATCACGAACCTTGGCCCAGGCTCCTCGCAGCTCCCAGTGGCGCTGCGCGGTGGCCGCCTGGACGTTGGCAGCACCACCGGTTACACGGGCGCGCAGGCAGACACACTGCTGCAGGAGTGCACAGAGATCTGCCAGTTCTGGGAGCAGCGCGTGATTGCGTCCTCATTCAGCCCGGCGCTCTTCATCAACAAGCAGCGTGAAGGCTGGATGTCTGACCAGAGGGTCCATGAGGCGTTTGCCCTCGCCGTTGACAACCAGAAGTACATCACAACCGTGCGGAATGACTGGTATGAGCTCCCGGTAGGCTGCGGATTCTATCCGACATCCCCGTGGGCGATGCCGCGTGACCGCTGCGGCGAGATCATCGGCTTTGCCGATGTGGTGCCTGAGACCGTCGAAGGGCGTAAGGCTGCATCCCTCGCTGACAAGGAAAAGGCGCGAGCCCTCCTCCGTGAGGCCGGCTACACCACCGAGCCCGGAAGCGACAACCAGCTCTCCGTGACGTGGACCGTCTGGGCGCCAATCCAGGGCGACATCCCGGCCTTCCAGAGTGACCTTGAAGAGATCGGCGTCCTCGTTGAGACAGACGTGCAGGAGTCGGCCACTGCGTACGGCAACTGGGCGAATGCGAACTTCGACTTCGGTCTCCACAGCTTCTGGATCGCAGGAATTGACCCGGACGTGACCCTGTATGAGCACTTCTACACGGGTTCAGACCGCAACTACAACCGCTACAGCAATGCTGAGTTTGATAATCTGGTCAACCAGATGAGCCGAACGCTGGATACGCAGGAGCGGAAGGAACTCGCATGGGACGCGATGGAGATAGCGTTGAATGACGTCGCCAAGATCGTGGTTTCCCACAGCTCCTACATTGCGGCGGTCAACAAGGACGTTCGCGGCTACATGCCGGCGCTGAACTACCTCGCTGGCTACGGCCCGACGTACCGCTACGCGCACGTTTGGCTTGATCGGTAAAGCCTGATGGCGAAACCGATGTGGCGCTGACGTCGTTAGCAGACCACAAAGGGCCCCGATGCCGCCGGCATCGGGGCCCTTTCCTTATCCGCCCCCGTGCACTACCTAGCGCTGCTAGGGTTGACACCCACCTGTGCCGCGTCATACTTATGGCTATCCCGCTTTATCTAAACGGCGGAGGAGGAAACATCATGAGCAGATGGACAATGCTCCTCATCGGCTTGGTTGCCACGCTCGCGTTGCTTGCGGCGGCGTGTGGCACGGCCGAGGAGGAGGAAGAGGACACACCAGCGGATCCGCCAACGCCGACCGCGACTGCAGCTGTGATCACAGGGAGCGCGGCAGACACGCCGGAGTCGGAACCGCCCATGATGGATGACGTATCCGTCAGCGGTATCCCGCTTGATCCGGATGCCAAGCGTGGCGGCATCCTCAGGACGCCGTACACATCCAACAGCCCCAGCTTTGTGCCATGGGAATCGGCGGCAGGGCACGCCTTCCCGGTGGGACACCTGATGAACAACATGCTCATCAAGTCCCGAACATGGGGCTCTGAGGAAGACTTTAATAGCCACGCCTACTTCCAGCTGGAGCCTGACCTGGCAACAGATTGGGAGCAGTCTGATGATGGCAAGGCGTATACGTTCACCCTGCGTGATGGCGTGAACTGGTCAGACGGCGTTCCGGTGACCTGCAACGACATCAAGTGGTCGTTTGACACCATCAGGCTCGGGTCGGATGCCGGCTTGCCGACCAGCCCACGCAAGACACACTACCTTGCCGTGGACTCCATCGCCTGCCCGGATGACCTGACCGTCGTCTTCAATCTGCGCTGGGCGAAGCCCGCCATGATTGAGGTGATCGGCCAGCCCTACAACGTCATCTTCCCGGCCCACATCTACCAGCAGGAGTACTTGGACACCGGCGCGCTGCAATCCTTCCGAGAGGCGCCCTCGGAGGCCTCAACCGGCGCGTTCACTCTGCAGGAGTGGATTCCCGGCGAGTCCTTCACGTTTGAGCGCAATGACGATTACTGGGACGCGCCGCTCCCGTACTTGGATGGCGTTGAGATACAGTTCCTGGCAAGCGCAAACGTGCCCGTGGCGCTGCGCGGAGGCCAGCTGGACATCGGAAATGCCGCCGGCTACACCGGCGGACAGGCGGAAACCCTGCTCCAGGAATGCACAGAGATCTGCCAGTTCTGGGATCAGCGCGTGATTGCCTCCTCATTCAGCCCGGCGCTCTTCATCAACAAGGAGCGCGAAGGTTGGATGTCTGACCAGAGGGTCCATGAGGCTTTCGCTCTGGCTATCGACAACCAGAAGTACGTCACAACCGTGAGGAATGACTGGTACGAGCTCCCGGTGGGCTGCGGATTCTATCCGACATCCCCGTGGGCAATGCCGCGCGAACGCTGTGGCCAGATCGTCGGTTTCGCCGATGTTGTTCCTGAGACCGTCGAAGGGCGTAAGGCTGCCGCCCTCGCTGACAAGGAAAAGGCTCGCGCACTGCTGGCCGAGGCCGGCTACACAGAGGACAATCCGCTTGAGGTCAGGTGGACGGTGTGGTCTCCCATCCAGGTTGACGTCCCCGCCTTCCAGAGCGACCTCGAGGAAGTTGGCGTCAAGGTCACCCCGGACATCCAGGAATCTGCGACTGCATACGGCAACTGGGCGACCGCGAACTTTGATTTCGGCGTCCACAGCTTCTGGATCGCCGGAATCGACCCGGACGTGACCCTGTATGAGCACTTCTACACGGGTTCAGACCGCAACTACAACCGCTACAGCAATCCTGAGTTCGATAATCTGGTCAACCAGATGAGCCGAACGCTGGATGAACAGGAGCGGAAGGAGCTCGCATGGGACGCGATGGAGATGGCGCTGAATGACGTCGCCAAGATCGTCGTCTCGCACAGCTCATACATCAGTGCGGTCAACAAGGACGTTCGCGGCTTCATGCCGGCGCTGAACTACCTGGCCTTCTACGGGCCGCAGGGCCGCTACTCCCACGTCTGGCTTGATCGGTAAGCCACATGGCTGCGCTGATAAGGCGCAGAGGTAGTTGGAAGACACAAGGGTCCCGATGCCACCGGCATCGGGACCCTTTGCGAATGGGCCCTTTTTCTGCCAGCAAACTCTGTGCTACATATGTACTGAAAGGGCAAAAGACTTTACCTGAATGGCGTGGGCGTGCTATCGTTCACGCGTTGAGGTAGGGACGCGAATTCTGTGGTAGATATGAGAGAGGGGAGCCGGCCGAATGGACTTCCGATTTACGCCTGAGGCGCAACAGATACAGCAAGAAGCTATTGAGTTTACTCGACGAGAGTGGGAACCCGGAAATTGGGACACCCAGATTCTCGTGAATTGGCATCATCAGGTCGATGAGGCTGAGGAGGCCGTCAACCAGTTTGAGAAGAAGCTTGTCAAGAAGGGCTGGTGGACAATGCACTGGCCCAGCGAGTTTGGCGGGCAGGATGCCTCAATTGAGGTGCAGCTGGCGTATCGGGAGGCGATGTCGTATGCCGGCGCGCCTGCCTCGCTCGGAGGCGGACTGGTTGCCCCTGTCCTGATGCTTGCGGCCCCGAAGTGGATGCAGGATGAGTTCCTGCCGGGCATCGCCAACGCCGATCTTGAATTCTCGCAGGGGTTCTCTGAGCCGGACGCCGGCTCTGATCTCGGCTCACTCAAGACTCGCGCAGTCCGGGATGGCGATGATTATCTTATCAGCGGCCAGAAGATCTGGGGCACGTATCGCAACCCCTGGATTCACATCCTTGTGCGGACTGACCCGGACGCCCCCAAGCACCGCGGCATCACCTATCTCCTCGCCCCGCTCAAGGACGCGGACGGGGAGTTCATGCCGGGCGTACAGGTGCGCAAGATTCCTGACGCGCTGGGGCGACACCGCTGGGATGAGCTGTTCATGGAGAACTGGCGCGTGCCTGCGCGCTACATCCTTGGCGAGGAGAATCGCGGCTGGTACACGGCAATGACGACGCTCTCCTTTGAGCGGTCCAATATCCAGGCGCCCGCCACCATGCAGCGGCAGGTGGAGGAGTACATCGCATTTGCGCGCGAGTTGAAGGCAACACGCGGTTTCAGCCCACTGGATGATGCGCCCTTCCGGCATCAGATCGCGAATCTCCGCATCGAGATTGAGACGCTGCGGATGATCGCCTACCGGGTTGGCTGGATGCAGAGCCGTGGCGAGATTCCCCAGAAGGAATCTTCCATGAGCAAGCTGTGGGCGGACGTGCAGTATCAGAAGACGATGAAGACGCTCGCCCGTGGCCTCCAGGGGTACGGCAATCTGTTGCCGACGCAGGAGGGCATCGATATGCCGAATGAGGGATTCCTGAATAACCGCGCGTTCATGTCCGGCACGCTCAGCGTCGCCGGCGGCACAACAGAGGTTCAGCGACAGATTATCGCGCAGCGCGGACTGGGCCTGCCGCGCTAGTGACCCGCGTGGCCTATTCTGTTCGAGGGGCAGAGTAAAGGAGGGGGGAGTGGACTTTCGATTTTCGACGGAGGCGCAGGCCATCCGGGATGAGGCTGAAGAGTTCGTCAAGGGCGAATGGCAGAATCCCGGCTATGACCTGACCGGCGGGCTCGCCGGCTGGCACGGCACGGAAGAGGAACGTGAGGCCGGCCATGAGGTAGCCCGTCAATTCGCCAAGAAACTCGTCAATAAGGGCTGGTACACCATGCATTGGCCGAGTGAGTACGGCGGCCAAGATGCGTCCATTGAGAAACAGCTGGCCTACCGAGAGGTCATGTCCTACCATGACGCGCCCGCAGCGCTGGGCGGCGGCCTCGTTGCTCCCGTGCTCATGGTGCATGGACAGGAGTGGCAGAAGCAGCTCTTCCTGCCGCAGATTGCCAATGCCGATATCGAGTTCTCGCAGGGATTCTCAGAGCCGGATGCAGGCTCTGATCTTGCCGGACTCAAGACGCGGGCAGTGCGTGACGGCGATGATTACGTTGTCAGCGGCCAGAAGATCTGGGGCACATACCGCAATGATTGGATCCACATCCTTGTCCGGACGGACCCGGATGCGCCCAAGCATCGCGGCATCACATACCTGCTGGCACGCCTCAAGGATGAGGACGGCAATTTCATGCCGGGTGTGCAGGTTCGCGGCATCAAGGACGGAACGAATAATCACCGCTGGGATGAGCTGTTCATGGAGAACTGGCGCGTGCCGGCGAATAACATCATCGGTGAAGAGAACCGCGGCTGGTATGCCGCAATGACGACGCTCTCGTTTGAGCGGTCCAACATTGGCCGCCCCGCGCAGCTGCTGCGCACGTTGGAGCAGTTCATTGACTGGTGCGGCATGGTGCGTGATGAGGGTGGAGACACCCCCATTGCTCGCGCAGAGATCCGGCACCGCCTCGCTGAGTGGCGTGTCCGCGTTGAGACCCTGCGCTCCCTGTGCTACCGCGTCGGATGGATGCAGAGTGAGGGGATGATTCCGCAGAAGGAATCCTCCATGGTCAAGTTCTTTGGGGATGAGCTGTTCCAGCACATCTACCGCGGGCTCTCACAGATCATGGACGGCTATGGCAACCTGCTGCCGACGAACGACTCCCGCTTCCCGTTGCCGGATCAGGGTTTCCTGCCGGCACGCGGCTGGCAGTCCATCGGGACGAGCATCGGCGGTGGAACCCGCGAGATTCAGAAGAACATCATCGCGCAGCGAGGCCTCGGTCTCCCGCGCTAGCGAACACGCACAACAGAAAGAGCAAGGGAAGAACAGGAGGGGGAAATGGATCTGGGACTGACTGAAGACCAGGAAATGCTGCGCTCAATGGCGCGAGAGTTCATTGAGCAGGAGACGCCGCGCACCTTCGTCCGGGACATGGAAGAGGATGAGCGTGGTTTCACAGCGGATATGTGGCAGAAGATCGCCCAGGTTGGGTGGCTTGGCCTGATTGTCCCTGAGGAGCATGGCGGAACCGGCCAGAACCTTGTTGACCTGGGCATCCTGCTGGAAGAAGTTGGCCACGGCGTGATGCCGGGCCCGTTCTTCAACACAGCGCTGACAACCGTCGCCATTCTTGATGCCGGCACAGACGCGCAGAAGGCTGAATACCTGCCCCGTATCGCGGCAGGGGATCTCATTGCCACTGCCGCCATCCTTGAGCCGTATTCCCGGCTGGACGCCAATGGCATCAACCTTGAGGCGTCAGCATCCGGGGATGGGTACACACTGAACGGCACAAAGATGTTTGTGGAGAACGCCCACGCAGCCGACTACCTTCTGGTGGCGGCCCGCACTGGCGGCTCCGGTGAGGACGGCATCACGCTGTTCCTGGTGGACGCGCAGAGCAACGGCATCTCCGTTGATAAGCTCAAGACGATTGCAACAGACAACCAATGTGAAGTCACCTTCAACGGCGTCTCCGTTCCGGCCGCCAACGTGCTTGGTGACGTCGGTGGCGGCTGGGCGCACCTGCGGCTCCTGCTCCAGAAGGGCGCTGCCCTGCGCTGCTGCCAGATGGTCGGCGCGCTGCAGGAGGTGCTGGACATGACCGTCGAGTACGTGAAGAACCGCGTGCAGTTCGGCCGGCCCATCGGCTCCTTCCAGGCGATCCAGCACTACTGCGCGAACATGGCGACGGATGTTGACGGCTCCCGCTTCATCACCTATCAGGCCATCTGGCGGCTCGGTGAAGGCCTGCCGTCTGACCTGGAGGTTTCGTCCGCCAAGGCGTGGGTGAGTGACTCCGCTCAGCGTGTGGCGGCGACGGCGCATCAGTGCCACGGCGCTATCGGCTTCACGCAGGAGCATGACCTGCAGCTCTTCACGCGCCGCCTCAAGGCGTGGGAGGTCTCCTTCGGTGATGGGGACTACCACCGTGAGCGCGTCGCGCAGGCGATGGACATCTAAACATCGCGTCACAGGATTGATTTGGAGGGGCGCTGCTTGCTCTCGCAGGCAGCGCCCCTCTCGTGTGTAGTCAGCAAAGAACTGGGTAGAGAGGAACAGGAAGCCTGACCATGCAGTACATTCGATTTGCGGCGGCCTTTGTGATCTATGCGGTGGTTGATGTGGTGTGGAATATCTCCCCGGTCGCCTTGGCGATGTACGAGAACTTCTATGACAACAGTGGGCATACGGAACTCTTTGACACCTTCGGGAAACAGCTGGATACGTGGGGCGGGCCTGAGATCATCGCACTGCTTGTGTTCTTCACATTGATAGCGCTCGCGAACAGCTACCTGGCCATTGAGCCTGCCGTGAAAGCGCGCGATATCACGAAGGCGATGAAGAATAGCGCCGTGCTGGGTATGGCGGCGTACGCGACCTACAGTGTCCCCACATTCGTGGCTCTCTCAACGTGGCCGACACTCCTCGTGCCCATCGATATCATCATCGGCGGCCTGCTCAGCCTGATTACATCGACCAGCATCACCTGGTTCACGCTCCGTCGGATGGCGGCTCAGGAGAGATAAAGGAATCGGCTCGGGCGCGTTCTGGCGCTTGCAGCGGACTGCGCTATCATAGGGTGACCGTCAGGAACGCCGGACGTCGCAGCGGCTAGAGGGAAGAAGGTTAGGCCATGTCCAAGAACGGACGAGTTGTGCGGTTGCCGTTGGTTTTGGAGCCACAACCGGAGGGCGTCTATACGGTGACGTCACCGGCCCTACAGGGGCTCGTTACGCAGGGCAGCACCATCGAAGAGGCTTTGGCGAATGCCAAAGAAGCCTTTGAGGTCGTGTGGGGATTCTATGAGGAGAAAGGCAAACCGATGCCAGAGAGTCTCCACGTTGAGGAAGCCGACGCCCCGATAACGGCGGAGATTTTGGTTCAAATTACTGTAGGTGGGCTGATCCCTGCGTGAGATACCGGGAACTTGCGACGATTCTTCGGCAGCTAGGGTGTGAAGAGGATACCCGTAAGCGCAGAGGCTCGCACCGAGGCTGGACGAACCCAGAAACCGGAGGCTCGGCCTCCGTCCCGGATCAAGGGCGCCGGGACCTGGCTATTGGCACGCTCCGCGCGATCGTGCGGGAGTTGGGCCTCAATTGGAGTGATGTGAACAGAGGCCGCGGCTAGAGGGCCCCTACGACGTGCGCACGCCCTCCAGCAGGGCGTGCGCCCCAACCAGATAGCTGCCGCTCCATGGCGTGGCAACAGCGCCGTCAAAGTCGATCGCGCCGGCGTCCGCCCCCGTCTCACGTATGAAGAGCAGTCCGGCCGCCACATCCCACGGCTTGAGCGCAAGATGAAAATACACATCGATGATGCCCGCCGCCGCATAGGCAAACCCCAACGCCCCTGACCCGAGCAAACGCGCCCTGTGCAGAGGGAGCAAAGAGCGCACGATATCGAACGTCCGGGCGTTCAGGTCTTGGTCTGGGCCGATGTCGAAACCGATCGTCGCCTCGGCCAACGTGGCGGAGTAGACGGGCCGCACGGGCGCGCCGTTGAGCGTGAGGCCGTTGCCGGCGGCCGCATAGAAGGTATCGTTGCTGACCGCATCGTGTGTGACGCCAAGCGCCGGCTCCCCGCCCTTCAACAGCGCGATGGTCACTGCGAAATGCGGGATGCCACGCACGAAATTCGCCGTGCCATCGATGGGATCAACCGTCCACACATAGTCCGAATCACCCTGCGTTTCGCCGGTCTCCTCGCCGAGAAAGCCCGCGAACGGGAACTCACGTGTGAGCAGCTGCCGCAGGTCTCGCTCAATGGCGATATCGATGTCTGTCACAATGTCGGCGTGCTGTTTCTCGCGCACGCCAAGATGGTCGCCACGGAAATGCTCACGGTGAACCGTTCCGGCGAGGTGTACGGCCTCCAAGGCGATGGACTGTGCCGTTCGCCCGGTGACGGCAAGCGGGAGGCCGTCCGGAGTGGTCGTCGTCACTGCGCGGCGCCCCTAGAAGAACCCGATGCGATCCCGCACCTCGTGCATCGTTTGAATCGCGACGGCCCGCGCGCGTTCCGTGCCGGCGGCCAGCACATCCTCAACAAGGTGTGGCTGTGCCGCGAGCTCTGCGCGCCTCTCTCTGAACGGCCCGAGATAGTCATTGATGGCATCAGCGAGCGCGCGCTTGTCATCCACACAGCCGATGGACGCCGTGGTGCACTGCTCATAGATGGACGTGTTGTAGGCCTCACTGGAGAAGATCTGGTGGAGCGCGTAGACGTTGCAGATCCAGGGGCGGCCCGGGTCTGTCCGGCGCGCGCGCTGCGGGTCAGTCACCATGGACATGACGCGCTGCGCGGTCTCCTCCGGTGTGGCGGCCAGCTCAATGTGATTGTCCAGGCTCTTGGACATCTTCTGGTCGCCGTCCGTCCCCTTGATGCTGGGCGTGTCAGAGAGGAGGGCGTCCGGCTCCGGAAAGACATCGCCGAACTGTCCGTTGAACCGCCGCACAATCTCCCGGGAGAGCTCCACGTGAGGCACCTGATCCACGCCCACCGGCACCGTGTTCGCCAGATAAATGATGATGTCCGCAGTCTGTAGGACGGGGTAGCCGACAAGGCCGTAGTTCATGGTGTCCGCGCGGGCACGGAACTGTTCCTTGAAACTGGGCACGCGCTGCAGGGAGCCCATGGGCGTCACCATGCTCAGGTAGGCGTGGAGTTCCAACACCTCCGGGATGCGCGACTGAATAAAGAGTGTGCTGCGGTCCGGATCCAGGCCCGCCGCCAGCCAGTCCAGCACCATCTCCCGCGTGTTCTGTTTCAGGCCGACCGTATCCTCGACAGTTGTGAGGGCGTGAACGTCCGCGACGAAATAGAAGCAATCATACTCGTCCTGAAGGGATACCCAGTTCTGGAGGGCGCCAAAGTAGTTGCCGAGGTGCAGACGCCCTGTGGGACGCGCGCCGGACAGCACACGGCCTTTCTTGCCCTCAGGCAAGTCAACAGGCAGGCTTGATGTCAGGTGCTCAGTCACAGGACTCCTCGTCTATCTGAGTGTAGCAGGGCGCGGCAGCGTATATGTCCGCGAATCCCACTCACGCGCCCAACTCGCTCCCCGTCCGCACCCGCCCAACTCCCCTCCCCGTCCACACCCGCCAACCCCTCCCCTCATTCCCGCGAAAGCGGGAATCCATCGTCCTGCACGGGCGCGATGTTCTCCAAGGCGCTGAGATACGTGTGTAGGCGCTCATGGAGCCAATCCGCCGCTCGCTCCCGCCCGGATACGTCCCGCCAAGTGACCCGAATTTCTGCCACTGCGGCATGAATATTCGGTGCGGTGTCCGAGAAACTGTTCTGCAGTTGCTCCTTGAGATTGGTTGTCAGCCGCTCAAACCGTTCACTGTGAACCGTCTCTGTATCGCTCCAATTGCGGCGGACGTAGATTCCGACGCCATCCGCGTACAGGAAGAGAGAGATCAATACATCATGCAGCGGAACTCTAACATAATGGTTGCTGTCCTTGCGGGATGCCGGGACGCCGTCATCCGGGAAGCGTTCCGCGTAGTATGACCAGAACGCGTTGCGCTCGATGGTCAGGCTGCTCCCGGATTGGGCTGCCGTGTCACGTATGCCGCGATCCCAGACGTTCGGTCGTTCAAGCACGTCAAAGAGCGGCGCGATGGGGGAATCGCCAATTCTGACGGCACGTACCTTGACCGCAAAGAAGGCGAATTCTGACGTCGTGTGCTCATTGAGCCACTTGATTGCAGAGAGATGCTCATCACGAAACTCCCGCGCGACCCAGACAACAGTCCGTGCCTCAGACCCCGCCAGATAGGTCATCACCTGGCCGAGATGTGTGTGGTCGGAGACCTCCAGCTGATTCTCGATAAGAGCGCGGTGGCCCGTGTCGGGATGCATGGCGATGATGTCCGCGCTGAACGGCCCGATCGCGTGCTCTGTCATTGGCTCGTCAAGCGGTGGCTCGAATCCCAGAGCCTTCGATAATGCCTCAAGGTGACCAGCAAGCCATGGCGTGAAATCCTGCGGCTCGCTGTGCCACGCCTGTCGCACGTCAATATCGATGAGTTCACCAAAATCGGTTGTCACAGCAGCCCCCATGCCTGATGCTCAGCATCACGTGCCATGATAGATGATTCTGAGCCGCGCGTGACGCTAATTCAGACGCTACACTGTCTCTATGAGCCAGATGACTCCTGCGGACGACGGTGTGCATGTGTCCACGCATCCCATCGTTCAAGATAAGCTGGCTCAGCTGCGTGACAGAGAAACTCCCCCGCGAAAGTTCCGCGAACTCGTCAAAGAAATCACCCTCATGCTCGCCTATGAGGCGACGGCCGATCTGGAGATGGTCGGCAAGATGGTGCAGACACCGCTGGCAGTGACGGAGGGACGTCAGCTGCGTGGTTCCATCGGCCTCGTTCCCGTACTCAGGGCCGGCCTCGGCATGATGGAGGGCCTCTGGGAAATGATGCCGGACGCCGTCGTCTGGCATATCGGCCTCCGCCGTGACGAGCGGACGCTTGAGCCTATGCAGTACTACGCGAATAAGCCTGTTGAGCCGGACGTGCAGGCCTGCCTGCTGATGGACCCCATGCTCGCGACGGGCGGTTCTGCATCTGCGGCGTGTGATCTCCTGAAAGAGTGGGGTGTGCAGCGCATCCGGTATGTTGGCCTTATTGCCGCGCCGGAGGGTGTTGAACGCCTGCGACGGAATCATCCTGATGTACGGATCCACATCGCCGGCCTCGATGAGCGCCTGAATGAGCACGGGTTCATCGTGCCCGGCCTGGGCGATGCCGGCGATCGCCAATTCGGCACGGCATAGGCGCGAGCGGTGCGGATCGCTTTCTTTGGCGCGGGCGCTGTCGGCTCCTATTTCGGTGGCCGCCTCATCCAATCCGGCACGCATGACATCTCGATGATTGCACGCGGCGCGCACCTCGAGGCTCTGCGCGCAGATGGCCTCAGAATCGAGAGCCCGGCGGGGGATGCCCATGTCTCCCCCGGCAGTTTCATGGCGGTCAGCAGCCCGGCGGACGTGGGGCAGGTCGACGTTGTCTTCGTGACCGTCAAGGCGTGGCTGGTGAGGGAGGCCGCGCGCGCTATCACGCCGCTGCTCGGTCCCGACACGCTCATCATTCCCCTGCAGAACGGCGTGGAGGCGGCTGACCAACTCCTCGAGGAATTGCCGAATGGCAGCGACGTTATTGGCGGGACGTGCCGCATCTTTGCGGAGAGGGCCGCGCCGGGCCTTGTGCGGCACACCGGCGTTCCGCCCACCATCACCATCGGCTGCCTTGATGGCGAAGAATCGGAACCGGTGAGGCGCGCGAGCGATGCGCTGCTATCGGCGGGCATTGATGCCACGGTGCGCGCCGATATCCGAACGGCCCTCTGGGAGAAACTCCTCTTTGTGGGGCCGTTGGCGGGAGTGGGGGCTGTCACGCGGGAGCCAATCGGCGTCTTCCGCTCTGTGCCGCAGTCGCGCGCACTGCTGACTGCATGTATGCAGGAGATACTCGCTGTTGCCAAGGCGGCGGGAGTCGAAATGCCCGCGGACGCCTTTGAGGGCGCCATGCGGCTCGTCGAGTTGGCGCCCCCAGGTGGGACGGCATCGATGCAGCGAGACATCGCGGCGGGCAGGCCGTCCGAGTTGGAGGCGCAGGTTGGCGTGATCCCACGGCTCGGACAGCGGCACGGCGTGCCGACGCCCGCACATGACAGCATCTATGCCTCGCTCGTGCCGTCTGAACTGAGGGCGCGCGGGGAGATTGGCTGATAGGAAAACGACATGGAGGGTATACTTCACGAGTGAGCAAGTTACGAGAACGACTCGAGCGCGCGGCATCCGGCCCCGCGCGCCCGTTAGGATTCAGCGCCGGCACGCGTGAGCGCATCCCCGCGCTCGTCATTGTTGCATCCATGACGCGGCCAACCGAGAAAGCGATTCGAGCTGCGGTTGATGCCGGCGCGGAGTTCATTGTTGTGGATGGCGCGGCAGCGGTGAAATCCCCACCCAAGACCAGAGGCGCGCCATGGGGCGCGCTCGTTGATGGGCTAACGGAGACTGATCTCACCGCCCTGCGTGAGGCCGGCTGCGATTTCCTCTTCGTGACCCTCGGCGCAACGCCCGTGGGCCTGCTGACCGATGAAACGGCAGCGTACTTTGGCGTTGTTCCCGCAGACCTTGATGATCGACGCCTGCGCGCCATCGAGAGACTGCCTTTTGAGGGCAGCCTGATTGAGGTGGACACGGACGCAGGCCTCACCGTTGAGCAGGCCATCGAGTACGCCGCCGCCGCAAGCCGGCTTGGCGGCCATCTCCTTGCTCCAGCGTCACTGTCATGGGGAGCGGGTGAGGTTGAGCAACTGCGGGATATGGGCTTCGGCGCCGTCGTTGTGGATGTCAAGGACGCGCGGCAGGCGGCTCTGGTGGCCCGCCTGCGGGAGGCAGTCCTATCCCTCCCCGCACAGCCACGCCGCCGCAGGAGCCGCTCTGCGGCGCGGCTGCCGCAGTCACAGAGTGATGCCCCGCCGGCGTCCCCCGATGAGGGCGGCGATGACGACGATGGTGATTTTGACGACGACTAGGACGACTAGCAGGCTAGAGCGCGCTGAGGCGCCGCTCAGGGTTCTCTGATTCGCGCTTGATGATGCTCCACGTCTGTGCGACGGCATCATCCAACTTGCTGTCCTCATTGTTCACCGTGTAATCAAACTGGGCAGCGCGTTCCATCTCCGCCCGTGCCTCCGCCAGCCGTTCCGCCATCCGCGTCTCATCAATACCGCCGCGCGCCCGCATCCGGCGCTCCAACGTGGCCACATCCGGCACGCTGATGAAGATGAGCAGCGCCTCCGGGATGAGGGACTTGATGGAGGCCGCGCCCTGAATGTCTGTCCGCACAAAGGCGATGGGGGCACGGGTCAGCGTCTCACGGACGGACGCGCGCGGAACGCCGTAGCGCAATCCATAAACCGTTGCCGATTCCAAGAGCAGGCCACGCCGCTCCATGTCAGCAAATTCCTCGGGTGTTCGGAAGTAGTAATGCTCGCCGTCCGTCTCCCCGGGCCGGGGCTGCCGGGTCGTCGCGGTGATGGCGAAGGCAATCTCAGTGGGATGCTCGCTGACGATGCGCTGGGCGATCACGTCCTTGCCGGAGGCGGACGGGCCGGAAACGACAACGAGCATGTCAGCGCCGGGCGGGGCAGGGGGCGGGATCAGTCCTCAAAATCCTCATCGACACGGTGGTTGCCTTTGGTGGCCGTCACACGGCCGGCAACCGTCTCCGGGTTGATGGGCGCAAGGACAACGTGGCCGCTGTCCGTGATGAGGACAGCCTTGGTGCGGCGCCCGTTGGTCATGTCAATGACGGCGTTTCGGCTGCGTGACTCCTGAATGAGCCGGCGGGTGGGCGCTGAGCCCGGCGCGATAATCGCGATGATGCGATTCATGATGACGTGGTTGCCGAAGCCGATGTGAAGAACCTCAGGACCCAGCACAGCCTCTCCTTTTCCCCGTGTGTGGGACCAAGGCCGCAAGATCACGCCGATACAACGCCGAACTGCTCAAAGAATGCCGGATATGAAACGTGAACCGCGTCCGCCCCCTGGATGATCGTCTCGCCTCGGGCCGCCATCGCCGCGACGGCAAGCGTCATAGCAATGCGGTGGTCCCCGTGGCTGCGCACGACCGCCCCCACAGATCGCGCGCCACCGTAGATTACCATCCCATCAGCCGTTTCCTCAACCCGCGCGCCCATCCTCCCCAATTCTGCGGACGTGGTGGCGATGCGGTCAGTCTCCTTGACGCGCAGTTCCGCTGCATCCCGAAATCTGCTAACACCATCGGCATGCATGGCGGCAACGGCGAGAACGGGCAGCTCATCAATAAGCCGGGGAATGATTGCTCCCCCCACGTCCACGGCGTGCAGGTCACTGGACTCCACAGTGATGTCAGCAATCGGCTCGCCGCCAATCTCTTTCTCGTTGGAAAGCGTCATGCGCGCGCCCATCTCCCGCAGCACGTCGAGGATGCCGGTGCGTGTCGGATTGATGCCGACGGAGCGGACGGTGATGCGCGCATCCGGATGGACAAGCCCGGCGATGAGCCACGGCGCGGCGGAGCTGATGTCACCCGGTACGGTCACGTCCGTGGCGGTCATGTCAGAGCTATCAATCTCGATTGCGCCACCGTGACGCCGAATGTTCGCCCCCATGGCGGTCATCATGCGTTCCGTGTGATCCCGGGAGGGAGCGGGTTCAATGATGGTTGTTGTGCCGTGGGTGGAGAGGCCGGCAAGGAGAAGGCTCGATTTGAGCTGCGCGCTGGCGACGGGCATCTCATAGGACATGCCGGTCAGTGTGGATCCGTGAACGGTGAGCGGGGCAAGTCCGCCATCCTTGCGGCCCCAGATCTGCGCCCCCATTGCGCGGAGGGGTTCAACAACACGCCCCATCGGCCTGCCGCGCAGTGAACGGTCTCCGGTCAGCACGGCGGTGAGGGGCGCGGCGGCGAGCAGCCCCAGCATGAGCCGCATCGTCGTCCCACTGTTGCGGGCGTTCAGGACACGGTCAGGCTCACGCAGTCCGTCAACACCGTCGGAGCGGATGCGCAAGGTGGCGGAGTGGCCATCTGCAGACCGCTCAATCTCCGTCACGCGAACGCCAAGCGCGCGTGTGATGGCGAGGGTGGCGAGGGTGTCCGCGCCGCGTGGGAATCGTTCAACGGTTGCCTCTCCACGCGCGGCGGCATTCAGGATCAGTGAGCGATGGCCAATGGATTTGTCACCCGGCGACTCCACATCCAGGCGGAGCGTTGGCGGGGCAGTGAGGCGAACGGTATCCATGTGAGAGCTCCGGGCCTATCGCTTGCCGCGCCGAAAGCGCGTGGCCAGGCGAGCGAGGCGTTCGCCGCCAAAGACGCCGAGCGCGCTTTCGCTCGCCGTCGGCAGCTCATCATACAGTTTGTCCTGTTCCGTCTCGTTCACGCGGCCGCGCAGCCACGCATCCCGGGCGTTGTATGCCTCCTGCAGGGCTTGCTGCAGTTCCTCTCCGCCCTGATCAACAAGGTCCCGCATCTGACTGAGCTGCTCCATGTAGGTGTCGATCCAATGCAGAATAAAATCCTTGTTTGTCGCAAAGATGGCGCTGTGCATGTCAACAGAGCCGGAGGCGAGGCGGGAGACGTCCCGGAAACTGCCTGCGGCCATGCGTGCCATCTCCCGCCAGCTGGGAGAGGCGGCAGCCGTGCGCATGAGGTTGATGGACAACGTGATGGGCAAGTGACTGATGGCGGCGACAAGGCTGTCATGCTCAACGCTATCGGCAAAGTACGGCTCGCCGCCGATCGTCTTGATCATGTTGACGATGGTGTCGATGGACTTCGGCTGGGAGCGAGCCAATGGGATGACCGCCCACGTCGCTCCCTCGAACATGCCGGACTGCGCCCCCTCAATGCCGGGCGTCTCGACGCCCGCCATGGGGTGCCCGCCAACGAAATCGACACTGGCGGGCAGCATCTCCTCCGCCCACGTGAGCACCGTCATCTTGGTGGATGCCGTGTCCGTGACAATTGCGCCCTCGGATAGGTGCGGGCTGATGACCTCAAAGACCTCCGGGATGGCGGTTACGGGCACGGCGATGATGACGATGGCGGCATCCTCAACGGCGCCGGGCAGCGTATAGGCCACCTCATCCACCGCGCCCCGCCTGCGCGCAAGGCCGGAGGTCTCCGGGTCCTTGTCATGCCCGATGATGTCTACGCCCTTGAATGATCCGCGCAAGTCCATGCCGATGGACGCCCCGATCTGGCCAAGACCGATAATCGCGATGCGGTGTCGCTCTGATGTCATGCCATGTCCTCTCTGATCTGCGTCCTACAGCAGGTCTTGCCCAATCAATAAACGGCCGATAATCTGCACCGGCGGTATTAGGATGCTGCTCAGAATACCAATCCCCAAGATAAGGTCAAGTCCGATTATTCCAAAGAGAACGGTCGGCGCATAGGGCTGGAACCTCAGCAGCTGCTCTGCCACGTTGCGCGGCGCGATGCCGAATACGACTTGCGAGCCGTCCAGCGGCGCAAGCGGAAGGAGGTTAAAGATCCCGAGCAACAGGTTATAGACGACGATGTACGTCAACGCAGTGGCCAACCATGCGCTCAGAGAGAGATCCGGATTGGACAGGATGATGCCGGTGGTGGGTGTCACATCATATAACCGCATCAGGATTCCAAAGGCGGCCGCTGTGATGAAGTTCGACCCCGGCCCCGCGGCGCTCACGTATGCAACCGCGCGGCGCCCGCCACGCAGCATGGACGAGTCCACGGGCACGGGGCGTCCCCATCCAAAACCGATAACCAGGAACATGAACGTCCCTGCCGGTTCAAGATGCTTGAGCGGGTTCAGCGTGACGCGTCCCATTGAGCGCGCCGTCTGGTCGCCGAGTCTGCTCGCCACCCATGCGTGGCCAAATTCATGGACGCTCAGCGCGATGAGCAGCCCCATTCCCAGCGCAGTCAGTATGAACGGGGCGACGCGCAGGGCGGCCCCGGCATCCTGGCGAATCAGGTCTACGAGGAAGAAGAGCATTCCCTTTCAGTGTATACGCGGACGGCGCATGGGAGTCTTGACACGTTATGCGCGCGCCGTCCACACTCGCCTTGTCCACTATGTTTGTCGACACGCGTACGCTGGTGGCAGACGGAGGGACGGTTAGCAGGTGCACGAGGGGGGAGGAAAGAACAATGACCGAGTACGAGAACATTATCTATGAGACGCATGCCGCCGCAGAGGGCACGGTCGCGTATATTACACTCAACAGGCCGGAGAGGCTGAACGCGCTGAGCCGCCCGCTGCTCGCGGAGCTTGAGCAGGCCCTGAATGAGGGCGCGCGGGATGAAGAGGTGCGCTGCATCGTCATCAAGGGCGCAGGGCGCGGATTCTCCGCCGGCTATGACATGAACGTGCAGATGACCGGCCGCGGCGGGCCTCGCCCCGCGCTGGAGTCCGTGCTTGCGGACGGTCCCGCGGACATGTATCGCCGCGCCATCTGGAACAACCCGAAGCCGGTTATCGCGCAGGTGCACTCATTCACGTTGGCAGGCGGCGGGCAACTGGCCTGCCACTGTGACATCACCATCGCGGCGGACAACGCCCTGTTCGGATACCCGCCCGTTCGCTACGCCAGCATGATGATGCCCATGGTGTGGCCGGAGCTTGTCGGCATGAAAAAGGCCAAACTCATGGCGTTCACCGGCTCCATGATTACGGCGGATGACGCCCTGCGCCACGGTCTGGTCAGTGATGTTGTCCCGACGGATGAGCTGGATGAGCGTGTCTGGCAGTTGGCGAATACCATCTCCAAGCTGCCGCCGCAATCCACGCATCTGAACAAGAAGGCGATCAACTACTACTACGATCGGCAAGGCCTGTTTGAGGCGATGGAATTCGCGTCCAACTACACGTCCATTTCCTACGCGGCCTCAGCCGAGGATCTGCCGCGCGGACTGCAGGATGTGAACCGGGTGACGGCGGAGCACGGGATGCGCGCCGGATTCCAGTACATGAACGATCGCTTCATCGAAGAGGACAAGGTCGCCCAAGAGCAGATGGCCCGCCCAAACCGCTCACCATAACCCCGGGCGCGCACCCCGCAAACACGGTGCGGGGCGCACCACGGCGCAGAGATCCTGTTGCTGAGGATGTCTCTGCAGCCCGTTGTGCCGCCCGTTCGTCCTAACATGTGGCATACAATGAGCATTGTGTGGGGGCGCGTGACCTGTGTGGTGTGGCGCGCCCGATAAGGGAGGGATGACAGTGAGTACTTTTGCGTGGCCTGTTCGCTTGGCGAGCCTTGCTGGCGAGCTTTCCGTGGATGTCGATACCATCGTGGACACGGGCGCGTTCATGACAACACTTCCTGAGTCGATTCTCGGCGCTGTTGGTGTCGAGCGGGTCGGCAAGCGGCAGTTCGTGATTGCTGATGGCAGCAGAATTGAACGAGATTGGGGTTATGCGATCCTGACCATCGGGAGCCAGGCCCAGATCACGTATGTCGCATTTGGCTCAGACGAAGGGCCATCGCTGCTTGGCGCGCTGACACTTGAGGAGTTTGGGCTGGCAGTTGACCCTCAAGAGGAGAATCTCGTCCCTCGCGAGCTCATCATGTATTGAGGCGGGGCCGGTGTGGATGTGTGAGGAGGCCTTTGCGGCATGAGCAGTGAGACAACGACCCACCCCGGTCCGCTTGCCGGGTTGCGCGTTTTGGATGTGACCTCCTATCTGGCGCAGCATTGCGCCCGGGCGCTGGGTGATATGGGCGCAGATGTCATCAAGGTGGAACCGCCGGATGGCGATGCTGCCCGCATGCTGCCACCGTTCGCCGGCAACATTGAACACCCGGAGCGCAGCCTCCGCTTTATTCACGCCAACCGCTCCAAGCGCGGTATCACGCTGGACATCACGAACGCATTTGACCGCGAGACGATCGCGACGCTGGCCGCTCGCTCCGACATCCTCGTTGAGGATTTTAGGCCGGGTTATATGGCGTCCGTGGGGCTGGGCTATGACGACTTGAAAGCAGCCAACCCGAATCTTGTCTACGTTTCCATCACGGCGTTCGGTCAGAACGGCCCGCACGCGTCGTTTGAGGGCGGAGACCTCATCGCGCAGGCGAGCGCCGGCATGATATTCGCCAATGGCGATGATACGCGCCCGCCTGTGATGGCCCCGTTCGAGATGGTCTCTCAACTCGCCTGCATGCACGCCGCGTATGGCGCCCTGCTGGCGATACGGGCGCGCCGCGTTATCGGACACGGTCAACATGTGGATGTCTCACGGCAAGAGGCGAGCCTGTGGGCGCAGCACAGCTACATCTCGCGTTATTCCTACATCAACCAGATCACCCGGCGCGAGGGACACCATTCCGCGTTCGGCGCCGTCAATACGTATCACACACGTGATGATGGCTATGTGAATCTGTCCATCTATATGCGGAACCACTTTGGGCGCATGGCCACGGAACTCATGGACAACCATCCCGTCCTCTCTGACGAGATGTGGTGGGAGCGCGAGGTGCGGCAGGAGAACCGCGAGGTTATCGATCAGTTTGTCCAGGAATTCATGGAAACGGTGGACCGGGATGATGTTTCGGAGCGGGGACAGGCCATCGGCATGCCGATTGTCCCGGTTCTGACGCCCGCCGAGTTCGCTGACAGCGCCCACGCACAGGAGCGCGAGTTTTTCATCGAGATGGAACATCCGGTTATCGGTTCGTATAAGACGGCCGGCCCGCCCCTCAAGTTCAGCAAGACACCCTGGCAGCCAAGCCGCTCCGCGCCACTGCTGGGTCAGCATACGGACGAGATCCTCGCTGAGCTGCGGGACAGTTCTGGGCTGGGCCACCCTGACGGGCAGGGTGTACGAGAGGGCAGGGGTCAGGGTACGTCGAATGACATCAAGCCGCTGGACGGCATCCGCGTCGTGGATTTCACCCGCGCGTTCGCCGGGCCGCTCTCGACGATGTTTCTTGGCTTCTTTGGAGCCGAGGTCATCAAGGTGGAATCGGAAGACCTGGACGATAACCGCTCGCCGGGGCAAACCACGTTCCAGGACCTGAATCGCGCCAAGATCAGCGTGACCATCGATATGCGGACGGCGGAGGGACAGGGACTGATCCGTGAGTTGGCCGCGAAAAGCGATGCCGTTATCGAGAATTTCCGTCCCACCGTCATGGACCGCCAGAACGTGGGCTACGACGATCTGGTTGCAATCAAGCCGGACATCATCATGTTGGCGATGCCGGGGATGGGCAATACGGGCCCCCTGAGCACCTATTTCTGCTATGGACAGCAGATTATGGGCGTGTCCGGCATCACGAATCTGTGGGGGCACCCGGACGCGCCGATGGACACGCGCATCAAGATGCCGTTCCCGGACTACATCGCCGGCATCTTTGGGGCGCTGTCCGTGGCTGCCGCCCTTGAATACCGTGACCGCACCGGTGAGGGGCAGTACATCGAGCTGGCGCAGGTGGAGGGCGGCGCGCATCTGCTGACCGTCGCCTATATGGACTACATGATCAACGGACACAATCCGCCGCCCGCCGGCAACCGCAGCGCGTTCTTTGCCCCGCATGATGTCTACCCGTGCATCGGTTTCGATGAGTGGTGCGCGATTGAGGTTCACAACGATGATCAGTGGCGTGCCCTCGTTGGGGCGATGGACAATCCCGGTTGGGCGGATGACGCGCGATTTGCCACAATGGCAGGCCGCATCGCCAACAAGGATGAACTTGATGCGAATATCAGTGAGTGGACGCGGCAGTTCACGCCGAGGGTCGCCATGCGCATCCTGCAGGGCGCGGGAGTGCCTGCCTCATACGTCGCGAATGGGGAGACGCTGTACGTTGACCCCCATCTGCGCGGCAGGCCGGCGGCGATTGTGGCCGCGCATCACGCGGACGCGGGCATGATGGAGCACCAGGGAATTGATGCGAATCTGTCAGAGACGCCGGGCGATGCCAGTCAGGCGTGCCCAACAAAAGGACAGCAGAACGACTACGTCCTTGATGAGGTTCTAGGCCTGTCCGCACAGCGCCGCGCGGAGCTCACCGAAAAGGGCGTCCTGCGGTAGGGCCGGCCGTGCGATACGGGAACCACTCCTAAGCAGCGCCGTAGTCCGCGATCAGGACGTCAATGGTCGTTCCCAGCGCCTTTGCGATTCGAGCGAGCGCGGACGCGGAGCCTGATTTTCTGCCGCGTTCAATCTCAGACACGTAGCTCACGGCGAGGCCGGTCTTGTCAGAGAGGTCTTTCAGCGTAAGGCGACGATAGCGCCGGAATGCTGAGATGGGCGGTTGACCCTTCATGAGTTCCAAGGCCACGTCATGCGGGACACGAACGGTGTTTTCAGCCGCGATGGCCGCCAGTGTGTCCTCGAGGTCCTCATTCCGCTGAAGCAAGGCCTCGTACTCCTTACGGTCTAGCAGAATAGTGTTCTCACTAGTCATAAGCCTCGCTCCTGTGCCGGACTCTAACAATGACCATGATTTTCATCTCTCCTCCCTCGAGAGAGAAGATGATTCGGTAGTCGCCAACTCGCAGGCGCCGGTATGGTGTCCCTGTCAGCGTGATGACCTGATTGGACAGTGACACCGGGCTAGCTGCATACTGCTCAATCTTGTCGATGATGCGCTCTCTGGTAGCGGATGCTAGCGCCCCCCGATTCAAGAATGACCATTAAGTCCAGCCTGCGCAATTGAAAGCTGGATGCGAGGGCACCAATCTTGGAGTCCTTCGATCGCCCTGTCTGCCAAACTCAATGGGATAACTTCCGAGTCCAGGAGCTCAGGAGAGACATGAAAAGCACATGCGTGCTATCCTAGAAATACGTGCTTCGGACTATTATCGGATTTGACTGTGTGAAGGGACGGCCCGTGCTAGTTTATTTGGACGAAAGCGGACACCCACATCCGAATGACCCTACCGAACGCCCTGTTGTGGTTGCCGTCTGTGTCAGAGACGGCGATGCCAGAGCGGTTGCCGGAAGAATTCATGCTCTCAAACGAGATGTCCTCGGGAAAGAACGCATGGAACTCAAGAGTTCAAGGCTCATAACGAGGCCTACATTCAGGCGGAGGCCCATCGAAGTGGCATTCGTGGAAGAGTTCTTTAATGCACTGCTCAACCTTCCCGTCACAATTTTCGCTGTGATCATGGACAAGCCAACTCTCGCACCTGATAAGAGCAACAACTTGTTGCCGAATCAATATCGCTTTTTGGCTCAGCGGGTCCAATTGTTGGCTGAGAGCCAAAATGAAATGGCTACCATGTTGATTGATGGTTCGCCATTTCAGGCAGGCGACTTGTCCATAAAGTTCGAATCATTCTTGTATCGCTCTGAGGAGGGCCGTGCATGTTCCAACATCTCAGAACCTCCCTTCTTTGGAGACTCTCGAGCCTCAGCAGGTGTTCAAATTGCTGATATGGTCGCAGGGGTAGTTCGACTCTATGAAGAATCGCGACTCTTCAAGAAGGTTCCTCAGGGTGACGCATTCCTTCTTGCAATACGCCGCTTTTACCGTGTGATTGAGCAGAAGACGGTGAATCAGACCAGTCATGAGGGGCACGTGCGGCCTGGGCTTTTTCGCATGCAGGCGACCAGAGATCCGGCGAGAATGGCCTGACGCCACCCACAAGAAGAGGGTCAGTCGTCACCTCCGCAGGAGGAAACCTCTGACCCTCGCAAAAGTAGCCTACGCAATGCACCCTTCAGTGTCAATGATTGAGGTGGCACGATTCGCGCCCTCCCCGCTTACCCCCGGGTGCGCCTGGACAGCCCGCTCCGCAGGGTGACGGCGGCCAGGGCTGCCACGATGGCCCAGGCGGTGGCGAGCCAAAAGAGGCGCCGCGCGTTTTCGATGTCTGCGCTCTCGATGTGCCGGCCGTCCGGGTTGGTGCTTTGATCCCAGCCTGTTGCATCCGGTTCCGCGTCCAACGTCACGTCCAATGCGCCCGCCATCGCCGCCTCCGTCCAGCGTCCATCAATGACGTGCCCGCTCGCGCGAGCCTCAGCGCGGCTGGTATCGAATGCCTCCTGCCCGCGGTGCGTCGTCACCTGCGCGCCGGCGGCGATGAGCAGGCTTGACGCGACAGATGGCGCGATGGTGACTGCCGCATCCACACGTTGAGCAGCCAGCGCGAGCGGATCACCCTCGTGCGTGCTCCAGCGCGCGCTCAGCGTCTTGACCACCCGAAATGCGACGGCGCCCGGGATGCCGAACAGGGAAAAATAGAAGAGCGGGCCAATGATGCCGTCGCGAAGTTCGGCGCTCAATCGTCGCAGGGCGTGCGAGCGCTGCCGCTGTTGTTCCGCCGCCGGCATGGTGTCCGCCTCTGTGTCCTCGGCGTCGTGCTGTACCTCGTGAAGGCCGTTCAGGCCGCCGCGTATGGAGATTGCGCCCTTGAGGAGCGCGGTGGCTGTCTCACGGTAGACGGCGCGGTGGATGAGGCCGGCCACGCCGAGTATCCATTTTGAGCTGAGCCAGGCGGCGTAGGGCAGCGCGATTGCCGCGCCGAGCGCGTAGATGGACCGTGCTAGGTAGGAGTTCTGTGGCGCGCGCGCCTCCAGAGCATCGGCAGCGCGGTTTGTGAGGCCGACGGTGTCAACATCACCCGGAATATCGCCCAAAAGGGCGTCCCACCCCACTGCCCAGATGAGTGTGCTTGGCTCAAGCCCACGCGGCATGCGCATCCTCCACTTCGCGGCGCGTCCCACCGCCGTTTCCCGGTTGCCTCATTGTGCCATGAAATGGCTGGGTCATCTGATTCCCCGGTTGCGCTCAATCATGTAGCGGAGAACTATGAACGCGAGAACGACGAGCGCAATCACCATAAAGAGGATGATGGCGCGAGGGCCGAGAACGCGCACAGAAAAGAATGCAAAGACGAGTAGGAGGCCAAGCCGGATAAGCAGGAGCAGCATGGACGCCCTCAGAAGGCTGCCGACGCTTGGCCGGACAACGCCCTCATCCCCATCACTGAATCCACGCACCAGCCGCGCGAGATTGCCGATCGGCCCGCCGTTCCGCGCGCTGGGCGGCCGCGGCGGGACAGGCTTTTCGCCCTGTTCACGCAGGATCTGCTCAATTTCACTGCGGAGCCCATCATTCTGCGGCTCTGCCTCACTGTCCGTTTTGTCATCGGGCGTGCTCATTGTTCTTCCCTTAGGAGGCCCATCCCTCTCTCACCATCAAGGCAGGCAGGTCATTGACGCTGTCCAGAAAGTAGTCCGGCTCCGGCTCTTCATCCATGTGGAAAGGGTACGACTTTCTGATTCGAATTGCGATGATGCCCATATTCCGCGCGCCCACAACATCCGCCTCCGTGCGGTCGCCGATGTAGATGCACTGGGCCGCGTCCACGTTCAGACCGGTCAGGCAGTACTCAAAGATCCTGCGGTCCGGCTTATGGGCGCCCACCTCGCCGCCTATGGCGATGCAGTCAAAGACATCATCCAACTGCAGCACAGCAATCTTGTTCCGTTGCAGATCGGTTGGACCGTTGGTGATCAGGCCGAGCGTGAATCGATCCCGGAGCCACGCTAAAGTATCTCTCACGCCATCATAGAGAGTCAGATTGTCCATCAGCACGCTGTTATAGACGGTCCGCATGCGGTTGCTGGTCTCATCATCCAGGCCAAGCCGCTCCGTCATACGGGCGAGCCGATTTGTGAATCGGCCCGGCACGCCCACGGAGTCCCATGACAGCGCCTCGCGGATGACCTCACCAAGCAGCGTGGCATCCACGGCGCCCGTCAATGCGCTTTCCACCGCCTGCAGCCGGATGGGTGACAAACCCTCTGAGTCACAGAGCGTGTCATCCAGATCCAACAGGACAGCCCTGATGTGCGCCATCAGGTTGCCCTCGTCTCAGCAGGGCGCATGAGGATGAGCGCGCGCCAATCACCGCTGTCATCAGAGATGGCATCGATGAGGCGGAGGCCCGTCTCCATGAGGGCGGACGCGGCGAGGTGGAATTTGTCTGCGATGATGCCTGAACCGATGATGATGCCGCCCGGGCGCGCGGACATAGCAAGAGGCTCTGCAAGTTCCTCAAGCACCTCCGCGGTCAGGTTCGCGGCGATGATGTCCCAACCGCCGGCTGTGCGAACCGGCTCCGGCCATTCCTGCCGCGTCGTCGCGAGGGGGTCCTGACCGGCGCGCGGAAGAGTCCCTTCACGGATCTCGATGACACCACTGAGCGTGTTGTGGTCAACGTTGTCACGGGCGGCGGAGACGGCGACCGGGTCAATGTCCAACCCGCGGGCGCAGGAGGCCCCGAGCTGCGCGGCAATGATGGACAGGATGCCTGAGCCGCAGCCAACATCAAGAACCGTGTCTCCACTCTGCACGCGCCTCTCCAATTCCCGCGCGCAGAGTTGCGTTGTCGGGTGGAGTCCTGTGCCGAATGCCATGCCCGGATCGAGCCGAATGATGATGTCATCCGGCTCCGGGTCATAGTCACGCCATGTGGGCACAACAACAGAGCGGATTCCAACGCGGTGCGGGTGAAAGTGTTCACGCCACGCGGACTCCCAGTCCTCATCAGCGAGTGTTCGCTCATGCAGTTCGCCGATGGGGGTAATCATGTTCAGATAGGAGAGGCCGTCCCGCAATCCCTGCCTCGCCGCCACGGCAGCGCCATGGTCTTCGTCATCCTCCGGGAGCGGTGTGTAAGCGGCGACGCGAACGCGCCTGCTGTTGGTGATGGTCTGCGGGCCGCTGCGAAATCCCTCCGGTTCAGAGATCTCCTGCACGGCAACACCGCCCGCATGACCGTACTGACTAAAGAGATCCGTAACCGCCTCTGCCGTTTCACCGGTGACGATGACGCTGAACTCGATCCATCTCATGGAGCAGCCGTCGCGTCCGGGCTCGGCGTCGGGGTAGGCGTGTTCACAAAGACGGAGGTCTCGGTAACGAGGCTGGCCATATGCTCGCCCCATGTCCGGTCAAGGAGATAGACGCCCTCGATGCCGTCGATACGCGCGTAGTTCGTGATCCTGTCCGGGGCCAGATCACCGACAGAGACGGTATAGTCCTCACCGTTCTCCAAGTAGAAGCGGAGCGTGATCTGGGGATCGTCGAGGCCATACAGTTCCAGTGCGGCCTGATCAGCGGTATCCGTAATCAGGCGCGGGGAGCGCGCCCCGCCGGCCAGGAACGGCGTGCCTGTGAATTCCTCACTCGCCAGCGGGCCGTCCAGATCGCCGTAGTGCCATTTCCGCTCGCTGTCACGGATGTACGTTCCGGACGCGCCGTAATACGTGATGTCGAGCCGATTGATGTCCATATCGTCAACAAGATAGAACCAATCAAACGACGTTGGGCTGTCACTGTCCTCAGGCTCGGACAGTGGTGGGCCCAACCAGAGGTAACCACCCATGAGAACGGCAACAACGACAAGAAGGAGTGTTATGCGGAAGTTCATGCACGACTTCGCAGTTCCACGGCGGGATGATGCGGGAGGGGAAAGATCAGCGCCGCCGCCACCACGTCCACCCCGCGACCACAATCATGATTGCCGGAAAGACGCCGACGGATGAATAGAGGATCCAATTCGCCTGCCGCTGCGTCAGCGTCAGGATGCGCGGCACGTTCAACCGCGCGCGCACGCCGATGAGCCCTTCCTGCTCTGTGAGCCAGTTCACGGAATTCATCATCAGGTCCAGGTTCCCGGCCGAATTGATGAACTGGTTTGTCGCGAATCTGGAGTTCCCGATGGCAACGATGCGCGCGGCTGAGTCCTCAGGAAAACGCGGGTCAGTGGGGAATTCCACGGCCGATGCGATTGAGAGCGGGCCGCGAATGTCACCGGAGTCGAATCTCGGTGTATCCAGCGTGTTTGCATCCCGCTCAAGCCAGCTGCGGTCCGTTGTGAACGCGAGTGGATACACGGTGAGCGCGGTGCTCTCCAACACCTCGGCCGGCAGCGGCGCCACACGTGTGACCAACGGGAAGAATGCGACGAGGGACTGATCAATCATCGGCGCGGTGATTGGGTGATTCGGCAGGTAACCGTCTGAGCGAATCAGTGGTGTGGTGATATCGGGCTGCGCAAAGCTGGAGGGATCAACAATCGTGCCGCCGCCGGCGTCGATGCCCGCCACGGACAGGAACTCCCGCCACGAGTCAGGGGTTTCATTGGACAGCAGGAAAAGCACATTGCCGCCCTGCGCCACGTAATTCCCCAAAAGGTTGCGGTCGACGCGCCCCTCCTCGTCCACAAGGTCACGCTCCGGGCCTGCAACCACAACGGCCGAGCACTCTTCGGGCACGCGCGCCGCGGAGGCGAAACCAAAGTCTCGTACCACGTACAGCTCCCGTTGCATCGCCTCCCGTGCGCGGCTCATGCCGACATCTGCCGTGCTGAGGATGCTGTGCTCGCCATGCCCGGTCATGAAACACACGGTTCTGAGCTGTGTGCCCGTCGCCAAAAGAAGATTGGAGGTGAAGGCCTGCTCAGAAATCTGGCGCGTCTGCGCCACACGGTCACGTGATGCAAAGACGACGACACCGTTCTGATCCACGTTGAATCGGCCGGCCTTGGCCGGGTCCGTCTCCGGATCAATGATGTCATACGTGAAATTGTCGCTGAGCAGATCATATTCGCGGAGCAGCTGCGCAGTCGTCTCCGCCCCCTCGTCGCCGGGCGTAAAGAATCCGTAGGCCTCAACGGGCTGCTCCAGATTCCGCAGAACCTCCTGCGTCTGCGTCGCGAGCGTGAATCCGCGATTCGCCGTGAGATCCACGCGGGCATTCACATTGACGCTGACGATGTTTATGAGGGCGAGGATCACGCTGAAGGCGGCAATCATCACCAACGTGTTGATGCCATAGCGGCCCTGCCGTGTGGAGGTGATGCGGACAACCTGCTCGCGGCTGAGGATTGCCCCGATGATCAGGGCGACCGCGCCAACGCCAATAAGAATGAGAGCCCATGCCTGGAGCTCTGCGACGATGGCGTAGAGGAGCGCGCCGCCGATGAGGGCAACGGTGCCGACAACAATCAGCGCGATGCCGATATCCTCGGATACCCGCTCTCCAGGCAGTGACAGCCGTTCACGCATGGAGGGTTACCGCCAGCGGCGGGTTTCAACAGCCCGCACCGTCAGGAAGAGGAAGAACACGACCAACGACACAAAGTAGATGATGTCTCGCGTGTCAACGACACCGAATGCCATGTCACGGATGTGCTCGCTCATTGCAAGAAACGTGACGATATCCGTCCACGCGTGGTCAGGATTGCCCAACGCTGTCGTCGCGTTGAGCAGCCATAAGACGAGTAAGAGCGCGAGTGAGAAGATTGCGGCCACAATCTGGTTGGCCGTCAACGCAGAGCCGAGCAGTCCCACAGCGACTGCCACGGCGCCCACCATGAAGAGGACGGCGTACCCGGTGATGATCGGGACAAGATCCGGGCTGCCAAAGAAGAAGAGTTGGAGCGGGAAATAGAGGGTGAGCGCATACATGCCCGCTAGGAGGGTGAGGGCCGCCATGTATTTGCCGAGGACAATCTCAATGTCCCGGACAGGCGCGGTGAGGAGCAGCTCTATCGTGCCCAGCTTCTGTTCCTCGGCGAGCAGTCGCATGGTCAGGGCGGGTGATATCAGGATTGTCAGGAAGAATGCGCCGATAGGCCCGATGGGGCCAAAGAGGAATCCGCGGATGGTCGCTTCCGGATAGCGTCCCGTGACGCTCAGCGCAAAGGAGAGGCCGGTCAGGCTCAGAAATATGGCGGCAATGACCCAGGCATTGGGTGAGTTGGCGTAGGAGCGCAGTTCCCTCAACCAGATGGTGCGGATGGTGCGGACGTTCACGCGGCTGTCTCCTCATCCTCCGTCGTCAGCCGCAGGAAGATCTCCTCAAGCGACAGCCCCATGGCGCGGAGCTCAACGAGACCCCACCCCCGTTCGGCAATCACTTGAGCCAGTTCAACACGAATGTCTCGGCTGGGCGAACATTCAATGACGAATTGCTGACGCCCGCCGGCGTCTGACAGCGTAACCTCCGCCACCCCGTCCACCTGAGACAGGGCCTGCCGAATCTGCTCATGCGGACCGCGCACATCCATGATGACGCGTGAGACGCCGCCCAGACGAGCCGAGAGGCGCTCCGCAGTGTCCATCACAACAATCCGCCCCTCGTGGATGATCAGCACACGGTCGCAGACCATGCTGACCTCAGGCAGGATGTGCGTTGACAGGATGACGGTGTGCTCACCGCCCAGCCCCCGAATGATCTGGCGAGTTTCAACAACCTGCCGCGGATCGATGCCGATGGTGGGCTCGTCTAGCACGAGCGCAGGCGGCTCGTGCAGAATGGCCTGCGCAATGCCGACGCGCTGACGGTAGCCCTTGGAGAGCTTGCTGACCAGGGAATCCGTGTATTCCTCAAGGCGGCAGAGTCCAAAGACGTCATCCACGCGGGCGCGGACGCGCGCCTTGCTCATGCCGCGCAGCTCCCCCATGTAATGCAGATACTCCCGCACCGTCATATCCGTGTAGAGCGGTACGGTCTCAGGCAGGTAGCCAATGGCGGCGCGTGCGGCAAGCGGCTCGTCTTGAACGTCATGGCCCGCGACGATTGCCGTTCCGGCGGTTGGCGGCGTGAAGCCTGTGATGATGCGCATGGTTGTCGTCTTGCCGGCCCCGTTCGGGCCCAGAAAGCCGATAACCTCGCCCGGTTCCGCGGCAAAAGAGACATCCTCGATTGCCGGGAAATCGCCATAGAACTTGGTCAGGCCCCGCGCCTCAATCATCGCCCCGCGTCCTCATCTATTGGAGAGTGTTACGAATAACCAGTGTAACGCACGCGCGCGGGTTGGCGTTAGAGGCGCATTGAGCGGCTTGTTCGTGTCAGGTTCGTATCGCGCGCCGTCTCCACATCATGGACGATGCGCCGCGTTTGGCTGATGACGTCCGGGGAGACGCTGACGGACGTGATGCCCCACTCAACAAGCTTGGCGGTCAACTCCGGGAAAAAGCTCGGGGCCTGCCCGCAGATTCCGCACGTGACGCCCAGCCGCGCGGCGGTTGTCACAATGGTCTCCAGCGCGCGCATGACGGCCTCATTCCGCTCATCAAAATCATCAGCCAGAATGGCGCTGTCGCGGTCGACCCCGAGCACGAGCTGCGTGAGATCGTTGGAGCCGATTGACACGCCATCAATGCCTACCTTGATGAACTCCTCGAGCAGGAAAACGTTGGAGGGCACCTCCGCCATCATCCACAGCTTGAAGCCGTTGTCGCCCCGTTGGAGGCCGTACTGTTCCAGGAGTGACTTGGTATGCACAAGCTCATCAACGGTGCGAACGAACGGAATCATGACGTGCAGGTTGGGGTGTTGGGCGCGCACACGGCGGACGGCCTCAATCTCAAGGGCGAAGATATCCGGCTCCTTGACATAGCGCCCTGCGCCCCGATACCCGATCATCGGGTTCTCTTCCTCAGGCTCATATCGGTCTCCGCCGCGGAGATTCCGGTACTCATTCGTCTTGAAATCGGTGGTGCGGTAGATGACAGGACGCGGATCAAAGGCGGCGGCAAACTTCATCAGCCCGTCCACAACCTTCTCTGTGTACTCCTCGCCGCGCCCCTCCTCAATCATGAGGCGGGGATGCTCTCCGATGCGCGCGACAATGAACTCCGCCCTGAGCAGCCCGACGCCGTCCACATTGCGGGCGGCAACCACATCCGCAAGATCAGGCTCTGCCAGATTGACGTAGACATTGGTCTTTGTGCGCAGGTTCTCTGCGTCATCGTCTCTGGTGATATTCTCACCCGCGCCCGGCACCGCCCCCTCATATACCCGGCCTGTCGAGCCGTCAACGGTCACAATGTGGCCGTCTGACAGAGATGTTGTCGCCTCTCCCGTTCCAACGGCGCAGGGTATGCCGAGCTCACGGGAGATGATGGCCGCGTGGGCCGTGCGCCCGCCGTGATCCGTGATGATGGCGGTGGCGCGTTTCATGGCGGGCACATAGTCCGGAGTCGTCATCTCCGTGACAAGGACATCCCCCTCCTTGACGCGCTCGAGCTGGTCAAGGGATTTCTCATCAATCTTGGGCAGGACAACCACCCTGCCGGTGGCGCTGCCGGGGCTTGCCGGCGTGCCCTGCAAGAGCAGGGGATGCGCCGATTCGTCAACATCCAGCCCCTCAGACTCACCGACGCTGCCGAGCGTGGTGATTGGCCGGGTCTGCGTCACGTAGAACGTTGACCCCTCAATTGCCCATTCAACGTCCTGCGGGTGGTCATAGGCCTCTTCAAGGTTGAGCCCGTGCTGAGCAATCTCAGCGAGTTGACTGTCCGTCAGCTTATGGGATCGTGACAGTGTGTCCGGGACATCAACCTCATGGTTGAGATCCTCAGAGTCGGTGGCGTGCGGATTGCGGGTGAGCATCCTGCTCTGCGGGACAAGGCGTTTCTCAAGGGTCTCCATCCCCTGTTTCTGAATCAAATAAGAATCCGGCGTCACTGCGCCGGATACAATCGACTCGCCGAGGCCGTAGACGGCCTCAATGAGAATCTTCGAGCGGTCGCTCCTATTCGGCTCTGCCGTGAACATGACGCCGGAGATTTCCGATTGCACCATCCGCTGAACGGGGACTGCGATTCCGACGCCAAGCTGATCAAAGTTCTGCTCTGCGCGGTAGAAGATGGCGCGCGCCTCAAACAGGCTCGCCCAGCACCCCTTGACGGTCTCCAAGACCTGATCACTGCCCTCGACATTCAGGTATGTGCGCTGCTGACCGGCGAATGAGGCGTCCGGCAGGTCTTCGGCCGTCGCTGATGACCGCACGGCAACCGGCCCCTCGCCGAGGGTGCGATACGCCTCCGTAATCTCTGCAGCAAGGCCGGACGGCATGGGAGCGGAGATGATTGCCTGTTGAGCGCGCGAGGCGGCATCAACAAGGGCTGCCGAGTCATGGACATCGATGTCGCCGAGGATCTCATTCAGGGCCGCGTCAAGGCTATTGTCCGTGAGGAATTGCTCGTAGGCGATGACGCTGACGACGAAGCCGGGCGGAACCGGCACGCCTCGGCGTGTCATTTCACCGAGATTGGCGCCCTTGCCGCCGGCGAGCGCAAGATCACCGGAATCGATTTCCGAAAACCATAGCAGAGAGGCCTGCCGTCTCTCAGTGTCCGTAAGTTCGCGCATCGGCATCAGCCCAACGTCAGCGACACGTCCTGACATGTGTAATACCCCCTCGTCATTCTGGCGCCGGCCAGAACATCCCGTGTCCTGTCCCGCCCCACCCCTGGGGCGCCACTGGGCGGCGTCTGTGCGCCGCGCCGCGCCGCCTGAATTATACCATTCGTACGGCCTTGGCGCGGCCATAGGAGACGTTGACTATCATCCGCCAAAGACGGTGTATGGATGCCAACGGCCGGAGAGGGTGCGGCGCAGCAGCGCAAGCAGGGAGCCGTCCGGCGCCAGCGCCACGGCATTGCCATCCGTCGGCCCCGGACAAAAGACAGCATCTGACTCGCCATGCACGCTGACCCAGTCCCCGGACGCGGCCGCCAGATCCATTCCGGAGCGGACGCGGGCCGTGAAGCCGGAGCGGACCTGAACGGCAGGCCAGCCGGGAAAGACCGTCTCCAGCGGGGAGAGGGCCCGTGCCGCGCTCGCCCCTGCGAGCGCCTCCTCCGCCTCGTCCATCGTCATGGAGTTTTCCCGTGTGAACGGCCCCACACGCACGCGCTGCAGGCCGTCAAGCACGCCGCCACAACCGAGCCTCTCTCCGATGTCCGCGGCCAGTGATCGCACATACATACCGCGTCCACACGCCACGGAGAGCCGGACGCGGGGCAGGGCAATCGACTGCACATCAATGCTGTAGACCATGACGGTCCTCGGCTCGCGCTCAACCTCCTCGCCACGCCGCGCAATCGTATACAGGCGTTCCCCTTGGTGTTTGAGGGCGCTGTACATGGGCGGCACCTGCTGAATCTCGCCGACGAACGTGGAGATGATCTGCCGGACATCCTCCTCAGTGACGCTGTCCGTTGGCCGTGTCTCAAGGAGTGTCCCGTCCATATCAAGGGTATCCGTCACCGTTCCGAGCAGCACCTCACCCTCATATCCCTTGGCCAGCTCCTCGATGCGGCTGCTGAGGCGGGTCGCCTGTCCAAAGAGGATGGGCAAGACGCCCTCCGCAGCCGGGTCCAGCGTTCCTCCATGTCCAACGCGCTTGACACCGCTGGCTCGACGCAGACGCTTGACCACCTCGAATGATGTCATGCCGGCGGGCTTCCAGATTGAGAGAAAGCCGTTCAGTTTAGCGTTCGCCATTGTGCTCCCTCGGCAACGGAGTTGAAAGATCACTTTCCGGGCGAACAGTATCCAGCAGCCTGTTGATGCGGTCAGCGTTGGACATCGTATCGTCAATGACAAAGGTCAGTTCCGGCGTACGTCTCAGCCTGAGTTCCATCAGCCCGCGCTGGAGAAAGCCGGACGCTGAATGCAGCCCTTTCAGGGTCCCTTGGGCGTCTTTCTTTTCCCCTGCCACGCTGATCCAGACGCGAGCATGTGCCAGATCACGGGACGTTTCCACGGCCGTGACGGTGATGATGCCGTGAATGCGCGGGTCATTTATATCCCGCGCGAGCAATGCGCTGATACGATCACGTAGGAGTTCATTGACGCGTTCCGTGCGCCTGGACATGGAGTCCCCCCTGTTGCGCGCGTCGGCCGTGACCACGTGGGACAGGCGGCTAGTAGGACGGGCGCTCCTGCTGTATGTACGTCACGATGATGTCACCCTCTTCAAAGGCGGCAAAGCCCTGAACGCCGATGCCACATTCCTGGCCGGCATTGACCTCACGCGCCTCATCACGATACCGCCGCAGGCTGGCGATTGGGGCATCAGCGACAATCTGTCCGTCTCGCAGGACGCGAGCCAGTGAGGCGCGCCGTACTCGCCCGTCAAGGACGATGCATCCCGCCACCCGGCCGCCACGCACATCAAAGACCTGTTGGACGGTGGCGCGCCCCTCTTCAACCTCATGCAGCAGCGGCGCGGCGAGTCCGCGCAATGCGTTGTCGAGATCATCCAGAAGCTGATAGATGATGGCGTAGTTCCTAATCTCGACGCCACGCGTATCCGCAAGGCGGCGCGATGCGGTCTCGACGCGGGAATTGAAGCCAAGAATCGTCGCGTCTGATGCCGTTGCCAGCAGGACGTCCCCCTCCGTGATGGATCCAACGTCTGTGTGCAGAATCTTGCAGCGCGTTGTCTCGTTGCCAAGGCGAGAGATTGAACTCCGGAGGGCCTCCAAGCTGCCCTGCGTATCCGCCTTGATGATGAGATTCAGGTCACGGACATCTCCGCTGCCGATCTGTGAGGCGTACTGCTCTAGGTTGGAGGGCTGCCGCCGGTCGGCCGTGTCGTTGCTGTCCGCTCTCTCCGCGGCCGTCGCGCGGGCTGCCTGGTCTGAGGAGGCGATTTCAAGAATATCTCCTGCGCGTGGAACATCTGCGAGACCAAGAATCTCCACCGGCATGGACGGCCCTGCGGCGGCGATGCGGTTGCCGCGATAGTCCGTCATTGCGCGGATGCGGCCCCACGTCGCTCCAACCAGCACCGTCTCACCCAGACGGAGCGTTCCGGACTGCACCAACACGGTGGCAACCGGCCCGCGATTCTGATCCAGCCGCGCCTCAATCACCGTTCCGCGCGCGGACACGTCCGGGTCAGATGTCAGCTCCGAGATTTCAGCGACCAGCTGCACTGATTCCAGCAGGTAATCCAGACCGTCACGCGTGCGCGCAGAGATGGGGATGCTCAAGACATCGCCACCCCAGTCCTCAACGACGACCTCATGCTCAGATAGTTGCCGCTTGACGCGCTCCGGGTCGGCGGCGGGGACGTCCATCTTGTTGATGGCGACAATAATCGGCACATCCGCAGCGCGTGCGTGGTTGATGGCCTCAATGGTCTGCGGCATGACACCGTCATCGGCGGCAACAACGAGCACGGCGATATCCGTGACATTTGCGCCGCGCGCCCGCAGCGTTGTGAATGCCTCATGCCCGGGCGTGTCCAGGAAGGTGACGCGGGTTCCGCGCACGTCAACTTGATATGCGCCGATGTGCTGTGTAATCCCACCGGCCTCGCCGTCCGCCACGTTGGTTTCACGCACGGCGTCCAGGATGCTGGTCTTGCCGTGGTCAACATGTCCGAGGACGGTCACGACAGGTGGGCGCGGCTGCGCGTTGGCCGTCTGCTCCGTGTCAGCCATCCGCTCACCCAGCGCGGCATCCGTGGTGTCCGTCTCCAGAATGTCAAAGCCGTAGAATTTCGCGATGGGCCGTGCGACATCTGCGTCGATTGCGTCATTCAGCCCAGCCATGATGCCCATGCGCATCAGGTTCTTGATGACCTCAACGGGATTTGCGCCCACCTGCTCAGCGAGTTCGCCGACGGTGATGCCTCCGGAGAGCTCCAGCACCCGTTCCTCAGGGTCTGCGGCGCGGCGCTGTGTCGTCATGATCGAACCACCTCAGCTTCCCTGTGGCGCCGGATAACGGCGTGCGCCTCCTGCTTAATGCGAGCGCGATCAGCAGCGGAAAGGGGAGTGCCAATCAGCAGGCGGTGTTCGAGGTGGGAGCCCCGCAGGCCACGCTCCCAGCACGTGTCATTTGCGCAGAGATAAGCGCCGCGGCCGGACAGCTTGCCGGAATCGTCAACAGAGACCGCGCCGGACACCCCGCGAACCACCCGTATCAGGTCTCGCTTGTCGCGTGCTTGACGGCAGGCAATGCATGTCCGCTGTGGTCTGCGCCTTGTCTGTGTCCCGTGTCTTGTCTGCTGTGTGGATGCCGTCACGTTTAGCGGTTGCCGCCTCTCCTCCCGCCGCGCCGTTCGTCTCGGCCGCCTCGGAAACGCCCGCCGCGTTCCGGGAAAATATCTTCAGCGAATCGAATACCGCCATTCGCCTCACCCTGGCGCTCTGACTGGTATTCCTGGAGGAACGCATCAAAATCAAATCGCTCTGACTCGTCGTCGCCGGACTCTGTCTCGCCGCCCTCGCCATCCTCGTCAGTTTCCGCTTCCTCAAGCGCGCGCAGCAACTCCTCCTCTTCCTTCTGCAGCCTGCGGAGTTCTGCCTCAACATCCTCCTCGGTCTGGGCTGTCCCGACGACGGCCTCCGTGCTCGGTGGCTCATCAGCTGCAGCGGGCGGCGTCTCGTCGATGACCTCAACCGCCTCTGCAGATTCAGCCACATGCGCGGCGGGCGCCGTCTCCTCGGCGGGCAGCGTCTCGGAGTCTACGGCGGCGTCAGCCTCTTCGATGACGCTGACCGCTTCCGCGACGATGGCATCGGCGGCCGTCTCAACTGCGCCGTCATCGTCCAGCTCTGCGACGGCGGCCGGCTGTTCCGGCCCGCGCGCGGTGCGCTCCGCCTCTTCTGCCAGCACCTCAGACGTGCTGCGGATGTCAATTCTCCAACCGGTCAGGCGGGCGGCGAGGCGGGCGTTGAGCCCCTCCTTGCCGATTGCAAGCGAGAGTTGCTGCTCAGGCACCACAACCAGGGCGGAGTTCTCACCCGTGATTTCCACACGGGCCGTTTGCGCAGGGCTCAATGCATGGCCGATATAGACGGATGGTTCCTCATTCCAGGGGATGACATCAATCTTCTCGCCATGCAGTTCATTGACGATATTCTGGATGCGAACGCCGCGCAGCCCCACACAGGACCCAACCGGGTCGACACCCTCCTGCCGCGCCTCCACGGAAACCTTGGAGCGGTAGCCGGGTTCCCGCGCGACGTTTCTGATGACGACTGTCCCGCTCATGATCTCCGGCACTTCAAGCTCAAAGAGCCGCCGAATCAGGTCACGATGAGTCCGTGAGACGAGAATGCGCGGTCCGCGGATACCCTTCTCGACGTCCCGAATCAGCACGCGAACGCGCTGCCGCGGGTAGTACTGTTCACTCGGAACCTGCTCAGTAGGGAGCAGGACGGCCTCCGTGCGGCCAAGTCCGATGATGACCTGCCCCTGCTCAACCTTCTGTACGACACCGGTCATCAGCTCATTGATGCGGCCGGCATACTCGTCATAGACTTGGTCGCGCTCAGCCTCACGCAGTTTCTGCATGACCACCTGCTTTGCGACCTGCGCGGCGATGCGTCCTGCCTCTTCTGGGCTCTCCTCGACCGGCAGCTTGTCACCGATGGTGACACCCGGTTTGATTTGGAGGGCCTCATCCAGGGCAATCTCCTCGGCGGGTTGGACAACCGTCTCCACAACGGCCTTGTTGATGGTGACGATGATGTCGCCGGTGGAGGGCAGAATCTGAACAACGATGTCATCTTCCTCAGTGCCGTCACGCTTATAGGCAGAGCGGACGGCATCCTCAATGGCCCCGAGGATGACATCGCGGGGCAGCCGGCGCTCTGTTGCCAGCTGCGTGACCGCAAGCAAGAAATCGCTCTTCATACGTCCCTCATTCCCGTTCCCGGGTGCTCCTACACGGCCGTGACGCGAATAAAAAAAGTGGGATTGCCGCCCCACCTCTCATACTGCGCGGTTCTTTTGCCTTCTGTGCCGAATTGTACCATCCGAACCCAAGCGCGGCAATTTTTTCGCGCGCCTGACCTAAGATGCACGAGGGAAACGCAGCGAAAATGTCGAGCCCGTGCCGAGGTTGCTTTCAGCGCGCACCTCGCCCGAATGTGCCTCAACGATCTGTTTGACGATGGCAAGCCCAAGCCCTCCACCGCGTGAACCGCTCTCATCCCCCTGACCGATGCGGTCCAGCAGTGTCTCAAGATCATCCGGCGGTATGCCGATGCCGGTGTCGATGACGCCGAGCATGATGGAGCCGTCCATGCTGCTCGCCGAGACGGTCACGCGGCCGCCCGGCTGCGTGAACTTGATGGCGTTATGCACAAGATTCGCCAATGCCTGGTGCAAGCGGCCCGGGTCTGCATTGATCTCCGGCAGGCCCTGCTGCACGTCAACCGCGAGCTCGATGTTCGCGCGCGAGGCCATTGAGGACATCATCGCGACGCAGCGGTTGACGGCCTCCCCAACATCGGTCGGCTGCAGCGCGAGGCGGGTCCAGCCCATTTCCAGCCGGGACAGATCCAGGAGACTCTCAACAAATGTGGTCAGGCGCTGAACCTCTCCCAGCGCGCTGGCGACGAACGGCCTCGCCGCGCCCGGATCATCAATCGCCCCCATGTCCAGCGTCTCCAGTGTCGCCTGGATGCCGGCGAGCGGCGTGCGAATCTCATGCGAGGCGTTGGCGAGGAACTCATGCCGGAGCCGCTGCGCCCGCCGCTCCTCAGAGACGTCATACGCCGCGAGCAGAACGCGCCGCTCACCACTCTCCCGATAGGGGGATGCGACGAGTCGCAGCGCGCGGGGACGCTCACCGGCTTGGGTGATGTCTCCCACCGCTCGTGTCTCCTCACGCAGCGCGCGCCGCACAATCGCCGCCGCCTCATAGTCGCGCGCCAACTCCATCAGCGTGGGTGAGCCATCGAGGGGATGTGTAAAACCAAAGAGTTGGGCGGCGGTGGCGTTGATGAGCAGAGCGCGCTCATTCTCCGTGAGCAGGATGACGCCGACACTGAGATTGTCGAGGATCGAAACCAGGCGCGCCTGCTGCGTTGCCGCCTCGCCTGAGATTTCGCGTTCCTCTCGAGCCATCCCGTTGATGAGCATCGCGATGTCCCGCGCGTCTCTGCCGGCTGACGCGAAGCTCTCCATGTCCGGTGCGCGGCCGTCCTCCAAAGTGGCGGCGAGCCGTTTGAGCGGCGCGGAGTTTCTGTATGAGGACATCCACAGCAGGAGCGCGATAATGACGCCTGCCGCAAGCAGTGAGGTCAGCACAATCCACTGATAGGACGATGCTGTGCTTTCAGCGATGTTAGCGCTCAGCTGATTTAGCTGAATCAGCGCGATGATTGGGATCGCGACAAGAGCGAGGAGCAGGATGCCCATCAGGACTCGCCCGGTGCGGCCCTCTATGAGCCGGAGCATTCATGCCTCCAGTTTGTAGCCGACTCCTCGCACCGTCCGAAGAATCTTGGGGTTGGCAGGGTCATCCTCGATCTTCTGACGCAGCCACCGCATATGCACATCAACGGTGCGGTGCCCGCCGGGCCATGTATTTTTCCAGACACGATCCAGGAGCGTTCCACGGCTGAAGACGATGCCGCGATTCTCCGCCAAGAACGATAGCATCTGAAATTCGAGCGGGCTCAGTCGGATTTCCGCGCCCTTGTGGGTAACACGGTGCGCCAGGCGGTCAATGACCGTGTCACCGAATGAGATGGTATCTGTTTGACGCGAATCGGCATCGTGGGGGCGGCGGCGCAGAATCGCCCTGACGCGCGCAAGCAGTTCACGCATGGAGAACGGCTTGGTCATGTAATCGTCCCCGCCCATCTCCAGCCCGACAACCTTGTCCACCTCTGATTGCCGCGCCGTCAGCATGAGAATCGGGACAGAACTGTGGCTGCGAATCCGGCGGCACAGGTCGAGGCCATCCGCGTCCGGCAGCCCGAGATCGAGCACGATAAAGCTCGGCATCTCGTGTTCGATCGTTGCGAGGGCCTCTGCGGATGTGGCTGCGGAACGAACGGCATAGCCCTCAAGGCTGAGCGAGTAGGTCAGGGCCTCCCGCAGCGCAGGCTCATCATCAACAATCAAGATCGAAACATCGCCGATTGTCATGCGGTTATCCACTCCTGACCACCCACTGACATGATACAGCGATGCGGGTTGGAGGCAGGGGCGCAACGTTAAGGTAAAGAAAAGAAAAGAGGGGAGCCGGTAGGCTCCCCTCTTTCGATTCGTGTCTGTGAGAGACGTTAGTGTGCGTGGGCGTGTGCGGCCCCTGCCGTTGTCTCCTCGCCATGCTCTGCGCCGCAGGAGCACGCGCCGGCTCCGGCCCCGCCACACGCGCAGGCGCCAGCACCACCGCCACCACCACCGCAGGCGCACGCTCCGCCGCCACCACCACAGCCGCATCCCCCACCCATGTTGGGGTTGCTGATGGTGAAGCCGGTGCGCTCAATGCTGTCGATAAAATCAATCTCGGACCCGATGACCCAAGGCAGGCTTTCCTCATCGACGACGACTTTGACGCCGTGCGCCTCAATGACCTCATCCTTATCGGTCGGATCGGGTTCAATGGCCATGCCAAAGGCGGGCTGGCCGTTCTCGTCACCCCTGACGAACACGCGCAGGGCTGAACCCTCAGATTCCTGCTCCTTGAACAGATCAAGGATCTTGTCCGCAGCTGACTCAGATAGCGTAATCACAATGCACCCTCCCATTGCGAGTCCGTAGGATGACTCACTTAGTGGGCACAGTATACAGTCATGCTTGGATGTGTGTCCACGCTGTGCACGGGTGGGCGTCAAATGAGACTAGCAGTCGGCAATGGGAGATCACGGCATGAATCTTTACCCCGGGCGTTTTGTTATTTCACGGTCAAATGACGAGGGGGACGTATGGGCGGAAACAGGGCACGGGAGCATCGCGATCATGCGTGGACGCGCCACACGCCCGGATGATGGGGAGATTATCCTGTCGCTCCGCCCGGACGAGATTGAGCGGCTTGATGCGTGGGCGCATCAAGAGGGACTGACCGTCTTGTTCAGCGGCGTCTTGGCCAAGCAGATCAAGGAACTCTCCCGGGACGTCGGGTTGTCACCCCAGAACTTCGTCCTTGAGGCGCTCAACGCCTTTATCCAGGCCGGCGAGATGGCGGCCGGCCACGGCCATGCTCACACCCCGCCACCCGCCCAGAACATCGAACTCGAGGGCCCTTAAGCCTGACGCACGTGTCAGCCCCCACCATGTGATGCAACTCTTGCCGAATCGTGTACCATCGGACTATGGGAGCATTTAGGGCGATGGTTCGCCTATCAAACCGCGATGGTGACCGTGAACGCGAGGTGCAGGCCTTGGTCGATACCGGGGCCGCCTATTCTGTCATCCCTGAGTCCATCCTGCGTGACATTGGGGTTGAACCCACCAGATCGATGACGCTGCAATACGCAGATGGGCGGCTGGATACTCGTTCTATGGGCGAGGGCCGAGCAGCATTCGGTGAGTCTGAGTGTGACACGCTGCTGATCTTCGGACCCGACGGGACTACGCCCCTGCTTGGCGCCTACACCCTACAGGGACTGAGCCTCATGGTTGATTCCCCGAACGAAAGGCTCGTTCCCGTTTCAATTGCGACCGCTTGACGCGCCTTTGCCTAGAGCAACAGGAGTGACGGCCTCTCAAGGAGACGACGCACCTCGTTCATGAAACGCGCGCCCTCCGCCCCGTCCGTCGCCCGGTGATCCGCGGAGAGGGTCGCCGCCATGATATCCGCGACGACAATCTGACCGTTGCGTACAACTGGCGTCGACTGTACGGATCCGACCGCGATTGCGCCGGCGTTGGGCGGCGTGATGATCGCCACAAAATCCTTGACGTCATACATGCCCAGATTGGAGACGGCAAAGCCCACGCCACTGATCTCGGCGGGTGTCAGCCGCCCCTCGCGTGCCCGCCCGGATAGATCCCGCGCCCGTGACGCGATGTCGATAAGGCTCGTAGAGCCAACATCGGGCAGCGCCGGCGCGATGAGCCCGCCGCCGTCCATCGCCACGGCGATGGATACATCAGTGGTGGCATTCGGCATGATGCCGTCTGCCTGCACCGTCACGTTGAAATGCGGGTGGGCGAACAGAGACATGGCGACTGCCTTGATGATGAGATCATTCACCGTAACGCGGCTGTCCGCGTTACGGTCCTCGTTGATCTCTGCCCGCAGCCGGAGGGCGCGGGTCATGTCAATCTCCACGGTGATGTAGTAGTGCGGAGCGGTGAGCTTGCTCAGAGACATCCGGCGCGCAATGGCCTGCCGCATCGGCGGCAGGCCCGCCGGCACCACGATACCCACACCGCCCCCAGCAGCAGCCTGCGGCGCGGGTGTCGGGAAGGCCTGTGGCGCGTAGGCGGGTATGGCGGGCGGCGGATCAGGCGTCGGAAACGCTTGTGGGGCGGGCGTCGGGACGGACTGTGGAGCGGGCGTCGGGAAGGCTTGCGGCGGCACTGCGGCGGGCGCACTCTCCGGCGGCTCGGCCACTCTGGTTTCAAGATACCGTTCGACGTCGCCACGCGTGATACGCCCGCCGGGCCCCGTTCCCGTCACGTTCGATTGCACCTCTGTGAGGGCGAGGCCCGCCTGCGCTGCGATACGTCGAGCGACGGGTGTGACGGCGGGCTGGCTGGCTGAATCCGGCGCCGCGCCGATGGTGGCGGCAGCCGGAGCCTCAACGCCGGCCGGCGGGGGAGGTGGCGTGGCTATGGGGCTAGCAACCGGAGGGGGCTCGGCGGATTGTGGGGGCGCGGGGGGCGCTGTGATAGTGGGAACCTCCTCGCCCGGGGCGGTGATGAGGCCGATGATCTGTCCAACAGGCACGGTGACACCCTCAGGGACGAGGATGCGAGCCATGACGCCCGATTCATACGCCTCAAGCTCAACGGTTGCCTTGTCCGTTTCGATTTCCGCGATAGCCTCACCGCGCGTGACCGTTTCCCCCTCGCGTTTCAGCCAGCGCGCAACCATCCCCTCGGTCATATCGAAGCCCATTTGCGGCATAATGACGTCGCTTGCCACGGTCGCCTCTCCCCTCGATTCCGCTAAAACAGGCTGCGAACTCTGTCTGCTACCATCTCGGCCGTGGGTATCGTCAGCAGCTCGAGCGGGCGTGAATACGGTGTTGGCACATTGGCGCCGCCCACCCGCAGCACAGGCCCATCCAGCGAATCAAACGCCTGCTCGCCGATCTGAGCGATGATCTCGCCGGCGAACCCGCCGAACTCCCACGTTTCCTCAACGACGACTGCACGATTTGTCTTGTGAACAGAATCGATGAACGTCTGCGAATCCAGCGGCAGCAGTGAACGCAGATCAATCACCTCGGCGTCAATCCCATCCTCCTCCAGGAGTTCTGCCGCCTGCAGGGCGATGGGCACCATTCTCAGGTAGGCGATGATTGTCACGTCCGTACCACTGCGCGCAACATTCGCCGAGCCAAACGGAACGGTGTAATGCTCATCCGGCACCTCGGATCGACTTCCGTAGAGGAGTGAATGTTCAACGTAGATGACGGGGTTAGGATCAGCGACGGCTGAGCGCAGCAACCCCAGGGCGTCCGTCGCGTTGGATGGGGTGACAACCTTGAGGCCCGGAACGCGCGCATACCATGCCTCAAGGCTCTGCGAGTGCGTTGCCGCAAGCATGTTCCCGCCGCCACTCACCGTGCGAATGACTATCGGCACCGTGATCTGCCCGCCGGACATGTAACGAGCCTTCGCGCCGATGTGGACGATCTGATCCATGGCCAGCAGCGAGAAATTGATGGTCATGATCTCGACGATGGGCCTCATGCCCGCTATGGCCGCGCCGATGCCCGTTCCAACGAATCCCGATTCCGCGATGGGCGTATCGATGATGCGCTCCTCGCCGTACTGATCCATGAAACCCTTGGTGACGGCATAGGAGCCACCGTACGCGCCCACGTCCTCACCCATGATGAACGCCTCCGGGTTTGCTTGGAGGGCCTCCTCCAAACCGGCGCGGATCGCCTCGCGATATGTCATCTGCGCCATGGATACATCCTCACGCGTACACATCCGTGTACAAATCGGCGGGCGCAGGAAACGGCGATTCCAGAGCAAACCGGATCGCCTCATCTACCTCGTTCTCCACATCCGCATCGATGGCGTCAATCTCATCCGCGGTTGTCTGATCACTCTCAAGCAGGCTATTGCTCAGCAGGATGATGGGGTCCATGGCCAGCCAGGGCTCGACTTCATGCTGCTGGCGATACTCCACGGGATCCGCCATTGAATGTCCACGAAAGCGGTACGTCATGATCTCCAGAAAGAATGGGCCATTCCCGTCCCTGATGTGGTCGATTGCCTCCTGTGTCGCCTCGCGCACCGCAAACACATCCTGCCCATTGTCCACCCGCGCGCTCAGCACATTGTGACGGTCTGCCAGCCGATGGATGACGGGCTGCGCGGATGCGCGCTCAACTCGCGTTCCCATGCCAAAGCCGTTGTTCTCCAGAACAAAGAGCACCGGCAGGTTCCACAGGGAGGCGAGATTCATCGATTCATGAAACTCGCCCTCGTTGACTGCGCCGTCGCCCAGAAAACACGCCACCAGCGCGTCCTCGCCGCGGTACCGATTCGCGAAAGCGAGTCCCACGGCGAGCGGCAGCTGCCCGCCAACAATCGCGTGGCCGCCCATGAATCCCTTTTCGACGTCAAAGAAGTGCATGGAGCCGCCCTTGCCGCCGCTGACGCCCGTGGCCTTGCCGAAGAGCTCCGCCATGCATGCCGCCGTATCAAGCCCGCGTGCAAGCGCATGGCCATGATCGCGGTAATGTGTGACGATCTTGTCGTCGTCCCTCAGGAGGGAGATGACGCCCACGGCAACAGCCTCCTCGCCGATGTACAGGTGCAGAAAGCCGCCGATGTTCCCGCGGCCATAGTGCTCGGCGCTCCGCTCCTCAAAGCGACGGATCAGTTTCATTGTTCTGAGCAGGGTTAGACGCTCTGAACGCGGAACCGCAGTCGTGGCTGATGTGCTCACCGGCGTTGTGCCTCCATGCATTGAGTCTACATGTGAATGGCCTCGCCGAACGCGGCGAGTGATGCCTCCATCAACGTTTCCGAGAGAGTTGGGTGCGGATGAACGGCGCGGCCAATCTCCAACGGCGTCGCCTCCAGCATCTTTGCGACGGAGAGCTCGCCGAGCAGCTCCGCACATTCCGGCCCCACCATCTGCGCGCCGAGCAGCTCCCCCGTCTCAGAATCTCGCACAACCTTGATCATCCCCGCGTAATCGTCCAGGCTCAACGCCTTTCCGTTTGCGCGATACGGAAAACGGCCAACGCTGACGGACATGCCCCGGTCAGCGGCCTGCGCCTCCGTGAGCCCCATGCTGGCGACTTGTGGGTGACAGTAGACGGCGCGGGGTATGTCTTCCTTGACCAGCGGCCGCGGGTCGTTTCCTGCAATAGCCTCTGCAGCGACAACCCCCTCGGCCATCGCCGCATGCGCCAGCAGGGGGGGACCTGTGACGTCGCCGATTGCGTACACGCCGGCGACGTTTGTCTGCATCATATCGTCGCACGCAATGTAGCCGCCCGGCCCTGTGGTGACTCCACTGTTTTCAAAGCCGAGCCCCTCGGTGCGGCCCTGCATGCCGACTGCGACGAGCGCCATATCGAACGGGATAATGCGTGATGAGCCATCCACGTCCAGCTCTGCGCCATTGTCTACGAGGCGATTCACCCGGCTCTGCGTCAGCACATCGATTCCCTGCCGGCTCAGCGAATCCTGCAGTACGGCTGTGATCTCTTGATCCTCACCCGGCAAGAGGGTGGGCGTCAGTTCAACCAGTGTGACGGCGCTGCCGTAGGAGCGATAGAAATACGCGAATTCACAGCCCGTCGCGCCGCCGCCAATGATCACGACGCGCTCCGGCAGATCCCGCCGTTCAAGCGCGTGTCTACTGGTGACAACCCGCTCGCCGTCAATAGCGACACCGGGGAGCACGCGGTCCTGCGCGCCTGTTGCGATGACGATGGCTCTGGTCGCCTCCAGGATGTCCGGCTCCGTGTCCACGCGAACGGCGCGCGCGTCCACGAGTGTGCCGTGACCCTTGATGACTGTGACATCATTTGAGCGCAGGAGGCTGCCGACACCCCGCACGAGACGATGCACCACGCGGCGTGACCGCGTAATAGCATCGTCGAGGCTGGCTTCAACGGAGCCAACCGTGATGCCGAAATCTGCGGCGTTGTTGACGGTGTTGAGCACGTCCGCATTGCGTAGGAGAGCCTTGGAGGGGATGCAGCCCCAATTGAGGCAGAGACCGCCGAGCTCGTCCGGCTCAACGATGGCGACACGAAGCCCCAACTGCGCCGCGCGTATTGCGCACACATACCCGCCGGGTCCGGCGCCGAGAACGATGACATCAAATGCGGTCATGGTTGTGTTTTCCTCCGCGCGCCACTGTGTGAATGCGCTCCTCTATCCATAGAAACAGCATAGGGAATATCTCTGCGCGATGTCGTGGTGGGCGGCACGCAAACCGCAAAAACGTGTATGCTATGCGCAGTGCAGTCAATGCATCAGAGAATAGTCAGTGGGAGGCTCAAGTGCCCAATACAATTACAGAAGAACACGTGGTTGATGTTTTGCGTACGTGCTATGACCCCGAGATTCCATTGAACATCTATGATCTTGGTCTCATTTACGATATTGATATCAGAGATGATTGTGTCTATGTGACAATGACGCTCACGGCGCCCGGCTGCCCCATGGCTGGCACAGTCGGCCCCGAGGTGGAGAGCCGCATCCTTGAGCTTGAGGGTGTGAATGATTCACAGGTTGACATCGTCTGGGACCCGCCGTGGACGCCTGAGATGCTCCGTCCCGAGGCGAAGGAGCTCCTTTCGGGCCTCATGTAACAATTCTTGGCAGCGGAGTACGGAACGTGACAGAGTTTGTTAGCTCCAACCTACCCGGCGTATCGCTTGATAGCAGAACGTCTATTGTCGTCTCACTCGCAACGGCCGCCTCTGTTCGTGATGAGGCGGCCATCAGGCAGGCAGTGTCTGATGCGCTCGCTGAAGGCATCAGCAACAGCGAGATTCTCGACATCATGACTGTGGCGGCACGGATTCAGCAGAGCATCAGCCTCAACAACGTTCTGCAGGGGATCCAGGGCAGCGCCCCGTCTCGCTCCACACCTGCTCCCGCGGGAAATGGACGTCGTCGTCGTGGTCGGCCGCCCGGACGGAAATCTGCGAATACGCAGACTGCTGGGAGCAGCTCCCGGCGTGCCACTCCGCCACCGCCCCCCCCCGAGCCCGAGGCTCCGGCGGTGGACATCCCGGCCGCTTTCGCGTCCCGGGAGGATTTCTGGGGTCAGCTCGTCGAGAGTTTCCAGACGAGGATGCCTGACGCACGCCTCTCCCGCACGGAGGGGCCACGTGAACGCATTGTTCGCATGGGGAGGGGCGCCGTCGGCCTCAATTGGGCATTCCGACGGCAAGGCCGCTTTGCCGTCCAGATCGTCCTCAACAATACGTCTGTTGAATCCCCTGATCTTGAGGGTATCCGGCAAACGGTTGCCGACTACACGGGCGAGACGGTTGAGTTGGAGGAGCGTGGCGCGAACCACTCAACGGTTGCCATCTATGGCCCGGAGCGTGAACAGGATATGACCCAGGCCTCCGTGGAGTGGGGCGCGGTGACGATGGGGCGCATCTATGATGTCCTGCGTGGCATTGAGGGGCGCCGTCGCCGTCGTGGCCGCCGGCGCCGCCGTCCTGACGAGGGCACTGTTGAGTCCCAACTCCTCGACAAGCTCAGCGCGTACGTCCCGCGCCGCGCCGCCGCAGCGTCATAGAATCTGCCCGGCTCAGTGCGATGGGCAGGGTAGGGATGCTCGCGTCTGTCCATAGGCAATCGTGAGCCGCCTGTCGATTATCGTGAATGCCGCCATTGAGAGGCTTCGCTCACCCATTGTCCGCGTGCTCGCCGCCCTCAGAGTCCGCCCCAATCATCTGACCATTCTTGGCGCGCTCATCGCGATAGGCGCAGGCTTTGCCGCAAGTGAGGGCTCATTGCTCCTCGCCGGCGTGATTTTCCTCGCCGGCAGCCTCCTTGATGGGCTGGACGGCGCCTTGGCACGCCATACCGACACCGTTACGCGAACTGGCGCATTCCTTGATTCTGTGCTGGACCGCGTTGGCGAGGCAGCGCTCCTCATTGGCGTGTCCCTGTACTTTGCGCGTGATGACGACGCGACCGGTGTTGTTGTGACCGCGGCGGCGCTTGGCCTGTCCATGCTGGTGAGCTACGCACGGGCACGCGCAGAGGGGCTTGGCCTGAATGGCGGCGGCCGCATCCTCGCGCCACGCCCTGTCCGCATCGTTCTGTTGTCCGCCGGACTGATCATGTCTGAGCCGTTTATCGCCGTTGCGGCGGTTGCCGCCCTCTCCGCGGTCAGCGCGGCGCACCGCATCTTGGCCGGGATGGGTGATGCGGAGCGGGGCGCGGACTAATCGGCAGGCGATCTCACGTCCCTATTGCTGCTCAATCATCAGGCTCTCGTAGAAGAACAGGATTGGCCCCGTCCATGCGTTGTAGAGCGGCGTGGGGCCTGACGACACAATCATGAACGCCTCCCGATCGTCACCCTCACCGCGAAAAATGACGAGCGTCTCACCCGTCGTTTCGGCCTCCTCGTTCCTTGAGCGCCAGTCCGCGTGATAGGCGGGCGTGCCGTCTGATAGCGTCGTTTCCGTCTCATCCAAGATCGTTAGGCTTGGCTGCACCTGTTGGAAGAATCTCATGCGGGCGGCTCCGTATGACATGAAATCTATCTGTGGCGGCGGGAGATCCCGCTCGATCTCGAATGTCACGGTCTGGTCAGGTGAGACGAGTGAGGCGACAATCCCTTCTGTTTCGCTGCCCTGCGTGACTGTCCAATCATCCTGATAGCGGAAACTGAACCCCAGTTCATCATCTCGGTATTCCAGCTCTGAGGCGCCGGGAATGAGGAACGGGTTGACTGTTGGCGTTGGCTCTTCTCCTGAAAAGCAGCCGGGCAGCAGCATGATGCCGACAAGCGCAGCGAGCAGTATCACCGTGCCGTGGCCCCACCACCATGCCCGTGCCTGCCTTTCGGGCACGTTGTCCACCCGCATCACGAATGATCCCTCCCAACAGATTGCCGCAGCCACGTGATCAGGAATGGGTCAAGGCTGCCGCCCAAGACGGCGTCCGGGTCCGACTCTTCATGGCCGGTGCGATGATCCTTGACCATCTTGTAGGGGTGGAGGACATAGGTGCGGATTTGATTGCCCCACTCGGGCGCGACGAACTCACCGCGCAGCCGCATCTCCTCCTCACGCCTTTTCGCAAGCTCTCTCTCAACGAGGCGGGCGCTCAGGATGCGCATTGCGATTTCCCGGTTCCGCCCCTGTGAGCGTTCATTCTGCACACTCACGACAAGGCCGGTTGGCAGATGCGTCAACCGCACCGCCGTCTCATTCTTCTGCACGTTCTGGCCGCCTGCGCCGCTGCTGCGGAATGTGTCAACACGCAGGTCATCCGGGCTGATGGACACGTCAACGGCATCATCAACCACGGGCAGGACCTCAACGAGGGCAAAGGATGTATGCCGCTGGTGCTGATTATCGAACGGTGAGAGGCGAATTAACCGGTGAACCCCCGCCTCCCCTTTCAGGTAGCCATAGACATTCGGCCCATCAATCTCCAGGTCCGCCCGCTTGATCCCCGCCTCATCGCCGTCCGTCCAGTCGAGGATGCGGGCCTTGTGGCCATGCGCCTCGCCCCAGCGCCGAAACATCGTGATGAGCATCTGCGCCCAATCCTGCGAATCGATTCCGCCGGCGCCGGCCTGGAATGACACAATGGCGGAGCGGCTGTCATGCTGCCCGCCGAGCATTTCGGCGGCCTCCAAGCCCTCAAGTGACGCCTGAACGGCGCGCAGCTCTGCTTCCAACTCGGGCGCCAGGTCTGCTTCATCCTCTGCAAGCGCCAGATCGGAGAGGTCAATCAATGCGCGTGCGCGCCTCTCAAGCGACTGCCACGTTGTGATGTCATCTCGCAGCGCGGCCGCCTCTCTGAGTATGGCTTGAGCGCGCTGTGAATCGTCCCAGAAGTCAGGCTTTGCCGACTCGGTGTCCAGCTGTGAGACGCGAGACTCCTTGGAGGGCAGATCAAAGACGCTCCAGATACGTCGCGATCCGGTCATAGAGTTCCTGGGCGTCGTTTCTCACGTCCTGCATGGTTCCGGTGACTCTCCACTACGTGTCCTGCGGGTGATGTGGCTCCCCTAATCTTACAAGAGCTAATCGGCGGGTGGCTGCCTCTCCTTGCGCCGTTGCCTTCTCCGCGAGTATCATGCGCAAGCGTCGGTCGGGGTGTGGCGCAGCCCGGAAGCGCACCTGCATGGGGTGCAGGGGGCCCCCGGTTCAAATCCGGGCACCCCGACCATTAGGTCTCTTTGCTGCGTTGATTCCCGTGATTGGGGTGCGAAATGGATGTCGCTTTTGCTTTTGTCTGTGATTATGCCGAGAACTCATCCAAGCTGACGGCAGTCGGGATCGGCTTTGACACCATCTACGCCCCGGACGTCCCTCTCACCCATCCCGCCTTCTACGTTGTCGCCGCCTTTCGCTTCAAGGCCGTGGAGGCAGGGCAGAAGACCATTGAGGTCCACATGATTGACGCGGATGGGGGAGCGGTTGTTCCTCCACTGAGAACACAGGTGGAGATTGCGCGGCCGCAAGCCGGCTATACGCATCGCACGCAGCGCATCGCGTTGGGGCTGCACGGTGTCACGTTTCCCGCGTACGGTGATTATGAGGTCTCGTGGCTCATTGATGGGCATGAGGCAACAATGATCCCGCTCAAGATTTCTCCACCCCCCTCGCAAGGCTGAGAAAAGCCCTCCCCACACGTAGTAACCCGGGCGATCGGGAATGCCCGTCCCCCCGGATGTCATTCTGAGCGGAGCGCGTTCGCGCGGAGCCGAAGAATCTAGCTGGAGATGGGGATCTGCACGTGGTTGTTCATATCGAACTCGAGCCACGGCTGTTCGGCGGCCTCATGCGCCCACCAGAACCCGAAATTATTATCCTTGGCAGCGAGGTAATCGGTATCGCGGTCACCCATATGGTAGTAGGCATCCGCGGGGTTCTCGCGCTTCACCTTGCCGAGCTGATGCTTGGCGGAAACGAATGCGGGGGTGAGTTCCATGTCCTCCCAGATCTTGCGCTGGACGCTAAGAGGTTTGTCTGAACAACTTCCAATGACGAACCCTCGTTCGTGCGCTGCGCGAACCATCTCGGTGGTCACGCCGCCGGGCGGATCGCCCAGCTCGAGTGTTCCGTCAATGTCAAAGCTCAGAAGTATCACCATACCTTACACCCCATGTGTTGTTGTTAGTAGGGCAACTCCCTGCCGATACCGGCAGGGAGTTGCCTCATGACCTCTGTAGTATGACAGAAGTTTCTAGTCGGGTGAAGTGGCCATCACAACGGTGCCAGCTGTGATCGGCAACACGCCGTGCGTCACAGCAACCTCCGCCTTTGTGGTGACCTGGCGCTCACCCGCGCGGCCCTGCAGCTGCTCCAGCGGATCGGTGATGAACACCGTGCGCATGCGGCCGGTGCCCATGTTGCCGCCGCCGGAGTTGAGCGGGTTCGGCCCCTTCAGGCTGATGTCGCCTGCATAGAAGTCATGCGCTTCACCGCGCTTGACGCCACGCCAGCCGAACGCCTCAATGTAGTACTGCGTGAACACCGCGAAACCGTCATACGGCGCGAAGATGTCGATGTCCTCAGGCTTCAGGCCGGACCCGTTGTAGGACCGCTGCGCCTGGATGTCCGTCCACTCTTCGGTGTCGTCGATGGTCTGCACCAGGCTGCGCGGAGAGAACTGGCTCTCCGTGTGGTCAAGGATGTAGACCGGCTTCTGCTTCATGTCCTTGGCCTTCTCAGCCGTGGTCATGATGTACGCCGCCGCCGCAAGCACAGGGCGATCACAATCGAAGATGCTGAGATCGCGCGCAATCATGCGCCCGTTCAGGTAGTCCTCTTCTGTGAACTCACCCGGCTCATGCTGCGCATAGTAGCTATGCTCCCACAGCAGGCCGTTCTTGCGCTCCTGCACCACAAACGGCGCCATGCGGTCATGATTCGTGCCGTACTTGAGGCAGTACTGGTTGAACGTGAAACCCTGGCCGGACAGTCCCCAGCCCCACGTGTTTGGCCACACGGCTGGGCCGCGCGCCTCATTGGAGGGGTCCTGGTGATACCGGCCCGGCAGGTTGCCGTTCGGATAGGTGACCACGACGGTCTCTGCGCGCCCATCTGCGATGGCCTGCGCGGCCTGCCCGATCAGGTTCCAGACCGGGTCGCCATGGTTGTTGATGTAGCGGAGATTCTTGAAGCCCATCTGCTGGCGGAGCCACTGGCCGGTGACGTGTGTCAGGCCGTCCTCCGAGTCATAGGGCGCATCAAAGTAGGGGCGGGGCCCCCACACATCGCTCAACGGCTGCCCATTGCCCTGGCCGCCGGCGGAGCCGATGATGCCATCGACGTCATCCGTCGTGATGCCGGCATCGTCAAGCGCGTTCTGCACCGCGATCATCATGAAGGCGCCAAGCGACTTCTCAAGCGTCTCGCCATCCCAGCGGCGATCCGTTGGGGAGTGCCCTCGCGCGACGAGCGCAGCCTTGCCCCGTCCGGACCAGATGCCGACGGGATCGTGATTTCGCTCCCAATTGACTTCACGTGCCATGTGCGTGAATTCCTTTCTTCTCGTCCTGTCTGATTCGCGCTGATGTCCTGTTAGGACTCGATGGCGCGCGTTATGCCAGCTTCCACTCCGGGATCATGCGACCCGGCGCGGCCTCAACGAACTGAACCTCGCAGGTGGCGCCGATCGGAATCTCGGGCTCCTCGGTGAGGTTCGTTCCGAAGTCCTCAATCATGTTTGTATGGAAATTGATGATCGGGTCCTCTTCCAACGCCACAATGACGTTGAGGAACGGCTGGAGCGGATGCCACTGAACGAGGCGGGAGTCATACGTGATGGAGTAGCCAACAATCTTGGCGCGTCCACTGGTCTCCTGCCAGGTCAGATGGAAATTGAATCCGCAGTCACGGCATGCCGCCTCAGGCGGAAACTGCCGTCGGTCACACATTGAGCAGTACTGCACAATGAGCTTGCCTTCGTTGCATGCGTCCCAGAACGGCTGAGTCGCCGGATCTGGGACGGGTACTATCGGTCGCGCCATGTTTACCCCTCCCCCAAACGATACTCTTGGCCTATTGCCGTTCGGACAATAGCACCCTGCCAAAGATCATGTCAATCGCTGAGCCACGCGGGAGATCATGAACAATACATATCAGAGCAACCGTATGTGTCAGACGGGGAGACGCCAAACCTGTGCCGGTGAGGCCAATGACGTAGACTGAAAGTGAACGGCGTCTAGAGAACCACGAGAGAGCCGATGGCAACACGCAACGCTGCGCGTACCTTTCCCAGCCTGTCCAAGTCGCGCTTTCAGTATGGCCTGCAGTGCCTTAAGCGGCTGTACCTCGAGACGAATCATCGGAATCTGGCGGATCCCGTTGACGCCGCGCTGCAGGCGCGATTCGACATCGGCGCTGCGGTGGGTGAGTTGGCGCAGCAGCGCTTCCCGGGCGGCACGCTGATCATGGAGTCATACCTCGCTCACGAGAGCGCGGCGCGGAGGACCAGGCTCCTCCTGTCCAATTTTCTGACGCCCGCCCTGTATGAGGCCGCCTTCACCTTTCAGGGCATCCGCACGCGGGTCGATATCCTGGCCCGCAATCCGGCGGGCGGCTTTGACCTCATCGAGGTCAAGTCGACAACAAGCGTCAAGGATGAGCACATCACGGACGTGGCCATTCAGCTGTACACCCTTGAAGGCGCCGGCGTTCCTGTCACGAATGCGTACTTGATGCACCTCAACAACCGCTATGTGTATGAGGGCGGTGATTATGACCTGGAGCAGCTGTTCACGCTTGCGGATGTCACGGATCGCGCACGGCGTTTCGTGACGGAGAGTGTGCCGGCGGAGCTGGAGCGCATGTGGGCGATGCTGAGGGCCGATGAGATGCCTGACATCGCGACAGGCCGTCATTGCGGGAAGCCGTATCGCTGCTCCTTCTTTGAGTATTGTCACGCGGATGAGCCGCCGAATCCCATCCGCGAGCTGCCCGGACGAGTCGAACCCGCCCTCGTGCAGAGGCTGTACGACGCAGGAATCACCACCATTGACGCCATCCCGCGTGATGCTGACCATGATGCCCTGCTCAGTGAGATGCAGCGTCGTGTCCGGGACAGCCTCGTGAGCGGAGAGCCGTTCGTCGGACCGGACCTCGAGGCCACGCTCAGCGATATTGCGTTTCCGGTCAGTTTCCTCGACTTTGAGGCGGTTGGCGCGGCCGTGCCCATGTACATCGGCACGCGGCCGTATCAGGCCGTCCCGTTCCAGTGGTCGCTCCATGTCCGGGAGGAGTCAGGCGAGACGCGCCATGCGGAGTTTCTGAACGATGACGCGGATGACCCGCGGGAGCGGCTGATACGCGCGCTGTTGGAGGCCACGCCGCCCGCCGGCGCGATCCTCGCGTATTCACCCTATGAGAAACAGACGATTGAGCGGCTGGCGGAGCATTTCCCGGCGTATGCGGAGCAGCTCCTGTCGTTAACAGAGCGCATCGTCGATCTGCTGCAGATTGTGCGGCGGCACTACTATCACCCTGCCTTTCACGGCAGTTTTTCCATCAAGTCCGCGCTGCCCGCCCTCGCCCCGGCGCTGCGATACACGGACTTGAGCATCCGAGACGGGTCGGTGGCGGCGGTCTCGTATGCGCGTATGGTTGCGGCAGACACTCCGCCGGATGAGCAGGCCGCCATCAGAGGCGACCTGCTCGCCTACTGCGCCCGTGATACGGAGGCGATGGTTCGCGTGTACGATGCGCTGGTGATGTCAGCGGCGGCGGTGCGAGCAGAATAGACGGCGCGCCGGAGCCACGAGCGGGTGACGAAAGAGAACCGCCCCCGCCGCAATCATGCGGCGGGGGCGGTTCTCTTTCGCTCGCTGTCCGAGGCTAACGTGGAGTCAGGTGTTAGCCAGGGTTGGTGCTCATGACGACGGTGCCGGCCGTGATTGGCAGGACGCCGTGGCTGACCGCGATCTCGGCGCGCCCTGTGATCTGGCGCTCGCCTGCGCGGTTCTGGAGCTGCTCCAACGGATCGGTGATGAACACCGTGCGCATGCGGCCGGTGCCCATGTTGCCGCCGCCGGAGTTGAGCGGGTTCGGCCCCTTCAGGCTGATGTCGCCTGCATAGAAGTCATGCGACTCGCCGCGCTTGACGCCACGCCAGCCCCACGCCTCGATGTAGTACTGCGTGAACACTGCGAAACCGTCATACGGCGCGAACACGTCAATGTCATCCGCCGTGATGCCGGAGCCGTTGTAGGACCGCTGAGCCTGGATGTCTGTCCACTCCTCGGTATCATCAATGGTCTGCACCAGGCTGCGCGGGGAGAACAGGCTCTCCGTGTGGTCCCAGATGTAGACCGGCGTCTGCTTCATGTCCTTGGCCTTCTCAGCCGTGGTCATGATGTATGCCGCCGCCGCGAGGACGGGACGGTCACAGTCGAAAATGCTGAGATCGCGCGCAATCATGCGCCCGTTCAGGTAATCCTCTTCTGTGAACTCACCGGGCTCATGCTGCGCATAGTAGCTGTGCTCCCAGAGCAGGCCGTTCTTGCGCTCCTGCACGACGAATGGCGCCATGCGGTCATGGTTCGTCCCATACTTCTGACAGTACTGGTTGAACGTGAAACCCTGGCCGGAGAGGCCCCAGCCCCACGTGTTTGGCCAGACCTCACCACCGCGCGCCTCATTGGACGGGTCCTGGTGGTAGCGGCCCGGCAGGTTGCCGTTCGGATAGGTGACCACGACGGTCTCTGCGCGCCCATCTGCGATGGCCTGCGCGGCCTGCCCGATCAGGTTCCAGATCGGGTCGCCATGGTTGTTGATGTAGCGGATGTTCTTGAAGCCCATCTGCTGGCGGAGCCACTGGCCGGTGACGTGTGTCAGGCCGTCCTCCGAGTCATAGGGCGCATCAAAGTAGGGGCGCGGCCCCCACACATCGCTCAGCGGCGCGCCATTCGGCTGACCGCCGGCGGAGCCGACGATGCCATCGACGTCATCAATGGTGATGCCGGCATCATCAAGCGCGTTCTGCACCGCGATCATCATGTAGGCGCCAAGCGACTTCTCAAGCGTCTCGCCGTCCCAGCGGCGATCCGTTGGGGAGTGCCCGCGCGCGATGAGCGCAGCCTTGCCCCGCCCGGACCAAATGCCGACGGGGTCGTGATTTCGTTCCCAATTGACTTCACGTGCCATGTCTCAGTGATTTCCTTTCTAGCCCCACCTGCCGCTGATGCGACGGTGAGTTGGCTGATTCTACTAGGCCAGCTTCCACTCCGGGATCATGCGACCCGGCGCGGCCTCAACGAACTGAACCTCGCAAGTCGCGCCGATCGGAATCTCGGGCTCCTCGGTGAGGTTCGTTCCGAAGTCCTCAATCATGTTTGTATGGAAATTGATGATCGGGTCCTCTTCCAACGCCACGATGACGTTGAGGAACGGCTGGAGCGGATGCCACTGAACGAGGCGGGAGTCATACGTGATGGAGTAGCCAACAATCTTGGCGCGTCCACTGGTCTCCTGCCAGGTCAGATGGAAATTGAATCCGCAGTCACGGCATGCCGCCTCAGGCGGAAACTGCCGTCGGTCACACATTGAGCAGTACTGCACAATGAGCTTGCCTTCGTTGCATGCGTCCCAAAACGGCTGAGTTGCCGGATCCGGAACAGGAACAATCGGTCGTGCCATTTCTACCCCCTTCGCACCTTAGCATTGCGGTTGAAACGTAGCATTGGCACGGTGATGCTGTCAAACAGCGAGGGGGCAAAGCAAGCGCCTGCCACGTACCGCGTACGGGGCAGGCGCTGATTGGTTGCGCTAGGTCAGAGCCAGTATGACGTCTGCAACCCCTTATCGACTGCCGTCCGCCTCATGTATGCGGGCCGCCTCGGCCGTGAGGCTTGCAAACTCTGACACATCGGTATCATCCGTGAGCAGCCGTCGCAGGCGATGCGCCTCCATCTCAACATCATCCAAGTTTCCTTCACGTGCCCAGTAGCTATCACGCAGCACTTCGGCGAATTCCGCCACCACTGCTGACAGTTGGTAGCGTAGTGGGGCGTCAGTGAATTCCGCATGCAGGTCACCCGTGGCGACGGTACGCATGACTTCGCTCACAGCGCCGTCGTCGGGATCCTCATAGCGCACTCTCACCGTGGCCAGCGCAGCGTCATGTGGCACGCCGTCATTGATCTTGAGTTCATACAGCGCCGTCACCGAGTGACCTGCTCCAACCTCCCCGGCATCCACCGCGTCATTGCGGAAATCCACATCAGCAACGTCCCGGTTCTCATAACCGAGCAGCCGATAACTGCGGACGCTTTCCTCATTGAACTCCACCTGAACCTTGGCATCGCGCGCGATGAATTGGAGCGTTCCGGTAAGGTTTTCGGCGAAGATTCGCCGGGCCTCTGAGAGCGTGTCCACGTAGTAGTATGCGCCGTTGCCGTTGTTGGCCAGCTGTTCCATGAGCACATCGTTGAAATTGCCCATGCCGAGTCCGATTGCGGTCAGCGTGACACCCTCGTCCACGTAATCACGGATGGTCGTGAGGATGCTGTCGGCGCCGGTGTTCCCAACGTTCGCCACACCGTCAGACAGTAGGATGACACGGGTGATTCGGTCCGGGTCAGCCTCATCCGCCGCCATGCGGTATCCGAGCTCGAGCCCCTCCTCCGCATACGTGGACCCGCCGGCCGCGAGCCCGTCAATGACGCCGATAATGGATCGTATGTGATCATCGTCGACGCGTGTCGGCTCCAGCGCGACCCTGCCATAGTCGCCGTAGGTGACGATGCCGACCTTGTCGGTAGGCCGCAGACTGTTCACGAGCAGCCGGAGCGAGCGCTTGGCCAATCCTAGGCGGTCGTCGCTTCCCATCGATCCGGACACGTCAATGACGAAGATGAGCGTGGCATCCTTGCGATCGTCATCAGCGATTGTCTTGCCCTGGAGCCCCACGCGGATCATGTGGTGTGTATCCAGTCCGAATCGTGATGGCGAGCCGTCAATGGTGATGCTGAATGCCTCGTCATCCGGTGACGCATAGCCCTGCTCAAAGTAGTTGACGAATTCCTCCACGCGCACCGAATCAGGGTTTGGCAAGTACCCGTCATGGAGGAAGGTTCGTGTTATTGCATAGGACGCCGTATCCACGTCCATCGCGAACGTCGAATAACGGTCGTCCTCCGTGTCGATGAACGGGTTGACGCCGTAGCTCTGAAAGAACGTCAGGTCATACGGCTCATCATTGACCGTTGAGGTGCCGCCAATCTCATTGAACCCCTCTTGGTCATTGACCGGAGCCACAGCTGTTGCGTTGTCGCTGCCTACTACAGGGAAGGGCGTTATCTGTGACTCTGACTGTGTAGACATAATGATCACTGCGGTTGAGGTTGGACGGGGAGAATCGTCATACTCCGGCTCCTCCTCTGATGCTCCGCAGCCTGCCCACATCACTGCTGAGGCCAGCAGCACGATGATTACAATCCATGGTGTACGCATGACATTCGCCTCCTCCATCATTGTCTCAGGCTCGGCCGTTGCCGAACCCACAACCACAGTGGCGCTGAAATGGCTACAATTCTGACTACAACACTGTCTCATTCGCATTGAAACGAGTGGCACACATGTCACATTCGCGCTCATTCGGCGATCTATTGACGGAATACATGTCCCGCACGGGCATCGGCGACGCTGAACTTGCCCGCCGTGTGAACGTCAACCGCCTCACGCTTATTCGCTGGCGGGAGGGTGTGACTGAGAGGCCTCGGCACCGCCAAGACGTGGCACGCTGTGCCGATGTGCTCCGCCTCACGCAGGAGGAACGCGATGAGTTTCTCCAGGCCGCAGGCTTCCAACCCGACGTACCGACGGAGGCAAAGCCCGTTGCTGAGGGCGCCACCCCTCCCCAACAGGAGGGCGAATCGCAGGCCGAAAGCGGGACCAAGATCCCGGCGCGGGGGAGCCTCTTCAATCTAACACGTGCCCCCGTGGCTGCTTCACTGTTTATTGTTGTGGCGCTAGCCGCAGTGTTGTCGATCTCGATAGGAATCGTGGATTTCGAAGCCATGTTTGCTCCCGATCCTACTGTTGCGCCTACTCCCGTCGCTAGACGCACGTCTGTTCCTGTGCCTACCGCTACACCCACTCCCGCCGTCGTGGCTCAGGATGGCGAATCTCTCATCCTGCTTGCGCCGTTCGCCAACTACACCGTCGGCGGGCAGGGATATAATGTGTCCGGCCGCCTGCGGGAGCGCATTGATGCCGAGCTCGATGTCCCCGGACTCCCGAATGCGCGTACATTCCTGTGGCCGGTGACGATTCATTCTGAAAGTGAAGCGCGAGACGTCACGGAGAGATCCGGCGCGCTGCTCACAATCTGGGGCGAATATGACAGCGGGCGCGTTCTTGCCCGTGTCACCACCCCACAGGGCTCCAGCAGACCGGGCACGCAGCGTATCGTTGACATTGCCTCGACGCCGTCTCAGCTCCCGGCCACGATCAATGTGAGGCTTGTGGGGGCTGTTCGCCATTTGGCCTTGGTTACCGCAGGCCGCGTCTATCTTGATCAGGGAAACTATGATCATGCCAAGGCCGTTCTCTTGCGCGCCGCCAACCCACCCCCCGCAGACCCTGACGTGTTGGCGGATGTCCGCTATCTGCTCGGCATGGCCTATCTCGATGGCGAGCTCTTCGATTTCGATGAGTCGATCGTCCTGCTTTCACTTGTTCTCGAAGCGAAGCCGCGGTCGGTCGACGCATTGAATGGCCGAGCCATCGCATACCTGCAACGGGGGCGGGACGGTGACACGAGTCGGGCGCTCGCCGATCTCGACTGGGCAATTTCACTGTCTTCGGATTCGTCAGGCGCCCGATACAACCGCGCCCTTGCCAGCGCGGAACTCGGTTACTACGATGCGGCGGAGCGTGACCTTTCCGTCTACCGTACGAGGGCCGAGTCCTTGCCTGAGCAGGCGTGCCGTGAGGCGTATCTCGCGGCTGCAGATGTCCTGAGCGCGCGAATCGCTGAGGGCCGCGATGGGGGCGATACCCAGAACTTGGACGCGGCCCGACTAAGCCCCATCAATCCCGGCCGCCTTTCCTGCTGAGCAGTCAGGGCCTTACGACGGTATCTCCGTCGCGAGCACAAGCGACGACATGTCGCTTATGTATCCGCGTCACGTGTTCACGAAGGCGACGTCATGCTTGGGGACTTGGTGGTTCTCGGCGCGCCCCATCAGCTGCCGCACCGCCTCCACAACCTGCGTTGTGCCGGCCGTTGATTGTCCGTTGGAGAGCTGGCCGCCGCCCGTGTTGACCGGGAAATCGCCTTGCCACGTTGTGTTGTGCTGGGCGTAGAACGGGCCGGATTCGCCCTTGGGGAAGAATCCTGAATCCTCGAGCGTGATCATGACCGTGATGGTATAGCAGTCATAGATCTGCGCCATGTCCATATCCTGCGGGCCGAGCCCTGCCATCTGAAAGGCGTTCTTGGCGGATACGACGGCCGGGGAGGTGGTGATGCGGTCGACCCAGTCAACGCCGTGCTCGGCACGGGAATTGTGCTGCGCCGCGCCGAGCAGGTAGACGGGCGGGTTGCGCAGCGTCCGTGCGCGCTCAGGTGTCGTCACAATCGTCGCCGCCGCCCCCTCCGCCGGCATCACGCACTCCAAAAGGTGGAGCGGGTCAGCCACGAGGCGTGAGTTGAGGATATCCTCCTCATTGGCTGGCTGTCCGTTGAAGAATGCGTTCTCGTTGCCCTGCGCATTGAAGCGTTGGTCTGCCGCCACGCGCGCCCGCTGAAAATCAGTTGTGCCATACTCCCACGCGTGCCGTCGGGCAATCTGCGCGTACCAGCCGTTGGCGGCGACAACCGGTCCGTACGGCTCAACAAATTGAGGATCGACATGGTCAGGAGCGGGGGCATACATGCCGGGCACGTTTGAGACGGGCCCCGCGCCGTTGATGCACAGCACCGTGTCCGCGTATCCGGCGTTGATGGCGGCGGCAGCGACGGCGATAAAGGTGGCCGCGTTCTCATTCAACGCGGTGGCGAAATTGGGCTGCAGGCCGATGTACTCGGCGAAATCGTAGGCGAACCCCAGGCTGGGCAGGCCGAATGGCGGCTCCGCGATAATGCCGTTGATGTCCTCCTTGCGAATGCCGGCGTCTGTGATGGCCTTGGCCGTCGCCTCCGCGTACATCCCCATGAAATGCCGCCCAGGGTAAGAGCGCCGATGCGGCAGCTCAGAGAACCCCACAATCGCCGCTTTTCCTCGAATACTCATCTCGCGCTCCTCAGCCGCGCCCGCTCTTGGCCGGCGCGGCGATCATCGACATATCCGTCAAAGCGTATAGTGCTCGCCACGCAGAGCCGCTGTCAATCTGCGCGCAGCAGAGAAACCTTGCGCCATGCCTCCCTCTTTCGTATCATTCCGTCACATCAAGAACGCATGTCCCATCATGACATTCAAACGCAACAACGAATCCGATCTCACCTACTCCCTCAAGTGGGCGGCATGGGACTGGTTATACAGAGTCGCGCGCTGCCGTGTAATCGGCTTTGAGGTGAAACTGGAGGGGCCGGGCGGCAGAATCGTCGATCTTGCCGGCCTCACCAGAGACAAGACGCTCTACGTTGTTGAGGTCAAATCCTCAGTCGCCGATTTCCGGCGTGATGACAATGATTTCCGCGACCGCGATCGCCTACGCGACGAAGAGGAGAGGCTCGACCGGATGGCAGGCCTCACGCGGGACATCCTCGATGGCGCGGATGACGCGCAGGACCACGATGCTGTCACGCAGGCAACGCTGGATTCTGAGCTGATTTCGCGGCGCATGACTGCCCTGCAGGAGAGGGCGGGCCGGCTGAGCACCAAGTTTCACGATCCCACATTTGTGCGCGTGGCGGACTACAACTACCTGATGATTCCCGCCAGCGCGGTCCGTCGCACTCAACTCCCACCGCACTGGGGTCTGCTGGCGCCGATGCCGAGCCCCCATACCGTCATTGAGGCGCCGCGTGTTGGGGGGAGCCGCCCACCGCATATGTACGCGGCCGTTCTCGCGGCGATTGGCCGCTCCAACACGCGTGACATGATGCGCGTGAATCTGCTGTCACAACGCACAGCCCGTAGGGGTATACTAGGTTGAGGCGTGGAAACGTGTGCAGCCTCCCCGGTGGGAACCGAAACGGGATGGGGAGCGCGCAGGCACGGCGCCGGATGGTGGTGGGAATGCAGGGTGAATGCGTGAAAATGGTCGTGAGCGTCGAATGAACCCCAGGATCTTTCGCAACAGCTTTATCTGGGTGCTGGTTGCCGTCGCGTTGGTGGCTATCCTCTTCACCTTGCTCCAGAGTTCAGGCGGGCAGGGGAATCAGTCCCTCGGCTGGCTCATCGATCAGGCGCGAGGCGGCAATATCACGTCCATCGAGGTCTCCAACGATTCTCTGAGCGTTATGACGGTGGATAACCGTGAGGTCACCGTCAACAAGGAGCCCGATATCTCCGTCTTTGAGATGCTGGCGGCCAGCGGTGTTGAGGTGGGCGAGGGCGCTGGGCAGGTGGATCTTCGTCCGCGCGGCAGCAGCGGGCTTGGCAGCCTCTTCGGCCTGTTCATCAATTTCCTGCCACTCATCTTCTTTGGCGCGATTCTGATCTTCTTCATGCGGCAGGCGCAGGGCGGCAACAGCCAGGCGCTCAACTTTGGGCGCAGTCGGGCGCGCATGTTTATGGGGAATCGGCCGGCCGTCTCGTTCTCTGATGTTGCCGGCGTTGAGGAGGCAAAGATCGAGCTTGAGGAGGTTGTTGAATTCCTCAAGTATCCGGAGAAATTCGCCAGCCTAGGCGCGCGCATCCCGCGCGGCGTCCTCCTTGTTGGACCGCCCGGTGGCGGGAAGACGCTGCTGGCTCGCGCTGTGGCCGGCGAGGCCGGCGTGCCGTTCTTCTCAATCAGCGGCTCAGAGTTCGTTGAGATGTTTGTTGGCGTTGGCGCCAGCCGCGTGCGAGACCTGTTTGATCAGGCGAAGCGCAATGCGCCCGCCATTGTCTTTGTTGATGAGATTGACGCCGTTGGCCGGCACCGCGGGGCGGGCCTTGGCGGCGGGCACGATGAGAGAGAGCAGACCCTCAATCAGATTCTTGTTGAAATGGACGGCTTTGATAGTTCAACCAACGTCATCGTCATCGCCGCCACGAACCGCCCGGATATCCTCGATCCCGCCCTGCTCCGTCCCGGCCGATTCGATCGGCGCGTGACGATCGATCTGCCGGATGTGCGCGGGCGCAGCGCGATTCTTGATGTCCACGCGCGCGGCAAGCCGCTCGACCCTGACATTGATATGGAGGTCGTGGCCAAGCAGACGCCCGGGTTCAGCGGCGCAGACCTCGCCAACCTCATCAATGAGGCGGCCATTCTCGCCGCCCGCCGCAACAAGAAACTCGTCATGTACGACGAGCTCGCTGAGGCTGTTGATCGTGTCTATGCAGGCCCTGAGCGCAAGAGCCGCCTCATCACTGAACGTGAGAAGCGCACCACCGCCTTTCATGAGGCCGGCCACGCGCTTGTCGGGCATATCGCTGCCAATGCTGATCCCGTTCAGAAGGTCACCATCGTGTCACGCGGGATGATGGGCGGCTACACGCGCTTCCTCCCACGAGAAGAATCGATGCTGCGCACGCGTTCGCAGCTGGTTGACGCGATCAAGGCAGCGCTTGGAGGCCGGGCGGCGGAGGAGGTCGTCTTTGGCGACATATCAACCGGCGCCTCCAATGATATTGAGCAGGTCACACGCATCGCTCGCAGTATGGTCACCACCTATGGCATGAGTGAGAAACTCGGTCCGCTCACGCTCGGGAAGCGTGAGGAGATGATCTTCCTTGGGCGTGAGATATCGGAGCAGCGGAACTATGGCGAACGCGTTGCCGATATCATCGATCAGGAGGTCAATAGCATCGTTTTCGATTCCTATGACGAGGCGAAGCGCATCATCAATGAGAACCGCCACATCTTGGACCGGCTGGCCGAGTATCTGATGATAGAAGAGACGGTGGAGGGCGACCATCTCCAGCGCCTGCTCAATGATGAGCCGGAGGCCCCACCCGAGCCCAGGAGCACAGTCGATCCGAGTGATCCCATCGACCCCGCCCCATCCGGCCCTGATCTTGATCCTGATCCTGATCCTGACCCTGACCCGGTACCGGTGCCGGCCACATAGAGCGTGGGCGTTGACAACCGATCGGTGTGATTCCTACAGACGTGCGTGATATTCTGAGCGGCCTCGCCGCCGGTGAGATAACCGTTGACGAGGCTCAAAGCCGCCTGCGCCTCCATGCAGTACGGGAGGTAGGGTCGACCGCCAATCTTGATGTCGGACGCATGGCGCGCACAGGAAAGCCGGAGATCGTCCGGTGCGCGGGCAAGAGCGTCGATCAAGCCATCCAACTCGCCATGCCGCTGCTTGATGAGCCGGGTGTGGCTGCTCTGTCAGGCGCGTCATCGGATCATGCGGCGGCGCTGCAGGCAGCGCGCCCGGATGCCCATATACGATTTGAGCCATCGGCCGGCATCATCATCGCCCGCAGCGCGGGTCACCCGGAACCGGAGCGAATCGGCAGCGCGGCCATCATCACGGCGGGCACGTCTGACATGCCCATCGCGCTGCAGACGCAGCTGATCGCGGAGATGTTGGGCGTGGATGTCACGGTCTATTCAGACGTTGGCATATCCGGTCTGCATCGGCTGTTTCCGGTGCTGGAGGCCGTCATAGAATCTGATCCTGCCGTTGTTGTTGTCATTGCGGGGCAGGAGGGCGGACTTGCCCCTGTGGTCGCCGGCCTGCTCGATCTGCCCGTCATCGCTGTGCCAACCTCAACCGGGACAGGGTATGGCGGCGAGGGACTGGGCGCGCTTTCGACCATGCTGCAGTCCTGCTCACTCGGGCTTGCAGTGGTGAACATTGACAACGGCATCGCAGCCGGCGTTATGGCATCGACGATTGTGCGGCGCGCTGCGCGCCACTAGCGGCTACTCGCCACCGGCCATGTACGTGAGGTCCGGCACAATCGTGATGAACCGATTCAGCGAATCATTGAAGATGTCCGGCATCTCAAGATGTGGGAAATGGCGTGAGAGTGGGATCGTATCAAAGGAGGCATGAGGGATTCCGCCAAGAATCTGTCCGGCCTGCTCGACAAGCGGGTCATCCTCTCCGTAGATGATCAGCGTCGGCGTTTGCACCAAGCCGAGCCGTGAGCCTGCGTCCCACTTCGCCGCCGCCACAAAATCACGCATAGACGACATGGGACGCTGAGCGGAGCGTGACGCGGTCAGAGACTCAGCCGGCGCCGGCATATGTGGCTCACGCAGGCCGCGCAGCGCACGGGTCTCCAAGAAGCCCGTCGGGTTTTCCAGAATGTCCGCCGCGGTGTCCGCCGCCCACGGGAAGGTGACCCCGGCGCCGATCAGCGCCAGCCCCTCAACTCGCCGTGGGTGCCTGATCGAATACTCGAGGGCGATCGCGCCGCCCAGCGAGTGCCCAACCAGCACGACGGGCGCAAGCGAGAGTGTGTCGATGAACTCCTCTAGGAATGATGCCCAGTCCGGCACGTCCTCCAACGCCTCTCCACGTGACTGCCCATGGCCTGGAAGGTCCAAGGCGATGGGCGTCTGGGATGGCGAAAAGAATCTCAGTTGGTCCGCAAAGAGTCGATGGTCAACCCCCGGGCCATGGATAAAGAGAATGCGCGCCCCGGGCGCTGCCTCGGAGAGCTGATGAGGTGATTCGTAGTAAACGGACTCGCCACCGATGCTGACGTGCGGCATGACACCTCTACTGTACAGCACTGCGCCAATGAGGGCGCAGCGCATACGGGGCTATACTTGAGAGACCGACGTGTGATGCGAGGCACAAACGGAGGGTAGGATACATGTCGACATCGGAACAGGTGAGGCTGACCAGCCTGTCACACTGCGCAGGTTGAGCAGCGAAACTCGGCCCCGCCGAGCTTGCGCAGGTCCTGCGCAATTTGCCGCCAGTGACCGATCCCAACCTGTTGGTTGGCATCGCGACGGGTGATGACGCTGCCGTTTATCGGCTGACAGATGACATCGCGCTCATACAGACCATCGATTTCTTTCCGCCCGTCGTTGATGATCCGTATGACTTTGGCGCCATTGCGGCCGCCAACGCGCTGAGTGATGTCTATGCCATGGGCGGCCATCCCGTGATCGCCCTCAACGTCGCCGCGTTCCCGGACGGACTTGATACAGAGATCCTGGGGCGCATCATGAAGGGCGGGGCAGAGAAGGCGGCGGAGGCGGGCACGCTTATCGCCGGCGGTCACACCATTGAAGACCCTGAACCCAAGTATGGCCTCTCCGTGACCGGCATTGTGCAGCCCGGCCATCAGGTGGCGAATGTGGGCGCGCGGCCCGGTGATGCCCTCGTCCTCACGAAACCGCTCGGCTCCGGCGTGCTCACAACGGCCCACAAGAACGGGGCGCTGGATGCTGCGCCTCTCGCGGAGGTTGTCTCCGTCATGTCTCAACTGAATCGCGCCGCGTCTGAGGCGATGATTGAGGTTGGCGTGAACGCCTGCACGGACATCACCGGATTTGGTCTGCTCGGGCACTTGAAGGGAATGCTGGACGGCAGCGGCGTCGGCGCGGAGGTTTTTCTCGCCGATGTCCCGACCATTCCCGCGGCATGGGAGATGATTGAGCGCGGTTTTGTTCCCGGCGGCAGCGGCCGCAACCGCATGTGGATCGAGGAAGGCGTCACCTGGGACACCGGGATCACCGAGGCCGGACGAATCATGCTGATGGACGCGCAAACATCGGGCGGCCTGCTTATTGCCGTCTCCGACGATAAGCGTGACGCTCTGCTGAGCGCCCTCAGCGTGCATGGCGCGGCAGGCGCCGTCATCGGGCATATAACGACGCAGCGAGACACCTATATTCGTCCGTGAGGAGCAGCTCTGTATGACCGAGTTGGAGATACCGCAGCGATTCATCGATGAGATGATTGCCCACGCGAAAGATGATGACCCGGATGAGTGCTGCGGCATTCTGATTGGCGAGAATGGCGCCGTCATTGGCGTCCGGCGCGTCACAAACATCGTGGATGAGAAGAACAAGCCATACCGCTATCAGATGGCGCCCCTGGAGTATGCGTCAATCGATGAAGAATGCTCAGCGAATGGGTGGACGTTGTGGGGCTTCTATCACTCCCACACCCGCTCAGAGGCGTACCCGTCCCGGACTGACCAGAATCTGGCGTTCTGGCCGGGAACGACGGACCCGATCTGGCCAGGGTCCTATTATCTGCTCGTGTCGTTGCAGAATAAGGACGCGCCGGTTGTGCGCGCGTTCTCCATCTCGCCGCCGGATGCCGACACAGCGGATGATTATCGCGTTGACGAGCATGTCCTCCGCGTCGTGGCTGAGGACGCAGCGCCGCCATCGTCCTGATGTGCCTAATCGCTGCCGCCATCGCCTCGGCCACCGGGTGGATCACTTTGGTCGCGACCGCCATCTGGTACAGGGTGGTCATCGTTCCTGATATGTACGTGGGCGACAGTATCGTGCCCTTTGTGGCAGTTATGACGGTGGGCGCGCTGTCATTCCTTGCTGTCCTTGGCGGGGCGCTGCGGCGAACGCAGGGCAGGGCGGACGGACTGGCCGCGATGATAATCGGGTCGTTCGCGCTCTTGGCGATCATCTTCAGCTCATTGACGACAACGGGCGTCCTGCTGATTCCCGGATTTCTGCTCTCCACCCTCGCCGCATCCCTGCCGCCAACCCGCCCGTGGGTGCGCACAGATTCACCAGCGGCGTAGCATTGCGGCGCGAGGCGAAAGGCAAGTGTGTTTCGCCGTTTCGCGATAGGAAATCGCAGTTCGGCTAAGACAAATCGTCGTCTTCGAGCCAACCGTGCCGGCGTGCCAGGTTCACCCATAGCCGCTGAGTTTGGCGGGAATCCCTTCGAACTTCCGCAAGCATTTCCATTATGTTCCCCATCAAGACCTGGTGAGAGCGGAGGAGTTTGGTATTCTCATCTTGACGTTCGTTTAGGCTCGCGACGACGCCCTCTAGTCGATCAACACGTCGTCCAAGTCCTTCAGTCATCACGTTGTCCCTTCTCACAAACCATCCATCAGAACGAGTGTACCGCCAAAACTAGCACCACCTCACACCATATGGCAAGGGAGTTTCTTACCCGCCTGTGGGCGCGCGGCTAATCACCGCCGGCGCTGCGGCGGGCCGTGAGCCATGATTGCACAACCTGCTCGAGCAGTTCGAGCTCCTGAACCTTGAGTTTGCCCGCCGCCTTGAGCGCCTCCGCGAGCAGGTTCTGTGATTGAGCCTCCTGCATCGTGCTGCCTGCCTCAAGGCTCCCCTGCGATTTCCACCACAGCTCGATGTCTGCATCATCCGCGTAGTCGATGTCCTTCTCGATGAGACGCAGAAAGTGTGTCCGCATGTATTGGGTGACGCGCTCCTCGCTGCCGTCCGGCGTCTGAATCCAGAGCACGCTGCCCTCCGCCCGAACGTATCGACTCTGCGGCGTTCCGGATGCTCCACCCCGCTCATCCGCTGTCGCCCCGGCATCGGGAGCGGCGGACTGTGGCGGCGTAGTCATCGCCGCCGTGCGAGTCTGCCCTCCGGTGGGCGAATAGCGTGGCGCGGGCGGCAGCCCGGCTCCGGGCTGATACCGAGGCGGCGCCCCAAGCGGGCTCGCGCTTGACGGAGGCGCGGGGCGGTCAAGCGGCGGTGGCTGATTCAACTCATTCTCAAGCGGGTCACCAGGGTTGATGACCTGCGGCAGATTCAGAATCTTGAGCTCACGTGTGACCATGTCCGTCGCGGATTCTGTCGACAGCGTATCCGTGACGCGTTCGCCCGTCTCATTCTCCTGCGTTCGCAGCGCAAAGAACCGTTCAACCTGCTCGTCAGACGCCTCTTCCGGCGTGGAGCCTGTGAGGCGGTAGAAATGCATACGTGTCATGCCGGCCATGACGACATCCTCGCCGTCCTTGGAGAAACGCGCGAGGCCATCCGCGCCAGTCCGGAGATACCTGCTCGGTGGCGGCACGTCACACCCCCGATGCTGCTCGTGCCGCGCTCCCCCAATTCACAAGCCAATACTCGAGCGAATCCGCAAGCGCCATCCAGGATGCGTGAATGATATTCGTATGACTCCCAACTGTGCGCCAGACATGGTCGCCGTCCGTCGACTCAATCAAGACGCGGACCGTGGCGGCCGTCGCGCTCTCCTGATTCAGGATGCGGACCTTGTAGTCGGTGAGCCGGACAACGCCGATTTCCGGGAAACGGCCGCGCAGGGCCTTGCGCAATGCCTCATCGAGCGCGTTGACGGGGCCATTGCCCTCCGCCGCGGTGTGGAACTGTTCGTCTGCCACGCGCACCTTGACGACAGCCTCAGAGAGCGGGTCATCGCTGTCCTCTGCCATGTTCATGGAGGGGCGCCGCCGCCACGTCTCCACAACCGTCATAAAGTCCTGCAGCACAAACGCCGGTGTGTAGTCGGGCAGGGCGCGGCGCACGAGCATCTCAAATGAGGCCTCCGCGCCCTCGTATTGAAAGCCGGCCGCCTCCGCAGTTTTCACCTGTTCGAGGATGGAGCGCGCGATATCCGGCGAGAGATCTATGCCGATAGCCTTCGTTGCGGCGAGCACATTGCTCCGGCCGGAGAGCTCAGACACAACGATGCGGCGCGAGTTGCCCACCGTCTCCGGGTCCATGTGCTCATAACTGCGCTCAATCTTGGCGACGGCGGCCGCGTGCAGCCCACCCTTATGGGTGAATGCGCGCGCGCCCACGTACGGCTGGGATGGGTTGAGGCTCATGTTGACGATTTCAGAAATCTCCTGCGCAGCCGTGGTCAGCCGGTTCAGCTGCTCATCAGATACAACCCGGATGCCCATCTTGGTCTGCAGGCCGGGGATGATGGAGCACAGATTCGCGTTGCCACAGCGCTCACCGTAGCCATTGATTGTGCCCTGCACCTGAACGATGCCATGCTCGATGGCTGCCATGGAATTCGCCACGGCGAGGTCACCATCGTTGTGGACGTGGATTCCCAACGGAATCGTAATCGTCTCACGCAGCGCATCAACAACCTCACCCAATCGTTGTGGGAGGACGCCGCCATTGGTGTCACAGAGGTGGATGACGTCCGCGCCCGCGTCCTGCGCCGCCCTGAGGCATTGCACAGCGTAGGCGCTGTTGGCCGCGTAGCCATCAAAGAAATGCTCTGCATCAAAATGCGCCTCGCGCCCGAGGCTCTTCAGATACGCAATGGAGTCACTGATCATGAGCACGTTCTCTTCAAGGCTCGTCTCCAGGACCTCCGTGACGTGGAGGTCCCACGTCTTGCCGACGAGCGTGACGATGGGGGCCTCTGAGGCGATGAGCGCCTGTAGATTGCTGTCCTGCTCCGCCGTGATGCCGGCGCGGCGCGTGGAGCCGAATGCGGCGATGCGCGCCGTTTTCAGTGGCAGTGTGCGCACCCGCCGAAAGTACTCCTCATCCTTTGGATTGGAGAATGGCCAGCCGCCCTCAATGATGTGAATACCCAGATCATCAAGCCTGCTGGTGATGTCCAGCTTGTCCTTGACGGTCAGGGAGATGCCCTCCTGCTGCGTGCCGTCACGCAGGGTGGTGTCATACAGAATCACGTCCGGCGTTGCCATTGTCACTGCGCTATCCTCTGTCCTGCTTCTTGCGATTCACGTGTACATCTACAGCGGGCGCGGAACTCGCGCCCGCTCCGGGTTCTCGATTCGCTCAATGACCGCATCCGCCATCTCAGTCGATTTGACGAGGCGTGTATTGGTCGTGTTGGCGACGCCGACACCGGCCACGTCATTCGTGCGGTATCCGGCGGCGAGGGCGGCGTCAACCGCGGCATCAACAGCGGCGGCCTCCTCCTCCAGCCCAAAGGAGAGGCGCAGCATCATTGCGGCGCTGGAGATGGCGGCAAGGGGGTTTGCGATGCCCTGCCCGGCGATGTCCGGCGCGGAGCCGTGGATCGGCTCGTACATGCCATAGAGCCGGCCACCCCGCTTGCGGATCTTCTTTGTGCCCAGGCTGGCGGAGGGCAGCATGCCCATTGAACCCGCCAAGACGGATGCTTCATCCGTCAGGATGTCCCCAAACATATTCTCGGTTACGATGACGTCAAAATCGGCGGGGCGTTGGATCAACATCATGGCGCAGGCGTCGACGAGGATATGGCTGACGGCCACATCCGGATTCTCCGCCGCCATTTCCTGTGCCACCTCTCGCCAGAGGCGGGATGATGCCAGCACGTTTGCCTTGTCCACGGACGCCAACCGGCCGCGGCGCGTCCGTGCCAGATCAAATCCTACTTGCAGGACGCGGCGAATCTCCTGTTCCGTGTACTTGAGTGTGTCAACGGCGCGCCGCCCACGGGACGTGTCCCACCGTCTCTTTGGCTCCGCGAAATAGAGACCGCCGGTCAGCTCACGCACCACAATGAGATCAACGCCATCAATGATGGCGCCCTTGATTGGGGAGGCGGTGACAAGCTCCGGAACCACCTTGACGGGGCGGAGATTCGCGAAGAGCCCCATGCCGCGTCGCAGCGCGAGCAGTCCCGCCTCCGGCCGTGTCCGCGCGCGCGGGTCATCCCATTTCGGTCCGCCCACCGCGCCGAAGAGTATCGAGTCCGCTTTCTTGGCGATTGCGAGTGATTCCTCCGGCAATGCGTCGCCGGTTGCGTCAATGGCCGCCCCGCCAACGAGGGCCTCATGATAGTCAAAGGTGTGGCCAAAACGCTCGCCAACGGCGCCAAGCACACGCACGGCTTCAGCGGTGACTTCGGGGCCGATGCCGTCCCCCGGCATCAGCGCAATCGCGTAATTCACCTGGCGTCAGCGGTGACCGGCTCAAGACCGGCGCGCTCTTCGAACGCGGCGATGTCACTCTCGTGCTGGAGGGTCAGCCCGATGCTGTCCAGCCCATTGAGCAGGCAGTGCTTGCGGAAAGGGTCAATCTCAAAGTGCGCCTCAAATCCCTCACGGTCGTAGACGAGCTGCTTCTCGAGGTCGACGGTTAGTTCATAGCCGGGGCGAATCCGATCGAGGATCTGACGCACCACGTCTTCCGGGAGCTGTACCGGCAACAAGCCGTTCTCAAAGCAGTTGTTGTAGAAGATGTCCGCGAAGGTGGAGGAGATGACGGCTTGGAACCCGAATTGCTGGAGCGCCCAGGGGGCGTGCTCGCGGCTTGAGCCGCTGCCAAAGTTTGGCCCCGCCACGAGGATAGTCGCCTCACGGTATCCCGGCTTGTTGAGCACGAATTCGGGATTCTCACCGCCGTCCGGCGTGTATCGCCAGTCAAAGAACAGGAACGGCCCGTATCCTGTCCGCTCAACGCGCTTGAGGAATTGCTTGGGGATGATTGAATCCGTGTCCACGTTAGACCGATCAATCGGCGCAGCGGCCCCGGTGTGTGAGTTGAACTTTTCCATGCTGTTGCCCTCGCCGCCGTCTATGACGGCGCTGTCTCCCATTCCCGAATATCGACGAAGCGCCCCGCGATGGCGGCGGCCGCTGCCATTTGCGGGCTCACAAGGTGGGTGCGGCCGTCCTTGCCTTGGCGGCCCTCAAAGTTGCGGTTGGATGTTGAGGCGCAGCGCTCCTGCGGCATCAGGATGTCCGGGTTCATGCCGAGGCACATGGAGCACCCCGCCGCGCGCCACTCAAAGCCCGCCTCCGTGAATACGGCGTCCAGGCCCTCTTGCTCTGCCTGCCATTTCACGAGGGCAGAGCCGGGAACGACCATCGCGTTCACGTTCGGGTGAACCGTGCGCCCACGCACCATATCTGCCGCCACTCGCAGGTCTGACAGCCGTGAATTTGTGCATGAGCCGATAAACACGCGGTCAAGCTCGATATCCGTGATGCTGGTCCCCGCCTCGAGGCCCATGTAGGCGAGCGCGCGTTCAGCAGACTCCCGCTTGTCGTCCGGCATCGCTGCCGGGTCAGGAACGACGTCATCAATCGTGACAACCTGCTCCGGGTTCGTGCCCCATGTGACGTGGGGTCGCAGCTCACTCGCATCAAGTTCAACGAGCACGTCGTACTCCGCGCCCTCGTCACTCGCGAGTTCACGCCACCGTTCGATGGCAGCCTCATACTCATCGCCCTGTGGGACGAACTTGCGGCCGCGCAGCCACTCAAATGTGGTGTCATCCGGGGCGATCATTCCGGCGCGCGCGCCGGCCTCAATGGACATATTGCAGACCGTCATGCGGCCCTCCATCGGCAGTGCGCGGATTGCCTCTCCGGTGTATTCGATCACATAACCTGCCCCGCCGGATGAGCCAATCTTGCCGATGATTCCGAGAATGATGTCCTTGGCCGTCACTCCGGGCGGCAGTTCACCGTCCACACGAATCTCCATCGTCTTCGGCTTGAACTGACGCAGCGTCTGCGTGGCGAGCACATGCTCAACCTCAGAGGTTCCAATGCCGAGCGCAAACGCGCCGAATGCGCCATGCGTGGCTGTGTGGCTGTCTCCACAGACGATAACCTTGCCGGGCTGCGTGTGCCCCAACTGCGGCCCAATCACATGCACAATGCCCTGATTCTCAGAGTGCATGTCATAGAACGTGATGCCAAAGTCCTTGGTGTTCTGCTCCAGCGTCTCGATCTGCTGCTTGGAGATCGGGTCATCAATGGGCAGCGAGCGATCGGTTGTCGGAACGTTGTGATCGACGGTCGCGATGGTGAGGTCGGGCCGCCGCACGCTGCGCCCGGTGAGGCGCAAGCCCTCATAGGCCTGCGGCGAGGTGACCTCATGAACCAGATGCAGATCAACATAGATCAGGCTCGGCTCGCCAGCCTCCTCGCGGACGAGGTGCGCATCCCAGATCTTCTCAAACATCGTGCGTGGCCGTATTTCAGTTGCCTCTGTCATTGTCTGTGTCGTGCTCCGCTCGTTCTTGTGCCTGCGTGGCTCTGCTCTGTAAGACTACGCCATGACGCTGGTGGCGCGGTGTTTGGATGCCAAGAGGCGGTTCAGGGAATCCACGTATGCCCGCGCGCTCGCGACAACGATGTCCGTGTCCGCGCCGCGTCCAATGTACGTTGTTCCCTCATGCTCAATTCTGAGCGTCACGTCAGCGATGGAGTCCAGACCCTCAGTGACCGCCTCAATGCGGAACTCCACCAGATGATTATTCACTGCCACAATCTGCGTGATGGCCTGGTAGATGGCATCAACGGGCCCGGTTCCCACCGCGCTTGCGGTCTGCGCCTCGCCCTGCGGGTCAATCAGGCGCACCGTCGCGGTGGGGACGGCAGGAGAGCCGCTCAACGCCTGTACGTGCTCCAACACGTACGCGTCATCAGCCGTTGCGCGTCGGTCCTCGCCCATGAGCGTCTCCAGATCACGGTCTGTGACACTCTCTTTCTTGTCCGCCAAGTCCTTGAACGCGACATAGACGCGACTCAGATCCTCCTTCGAGAGTGAGTAGCCGAGTTCATTCAGGCGCGCATCCAGCGCGTGGCTCCCGCTCTGCCGGCCCAGCACCAGCGCAGATCCCGGCACCCCCACGGACTGCGGTGTCATGATCTCAAAGGTGATTGGCGCCTTGAGCATCGCATCCTGGTGAATGCCGGACTCATGACGGAATGCGTTCAGGCCCACAATGGCCTTGTTGGGCTGGACGGCAAAGCCGGTGTAATCACTCACCATCCGGCTTGCGCGGTAGATCTGCGTTGTGTCCACGCCCGTTGTGAATCCGAGCAGGTCTTCTCGCGTGTGGATGGCCATGACGACCTCCTCAAGCGATGCGTTCCCGGCCCGCTCTCCGATGCCGTTCACGCAGACCTCAACCTGCCGCGCCCCGTTCTGGACGGCCGCGATGGAGTTGGCGGATGCCAGTCCCAGATCGTTGTGGCAATGCACACTGATTGTCGCCTTGTTGATGTTTGACACCTTGTCAAAGAGGCTGGCGATGAGACGCCCGAATTCATCCGGTATCGCGTATCCAACCGTGTCCGGGATATTGATAGTCGTCGCGCCCGCGTCGATGGCGGCGGTAACGAGCCGATAGATGAAGTCCCAGTCCGTCCGCGTTGCGTCCATCGGCGAGAATTCAACGTCGTCACAGTAGCTCTTCGCCCGTTCAACGGACGTGATGGCCTGCTCCATCATCTCTTCCGGGCTCTTGCGCATCTGGTGGGTCAGATGGATATCCGAGCTTGAGATGAAGACGTGGATGCGCGGCTTCTTGGCGCCCTCAACGGCCTGCCACGCGGCATCGATATCGCCAGGCACGCACCGCGCGAGGCCGGCAATGACAGGCTGACGAACCTCTTTCGCGATTCGCTGCACAGTCTCCAGATTGCCGGGGGATGAGGCGGGGAAACCTGCCTCGATGACATCGACGCCGAGGCGTTCAAGCTGGAGGGCAATCTCGAGCTTCTCCTCCCAGCTGAGGCCGGCGCCGGCCGCCTGCTCACCGTCCCGGAGTGTCGTATCAAAGATTGTGACGCGTTGCTGGTCTGCCATGGGTGCTGTCCTTGTTGTGGTTCTGTGCGGACTAGACGGTGTCTTTGAGCCAGGGCATCATTGAGCGCAAATCACGCCCCACCACCTCAATGAGGTGCGTTGTGTCCGCTGCCTTGAGCGCGTTGAAGCTCGGCCGCCCCGCCTGATTCTCGAGAATCCAATTGCGGGCGAACGTGCCGTCCTGAACCTCTTCAAGGATTTTCTGCATACGCTCACGCGCGCCATCATCAATCAGGCGCGGTCCGGAAACGTAGTCGCCATATTCAGCCGTATCACTGACGGAGTAGCGCATGTACTCCAGCCCGCCCTGATAGATGAGGTCAACGATGAGTTTCATCTCATGCAGGCATTCGAAATAGGCGATCTCCGGCTGGTAGCCGGCCCTGACGAGGGTCTCAAACCCGGCCTTGACCAGGCTGCTGATTCCACCACAGAGGACGGCCTGCTCGCCAAAGAGGTCGGTGATGGTCTCCTCAGCGAATGTTGTTTCAATGACGCCGGCCTTGGTCGCGCCGATTCCTTTGGCGTATGCCAAGGCTCGGGCGCGCGCGCCCTCCGTCACGTCCTGATGAATCGCCAACAGGGCAGGGGTGCCCACGCCCCTCTGGAAGAGCTGCCGGACGCGGTGCCCGGGCGCCTTCGGGGCAATCATCGTCACGTCCACGCCGGGGGGCGGCACAATCTGGCTGTAATGGATGTTGAATCCGTGCGCGAACATGAGGGTCTTGCCCTCACTCAGGTACGGCGCGATGGACTCGTCATAGACCTGCTTCTGCCCCGTATCCGGGATGAGCATCATGATGATGCTGGCGCGCTGAGCGACCTCTTCAACCGTCCCAACCTCCAGCCCGTCTGATTCAGCCTGCGCCCATGATGAGCTGCCGTGGTACAGCCCAACCATGACGTTTGCGCCGCTGTCCTTGAGGTTCAGCGCGTGCGCGTGGCCCTGGCTGCCATAGCCGATGACTCCGATCACCTCATCCTTGATGTGATCCAGATTCGCGTCGTTCTCATAATAGATGTCTGCCATGGCGCCCTTCCTATCCCCCGGTCTCGTCCCGTTGCGTTCCTGATTTAGTGCTGCCGTGTTGCGGCGACAATTGTGGGGCCGCGGAACACGCCATTCTCAGGCGCCTCTTCACCCCGTGTCAGCGCGACAAGCCCTGTTCGCATCAACTCCAGAATCTCATACGGCTCCAGCAGCGCCAGCAGGCTCTCCACCTGGTCCGTTGTTCCTGTGATCTCGATGATGACGGAGTGCGCTGCCACACTGACGACCTCGGCGCCCCTGAAAAGATCGAGAATCTCAACAATCTGCCCGCGTGTCTCACGCGTGGCGCGCACCTTGATGAGCGCCGTCTCTCGCGCCACGTAGTCCTCGTTTGTGATGTCATTCACTTCAACAACTTCCACCACGTTCCACAGCTGGGACGTGACCTGAGAGAGCGCCGATTCCGGCACGTTGTCGACAACGATTGTCATGCGTGAGAAGTGTGGCTTCTCTGAATGGCCAACCGCCAGGCTGGCAATGTTGAACCCGCGCCGCCGGAACATGCTGGCGACGCGATTCAGCACGCCGGGCCGGTCATGGACAAGCGCGGAGATGACGCGCCGCGTCGTCATCGCGCTGCCGTTCCGAGCGGCTGCTGCTGCGTCCATGGATCCTCCACCATTTCATTCACGGATTGGCCTGCCGGAATCATGGGGTACACGAGCTCATCAATCTCGACGCGGAAATCGATGATGGCCGGCCCATCATAGTCCTGCGCCCGCTTGATTGCGCCGTCCACGTCCTTGGTGTCCTCCACGCGGATGCCCAGTATGCCGTACGCCTCTGCGAGCTTGACGAAATCCGGGCCGGTGGTGCTGATCTGGCTGTAGCGCTTGTCATAGAACAGCGTTTGCCATTGGCGCACCATGCCGTGATTGAAATTGTTCATGATTGCGAATTTGACGGGCGCCTTCTCGTCGCGAATGGTCGCCAGTTCCTGAAGTGTCATCTGGAACCCGGCATCGCCGCAGATGGACCAGACCTCGTCTTTGGGCAGACCCATCTGCGCGCCCAACGCTGCCGGCACCTCATAGCCCATCGTCCCGAGTCCGCCGGACGTGATAAAGCTGTTGGGCCTGTCCGTGACGTAGTGCTGTGCCGCCCACATTTGATGCTGCCCAACGCCCGTCACAATGAACGCCCTGCCATTGGTCAGCTCATGGATGCGCTTGATGATGTACTGCGTGGATGGGCTGTCACCAAACTCACGAACAACAAATGGATGCTCACGCCGCAGATCATCCACACGGGAGAGCCACTCCGCTCTGGTCTGCTTGTCAATCAGCGGCAGCAATGCCTCCAACGAGTTCTTGGCGTCTCCCACAACGGGCGCGTCCGCGACCACGTTCTGGTGAATCGATGAGCGGTCGATATTGACATGGATGATTTTCGCGTTCGGCGCAAAATCCGCCACCCGCCCGATGATGCGGTCATCAAACCGTGAACCGACGTTGATCAGCAGGTCACATTCGTCAACGACGAGGTTGGCGAACGCGGAACCGTGCATGCCCATCAGGCTCAGGTGCAGGTAGTGGCTGCCCGGGAATGAGCCGATGCCGAGCAGAGTGGGGATGACGGGAATCTGTGATTTCTCCGCCAACTCCTTAAGCTCCGCCTCCGCGCCGGAGATCAGCACGCCGCGCCCGGCAAGGATGACAGGCTTCTTGGCGGCGTTGATCATCTCCGCCGCCGCCCGCACCTGCGCAGGGTCCGGGTGTGTGATGGGTTGGAACCCGGGCAGGTCATCCACCGTCTCCGGATAGCCGTGGTATTCAGAAATCTCTTGCAGCACGTCACGCGGCAGATCAACGAGCACCGGTCCCGGCCGCGCTGATCGCGCAAGGTGGAACGCCTCTTTCATGACACGCGGAATCTCTGTGGGGTCCAGCACCAGATAGTTGTGCTTGGTGACGGGGATGGTGACACCGGTGACGTCCGTCTCCTGGAATGCGTCTTTGCCGATGGCCGGCCGCGTGACCTGGCCGGTGATGGCCACCATGGGCGTGGAGTCCATGAAGGCAGTGCCGAGTCCAACGGCCAGGTTGATTGCGCCCGGCCCGGACGTGGCGATGCAGACCCCCACCTTGCCGGTTGCGCGCGCATACCCATCCGCGGCGTGTGCCGCGCCCTGCTCATGCCTGGTCAAGACGTGATGAATGGAGGGGTACCGCAGAATGTGATCATAGAGCGGCAGGATCGCGCCGCCGGGGACACCGAAGACGATATCGACCCCCTCAGCCTGCAACGCCTCACACACCAACTCTCCGCCCGCCAGCAACCTTCCTGACATGTCACTCCTCACTTACTGCGCGTCCTGCATTATCGGCTTTCATTCAAGGGATGCTCACTCGATTCGTGGTGGCCGTACCGCCTGAGCATCTCCTCGCACAGATGGGACAGGGAATCAGCGCGCCGCTGCGCCCACAAAAAAACCCGTCCCTGAAGGGACGGGAACGTGCGCTTTCCCGCGGTACCACCCTCCTTACCCGGCCACAGGGCCGAGTCTCTCATTAGCGTTTGAACGGGCGCGACCCCGCCGAGACGTGGCATCTGTACCGTCACATGAACAAGACACACCACGTTCCGGACGCTCCGGGGCGAGTTCACGGGTCATCACGACCGGGCTTCCACCATCCCCGGCTCGCTGTCCGCTAGACTAGCGTTACTACTCCCCTTCGTAGCAGTCATAATTTTGCCATTCCTACCTACAGGTGTCAACATGAGCCCTATCGCACGCTTCCTGTGCGCTCCACGAACAGTGTGAATCAACGGCGGCAGCAGAAATGAACCTACGGCAGATTGTTGATTCAGCTCTCGGAATGGTGTTCCCGGCGCGCTGCGCGCTCTGCGGACGAGAAGGAAGGCTGGTATGCGAGTCGTGCCGTCAGACGTTCCCGCAAACGCTTGACCCTGATGCCTGCCCAAAGCTGTCCGGCATCCGCGCCACGCGAGCCGTGTGGCCGTATGAGGGCGCAGTGCGTGAGATTGTCCGTCGGTACAAGTACAACGGCCTGCGTTCCCTCGCCCCAACCCTCGCTGAGGAGATGGGACGTGTCCTGCACGAATGGAGTCCACCCGTCTCCCTCATCGTGAATGTGCCGGCCCACCCGGCCCGGCTCCGCGAGCGCGGCTTTGACCAGTCTGAGGTCCTTGCGCGGGAGCTGTCACGCGTGGCCGACATTCCGGCCGTGCCTGCCCTGACGCGGCTCGGCGAGGCCGCGGCACAGGCGCGGTCGGAGAGCGCATCACAGCGCGCTCGCAATGTTCGCGATGCCTTTCATCTGGACACGCCGGACTCCATCCGGGGCGCTCATATCCTGCTCATCGATGATGTTCTGACGACGGGCGCGACATTGACGGAGTGCGCACGCACACTCCGTCGCGCCGGCGCCGCCCGCGTTCATGCGCTCACCCTCGCCCACGAGACATAGCAGCACGGCAAATGATGTGCGGCAGGTAGGGGATAATGGCCTCATGACAGACGCGCCTGAGACTCCCCTTCGTGTTGGCAAGCTGCCACCTGACCTGCTTGACGAACTTCTCACGCAGGCCGGCGTTGCAGACCCCAGCGTTATTCTTGGCCCCCGCATGGGCGAGGATGCCGCTCTTATCTATGCCGGTCACGATGCGGGTGACAGCGAGAAATACCTCGTTGTCAGTTCCGATCCCATCACGTTCGCCGCCGATCAGCTTGGTTGGTACGCCGTGCATGTCAACGCCAACGACATCGCCGCGACGGGCGGCATGCCACGATGGATGGTGATGACCGTTATCCTGCCGGATGGCGCACCGCCTCAACTCGCGCGGGACATTATGCGGCAGACACTGGATGCCTGCGCTGAGATTGGCGTGACACTCGTGGGCGGACATACGGAGGTCACCCACGGTATCGACCGCCCGATCGCCATCGGCACGATGGTTGGCGAGGTTGCACGGGGCAGCGAGACGCCAACGTCCGGCGCGCGCGTCGGTGATGCCATCATCCTGACGAAGGGCGTCGGTATCGAGGGCACGGCCATCCTTGCCATTGAGCGCGCCGATCGTCTGCGCGGAGCCGGAGTCCCTGAGGGAGTGATTGGCCGCGCGGCTCAATTCCTGCACGCCCCCGGCATCAGCGTGGTTCGTGATGCCGCCATCGCAGTTGATCTGCTCGCGTCCGGCGCAGGTGACGATTCCACCCTGCGGGCCATGCATGATCCGACAGAGGGAGGTGTTGCGACGGCTCTGCATGAGTTGGCGGATGCGTCCGGCATCGGCCTGGACATCGACGTTGACGCGCTCAGTGATATGACCGCTGAGGAGACGGAGGCCATTTGCCGCGCCCTTGGCGTTGATCCACTAGGGTTGATTGCCGCCGGCGCGCTGCTCATCGCCACCCACCCTGATAGTGCAGGGGGCCTGCTGGCCGGTCTTGCGGACAACGGCATTACGGCGAGGGTCATCGGCCACGCCGTGCCGCGTTCCCGTGGTGTTAGTGTGCCGCGCTTTGACCGCGATGAGTTGGCCCGCGTCCTTGAGGGGTGATTCCGCAGGACGTACGTGTTGGTGCGTCAGGCGGCCTCGGAGATTGATTCCACGATGAGCTTCGAGTACTGAATCAGGTGCCGATCCGGCAGGAACAGGTCGCGTGCCCGTTCTTTCGCTGCCGCGCCCAACGCCGCCGCCCGCGCAGGGTCAGCCAGCAAGCTGTGGATCGCGCGCCCGAATGCCGCATCATCCTTCGGCTCAGGCAACAGAATGCCGGACTCGCCGTCGATGATCTGTTGTCGGATGCCGCCGACACTGCCCGCGATGATTGGCTTGCCTTTCCACATTGCCTCCGTCACGGTCAGCCCAAAGCCCTCTGCGAGGCTCTTTTGCACGACGATGCTGGCATGGCTCTGCACCGCATTGATGATGGCCGCGTTCTCCTCACGGTCCTCCATCGGCACCGTGACGAGGTGGACGCGCCGGCGGATACCGTCCGGCAGCGCCCGCCACTGAGCAGTACATTCCTCCAAGACGTGCTGCGCCTCCGGGTCATCCGCAACACCGCTCACGGCCGGTCCAACCAGACACAGGTGTGCATCCGGCTCCTCAGCGGCAATCCCCGCAAAGGCGCGCATCACCCCCGCCATGTCCTTCAGCGTGTCCCAACGCGCAATCTGCGTTACTACCCGGTCTGTCGGGTGAGGCAACAAGCCCTCCGTGACGAGTTCCACCCGGCTGATGAAGGGCGCAGTCGAGCCGTCGTCTCTCGTAAAGTGCGGAGTCACTGCGGGCGCCGAGCCAGCCAACAGGCCAACGGTCGTCAGGACATTCGCCGCGTCGTGGCTCATATCGACATTCTTTGAGCTGGCCGGGTCAATGGACGGAAAGATGACGTGAACGGAGGCAGGGTCAAGCCAGGCGGGGGCGTAGGAGGGCAGGCTGAAGATGGTGAGGTCTGCCTGCTGGACATATGGGCGCAGAAACTCCCATGCTGCTGTCACACGCGCATCATGCTCCTCATGGCCGATGTGTGATCGCCATATGACTCGTGCGCCCGTATGCAGCATCGCCTCGGCCAGGCCGGCGGTCTGCGGATCATGCAGGATGACGATGTCGCCGGGCCGCACGTGGGCAGCGACGCTGTCCGCGTTCTCTGACATGATCTGTTCATAGTGCGCGCGTTCTGCCTCGCCAAGCGGGCCGCCATCCCCCGGCTGGCCGTGGAGATTGTTGTGGATGCGCTTGGTGATGCGAAAGAACTCGCTGTCGCCACCAATGACCAGCCAGCGCGAATCGACGCCTGCCCCCTTGGCGTAGCCGCAAAGCCTCTGCACAAGCTCCGCGACGCCGCCCCCTCTGGCTGTTGAGTTGACATTGATGACTGTCCGCCCGCTGAGTGCGGCGCTGGCGATTGCCGCCGCCTCCTCAATGGCCGTTCGCCGTTGAGGGCTCACAAAAGGAATCAGGAGGTCAAGCGATCGCGGAGGCACCTCGACCTCCGAGACCATGCCGCCTTGGATTACTCCGCCAAAAGATGATGTCACGATTCTCTCCCCGCGCTGTGTCTGCGAACCGAACAACGATTAACGAATCTGTGCTTCTATGCTGCGCCTAGTCGTCTTTCCGTAATGTGCTCCGTGGATATGATCCAAGCAGACGGATGCGTCTGCACAGTGTCCCCAATCCGGCCTCTGCCTCAGCATACGCCTCAGCGAGCCCGTTCTCATTGATATGCCCCAGAAATTCCACGATGAATGTGTACTCCCACAGACCCTCACCATGGTCAAGGCGGGACGGGCGTGATTGCAGCATTGTCGCGTTCAACCCGCGTGCCGAAAAGAGGTTCAGCATCTTGACGAGTGCGCCGGGTTGATTCTCGATATCGAACAGGATTGTCGTCTTGTCACCGCCCGTCGGCTCCGGGATGGTGTTGTGACCCAGAACCCAGAAGCGGGTGGCATTCCCTGCGCCGTCCTCCATGTTTTCCCGTACGACACGCAATCGATAGTGGAGGGCTGCAACGCCCGTGGACAGGGCTGCCGCCCCGGGGTCATCGGAGGCTGCGGCAATCTGCGCCCCGCGAGCCGTGCTGGATTCCTCGATCGTCTCAATCTCATGCCCCAGCTCCTCAGACAATCTGCGGATGCTCTGGCGGCATTGACTGAGCGCCTGCGGGTGCGAATAGATGCGCGTCACCTGCTCCAGTGATGTCTTGGTCAGCAGATGATGGTGAATGGGCAGGAAGACCTCCGCGACCACGTTGATCTCATTCGTCGCGCCAACGAAATCCAACGTCGCCCCAACCGTCCCTTCGAGCAGGTTCTCGATGGGCAGCACGCCAAAATCGATTTCATTGCGCTGAACGGCCCTGCAGATTGCCTCCGACTCCATCGGCTCAAAATGGGCCTCGCGCCCAAAGTGCCCGATAGCGGCAAGGTGCGTAAACGTCGCCTCCGGTTGGAGGAATCCGACTGTTGGTGCGTTGAGGTTCATGCGCGCTCCACCCGCAGCCGCACAACGCCCCTCTTACCGACCTTGATAATGGCGCCGTCCACATCCTCTGCGGATATCTGCGCGGCGGGGTCTGCATTCCGGCGGTCATTGATCTCAAGGCCGCCCTGTTGGATCAGGCGGCGCGCGTCGCCACGGCTCGTTGCCAGGCCCGTTGCCATGACGATATCCAGCATGGTTGGCTGTTCCGCTGAGGGCTCCAGCACGATTTCGTTGACGTCCTGCCGTATGCTGCGCCCATCCACGACGCGCGTGAACTCCACCTGAGCCCGCTGCGCCTCCGCTGCGCCGTGTAGGCGTTCCGTAACGATTCGGGCGAACCGCTCACGCGCGTCCTGCAGGTTCGGCTCTGTTGCGAGCCTCTCGCGAATGGCAGAGATTTCCTCATCCGGCATGTCCGTCAAGACGCTCAAGAACATCGGCAGGAGCTCATCGCTGACCTGTGTGAGTTTGAAGAACATGTCGACGGGATTCTCAGTCAGGTCAACGGTGTTCCCGTAGGACTTACTCATCTTGCGGCCGTCCAGGCCGGGGATGAGCGGCGTCATGAGGACGTGCTTTGTCTTGCCGTTGTAGGTGCGGACAAGGTCTCGGCCGACCATCATGTTGAACATCTGGTCCCGTCCGCCAAGTTCCGCATCCACGCTCATCGCCACGGAGTCATAGCCCTGCAGCAAGGGGTACAGCGTTTCATGCAGGTGCAGGGGGCGCTGCTGCGTCAGGCGTTCTTGGAACATATCCCGCTCAATGAGCTGCTGAACTGTGACGTTCGCAGAAATCTCAATCATGTCCCGCAAGGTGAGTTGATCCAGCCACTCGCCGTTCCATTTGATCTCAACAGGGTTCTCGCCACCCAGATCAAGCACACGCGAGACCTGATTGCGCCATGTCTGCGCATTCGCTCTGACCTGATCGGCTGTCAGCTGACGCCGCTCAGCGGATTGGCCGGTTGGATCCCCGATGCGCGCCGTGAAATCACCGAAGAGGAATATCACTCGATGGCCGTTCAACTGGAACCAACGCAGAACACGCAGGGATAGGTAATGGCCGATGTGCAGGCTTGTGCTTGTCGGGTCAAAACCCTGGTAGATGGTCAGGCGGCGGCCGGAATCCAGCGCGTCCTGCAGTTCCTCCTGCACAATCACGCCGTCCAGGATTCCACGCCGCAGCAGGTCAGACAACGACCATGCGGCGAGCGCATCGTCAGGCGGCGGGCTCGCATATGTCTCGGAGTCCGTGCCAGTTGTGACGGACGCCATCAGGAGGGCTTTGTCCGCCTCAGCCTCATACACGCGCTCCAGCGAATCAGCATCATCGGCGAGTGCGGGTGTGCTGGCATCAACAAAGCCGTAACAGACATCCCTGGACAGGGTTGCTCGGGCGAGCAGCGCCAACTCTCGCGTTGCCGCCTCGACACGGTCACGAGTGGCATCACTAAAACCATCGACGACAAAGATAAGTGAGCGGCTCTCGGGAGTGGCCATGGCCTTTTCGGCCTGCCTCCAGACCCAGCGCCGCGTGCGTAACTCGCTGCCGGTGGCATAGACCGGCTCCCCATCCGGCGCTGTTTCCGCCCCAGAATTGGTGTCCGGCGTGAACATGTCGCCATCACGGGACGGACGCACACAGATGTCTCCGGGCAAACGGTCCATGTCATGCGCGCCCACGGGTACGAGGTGTTTCAGGGAGATCAGGTTGGCGAGGTCTGCGGGCGCGTTGATGGAACGGACATAGTCGCCGCGCAAACTCCGCTGCGCAAGGGCGGCGACCGATGGCGGGTGGACTCGTGGATTGATCCCCTCTATCTCAAGGGCCTGCTCCCACCGGGAGACTCCGGGATGGGCGTGCAGCCCACCGCCGCCCAGACGCCACGCGGTCGATTCTGCTGCCTGACGCAGAGCGCGTGTGAGGACGTCACGCTGTTCATCTGTTGGGCTCGTGGCCTTGTCAACAAAGACGACGCCAACGACGAGAGAGGGATGTCGTCTCAGGAGATCGCCGGACAGCTCAAATCGCATCCGCTAGGCCCCCGTGTCCGCGGAGGGGAGAGCGCGGTGATGGCAGGAGAGGGATTCGAACCCCCGTAGCCGTGAGGCGCCAAGTTTACAGCCTGGTGCGTTTGTCCACTCCGCCATCCTGCCAATGCTGCGCATGTCTATCCACCATCATAGTGCGGCGTTAAGCCGTGATGCCCATCCGTGTGCCCCGCTAGAGGGCTCGTCCGACTGCCTGCGCGATGCCGTGGATCTCCTGCTGCAGTTGAGGGAGCCACTCAATCGGCAAGGACTGCGCCCCGTCAGACAGAGCCTCTGTGGGGTTGGGGTGAGCCTCGATAATCAATCCATCTGCGCCCGCCGCAATGGCCGCCTTTGCCATCGGCATCACCAGGTCACGGTCGCCCGTGCCATGACTGGGGTCCACGATGACGGGCAGGTGGCTCTCTCTCTTGAGGATCTGCACGGCGGTCAGATCGAGAACGTTTCTGGAGAATTCATCATCAAAGGTTCGGATGCCGCGTTCACACAGGATGACGTTCCAATTGCCCTCGCTGATGATGTACTCGGCGCTCAGGAGCCACTCACGGATGGTGGCGTGGAATCCACGCTTGAGGAGAACCGGCTTGCGCGTCTTGCCGACGGCCTGGAGCAGCCGAAATGCGTGCATGGTGCGGGCGCCGATCTGAAGAATATCCGCGTACTGCTCACACGCCTCCACGTCCACCTCAGACATGACCTCAGTGATGACGATTAGCCCGAACTCATCTGCGACGCTGCGGAGGATGCGCAAACCCTCCAGGCCGAGCCCCTGGAATGCGTATGGGGACGTGCGCGGTTTGAATGCGCCACCGCGAAGGATGTTGAATCCGAGCTCCTTATCCATCTTGGCCATCTGGCGGACCTGATCCTCAGATTCAACTGCGCAGGGTCCTACCATCATCGCCAGCGGCGCGCTCGCCCCAATCTTGATGCCGTGCGGCAGATCAATGATCGTGTCGCGCTTACGAAAGTCACGGCTCACATGCTTATAGGGCTTCATGATGCGAATCACATGATCCACGCCCGGCAGAATCCTGAGCACATCGTCTCCGCCGGCCGTTGTATCACCTATAACAGCGACGACGCTCGTGAACTCGCCCGGCTGGTGGTCTGCGCCGTAACCCAATTCATGGATCTTTCCAATGACACCGTCGACATTTTCTTGTGTCGCGTCATTGCGCATTACAACGATCATGGTGTGCGGTTTCCTCCGGCCGCGTGGCCTGCTTTTCTACGGTCATGACAATCGAAAAGCCCCCCCGTTTCATGCGGGAGGGCCTTTCATGTCCGTTCCTGTGCGCGTCAATTCAGACGAGCGACACCGGCGCCCCGCCCCGCAGGGGGCGGCTAAAATAAGAGTAGCAATAGCCGGCGCCAATCATCACGACAAAATCCTACTGAAATCACGTTAGTTCTGTCAAGGCTTTGGAACGGGTTCGGAATCGCTCTTAGACTGCTTGACATTTCCGACGCCACGTGAATAGACTAGCGGCGCTCTGGAGGTAGAATGGCACGCGGGAAGACCAAGCTCATGAAGCAGGTGGAGGAGCGCTACGGGCGCCCCCTCGAGCGCCTTTTGCCCGAGCTGTATAACGAGCTGGGCCTGCCCGGCATGTCTGAGGAACTCGGCATCAGCAAGGGCACCCTCTGGTACTGGCTCCTTAAGCTCAATCTCACCGTCAAGCGCGTTGCGCTCGCCCCCGGCGAGAGCCTCGAAATCAAGCGCGAAGCCTCCTGACGGCGGCGGCCTGATGGAGGCCCCAGCGTGAGACGGTTCAGACGGGAACTCGCCGCCCTTATCGTCGTCGTGGTTCTTATTGCGCTTGGCGCCCTCGCCGCCCCTACCGTTCTTGGCATATTGGCCGCGCGTGCTCATGATGCGGACCAAGCCCTCCTCCAGGAGGCCGTCAGTGTGTATCAAGAGGCTCGCGTGTTTCCGCAGCCGGATTGGCCGACCCTTTCGGGTCAGGTCGGAACGCCGACTGAGGGAACAGTCGCCGGCTACCAATGCGACGAATCGGATGGCGCGGAGACGTGCTCGTGGCTGGCGTTTGAGCTGCTTGTGGATCACGCCGCGTTGGAATCGACAGCCGCCATCGTCTCGGCAGAGACAACCCTCAACGTTGGCGCGATGAACGCTCCAAGCGGCAGCTACGGCTGGTACCTGGACGCCAACGGCAGTGTCAGTTCAGAGCCGCCCTTTGACCGTGACACCGGCTACCCGTAGGGATTTATCGCAGGGGAGACTCACACCCGTAAATGGCGGCGTGAGACGATCCGGCCGTCAACCGGATCGACGACAAGCCCGAAGATCTCAAGTGGCACAACGCCAATGATGGCCTCTTGGTCGTCCGGGCCAAACAGAACTGGCATGAGGTCGCCATCACCATCGATGGAAATGTACGCGCCTCCCCGCTCGAACTCCTGCTCGCTGCCGTCCCCCAAGATGACTGTGACCTGGGTGGTGGGCTCGATGCCGAGCTCGCGCAGGATGCGCGCCGGCATCATTGGCAGCATCGCTCCCGTATCGACCAACGCATCGACGGTCACACTACGAGTACGGTTAACACTTTCGACGCGCATCTGGTGGACGGCGTAGCCCACAGTTCTGCCCTAATCCTGCTCGCTCGCGTTCAGACTCGCGCAAGCGGTTACCGCCGGATGTAGCGCACGGGGACGAGTTCGCCGGCGACGGGGTCTACAGCCAAGCGCATCTCCTCCAGGGTGACCACACCGATGAGAGGCTCTTCACCCTCATGCGCAAAGAGCACCTTTGTGGTGGCCCTTTCGCCGTTGATGCTGAGACTTGCCTCGCCCATCTCATATGCGATGACGCGACCGTCCGCCAGCTCGGCGTAGACTCGTCCTCTGGCCTCGACATCCAGTTCCTCTAGAACGGGGCGGGGAATGAGCGAGTAGGTCGCACCCGTATCTACTGTTGTCGCTGCCAGATCGACGTTTCGCGACTGGTCTGTGGACCAAACGCGCAAATCAGCCTTAACCTCGCCCATTCCTTTCACCTCGTGTCTTTATGCCGGATAAACAATCTCTCCGCCGGAGGTCTGCCGGGAGGGCTGCCGGGACGTCTCCGCGCCCTTCGTCGTCCAGAAAATCTCTGCAATCTCCTGGACAGTCGCCACCAGCGCCTGCGCATTGTCCATGCTCACGCTCTGACGCGCGGCGGAGCCCTGCTTCATCGCCGTGAAGAACAGGTTGTGCAGGTTCGGATGCTGCTCCACATGCTCCGGGCGGAAATAGTCGCCCCACAGGATGCGGAGTTCCTTCTTGGCAAGCTCGGCGTGCTCCTCCTTGACGGCGACGTAGCGCGCCAGCTTGTTGCGCGCCTCGGTGTCGGCGGGCTCACCCAGATCGGTGATGAGCTGAACCATCCTGACCACGGTGTGTGCGGCGATCTGCGCGCCGTGCGGATCATAGATTCCGCAGGGGATATCACAGTGCGCATTCACCGTGGGCGCCGGTGAGACCTTCTCGAGCAACCGCAAAACTACATTCAGACCGGACATTTGAGCCTCCCAATTCTTCGTCAGTTTCGTACTGGTGTGAACGTCTCCAAGACTGAACGATGGTACAGTAGCGCAAGGAATCCCCGCAAGGAAAGCCGTCCCATGCGCCGTGTGCTGACGTACTACTGGTTAATTCTTCAGATGTCGTGGCTCAAGATGCAGCTCATAGGCCTCCGCATTGTGCGTTTCCATCTGTTGTGGCAGATGTATGGCATCAGGGTTGCGTTTGCGCTGTATCGACGCCGACGCGTGCAGGGCCACAGCATGGAGCCGGCCTTGCGGGAAGGCGACTTTATCGCCGTCGGCAAGGTTGGGCCCGGTTTACCGCCCAAACGTGGTGAAATCCTCGTTTTTCGCGCGCCGAATGATGGCCTCGTTTCATTGAAGCGCGTCTGTGGTCTGCCCGGCGAGACCGTTTCGCTGACGAACGATGGCCTCATCGTTGATGGCGAATTGACTCCCGAGCCGTACGTGTCCCATAGCTTTCGTCCTCAGGGGCGGTATGACGATCAGACATGGACACTCGGGCCGGATGAGTTGATCGTGCTGGGTGACAACCGTTTTGACAGCCTGGACAGCCGTGAGTACGGACCAATCCGACAGGATGTCGTGATTGGGCGCGCGTGGTATCGCTACTCCTTTGATGGGCGAACAGGCTCCCTCGGCAAATGACGGGCCTATCCGGAAAGCGATACGATGACGGTGCCGCGTGGCGGCCGGACGAGGCGAACGGAAAGTGAGAACACCATGACGATGCCTGATATTGGGCAGCAATTGCCGGACCTGACCTTTACGTCCGGATTCCGAGAGACAATCAGCACGGCGGATCTTAGAGGCAAAGAGAATCTTGTTATCGCCTTCTATGCCGCCGCCTTCACGGGCGGTTGAGAGAGGGAGCTGCGGGAATTCGAGCGGCTGCACGACGAATTCCAAAAGCTCGACACCCAGGTCTGGGGTTCAAGCGTTGATCTGATTCCAAGCCAGAAGGCGTTCGCCGACCATTGCGGTCTCAACTTTCGCCTCGTCAGCGGATATCCAAACCATGAGTCGGCAAAGACGCTCGGCGCGTGGAATGACGAGCGCAGCATGATTCGCCGCATCACCTATGTCATCGATAAGGACGGCATCCTGCGCCATGTCATTGATGATCCGGGTGATATGGAGCGTCACGCCAATGAGGCGCTGGAGGCGGTCAGGGCGCTCGGCGGCTAGGCGTCCCCTGCGTTTCGTCGGGTGCGGCCGCCTCGCGCTGGGGCGGCGCCGCGCGTGAGGCCGGCGGCCCGGCATCGCGGCTGGCCGGATCCTTGCCCCGCAGCGCGGAGACGATGATGGCCGCCACTAGCGTGACGAGCATGATCGTCAAGACCTCCTGAAAGCCCATCGCAGAAGACTGTCGCAGCGCCTCCTCTGTGGCCGTTCCCGCTGCGAGCAGTTGTGATTGCGTATCGCTCTGAATAACGGCATATAGCGTGCCTGCTATCGCGATGCCCGTCGCCTGGCTGATCTGACGCACCGTTCCAATCATCCCGGATGCTGTGCCGAGGTGGGACGGCGGCACGGACCCCATGATGGCGCTGTTATTGCCGGGGCCGAATATCGAACTGCCCGTGCCCTCCAGCAGCAGGAGAGTCACGAGAATGGCCACGGGCGTATCGACACCGATGCCTCGCAGCCCGATATACGCGCCGGTCATCACGAGGAGGCCGACCGTCGACACGATGCGGGATGGGGCTTTGTCAGCCGCCCACCCCGCCGCCGGCGCAATCACCAAACGCACCACCGGCAAGGTGATGAGGACCAGGCCCGCCTCCGTCGCCGTCATACCGCGCCCGTCCAACAGGAAGAACGGCAGGAGAATGATGATGGCGCCCTGACTCAGGAACTGGAGGGCGTTGGCGGCATTCGCAAACGAGAACATGCGAATCCGGAACAGACTCAGATCTAGGACGGGCAGATGCTCGCGTAAGATTCGTGCCCCGCGCATATGGATTTCCAGTATGGGCATCTGTTTGCGTGATTCCACGAAAAGAAATCCGAGCAACAGCAGGATGGCACTCGCCCCCAGCCCGATGATGACAGGCTCCGTCCAGCCCAATGTCGGGCCTCGGTTCAGCGCAAGCAGGAATGCGGAGATGAAGCCGAACAGCGCCACCGCTCCCAGGATGTCGAATCGGACATTCTTGCCCTCTTGACGGTCGCTGCGGAGGAAGATGAGACCCATGACGAAGAATGCGGCCATGAATGGGGCGCGTGTGTAGAACAGGGATTGCCAGCCCCAGAGATCGAGGAGGAACCCACCAAGGGGCGGCCCGCTCGCCAGGCCAACGCCGACGAATGCGTTCTCCATGCCGAGCGCCCGCCCGCGCTCCGAATCAGGGAATGCGCCAACCACCAGCGCGTTGCCGTTTGCGAGGATCATCGCCTGGCCAATTCCCTGGATAACTCTCCCGAAGAGCAACATCGGCAGCGTGGAACTCAGGGGTGTGATGACCAGCCCGAGGCCGAAAACGATGAAACCGGTCAGGAAGACCTGCTTGCGGCCGATGGCGTCACCCAAACTGCCAAGCGTCAGCATCAGGCCGATGCTCGCGAGGAGATAGGCGACGCTGACCCACAGGATGATGCTCGCATCCACACCAAAGATCTCGGCGAGCTCCGGCAACGCAATATTGACGATGGAGCCATCAACCGTGCTGGTCAGGATGCCGAGTCCCACCGTTACAAGCACAAACCACTTGTAGTGTGGGCCGGCGCGCAGTCGTTGAATCAGGGTCATCCTCTAAAATCTACACCCGCGCCCACAAAAGAATCTTGGCCTGCTGCCCAGGATGTGACGCCAAGCGCTGTGCGGAACCCCTCTGTTAGTGCGTCTGCGATCTCCTTAAAAGAGGGTGTTGAGTCGAGGGCGCGCGTCATCGTGCCGGCTCGATCATTCAGATCCCGGCGGAAACGCTCCCGCTGTCCGGGGTCAAGCCGCAGCAGGTCAGCCAGCCGTGCTCCCGTTTCCGCCAGGGGAATGGTGCCGTGTTGGAGGACGGCGCCGCGAATCCGACGCTGCGCGCTCGCCACCATCTTTCGTCCCGCCCAATACACTTCATGCCGACCCGGCGATTCAAAACATCCGAAATCGATTCCCGTGTCAGGCCAGATTGGGGCGGGATCACGGACGGCGGCACGAATCCCGAGCGTCCGCAGGCCGGCGACTACCCCCTCATTGATCGCTGCGTAGTCGGCCAGCACGTTCTGCGAGAACGGAGCAATTCCTGTTGGGGCGATGACGCTATAGGTGACATCGCCGGGCGCATGGAGAATGGCCGTGCCGCCGGTGGGTCGCCGCACAATTTCAATCATGTCCCGGGCGCAGCGTTCAGCATCGAGCAGAGGCTCGATGTTCTGGTGTCGCCCCAGTGACAGGGTGGGGCAGGGCCAGGGATAGATTCGGACAACCGGGTCGGACATGCCGCCCGCCACCTGCATGACGAGAGCCTCATCGCGCTGCATGTTGTCCCGGCCGGTCATTTCAGAATCGAGAACCAGCCGCCATTTTCCGCCCATATCACTACGATACGCCGAAACTCCGAGAATCGAGTGCGCCATGTCGCGATTGCGGTGTATACTTGGCGTATCAAACGCGCCCAGGCGCGCTGTCAGGGGACTGAATGCTCCAGGAGCCCATCGAGGGCAGTCTAAACGATTCGCAACGGCCGGAAGACAGTGAGATGGCTCGCCTTTTGGAGGCGGAAGGGCACAATCTTCCCGTCCTCCGCAGGGGCGAGGCCGTGGAAGGCACCATCGTCTACGTTGATGATGAGGGCCTGCTTGTCAACATTGGCGCCAAGAGTGAGGGGGTCATCCCCTACCGCGAGATGCGCAGCCTCCCTGAAGAAGAGGCGCGCGCGCTCAAGGCAGGCGACTCTATCGTTGCGACTCTCGTGCGGACGGATGACACCGGGCAATACATGCTCTCGTATGACCGAGCGCAGGCTGAGCGTGGATGGCGTCAGCTCGAGAAAGAAAAGGATTCCGATGAACTCATCACCGGCAAGGTGATTGGGCACAATCGCGGCGGCATCCTTGTTGAGACGCGCGGTGTGCAGGCATTCGTGCCGCTGTCGCAGTTGTCGCCCGAGCACCGTGACCTCGTATCCGGCGAGGGTGATGAGCAGCTGCAGGCCCTTGATGTTCTTGTCGGACAGGAATTCCAATTCAAGGTCATTGAGGTCAACCGGCGTCGGCAGCGCGCCATCCTCTCGGAGCGAGCGGCATCGCAGGATATGCGTGTCGAGCAGCGGCAGGCCTTGCTTGCTGAGCTGCAAGAGGGGACGGTCCGCAAGGGTAAGGTGACCGGTGTGCGTGATTTCGGCGCCTTTGTTGATCTGGGCGGCGCGGACGGCCTCATCCATGTGTCTGAACTTGCGTGGGAGCCGGTGACGCATCCCTCAGATATTGTTCAGACCGGGCAGGAGCTTGAGGTGCACATCCTTAAGGTGGATCACGATACGGGCCGCATCTCTCTCAGCCTGCGGCGTACGCAGCCGGATCCATGGCTCGCTGAGGTGGAGGCGTACAAGGAGGGTCAGATTGTTGAGGCGACTGTGACCCGCCTCGCCGTGTTCGGCGCGTTCGCGCGCTTGGATGAGAGCAATATTGAAGGACTTATCCATATATCAGAGATGGCAGACCATCACATCAACCACCCTCGTGAAATCATCAAGGAGGGGGATACGAGGCGTGTGAAGGTGTTGCGGATTGAGCCGGAACGCCGCAGGCTTGGTTTGAGCCTGCGGCAGGTCGATGAATCATAGCGATTGGGAAGCGCGAACGCGGATTCCATCCATTGGGTAAGCAGGGACAATTATGGCCAGCAGATTTGAGAAATTCTCGGAGCGTGCCAGGCGGGTGCTCTCTCTGGCACAAGAAGAGGCGCAGGAACTGAATCATAACTACATCGGAACGGAGCACGTCCTCTTGGGACTTGCCCGTGAGCCTGAAGGCGTTGGCACCCGCGTCCTGGTCTCCCTCGGTGTTGATCTTTCCAAGATTCGGTCTGCCGTCACGTTCATCATCGGGCGTGGGCAGAAGCAGCCCAGCAGTGATGTTGGCCTCACACCCCGCGCCAAGAAGGTCATTGAGCTCGCCGTGGATGAGGCGCGTGAGATGTCGCACCACTACATCGGCACGGAGCATCTGCTCATCGGCCTGCTGCGTGAGGGTGATGGCGTTGCCGCCGGCGTCCTCGAGAGCTTGGGCGTCACGCTCGACAAGGTCAGACAGGAAACCCAGCGCATTCTCAGCCAATCCGGCGGTCAGCAGGGGAGCAGGTCCAGCACGCGCACGCCAACCCTTGACCAGTTGGGCGTGGATCTGACTGCGCTTGCGAGAGACAGCCAGCTCGATCCGGTGATTGGCCGCCAGAAGGAGATTGAGAGAGTCGTTCAGATACTCTCACGCCGTACAAAGAACAATCCTGTGCTGATTGGCGAGCCGGGCGTTGGCAAGACTGCCATCGTGGAGGCTCTCGCGCAGCGCATCATCACCGGTGATGTTCCGGATAGCCTTAGCGGCGCTCGCCTTGTCACCTTGGACATGGGCGCCCTTGTGGCCGGCACCAAGTACCGTGGCGAGTTTGAGGAGCGCCTGAAGAAGGTTGTTGAGGAGATTCGCTCCGCCAAGAGCATCATCCTGTTCATTGATGAGATGCACACACTCGTGGGAGCGGGCGCGGCTGAGGGCGCGGTTGACGCGTCCAACATCCTCAAGCCGTCTCTGGCTCGGGGCGAGCTTCAGACCATCGGCGCAACGACATTGGATGATTACCGCCGCTATGTTGAGCGGGACCCGGCGCTTGAGCGCAGATTCCAGCCCGTGCGTGTTGAGGAGCCCTCATCTGATGACACGGCCGCCATCCTGCGCGGTGTCAAGTCTCAGTACGAGGAGCATCACAGCCTCACCATTACGGATGAGGCGGTTGAGGCTGCCGCCACGCTTGCGTCGCGCTACATTGCGGATCGTTTCTTGCCGGACAAGGCGATCGATCTCATCGATGAGGCTGCGAGCCGTGTTCGTATTCGGGCGTCCTCCATGCCGCTGTCCGTCAAGGAGGCGATGCAGGCGCTTGAGCGTGTCCGGGCTGAGAAGGACAATGCAGTCGCCTCCAGCAACTTTGATTTTGCAGCCGAGATGCGTGAGCGCGAGGTTAGCCTTGCAGAACGCATAGCCAGGCTCGAGCAGGAATGGCAGAACGAGCAGCAGAGCGTGGCCCCGGAAGTGACCGAGGATGACATCGCTCAGGTTGTGAGTATGTGGACCAACATTCCGGTCACGCGGCTCGCGGCTGAGGAGAGTGAGCGCCTCCTGCACATGGAGGAGGTGATGCATGACCGCATCATCGGCCAGCATGAGGCGATCATCAATGTGTCCAAGGCGGTCCGCCGTGCGCGCGCCGGCCTTAAGGACCCGCGCCGCCCCATCGGGACGTTCCTGTTCCTTGGGCCGACGGGTGTCGGCAAGACCGAGCTTGTCCGCGCGCTGTCTGACTTCATGTTCGGCTCCGAGGATTCTCTGATCAGGCTGGACATGTCTGAGTTCATGGAGCGCCACACCGTCGCGCGTCTCGTTGGCGCCCCGCCCGGGTACGTGGGCTTTGATGAGGGCGGGCAGTTGACGGAGGCCGTACGCCGCAAGTCGTACTGCGTCATCCTGTTTGATGAAATCGAAAAGGCCCACCCTGAGGTCTTCAACATCCTGCTGCAGATTTTCGATGACGGACACCTGACGGACGCCAAGGGACGCAAGGTTGATTTCCGCAACGCCATCATCGTCATGACATCCAACATTGGCGCGGAGGTCATCAAGAAGAACTCCAATATCGGCTTCTCCTATGCGCGTGATGAGCTTGATGTCCGCCGGAAGAGCTATGACCGCATGAAGGACAAGGTGCTGGATGAGGTCAAGCAGTTCTTCCGCCCGGAATTCCTGAACCGCGTTGATGCGCAAGTCGTCTTCCATTCGCTGGATCGGGACCACATCCGCCAGATCGTTGACTTGATGATGAAGGATGTGGAGAAGCAGCTGGAAACCATGAAGATCTCGATTGAGGCGACGGATTCCCTGCGGGATTACGTCGGCGAAAAGGGCTACGACGAGACATATGGCGCCCGGCCGCTCAGACGAGTCATCCAGGACATGATCGAGGACAGGCTCTCTGATGACATCCTTGGCGGCACCATTGTTGAGGGGGACACGGTCCGCATCGATTACGTGGACGAAGAGGTTGTCGTGACGTCTCTCGATAGTACCCCTGAGGTCGTGCTAGACCCTGATTCTGACCCTGACCCTGACGCCGCCGAGACCCCTGAAACCGTCGAGGTGGCGGGCTAGCCGACGGTTTCGTCCGGCGCCATGCCTCGTCCGCGCGTCGTCTATAGCTGCACCGCCTGCGGGACGGAGGCGTCTCGTTGGGAGGGGCGTTGTCCGCGGTGCGAGACGTGGGGTTCACTCGTTGAGGTAACCGCGAATGCCGGCTCGTCGTTCTCAGTGGGCGCGCCGCAGCCCGCCACGTTGACGAATCTCATGGAGGCTGTGGCAGCACAGCCCGCCCGTCACGCCGTTCGCGCGATGCCGGAACTGATGACCGTGCTCGGTGGCGGCATTGTGCCGGGGAGTGTCATCTTGCTTGGCGGCGAACCCGGCATCGGGAAATCGACTCTCCTCTTGCAGATCGCCTCGGCGCTCGGCCAGCAGAAAGCGCGCGTTGCGTATGTGGCCGGGGAGGAGTCCGCAGAGCAGATTGCGCTCCGCGCCTCGCGCCTCTCCATCCCGGGGGATGGTGTGACACTGCTGACGGAGACGAACATCGACCCATTGCTGCGCGCTCTTGATGACAGCCCGCCACACCTGCTCTTGCTGGACTCCATTCAGACAGTGAGGACGGACCCGGCGGCATCTGCCGGAACCGTGGCGCAGGTGCGGGAGAGCGGGGCGCGGCTTGTTGACTGGGGGCGCCGGCGTGGCGTGTCCATCATCATGACCGGTCATGTGACAAAGGATGGCGCTATTGCAGGCCCGCGCGTCCTTGAGCACGCCGTTGATGTTGTCCTGTACCTGGAGGGCGAGGGGCTTGGGCCGTATCGTGTCGCGCGGTGCGTCAAGAACCGCTTTGGTTCCACGGACGAGATTGCCGTGCTGGAGATGACAGAGACGGGGCTGAGCGAGGTGGATGACCCCTCCGCCGCCCTCACGCAGGAACGAACGTCCACCGCGCCGGGCTCGATTGTCACCCCGATTGTGGAGGGCACCCGACCGCTGTTGGTTGAGATTCAAGCCCTCGTTGCGCCGTCGGGAGGGGCAGACCCGCGGCGGATGGCGACGGGTGTTGACCTCAACCGGCTTCTCCTGATCTGCGCCGTTCTCTCGCGCCGCCTGCGCCTGCCGCTCGGCAAGCATGATGTCATCGTCAATGCCATCGGCGGGCTGCGCGTCGCGAGCCCGTCTGCAGACCTCGCCATCGCCCTCGCAATCGTGTCAAGTCTGCGAGACATCCCCGTTGCGCCTGCGCTTGCCGCTGTGGGTGAGATTGGCCTGACCGGCGACATTCGTCGCGTCCCTCAGCTGCAGCGTCGTATCACTGAGGCTGCGCGGCGTGGATATCGGACAATCATCACCCCGCCGGATGCTGCGGCATCCTCGGAGGCGGCCATCGCCGTCCTCCCTGCCACAACCCTGCATGATGCTGTGGAGGCGTGCCGTGACTGATCAGGCCGTTCACCTCGCAGACAGGCGTCAAGAACTCCGTGACCTCCTCCGGGGCATGGGGTCAGTGATTGTCTCCTTCTCGGGCGGGGTCGATTCCAGCCTGCTTCTCGCGGAGGCGGTTGACGTCTTGAAGGACGACGCTCTGGCCATTACGGCGCTGTCTCCCACATTTGCCGATTCAGAGGCGCAGGAGGCCCGCGATATTGCCGCCTTGATCGGCGCGCGCCATGAATTCTTCTACACGGATCAGCTGGAGATGGAGGGCTTTGCCGCCAATGACGGACGACGCTGCTATTTCTGCCGCGTCGACCTGTTCTCGCAGCTGCGTGGTATTGCCGGGGAGCGTGGGATACCGTGGGTTCTTGACGGCACACTCACCGATGATCTTGGGGATGTGCGCCCGGGCCTGCGCGCCAAAGACGAGCAGGGAGTCCGCAGCCCGTTTGTGGAGGTGGGGCTGAGCAAGGATGATGTCCGTCATCTGGCACGAGAGCGCGGCCTCCCCAACTGGGACAAGCCGGCAGAGTCCTGCCTCGCGTCACGCATCCCACTCGGCACCCCCGTTTCCTTCGAGCTGCTGGACAAGATTGCCCGCGCGGAGAGATATCTCCATGAGCATGACTTCCGGCAGGTCCGTGTGCGGCATCATGGCTCGATTGCGCGCATTGAGGTCCCGCCGGAGGACATGCCCCGCCTCATCGCCGATGATATGCGCCATGAACTCCTTGAGCACATACGCGCTCTCGGCTACCTGTTTGTGACGCTGGACATCGCCGGGTATACGACGGGCAGCCTGAACACGCGCAAGGCCATGATCCCTGTGCCGACGCGCTCACACACTCAGCGCGAGTGAGCAAGGGATAATCATGCGTGCCGCCTGGGTGCAATGCGCCAATGGTGTGAGCGGTGACATGCTGCTCAGCGCGCTGGTGGATGCCGGCGCCTCTCTTGACGCGATGAGCGCAGCCGTTGGGCGCGTCTTTCCTGACATAGACATCCGCCTGACAGCAACAGAGCCATTTCGGGCCGGCATTCGCGCCACACACATTGCAATCGACGGCGCTGATGAGGCCACCGGGCATGCCCCATTGGCTGCTCATGTGGACCGCCTGGAGAAGGCCGCGCTGCCGCCTGCGGTCATTGAACGCGCGCGCGCCATCCTTGAACGCATCGGCCAGGCGGAGGCGCGCGTGCATGGCGGGAACGCGGAGACGGTGATGCTCGCGGAACTCGGCTCAGCCGACACGCTTGTTGACATTGTTGGAACACTCGTCGGCATCGACGAATTGGGCATCGAGGCGCTGCATGCCACCGCGCTCCCGTTAGCGACCGGCCGCGTGACGACGCATCATGGCGTGCTGCCTGCATCGACACCCGGCGTGCTGGAGATGATTCGTTTGGCAGGCGCGCCCACAGCGCCGCCACCAAGGTCCGCTGCTGGTGAACAGACCGGTGAGATTGTGACACCCACCGGGGCCGCCATCCTGACGACGCTCGCCTCCTTTGAACCACCCCCTGCCATGAGCGCGGTGCGATCAGTCGGCTATGGCGCAGGCTCACGCGATCCGAAAGGACGCGCGAACCTTGTCACACTTGTTGTGGGGGATATCGAGGGCGAGGCGTTGACGTCGCGCCGCATGGTGATGGTTGAGACCACCATTGATGATATGAACCCGGAGATCTATGAGTACGCGCGGGAGCGGCTGATGACCGCAGGCGCGCGTGATGTGTGGCTGCAGACCGTGCAGATGAAGAAGGGGCGCCCCGGCGTTGTCATCTCCGTCATTGTGCCGGAGGATGCGCGTGATGCCATCATCCGTGAGCTGCTGCGGGAGACCACCACGCTCGGCGTGCGGGTGTCACCCGTCACCCGCTATGAGGCGGCACGAGAGTCGGTCATCGTTCAGACCCCTCTGGGGCCGGTTGCCGTCAAGGTCAAGCGGCTCCACGCGGATGGCGAGATCATCGGCATCTCGCCGGAATATGAGGAGTGCCGGCGGCTGGCGGCTGAGTCGAGCTTGCCGCTCAGCCGCGTGTATGACATTGTCCGCCACGCCGCCGCCGATTTTCTCCTCGCGTGACGCGCATGGCATGAGCTGTTCAGGCGAGGGAGGGGACATCGTGCGTCTGATATGCAAGGCAGAGCCGTTCGTCCACTTGACGAGTACGCGCCTGCAATCCATACTGATTTGGGCTAGCAACCGCTAGCTCGTTTTGTTGTGCCGTCGTTGAGAAGGGCCGAGCCCGAGTGGCGCAAGGGCAGCGCAGCCGATTTGTAATCGGCAGGTTAGCGGGTTCGAATCCCCTCTCGGGCTCCAGAATCGCGCCCACGGGGCGCCGGCACGGATAATCATGTGAGCAAGAAGAGCAGTGGAAAGGAGAGGTTGAGGCCCACATAGCTCAGGCGGTAGAGCACGTTCTTGGTAAGAACGAGGTCATCAGTTCGAATCTGATTGTGGGCTCCAGCACGAAGGAGGACGGGAGGGAATGGCGAAGCAGAAGTTCGTGCGGAACAAGCCGCACCTCAATGTTGGGACCATCGGTCACGTTGACCATGGCAAGACCTCGCTCACCGCGGCGATCACCAAGGTGCTGAATCTGGCAGGGACAAGCGATTTTCGCCCCTTTGATTCCATCGATAATGCCCCGGAAGAGCGGGCCCGTGGCGTGACGATCAATATCTCGCACGTCGAGTATGAGACCGCCACCCGCCATTATGCCCATGTGGATTGCCCGGGACACGCCGACTACATCAAGAACATGATTACCGGCGCGGCGCAGATGGATGGCGCCATCCTGGTTGTCAGCGCGCCGGACGGACCCATGCCCCAGACGCGCGAGCATATCCTCCTTGCCAGGCAGGTGGAAGTGCCACGCATCGCCGTCTTCCTGAATAAGGTTGACATGATGGATGACGAGGAACTCCTTGAACTCGTTGAGCTCGAGGTGCGGGAACTCCTCAGCCAGTACGATTTCCCGGGTGATGAGGTTCCGTTCATTCGCGGCAGCGCCCTCCAGGCTCTGGAAAGCGATGGGACGGACGCGTCCTCCCCGGAATATGCCCCCATCCTCCAGTTGATGGAGGCCGTGGATGCATATATCCCGGAGCCTGAGCGCCCACGTGATCAGGCGTTCCTGATGCCCATTGAAGACGTCTTTGGCATCAAGGGCCGCGGCACTGTGGTGACGGGGCGTGTGGAGCGCGGCATCATGAAGGTCGGTGAAGAGGTCGAAATTGTCGGCTTCGGCGATCAGAAGAAGACCGTCGTCACCGGCATCGAGATGTTCCACAAGACCGTTGATGAAACCGAGCCCGGTGATGCCGTCGGCCTGCTCCTCCGCGGAATCGAGCGTGATGACGTGGAGCGCGGGCAGGTTGTCTCCAGGCCAAGCTCCATTACGCCGCATACGCAGGCGAATGCGCAGGTCTACGTCCTGACGCGGGATGAGGGTGGACGGCATACGCCGTTCTTTGACGGCTATAAGCCGCAGTTCTATATCCGCACAACGGACGTGACCGGCTCCGCGCATCTCCCTGATGGCACGGAGATGGTGATGCCCGGAGACAACATCGAGATGCGGATCGAGCTGATTACGCCCGTTGCGATGGAAGAGGGTTTGCGATTCGCCATCCGAGAGGGTGGCCGAACCGTCGGCTCAGGCGTGATTACCGGCATCATTCAGTAGACAAAGACAGAGAGAGCAAGCAGGACACAGGCGCACACGGCCGCTGAGGCGAGTATGGCGAAGAAACAGGGAAACCGCATTGTTATCACCATGGCGTGTACGGAGTGCCGTGAGCGCAACTACTCCTCGATGAAGAATCGCCGCAATGACACGCAGAGGATGGAACTCAACAAGTTCTGCCCGCGCTGTCATGTGCGGCGGCTGCATCGAGAGGTCCGGTAGCGGATGAGTGTGTCAATCCGGTGAGTACACGATCACAAACAACAGGCGGCCGTGGCCGTATGGGCGGCGGGGCCATTTCCCGCCTCCCCCGTGAGGTCATCACTGAGCTGCGTCGTGTGACGTGGCCGTCCCGTGAGGAGGCCGCTCGCCTCACCGTCATGGTGCTCATTGTGTCCTCCGTCATTGGACTGTTCCTTGGCGGGGTGGATTACGTGTTCAATTTGTTGATGACAGAATTCATTCTGGGCGTCTAGGGAACGGCGTCCACACCAAACCATGACGACCCAGCAGAGCGAGACATTCGAAGCCGGCGCCCGCTGGTATGTGGTGCACACGTACTCTGGGCAGGAAGACCGTGTCTGCCGCAACCTGGAGAATCGCATCGATTCACTGGACGTGCGGGACAGGATCTATCGCGTTGTGGTTCCCACTGAGGATGAGATTGAGATCCGGTCAGGTCAGAAACGAACGGTGACACGCAAGGTATTCCCCGGCTACATCCTCGTTGAGATGATGATGGATGAGGAAACGTGGCGTGTCGTTCGCGAGACCCCCGGCGTCACCGGATTCGTGAATCGCGGTCATCAGAGTGACCGCCTGGAGCCCGCTCCGCTCGACGAGAGTGAGGTGCGATCGATCCTGGATCAGATGGAGCAGGAGGCGCCGCGTGTCCGCGTGGGGTACCAGAAGGGGCAGAGCGTGCGCATCACGGATGGGCCGTTCCTGGACTTCATCGGGACGGTTGAGGAGGTCAGCCCGGAGCGTGGCAAGGTGGTTGTGATGGTGTCATTCTTCGGCCGAGAAACCCCTGTGGAACTAGATTTCCTGCAGATTGAGAAACTCTAACCACCACGCACAACGAAACGCAGCAGCTGAACTAGGACGCAACGGAGCAACACGAGAGAATGGCACGCAAGGTACGGTCAGTCGTTCGTCTGCAGATTCAGGCAGGCAAGGCAACGCCGGCGCCGCCCGTCGGCACCGCGCTCGGCCCCCACGGCGTCAATATCATGGGGTTCGTCAAGGAATACAATGCGCGGACGGCGGACCAGACCGGTAATATCATCCCCGTTGACATCACAATCTATGAGGATCGATCATTCACGTTCGTCACCAAGACGCCGCCTGCGTCTGATCTCCTGCGTAAAGCAGCGGGAATCGAGAAAGGCAGTTCGGACGTGCGGACAGAGCGCGTTGCAACAGTCTCTCGTGATCAGATTCGGGAGATTGCCCAGGCAAAACTGGTCGATTTGAACACGGATGACGTTGAGGCGGCGATGCAGATGGTGTTGGGTTCTGCCCGCAGTATGGGCATCGACATACGAGACTAGGCTACGGATAATCAAGTTATGCCAAAGCACAGCAAACGATACGCGCAGGCCGCCGAGTCAGTGGAGCACCTGACGTTCTATGAGCCGGATGCGGCCATCGACCTCGTCAAGGATTCCGCCACCGCGAAATTCGATGAGACGGTGGAGATTCATATCCGCCTGAACGTTGACCCGCGCCAGGCCGACCAACAGGTGCGAGGCGTGGCGCTCTTGCCGCATGGACTGGGCAAGGCGATTCGCGTTCTGGTCTTCGCGCAAGGCGAGGGTGAGCGGCTGGCAACGGAGACGGGCGCGGATTTCGTTGGCTCCGATGATTTGATCGAGCGCATCGAGGGTGGTTGGACAGATTTTGATGTTGCCCTCGCAACGCCGGACATCATGGGGCGCATCGGGCGGTTGGGACGTGTTCTTGGCCGGCGTGGACTCATGCCGAGCCCGAGAGGGAACACGGTTGTGCAGCCGCAGGATCTGCCCCGCGCCATTGAAGAGGCGCGTCAGGGACGCGTGGAGTTCCGCCTTGACCGGACGGGCATCATCCATAGCCCCATCGGCAAGGCAAGCTTTGAGGCGGAGAATCTGAAGGGCAATATGGCCGCGTTGGTGAGCGCGATTACACAGGCGCGTCCGGAGGTGATTCGCGGCCAGTTCATCCGCAGTATCAGTGTTTCCAGTTCAATGGGGCCGGGCGTTCGCATTGACCCACTCGCGGCAAGCGCCCTCCAACCCCCCGACTAGACATTCACAGCGAGAGACAGCGTCATGCCATCAGCACGGAAGATTGAACAGGTACAGGAACTCACGGAGTTTCTTGATGGCGCGTCGCTGATTGTCGGCGCAGGCCATTCAGGGCTCTCCGTGCAGGATATGGAGGGACTGCGGCAGGCTCTCCGTATCAATGACACGCGCTATCGCATCGTCAAGAATCGGCTCGCACTGCGCGCTGCTGAGTCGCTCGGACAGCGTGATGAGATCGGCCCCCTGTTGGATGGGTCTGTCGGCCTGATTGTCACACGGGAAGACCCGATGCCCGTTATCCAGGCCCTGACGACGTATGTCCGGACGAATCGGTTGCAGCTGAGGATTACGAGCGCGGTGTTGGAGCAGCGTATTGTTGCGCCGGCTCAACTCGAGCGGTTGGCATCGCTGCCCCCGCGTGAGGTCTTGTTGGCGCAGGTTATGGGCGCAATGAACGGCGTAAGCCAGCGGCTGGTGGGTGTGCTGCACGCGCATGTGAGCAGTATTGTGAATGTCCTGGAGCAGAGACGCAGACAGTTGGAGGAGAGGAGCTAACACGATGACAACTAAAGATGAAATTGTTGCGGCTATTGAGGGCATGTCCGTCCTTGATCTCGCCGAGTTGGTGAAGGAACTTGAGGAGCGGCTGGGCGTCACGGCCGCCGCCCCGGTCGCTGTTGCGGCGGTTCCCTCAGCGGGCGGCGGGGATGGAGCGGCCGCTGCTGAGGAAGAGAAGTTCGAGTTCACGGTGACTCTCCGTGACATTGGCCCCAACAAGATTGAGGTCATCAAGGCGGTCCGTGAATTGGTGCCTGGCCTTGGCCTGAAGGAAGCGAAGGAATTGGTGGAGTCCGCGCCTGCGGCCATCAAGGAAAATATCGCGAAAGACGAGTCCGACACTATCAAGTCCAAGTTGGAGGGCGCCGGCGCAGCCGTCGACATCACCTAGGACATCCCTATGCCCGGTCGCTCCTGACCGGGTCACACCCGCGTCGAACCGTCCGCCGGCAGCCTGTGAACGCCACAGGCCGCCGGTGGCTCGTCTTTTGTAGACGGGACGGCAAAGACGACGGGGGACGGGAATGATCGACGGTCAGCAGGGCGACGGAATGCGTGATGGGGAGCGCTCTGACTATTCCTCAGGGTTTCTTATCCGTGATGTGCCGCAGATGGAGAGGCCGCGCGAGCGTCTGCGAGACCGGGGCCCGCAGGCCCTCAGCAACACGGAACTCCTCGCCATCCTGCTGCGCGTTGGCAGGCAGAATGAGAGCGCCGTCACCATGTCAACCCGCCTGCTGCGTGATCTTGGCGGGCTCAAGGGCCTCCATACGGCATCCTTTGCTGAACTGTCCAGCCAGCCCGGCCTTGCCGTTGCCAAGACTGCGCAGATCATGGCCGCCTTGGAGCTTGGGCGGCGCGTTCAGCTTGAGGCTCCTGAGCAGCGCCCCCGCATCAGCGGGCCGGAGGATGTCTACAATCTGGTTGGCGCAGAGATGGTCTTTCTGGATCACGAGGAGCTGCGCGTGCTTGTGCTGGACACGCGGCAGCATGTTGCGCATATCGAGAGTCTCTATCGCGGCACTGTCAACTCATCTCAGGTGAGGACAGCAGAGGTGTTTCGGGAGGCGGTGCGGCGCAACCTGCCCAACATCATCGTCGTGCACAATCACCCGTCCGGAGACCCCACGCCAAGCCCGGATGATCGGCGCACCACGCGCCAGCTCATCGCGGCCGGCAAGGCGCTGGACATTCAGGTGCTTGACCACGTTGTTGTGGCGCACAGTGAGGGGCCTCGCTACGTCAGCATGAGGGATAGGGGGATCGGTTTCACGTCCTAGCAGGAGTGATGGCCGTGCGCGGATAAGGCCCTGAGTGACGCGTCTACCGTGAGAGCATGCCGCGTATGCTCGCCAGGATGCGGCTGGGGCTCTGCATCGCCAATTCAAAGCCTGTCATGGGCGCCGGGGTGTCCTCGACGCTCTCAGCGCCGACCCGTGCGTGTGCATCGTCATCCACCGGCGCGCGATGGTGCGTCATCTCTCCCCAGGCGAAGATGAGGGAGTAGATGAAGCCGGCCACGGGGACACCAAGCATCGCGCCCCATGGGCCTGCGAAGCGGGTGCCGATGACCACTGCGAGCAGCACAAAGAAGCCGGGCATCCGGATGGCCTTGCCGTACACACGCGGCAGAACGAAATTGTTCATAAAGAAACTCCACGTGATCAACGTGACGGCCACGATGATGGCAGTCGTAACTGACCCGGTCATTAATGCGATGGTTATAGGGATGCCGATGGCGGCGACCTCGCCGATGATGGGCACCAACTGCACAAGTCCGGCCGTGATGCCGATGGGCAGCGCAAAGGGCAGCCCGGCCAGCAGCATGGTGGTCGTGATTGCGACCGAATACAGCGCCACAACGATGGAGATCCCCTTCAAGTAAGAGAAAAACGTCTTATCCAGATGGCCCAGCACCATGGCTGCCCGCTCATGGTATTGCGGCGGCAGCAGGCGGTAAAACAGGGTGCCGAGTTGTTCCCGCTCAAGCGTCATGTAGAAGGAGAGCGATATGCAGAAGATGGTCTGAATCAGGATATTCGTTGTGCTGCCCACAATGCTGAGCGCGTTCTCCTGCACCCATGAGCTGGCCGTTGCGCTCAGGGTGAGGAGGGGGTCTTCTGTGGCGGTCGTCTCGGCGCTGCCTCCTGCTGTGCGGATTGAATCTAAGAACTCATTCACGGAGGACATAAACCCGGAGAACCGTGTTGCCAGATCGGGCAGATCACGGGACAAACTCACACTCTGCGAGATTGTCGTGGGAACGAGCAGGGCAATGAGGGCGACCACCGGAAGCAGGATGATGACGTAGGAAATGGGGACTGCGGCCCACTCCGGGCGGGGCACGTACTTTTGGACAACATTGACGAGATGGCGCACGGAGGAGGACAGAATCCAGGCGAGAAAGATGATGATCAGGACGTCAAAGAAGAAGCCGAACAGATCAGAGATGCCCTTGATCAGGTAGACGCCCGCCGCGAGCGTAATGACGATCATCGCCAGGCGCAGGCTTACCGGTCCCAGCAGGCCGCCGCCCGATTCGTCGTCTCGATTTCCGACTGGTCGCATACTCATCGTGCTCGTTTCCGTGCGTCCGGCACGGCTGTCTCATTGTGCCGGGTCAATGGCCGAGCGGCTTTGCGGGTCATGTGAGATTTTACTCCATTCACGCAATGTGCTTGTGCGCTACCCTAGAAAGGCGTCTTTGCTGCGGGCAAGACATCACTCACACTCCGGGAGGGTTTGACACCAATGGATGATCTCATCGTGATGGCGGGAGTCCTCGCTGCCTCATACGTGGCCGGGTCTCTGCCGACTGCGGTTATCATGTCCCGTCTCGTCGCCAATGTGGACGTGCGAGACCTGGGCACAGGGAATGCCGGCGCCGCCAATGTGTTCCGGGAGATTGATCCGCGCGTGGGCGTCTTTGTTGCCGTCATTGACATCCTCAAAGGGCTTGTGCCGGTTCTGATTGCGGATCGTGTACTGGATCTTGGACCGGCCGGGTCCGCTGTTGCGGCTGCCGGCGCTCTGTGGGGGCATCAGTATTCCATCTTCTTGAAGTTCAGAGGCGGCGCCGGGCTTGCCGCCGCATTTGGCGGCATATCGGGTATGATGTTCGGCCCCGCTGTTGCGGCGGGCTTTGTCGGCTTTCCGATGCTCCTCATCACGAAGAACATGGGGTGGACGGGCGGCGTCACCATCTCCATCGCGTTCGCCCTCACCGTGGTTTCGAGCCTGACGGATATCACGCTGCCCGCTTTCGTGAGCATTGACGATCCCTGGTACCTGGTGGGCGGAATCTTCACTGCTGCCCTTCTTGCACTGCCCTTCTGGCTGCGGAAGCTCTTCGCGCTTCGCGGCGCTCGCGGCGGAGACGCCGCAGGCGATGCCTCGTCGACCATGGAGGCCCAAAGGTGATGAGAGTGCCGATGGCGATGATGATTGGCGGCACAAAGAAGCCGACATGGATGATGAGAGCGAAGGCGAGGGCCGCCTCCTTGTCCACGCCGTAGAACCCCAGAAAGGCAACCGCCGCCGCCTCAAACGGGCCGATGCCGGACGGCAGGCCCGGCAGTACTGACCCTAGTGTCATTGTGCCAAGCACAACAACGTAGACAATCACGTACACCTCAAGGATGTTGTCAGAGTTGTTGGGGGCGAGTTCCTTGTTGAATGCGACGAGGTAGGCGGCGAGTCCGAGCGTCATCCACGTCGCAAGTGTCACAGCCATGACGGATATGAGTTTCTTGGGCTGAGCGATGAGTTCCCGCCACGCCGCCGAATATGTGCGGACGATGGGGAAACGGTCAAACCATGTGATCTTGTGCGTGTAGAGGGACAAGGCCGCGATGGTAACCAGAATGCCGACCAGCACAAGGATGATGATTCTCAGGTAGCCGGCGCCCTCCGGCGCGAATATCGTAAAGCCGATGGCGAGGCTGCCGAGTGTGACGGCCAGGTCTGATACACGCCCCAGCACGATGGACGCGAGCACTGAGCCGCGGTCATACCCCTCTCTCAGCGCGATGTATCCGAACTGTATCGGCTCTGCAATGACACGGATGGGGGCCAGGTTGTTGATTCCCTGACCGGTGTTCTCAACAAAGAAAAGCAGGCGCGTATTGGGCGCCCGGCCATGAAAGAGCATCCTCCACCGAACCGCGCGGATGGCGTTGCTTACAACGACGATCGCCATGACCGGAATCATCAGATACCAGTTGAATTCGGCGAGATTCTCGAGGAGTTCGGCCCACCGCACCTCGCGGACGATGAAGTAGGCAACACCCACCCCCAAGGCGATGCCGATGAGGATTCGTCCGTAAAGCCAGACGTGCGACGCCATCTTTGCCTACAGCCTCCGTCCCTGGCGGCCCGCTCGCGTGGCGTGTGAGCGCAGCCGATCAGCCTCATCCGTTGGCACACTGCGTAGACGCGCATAAGGGGATGGCGCGTTCCCGCCTGCCTCATTCAGCGCCGCGGGCCGGTTGCGCGCCGCCTCCAGGAGCAGCTCGATGCCGCCCAGGAAATCGCTCATCGTGATGTTCTCTGCCTGAATGGCATCCTCGCCGAATCCGTTGTGGTAGTGGGCGAGTGGAAAGGCGACGCCGGTGGCGTCATAGCCGTGCGCTACAAAGACGGACGCCTCGCAGACACCGCCGGACATGAGTTGGCGTTGGACGGGAACGGGAGGGTCCCTCCGTTGGAGTGTGATGCGGGCGGCTTGCAGAACCTCCTCAGCCGTCTGTGAAAAGGTGGAGAGCGCGTCACCCACGCGGATGACGGGCCCGCTTCCCTGTTCTGCGCCGGGCAGCGTTCTGGATGATTCAACTGAGATAACCAGCGTTTCGCGTGGCAGGTCGCCGTTGGCGGCCAGCAGCCGCGCGCCAATCAACCCCTCCTCCTCGGCCCGTGTAAAGACGCCGATGACATCAACAGGCTCGTGCTCTGTGGCGAGTGTTTCCAGGATGCTCAGGGCAGAAGCGCAGCCGGCAAGATCATCCAGGGCGCGCGCATGGATCGTATCGCCGCGGACCTCACAGACGGGGAGGTCAAAGACGGCAAAGGCCGGCAGACTCACCTCGCTGCTTTCTACAAGATCGGCGTAGAGGAATCGCGCCGGCATATCGCCATCAGCGCCCGTTGTTCGCGCGCGGTGAGATGTGCCGTCCGCGCAATATATGACCAAGTCTATTTCTTGCTCGTAGATGACGTCAGAGACCCGTCCACGCATCTGCAGGGTGAGACGCAGGTCATGGATGCCGGTGACCTCAAAGCCGGGATGGTCCATGTGGGCGACCAGTGCAATGGGGCGGCGCGGCGCATTTCCTGCAGCGTCCGGTCGTGTGAGCCGGGCGATGATATTGCCGTACTCATCCTGCTCCCATGGCAGGCCGGCGGCTGAGAGCATGCCCTCAATCACCCGCGAGACGCGGTCCTCAAAATAGGACGTCGCGGGCTGTTCTGCGAGCGCCGCCAGGATTTCAAGCCCGCGAGGTTGGTTCTCGGCCATGACTGTATCGCTCTACGTTGCCCGCCTCGGTATTGTTGCTGTGTACAGACACCATGCGCCAATTGTCCCATATTTCACACGGGGCGCGCCCCTGTGCCGCTTTCCCCGGGCCTGCTCCGTGCGTTAAGCATGTAGACGGCCATCACAGGCGCGGGTGAGTGGAATTATACGCGCTATTCCATGCCGAGAGATTGACAAGCAGCCCAGTAGGTCTATGCTGTTAGCCAATCCTCTTGGGATGGAGCGGGGAGAGGTTTGTGGTTTCGGCGGGCAGTTAATCGGTCCAAACCACACAGGAGGTGCGCTGATGAAAGCGACGACGCGCAAGATTCGGAACGGCGGCACGGGGGCGCATACCCGCCGTTTGACGGACACAATCGAGGTTCCCTCGGAGTTGGGAGAGCTTTCTGCGGACGCGTTCGGTCAGGACAGCCCGCAGCAGGAGACGGCAGATGTCAGGGCCTCTGTCGTGACAGATGTATTCGATAGCGGTTCTCCGGAGAATCTGAGCGACCCGCTCAGGGGCTACCTGCAGGATATCGGCCGCCGAAAGCTGCTGACCCCGGAGCAGGAGACCGAGCTCGGCATCCTGATGGATGACGGCCGGCGCGCGGCAAAGCGCCTCGCGGGCGCAGACTCGCCCGAGGCCGATGAGCGGCGTGAGCTTGTGCAGGTCATGCAGAAGGGCGATGAGGCTCGCAAGGCCATGACGGAGGCCAACCTCCGGCTTGTGGTCAGCATCGCCAAGCGCTACCAGGGGAGGGGACTCACCCTCTTTGACCTGATCCAAGAGGGCAACATCGGCCTGCTCAAGGCTGTAGACAGGTTTGACCATCGCCGCGGTTTCCGGTTTTCGACGTATGCGACGTGGTGGATCCGGCAGGCCATCGCGCGGGGCGTGTCTGAGCAGGGCAAGAGCATCCGCCTGCCTGTTCACGTTGGCGAGTTGTCCGCAAAGGTGGATTTTGCTCGGCATCGCCTGCTTCAGCAGTTCGGGCGCGAGGCGACGCTGGAGGAACTGTCGGCAGAGACGGAGCTTCCGCAGGACAAGGTTGAGCAGCTGCTCAACCTTTCGCAGCAGCCAACGTCGATTGATGCTCCCGTCGGTGAGGATGGCGCCACGCTGGCTGATTTTGTGGCCAACGAGGATGAGCAGACCACCATCGATCTTGTATCGCAGACAATGCTGCGTGAGCGGATGACCGCTGCGCTGGCCTCCCTTTCCCCGCGTGAACGGCTCGTGGTGGAGCTGCGTTTCGGGATCATGGACGGCAAGGAATATACCCTGCGTGAAATCGGCAGCATGCTCAACTTGACGCGGGAGCGTGTGCGGCAGATCCAGACAGGCGCGATGAAGAACCTGCGCTTGCAGCGCAACCGCGAGGGCCTCGAGGGCTACATCACGGACTAGTTCCTGCCCCACGCCCATTCTGACTCAGTGCACCGCCGTACCCAGCGGCAGTGGTACTATGATTCAGATTGGGCGTGGGGCTTTGTAGTCAGACTGGACGATGTTGAAATCACACAACTGCGGCGAACTCTCGTCATCTGAGGCCGGTCACTCTGTCCGCTTGGCCGGGTGGGTTCACCGTCGGCGTGATCACGGCGGCCTGATCTTTTTGGACATTCGTGATCGCACCGGGCTCGTTCAGGTTGTCGTAGACCCGTCGGTGGCGGAATCAGCGTACGGTTCCGCGGATGCGCTCAGGAACGAGTGGGTTGTTGCCGTTGGCGGTGAGGTGCAGATGCGCCCGGCCGGCACGGAAAATCCGCGCATCGCAACAGGTGAGGTTGAGGTTCACGCGAATGACGTGTCCATCCTCAACCCCTCACGAACGCCCCCTTTCTACATCAATGAGGAGGCGGACGTTGATGAGGCCCTACGGCTGCGATACCGCTATCTGGACCTGCGGCGGGAGCGCATGGCTCACAACCTGCGGCTGCGGCACCGCGTCGTCAAGTACATCCGTGATTTCCTTGATGAACGCGGATTTCTGGAGGTGGAGACCCCCATCCTGATGAAGAGCACGCCGGAAGGGGCCAGGGATTATCTTGTGCCCTCCAGAGTCCACCCCGGCCACTTCTATGCGCTGCCACAGTCGCCTCAACAACTCAAGCAGCTGCTCATGGTGGCCGGTGTCGAGCGGTATTTCCAGATTGCCCGCTGTTTCCGTGACGAGGATCAGCGAGCGGACCGCCAGCCGGAGTTCACGCAGCTCGACCTCGAGATGAGCTTTATCGATGAGACGGACGTGCTCGATCTGATGGAGGAACTATATACGGGTCTTGCCCGGACGGCAGCCCCCGCCATGACCGTGACATCCCCGTTTCCGCGTATGACGTACGCGGAGGCGATGCGGCGATTCGGTTCAGACAAGCCTGACTTGCGCTTCGGGATGGAGATCACCGATATCTCAAGCATCGTTGCCGATAGCGGCGTGGCCGTGTTCACATCCGCGCTTGCGGAGACGGGTGGAACGGTGCGCGGCATCGTCGCGCCCGGATGCGCGGGGTACAGTCGGCGCGAACTGGAGGGCTTGACGGAGATCGCGCGGGGGCAGGGGGCGCGCGGGCTCGCGACAATCGGCCTCGACGCAGAGGCCGGCGCCGCGCTCTCCGATCTGCAGCCGGACAATGTGCGCTCAGCCCTGGCGCGTCATCTCAACCTTGAAGTCGTGCGCGAGCTCGGGGAGGCAATGAACGCCGCGGCCGGAGACCTCCTGCTCATTGTGGCGGCTCAGGAAACGGTCGTGAACGCCTCACTCAGCGCGCTGCGCACGGAGTTGGGAGAGCGGCTGGGATTGGCGGACAGGAATGAATTGGCATTCGCCTTTGTGACGGAGTTTCCGCTCTTTGAGGAGGCGGATGAGAAGGGCGGACTGCATGCCGTCCATCACCCGTTCACTGCGCCGATGCCTGAGGACGCCGGCCTGCTGGAGGAATCACCGACGGCCGTCCGCTCCCGGGCGTATGATCTGGTCGTCAACGGGATGGAGCTGGGGTCCGGCTCAATCAGGATCCATGATCGGGCTTTGCAGGACAGGATATTCGCGCTCTTGGGTCATTCGACAGAAGAGATACAGGAGCGATTCGGGCACATGTTGGAGGCATTTGAGTATGGCGTGCCGCCGCATGGGGGATTCGCGCCGGGCATTGACCGCACGGTGATGGTTCTGGCGGGCGAGCCAAATATCCGGGAGGTGATTCCCTTCCCCAAGACGCAGTCCGCCCAAGACCTGATGATGAATGCGCCCTCTGATGTGGATGAGCAGCAGCTCATTGATTTGAATCTGCGGCTGCGAGATGTGGCGCCGGACTGAGTTGTGCCCGTCACAATGTATAATGTTGTTCCCGCCTTAACGCTGACCGAAACGGAGTTCCACACGTGAAAATTACGACCGAAGATATGCCCGATCGACAGGTGGGGCTCCTTATCGAGCTCGAAGAGGCGGAGATTGAAGATCACAAGCAGCGCGCGTACCAGCGGCTTGTGAACCGATACGTCATCCCCGGCTTTCGCAAGGGCAAGGCGCCTCGCATGATCCTTGAGCGGCACATTGGCGCGGAAACGCTCATCAATGATGATATTGAGGGACTGCTGGAGCGTTCCGTGGCGGATGCGGTGGGGCAGCAGGAGCTTGAGCCCATCGCCCAGCCCCAGGTCACAGATATTGAATCGCTTGACCCCATCACGTTCCGTGCCACCGTCGCACTCCGCCCGGAGGTTGAGCTCGGGGATTATGAATCCATCCGCGTGGAGTGGGAGGAGCCGGAGGTCACGGACGAGCAGGTTGAGGAGGTGCTGGATACCCTCCGTCGACAGGGCGCGCCATGGGAGCCCGCCGAACGCCCGGCACAGTTTGGAGACCTCCTGACTGTCGATATGTATGGCTACGTGGACGAGGATCCGTCTGAAGCAGAGGATTCCGAGGACGCTCCCGACGAGGCGCCTGAATCGACCCCGGATTCCGATTCAGACGATGCCGGCGATGATGAGTCTGAGGGTGAGGCGGACGTTCCGGGACGGCGCGTGTTTGTTGAGGAGACAGGCATCAGCTACCTTGCGCAGGAGGGCGTGACGTATCCTGCCCCCGGTGTCCCTGAGCAACTCATTGGCATGACGGCGGACGAAACCAGAGAGTTCACCATTTCCGTGCCGGACGACTTTACGGTCCGCGATCTGAATGGCAAGGATGCGCACTTCACGGTGACCGTTCGTGAAGTGAAAGAGCAGACACTGCCGGACCTTGATGATGAGTGGGCGCAGAGCGTTGAGGCCTTTGGGGATGATGTCTTTGAGACCGTCGATGCGCTGCGAGAGAGGATCCTCTCCGACCTAACGGAGCGGACGGACGCGCAGACACGGGCGGCATACGAGGAAAGCGTTCTCGAGAGATTCGCGGAGGTTGCGACAGTCATGTATCCGCCGATTGTGGTGGATATGGAGGTTGACCGCATCCTGCAGGATCAGGACGAGCAGATGCGCGGCATGGGGATGTCCCTGGCCGGATATGCTCAGGCAACCGGGCAGGGAGTGGAGGCTCTCCGTGAGTCGGTCCGCGGCCAGGCAGAGCAGCGCGTCTTGCGTGGACTGCTCATCACGGATCTGGCCGTATCCAAGAACATCGAGGCCTCTGAGGAGGAGATTGACGAGGATATCGCTCAAGTCGTTGACGCTCAGCAGGATGAGGCGGCACAGGAGCAGGCGCGGCAGGTGTTTGAGAGTGAGGCCGCACGGGAGAGCGTGCAGCGGCGCATTGTCGCCCGCAAGGCAATGGATATGCTGGTAGAGATCGCCCGGGGCGAGATAGACGACTCAGAGAGCGCCGCTGAGGGCAGCAGCGCCGAGCCGGACGCCGATGGCGAGCCGGAGGACGGGGACGACGACTAGCCGTGCGGCCATCGGCCCCATGGATACAACAGAGGAGAGACCGAGAATGACTATGTGGACTGGTGAAACGGGAGACGGGCCTGCGCAGGGCATCGTGCCGGCGGGGCCGCAGGGCATTGTGCCGATGGTGATTGAGAGCGGCGCTCGAGGCGAGAGAGCCTTTGACATCTATTCGCTCCTGCTGAAGGAGCGGATCATCTTTCTCGGCACGCCCATCAATGATCAGGTCGCGAACCTCGTCGTTGCGCAGCTGCTGTACCTGGACCGGGAGGACCCCGACAAGGACATTTCGCTGTATATCAGCAGTCCCGGCGGTGTCATCACGTCCGGCCTCGCCATCTATGACACCATCCAGCTGATCCGAGCGGACGTGTCAACCATCTGCGTGGGGATGGCGGCCAGCATGGCGACAGTCCTGCTGTGCGCGGGAGCGGCCGGCAAACGCTATGCCCTGCCGAACTCAACGATCCATATGCACCAGGCGATGGGCGGAGCCCAGGGACAGGCGGCCGATATCGAGATTGCGGCGCGGGAGATCCTGCGCCTGCAGGAGATCATCCGTGGAATCCTGTCTCGCCACTCCGGTCAGCCGGTCGAAAAGGTGGCGCGGGATATGGATCGCGATTACTATCTCACTGCGGAGCAGGCCAAGGAATATGGCATTGTTGATGAGGTTCTCGCAGGGCCGGAGGGCGAGAGCAGCGACGCGAGCGCCGCATAGATACCGGCGGTCGATTGGCGGCATTGCGGCTGTGCCTTAGACTCACGAACGGGGAGAGGTGGGGCAGGAGCGATGGTGGACGAAACTGGCGGCAGGCGGCGTGGCGGCTATGAAGAAGGGCCGCACCGGTGCTCCTTTTGCGGCAAACCTGAAGGGTCTGTCCGGCTCCTGTCCGGATCTGACCATCGGGCGTACATCTGTGATGAATGTGTGCGCGCCTGCGTCCGCATCCTTGAGGGACGGCCACGCGCGAAGGGCAGGGGGCGCCCGGAGGATGAGGAGCCGCAGCAGATAGAGGAACCGCTCGAGATTCCCACCCCCAAAGAGATTTACAGCCTCTTGAGTGACTTCGTTATCGGACAGGAACGCGCAAAGCGCGTCCTGAGCGTTGGTGTCTATAACCATTACAAGCGCAGCGCCGTGACAAGCGAGGATGACCCAACCGTTGAGTTGGATAAGACGAATATCCTGCTCGTGGGCCCCACCGGCAGCGGTAAGACCCTCCTTGCACAGACACTCGCGCGCATCCTCAAGGTGCCGTTTGCCATCGCGGATGCCACATCGTTGACCGAGGCGGGATATGTCGGTGAGGACGTTGAGAATATCCTGCTCCGCCTGATACAGGCAGCCGATTATGACGTCTCGCGAGCACAGCGCGGTATCATCTACATCGATGAGATCGATAAGACGGCGCGCAAGAACGCCAACCCGTCCGTGACGCGGGATGTGTCCGGGGAGGGCGTTCAGCAGGCCCTGCTGAAAATCATCGAGGGGTGCCTTGCGAATGTGCCGCCGCAGGGTGGACGAAAGCACCCCCAGCAGGAATTCATCCAGATTGATACCAGCGGCATCCTCTTTATCTGTGGTGGCGCGTTTGAGGGGATGGATGAGGTCATCGCCGCCCGCGTCAATAAAGACAAGCGGAGCATCGGCTTCGGGTCAGAGCGAATTACAGATGACACTGCCGAGCGCAGCCGCGTGATGGCGCAGCTGAATCATGACGATATTCTGGCGTATGGCATGATTCCCGAGTTTGTTGGACGAATGCCGTTGGCGGTCGCGCTTGATCCGTTGCAGAAATCCGATCTCTTGGAGGTTCTGACGAAGCCAAAGAACGCGCTCGTCAAGCAGTATGCGAGCTTGTTTAGCCAAGATGATGTGGAGCTGGAGTTTACCGATGAGGCGCTTGAGGCTGTCGCAGATCGGGCACTGTCGCAGAAGACGGGCGCGCGCGGCCTGCGGACGGTGGTGGAAGAAGTCCTCCTGGATGTGATGTACGAGCTACCGAGCATGGAGGGCATCACACGCTGCCTGATTACCGCCGATGCCATCAACAGTAAGGTTCCGCCCCTCTTGTTCAATGCTCAGGGCGCATCAGTGACGCTCCGTCCGGAGGAGGAAAGCGCCTAACCGCGTTCGATTAGCTGGCCGGGCCGTCGGCGAACAGATTCTCTATCCGGTCTGTCATATCCAGGCCGGCCGCTAATGGTTGGCCGTTTGGCGAATGCGCGGCGCCGGGGCTCACCTGCACGTGGCCGTCCGCAATCAGTCGCAGCGCCTCCGCCAAAAGCAGCGGTTCACGCCGAAGCCCCTCCTGTCGAATCCGTGCAAAGAGGGGATGACTTTCACCGTCGGCCCGGCGCAGCTCATCAACTGACTGACTGGCAGCCGTATCCCACAGGTCGGCGAAATCCGGGCCGCGTATCCCGAAGCGGCAATACGCAATCACAGGCCCCGCATCAACCTCTGACGTTGATACTTGCACCATGACGCCCGTCTCATCCGCCTGCTGCCGTACGAGATCCCAGATGACGTCCTGCCATGCGCCGATGGGCCCGCCGGGCAGCGCAGGGTGAAGATTGAGGGCAGCATACTCGTTGACAATGTCATCGCTGACGATGAGCATCAGGCCGGCGAAAACCAGAGCATCAACCGGCGGTCTGTTCCGGATGGTAGCTAAGAGGTCCGCGATGTAGCGGTCACGCCATGCCGGCTCCTCCGTGGAGCGGTACTCTCTCGTCGAAAGCGAGATTGTCGTGAGGCCGTAGCGCTGTGCCTGCGCCAGAAACTGGTCACTCCCCTCCGCCTCGCCGTGCGCACGCGTGCAGAGGGCAAAGTCAATGACTGCATTGAGTGAGCCGTCTGAGATGGCGGAGTTTGCCGCCGCGAGGAGTGCGCGGGAGCCGGGGCCGCGGCCGGTGGAAAGCCAGCCAAGACGGAGCGGCGGTCGCGGATTGGCATCATCAGGAGTCGCCATTGGCTAAGCGTAGCATTTGGCGCGCAGAGGGTGAGTGATTGGAGGCTCGGCAAATCGTCAGTGTCACCTGCTCTGCGTATGTGAGTACTATAGCGGGAGGAGCCATTGGCGGAGGGGCGTGGGGAATCTGTCACCATTGGGAGATGCGGCTCAGCGGGAACCCTATAGCGTCCGGGAGGAAATGTACATGGATATCACAGCGTTGAGGAGCCAGATTCCGGCCCTGGCGGATAAGGTGTGGATGAATACGGGCTGGTCAGGCCCTTCGCCGACCTCCGTGATCGATGCTCTCAAGAACCGCGTCGATATGGAGGCGATGGAGCCACCCGCCAGCATGCGCGTCATGGATGAGGCGCATGAGATTCGCGATCAGGCGCTGGAGGCCGTCGGCAGGCTCATGAACGCCTCCGTCGAGGAATTGACGCTGACCCGCAACACCACGGAGGGGCTGAATGTGGTGATGAGCGGCATTGACTGGCATGAGGGTGATGAGATTGTCACGTGCAGCCTTGAGCACCCCTCCGTGCTGGCGCCTGCGTGGATGATCGGGATTCGCTACGGCGTGCCTGTTCGTATCGTCGCTCTTGATCCGCACGATGACGGGGAGACGATTCTCGAGAAATTCCGTGCCACAGTAACCGAGCGGACACGGCTCATCTTTATCAGCCACATCCAGTACTCCACCGGCCTCCGCATGCCGGCACGGGAACTGGCGCATCTTGCGCATGAGAACGGCGCTGAGATCTTGCTTGACGGCGCACAGACGGCAGGGCACATCCCGCTGGATATGGCGGGGGACGGGTTCGACTACTATTCGATCCCTGGCCAGAAATGGATGCTGGGTTTTGAGGGTGTTGGCGCGCTCTACATCCGCAAGGAGCTTCTTGCAGGCATTCATCCGGCCCACACGGGCGGGCGGGCCATGGAATCGCCGGTGACTCCCGCTCATCTTGTGCCGGACCCGATGACCATGGACAAGTTCCATGGCGGCTCGACAAGTATTCCGCTGCAGGCCGCCTTTCTGGCGGCGACGCGTTTTATTGAAGAGATCGGCGTGGAGAATATCGAGTCGCGCAACCTGAGATTGGCATCCCAGCTCAAGGCGCAGCTCGGCGAATCTCCCGGTGTCACAACGCTCTCCCCCGAGGACGGGCCGTTGGCGACGGGGCTAGTGTCATTCGCGGTTGATGGTTGGGAGCCGGCTGACCTCTCCGCCCGGCTGTGGGAGCAGGAGCGCATTCAGGTCCGACGCGTCGAGTATCCGCCCGTTGTGCGTGCGTCACTGCACGTCTTCAACACAGAGGATGAGGTGGACCACCTCGCAAGAACAGTACGGAATCTGGTGTAGCGCGCGCAGCTGCTTAATCAGAGGGTCGGCTGCAAATCAATCAGTCTGTTCCCTACGGGATCTACGCCCAGCCCAAGCTCCTCAAGCGTGACGACGCCCAGCAAGGGCTGGATATCATCCGGTCCAAAACATACTGCGACCAATTCCGCAAACTCATTGACCTGGACGATTGCCCGGCCGACCTGATAGTCCACCGTTCGTCCATCCGCAAGGCGAAACGTCATTGTGCGGTGCGGGACTATACCCAACTCCTTCAAAGTTGACGCGGGCAGAAATGTATAGGTGGCCCCTGTGTCCACCATCGTCTCAACCTGTGCTGTCTTGGTCTGATCGAGGTTGGAAACCTGAATTGTGACGTCTACCTGTCCCATGCCACTAGTATAGCGTTGTTCTCCGGCACGGTATCAGCGTGCAAGGCGCAGCTTGCGGCTTAGCACCGTCCAGCGCGTGGCGACGTGGATGAGCGGCGTTGTACGCCTGCCATGAATGGACGCATGCCGGAGCGCGTCCATGAAATCATCCCGCCCCTCAAACGCCGGTATATCCGTGTACGCGTTGCCAATCTCGCGCGCCGTGTGCGCGTCCGTCACCCCAACAGGGCGGATATCGTATTGCCCTGAATACTCGCGGATGAGTTCCACGCCGCGCATGATGTCACGCTTGAGGGTGGTACGTGCATTGAATGCCTCAATGATGTCGACGTCCGGGAGAATGTCCAGGAGAGCCGGCAGCGTGATGTGTTTGCGGCGGAATCGATCAAACGGGTGCGGGATTTGTACAAGGCCGCCCTGATCCTTGATGCGCGCAACGGACTCCCTGGCGGAGAGGCCGCTCGGTATGTCCTCTTGCAGAAAGAGCCCAATGATCTCGCCGTCCGCCGTCTTGAGCTCCGCGCCGATGATAACGGGAAACGGCGCGATCTCCTGAACCTCACGCGCCCCGCGAATGGTGTGGTGGTCAGTGACGGCGATAACATCGATTCCCTTGCGCTGACAGGCCCGAATGAGGGCCTCTGGGCTGAGCTGGGAATCCGGGGAGACGCGGGTGTGGATATGGAAATCTGCGCGCATCTGCTGCGTGTTATGTGATCAGGCCCGCTCCACATAGTCCCCGGTGCGGGTATCAACGACAACAGCTGTGCCGTTCTCCACGAACATTGGGACTGTGATGACGAGGCCTGTTTCCAGAGTTGCCGGCTTTGTGCCGGCGTTGGCAGTGTCACCCTTGAAGGCGGGCGGCGTTTCCGTGATCCTCAGGGTGACGGTTGTGGGCAATTCGATACCGATGGGCGCGTCCTGGTAGAAGACCATTTCCAGACTCATGTTCTCTACCATGTATGGCAGGGAATCCTCAATCTGATCACGGTCAACGGGGAACTGCTCAAAGGAATCTGTGTCCATGAAATTGTAGAGGCCGTCCTCACTGTAGAGGTACTGGACACTCCGTGTCTCAAGCGTGGCGCGGGTGAATCGCTCACCGGCCTGCACGGTCCGTTCAATGGTGTGGCCGGCCCTGATGTCGCGGAGCTTCATGCGAACCTGTGCAGAGCCGCGCCCTATCTTGAGGTGCTGAAAATCCAGGAGTTGGTACAGCGTTCCGCCAATCTCGAACGTCACGCCGCGGCGGAGGTCGCCCGTCTCAATCATGCTTAGCCTGCTCCGTTTTCCATACGAATCTTGGGCGCGGCGCTCAGCACGCGGCACCGCCCATCCTTCAATTCAACTACGTCTTCGATGCGAACGCCACCCCATCCACTGATGTAGATTCCGGGTTCGACTGTAAAGATCATTCCCTCAGTGAGGACGTCCGGGGCGCGCTGCCCAAGGCGCGGGTATTCGTGGACCGCAAGCCCTACCCCGTGGCCGAGAGAATGGCTGAACTCTGGTCCGTGCCCCGCCTTTTCAATGATCGTTCGAGCGAGCGTGTCCGCCTGTTCACCGGTCATGCCCGCCTCAATGGTGGCCATGGCCGTCTCCTGCGCCGTCAGGACAGTGTCATAGATGCGGCGAAACTGGTCGTCATGATCGCCGATGCAGGTGGTTCGCGTCATATCCGCGTGATAGCCGTCCACGCGCGCGCCGATGTCGATAACGATGGGCGCGCCGACGGCGATGGGCTCGCCGGATGGGCGATGGTGCGCCATCGCGCCATTCGGGCCGGACGCGACAATCAGTTCAAATGCGATGCTCTCCGCCCCTCGGTTTCGCATGGCCATTTCAATGCGCCACGCAACGTCCTGTTCTGACACGCCCGGCTCCAAGCCGTCCCGCACCTCCACAAATGCCTCGTCCGTGATGCGGATGGCGGAGATGAGGGAATCACGTTCAGCATCATCCTTGACGGCGCGAATGACTTCGGTGATGTCGCCAACCGGCACAAGCTCCTTGCCTGCCTCACCGCACAGCTCCGCCAGACGCCGATGCGTCGCCACCGTGACGTGGGACTCCTCAAAGCCCACTCGCTTTGCCTCTCCCATTGAGGCGAGCATCTCCTTGAACCACTCACCGCCCGGCCCGGCCATGTGGATGATCTGATACTCAGGCGATTGCTTGCCCGCCTGCTCCGTATAGCGGCCGTCCGTGGCGAGCAGGGCGTTCTGCGGTGTGATGAAGAGGGAGCCGGCGGATCCGCTGAACCCGCTCAGGTAGCGGCGATTCTCCGGCTGTGATACCCACATGGCATCAATGCCGGCAGGCTCCATCGCCTCACGTAGATTCTCAAGCCGTTTCGTGACGCTCATGTGCGTTGCTGTCCTCCGCCACTGTCATCCATAAGATAGTCCAGCGCCCAGAGATAGGCGCGCCACCCGAGGCCTGTGATCTGTCCGCGCGCGATGGGGGCAATGACACTGCGGCGCCGAAACTCCTCACGGGCATGGATGTTTGAGAGGTGAACCTCAACAATGGGAGCATCCGCGTCCTGCAGCGCGTCACGGAGGCTGAGCCCGTAGTGTGTGAGCGCGCCGGGATTGATGACGATCCCATCGATTCCGGCGGCCATCTCCGCTTGCAGGAAATCGATGATGGCGCCCTCGGCATTGGATTGATGGCAGACAACGTCCGCGCCGCGCTCCGCAGCCTTCGCGCGGAACATATCTTCAATCTCCGCGAGCGTTGTTGTGCCGTACAGGTCCGGCTGGCGGTGTCCGAGCCGGTTCAGGTTCGGACCGTTGATAAGCAGTATCCTCATTCCCTGTTCGTCGCAATCATCCGTGTTCACCCAGTGTTGCCGATACAGCCATTCTATCAGTCAGCGCCGCCGCCACGTTGCGACTCGCTCTCTGTATCATGATTCATTCCGGGGTGGGCGCGCGCATAGACCTCCGCCATCTGCGCCTGTGAGACGTGTGTATAGATCTCTGTTGTGGCAACGGAGGCATGCCCCAGCATTTCCTGCACGAGCCGGAGATCAGCGCCCCCGTCCAACATGTGCGTGGCGAAGGAGTGGCGCAGCGTATGCGGGTGAACCTCATCCGGCAGCCCCTCCAGCCGCGCCCATTTCTTGAGGGCAAGTTCAATGCCGCGGGTGGTGAGACGCCCGCCCCGCCTATTGAGAAAGACGGCTGAGCGCGACTGCGGACTGCGCGAAAGCAGGGGGCGGGACTCAGTGAGATACACGGACAGGGCTTGCCGGCAGGGCTCTCCGAACAGGGTCTCTCTCTGCTTGGATCGTTTGCCCCAGACGCGGGCGACGCGGTTGCTGAGGTCAAGGCCGGAGAGGTCAAGCGAGGCGATCTCTGCAACACGCAAACCCGCTCCGTATGCGAGCTCCAGCACGGCGTGATCCCGTAGGGCAAGCGCGCGCTGCAGAAACGCCTGACTGTCCGCAACGGATGGGTCAATACTCTCCGCAAACCGCAGCGGGGACTTGACGAGCCGCTCAGCGTCCCGCTCAGAGAGGAGATCCGGCAGCCTGCGGCCAAGCTTGGGTGAGGGGGTTCTGGTGATCGTTTCAGGGTTGTCGATGGCTCCCTCCCGCGCAAGAAAGCGCCAGAAGGAGCGGAGGGCGGAAAGGCGGCGAGCGATGGATGTTCGGGCTGAGCCGTCCATCGTCAATTCATACACCCACCGCTGCACATGGTCACGGGTGGCATCCGGCAGGTGTGCCGCACCCTCTGCGGCAAGGAACTCCAGAAAGAGGCGGACATCCCCATTGTAGTTGCGGAGAGTGTAGGGGGATGCGCCGCGTTCGTATTGGAGGAATGACGCGAAATCGCGCAGGCGCTCAGCCCACTCGTCCGGTATGTGAGCCTGTTCCTGGGTGCTATGAGCTGACCGCTCCGCTGTACGGCGACGTGCCTGTGCCATGCCACATTTTAGACCAAGTTCAAAGAATGTTCCCGCCGTCGCGGGAATGACGGAAAAGAACGGGGAATGGCGCAGCAGAACAGGAAATGGCGGCGCAGAACGGGGAATGGTGGAGCGGGGCTACACCTCTACCAGCTCGCGTTCAGGCTGTTCCACCGTGAGCTCCTCCCGGCTCCCCTGCCAGCCGCACTCATCCTTGTTATGGCAGACTGCATCCGTCCGGCCTGACACCAGAACCAGTCCGCCACAGTTCGGGCAGGGCTGCGGGAGCGGCTCCGGATTGCTCAGGAAGGTGCACGTCGGGTAATTCGAGCAACCGTAGAAGGCGCGCCTCGACTTGCTGGATGTTCGCTGAACGAGCTCACCACCACATTCCGGGCAGTGTGCGCCCGTCCCCTTTTGGATGCGCTTCATCCCGCGGCACTCCGGGAACCGCGAGCAGGAAAGGAACGGTCCATATTTTCCGCGTTTGATGACCATCATCGCGTCGCAATCCGGGCACTTCTCCTCGGTCGGGTCATCGATCTCGTTGCGGGGGATCCGCTCAATCTTGGTTGGCGCGGCTTTGATCTTTTCGTCGAATGGTCCGTAAAACTCCTCCACCACCGGTACCCAATCGATCTCCCCACGCGCCACGTCATCCAACTTGTCCTCAACCTGCGATGTGAAACCGAGATCCACGATTTCAGAAAAATGCTCACCCAGGAGGCCGGCAACGGCCGTGCCAATCTTGAGCGGGTGAAACTGATTCTTGGATTTCTCGACGTAGCCGCGTTCCTGAATGGTGCCCATGATCGCCGCGTACGTGCTTGGTCGGCCGATGCCGCGTTCCTCCAATTCCTTTATCAGCGTGGCCTCCGTAAAGCGGGCCGGCGGCGGCGTGAAATGCTGTGTCGGGTTGACGGGCGGATCCGTCTGACCTGGTTGCAGCCCTCCGAGCTTAAGCGGTTGCCGCTCAGTCAGTACCGGGAGAACGCGCCCCTCATCAGAGTCCGTGTCCGGCTCATCCAGTCCCTCTCGATACACGGCGAGATAGCCGGAGAACGTCATGATGCGTCCGCTGGCTCGAAGTGTGTGGCTGACGCCGGACGGACCGCCGGATGCGGTGATGTCCACCGACGTCTGATCAAACTTCGCGTCCGCCATCTGCGATGCGAGCGCCCGCTGCCAGATGAGCTCATAGAGGTTGAACTGATCGCGCTCCAGAGAATTCCGCAGCGAATCCGGAGTGCGCATGAAAGACGTGGGGCGGATGGCCTCATGCGCCTCCTGCGCTCCCTTGACGCGTCGACTGTATGAACGGGGTGACGCAGGAACGTGTTCCTTGCTGTAACGCTGCGCGATGACGGCGCGCGCCTCCTGCACCGCCTCATTTGCCATATTGGTTGAGTCCGTCCTCATGTAGGTGATCAGGCCGATGGGGCCCTCGTTGCCGATTGGCAGCCCCTGATAGAGTTGCTGCGCAACTGCCATGGTCCTGCGCGCTGTGAAACGCAGCTTGCGGCCTGCCTCCTGTTGCAGTGTGGAGGTGATGAACGGCGGGGAGGGTCTGCGAGACGTTTCGCGGCGTTGGACGGAGGCGACCTCAAGGGAGCCGGCCCGGATATCGGCAGCGATGCGGTCTGCCGTTTGCTGATCCGGGATCTTGGCCTCGCGTTTCGCCCCCAACTCGCAATGGTAGCGGGCCGGAAATTCCTCAGGCCTATCGGTCACTGTGGAAAGGGCGACAGCGATCCTCCAATACTCCTCCGGTGTGAACGCCGCAATGTCCGCCTCGCGGTCAACAACGAGACGCAGCGCTGCGGACTGGACGCGGCCGGCGGACAGCCCCTTGCGCACCTTGCTCCACAGCACAGGACTCAGGCGATAGCCAACAAGGCGGTCCAGAACGCGCCTGGCCTGGTAGGCGTTGACGAGATCGACATCAATGCCGCGTGGCTCATCAAATGCGTGTCGAACCGCATTCTCCGTCACCTCATGGAAGACAACGCGCCGCATGCGTTCCTGGGGGATGTCGGCAGCCTCCATGAGGTGCCAAGAGATGGCCTCACCCTCACGGTCCGGGTCTGTGGCCAGATACACAGTGTCCGCGCCACTTGCCGCAGACTTGATCTCTTTCACGGTGGCAGCCTTATCACGCGGGATGACAAAGTCCGGCGCGAAATCATGCTCAACGTCAATGCCGATCGTGCGCTTGGGCAGGTCACGGACGTGGCCAACGGACGCAAGGACTTTGTAGTCGTTTCCAAGGATGCGGGTAAGGGTACGCGCCTTTGCGGGTGATTCCACAATAACAACGTTACCGCTGCGCGCTCCGTTGGCGGAGCCTGCCGATTTGGCGGTCCGTCGTTTTGTGGCCGTCCGACCGGCGGCGGCGGATTTCGTTTTCTTGCCTGTCGATGCTGCCCTTTTTCGGTTGGTTGTCATGGGTGGCTGCCTCGTTCGCTCGGTTGGTTTTCCGTCGTCATAGTAGACGATGATTCATCGGTCGCGCTCTTCTGTCTATGCGTTTCGTAAATCGTATGGGCCTCTCGTGTCAAGACATAGTGCATGCCGCCGACCTGCCGCACAAGGTCATTCAACTCCAACATGGTCAGGGTACTCGATACGTCCGGCATGGACATCCCGGAGGCGCGGTAGATCTCATCAATATGGATGGGTGACCGGCTGAGGACACGCAGGACGGCGGCCTGTTCGTTGTCGATGGGTGCAGACGAGGTCGGGAGATTGAGTTGCTGCTCCTCCTGTGACAGGTTCAACTCTTGAACGATATCATCTGCGGTCAAGACCAGCTTGGCCTCCCCGCTCTGGATGAGGAGGTTGGGTCCGCGGCTCCGCTCTTGGAGCGCGCTGCCCGGCACGGCAAAGACCTCTCGATTCTGCTCAAGGGCTTGTCGGGCGGTGATGAGTGCGCCACTCTTCTCGTTCCCCTCAATAACAAGGCAGCCGAGGCTCATGCCGCTCATGATGCGGTTGCGCCGCGGGAAGTGTTCCTTCATGGGACGCGTGCCGACTGGGTAATCACTGATGAGCGCTCCGTTCTCTGTGATCTGCTCCGCGATCTTGCGATTCTGTGACGGATAGATGATGTCGACACCGCTGCCCAGAACGGCGACTGTGCGGCCGCCGTTCTGCAGCGCCGCATAATGCGCTGTGGTGTCAATGCCGGCCGCAAGTCCGCTGGCGATGGTGAGCCCCGCATGGGTCAGGTCACGGACGAATTCACGGGTTACCTCTTTGCCGTAGGGCGTGGCTTTGCGGGTTCCGACAACGGCCAGCGAGAGATCATCCTCCGGCTTGAGCTCCCCCTTAACGTAGAGAACGGGAGGCATGTCAAAGATCTGGCGCAGACGGGCAGGGTAGCCGTCATCGTGCCAGGTGTAGGCGTGGACGCGATGGCGCATGAGGCGCTCAAGCTCGTCCATCGGCTCAAGCGTGGGGCGTGTCTTCAGGATTTCTTCCACGACGCGGTTGTCGAGGCGCGTGGCGCGCAGGTCTGACTCTGAGGCGTCCCAAGCGTCTTTGAGTGTGGGGAAATGCGACTCGAGATGCCCAAATCTGACACGCCCCAGCCCGCTTATGCGTTGGAAGGCTATCCAATATGGGAGATCATTATTCACGCCTCAACGCTAGCGATTTCGCTGTGGAGGGTCAAGATGTGGATGCCACACAGGAGCGCTTGAGGGGGGCGGATGGCGTGATGTGTGGCGGAGAGAGCGGGATTCGAACCCGCGAGGGCCCGGTAAGACCCTACACGCTTTCCAGGCGTGCCTGTTCGGCCACTCCAGCACCTCTCCGTTGCACAGTATGGCGGAGAGGGTGGGATTCGAACCCACGGTACCCGTGAAGATACTCCGCTTTTCGAGAGCGACGCCTTAAACCGCTCGGCCACCTCTCCGTGAGGCCTCTGCGCCCCTATTATACGCGTCATCCGCATATGGGTGACACCGTGTCTTCTTGACATTGCCCTATCTGCGTGACTAGAGTTAATCGTCTTTCAGCCGACCGGCGAGCGTATTTCGGCCAATTTATGCGGCGCCGGTTGGGGTAAGCAGGAGGAGCAGCGCGTGGTTACACGGAAAGCGTTTTGGGTTCCGCTTGTATTCATTTTGTCCGTTTTTCTTGCCCTGGCAGCGTGCACCGGCCCCCAGGGGGGCGAGGGCGCACAGGGCCCGCCCGGTATTCAGGGCCCCACCGGGGTCGCCGGGCCGCAGGGGCCTGTGGGTCCCGCGGGCGCGGACGGCGTGGATGGACAGCAGGGTCCGGCCGGTCCGGCAGGTGAACCGGGTGAGCCCGGCGAACCGGGAGCGCCCGGCGAGCCAGGCGCTGGGTCCGCCAATCCTGAAGCCAATATCAATACCCTTGATCCATCAGTCGTCCTCGTACCGGGTACCACGCGGGTCGTGTTCCGGTTGTCCGGATTCCCGAGCGAGGACGAGGTGACGCTGTATATCCGCGGCGCCGGCGAGGACGCTGCGGGCTATGGCATGGGGACCGCAGCGATGAATGCCTCCGGCGCCCTTGAAATGATTGCCGGCTCTGATGAGAAACCCGCTATCCCCGAGGATCTGGAACCGGGGATCTGGACTGTTGTGGCTCAGGGTTCCGTGACGCCGGATGACTCAGCCGGCCCCGCGGTCGCGAGCACGGCCATCCGTGTGTACGGGCCCGATGAGGGTCCCGCCGCCGGCGACAAGTAGTCACCGGCCTGTCCGGCGAGAAGAATAAACTGATTCCGCGCTAGGCGGAGATGGCCGTCGGGCTGTGCTCGTCCTGCGTGGCGTTGATGTCTGAGTCCTCACCGTTGATCAGCCGTACCTGCCGGACGCGCCTGCCCGTGGTGGAGATGATCGTCATCGTCATGCCGTTGTCGTTGACTGATTCTCCCGGATGAGGGATGTGTCCCAGGGCGGAGAGGATGAGGCCGCCAACGGTGTCAACGCCCTCCGCGTGGAGCTCCACCTTGAACATCTCGTTGATGTACTTGAGCGGCGCGCGTGCATCGACGATGGCCTCATTCTCGCTAACCCGATTGATGAGCGGCTCGCTGGCCGTGAACTCGTCATCAATATCGCCGACAAGCTCCTCCAGCAGGTCTTCGTTCGTGACCAGCCCAACAAGGCTCCCATATTCATCCACAACCAGCGCAATGTGAACGCGCTTTGCCTGAAACTCCCGCAGTAAATCGCCAACCCGTTTGGTCTCGGGGACGTGAAACGGGTCACGGACAATGGACTCAAGGGTGGCCTCGTGAGACTTGTTGTGGAACGACGCAAGCAGATCCTTGGCGTAGATGATGCCCATTGTCTCGTCGAGGTTGCCGCGATAGAGCGGCAGGCGGCTGTATCCTTCCTGCATCACAATCTGAACGGCATCCTCCAAGGATGAGCCGGCCTCAATGCCGACAACATCCGGGCGTGGCACCATAACCTCACGGACGGCCAGAGACTCAAGCCGTACCAAACCACGCATCACATTGCGCTCCCATTCCTCATCGGGCATGGGGCCGGCATCCGCCCCATTGAAACTGTCACCGTTCGTCGCGCGCTGGTCAGCGCGTTCCACGGCCGGGCTGTCTGAGGGTATTCTGCCCAGGGCGCGGACGAGTGGGCGGAATAACGCACGGAGGGCTGCGGCCGGGATTGAGAGCACTGCGTTCACGAATGCGGCAGGCGGAGCGGATACAAGCGCGAGGCGATCCGCGTCATGGCCGCCCCACACGCGCCCGGCTGCCTGCGCAAGGATGACACCGGCGATGGTGAGCACGATGCCAAGCAGGACGTCCAGTGTGGGCCATGGGCTGTACATCGATACAAGGGCAAAGCTGATAATGGCAAAGAGCACCGTGGCGGTGGAACGGATCATGAGGGCGGCCATCGCCAGAGAATCGTGCGATTCTTGGAGCTGTGCAAGGCGCCGCGCGCCCGGCCTGCGGCGCTGGACAAGACGCTCTAAGCGTTCTCCCCGCGTCTGAAAGAATGCGTCTTCAAGCGCAACAACCAGCGTCAGCAGGACGATGGCGAGCAGGTACGCGGGCAAGAGGAGTGCGGACACGGTATCTATGCCACAGCGGCGTTGCCCCTAGGCCGCGCCTGCGCAAAAGTAAGATGCCCCGTACTTGGGGGCTCAAGATCGGTAGACATGTCTGAACCCCGTCATGCTATGCGTGCGGATACTCATTGTCAAGATGAGGAGTCAGATTCGACTCCGCGAAAGGACCGGCGGTGGATCGGTGAGGGGCCGCTCCGTCGCAATGCCGCCATATGCTGCGCTGTCCCGTACCCCTTGCTGTCCGCCAGCCCATATCCGGGATATTCGGCGTCCAGCCGCCGCATGAGATCGTCACGCGCCACCTTGGCGATGATGGAGGCTGCCGACACAGAAATGGATACCTGATCGCCCCGCGTCAAAGCGAGCTGCCGAACTGAGTCAGGGAGGGGCAGCGCGAATCCGTCCACGAGGACTCCGTCCACGCGCGCACCCAATGCGTTCACCGCCGCCATCATCGCATCACGCGTGGCGACGGCAATGCCGGAGGCGTCGATGTGTTGAGCGGATGTCATCGCGATTCCAACAGCGGCGTCTCGCAGGATGAGGTCTGCGAGGCGTTCCCGTTCGGCGGGACTGAGCTTCTTGGAATCGTCAACATCGTCGAACCATCCGTGTGGCTGAGGTGGGAGGATGACGGCTGCCGCGGCAACCGGCCCGGCAAGCGCGCCGCGGCCTGCCTCGTCGATTCCGGCGATGACGCGGGCGCCCCGCAGCAACAGTTCGCGCTCATAGGAAAGGCCGGGGCGTGTCACGGCCGGAACAATGGGACGGCTGCTGGATGCTGCAGCGTGTGGCCGTGCAGGATCAGCTTTCAGCGGGGACCTCGCGAGAGGCTGTCAGGACTTCTCTGATGTGATTGATTGCGCCGGCGTGGAGATTGGCGTGTGTGGTCAGCGTGATGAGGTAGCGGCTGCGCTGCATGCCGCCGTTGGTCTCAATATCTAAGCCTCGCACGCCAAGCTCGTCAATCGCGTTGAGGACCGCCTGAAACGTGAGCCGCACATAGTTCAGGAGGGCATCCTTTGGAGGCTCCTGGAAGTGGGCGCGCTGGGTGGAGGTATAGTCCTGTCCTGTATCCTCTTGCGGCAGGCCGAATTCCTGCGCGTAGCCATGTGTGACATAGATCTCCGGGCGGTTGAGGATCTGCTTGTGGAGCAGAGCGTCCTGTACGCGCGCAACATGCCAGAGGTAATAGCCGGCGGACGGCGTCTCCGGAAAGGCCCGCCAGGCCATGTCCTCCTCGGACATCGTTTCCACGGCCTGCATCAGTGTCCGCTGGCAGGCGCGAAAGACACCGGCGAGCGCATCACCGGACGGGTATCCATTTTGGAGATGGTCGGATGCGCCCCCCCAACCGAGAAAGTCACGCAAACCACGCGACAGCGCAATCACAGACATGATTCCCCCCTATCCCACCTTTATCCCACGTGATTTTACACTGCTTGCGCGGTGTATGCAGGATCAGGAGTCTGCTCGCCGGCGGTGGCGCGCTCAATCACGCCGCCGCCGATGACGCGTTCATTGTCATACAGAACCACGGCCTGCCCGGGTGTGACTGCGCGCTGCGGCTCGTCAAACTCGAGGGAGAATCCACCGCCACCGTCCGCGTCAGGGATGAGCAGGGCGGGGGCCTCGGGCGACTTGTAGCGCACCTTGGCGTTGACGCGTATCGGCGCGCCGGCGGATGGCGTGGCGCCATCAATATACGCTGCCTGCCCGGCACGGAGCTCATTCGCAAGCAGCTGATCCTCCGGTCCGACGATGATGGTGTTTTCAGTGGTATCGATGTCAATCACGTACATACGGCGGCCGGCCGGTGAGGGTGGCAGCCCCTTGCGCTGTCCAATGGTGTAGCCGGCCGTTCCCATGTGGGAGCCGACATGCTTGCCGTCCACATCCACAATGGGGCCGGGGGTGAGCGCCATATGCTCAGCAAGAAAGGCGCGGTAGTCTCCCGAGGGGACAAAGCAGATCTCCTGGCTGTCCGGCTTGTCCGCCACGGGCAGCTCAAGCTCATGCGCGATGCGCCGGACCTCCTGCTTTGGCATCTCGCCAATGGGAAACAGTGACCGCCCAAGCTCATCCTGCCCCAGCCCATAGAGCACATACGTCTGGTCTTTGGAGGAGTCGACGGCCTTATGCAGTTCAATACGCCCATCCGTGGCGATGCGCCGGCGCACATAGTGGCCTGTGGCGATCCAATCAGCCTCCAACGCTAATGCGCGCTGTAGGAAAAACGCGAACTTGATCTTGTCATTGCAGGCGATGCAGGGGTGGGGTGTGCGGCCATTCTTGTATTCCCGGATAAAGTACTCGATGACGTGCTTGCGGAACTCCTCCTCCATGTTGAGGACGTAGTGTGGGATGTCCAACCGCTGGCAGACACGCTTGGCGTCAAAGACATCCTCAACGGAGCAGCACGCCCGGTTGTGGCGTGATGCCCCCTCCACGCCATCACTCCACAGCCGCATGGTGACGCCAATGACGTCATAGCCCTGCTGCGTGAGCAGGTAGGCGGCGACGGACGAATCCACTCCGCCGCTCATGGCAACAATAACTCTCTCTCGTGTACTCATCTCACCATCTACGATACGGAGTTCGTCTGCAGGGCGCAAAGAATGTGTTCTTTCTAGTGCAGCGCCGGCGCACGCCTCGTCTGGTTGCCGTGTTCGAGCTGTGATAGTAGAGACGGCCCGGTCGTCAACCGGCGGCGCCGAGCACGGCGACGGCAACGATAGCGATCGCCAGACCGGCCCCCTTGCTCCAATTCATCTCCTCCTTCAGAAAGAGGACGGCGAGTATTGCCGTGATCACAAAACTCATCTGAACGATGGGGTAGCTGATGCTCGCATCTCCGATACGCAGAGACTCAAACAGCAGCACAGCCCATGACACCTGTAGGACCGCGATGCCTGGCGCATACCGAACAACGGTCCCGCTGATGCTGAAATTGCGCGACCGGAGAAGCGTGATGATGGCAGCATGTTGAAACCCGACGGTCTGCGTGAGGATGAGCGGCACCGCGCCGATGTCACCGGTGTCCAACCCTGATTTGGAAATCAACCCCTGCACGCCAAAGAGGATGGACGCTGCCACAGCGAGCAGGATTGAACGGACGTTGGTCCGGATTGCCGTGAGCTGCGTGACATTCAGGAGAACGAGAACGGCCAAAATGGCGAGGAGGATGCCCCCAATCCTGAGAGGGTCGGCAGGCTCGCCAAGGATGATGATCGCGCCAAAAGCTGTCACAACGAAGTTGAGGCGGAAGATGGGCGCGTTGACGCTCGCATCCCCGGTGCGAAGGCTCGCGACAAAGAGCGTCAAACCTGAGTAGGCAAAGACGCCGGCCGGCAGACCATACAGCCACGTGCTCCGGTGAATGAAATCGATTGGGCCGTCGTCGCCAAGCAGCGTCCAGCTCGAGACTGCCACGCCCCAGATGATGGCCGTAAAGACGGTCGACTGCCAGAAGACGAAATTGGGGGCATCAAGGCCACGATTCTGAGCGACACGGTACAGGAGATCGGCCAAAGCGCCAATCAGGAGGGCGGCCACGGCCAGAGTGACAGAGAGGGAGTCCATAAGATCAGTTCACGGAGTGGAGCGAGTGTGTTGGAACGCGCATCCGGGTGTGGCGGCTTGGTGGGTGGCGTAGAATGGCGTCATGACACAGAACGCCACAACGACCGATACCGCTGTCAACAGTGACAGCATCACCCTTGCGCGGAAGGCTGTAGAAGTCGCCGAGGATCGTCAGGCCCATGACATCGTCTTGCTTGACGTACGAGACATCTGCAGCTTTGCGGACGCGTTCGTCCTGATGACGGTTGAGTCCAGGCGGCAAGGGCAGGCCATTCGGGAGGCGATGCAGAAGGAGCTCAAGGAGGCCGGTCAGCCTGCCCTGCGCATTGAGGGCGACGCGGACGCCGGCTGGCTTCTCATGGATTTCAATGATGTCATCATCCACATCTTTGCGGGTGAGCAGCGGGAGCTCTATGCGCTGGAGCAGCTGTGGCGCAGCGCCGTGCCGCTGGTCAGGATTCAATGAGCCACTGCTCCGTGGCCTGACGGTAATCAATCAACTCTGCCTCGTCGAACCAGAGCGCAATCTCCCGCGCAGCGGATTCTTGACCGTCTGAGCCGTGCACAAGATTCATCCCAACTGACAGGCCAAAGTCGGCGCGGATGCTGCCGGGCGCTGCCTTGCCCGGATCTGTCGCGCCCATCGTCTGTCGCGCAAGCTCGATGGCGCGCTCACCCTCCAGCACCATTGCCAACAGCGGCGAGGACGTGATGAAATCCAGCAGTCCCGGCAGGAACGGCTTGCCGGCGTGCTCAGCGTAGTGCTCTTCCGCCAGTCCGCGCTCAACACGGAGAAGTTTCGCGCCGACAATCTTCAGCCCGCGGCGCTCAAACCGACTGAGAATCTCGCCCGTCAGCCCGCGTTGAACGGCATCCGGCTTGACCAGAATCAGTGTGCGTTCTACTGCCATTGTGTGAATCTCTCTCCTCGTCTGTTGTTCGTGTGATGCGTGGGCGTGTGACCCGCCTACTCTGACTAAGCCTAGCAGACAGCGGCTATTGACAAGTACCGCTAAAGAGAATACTTTACTTGAGTGAAAGTATTGGATACGAGTGGACATTCCGACGTGCGAGAAAGAATTGGGGGCGGCAGCCTACCGTCCGACGCGCCTCGCCGCAAGACCGGCCCCACCACACAGCGCCTGATTGGCGACATCGAGGACATCCTTCGCCTCCTGCGGCCGTCAATCCACGATGACTGGTTCACCGTCGATCTAACGATGCCCCAACTGCGCGCTCTCTTTGCGCTGCGCCGCCACGGTGATTGCCGCATGGGTGTTGTGGCAAGCCAGCTTGGGACATCTCTCTCGAGCGCGACAGGCGTCATCGACCGCCTTGTGGAGCGTGGGCTTGTTGAGCGATGGCAGGACCCCGCAGACCGCCGCTCCAACGTCTGCCGCCTCACCGTAGAGGGGGCAGACCTCGCGGAACGCCTCCTGACGCTGAGGCGGCGTGAGTGGGAAGAGCGTTTGAACGGCCTAACCGTTGAGGAGACGACACGGGCGCAGCATGGCCTCACCGTTCTGCTTGAGGGTCTGACCAGGCTGGAACGTGATGAGGCAATCACTCGTGATGCCGATGAGGAGCGCGCGCAATGATGGGCGGCGGCCCGATGGGCGGACCGGGTGGGACGCGAGGCGGCCCCGGCACGCGAGAGGGGCCCGGCCCGGTTACTGAGCAGCGCGGCGTCGGCTTCCGTGCCATCGCCTCGCTGACCGTTCCCGCGTATCGCCTCTATTTCCTTTTTGTGCTGGGGCAGATGGGCGCCATGAACATGCAGATGATGGCGCGCTCCTGGTACGTGTATGAGCTGTCCAAGGCTCCCGGCTCCAATGACGGCAGCGTCACCCTGCTCGGCACGGTTGCGCTGGCGAATGCGATCCCCATGTTGGCGCTGTCTCTCTTTGGTGGCGTGCTGGCGGACCGCGTGCCCAAGAAACAAGTGCTCATTGTTGGGCAGATCATGTCCGTGATTATCACGGCCGGCGTGGCCGTCTCAATCTCCATCGGCACCATCAGCGTCTGGCACCTGATTGTGGCGGCGTTCCTGCAGGGAATTGTGATGGCGCTGATGATGCCGGCGCGCCAGGCAATCATCCCGGAGCTGGTTGGCCCCGGGATGATCACCAACGCGGTGGCGCTGAATGGCGCGGCGATGAATCTGCTCCGGTTGATGGCGCCCGCCATGGCCGGTTTCCTGATTGCGCTGTGGGATATTGAGGGCGTCTATTACATCATGGCGGTGCTGTATGGCACGGGCGTCATCGCGCTCATGGCGCTGCCACTCTCAGGCGCGGTGGCCCTGCGCGGCTCCGGCGCCCTGAACCAATTGGGTGAGGGCATCACCTACATCAAGCGGAATCGGCCGCTTCTCCTGCTGCTCATCTTCTCGCTCTTCTCCTTCGTGCTGTCCATGCCATATATGTTCCTGCTCCCCGCCTTCACGGACACCATCCTCACAGTTGACACGACACGACTCACGTTCTTCACGACGCTCCCGCTTGTGGGCACACTATTCGAGACGCTGAGCGAGTCCTCCGCCCGGCAGGGTTTGCTCATCAGCATCTCCGGCATCGGCGCGCTGATTGGGTCCGTCTTTGTTGCCACCATGCAGGACAAGAAACGCGGCATGTGGCTGCTGATCAGTATGTTCGTCATGGGGGCATCACTGATTGTGTTCAGCTTTACGGGGTCCTATATGGTTGCGCTGATCATGTTCATTCCACTGGGACTGGCGCAGGCGGGCCGCATGGCCTTCAGCATGGCGTTGGCGCAGCACTACTCAGACGATGAGCACCGTGGCAGGGTGATGAGCATCTGGATGCTCAACTGGGCGATGACGAATCTGGGCGTCTTCTTTGTGGGGGCGTTGGCGGATGTTCTCAATACGAGTGAACTTGCCGTAGAGTTCGACCTCTCCGGCGCTCAGCTCGCCGTCGGCGGCGCGGCAATCATCCTGATAACGACGACAATTATCTTCACGTTCTTCGTAAAGGGCGTCCGTCAGATGGACTAGGCCGGATACCGATCGATGGCGCGTGATGCACCTCCTGAGGGCCGAGATACCCCGCGAGGCCGAGCGTCCCTGAGAGAGGCCGTTTCTGCGTTCGCGATTCGCGATTACCGCATCCTGTGGGCGGGTGTCAGCATGCATGCGCTCACCCTGTGGATGGAGATCGTCGCGCGCAACTGGCTCGTCTGGGAGCTGACCGAGAGCACCGCCGCCGTCGCCTGGGTGAATTTCTGGCGAACCATCCCCATCCTCTTCCTCGCCATCCCTGCAGGCGTCCTCACCGACCGCGTTAACCGCAAGGTCATTCTGGTCAGCACGCAGGTCGCCATCCTGCTGATCTACGTCACGCTGCTCGCGCTTATTCTGCAGGACAGTCTGCGGCTGTGGCAGGTCTACACGCTGTTTGCGCTGCGGGGAGCGGCCATCGCATTCAATCAACCGGGCAGGCAAGCGCTCATCCCGGCGATTGTCGGCCGTGAACGTGTTGCCAATGCGGTTGCACTCCAACAGTTCTCATTCAACGGCACGCGCATCATCGCGCCCATCCTGACCGGCGTTCTCTTTGCCACCATGGGCGCGGAGGCCGTGTTCCTGATTATCGTGCTACTGGAGTTCGGCATCATCGGCGCATGGCTGTGGATGAGAACCTACCCGCTGATGGAGCGCGCCGTGGAGAGCACGGGCATCTCCGGCGCCTTCCGCGATACATTGGAGGGACTGCGATACGTCCGCTATAACACGACCATTCTGATTCTCCTGCTGCTCGGGCTGCTGTCGCTCATGTTCCTACAGCCGTTCATGGTGCTCCTGCCTGAGATCGCAGATGAGCGCTTTGCCGTTGAGGCTGAGTGGCTCTTGGTGATTGCGGAGGCGTTCAATCTCAATCAGAACGCGGGGGCAACCCTGTTCGGCGGCATGCTGACGTTCATGGGCATTGGCTCCATCATGGGGCCGACGATTCTCGCGTACCTCGGCAATGTCCGCAACAAAGGTATGCTCATCGTTGTCACCATGGCGCTCAGCGGCGCGGCGCTTGCCGCGCTTGGAGCGGCGCCCTGGCTCGCTCTCGCCCTCGTCTTCATGGTCTTCCTTGGCCTGCTTGATTCCAGCCAGCGCGTGCTAACGAACGGCATGCTCCTGACGCAGACGGACAGCGAGTATCACGGGCGCGTCATCAGCCTCTATCTGCTTGACAGAGGGTTTGTGCCAATCGGCAGCCTCTTGGCAGGATACATGGCTGTCTGGATCGGGCCCGGGTGGTCGCTCAGCCTACTCGGCGGCGCGCTTGCTGTGACGGTGCTTATCGTGGCTGCCATCAAGCCCAGCTTTCTCCGCGCCGGGTAGGGCGCCAGCCAATCCCGCTGGGCCATTATCGCGGCGGACTGCGCTACTCTATCTCTATGGCAGATAGAGAATGGAACGGCATAACCCGCTCGGCGGACGAGACGAGGGATATCGGCACGGCGATTGGGCGCGTTATTGCGCCCGGCACGCTTGTCCTCCTGATTGGCCAGCTCGGCGCCGGCAAGACCACGTTCACGCAAGGAATCGCGGATGGGCTTGGCGTAACCGCCTATACGAAGAGCCCGTCGTTCGTCCTCGTCAACGAATATCAGGGGCGTCTGCCGCTCATTCACATGGATCTCTATCGCATTGACGCGCCCGCAGAGGTGTGGGAGTTGGGGCTGGATGATTACCTCGGCAGGGATGGTGTTGTCGCCGTTGAGTGGGCGGACCGCGCCACGTCCATTTTCCCGCCGGATCGTCTTGAGATCCGTATCGACTATGTTTCAGATTCAGAACGCCGCCTGACGGCAACGGCGTCAGGGCCGGTGTCTGAGTTGGCGTTGAGCGGGCTGCCGGCGCGTGTTGGCGTGGCACAATGATCATCGCGATTGATACGGCAACCGAGACGGCGAGCATGGCCATCGCCCAACCGGATGGCAGAATCGCGGCGGAGATCACGTGGCGGGCAGGCCGCAACCACACCATGCACGCGCATCCCACTCTGCTTCACCTCATGATGTTGACGGGGATCACGACGCGAGATGTGACGGGCATCGCTGCGACGCGCGGCCCCGGGAGTTTCACTGGCATCCGTATCGGCCTCGCGATGGCCAAGGGGCTCGCACAGGGGCTGAACGTGCCGATTGTTGGCGTTGGGACACTCGCTGCGACGGCATTCGGCGCCATGCATCTCGGCGGTATGGTGTGGGCAGTTGTTGACGCTGGGCGCGGACAATATGCTGCTGCGGCATGGGCGCCCTCGGACGACGACGGCATCACTCAGCGTGTTGAGGAGGCCATCCTGACGCCGGGTGAATTGGTTGCAGGTATGGCATCCCACAGCGAACGCTGCGTTCTGACAGGTGAGTTCGATGAGTCGCTCGCAGCGTTGGCGCACAGCTCTCTCGGCGACTCGCTGACAATAGCGCCCGATACCGTTCGAACGAGGAGGGCGTCCAATGCGGCGCGCCTGGCCGCGCTGCGATTTACACGGGGCGACGTGGATGATGTTTTGACATTGGAGCCGCTGTATTTGCGGCCCCCTGCGGCCGTTGAACGCGCAGAGGCGGCGGCGGCTGCTACTCAGTAGGGGTGTGGCGATTCTGTCTCTCGTCGCGCAGCCGCTTGCGTCGGCCAAGCCGCGACATGACCATCAATATCACGATGATCGCGACAATGAACCCGAAGCTGATAACCTCGTCCGCCCACCCGGCTGCGCCGCTGAGGGCATGCGCGGGAATCACGGGGGTGAGGGTCTCCATCGAAAGGGCCATACTCAAGCATACCCCGCCAACGCGCATCACGAGGCTTTCGGACTCGCAAGGAGGTTGACACGATGACCAGTGATGCCCCGCAGGATCGCTATACGCACGGACATCACGCCTCCGTTGTGCAGAACCACGCGCGCCGCCGCGCCGATGTGGATGCCTGGTTCCTGCTGCCGCGCCTGACTGCCGGGATGCGTCTGCTGGACGTGGGCTGCGGGCCGGGCACCATCACAGCCGGACTTGCCCGCGCAGTCGCCCCCGGTGAGGTGATTGGCATCGATCTCTCGGAGGACGTGCTGCAGCAGGCGCGTGACTTCGCGGCGAGCGAGGACGTCTCAAATACGACGTTCACCCATGGCGATGTGTATCAACTCACGTATGACGACGGCGTGTTTGATGTCGTCTTCGCCAATCAGCTCTTGCAGCACCTGACCGACCCGGTGCGCGCACTGCGGGAGATGCGGCGTGTCCTCAGGCCGGGCGGCATCCTAACCGTTCGGGACAGCGACTACGCAACAATGTCGCCCTCGCCAAAGTTCCCGGAGTTCGAGCAATGGAGCCGCCTCTACCATGATGTCGCGTATCAGAACGGGGCGGAGCCGGACGCGGGGCGCTGCCTGGCCGGCTGGGCGCGTGAGGCAGGCTTTGCCGACTATGAACTGCATCCGAATGTCGTGGTCATGGATGGTGATGAGGCGAGGCGGTGGGGCAGCATGTGGGCGGAGCGGATTCTGCACTCAAACGTGGGGATCGACGCGCTTGCGTATGGCCTTGCCGAGCAGGCCGACCTCGGCAGAATCTCGGCGGCATGGACACGGTTCGCAGAATCGGAGTGGCCGTTCTACATGTACGCGCAGATGGGATTGCTCGCCCGCCGATAACCGCTCCGTGCCGTTTCCCCGCGTGTCCTCTTGACCACGAACGCGTGTTCGCTTACACTCTCCGCAGCCCGGTGGAGGGGCTCGGCCATGCTGCGACGGATGACAATAGAGAACATCGGCGTGATTGACTGCCTAGACATCCCGTTCGAGGATGGGCTGACGGCGCTGACCGGTGAAACGGGCGCGGGGAAGTCCATCATCGTCAACTGCCTTGCGATTGTCCTCGGCGCGGAGGCCAACGCCTCCGTTGTGCGCTCCGGCGCTGAACTGGCGAGGATCGACGCCGTCTTTGAGGCGGATGGCCTGTATGAACGCATTCCGCCTGCCTTGCTCAACAAACTCGGCGTTGCGGAGAGCGATTCACCGTTTCTGCTCCGCGTCACGCGTGAGATCAGTGCACACGGCGGCAGCACATGCGCAGTCAATGGCCGTGACGTCCCGTTGGAGTCGCTCCGGCACGCTGCCGCATACCTTGCCGAGTGGCATGGCCAACGGCAGAATCTGGCGTTCCTCGAACCGAGCGAACAGCGGGATATGCTCGACCGCTATGGCGGTCTGGACGATGACAGGGATGATGTGGCTGAAACCGTGAGGCAGTTGCGGAAAGTTCGTGCTGAGATGAGCCGCCTCCGGCGCAGAGCCGCAAAGGAATCCGCCCGCCGTGATGAATTGGAATCTGAATTGGCCGATTTTCATGCCATCGCCCCCACTCCCGGTGAGGACAGGGCGCTTGAAAGCGAACGGGCGCGCCTTGCGCATGCAGAACAGCTTGGAGTATTCATCGGCGCGGCGCGGGCGATTCTCGTTGACCCGCCCCAAAGCCGCGCAAGTGTGGTGGATTCCCTCGCCGAGCTGAGCCAGAACGCGCGAAAGGCGGCTGAACTGGATGCTCAACTCAGCGGCGTGTCTGAGACGACCGACATCGCGCTTGATCAGTTGCAGGATCTTGCCCGTTCACTCGACCGGTACCTTGAGGAGCTGACAGCGGACCCGAGCAGGCTGGATGCCGTTGAGGAGCGTATCGAGGCGCTGAACAGGCTGAAGCGTCAACATGGAGATTCCCTTGAGGACGTGATGGCATGGGCTCACCGTGCACAGCAGGACTTGGCCGGCCTCGATAAGACATCGAACCGGTTGACCGAACTCACAGTGGAGGAGGAAAGGCTGAATGCTGCCGTCCTTGACAGCGCCACGTCTCTCTCCGCAAAGCGGTCTCAGGCTGCCGTCCGGCTTGGCCATGATCTTGAGGCGGAGATTGCGGCGCTGGCGTTGGAGGGCGCGCGGGTGATTGTAGACGTTCGCTGCGGTATTGCGCCCTCGGATGATGATTCCCCACGGCGTGCAGATGCCCTCACCTCCTGTGATGAATCTGGCGGCGATCACGTTGAGATTCTCATTGCCCCCAACGTTGGTGAGCCCGCCGCATCCCTCTATGCGATCGCCTCAGGCGGTGAGATTTCACGCGTTGTTCTGGCCATCAAGACCGTACTGTCACGCGGGGACGCGCGAAGCCTGGCGCTGGATGAGATTGATGTTGGTGTTGGTGGACATGTGGGCGGCGCGATTGGGAGCAAGCTCGCCGGGCTTGGCCGTGACCAGCAGGTGATCTGCGTGACACACCTGCCTCAGGTGGCGGCGCATGCGGCTCATCATATCCGTGTGTTCAAACGGGAAGAGGCCGGACGGATGGTGACGGGTATTGAGAATCTCACGACGCACGACGAACGCGCAGATGAGCTGTCCAGGATGATCGGTTCCGGCACCGCCGCCGCACGGCGCAGCATGGGGGAATTGCTGGAGGCCGCGCATGACCATAATGGGCTAAGCCATGTGCCTGCCCGGGGCTCGCTGCGCCTGCTGGAGGCAGTCGGTTAGTGTTCGTCTGTGGGCGGGGCATCATCCAGAACGATGAACTCGCCCGCCCCGCGTGCGTAGAGCGCCTCCCGCAGCCGTCCGCCAATCTCATGCGCCGGCGTTGCGGCGTCCACCGTGGCTGACTCCCGCAGCACGATGGAGCCATCCTCGTTGGCGGCGAGCGCCTCGATGGCCAATACGCCGTCTGTGGCGTGAGCGAGGCATGCAAGCGGCGTGTGGCAGAATCCGCCAACGGCGGCAAGGAACGCCCGCTCAGCGTCCGCGGCGATGCGTCCCTGCGTGTCCTCGACAAGCTCGGCAACCACCCGCGCGTCAGCATCATCCTCACGGCACTCGATGCCGATGAATGCCTGACCGACGGCCGGCAGCATGACATCCGGCTCCAGATACTCAGTAATGGCATTCTCGATACCGAGCCGCTGAAGTCCGACGGCGGCGAGGACGGCCGCCTCCGCCTCAATCGGGCGCCCCTCGCCCGTCACCTTCTGAATTCGAGTCTCAACATTGCCGCGCAGCAGGGTGATGGAGATATCAGGGCGGGCCGCGAGTATCTGCGCGGCGCGGCGAACGCTGCTTGTTCCAACGCGCGCGCCTGAGGGAAGCGCTGTGAGCCCGGAGCCGTCCCGAATGACAAGCACGTCACGCGGATCATCACGCGGCATGACGCCGGCGAGAACATGGCCGGGTGGCAGGCGTGTCGGCAGGTCTTTGAGGCTGTGCACCGCGAAATCGATCTCACCGTTCGCAAGCGCAATCTGTATCTCCTTCACAAAGACACCCTGACCGAGGTCGGGGATGGGTGAATGAGGCCGCTTTTCTGCCGTCGTCTCAATGCCGACAATCTCGAACTGCAGTGAGGGATTCTGGGCGTGTGCCGCCCGAATAAAGAGCTCCGTCTGGATACGGGCGAGCGGGCTCTTGCGCGTCCCAACGCGGAGCGCGCGCCCGCCCTCACGCGTCGGCATCAGTCGCTCTCCGCCCTGGCCCACGTGATGGTGGCGGCGGCAAGGCCGTGGGGTGTATGTTCCGCCGCCTCGCCCGCAACACGCAGGCCAACATCCTCGGCGCCGCGTGACGTTGTTGGTCCTGCCGAGATGACCGGGATTCCATCCAACAGAGAACGGTTCTCGCCAAGAGCGACGATGAGATTGCGCGCAGTTGAAGGGCTGGTCAGCAGTATTGCATCAATGCCACGCTCAAGGGCGCTCGCTGCCCGTTCAGCAAGGTTCGGCCCCGGCAGTGTTCTGTAGACCACAATGGGCGTTGGCGAAAGGCCGCGCTCCCGCAGAGCGTCTGGCAGGGCATCATCCGCAAGGCTGCCGCGAGGAAGGAGAACGCCGTCTCCGTGGGCGCCGTGCGCGGCGATGGATTCTGCGAGAGCTGCCGCCGTGAAACGTTCAGGCATGATGTCCGCTTTCAGGCCGTGGCGCGCCAGCGCGGCTGCCGTGGCGGGGCCGATTGCCGCGAGCCTCGTGGCCGCCAATGATCGCGCGTCCTGCCCGCGTTCCAGCAGCCGCCCAAGGAAATGCTCCACGCCGTTGACACTCGTCAACGCTATCCAACGGTAAGCGGACAGGTTTCCGATTGCGGCGTCCGTTTCCGTCCAGTCATCCGCCCCGTGAAAGGCAACTGCCGGCACGTGGACAACCTCCGCGCCGGCGTCATCCAACAGCGTTATGAGGTCGGCCGCCCGCGTCTCCCCGCGCAGAACCATGAGACGGCGGCCGAAGAGCGGTTTCTCTTCCATCCACGCGATGGCGCTGCGGAGCGCAACGACGTCCCCACAGATGAAGACGGCCGGCGCGCCGATCCCCACCTCCGCGGCAGCGTCAACGATTGTCTCGAGGGTGGCCGTTGTTGTGCGCTGGCGTGACGTGGTTGCCTGCTCAATCACCGCTGCAGGTGTCTCTCGACGCCATCCGGCGCCCAGCAATGTCTCGACGGTGCGCGGGAGCGTGCGGACTCCCATGAGGACGATGACTGTCTGGTTGTTGGACGCTGTTGACGGAGCATCGTGTGCCTGCTGTCCGGTGGAGATGCGGACGGTGGATGCGACATTGCGATCTGTCACCGGGATGCCCGCATAGGCGGGACCGGCAAGCGCAGATGTCACGCCGGGGACGATATCAAAGAGGATGCCCGCCTCTGCAAGGGCTGCTGCCTCCTCACCGCCCCGCCCAAACAGGAAAGGGTCGCCGCCCTTGAGGCGTACGACGCGTGCGCCATCCCGGGCTCGCGAGATAAGGATCTCATTGATTTCCGCTTGGCGATGCTCCCCGCCACGAGAGGGATGCTTGCCAACGTCAATCATCTCGGCGTCAGGCCGCGCCTCAGCAAGCAGTGAGGGGTTGACGAGTCTGTCATAGACGACAACATCTGCGCGGCGCAGCAACTGCGCGCCCCGCACTGTGATGAGGCCGGGATCGCCGGGGCCGGCGCCTACCAGGTGGACGATGCCGCCGCTATCCACCGTCCTCGTCCGTCAGAAAGGCGCTGATGTAGTCACGCAAGGCCGCCGCGTCACCCCTGCTCAGCAAGGATCGCGCCCCCGCGTCATTCAGGGCGGCCTGCCAGCGGCGCGAGGGTGGGCGCGCGCCGTCACGCCGCAGCCCGTCACGAAGCTCCGCAAGCACATCGAGCAGCATCCCATATTCCTCTGGCAGCGCGGCATCTATCTCCCGCCGCAGGAAAGAGGCCATGGCCGGGCTGCGCCCGTTGGTGGATATGGCGACGGTGGCATCACCGCGACGTACCAGAGCGGGGTAGATCCATGTGCAGAGGTCAGTGATGTCGACAACATTGAGGAGGCATTTCTCGCGCTCCGCCTCCTCACGGATCCGCTCGCTGAGCGGGCGATCATGCGTTGTGGCGGAAATCGCGAGGAATGCGCCGGCAAGGTCGCCCGGCTCATACGCGCGGGAATGCAGTGTAATGTCGCCGCGCTCCGCCATCTCCGTGAATTGCGGACGCTCCTCCGGGCAGATGACGGTTACCACTGCGCCCGCTTCAACCAGCGCGGCCGTTTTCTGTTGAGCCTCCAGGTCCTCGCCGATAACGACGCAGGGCCTGCCGCGCAGATCAAGATAGATGGGGTAGTATCCCATGAATAGTCCGAAAGGCGTGCCCGAGGCGATCCTACACGTCTGCCGTGGACGGCGTCGCCACCTGCGCCGCACCCCGTGCATCCAGGTAATCCGCCAGCGCAAGAACGAGTGGGCCCATCTTGGGATTCTCCGGCTCGACGTGCGGCTCAACCCCGTGATCGCGCAGTGCGCGCGTGCAGACCGGGCCGACGGACGCAACTGTGACGCGTGATGTGAGGGCGGCTCGCAGCTCGTCACTCAGCGCCTCCGCCTCTGCGATGCGAAACAGGTTGTGCGCCTGCGACTGTGTGGTCAACATGACGGCGTCAGCGTCCCCGCGGATGATGGTGTTGATGGCGTCGATGACGGGGCCGGTGTCCTCCGGCAACTCCCACGAATAGAGGGACACCTCGAGAATCTGCGCCCCCAATGCCTCAAGCTCGCCGCGAAGCCATGCATTCACCTCGCCGTAATGCTGCAGAACGACACGCGTGCCGGAGAGAGCGAGGCCGGAATCCTTGATTGCCGTCAGGAGATCCTCAGAGGTGTAGGGTGATGGCGCGACAAGCCTAATCGGCACGTTGAGGGGACGCAGGACGGCCACCGGCTTGGGTCCGCGGCAGATGACCGTCGTTTCACGCAGGGCGTCGAGGAACTCATCTTTCTTGCCAAGCTCATCTGCTGCCTGAATCAGCGCGCGCGCGCCGACACCGGTCAGGAAGACGACTGCGTGTATCTCGCGGGCGGTGATGCCGCTGACAACGCTGCGCACATCATCCCGCATGGGAAGAGCCGCCTCCCGGAGGGCGGGGGCGCTGATGGGCTGCCCGCCGTGCCGTGACACCAGACTACCGAGCTCGGAGGGCATCCGAGCCTCCAGGACCACGATTCGCCGGCCTTTCAGGTCTGCCATGCGCGTGATCCTCTTTCTCAGATGGTGGTATCCCCGATGCTATGCGGCCGGTGCGCCCGTCTCTACGTTGCGCACTCGCCCTCGCCACGCTCCATCACGTACAGAACGGTCTTGTCGTAGTCGATGTAGTTGTCGAGGTTCGCCTTGTTCAGCGGGCCGACGTCCGCGTAATCCTTGATGACCTCTTCGAACGGCTCTCGCCCCAGCCGATGCGCGAAGTCCTTGAACAACTCGCCGTCTTGGCGATTGTCCTTGTAGTAGCGCAGCAGGTGGAAAACGGCCTCGGTGACCCTCTTGGCGGGAATCTTGCCGCGGGGGCGGACGCCGAAGCGCATGTCCGCGTTCTCGTGGCTGCCACCCAGGAAGACCTCATACGCCGGAATCTGTCCGCCGCCGGGCCCCTTGATGAACGCGCCGTGGAAGCCGATGTCTGAAACGTGGTGACGGCCACAGCCGTTCGGGCAGCCGCTCATCTTGATGTGCATCTGCTTGATGAGCGGATCATCCAGCAGGCTTGTGTGGCCGTTCGGGTTGCGAACCGCATCCGCAACGGCCTTGTTGAGGCCCATGGATGAGGTGATGCCCAGCTTGCAGCTGTCCGTGCCGGGGCAGGATGTCACGTCTGTGATCTGGTTGAGGCCGCCCTCATGCAGATCAAGCGCCTCCAGCTCCTTATACACGTCATACAGGAGGGCAGTGGGCACCCACCGCAGCATCAGGTTCTGTTCCGGTGTTGTACGCACGCGGTAGCTCGCGTACTTGCGGGAAATCTCCGCCACGCCGTAGAACTGCTCGGGTGAGAGATCGCCACGCGTCACGGTGATGCCAACAAAGCTATAGCCATCCGCCTCTTGTGCGATGACGTTGGATTCTCTCCATGCCCGGAAGGCTGCATCATCCTCCCCGCGCGGCTCAACGCCGGTGGGGAGAGCGGGGATGTCCGCCGCCTCGTCATCATGGAAAAGGAGGTAACTGCGATCGTCATAGTCCTGTGCCCAGTCCTGCTGCAGCTCCTCTTCAACCTGCTCCCGGAACGAGTCGATGCCCTCCGTGTGGATGAGGACCTTGATGCGGGCCTTCATCTTGTTGCGGCGCAGCCACGCCGTCCGGTTGAACACGCGGAGCATGGCCTCTGAAACGCGCAGGAAATCATCAACAGGCACGAATTCATAGATGGTCTCGGCAATCAGTGGCTGGATCGATGTCCCGCCGCCGACGGTGATCTTGAAGCCCTTGACCTGCTCGCCGTCAATTTCCCGGACGCGCGCAACGAAACCGATGTCGTGCATTCCCACCGTCGCGCAGTCATGGTCACCGCATGAGAATGCGGGCTTGACCTTGCGGGGCATGTGGAAGGTGAAATCACGCCGAACAAAGTTGCGGGCGAACGCGCCCATATAGGGCAGGATGTCAAAGGCCTGTTCCGGATCAATGCCGGCCATTGGGCATGCGGTGATATTCCGGACGGAGTTGCCGCAGGCCTCCTTGGTGCTGAGTCCAACGCTCTGGAGCAGGTGCATGGCCAGCGCGGCATCCTCAAGCTTGAGGTGGTGCAGCTGCACGTTCTCACGGGTGGTGACATGCCCCTTGCGCAGGGGAGTCCACCGCTCGGCAATCTGGCCGATGGCGTCCATCTGATCTGCGTGAACCAGTCCGCCGGGGATCTTGATTCGGAACATCTGCGAATCCGGCTGCCGCTGGCCATACACGCCAAGGCGAAGCCGGAAGGACATGAATTGGTCCTCCGGAATCTCTCCGTCGCGGAACTCCTTCACCTTGCCTTCGTAATCGGCAATCTCCTCATCCAGATACTGGATGATTGAGGGTCGGGCGGAACGCTGTCCCGTTTCGATTGACGTAGTCACTAGTCCTCCCTCCGGTCGCTTTCGTCCATGTTACCCCCGCTTGCGGTGCAATCTCAAATCAGCCCCGCGCAGACTCAATCAGGATCTGCGCAACCTCGGGCCGTGTGAACTCCATCGGCGGCACCTCGCCCCTGGTCAGCATGTCACGCACCTGCGTGCCGCTCAGGAAAACGCGCTGTTCAGGGCCGTGCGGGCACGTCTTCATGGATGCCATACCCTCGCACCGGTTGCAGTAGAAGGAGTGATCGAAGTACAGGGGTGTGATGCCGAGATCGGCAGGAGGGATGCTGCGGAGCAGGTCTTGGGCCTCATACGTGCCGTAGTAATTGCCGACACCGGCATGATCCCGCCCGACAATAAAGTGGGTGCAGCCATAGTTCTTGCGGACAAGGGCATGGAACACGGCCTCACGGGGACCTGCGTAGCGCATCGCCGCCGGCAGCACGGACAGGTGAACGCGATCCTCCGGATAGTAGCCCGTTATCAACGCCTCATAGCACCGCATACGGACGTCTGCCGGGATGTCATCCGGCTTGGTTTCCCCCACAAGCGGGTGGAGGAGGAGGCCATCCACAATCTCCATAGCGGCTTTCTGAATGTATTCATGCGCACGGTGGACGGGGTTGCGGGTCTGGAAGCCGACGATTGTCCGCCAATGCCGCTCCGCGAACGCGGCGCGTGTCTGCGCCGGGTCCTCCCGGTACGGGCGCAGGGCCTGCTCAAGATTCTCGCGCTCAATGACCGTGACGGAGCCGCCGATGAGCATCTCATGCTGGCTGTACATGGAGGCGACGCCCGGATGCGCCTCATCCGTTGTGCCAAAGACGTTCTGCGCCTCGAATTCCTTGTCGTACTCAAAGACCTCATCCACGGACAGTATGCCAAGGTGTCTGCCGGTGCCGTCCGTCAGGACGATTTCCTGGCCCTGCTTCAGCGCGCGGGCCGTGTCTGCAGGAGCAGAGAGCGTGATGGGCAGGCTCCAGATCGTGCCGTCCGCCAAGCGCATCTCGCGCACCGTGCGGTCGTAGTCCGCCCTGTTCATGAACCCGGCAAGCGGGCTCATCGCGCCGACGGCGATGAGGTCAAGGTCGGCTGTTTCACGCGCGCTGAGGGTGATGTGGGTCAACTCCGGGGCGCGCTCCCGTATCTCCGTTGCCTGATCAGGGGACGCGAACCGGTCAATGAGCGTTCCGCCGTGCGGGGCAATCGTCTCCTCAACGTCCGCGTGAGAGGATGTAGTATGGGTTGCAAGTGGTGATGTGGTTGTCATTGTTTACGTCGCCGCCCCCACCAACTGTCCCGCCGAGCCGGTCGGGATGATATTCCGCTCTTCGAGCGCGGCCAGCACCTTGCCGAGACTCTCATCGATCTCTTCCTCTTCGGTGTTGACCAGAACTTCAGGCTTCAGCGGCTCCTCATACGGATCAGAGACGCCGGTGAAATTGGCGATTTCGCCCTTGATCGCCTTTTCATAGAGGCCCTTAACGTCGCGCCTGACAAGCTCATCAAGCGAGGCGTGAACGTGCACTTCAAGGAAATCACCAATCTGCGCGCGCACCTCGTCCCGCACCTCGCGGTAGGGGGAGATGGCGGAGACGATACTCACTACGCCGTTGCGGGTCAGCAGATCACTGACAAAGCCGATGCGCCGTATATTCGTGTCGCGGTCTTCTTTGCTGAATCCGAGTCCCTTGCTGAGATTGGTGCGGACAACATCACCGTCCAGCAGCTCAGACTTGATTCCCTGTTCACGCAGAACGTCGAGCAGACGCTCCGCGATGGTGCTCTTGCCGGCGCCGGAAAGGCCCGTGAACCAGACTGTCAGTCCCTTGTGATCGGTTGCCAATGTTTCCATCCTCCTGTGCGCTTGTGCGTTGCTTCCGTGCTTGTGCTGTTCAGTTTGTGGCCGCTGTTGTTGAGACAACCTTTCCTGTGACCGGATCGATGTGGATGCCGCACTCGACCTTGTCTTCAAAGTCAGACCAGCGCCCCGCGCGGGGGTCTTCACCGGGCGCGACCGCCCGTGTGCAATTCGTGCAGCCGATGCTCGGGTAGCCGCGATCATGCAGATCGTTGTACGGGATATTGTTCTCACGCAGATAATCCCAGACGTCATCCTCTGTCCAGTTCGCAAGCGGGTTGACCTTGATGAGGTCAAACTTGGAGTCCCACGCGACAATAGCAACATCCTTGCGCGTGTCACCCTGGTCGCGCCGGAGGCCGGCGATCCAGGCGCGTTGACCGGCGAGGGCGCGCTGATTCGGCTCAACCTTGCGAATCTCGCAGCACAGATCAGGGTCCACCGTCCAGAGCTCCGGGCCGTGCAGCTCAGCCTGCCGCGCAACGCTCACATCCGTCTTGAACTCGATGGGGTGTATGCCGTACCGCCGCGCCGTTGTGTCCTTGAGGTTGTGCGTCTCAGGGAACAGGAAGTCCGTGTCCACATAGAAGACGGGCACATCCGGGTTGATCTGCATGGCGATATCCAGCAGAACCATGCCGGAGACGCCGCCAAAGCTGCACGCCAGTGTGATATCCGGGAAGAAATTCTCGATTGCCCAGCGGACAATCTCTCGCGGGTGAGCGGTTTCAAGCTGCGCGCTGGCCTCTGCCAGCCGTTCCTCTGTCCACTCGGTCCTCATCGCCTCAATGGTGGCCATCCGATAATCCCCCCTGTTTGCCTGTCGTCCGGAATCGTGTGGTTGCTGTCAAATATGTGGTGGCATGAACGAAAAACGCCCCGATGATTGTCGGGGCGGTTCATGCGCTGTCTCTGTTATGCAGAGACGTGACGCTGCTGAGATTGTGAGGCTGCTCGACTCTAGCGAGCGGCCTCCCGCCCCGAGACGGTCATACAACACGAGCAGGTCACCGCGGCGCGGCGCGCCTGAGCGATACGTGATGGGCTATGTGTACTTGCGAAGGTATTCATCGTCGTGATGATTCACTTATGGGAACTATAAGCGCCGCGTGGAGAATCTGTCAATAGGAATGTGACGAGCGTCACAGGTGGGCAAGATTCATTCCTCCATCTCGCTGGTGGACATGCGCATGGCCTCCGCCTCTTCAAGCAGCCGCGCAAACAGCGGCCAGATATCCTCATCCGTCGGGTCCATCGTCGAGATGGACATGACACGGTGCAGAACGCCGCTGCTCACGCCGATTGTCGTGGAATCGCCAACGTCCGGCAGCGGGACGCCAAGCGCGCGGGAAATGAGTTGTGCCTGCATGCTGCCAACCTCGGTGTTCGGGCAGATTGCCATCGCATTGCCCTCATGCAGGAGCGTCGTTTCAGCTTCATCATGGGATAGCGTCACGTCAACGCGCCTCTGCGGCCGGGCAAGGAGATTCTCTGCGTACTCCCACGCGCGGTCCTGTCGCATTGGCAAGCTTGAACCCTCCTCCGGAGGGTTAGGGTGAGAGTCCTGTGGTGTGGATGCCATGCCGCGGGCTAGTTCGCCGCCACGTACGGGGCTGTCTTGTCCAGCAGCAGGCACGGCTCCCCGGTCTGTTCCGCGTCGTCAAGGCTCCAGTCGGCGTCTGAGCCGGGCGGGCGTGTGCGGATGCCATCACTGCCGCCAAAGATGAGCAGGGCGTGCCCCTCTCCGGAATCTTCGACAATGGCGGCGTAGGCAGGGCAGGGGCCGTCCTCATTCCAGCCGATCACATCAACCATCGAGACCGCGTCACGGGGGCCGGGCGCCTCCACGCGTGTAATCTCACGCGGCTCTTCGACAACGCTGAACACGCGGTGGAGAGAGTAATCACAGTTTCCACCGGCCTCAACCTCAACCTCAATGAACCTGGCTTTCGCCACGGTGACCTCCCTGTTGTGCTGTGGTCTGTCGTTTGTTTGGTGGAGGCGGGGGGGAGTTGAACCCCCCGTCCAAAGGCGGCTCCAGGTGCGGCGCTACAGGCTTAGTCGGTCTTTGGTGTCTCGCCTCTCACAATCCCGGCCGACAGGGATTGCGAGCAGCCAGCCGGCGATGATCTTTCGTCACGCGTCACCGGCTGACGCGCAACGGCGCCCCGCTAAAATGTCGCTCAAAACAGCCCGCAGGGGTGGCTGCTCCGAACGTCGCTGCCTAAAGGTTAGGCGGCGAGAGCGAGCTGATTGTCGTTGCCAGCTACTTTTTGTGCCGCGTGATTAACGAGGTCACGGCGCCTCGGCCTGCTCACACACCCTCGCAGACCCCTGTCGAATCCGCGCGCCCCCACAGTTGACGGCCGGTGCGGCGCGGCACCCCCCTGCCCCCTGCGAGCCGGGTTCGCCACGCACTGTCTCGACTGACAGTATACGCGGATGTGCCCGACCGATGGTGGCTACCGACGGCTGCCGAGGGCGCGCGCCATCTCCAGGTCAGCGTCACGCTTGGCGAGCACTTGCCGCTTGTCAAATGTCTTGCGGCCGCGCGCGAGGCCGAGCTGAACCTTGGCGTGGTGGCGCGTGATGTAGAGCCGCAGCGGGATCAGCGTATAGCCGCTTGATGTCACGCGCCGTGTCAGATCCATGATCTGCCGCTGGTGGAGGAGCAGTTTACGTGGTCGCGTGGGCTCGTGGTTGTAGATATTTCCCTGGGCGTAGGGGGGGATGTGCATGCCATGGATCCAAACCTCGCCGTTGGCGACGCGGGCGAACGAGTGGGCCAACGTGACACGGCCGGCACGGATGGATTTGATCTCTGTGCCGGTAAGCACGATTCCGGCCTCAACACTCTCGAGAATGTCGTAATCGAAACGGGCGCGCCGATTGTCAGAGATCAGCCGATCTCCGCCCGCCGCCGCATCCGCCTGTGCCGCTTTCGCCCCGTTCCGTCTTGCCTTTGATTTCGCCATACTATCCCTATTATGACGCAGGGGACGGGGGTGGGCGGGAGCCCAATTTTGGGCGGCTGCTGTCCGAGATGAGTTGGACTGCGTGGTCAGGCGGAAAACTGCTCCAGAATTCCTCGAAAGAATCGCGATTCCAATAGGAAATCGTGACGCTGTAGGGTTGACAAGCCCATACTATCTGTTGATTATTATCAACTTTGCCTCCCATATGTAGTGACGGCGGCGGTTATACTGTGTGGGGCGCGATGGGATGGGGGGAGAACGAGGAGATCGCGAGCGGGCGCCTCACCCGGAGGCGGGAGTGGCATGCGGTGTTCGTACTGTGGCAATGACGATACGCGCGTATTGGACACCCGGCATAGCGATCAGGGTGTCCGGAGGCGGCGGCAATGTAAGCGGTGTGGCGCGCGCTTCAGCACGGTGGAGAGACTCCTCGCAACGTCCCTGTCGGTTGTGAAACGGGACGGGCGCACGGAGGAGTTCAGCCGGGAGAAGTTGGCGGCGTCGCTCCGAACGGCGGCCATCAAGCGTCCCTTCCGCGCCGGAGCCATCGAGAAGATTGTGGATGAGATAGAAGATGAACTGCAGAAGCAGGGGCGGGTGGAAGTGAGTACGCGGGAAATCGGTGAGCTTGCCATGGACAAGCTCAGCAAATCAGACAGGGTCGCCTATATTCGGTTCGCCAGCGTGTATCGCGACTTTTCTGACGTGGATGATTTTCAGCAGACAATCGCCTCCCTTGAGGATGGCGCTACGCCGGGCTCCCCGGGTCAGCTCGCGCTCATTCCGCCGGAGCGGTCCGGCGGCCGACCAAGGGGGCGACCCCGTAAGAGAGCCTAGCGGGCGGGGAGTCTGAGTGATTCGCCGCCCGTCCCCGGATTCAGTTCATGCACGCCAGCGAAAACAGCAGTAACAGGCAGAAAGTCAAAGAAAAATAGATAACAGGGTGGGATATCGATGTCTTCTTCAACTGATGAACACCAGGATACGGTTGTTGCCGTCAACAGAAATGCTCTGCGGGAGGCCGTGTCCGCCCACCTTGGGGGTGATAACCCCGAGAGTGTTGATGCGCTGACAGATCTGATTGTCAGCATGACGGGCGCGCCATCGTTTGGCCCGAATGGCGCGCTCCATCAGATGAACGGAACAGAGAACGGCAATGGCAATGGCAATGGCGCGAGCGCCATCGCCACGGCTATCGAGGCAGCGCAGCGCAGCCAGGCGAACGGCAATCACGTGAACGGCGTCAATGGCGTCGCGGCATCAGACTCGTCCGTCCCGTGGGATTCCAGCGGAGAGCCGGAGCCTGTCATGTCTCCCAACTCCCGCGCCATCCTTGAGAATCGGTATCTGGCGCGCAATACGGACAACGAGGTTATCGAGGACCCGCGCGGCCTCTTTGAGCGCGTGTCACGGGCCGTTGCGCACGGTGAAGTGTCATCCGGCGGGTCCACCACTGAGGCTGTTGAGTGGGCGGGCAAGTTTTATCGGGTTATGTCTACATTCAGATTCCTGCCCAACTCACCCACGCTCGTCAATGCCGGCAAGGGCGGGCGCGGCTCATTGAGCGCCTGCTTTGTTGTCTCGCCGCAGGATGATATGAACTCAATCATGAAGGTTGCGTCAGACGCGGCGATGATCGAGAAATGGGGCGGCGGCATCGGGTTCGGATTCTCCAACCTGCGCCCCAAGGGTGATCCCATCGCGACAACACACGGGATGGCGTGCGGACCTGTGGCCGTGATGAAGCTGTATTCCGCAGTCGGCGCCACCTTGACGCAGGGCGCGTTCCGGCTTGGCGCCCACATGGGTCAACTGAGCATCCGGCATCCGGACGTGCTGGAATTCATCCACGCCAAGGATGATGACTCCTCACTGCAGAACTTCAATATCTCCGTGCAGGTCACGGACGACTTTATGCGGGCTGTTGAGGCGGGGGATGATTGGGACCTCGTCAGCCCCAAGGATGGCCGCGTCATTGAGACGGTCAAGGCGCGTGACCTCTGGGCAGATATCTGCAACTCGGCATGGAAGACCGGAGATCCGGGCCTCGTCTTCATGGATCGCGTCTGGGAGACGCAGCCGAACCCGCAGCTCGGCCTCATTGAGACGTCCAACCCGTGCGGGGAGGAGTTCCTGGAGAACTACGGCAATTGCTGCTTGGGATCCATTGATCTGGCCAAGCACCTGACTGTGGATAAGGCCGGGTTTGACTGGACATCGCTGGAGGAGACCGTGCGCACGGCGGTCAGGTTTCTTGATGATGTGATTGAAATCAACACCTTCCCGCTGGCGGAGCTGCGGGACATGAATCTCAAGACGCGCCGTATCGGCCTCGGAATCATGGGGTGGGCAGACGCGCTGGTTGATCTGACCATCCCGTACGACTCGGATCAGGCGCTTGACCTCGGACGGAAAGTCGGCCGCTTTATCCGTGAGACGGCGTGGTCAGAATCAGAGAAACTCGCAGCGCAGCGTGGTCCGTTCCCGGAGTATGAGAATTCACGACTCAAGGAGCAGGGCATGCCGCCCGTTCGCCACTCAAGCGTGACGACGATTGCTCCAACGGGAACAATCTCGCGGTTGGCGGACTGCTCATCCGGCATTGAGCCCCATTTCGCCCTCGCGTGGTGGTCCAACATCCTCTGGGAGGATCATGACGGCACGAGCACCCGATTCCTTGATGCCCCCCTGCCGGTCCGCCGCGCGCTCGTCGATGACGTGGGCGATGACGCAGCAGAGGAGACACTGGCGCGCCTTGCCAATGACCCGGCATGGCGGGATGACATCGTTTCCGATTTGATCGCGAGGCGCGGCGTGCGCACGGCGATGGCGATTGATCCGGATTGGCATGTGCAGATGCAGGCCGCATGGCAGGAGAACACGACAAACTCCGTGTCAAAGACCATCAACCTGGCGAATGACGCCACCGTTCAGGACATCGCCAAGGCGTTCTGGGATGCGTGGACAACGCAGTGCAAGGCTATCACCGTGTACCGCGATGGCTCCAAGAGCATGCAAGTGCTGGAGACGGGCGCATCAAGCGTTGATGAGGAACAGGCGGAGGAAGAGGGCAGCGTTCACCGCGTGCCGCGGCGCCGCCCGCAGAGCCTGGAAAGCATCACGGACCGCATCCGGACAGGCCACGGCAATCTCTACGTCACCATCACATTTGAGAATGGCCGCCCCTTTGAGGTGTTCACGAATCTTGGCAAGGCCGGCTCCAGTGATGCGGCATATCTGGAGGCCGTTAGCCGCCTCGCCTCCCTCGCGCTGCGGTCAGGCGTTGGTGTTGAGCAGGTGATTGATCAGCTGCGCGGCATCACAGATGCGCCGACGTGGGATGAGGGTCAGCAAGTGCTCAGCGCGCCTGATGCTGTTGCATTGGCGTTGCTGCGGCACGCTCGCCCTGTGGATGAAGAGCGCGATGAGATGGTGAAGCGCGCGCGTGAGACGTTCGGCGAGAAATTCAACCTAGATGAGCTGGGGACAATCCACCCGGATGCCGTGGTGCAGAGCCAACTGTTTTCCGGGACGCAGGCGCCGCCCCGGAGCGCCGGAACGCAACCCCAATGCCCTGACTGCTACGGGACCTTGATTTTCACTGAGGGCTGCATGATGTGCCTTGCATGCGGGTATTCCAAGTGCTAGGCGCATCAAACACATCAGGCAATGAGTTCATTGCACATGATATGTAGATAACCCTCTCATCCTCCTTTATCCCTGGTCATCGGGCCGGCCCCCACCCCGGCCCGATGGCTTTTTTTGAGGCCAAGCGGATTCATGTCCCCACCGAACCCGCCGAGAGACTCTATCACGCTTTCTGCTCTGCCCGAACAGCCTTGAGAATGCCGATGAGCCAGAGCCGAAAGTCGCGCTGCTGCACACCAAATAACCGGCCGTAGATATTCATGGGCGGGTGGCCACTGGCGCTGCGCCCGCTGATCTCCTCACGCGCAAGCTGCTGTGCCAGTGGCAGATTGGGCTCTCGCATGGCGGCATGCCGTACCGGAACAATCTCATCCACCGGCAGATAACGGATATTGGCCTTGACGCCGAGGTGCTCCTCAAGGAGCGCCCAATACTCGGCCCGCGTTGGATTGCCGGGCCCTCCCAGTTCAAAGATGCTGTTGTAGGCGCGGCGCTCAAGGTGCGCGTGGATCAGGTAATCCGCCAATTCATCCAGAAAGATGTAGACCATCGGCTGGTCCGGCGTGCCATAGATTGTGATTGCTCCGCCCGTTGACACCGTGAACGCCTGCCGACGCACCAGATCTCCGGATGTGTCAATCATGCCGCCCGGCCGAAAGACCGTCCCCGCCACCCGGGCCCTGATGAGATGCTGATCTGCCCGCGCCTTGGCCGGGTACACGGGATAGAAATCCCAGCGCGTATCGGCGCCCCGAACGGAGATGAGTGACATGTGCTGTACACCATTCTCGCTCGCCGCGTCGATGAGGTTCACGTTGCCCTGGTATTCAACGGCCTCAATCAGGTGGGCGCCCCGCACGGCGGATTGAGCCCCCACGCAGGCGATGACCCAATCCACCCCCCGCGTCGCCGTGAGCAGCGATTCCTTGTCCTGGTAGTCGCCCTCCACGTAGGTCACGCCGTCCAGTTGCTCAGACGGATTGGTTGAGTGGACCAGCGCGCGTACAGTTGCGCCGGCGGCGCGCAGCTTCTGCACGACGATGCTCCCCGTGCGCCCCGTTGCGCCGGTGACAAGGTATGTGCCCTGGGCGATGTCATCCTTGGTGAAAGACATGGATCCTCCTGCGCTCAATTCAGTATTCCCGTGAAATCAGCACGGCGCGAATCGCCGCGCCATCCCTTAGTTATCTAGTTATCTCGCAGCATATCCTCAACGAGGCGGACGAGCGTGCGGACGGGCTGGCCGGTGGCGCCCCGTATCTGCCAGCCGTTCTCACGGTCTGTTGCGGCGACGGACGCGATATCCAGATGCGCCCAGGGCGTGTTTCCGGCGAACTCCTCAAGGAACTTTGCGGCGGTGATGGAGCCGGCAGGCTGTCCTCCCGTGTTCTTCACCGTCGCCACGCTGCTCTTGATCTGCTCCTTGTACTCGTCCCACAAAGGCATCCGCCACATCTTCTCTCCGGTGGCCTCAGATGCGTCCTGCAGCCGGCGGGCGACGTCATCATTGTTGGCGAACAGGCCCATCGCGACGTTGCCAAGCGCCACACGGATGGCGCCGGTCAGCGTTGCAACATCAACCAATGGTGTCATCCCCTTGCTGTTCGCATAGGAGAGCGCATCGGCCAGGATGAGTCTACCCTCGGCATCCGTATTCTCAACCTCCATCGTCTTGCCGTTCATGGCGGTCAAGACATCGCCCGGCTTTGTCGCGCCGCCTCCCGGCAGGTTCTCGGTGGCGGGAACGAGGGCGGTGACGTTGATGGGCAGGTTGAGCCGGCCGATGGCCTGCAGCGCCCCAATCACTGCCGCCCCGCCCGCCATATCACCCTTCATCGCGCTCATATTGGCGGATGGCTTGATGGAAATGCCGCCGGAATCAAAGGTGACCCCCTTGCCGATCAACGCAACGGTGGGGCGCCGGTTCTCCGGGTCACCGCGGTGTTCCATGATGATGAAAGCGGGCGGTTCATGGGAACCGGCGGCCACGCCAAGCAGGCCGCCCATACCCATCTCCGTTATCTCGCTGACGCTGAGATTGGTAAACGCCGCCCCGGCTGTATCCGCCGCATCCTTCGCGTGTTGAGCCAGGATGGCCGGCGTCATGCGGTTTGCGGGCTCATTCGCGAGGTCACGGGCAAGCGCGACGGCATCCGCGATGATCGCTCCACGGTCGAGGCCCTGCTCCATTTCCGCCAATGCCGTGTCATCGTCAACCAAGAACGTGATTGAATCGAGTTTGCGCGCCGAGTCACTCTCGTCATCCCTCTTGACCGTTATGCGGTATGAGCCCAGCAGGGCGCCCTCTGCTGCCGCTTGCCCTGCCTCCGCCGTGCTGACACGGCCGACAGCGGGCGGCTCCGCCGTCACGGTCTTGTACCCGTTCGAGCGAGCGCGCCGCGCAACGCCGGCGGCGAGGCGTCGAATAACGGTTGTGTTCACATCACCGGACGTGCCGCAGCCGAGAACCATCACACGGCGGGGCGCGATGCGGCCGGCAGTGTGGATGATCGTCATCTCGCCCGTCTTGCCGCGAATCTCGCCGTCGGCGATCAGTGCGGCAATCTGGCCATCGAGCGCCTCATTGATGGCTCCCGCCGCGCCCGGCAGGGAATCAAGCAGATCCTCACACACCTCAATGACAGCGCAATCTGCCTCCACCTCCGCCATGATCCCTTTCGCGGTTTTCAATTCCATACGGTGTTCTCCTCTTGACTGATGGGACTTTGCCGATTATAGCGGTTTGACGTGTTGTGGCATTGCATCCTGCCGGACCGTCGCCACGACATCCATCAGGGCGGGCGTGATGTCACGCGATGAATCAACACGGATGTGGCTGCGGCGAACCGGCTGCGCTGTCAGGCTCATCCGATCATAAACCTCGTTGCCGGCCGTGGAGTTGTCATCCGCTCGCCCGCTCATGGCCATGGTTTCCTCTCGCCGAGACAGCCGCTGACGGATCACATCCTCAGGCGCGGCGAGCGCCACCACAATGACGCGCGCGTTTGCCGCATCCGCAATCTGGTACAGGCGTCGCCGATTGCGGCGTCTGAGATTGGTGGCGTCAGCGGCCACCGTGTGGCCGCCCTGCAAGAGCCGCGCGATCACTCGATGGATCGCCCCATAGATGCGAGCGTTCTCGCGTTCGGAGTGCGTCGGCGCGTCAAAGAGCGTGAATCGGAGCGCATCGGTCTCCAGTGTGATGAGGGATGGCAGGAGCCGAGCAAGCTCCCGGCAGAAGTGCGATTTGCCGGCGCCGGGGAGGCCGGTGAGGACGATAAGGACAGGCGAACTGCCGGGCGCGGGCAGCGGCGCGAGGCTGGCATAAAGTCGGTCTGAATCGTGGAGCCGGGCGGCGTCCACTGAGTGGGTCGCTGAACGAGCCCCGTCATCGTTCATCGCCCGTGACTCACCGTCTAGCGATCAAGATTCGGACGGTCATACAGGAGTGTTGCGAGGAGTGAGCGATCGGGCGGGAGGCCGGTGTCCGGGTCCGGCGGCCATGAGGCGGTGGCACGTCGCAGGAATGTCATCGCGAGGATGATGGCGCAGGCCAAGGCCGGCGCGAATTCACGAAAGACGATTGCAGCAACGATATACATGACCATGCCAAACACGACGGCAACAGGAACCGTGCGGCTGCGTTCTGTGCTGTTGCCGCCCGGCTTGAGGCTGCCCAGAACCTTGCGTATGGCCAGGACGAGAAATACGGAGAAACCGATGGCAAAGATGACGGGGTCGAATACGAAAAGCGCCCCCGCCGCCGTGCCATTGCCGCGCCCCCCCTGAAATCTCAGTGTCACAGGCCACATCTGCCCGACAACGGCCCCGACGCCGCCCATGATGAGCGTCCACTCCGCTGACTCACCCCCCCAAAGGCCGGCGACCAACAGAGCGGCAATGATGCCCTTGGAGACCTCAATGACGATGGCAATGGCGCCGATGGTGTGCCCGGCCTGCCTCCACAGGTTGCCGGTGCCGATATTGCCTGTCCCGGCAGTCTTGAGGTCAATGCCCCGCGCGCGCGCAATGAGATAGATGATAGGGGCAGCGCCAATACCGTATCCGATAATGAATGCTGCCAAATATGTCACGGCCGGACTCATTACGGGCTGATCACGCTCGCGCTTAACATGCTGGCGTGGTCGGTGTGCTAGCGCTGCGGCGCGCCCTGCTCTAACCGCTTGTCGGTCTCGCGAAGGGCAACAACGTACGGCGCAAGGATGAGCAGCAAGGCGGGCAGGGAGAGGGCGGCTGTCACGATGATGCGGAGCCCGATGTCCATGCCGCCGGAGATGCTCAGGAAACCGAGCGGGAGGCAGGCGGCAAGGAGGCCGACCTTGAGCACGCGGTCTGTCATCCTCACGGCGGCCGCGATGACGACGGCGAACGCTCCGAACAGCGCCGCGTTCTGCGCCTCCGCCTCCACGATTGAGGCATACACCCCTCGGTCAAATGCGAGAAGCGTCACGGACAGCAGGGCTATCGGCAATACAAGCAGAACCCCATGCACCCAATCCTTGTGGCTCAGCCAGGACAGGAGCATGACAATCATGACGATTCCTGCGATGCCCAGCCCGCTCCCCACAATCCAGCTCAGTGGGTCACGCGCCTCATAACCGCCGGCGACGACACTCCACGCTGCATGCGCAGTTGTGCCGAGGCTGACCATGCTGATGAGCAGGACAGGAAAGAGGGCGTACCCGAGCCATGAGTAGGTCCAGGCGTGTCGTTGGAACCGATAGACGCCCAGCACGCCGATGGCGAGCGCGACGGCCGCTGCCCCCGCAATCCATTCCGGCTCAAGCCAACGGTGTGTTGCAAAGAGAAAAGCGACGAAGAGGCTGGGGACAGCGGACATCGCCACATCCGGCCAGCCCCCCCGGTTCCGAATGCGCTCAATCTGGTCTGCCATGCTATGCGCGTCACCAAAGGCGCGGACGGCTTGCTCCTGTGCCTCAACAGGGTCCAGCCCACGCTCCTGCAGACGGCTGCTGTGGTCCTCGATGTGGTCGGCCAACTCACGCAAGACACCGCGCCGCGCCCTAATTCGAATCAGAATGTGGGTTGTCAGCGCGTGAATCGGAGTGGCGATGCTGCTCGGTGAGGGCATACCTTTTTTGGGCGCTACAGCGCGGAATCGGCAATAACCATGTTGACGGCGCGTGAGAAGTTGACCCATTCTACCCGGCGCTCCTCCAGATGTTGGAGGCCGCGGTTGGAGATGGCGTAATAGCGGCGGTACTGCCCCCCGGGGGATGTCCGCCACAAACCTTCAATCATCCCGTCGCGTTCAAGACGATGCAGGGCAGGGTACAGCGTGCCCTCTTTCATCGAGAAATATCCCCCGGATCGGCGTTCAACCTCCCGAAGAATCTCGTAGCCATACATCGGACGCTCGCTCAATAGCGCGAGAAACAGCGAATCGGTGCTTCCCTTTAGGAGCTCGCGCTCACTCATACTCACTCCCCCCTGGCATCACGCTCCCCGCGTGAGATGCCTGTCACTGATCCGCGACGATGTGCCTCGCCACTCCCTCAGCCTGCGTCAATTCTACCACCTGCGCGGATAGCCGGCAGGCCAGAACCCTATTTCGAGGCGCCACTGGGCGCCGGGGTAGGCGCGGGCGCCAGTTGTCCAACACCAAAGCCCTCAATCATGACACGGCGCAGCTTGGTGACGAACAGCAATGCCAAGATGACAACGACAACAAAGAGGGTGCCGGACACAAGGAGGATTGGTACAGATCCGACGAAGTCCGCAGCGAAGCCGAATACGGCATTCACGGTTGCCATCAGGCTGAGCGCGGACATGGCGAAGAGGCTTGAGACACGACCGCGGATGGCGTCCGGCACCACACTCTGAATGTAGGTGATGCTGAGCGACATGAACGGCGCCTGCGTCAGGCCCATGATAAACGCGCCGGCGAGGCCGAGTGACAGCGAGGGCGCCAGTCCGAGCAAGATGACGCCCACGGAGCTGCCCGCAGAGACAACCAGCAGGGCAATGCCCTTGGTGCGCTCACTCCGAATGCCGGCCACGATCATCACTCCAAACACTGCTCCAAGTCCAAACAGCGCCAAGAAGGCGGCTAACGCCGAATCTGTCTCCCACACGTCCGCGCCATGCACCGGCAGGATGGATTCAAACCCCATCGTCAGCCCGCAGTGGAAAGCGACAAAGAGGAGCATGAGACCAACGGTGGGCGTTCTCCATGCGTAAACGATCCCGGCCGTAAACACCGTGAAGATGGAATCACCGCGCGCAATCTCACCGGAGGATGCCGTTCGAATGGTCAGAACCAGGACGGTGGCAACCGTGTAGCCGATCGCCGCCGCCGCAAATGCAATGCCGATGCTCTCCTCACTCACCCGGCCCAACAGCAGGACGGAGATTCCCCCGATGAAGCGAGAACCCTGTAGGGAGATGTTGTTGAAGGCGATGGCGTTGAGCAGATCTTCCTTGCTGACAAGGTTGGGAACCAGCGCGTTTTGCGTTGGCATCTGCACGCCGCGCGCAATACCACTTAAAAGCGAGATTACAGGCAGGTGCCAGAGCTGGATGGTGTCCGTGAAAAAGAGCACCACCAGCAATAACGCCAACGCCACGTTGACTCCGTGAGCGATGGCGATGAGGTAGCGTCTATCAAACTTGTCCGCCAAGACGCCGCTGAATGGCGGCACGACGACAAAGGGGATCAGCGCGGCGAATGTGGTGAGGCCAACCCAGAACGATGACTCGTCAGAGATATCAAAGGCGAGGACGCCACGGGCGGCAATCAGCCCCCAGACACCGGCGCCCGCAAAGGTGGCGGACAGCCAAAATTGGCGGAAATCCCTGTACTTGAGCGCCGCGACGTAACGACGAAACAGCCCGAGTTCCTCGGGGGCGGCGCTTTCTGCCATTGGCGCTCCAATTCTTTAGCGGCGTGTCTGCAGTTGACGCATCATAGCAATTTACACGTATCCGCGCCACAGAGAACGGGCCCGCAGGTTAGAGGCTGCCGGCAATGTTGGCGATGACCTGAAGCGTGATGATTGCCACCAACGGCGTGATATCCAACATGCCAATCAGCGGGATGACGCGCCGCATTGGAGCGAGAATCGGCTCCGTAACCTGATAGACCACTGCCACGAGTGGGTTGTCATTGCTGACGTTGGGGAACCACGAGAGGATGGCGCGGATGAAGATTGCGAGGCTCAGAACCTGCGCGAGGAGGGAGATGAAGGTGAAGATGATGTCCATGCAATGTCCTAGCCGAGGCGGCGCGATTTTTCATAGGCGGCGAGAACCGCACCCGCTATGGCGGACCGCAGACCGCCATCCTCAAGCGCGGCGATACCGTCCGCTGTTGTGCCGCCGGGTGATGTCACCATGTTGCGGAGCGTGGCGGGATGAGCGCCCGTTTGGGTGGCGAGCGTGGCGGCGCCAAGCAGCGTTTGCCGTGCAAGCAGGTCCGCCTGATCACGCGGAAGGCCAATATGCACGCCCGCGTCAATGAGCGCCTCAAGAAACAGGAACACGTAGCCCGGTCCGCTCCCACTCAGCGCCGTTGCCATATCAATGTAGCGCTCGTCCGCAACCTCAAGCTCCTGTCCCATCGCGCCCAGAATCGTTCGGGCAAGCTCCCGCTGCGACTCATCCACCTCCGGCGTGGCTGTCCACACGCTCATGCCGAGCCCGACCTGCGCCGGCGTGTTGGGCATGACGCGAACAATCTGCTCACAGCCCGTCAGCTCCCGCAGCGTGTCAAGGCGCACGCCCGCCGCGATGGACAGAAATGGGCCGGGCGCGCCGTATGCTCGTTTGAGATCAGACAGGACGTGGATGTGTTGGGGCTTGAGCGCAATAACCGCGAAGCCGTTGGAGACGCGCGTAACTGCGTCATGGTTGTCCGCGACAACGTTGACGCCATGGGCGTGCGCCAAATGGTCACGGCGGGCGCCGTCAATCTCCCCGACAGTAATTTCGTCAGGCGCAGCGACACCGGTGTTGATGATGGCCGTGATCATGGCCTCCGCCATGACACCGCCGCCAATGAACGCAATATGAGGCACGAGTTTCAACCTCCGCTGTTTAGAGTATAGCCGTCCCCATTCACGTATACTAAAGGGGCACCTACAGCGCTCCGCGGTAGCTCAGTCGGTAGAGCGGTCGGCTGTTAACCGATTGGTCGTAGGTTCGAGTCCTACCCGCGGAGCCAATGTCATGTCTGGGGGAAGGCGCGTGACAACAACTCAATATCGTGAACTTGGCAGGGCGGCCGCGCGCAAGGATGGGCCCGAAAAAGTAACCGGCCGCGCGGAATACACAGTCGATGTCACCGTCCCGAATATGCTATGGGGCAGGGCCCTGCGCAGCCCGTACGCGCATGCGCGCATCGTCAGCGTTGACGCCACACAGGCAGAGGCGCTCCCCGGTGTGCACGCCGTTCTGACTGGCGCCCACCGCCTCATCCAAGGGGTACGCATCGGCCGCCGCCTGTTTGATGTGCCAATCCTCGCGCAGGGAACGGCGCTCTTTATCGGCGACAAGGTCGCTGCGGTGGCCGCCGACACGCCCGATATCGCCGAGGCGGCGCTCTCTCTGATTGAGGTTGAGTATGAGGAGCTGCCCGTCGTGTCAGACGTGCGAGCGGCCCGCGCCGATGGCGCGCCGCCACTGCATCCTGCTGTCAATTCATATGACGGCCTGCCCGCGCCCGTTGAGGGGCGCCACCTGAACCTCTTCTCCCATCAGGTGTGGGACAAGGGAGATATCGCGGGTGGCTTTGCGGATGCTGATGTCATTGTTGAGGCGGACTACACGCTCTCAAAAGGGCATCAGGCCTATCTTGAATCGCATAACTGCGTCGTCAAGGCGGAGCCGGATGGCCGCGTTGAGATCTGGGCAAGCAACAAGGCCCCGTTCAATATGCGGGCGCAGATGGCGCAGGCGTATGGCATTCCCGCCGACTCCATGAAGGTGAACCCGACGTATATCGGCGGTGATTTCGGCGGCAAGGGCAGCTCAATGGATGTTCCACTCGCGTATGCGCTGTCCATGGCCGCGGCCGGCCGCCCCGTCAAGATGGTGATGGACTATACGGAGGAGCTGCAGGCTGCCAATCCACGCCACGGCGGTGAGGTCGCCATTCGCGCCGGCGTCAAGCGTGACGGCACGCTTGTGGCGTGGCATGCGGAGGCGTATTGGAACAGTGGGGCGTACGGCGGATTCAAGCCGGTGCCGACCGCGAATCTCGTCGGCGCGCAGCACCTCGCCGGCGGGCCGTACCGTATCCCGCACGTGCGTATCGATTCGTGGCAGGTGTACACGAATTCCGTGCCCGGCGGCCATTACCGGGCGCCCGGCGAGCCACAGTCGATCTTTGCCGCAGAATCCCATATGGACTCATTGGCGCGGGCCATCGGCATGGACCCTCTGGACTTCCGTCTCATAAACATGATCGGAGAGGGCGAGGAAACTCCCACCGGCCATCACTTTGTTGATCTGCGCGCGCGGGAAACGCTGGAGGCGGCCGTCTCTGAGGCGGGCTACCATCTCCCCCGCCCCCCGCACGTGGGACGTGGAATGGCGATGGCAGATCACGGCGCGCCGGGTGGCGAAACCCATGCGACGGTGACCGTGCTTGATTCAGGAGATGTCACTGTCGAGACGCCCCTATTCGAACAGGGCGCAGGGCAGTACACGATATTGGCGCAGGTCGTCAGTGAGGAGATCGGCGTCCCGATCGAGCGCATCAGTGTGGTCCCGCGGGATACGGACAGCGTCTCATTCGATTCCGGCATCGGCGGCAGCCACACAACGCGGCTGATAACCGTTGCAGGTCATGAGGCCGGGTCATTGGCGAGGCAACGTCTCCAACAGCTCGCCGCCGAGCTGCTCGGCTGGAACGAGGAAGCCATTGCGGCCCGGGATGGGCGCCTCATCAACGAGAACGCCGATGAGTCGATCGGGATTGCGGAACTTGTGGGGCGGGCAGGTGAGCCGGTTGTGGCGCGAGGGCATGTGCAGGATACGTCGCCATCCCCCATGACATCGTTCGGCGCGCAGATCGCGGAGGTGCGCGTCGACCCGGACACGGGGCAGGTGACGCTGCAGCGATTCACCACAGCGCATGATGTTGGGACAATCATCAATCCGGTATCGCACCAGGGTCAGCTTGAGGGCGGCGTTGTGCAGGCCATCGGGTTCACACTGATGGAGGCGCTGGAGGTTGATGAGAGTGGCCGCGTCGCGAACCCGTCACTTGCCGAGTTCAAGATTCCCACCGCGAGCGATCTGCCGGAGCTCCGCACGGTCCTCATTGAGGCGCCCAGCGGCTCAGGACCCTACAACGTGAAATCCGCAGGTGAAAGCTCGAACACGCCCACGGCGGCCGCCATTGCCAATGCGATTGAGGACGCGGTTGGGGTGCGCATCCGGAGCCTGCCCATAACGGCGGAGGCCGTCTACCGAGCGCTGCACTCAGAATAAGGACGGTGGCAGGCACGAGACTGCCGTGAGCGCCGAGGACTCATAAGACGAAAAGAGAGGGGGGAGCCTCATTGAGGCTCCCCCCTCTTTCTGTTCTTGTGTGTTCAGCGAGAGGGCCTACTGACGATTCTCTTCGTCGCCACCCTCTTCATCGCCCTCCTCAGCGTCGCCAGCATCATCACCGTCATCACCGGCGCCATCATCCATACCGCCATCATCCGGGGCGCCGCCGCTCATCGCTGGGCCGCCCTGTGGGCCGCCACCCTGTCCACCGCGCATCCGCAGTACGTAGTACGCGCCGGCTGCTATCAGGGCCAGAACGACCAAGGCGATGAGGGTTACGACGAGGGTGCTGTCACCGCCTTCATCGCCACCGTCGTCCGGGGTGCTGGTGGGCGCCGGCGGAGGCGCTGTTGCCGTTGGCTCCGGCGTTGCCGTCGGCTCCGGCGGCGCGGTTGGCTCCGGCGTTGGCGTCCTGGTCGGAACGGCCGGAGGGGGTGTTGCAGTCGCCGTTGCTGATGTGGGCGCAGGCGGCGTTGCCGATGGAATCGGCGTATTCGTCGGCGTTGGCGTCGGCGTTGGCCGCTCATCATCGTCCGCGTTCACCCGAATTGTGAAAGAGTTCTCTGCGGATACCATGGGTTCGGTACTGCTTGTCGCAGTGACGGTTATTTCTGCGACGCCTTCGACCCGCGCATCCAACCGAATCTGATTACCACCCTGTACCGTCACATCCACAACGGGGGTCCTGTTGGACCTAGCCGTATAGGTGACCATTCCAACGTCCCCGGTGGTTGTGAAGCCGCTGTCAACCGAGACGAACCGTACCGTCCCCGCGTCGATATTCGGAATAGGATTCCAAGATGCGTTGGCTTCGATGGATGGTTGGGGAGTGGCCACAGTTTCTTGGCCGTGGGCTGCCGGGGGTGTTGTGGTAAAGGTCTGGACGCTCAAGAAGGCTGCTAGGATGGCTGCGATGCCGAGCAGGGCAATTCTGGTTCCGGTCGATGAGAGATAGGTGCGGCCATTCAATCCAAGCCAAGAAATTGAGCGAGTAAGTTCGTTCTTCATGGACGCTGTACTTTCCTTTCCACCACCGCGCTTAGTATGGTCTGCTTTTGCCCACTCAACTCACCCCGCGATGAGCCTATTTGACCGCTGCAGGCGGCGCAGATACGCCGACATGCGGACATGACGGACGGCATGACCGTTTCCGTCAGATTGTAGCAAGTGTTGGCAATACTCGCAATACCGACAGGTCATAAGCGGGTTGAGGTTATGGCGCTACAGAACCTGCCATGATCTCTTTCCGTTCAGTCGCACCACGCGGCCGATGTTGGAGCCTACCGGCATATGGCCTGAGGCGACGGTGAGCCCCTCATCCTCAAGCCGCTGAACCAGAGAAGCCCGTGTTTGAGCGGCGAGCGGCTTATCGACATCAAAGCCGACGTTCCAAGATGTCTCCGTGAGCTGCGCCGCCGTGTGAAAGGCATCACCAATGATGATGGCCCGCTCGCCGCCGGAGCTGATCAGGAAACACTGATGGCCGGGTGTGTGGCCGGGCGTCACGAACGTCGTAATCTCATGCGTGATGGCCTCGTTATCGCCAACAAGCTGCATGGCGTTGACGTCATGAAGCGGTATGACGCTGGCCTCCATGTGCGGGGAGTTGGGAAGAACCTCAGCGGATGTAAAGTGGTCCCAATCACCCTGCGGGACAGAGTACGTGGCGTTCGGAAAGGTTGCGCGGGGCGTATCGCCATCCCACGTCACGTTCCAACCAACATGGTCGCCGTGGAGGTGCGTGATGAGAACGCGGGAGACGTCATCCGGGCTGATGCCGGCGCCGCTCAGCTGATCCATGAGTTGGCCGCCAATGCCGCCCATCGCCTCAAACGGGCCTTGCCCGAGGCCGGTATCGACGAGCATCGTCTGGCCGCCGGAGCGGAGCGCGAAGAAGCCCATCTGGAACGGGAGTTGGCCATCCGGCGTCATCGTGTCCTTGTAGGCCTCCCACGCCTCAGCGGGAACATCCGGGAAAACCATCCCCGGGTCTCGTGGGGCCGGCCCGATATCAACGAATGCCAGGATCTCAACGTTCCCAATCGTCAAACTGTTGCTCATGATGCTTGCCTCCCCAGCAAATCGTCACTCTCAGATGTTTTCGCGCCCCACACTGTTCCATCGTACTGCAACGCGTGACGCCGCGAGAAACACGCGCGGGTACCCGCTGTGGGCGCGGCCGATGCTATACTGCGGCAAATGACGCATGTGTGGGCAGGCTGATGCGCCGTATCTATCTGGGCTCCGCTGAGACGGGTGTCGGAAAAACAGTGATTGCCGCGGCGCTTGCGCGCCTCGCGGGTGATGGCGCCGTGTTGCAGTCGGCCGCCCCGCACGGCGCTCCCGCTGAGCCGGATGATTCACGCCTTTTCCCCGCTGAACCCGCAAACGATTTCGCGTCTCGTTTCCGTGCGAATATCGATACCGCCCGCAGTACCCTCACAAGTGCGGAATCCGGGGCGTCGCTTTCCATCATTGACGGAACCGGCCTCGATGATGGTCGCGTGGATGCCGACATCGCCGATGCGCTTGATGCAGAGGTCTGGCTCATCGTCTGGTATGACGAGCACTCCATGGGGGAATCAGAGGCAGCGAGCATCCGTGCCGCCGCCGCGCCGTTCGGCGAGCGCCTATCACGCATCATCATCAATGCTGTGCCGGAACTCAGGATGCACTATGTGGAGACGCGGCTCCTGTCGGCCATTCGCGATGCCGGTCTCCCCACCACGACCGCCCTCACGCAGGATCGGCTGCTGAGCGCGCCAACCATGCGTGACATTGTTGAGCATCTTGAGGCGGACGTCGTGGCATACCCGGAGGGTTTGGACACACTGGTTCCCCGTGTGATGGTGGGCGCGCTGGCGCTCGATGGCGGCCTCTACTACTACGGACAGTTCGACACAAAAATTGTCGTGACGCGGTGGGACCGACCTGACCTGCAGATGCCCGCCATGGCGACGGGCTGCCAGGGGCTTATCCTGACAGGCGGGCAGGGGCCCATCCCCTACGTTCAGAACCGTGTCGATGAGCTGCGAATCCCCGTCGCTGTCGTTCCCGGTGGAACCGTCGCGACGGCAACACGGCTGAGTGACGGGGCTCTTGGCGGCCGAGGGCGGATGCACCCGGACAAGGTGGCCGTGATGGCGAGCCATTTGGAGGGTGCCGCACTCGCCGGGGAACTCCTTGCAGATTCCGCATGATGGAGCCGCAGGAACCTCACATACTCGGTCCCGCTGACCGTTTCGGCATTGAGGCTGTGGGGCAGCCCGGCGAACGGCGATTCAGGATACTGGTGCGCGGCCCGGGCGGTCAGGCGACAATCTGGCTCGAGAAAGAGGACATGAGCCGCCTCGCAATCTCAGTCGAACGGCTGCTCCGCATGATCAGGAGCAACGTCGATGATGCCACGTCACGAGAGAGCAACACGGTGGAGCTGCCGGCGGAATCGCCATCGCAATCCTTCGAATTCCAATCGGGTTCGTGGTCGCTCGGATACGTGGAGTCCGCACACGTCATCGAGTTTCAGGCGCATGACATCGAGGATGAGGATGATTCAGAACCGCGCCTCCGCTTTTGGGCCACCACGGAGCAGAGCCGCGAATGGTCTTCCAGCGCGATGGAGATCTACTCAGCGGGTCGCCCTCGCTGCCCGTTGTGTCATGGGCCTATGGAGCCGGGAACGAATCATGTGTGTCCGATGACGAATGGGCATCATGGTGGTGTACGCCAATCCTGACCCGAGCGTCATCAGCGCGGTCCGTCATGGCCGGTTTGTCGATATGCAGCGCCATCCGTACGGCTCAAACGCTGTCTTCATCGCCACTCTAGAGGCAGACGCAACATTCATTAACGCCATCTATAAGCCCCGGCGCGGTGAGGCGCCCCTGTGGGATTTCCCGCCCGGAACGCTGTATCTGCGAGAGTGCGCGGCGTTTGAGTTGAGCCAAGCCCTCGGGTGGAGCATCGTCCCGTTCACAGTGGCGCGTGAGGGTCCGTACGGCATCGGCGCCGTGCAGCTCTATGTTGAGCACAATCCGGCGGAGACGTACTTCACACTTGGGGATGAGTATGCGGCGGAGCTGCAGCGCATGGCCCTCTTTGACGCGCTGACGAACAATGCGGACCGCAAGGGCAGCCACTGCCTGCGGGATGGGAGCGGCCGGCTATGGGGAATCGACCACGGCCTGATGTTCAATGAGGACTACAAGCTCCGCACGGTGATCTGGGACTTTGAGGGGGAGGACATACCGGACGGCCTGCTGAGTGACCTGCATGACTTGCGCCCCCGCCTTGATGAGGGTGGAGACTGCGCCGTCATGCTGGCTGACTATCTCTTCGAGTATGAGATTGAGGCGCTGCGTGACCGCTTGGATGTGCTGCTTGAGGAGCGGATCTTTCCCGTCGCCGGGTTGGGGCGCAACGTCCCCTGGCCGCCGCTCTAACGCCCCTGCCGTCGTTCTGACAACCAGCGCCTGAAACGGAAGATGTACCGAGATCGCAGGTAGATGCGCTCACCGGCGTGATTGGCCGTCTCAGTGTTGCCCGCCAGTATCGCGGATTGCCAGCCGTGCAGATCATCCAGAGAGACGTCCTCGTCTCCGAATGCGGTGAATGGCGCCCATGCATCGTGGCGGGTGCGTTTCTGCAGGATTCGCCCTCCGGCCTCCTCGATAAGCAGGACGCCGGCGGCCACGTCCCAGATCTTGGGCTGCGCAAAGAGGCACAACTGCATTGAACCGCGCGCGACGAGTGACATCTCGTAAGCGATGGAACCCAGGGAGCGAATCTCACCCAGACGCATTCGCAGCCCGTCCTTGAACCCCCACATGCGCCAATAGTAGGACGGCATACCGGTGAGCCGGCCGCGCTCCGGCGCGTCATTCGGTGAGACGGCAATGGGGCGGCCATCCTGAAATGCCCCGCCGCCGCGCCGCGCGTGAAGGACGGTCCCCCCGGCCGCGCCCGGGACAAAGACGGCAGCCACAGCAGGCCTGCCCTTGTGAAGGACGCCGATGGATGACGCAAAAACGGGCATGCCGTTCAGGAAATTGGTTGTTCCATCAAGTGGGTCGAGCACCCACACATAATCGGCAGCGCCATGCTCCGAATTGGGGTTCTCCTCTCCAACGATGCCGTGATCCGGGAACGCCGCAGAGATCGCTGAGCGCAGCCAGCCCTCAGATTCGCGGTCCGCTTGCGTGACAGGATCACGCCGATCCCCGGACTTGTATTCAACCTCAAGGGGCGTATGGAAGTGACCGAGAAGAATATCGCCGGCCTTGCGGGCAAACTCAATCGCGTGGCGTTCAATCTCCTGGAGCTGGGCATCGTCGTGTGGCTCGACGGTCCGGTGTGTCATGGAGCGCTCATCGGATAGCAGGCCGTTTGCCGGCTTGATTGAATTCTGTCACGCGCTCACCATATGCACGCCGCTTATGCCGCGTCAAACTGCCCGCCGGCTGCCGCAGGAGGAGGCTAGGCGGCGCGCCGCCGATAGGCCGCCGCAAATCCGAATACACCGGTCGCGATGAGCGCCATCGCGGGGCCGGATGGGATGTTCAGGTAGTACGAGGCATACAGGCCCGCGACCGCGGCCAACGAACCGATGACTGCGCCAACAATCATTCCGTTGACGAATCGACGCGCCAGCAGGTGGCCGGCCGCAGCAGGCGTGATCAACATCGCCATCACAAGGACGATGCCGGCGGCCTGGATGCCGATGACGATAACGAGCGCCAAGAGCGTGAGCAGGGCGTAATCAACCTTGCTGACGGGGATGCCGACGACTTCTGCGCTGACCGGGTCAAATGTCGCGTAGACGGCGACGCGGTGAATGGCGAACATGCCCGCAATGACGATGGCGGCCAGCCCGAGTGAGACATAGACATCAGTTGTGGAGACGCCGAGCACTTGCCCGAGCAGGAGATCCTCCACATTGACCGTCAATCCCTGTGCCGTTGCCAGCATGGTGAGACCCAGCGCGAACATGCCGGCAAAGACGATGCCAACTGATGTGTCCTCACTCACGCCCGTGCGTCGGCTGATGTACCCCATGAGAGCGGCGATGCCGACGCCTGCGGGTACGGCCGCGACCAGCGGGCTGAAGCCTGCCATGAATGACGCAACCATAGCCGGGAGAACGGAATGGGCGAGCGCATCACCCATGAAGGAGCGCCCCCGCGCGATGACGTACGCCCCGATGATGGGGCACATCGCGCCCACGAGCACGGACACGACGAGCGCCCGAACCATGAAGCTGTATTGGAAGGGATCAAAGATGTACTCAATCATGCGGGGGCTGGGTCTCTTCGTGCTCTTCCTGAATGAACGTGCGTCCCGGCTGCTCATACATGCGCATCTCGCCGTCCACGCCGAATACCACCCCGTGTGATCCGTACAATTCCACCAACACCTCGGGGGTAATCGCCTCCTGCGGCGGACCGCATGCGCAGACGTGCCGGTTGATGCACAGACAGATATCGAACCGGCCAACGAGATTCGTCAGATCGTGGGTCGCAAAGAGGATAATCTTGCCGTCATCGCGCAGACCTTGAAGGACACGCAGGATATCCTCCTGCGCGCCTACATCCACACCGCTGAATGACTCATCCAGCAAGAGAACGGATGCCTCCTGGCATAGCGCCCGGGCGATGAACGCTCGCTGGCGCTGCCCGCCGGAGAGTTCCGTCATCAGCGCGGAGCGTCGATCCCACAGATTCACGCGCTCAAGGCTAATCTGGCACAGCTCTCTGTCCTGGGCGCCGTAGCGCCGCAGCCACCCCTTCGAACTGGTGCGGCCCATCATGACGACATCTTGAACCGTGACCGGGATTCTCCAGTTGATGCTGTCCCGCTGAGGGACATATGCCACACCGCCCTTGCTGAGGGGCCGCTCCGCGTGAATGGTGGCGGAGCCGTGGTGGACGGGAATGCGGCCAGAAATGGCCTCAAACAGCGTACTCTTTCCCGCCCCATTCGGCCCCACAACGCCAACCAGCGTGCCTGGTCCGAACTCGAATGAGACATCGGTCAAAACACGTGTCCCGGACCGCTCGATCGTCAAATCATTGACAACGATCCGTGGCAAACCAATGTCAGATTGGAGATGCGACGACATACGGAGCTCCTATGAATGAAAGGCTGTTGCGTGTCTGCGCTAGGCAGAGTGCGTGTGTCCTGAGGATGGAACGGCGATTTCCCGCCGCTCACATTCCGCGCAGTTGATATAGAGTTCAATGCGGTGCCCGATGATGCTGCCGCCAACCTCACTACCAATCAGGCGCAGGAAGCGCTCAATGGTGCCGGCATGAAACTCACCCACGGAGCTGCACGACACACAGATGGTGTGATGATGGTGCTCCGCGTGGGCGAGCGCATAGCGCGGCTCACCGTTGATCATGCTCAACTTGCAGATGATGCCCGCTTCAAGCAGGAGCTTGATGGTGCGAAAGACGGTGGCGCGGCCGATGTGCGGCAGGTCTCGCACCAGATCCTCAGCCGTGAACCCTTCACTCCTGCCGTCAAGGCTCTCAATAATCTCCCTGCGGGGCAGGGTGGAGCGGTAGCCCTGATTCTCAAGAGCCGCGAGGATGTTGACGCTATGCATTTCGATTGTCATGATACTCAGTCCCACTTATCCGCAACTATTCAGCCCATTCCAACCTGGTCAATGTAAAGATACCTTGTATCAATAGTTTAGTCAAGTCTCCCGGGACGAATGGTGTGCACGCAAAACACTGTCGCCGCTTTGACACATGCAGGGCGCCAACTTAAGCTGTATCCTACGTATCGCACCGCGCCGAGGTAGCTCAGGTGGTAGAGCACGCGACTGAAAATCGCGGTGTCGGCAGTTCAACTCTGCCCCTCGGCACATGCGACGACTGATCGGGCAGCCGGGCGCTCCGGTGGTAGTCGGGCGGAAGTGGCGCAGTGGTAGCGCGTCTCCTTGCCAAGGAGAAGGTCGCGGGTTCAAATCCCGTCTTCCGCTCCAATCCCCATACGTGATGAGTGGCCGTTGCTCTGGCCGCACCCACCAGCATCCTGGCGGAAATTTGTGGACGGGGGCCTATTTCTTAGCCGGGCCGAAACACGGGCAGCGCGATCGTCTCGCTGACGTCCTCGAATTCTATGTGGCCCGCCATGCCGATGTTCACCGATTCCGGGTGTGGCTCCACGCCAACGATGCGCGTCGGCAGGATGGGGCCCTCTTCCAGCTTGATGAGCGCCGTGATGTATGGCACCTCCGCGTTGAACGCCGGCATGGGCGGCCGCTCAACAACGGCATAGGCGTGCACCGTGCCGCGCCCGCTCGCCTGCACCCACGTCGTATCGCGGGAATGGCACGTCGGGCACATGTCACGCGGGTAGAAATAGGGCTCAGTGCAGGCGTTGCAGCTTCGCAGCCACAGTTCATGCTCCCGGCATTTCTCCCAATAGAAATCGTTCTCCTGCGTGGGTGTCGGCGTCGGCCTAGGCGGCCCGGCGGGTCGTTCTGTCGTCATTATCGTTCTCCCTAGGAGTTGCTCAAGACCAGCGTTGCGGTGGAGGAGAGTTCGCCGCCGGTGCCATGCACCAGTGACAGGTTACAGTCTTCAACCTGCCGCTCCCCGCTCTCGCCGCGCAGCTGCCGCGTCGCCTCAATCAACAGGAACATGCCGTACATGCCGGTGTGGGCATAGGAGAGGCCGCCGCCGCTTGTATTCATCGGGAAGTCACCGCCCGGCCCGGTGCGCAAATTGGCGACAAAGTCAGGCGCCTCGCCCGGCCCACAGAATCCGAGGCTCTCGAGCGTTGTCAGCACGGTGTAGGTGAACGAGTCATAAATCATTGCGAGGTCGACATCATCATGCGTGATGCCCGCCATCTCCATGGCGCGCGGCCCTGTTTCATGCGCGATGGTGCGCGTCAGGTCAGGCATCTGGCTGATGATCTGGTGGTCGTGCCCTTCCGCGGAGCCGAGGATCCACGCCGGCTTTTTCTTTGCGTTGCGGGCAACATCCGCCGATACAACGACGCATGCCCCGCCGCCGTCCGTCACCAGACAGCAGTCCATGATATGGAACGGCCACGCGATCCAGCGGGAATCATGGTAGTCCTCATAGCCGACATCGGCCGGACCGATCCAGCTAGGGTGATTGACGAACGATTTCGGGTTCTTGAGCGCCCACTTGCGTGTGGCGATGGAGACGTCCGCCATGCCCTGCCGGACACGGTCTGCGCCGTACATGTGCATATAGCGGCTGCACGCCATCGCGTAGGCAATGGGCGCGCCCATGATTCCATAGGGCGCCTCAAACTGGGAGCCGGCCGCTGTGGGGTCTCGCCCAACGCGGCCCCGCGTGGAGCGTCCCGCCTCGCCGTGCGTAATCAGCGCAACATCAATGAGGCCGGCGTTGATGGCTGCCATCGCGTGTTCAACGTGCGCGAGGAATGATGAACCACCGATGGAGGTGGTGTCCGTGTACTTGGGAACGATGCCGAGATATTCAGCGACGGAGACGGTTCCGACGCCGGCGCAGAACAGCGCGTCCACGTCATCAAGCGTGAGGCCGGCATCACGCAGCGCATTATCTGCCGCCTCCGCGTGGTGCTGCATGGACGATTTATGCGGCACATGCCCCATCTCATCGGATTCGTCAACGCCGATAATCGCGGCCACCCGCGAAAGGCTGCTTGCAGTTGTCATAGACAGCTCCTCCCCTCGTGTTCCCTGATTCCCGTGAAACCCGGAATCAAAATACGGGCCGCCCTTACTACTCATCCGCCAAAGACACAGTGACATAAGCAGGGCAGGTTGTCACGTTCAGGGTAGGGGGCTTCGCTTTCTGGATGTGTTGACTAGAGGCGGCGTGCTCCCTTTATGGATGCCATCCGCTGATCCAGCGTCAGCACAGACAACCCCTGTTTCGAATAGTCGTTGGAAATGAGGCGATCGATCAGGCCTGCGCCACCACGTGCCTCCAGCAGATCGTTGACGGCCCGGCCATTGAGGGGAGCGACGAGGCCGCTGAGTAGGGTACGCGATAGCTCAGAGCGGACAGTGTCTTTTTCGATGCCGTAATGATGTTGAATCGCGATGTATGCCTCGCCAATCACCTGGTTTGAGGCGAGCACCTCATCCCCGCGTTGAATCAACTTGCTGAGTTCGCCGACGGTATGGGCATACATGTCCGCCGGATCTCCTGTGACCAGCCGGACAAGGACAGACGTATCAATCCCGTAGCGCCGGGTCATACGTGCCCTCCCGGAACGCATCGATATCGAATGGCGGATGCCCAGTGGGGATCAAATCTCTTAGGCCGCTGAGTAGAGAGACGTCAACACGGCGAGGGCGCAGGACGTATCCGTGACGACTTTCCTCGAGCTCCAGGCGGTCTCCGGGCCGAACGCCCAGCTGTTCGAGCACCCTAGCCGGGAACGTGACCTGCCTCTTGGACGTAATCTTGATGAGCATGCCTCCTCCTTTCGCCAACGGTACAAAAGTAAGGCGATGACGTCAAGGCAATAGGTAGAATTCTTGACAGCAGAAAAGAGAGGCATCACGATGGCGCCATGAGAACAACATTGTCGCTCGATGAGGACGTTGCGAACAGTCTGCGGGAACAGGCTGCTCTGGACAACGTCCCTTTCGAACAGGCAGTGAATGATGCCCTTCGGCGGGGACTCGCTAGTTCGCAGAACGGAGAGGAGAAAGCACCTGCTCCAGAATTCGTCGACAAGGCAAGCGGTCCGAGTAATGACCCCAAGTACTACAAGCGGATCCTTGACGAGGAAGACATCCAACGCTACGTGATGGTTCGCGACAGGTGATTATTCCTGACATCAATCTGCTCCTGTACGCGCACGACCCCGATTCAGCGTTCCACGTACGTGCCCAAGCTTGGTGGGAAAATCTGCGCATTGGCGCTGAATCAGTCGGTGTTCCGTGGATTGTTGCCGTCGGCTTTGTTCGTATTCTGTCCAGTCCCGCTGTTGCCGGGCAACCGGTGACCGCCGACAAGGCTATTCAGACAGTGGACCGCTGGTTCTCCCATGAGCACATTAACGCTTTGAACCCTGGTCCCCAACATCTCGCTCTTTTCCAGCAAGCGATGCAAGACGCTGGGTCGGGCCGAAATATCGCTAATGATGCTCACATTGCCGCCCTTGCTATAGAAAACGACGCAGAGGTCCATTCCAACGACACGGATTTCGATCGCTTCCCCGGCCTCCGTTGGCGCAACCCACTGCGGGTGTGAGGCGGGTGGTGGGACATGCGCCTGTCCGCTTGAGTTAAACGCATCTACCCACGCTTCAACGATAGGCGTCATTCTCCACCCGCTTGCTTCTGGTGTAGGCACTCAGTTGCTCAAGCATCTTGTCCCGGACCCTATTGTCGCCACGCTCACCCTCTTCGGGGGTGAACTCCATGTCAGGCCACATCCCATAGAACTGCTTGAACTGAGCCTTGGCAAGGCGTGTTGCCCCATCCCAGTCGCCACTCTTGAGATCCAGTGCGACTGTGCACATCTCCCTCCATGTCCAAGCCTGATCCCACGCCCATCCGCTCTTCTTGTTGCTGCCGGGCGAGGCGTATTGTTCGAGCCGGCCAGCCTTGCGTACAATTCTGCGGCGTGCCCTGCGTTTCTTGGCAGCTGCACCGCATGACGGGCAGTAATCCGCGCCGGGTGGGATGACGAACCCGCATGAGCAGAGCCGCTTGAGCCTCTGAACAGGGCTCAACTCCTTGCGGACTACGTTCAGCCGCTTCTCCCCATCGGCTAGTGTGCGCACACCATCCGCAAAGAACTTATGGATTCCCCTCGCGAAAGACAGATAGTTGGAAGTGTGGTCGAGCACTAGTACGTACTCCTTGCCCGGGGCCGAGCGCATCCCACGCCCGAGGAATTGAATCTCAGAGGCAAGGGACTTGCGAAGCGGACGCTGGTCAATCAGGCACAGGATATCCGGTACGTCAAAGCCCTTGTTGAATTTGTCAACGGACACCAGCCCAGTGAGCGTGCCGCGTCGGAAGTCCTCTAACAGAGCTGCCTCGGCGGAGTCAGACATTGTGTGTGTCGCCTGCTTGAAATCGTAGCCTGCGCTCTGGAACGCCTGCACAATCTCCGCGCCATGCTTGATGGTAGCTGAACGGACTAGCGTCTTGACTGGTCCACCAAAGAGCTGGCGAGTCTTGCGCGTCCACTCGATTACGGCATCGCCGATAATGGCCTGCCCTCGCGATTCAATCTCCCTGTCTTGCCACTCACCATCCGACTTGACTGCAGCACCCTTCATGTTGATCTCGGAGCCGACAAATACCCGTAGCGGGGCAAGGTAGCTCGTCTGCGTATTCGGGTCTCTCCACTCCAGCAGATTGTCAGTCGTGCAGGTGTTTACCACTGCGGAGTAGATCTGCCCAAGCCCCTTCGTGAACGGCGTAGCGGTCAGCCCAACCACTGGCATATCTAGCGTGGCTAGCCAGTCCTTTGCTGACTGACGCACGCTATGTGCCTCATCAATGATGATGATGTCCGTGTCTGGCATGGACGGCCAACGCTCCAGCGTCTGCGCACTGGCGACGAGCACCTGCGCATCTGTGTTGTGCGTGTTTTGCGCTTGGATGCGGCCGTGCTCGATGCCCATCTCGTAGAACCGCTTGGACGTCTGATTTACCAGAGCCTTGCGGTCAGCGATGAAGAGGACGCGGCTGCCCTTTGCAACGGCCTCTTTGATGAGTGTGCCGGCGATGACGGTTTTCCCGCTGCCTGTCGGTGCGCAAATGATCTGCCGCCTGATACCACGCCGCAGGTTCTCTCGTAATGCCTCAAGCGTCTTGACCTGATAGGGGCGAGGGGCGAATCCCTCTGTCTGGTGTGCCAGCATCACAGCTCCTCGATGTAGCTAACGATAGATTCGCCTGGTCCACGTACGAACGGTCGGCACCTTTTGACCACCCACTCGTCGACCTTCACGGTGCTCAGCACCTGAGCTAACTCATGTTATCGCATCTCCAGCTGCTTTATGAATATGTACGCCCGTGTGTCTGTGGCATACGCGGGGCCGTGCTCGTGAAAGGCTTGAATCGTCTCTGGAATGGAGTTGGTGCACCATTGCATGAACTCCGCACTGGATAGGAAGGGCCAGTCATCGGCCGCCTCCGCCCCTGCGGAACTGACCGGCCTAGGTATGGATGCGTCGCCAGGAGGTGACGGGCGCGCGGATGGGGTGGGGTTACGCCGGCCAGTGATTCGGGTAAGGGCGGCACGACCCAGCCGACCCTCCCGGCATCGAAAGCATGTGCACGCAGGGGGGTGCCGGGAGAACCAATAGGGTCGGTGCAATTGTCTAGAGTCTCCCTGCCCGTAGCCCCCTCACCGTGGCAATCCCAGGCCGCGTTGCGCGATGATGTTTAGCTCGATTTCGCGGTGGCCGCCTTAGCGGGAACCTCAATGTCTATCATCACAGCCGTTGTCGATACCGTCGCGGGGGCTTCGGTGTACGCAGTGTCGATTTCATCAGCGTATTCACTGAGGGCTCTGCTATGGAATGCCAGAGCGTCCTGGGCGGACATCTGCGGAGCAGGCAATGACTCGTTCCTCTCAGCAGATTCTTCGATGTATATGGCGATAGCCTCGCCCATTGTTTCCTGAACCCCGATCCATGTGTCGGCTGTGCAAACACAGCCGGGCAGCTCAGGGGCATAGGCGCTAAAGTTCTGAGGGGTCTGCTCAACGACCACAGCGTACGTCAGTTTCATTTGCCCCTCTCACGAAGCCCTGCCTGCCTCAGAATGCTTAGCCATGTTCCTCGGTCGACATCCTCGCTCAGCCGACCTGCGATTACTACGATTCCGCCTTTTCCGGGGTGATGAAATATCCGATGACTGCCTCTCATACGAACGAAATACCAGCCATCCGCCTCAACGATACGAATCGCCTCTCGAACCTTTGGCATTCGTCAATGATGCCACAAAGCATTGTGCTTCGATAAAGATACGCCCCCCTCACCGTGGCAATCCCAGGCCGCGTTGCGCGATGATGTTTAGCTCGATCTCACGGCCGCCCCCTGCGAACCGGTTCATCCAACTCAGGTAGGAATTCACCTGCGGATAGCCGTTCATCGGCGCGCGCGCATCGCCCACACTAAAGACGCCTGACTCCCGCAGCAGCCGATTCAGCGCCCCGTACACGTTCGGCGTCATCTCATCATGGAACAGCTTGGAGAATGCGGACTCCATCGCCGGCACCTCCCCCTTGCTCTGAATCCACGCTACCTGATAGGAGATCATCCGACCGATCTCGATGAGCACACGCGCGTCCGCAAGAACGTGCCGGGCGATGGGATCGTCCGTGATGCGTGGGCCGTCTGATAGCGGCGTCTCCCGCGCATAATCGATAAAGTGTTCAAGGTCGCGGAGCCGGTATGCGGGCGCCTCGATATTGGACCGCTCGAATGACATGTTGGTCATGGCGGCGTACCAGCCGCGGTTCAGCTCGCCAACCAGATTGCGCGACGGCACGCGCGCGCCATCCAGGAACACCTCAACCCAACGCTGTCGACCGAGCGCATCAAAGAGTGGCCGCAGGGTGATGCCGGGATCATGCATGTCCACCAGAAAATAGGAGATGCCGCGGTGCTTGGGGGCAGACGGGTCTGTACGGACAAGATAGTGGCCGATGTCCGCCATGTGCCCGCCCGTGTTCCAGATCTTCTGTCCGGTGATGACCCAGTCGTCGCCATCCTGCACGGCCCGTGTCTGCAGACTGCCGAGATCCGCCCCCGCGTTCGGCTCGCTGAACCCCTGCGAGAAATTGATGAGCTCGCCACGCGCGATCTTGCCGAGCACCTCCTCCTTCTGCCAATCCTGACCGTAGTACATCAGCGTATGCGCGAAGAATGTGGGAGTGGTTACGGGCGAACCTCGATATGCTGCCTCCTCCCGATACGCGAGCACGCGACTGAGCGGGGCGTTCTGGCCGCCGAATTCCTCAGGCCAGTGCATGGTGTACCAGCCGCGGGCGGCGAGCTTCTGCGTGTAGTCATGGATGCGCCGGTCATCCTCCACATGGTGGACATCATAGGAGTAGACGGAATTGCTGAACGAATCGATACCGTGCGCGTTCCACTCGCGCTCCACGAATCCCCGAACCTCATCCCGAAGCTGCTGATCCTCGTCCGTAAACCTGAAATCCATACGATGCCCCCTCGGTCCCGCCCTGAACGCCGCTACTATGCGCCGTTCCAGCGCCGCGGGCAAGGGGGCGGCCGCCTCAGCCTATTGTGGAGACAACTGCGATGATTGAGCCAGCCGCGGCGGCCGTTGCGACGATCAGAGTCAGCGCCCCAAGTACTTTGAGACTCTTAGCGTCCCGCACATGCTGCTCAGACAAACTTGATCTAACTGCCTCGATGTGCTCTCTAACGGACTGCCCGGCCGCCGAGACTGCGTCCCGCAGAGTGTCAGTCTGGGCCTGTGTCGTATTGGCGATATTCTCGGTGGATTGATCAAGCGCGGCGACAACAGACTGCTGCGCGCTCTCAATGCTCATCAATACTGGCGCCGTGTCGACGCGCGACAGCACCTCCAATAGGTTCCGTGTCGCTGCGAGGGTCTCCGCCAAAGAATCTTGTGTGGCAGACGCGGACTTGACGAGTTCTGAGGTATCAGCGGCTGCCTGTACGAGCAGGCCCCGTGCGTTCGCCAGAGATTCTGCCAAAGCTGCATGAGCTTGAAGGCGATCGATCAATTCTGCCAAAGATTCTTGAGCTTCCTCGAGACGTCCACTAAGATCAACTTCCATCGTCATGACGTGCGCACCTCCACGGTGTTGTTACCCACGAAACCTTGCAGACTTTCGTCGAGCGCCGCTAATGCCTGTGTCCCTACCGATGTCGCCCTGATAACGTCATAGACGTCAAGGATGAGCTTGCAATCTCTAGACTTGCGCGCACGACTCCTGGTCACGTCACGAAGCGGCAGACTATCCTGAAGGCTACCTCCGGCATCGGCAAGGCCTACCGTCAAGGCGTACGTTAATGAAGACGCAATCTTGTCCGCGCGCCCGGCATCTGCCAAGTCGAACAGGGCAGCAACGACTTCAATCAGGGATTCCATCGGCACCAAGAGTCGTTGTGCCTGGCGGACCGCTGCTACGAAGTTGTCCTTGCTTGCGCGCCAATCGAAGTCGGAACACATTGTCTCCACGGCGCCTCTCACAAACAGCAGCCCGGGGTGCTCCGGGTACGATTCGAGAGCCCTCGCGCAGATGCCTCGAAGCTCACCTGCATCCACGGGGGTTTGTACCTCTTGGATCATAGGCAACCATTCCCCTAGGCTGGGCGTCGGATTATCGAGCAAGGCACTGATGCGGTCGGATCCTATCCCACCCTGTAGATAGTCGAGCAGCCGTTGCCTGAACTCACGATCATCCTGTGCGGTCCTGGCAAGAGAGATTGCTTCCCAGATGGCGCGTCGACGTGCCCTCTCGATCACGTTGTACGTGAAGTCAATCAAGAGCTCAGCTAACCGAAGGGCGTCGGCGGTCGGTGACACGTGCCGTACAGCGTCGAGGCGTCTTGAGAATTCCAGTGTCAATTGCGGTTGGGCCAACCGAATGTAATTCAACAGTAGGGTCTTACTGCGCTCAAGCGAAAAGGGGCTGATGTCCAGTCGAAAGTGGCGTTTTCCAAAGTCGACCTCGTAATCCTGTACCACGCCGATACGCATCAACCGAATGATGGCATGCTCGATGCGCTGCCGATCTGTGCGCTCGTCCGGATTCCAAATGACTTCCACGTCTCTGCGCTGACTCAAGTCGCCAATTGTATCCTGCAGCAGAGATTCCACGTCCTTGACGGCTAGATCTCTGTCAGGAAAGGACTCGTTGTGGAAGTAGAGGGCGCTAGTGACATCATCTCTCGTGCCTCGGGATAGTTGAGTGTCCTCAAAGCGTTTTCGAAGCTCGTCGAGGCTGCTGTTTTGGTCTAGGAGTTGCTCGGTTCTGGCCCTGTCATATTCCGTGAAGGCTATAACGCATAGAGCCGTCTGATGGTCACGACCCGCCCGCCCCGCTTCCTGATAGTAGCTCTCCAATGAACCGGGCATTCCATAGTGGACTATCCAGCGGATGTTGGGCTTGTCGATTCCCATGCCAAAGGCCTTTGTTGCTACCAGAACCGCCGTGTCATTCTCCTTAAAGCTTCGAGCATCTTCAACTTGCTGCGCTGTTGGGTCACCGGCATATGTGCCTGGCCGAACATCAATTTCCTCGCGCACAAGGCCGGCCACCGTATCGACACCTCCTCGGCCCCTCTTGGTGCGAGTGAAAATGATTCCGGAATGTGTGGCGCTGCCATTGGGGCGATAAAACTGTCCGCTTGGTGGGGGATTCGCTGGGTACAGCATTTCGGGGAGGGCACGTAGGGTTTTCTTTAGCGCATTCTCGGTCTCACGTCCATCTGTTACAGGCTCAATCTTGAATTCCAACTCCGGCCGATCAAAGGAATCAGGCCTGATGACGGATGTGCTGTCCGACTGTCCGATTTCAAGGTCAGCCATCATATCCTTGAGGACAGCTCGGGAGGCGGTGCCAGTCAAGCCGAGGATGGGTGGCGGCGTGTCATCGCGGTCCCGGCCATGAGTGCGGAGATTGCCGGCCAATCTGAGATAGGATGGTCGGAATTCGTGCCCCCATTCTGAAACACAATGGGCCTCGTCAATGACGGCAAGATTGATGAACGACGTGCTCTGCAACAGGTCGAGCTCTTGCCGGAAATCCGGTGTCTGGAGCCGTTCCGGAGCGATGAGCACAAAGAAGAAGGCGCCCCGGCTCATCTGCTGCATCAAGTGGGCCCGCCTGGACCAATGACCGGATGCGCCCGAAATGCCAGTAACGCGTTCAATCCCTTGCCTTCTTAGTCCTTCAACTTGATCCTCGATGAGAGCAACCAAGGGATCAACGACCAGTGTGATGCCGGGCAACAACAAACCGGCAAGCTGATAGATGAGGCTCTTGCCGAAACCGGTTGGGAGAAGGACAAGCAAGTCTTGATGCCGCAGAGACCTTTGAATCGCCTCCGCCTGCTGCGGCCGAAAGCGCCGCTTACGAAACACATGCTGAAGAAAAACTGTTAAGGCCTGTTCTGCCTCAGAAGGCGCAAGTTCAACAGTGGTCTGGCGGCTGAGGCGTCGAGAGCGTGCCAGAGCGAGATCGACCGGAAGAAAAGCGGGGCGTACGACAAAGTCATAATCGTGGTCGGACGTCATCTCATGGAATGGGCTGGCATGTTCATCTAGACAGACAGATATTGTTGAACCTTGGGTCGCAGGCCCATCCGTTTCCAACCAGTCATCGTCAAAGCGCTCCCACGTAACTGAATGTCCTTGCTCCAACGTGACTGTACATCGTGCCGGTGTACATGTTCCCCCAAAAAGCGTGTCGTACGCGCTGAGCAATTCCAGTGCGTCACGCATTGCAGCGACTGTGACGTCACTGCCGCCCGTGACATGGATGGACCACTCATCGGCGACTAAAAAGCCTCCCGCCAGCGCTCGGGCAATGACCATCTGAAACTTTGATGCCAATGAGCCGTCTAGGATTGCCCGGGCGATTGCTTTCGCCGCGTCCGTTCCATCGCTGCTGGGCTTGATGGTTCTGCTCCAGCGCTGTTCCACTTGGGTCAATGCGGGGCCGCGACCGTTCAGTACCTCGTGGTTCGGGACGCGAATCACGTCGATGCCAATTGCTTGGAGTTCTTTGTCGCGCTGCGCGTCAGCCTCTACCGAATCAGCGTGTTCAGGCCCGTCAAGCTCCACAACGAAGGCCTCGCCGTCGGGATGTGCCATAAGGAAATCAACCCTGCGGTAACCGGAGCGCTCGCCACCGTTGGCTTCGAGGATCGTGTCCAGTGATGCCTGAGGTGTTATCCAGTGGGCTGCTTGGGCGCCAAGGTTTGATGGAACCCATTCGGTCAAGAACCGAATTTCGGTTGCACTCGTGATCAGGGCGTCGTCATTAGGATTGACAAACTCACTGTCCAGCACGAAAGGATGACGGGTTGAGATGGTGGCGATCACCTGCTCCTCAACGCCCTGCGGCATGTCGCGGCGAGGCAATTCCCAGCCAACATCTGATCCGCCTTGGTCACCCGCACGGTCTCTGGCGATTCCAGACAGGCCATTAGATTCAAGCGATGCCGCTTCTATGCCGAGTGTCGGTAGCGGAATATGGCCGCGTTGGAGAAGCTTCGCCAGTTGTTCACCTACAAATCTGGAGTGAGGCGAGGCAGCCGAGACTTGCGAGCGCTTAGCAGTCAGGATCAACGTCTGACTGAGCAGCCTGCGGAGTGTCTCGTCCCCTGTATTCACGAGGGGCCGGGCAATACCGGGTAATGCCCCGACCGGTACATATTCTGTCGTGAAGAGGGCGCGTTCTGTTTCTTCGAGCCATTCCACGGGCAGCCCCAGTGAAGAGCTTGGCTGTGCAGCCCGGGGGCGTGGTTCGATATCTCGGATGCCTCGGCACGTGGGAAAGCGCGAACAGCCCCAGAATGGAGTGCCGGCCCGTGACCCGCGTCGAGCCTGACGGAGCTGCATCGGCTCGCCGCATTCTGGACAGTCCGGAGGTGTGATGTCTTGCTGACTAGTGGCCATGGGAGGGTAGTCGGGGTTTGACCCTGTCCGCTCAACGCTCGTTTAGTGTAGCGCATGTGCGTGCTGTTCTCACGGATTGATGGTGGGTCAGGTCCTGGAATTGATGGCACAGCTATCAGTTCGCGGGCAAGGGGCCGGCTGCCTGATTTCCGAACACATTTTCGGAAAAGGGTTGACAAGCGAACACGCGTTCGGTAGAGTGGTGTCACTCCTCCTTTCTCCCAGTGCCATCCCCGCGCAATTGGATGGCCGGGAGCGCGGCGCTTCCCATGGGTAGGGGAAGGTGCCATTGAGACGCGGCGTGGTGCCCACCACTGCGCCGCGTCCCCTTTTGCCCCTCCCCCATGCCCACACCCCTCCTCCCACTCCGGCTCCCTCCGCATGCCCTCCCGATGCCCTCCCCCTCATTCCCGCGCACGCGGGAATCCATCGGGCGGGTTCCTGCGTGTTTCATGGGGGTGGCGTGCAAAAGGGGGCAAATATAGTGGCGCTTACCTACCGATGTCATTCCGAGCGCAGCCGAGGAATCTAACGGGCCGCCCCATGGACAACGTGAATGGCGCAAACGACTCGCTGTGCCCATTCGCTTGGGGGATTCTTCGACTCCGCGCTATCGCGCTCCGCTCAGAATGACAGAAGTTGAGGCGCGCTCCGCTCAGATCAGAATGACAGACGGCAGGAGAGCGCCTGACCCCGCCGCTCTGTCATGTGGGGTGAATGGGTCGCCCCTGCCCGTCTGTCATGTGGGGTGGGCGAGTATGCCCCCGCTCATCTGTCATGTGAGGTGGGCGAGTGCGCCCCGCCCGTCTGTCATGTGGGGTGGGCGAGTATGCCCCCGCCCGTCTGTCATGTGGGGTGAGTGCGTCGCCCCGCCCGTCTGTCATGTGGGGTGAATGCGTTGCCCCCGCCCGTCTGTCATGTGGGGTGAATGCGTTGCCCCTGCCCGTTTGTCATGTGGGGTGGGCGAGTATGCCCCCGTCCGTTTGTCATGTGGGGTGAATGCGTTGCCCCTGCCCGTCTGTCATGTGGGGTGAATGCGTTGCCCCTGCCCGTCTGTCATGTGAGGTGAACGGGTATGCCCCCGCCCGTCTGTCATGTGGGGTGGGCGAGTGCGCCCTATTGATTCGGTATGAATTCCGCCCGTATAATGGCGGTTGCGCCAAAATTCTTGATGTGGGGGCAGGTGAGATTGAATGCTCTAGGGACGCATGTGCTGGTGGAACTCCGTGAGTGTGACGCCAATGCGCTTGATGATTTGCGAATCGTTGAATCCACGCTCATCGATGCCGCCGAACGGATCGGCGCGACGATTATCGGACGCACATTTCACCAGTTCAGCCCCCAGGGCGTGACCGGCGTCGTCGCTATCGCCGAGTCCCATATCTGTATCCATACGTGGCCTGAGTACTCCTACGCCGCCGTTGATATCTTTACGTGCGGTGACACGTCCCGCCTTGGAGAGGCCACGGAGTTTATTGCCCGCGCCTTTGATTCCAAGGACCGCTCGACCGTTACCATGCAGCGGGGGCAATTCGATCCGTCCGCGCGCGCAGTGACCCCCGCGGAGCGTGATTTCGCCGGTGTCTCAGGCGCCTGATCCCGCCGCGCCCGTCGTGTCCGATCTCCCGTACTCCCCACAGGATTGGGCGACGGAGGCCGTTACGCCGGACCTCCATCAGCTGACCCGCATCCGGGATGTCATCTACTCCGGAAACACGGCCTATCAGCATGTTGAGATCCTTGAGACGCATGTCTTTGGGCGTGTCCTCCGCCTTGACGGCAAGACACAATCCAGTCAGTCCGATGAGTACGTCTACCATGAATCGCTCGTCCACCCCGTGATGCTCCACCACCCCGCGCCGCGCCGTGTGTTTATCGGCGGTGGCGGCGAGGGGGCGACATTGAGAGAGACACTCCGGCATCACTCCGTTGAAAAGGTCGTCATGGTCGATATTGATGAAGAGGTTGTCAGGCTGTGCAAGGAGCACCTGCCGACGTGGCATGAGGGATCGTTTGATGATCCGCGTGTCGAACTCCGCCATGAGGATGCGCTCGCCTACCTTGAAAACGTGGATGAGCCGTTCGATGTCATGATTCTCGATCTGGTTGATCCAATGGAGGCAGGCCCGGCATATCGCCTGTACACGCAGGAGTTCTACCGTATGGCGCGTGATCGGTTGACCGAGCACGGCGCGCTCGTTGTGCAGTCCGGGCCGGCCATCGCCGGGATGACGGCGGGTCCTGCCATTGATGCGCAGGAGCATGACCCGGAGGCGTTGACCGATCTCGTTCGTGGGTTCACGTCCCTCCACCATACGCTCGCGTCCGTCTTTCCTGTTGTTGTGGGCTACAGCCCGGAGATAATGGACTTTGGCGGAGCATGGAGTTTTACGCTTGCAGCCAAGAGTGGGGAGAGTCCGGCGGCCCTGACACCGGAGCAGGTTGACGCTCTCATCCCGGAGCGCATCAACGGCGCGCTGCGCTATTACGATGGCGTGACGCATCGCCACATCTTTTCCTTGCCGAAGCCCCTGCGTGATGCGCTGGCGGCAGAGACATGGATTGTCACAGAAGAGCATCCCCTCTTTGTTCCATAACGTGCCATAATCAGCGCAAGGGAAAGAGGCGGCGCGCCGCCCGGGATACGAGGAGGATACAGATTATGCCGCTCTTGACGGGAGGACAGGCGCTTGTCCAAGCGCTGAAGCGTGAGGGTGTTGAGGTAATCTTCGGGTTGCCCGGCGTACAGCTTGATTGGGCATTTGACGCTCTGTATGACGAGCAGGACTCGATCCGTGTCGTCCATACACGGCATGAGCAGGGCACGTCATACATGGCGGATGGTTATGCGCGCTCAACCGGCAAGATTGGTGTCTGCCTCGTGGTGCCCGGCCCCGGCCTCCTGAACGCTGCCGCCGGACTGTCAACCGCGTATGCCACCAACTCCCGCGTGCTCTGCATTGCGGGACAGATTCCGACGCATCACCTCGGCAAGGGCAGGGGCGCGCTGCACGAGATCAAGAATCAGCTTGAAACGATCGAATCCGTGACCAAGTGGGCGGGCCGCGCCATGGACACGTCTGAGGTTCCCGGCCTCGTCAATGAGGCGTTCTACCAGCTCAAGTCCGGCCGTCCACGTCCGGTGGAGATTGAGATTCCCGTGGATGTCTTGATGTCACAGGCGGAGGTCGAGTTCTATGAGCCGGGCACGCCGCGCCCTGTTGAGGGTGACCCGGACCTCCTCGAAAAGGCGGCGCAGGCGCTCGGGAAATCCCGGAGGCCGTTGATCTTTATCGGGGGCGGTGTGGTTAGCAGCGAGGCGTCAGCGGAGGTGCAGGAGCTGGCTGAGATGCTCGGCGCTCCCGTCATCGTGTCCCCAAGCGGGCGGGGCGCGCTGTCTGACCGCCATCCACTCGCCTTGCCGTCCATCGCCGCCTATGACCTGCTCCCCAATGCGGATGTGGTTCTCGCCGTTGGGACGCGGTTCGTCTTGCCCGGCCCCAATCCGTATCCGGTCGATCAAGGCCAGACGGTTATCCATATTGATGTCGATGAGACTGAGGTGGGCAGGAATGCCGTGCCGGATATCGGCATCGTCTCCGATGCCAAGATGGGGCTGTCTGACCTCATCCGCCGTGTGCCGCGCCACAACGCATCACGCGATTCCCGGGATGAGGAACTGAGCGCCGCGCGCGCCGTTGTACAGGAGAAACTGGCGGCAATGTCACCGGTCACCGAGTTTGCGGGCGCGATTCGGCAGGCGCTGCCGGAAGAGGGCATCTTTGTGACGGAGGTCACGCAGGTTGGCTACTTCTCCAATCAGGGCTTCCCGGTCTATTCACCGCGCGGCTTTATTGGCGCAGGGTATCAGGGGACGCTCGGATACGGTTTCAATACGGCGCTCGGAGTCAAGGTAGGCAATCCGGACCGGCCCGTTGTGGCAGTCTCCGGCGATGGCGGTTTCATGTATGGCGCACAGGAGCTCTCAACCGCTGTTCGGTACGGGATCAACCTCGTGACCGTGGTGTTCAATGATGGGGCATTCGGGAACGTGCGCCGCATTCAGGACACGTCATTCAATCACCGGCTCATTGCGTCTGATCTGCACAATCCGGACTTCGTGAAATTCGCGGAATCATTCGGCGTGCAGGGCAGGCGGGCAGAGACGCCGGAGCAGCTGACGATGCAGGTAGAGGAGGCCCTTAAGGCGGAGTCGCCTGCGTTGATCGAGGTTCCATTGGGTGTCATGCCGAATCCATTCCAGATTTTCGCGCCGCCACCCGACATGATGGAACGGTCGATGGCGCTGGCCAAGCAGGATTAGGCGCGTCGCCGCTGGGCACGATGTGCGCGTCCCCGCTGGTATTCTAGGTGAAGATAGGCTTCACCTATGACCAGCCAGACAGCGCGCGACATCCTCGAGAATCTGAACGACAATCAACGCTTGGCGGTTGAGACAGTTGACGGGCCTGTTCTGATTGTCGCGGGGCCGGGCTCCGGCAAGACGCGCGTCATCACGCACCGAATCGCATACCTTGTGCGCACGCTGGGTGTGGATCCGCGAAACATCCTTGCCGTTACCTTTACCAACCGCGCCGCGCGTGAGATGCGTTCCCGCATTGAGACCCTTGTTGGGGATCAGCTCGTCAGCCGGCTGACCATGGGCACGTTTCACGCGTTCGGCGCGCGGATTCTCAGGGAGCATGGCGACAAGATCGGCATCCAAACCGATTTCGTCATCTATGACCAGGATGACCAGTCGAAGCTGATCCGCCGCGTTGTTGAGGCGGAGGGCCTGGATTCTCGCACGTATCGTCCTGCCGCAATCTTGGACGCCATCAGCTCCGCAAAGAATATGATGCTGACCGCCGGCGAGTACGCATCCCAGGCCGGAAATCGGTATGAGCGGATTGTCGCCTCGTGCTATGACCGCTATGAGCAGATGCTGCGTGCCGCCCATGCCGTGGACTTTGATGACTTGCTCATCAGACCTGTTCTGCTGTTCAAGAGTCAGCCAGCGATTCTGTCGCGCTATCAGAATCGTTTCGTCCATGTCATGGTGGATGAGTGGCAGGACACCAACCGCGCGCAATATGACATGACACGCCTGATTGCCGGGAAGCATCAGAATCTGTGTGTCGTTGGTGACCCGGATCAGTCCATCTACTCGTGGCGGCATGCGGACATCCAGAACATCCTGCGTTTTGAGCGGGATTTCCCTGAGACGCAGACAATTCCACTCGGACGGAATTACCGCTCCACGTCAACAATTGTTGACGCAGCCCACGCGATTGTCCGAGAGAACAAGGCGCGCAAAGACATCGAGCTCACGGCGCACAAGGAGAGCGGCGCGCCCATCACCGTTGAAGAGGCCGATGATGAGGACTATGAGGCGCTGTACGTCGCCGATGAGATCCAACGCCTCTCTCAGCAGCAGGATCCGATTCCGTACGGTGACTGTGCAATCATGTACCGAACGAACGCACAATCCCGGGCGTTTGAGGATGCCTTCAACCGCGCCGGCATCCCATACCGCATCATTGGCGGGCTGCGATTCTGGGAACGGCGTGAGATCAGGGACATCGTCGGGTATCTCCGTGTTATTCACAATCCCTTTGATGACATCAGCCTGTTGCGCATTGTCAACGTTCCAACGCGCGGCATCGGGCGGCGCACACTGGATATCGTGGAGCAGTGGGCGGACATGAACGGCACGCCGATCTATGCGGCCATGCAGGCCGCGGCGGACGGCCAGTTGGTGAATGCCCCGGCGCTGCCAACGCAGGCGCTTGGCTCCGTGCGGGCATTCGTGCAGATGATGACGGAACTCGTTCAGGCATCGCGCAGCACGGAGATACTGTCATTCTTTGATCGGGTGCTCACAGATACGGGCTACCGGGACTTTATCTCTGAGGACGAGGATGCGGAGGATCGCCTGGACAACATCGATGAGCTGCGCAACGTCGCTGCCCAATACCAGGTGTTCCCGCCTGAGGAGGCGTTCGGCGCATTTCTTGACCAGGTGGCGCTGTCCAGTGATCTGGACGCAACCCTGCGGAGTGAGAGTGGCAGCCGTTTGGATGCCGTGACACTGATCACACTGCACCAGGCAAAGGGCCTTGAATTCCCCGTCGGCTTCATCGTGGGATGTGAGGAGGAATTACTGCCCCACTTTCGCTCCATCATGTCCGGCGATCCGGCAGAGATGGAGGAGGAGCGGCGCCTCTGTTATGTGGGCATGACACGCGCCATGGACCACCTCTATATGACGTACGCACGACGCCGAAACACGCGCGGGCAGTATGCATCCCGCACGCCGTCACGCTTTCTGACGAGCCTCCCGCACGACCTCGCTGCCCGCCGGACGCCGTCGTCCGCACGACAACCTCGTCCGCTCGAGCCGAAAATGGAACCGCAGCTGGATGTCCCAAAGGCTCCCCCGCCGTTCAGGCCCGGCGATCGCGTTGGGCACGCTCGATTTGGCGAGGGGGTTGTGGTGGCGTGTCTCGAGACGCCCGCGCGGGACGATTTTGAGGTGACCGTCGCGTTCAAGGGACAGGGCGTCAAACGCCTTGTGGCAGGACTAGCCGGACTGGAGAAACTGAACTGACCTGGAGCATGAGCCCGGCGAGGGTGGACATGATCTCAGATGCGGAGGGACTCTCCGCGTTGGTTGAGCGCCTGTCTCGCGAGGCGTGCATCGTCGTCGATACGGAATCAAACAGTTTCCACAGATTTCCGGATCGGGTCTGCCTGGTGCAGATAGCCGCCGGCGGGCAGGCATGGATTGTTGACCCCCTCGCCATGACGGCAGAGGATGTTATCCCACTCGGTGGCCTGATGGCCGATTCCGCAGTCCAAAAGATCATCCACGCCGCCTCCAATGACGTCCGCGTTCTGGACAAGGAATGGTCGTTCAGGGCAGCGAACGTTTTCGATACCAGCATCGCCGCGCAATTCTGCGGTTTGCGGCGTGTTGGGCTGGACTCCGTCCTGCGTGAATTTCTCGGGGTTGTCATCATCAAATCCAAGAGCCTGCAGCGCGCAGACTGGACGGTGCGGCCCCTCTCCGATGAGGCGCTGCACTATGCGATTGATGATGTTCTGCACCTGCAGGACTTGCGGGATGCGCTCCTGAAACGGTTGGAGGAGTTGGGGCGCGCCGACTGGGTTGAGGAGGAGTTCCGGCGGCTGGAGGAGATCCGGTATCGCCCGCCCGCCCCCCCGGACGAGGCCTTTCTGAACACCAAGGGCAGCCGGACCCTTGGTCCGCAGGAACTGGCCGTCCTGCGTGAGTTGTATATCTTTCGCCACAATGAAGGTGTCCGGCGTGACACGCCCCCGTTCAAGATCATGAGTGACGCGGTTCTGACCGCCATCGCGGCATCCGGGCGTAATGATATTGGGGAGATTGAGGGTATCCCCCAAAGCTCACTGCGGCGGTACGGCAAGAGCCTGCAGCGTGCGCTGCAACGTGGCTTGGCCTCCCCGCCGGTTTCCCGACCGCGCAATGTCGCCACGGGCACGAACGGGATCGAGGGGCGACCAACACGGGAGCAGATTGAGCAGCTGCGTGAACTCAAGGCGTGGCGTTCCAGGCATGCCGATGAGCTTGATCTCGATCCGGCCCTTATCTGGCCGATGCAGAGCCTTGAACGCCTGGCACGGTACCCCTCACAGTTGAAAGAGGAAATCGACGGCGGCACGTCCGTTGTGCGGAGATGGCAAGCGCGAGAGTTCGGCGATTCACTCGCCGCAGTCGTGATGGATAAGGAGGCATGACATGAGTATCGAGAGAATCCAACCGGATGGGCTGACCAAGCCGGCGGCCTACACGCAGGTCGTCAAGAGCGGAAACATCGTTCACATTGCCGGGCAAACATCACAGACGGCTGACGGCCAGATTGTCGGTGTCGGCAGCATCGATGAACAGGCGGAGCAGGTGTTCAGCAACTTGGAGGTGGCGTTGGCGTCTGTGGGTGCGACGTGGGCGAATGTGGTCAAGGTGACGACGTTTCTGACCCGGCGTGAGGATATCGATGGGTATCGAGCCGCGCGGGAGCGCCACGTCACAAGCGATCCGCCGGCCAGCACGCTGCTCTTTATCAGCGGCCTTGCCCACCCGGACTACCTCATCGAGGTGGAGGCCACGGCAGTCCTGGACTAGAGGCCGCTATGACTCAGGCCGGTCTGCCTGCATCTGCTCCCATGCCTCACGCTTGATGTCCATCAGCATGAACCGATACCGGCCACGCTCGTTGAAACCCTTCTGCGTGAAGCCGGCCTTGGCGAATGCCCGTTGCGCGCGCACGTTCCAATCCAGTGTCTTGAGGTAAACCCGGTTGAGCTCAAGCTCGTTGAACATCCAGCGGGTCAGGAGGGTGACGGCCTCCGTGCCATAGCCGCCGTTCCAATACCCGCGATCACCAATCATGATGCCCAGCTCCGCCTCGCGCGCCTTCCGGTCAAGGTCGTAATACATGCAATTGCCGATGTGCTTGCCCTCAGACAACTCGATGATGGCAAAGCGGTGGCTGCGGCTCGAGATGTAATTCAGATCATCCTGATGGATCGGGACGAACTGCTCGTAACTCATCTTGAGCGGGTAGGTGGCATCCAACTCTGCGAGCTCATCGTCTGAGCGCCACAGGAAATCGTTCCACGCATCGCTCTCGGCCTTGTCGCGCAAGCCGACACGTCCCCCCGTGACGATGAGACGATTAGCGTGCGTGGTCATTGGCTTTGTCCGGGTCGGGGGCCATCGCGAGAAGAGCCCTCTTAAGAATCTCCACATCTGTATCGTAGGTCATCCTGTCGAACGTGGTGTCATCAAGTGGCATCCATTCAACGTGATCAAACTCGCTGTCATGGTCGTCAAGGCTGCCGCCGATCGGCTCCATCACGTAATGATAGACCTCTTTGTCATGCAGGATGCCCTCACGCTCGAATGTATAGCGGACGCTGCCAAGATTCCCGATGATGGTCACGTGCAGGCCGGTCTCCTCCTGAACCTCGCGCCGCGCGGTCTCTTCACGTGTTTCACCCGGTTCCGGCGTGCCCTTTGGCAATGCCCACAGGCCTGTCTCGGCCCGGTGGCAGACAACGACGTGCAAGAGCCCGTCCGGCGTGCACCGGACAACGGCGCCACCCGCCGAGACATCACGTTGAATGGTGTGCGGAGTTGTTGAGGGCTGATTACTCATCCGTGTCCCAGTCATCCTCATCGAGGTCTTCACGGATTCCGAGGTTGTCATCGAAATTCTCAAACACATCATCGTCCGTCTCATCAGTGAAGGGGGAGACTGCGTCCGACGCGCTGCCGCCGGATTTCCGCAGGATCTCCGTGTTTGTGTCAAAGCTCTGCATGCCCTCAAGCGCGTCGAGAGCGAGTTCTCGAAAGTTCTCGTCTGCATGGCGGAGAAAACGGCGCAGGACGCGCTGTGCGGCGGGGCCGCCAATGGCGCTGAGAGCGGTGACGACTGCGCCCTGGATCTCGGGATTATCCTCGAGCCCCATGCGCGCTAGGGCAGGGATGAGCCGTTCATCGCCGATGCGCCCGGCGGCGCCGGCCGCCTCAAAGCGCACCTCCTCCTCATCGCTGTCCATCTCATCGCGGATATAGCTTAACCAGAGGGGATCCATATTCTGCCCCATGGCGTAGATGGCGGAGGCGCGCAGGGCCGTACTGGCACTGTCGTACGCCTCAAGGATCAGCTCATGCACCTCCTGTGATGCGAACGCGGAGACGGCCTCAATCACGCGGCGGCGCACCTCAAATGATGTCTCCTGCTCGGTGCGAATGACATCCAGCAGCCCATCCTGGACACGCAGCGTATCCCGGTCCGGGAGGCGTCCAAGCTCGGCAAGGACAGCAAAGCGGCCGAGTGATTGGGCGGCGACGGTGCGGGCACGCTCATCACTGTCAGTGGTGAGGCGCTCAAAGAGTGGCTCAATCAGCGCGCGGTCCTCACATTCCCACAGCCCTGCGATCGACGTCTCTCTGACCTCCTCGTCCTCGTCATCCATCATGGCCATGAAGATGCGGTCAAAGTTGTAATCGATGTTGTCCTCAGCCAATTCAATCAGCCGGCTCACGATGGCGCGGCGGTACTCGAAATCAAGCTCGCGCAGAGCGTCGACAACGCTCGTCAGGGCGTCAGGATCAGGGTCTGATAGTTCGGCGAGGGCAACGGCTGTTACACTCCCGGGGTCTCTCCGCAGCGTGTCGATAACGCCTGCAATGCCATCAGACTGCACCACATCGGCTCCTGTCGTGTTATGTGGAATCCGCCTTTGGGGCAATGGACACGCCATCACAGAGAATGGGCGGCGTCGAAAGTGAGCCGCCCAACTCGACGCTCTCTGCGCCGATGGCCATGATGTCCTTCAGGACATCGTAGATATTACAGTGGAGCATTGTGTCCTTGACGCGGCCGACTATCTCGCCGCCCTCCACACGGTAGCCGAGCAGGATGTTGCCGCCGGCATCACCACCCAGAACGTTGCCCTGTCCCATGCCGATCAGGCGCTCAACGATGACACCATCACCCATCCTGCGGAGCATGTCATCGAATGAGGCTTCGCCCGGCTCAATGCTCAGGTATGTTGTGCCCGCGCCGGGCATTGAGCCGAGACCGCGCGTTGCGCTGCCCGTCGGCTCGACCCCGGCCTTGTCTGCAGATTGGAGTTCATACAGGATTGTGCGGAGCACGCCGTCCTCAACGATGGGCTGCCTCCTGCTCGGCACGCCCTCGTCGTCATAGGCGCGTGACGGCGGCTTGAGGGGCAGGGTGGGGTCATCAATGATCGACAGGCGCGGATCAAAGATCTGCTCGCCGATGCGCCCGCCCAACGGTGACGATCCCTGCAGGACCGTTTTGCCGTTGATGGCGGACAGGAATGGCCCAAGCAGGACGCTTGAAACGGCGCGCGGCATAAAGATGACGGGCATGTGGCCGGCGGGTGTCGCCGCGATGTCTTTGCCCCACTCAATCTGACGCCGCATCCCGTCGATATAGCGCTGCATGTCCCATTCCGGGCTGCATCCTCGATCACCCTCCCCGATGAAGAACATGTCCGTGCCGCGGATCAAGGTTCCGGAAACGAACAGCCCGAAGCCGCTCTTGCGGTGCGTAAAGCGGACATCATGAGAATTGAGGAACGCAAAGCTGCTCCTGCTGTACGTCAGGTTCGCGCCATAGAGCGCCTCAGGCTCAAGCGGCTTGGCAGCCTCCAGCAGGCGCTTTCCAGCCTCCACCATCGACTCCGTCGTGACATCCTCGATGGTGGCGTCATACGTCTGAACGTCGATGTGGGTATTGGACGGGCGGGGCAGGGTGAGATCAGATTCCGGACCGTACTGCGCCAGCTCGATGGCGCGGTCAACAAGTGATTCCGCCTCAGCAGGGTCATTTGTTGATGAGACGCCCATCCGGCCGCCCACAAAGACGCGGATGCCGAGTCCCCACGTCTGGCGAGTGGAGATCTCCTTGAGTTTCTCGGCCTCGAAATCAACAGGGGTGGATTCCGCCACACTGACGAATATTTCGGCGGCCGTGGTCTTTGTTCGGGCATAGGCGAGCGTGCGTTCCAGCAGCTGCCAGTCCGGTTCAGTCTGCGGCAACGCCATGACTAGGCGCCTCCCACGAGGCAGTTTTGGATGCGGATGTGCGGGCTGCCGTTCGAGACGGGGAGGGGAGACTGGCCGGCCTTGCCGCACCCGCCCCCCTCGTTCATGTCCAGGTCATTGGCAACGGCATCAAGGTTCTCCAGCGTGGTGAAGACATTGCCGGACAGCACAACGGGGCGCAGAAGCTCCTCAATACGGCCATTGCGGATGCGGTATGCCTCTCCCGCAGAGAACGTGAACATCTCCATGGATGTCATGCCGCCGTACCAATTCTTGCAGTACACGCCGTCCTTGACCTCAGAGATAAGCTCCTCGGCGGTGGCGCCTCCCGGCTCGATGAACGTGTTGGTCATACGGACGATGGGGGCGAACCGATAATCCATCGCCCGCGCGTTCCCGGTTACACCCTCGCCCATCATGCCGGCCGTCTCACGCGAGTGCAGGCGTCCAACGAGAACACCCTCACGGATGAGGTCCGACTTTCGGCCCGGTATCCCCTCGTCGTCATACTCGTAGGAGCCGCGCAGCCCCGGCACAGATGCGCCGTCAACGATGTTCAGGTGTGTCCCGCCGAATCGCCGTCCCAGCGTCATGATCTCCTTCATGCGGTCGTTCTCATAGACGAAATCGGATTCTGACAGGTGGCCGAACGCCTCATGCGCGAACACGCCGCCGAGGATGGGATCACAGATAACGGTGTATTCCCGACCCTCTATCTGTGGCGCATCAAGGAGCGCGACAGCCTTTTCTGCAATATCGCGCATTTCTGCATGCCTGCCCTCGACGATGGCATAGTCGCCCAAGCTGCCAACGCTGACTCCGTATTGCTGAACATCGCTGTCCTTTCGGGCGATGGCGCGCGCGCGAAATGTCACATCTACCCGCTCCTGCTTGATGTAAGAGCCCTCTGAGTTGGCGAATGTTGTCACACGGCGGCGGTCTCCCGTGCCGATGGATGTGCTCTGAATGTTGGGCACGCTCCACATGGCATCAACATAGGCCTGCAGCAGCCCCACCTTCCTGTCCAGTGGAATCAGGAACGGGTCATTGTCCAGAACCGGTGGGGGCTCCGCGATGACCGGCTCGCCTCGCGCCAGCGTGCCACCCTCCCCGGAGGCCAGCCGTGCCTGTGAGACCGCCAGCGCGACATGCTCCCGCAAGTTCTCAGCCCGCGTGAACGTGACGAATCCCCATGCGCCATTCACGTATGCGCGCGCCGCGCCGCCCTTGCTGGTGGAGCCGCCGATGTCATCAATCTCATGCCCTCGCATTGAGATATGGTTCGTGGCGAGCTCCTCTAGGCGCAGCTCGATGTACTCTGCGTTGTGGCCGCTGAGGGCCTGCGCCATTTCGTCACGCATCAGCGTTGACCATGTAGCATGACGGTAAGGCGGCACAGAGAGGTAGAGGCGCAGCGCTCCGGCCGCGCATGAGCAGGAAATCCATACTGAAAGTCTAGCACCGATGACACTCAAACGCCGCCGCTCAACCGTACGCGCACGCCGGGCGCAGGAGATTGATCACCTGCTCGCCGATCAGTACGGGGCGCAGGCGTGGATTCGGCGCGCTGAACCGATGGATGAGCTGATCTATACGGTGCTGTCTCAGCACACGTCAGACCGCAACACGGACCGCACATTCGCAGACCTGCGCGCCGCATTTCCAACATGGCAAGACATCGTTGACGCCCCGACAGAGGCTGTTATTGATGTCATCAAGGGAGGAGGTCTGTCACGAATCAAGGGCCCGCGCATCCAGGCCATCCTCACCGAGATCGCACGGCGGCGCGGTGAGTTCCGTATCGATTTCCTTGCTGATGTCCCGTTCGATGAGGCTCGTCAATGGCTCTTGAGCCTGCCGGGCGTTGGCGAGAAAACGGCCGCCTGCGTCCTGCTGTTCAGTTTTGGCCTCCCCGCGCTGCCCGTGGACACGCATGTGCACCGTGTTGCCGGGCGGCTCAACCTTATTCCACGAAAGATGAACGCCGACAAGGCGCACTATGCGCTTGAATCCCTCATCGATGAGGCGCAGGTTTACCAGTTCCACGTGAATCTCATCGAGCATGGCCGCCGCGTCTGCCATGCCCGCCGCCCTGCCTGCTCGGATTGCGCCCTCTCACACATATGCCCGAGCAGCATGGCGCCACCCTGCTAGAATGGACGTTTACAGAACCTGACGGACAGACCGACGGCGAGGTTGGAGCCGATACATAGGGGACGCGACCCATGACTATTCGCGCAGGGATTATCAATGTGACGGGGTATGCGGGGATGGAGCTCGCGCGGATTCTGCGCGGCCATTCAGAGGTGGAGCTGACAGCCGTCACGGGCCGCTCCGCCGCCGGCTCGCAGCTCGATGACTACCTACCCCATTTGGACAGGCTGAATCTCCCAATCGTGGAGCAGGATGAGTTAGACGACGTCGACGTCGCATTCTCCGCGCTGCCGCATAAAGCCTCCGCGGAGGCGTGTGTCGCCATGCTCGGCAAAGGCGCGCGCGTTGTCGACATCGCGGCGGATTTTCGCCTCCACAACGTTGAGGAGTATGAGGCGTGGTACCAACCGCACCCGGCCCCCTCGTTCCTTGAGGAGGCGGTGTACGGCCTGCCTGAGCTCCATCGTGGTGAGATCAGGCAGGCGCGGCTGGTCGCCAACCCGGGCTGCTATCCGACGGGTGCGCTGCTCGGGCTTGCGCCCCTCGCGAAAGAGAAGCTCATTGAGCCGGGCGTCATCGTCGATTCCAAGTCCGGCGTATCGGGCGCGGGGCGCTCGCTGAGCCAGACGGTCCATTTCTCTGAGGCGAATGAGAACGTGGCTGCGTACGGCCTGTCCGGCCATCGGCATCTGCCGGAGATCACGCAGGAACTGCAGGAACTGGATCCGTCCCAGACATGGAATGTCACATTCACACCGCACCTCATCCCGATGACGCGCGGCATCTTGAGCACGATCTATGTGACGCCTCTCGACGGCCGCTTGCCGGCGTCACCGGAGGGCGCGCAGCGGCTGCGTGACCTGTATGAGGATTTCTATGCGGATGAGCCGTTTGTCCGCGTCACCAAGTCGCCGCCGCAGACCAAGCAGACCTCCGGCAGCAACGTCACGCAGGTGTACCCGGTGATGGATCTGCGCACCGGGCGCATCATCGTCATCACCGCCCTCGATAACCTTGTTAAGGGTGCGGCAGGGCAGGCGATCCAGAACATGAACCTGATGCTCGGCGCGCCTGAAACCACCGGCCTCGAAGACCTAGCCCTCTACCCGTAGAGGCGGTCACTCGCCCCACCACCAAGGGCCCCGCACGCCAAGCCCCGCGCAGAATGGGAGGCAGCGTTCTGCCGCAAGAGGCAGCCCACAGAAAGTATGCCGCAGGGGAAAGGATAGAGTTCGCGTGCGTTTCTTTCACGGCCGTGGGGCGTGGCTAGCGCCCATAACAATGGCGCTGGCGATAACCGTTTCAATTGGGGCCGCATTCATTCTGGAGGCCGTCCTGCCAGATTCCGGGCGCGTGCGCAATATCTTCAGTGTCATCCAATCTTTCGTGACCGCCGTCGCTATTGTCGGAGGTGCAGTTCTTGCCTACCAAAGATTCCACGTGTTCAGAACCTTCTACCCGCACCTGACGATTCATCACGCCGTCTCGCATAGGCGCCTGAGTGAGAGTTACATCCACATGGATGTCACAGCCAGCCTCCACAACAGTTCAAAGGTGCACATCGAACTACGTCGATGCTTCGCGATCGTCCAAGATGTCGCTCCAAGATCCGACTACGAAGCCGAAACGCTTTATGCGGAAAGCCTAAGCGATGAGCATGGCTCCAGATTTCAGTGGCCGACCATCGTCAGGACGGATCGACGTTGGGTGGAAAACGAACTGATTATTGAGCCAGGGGAGCAGCATTCAGAGACATTCGAGTTCGTCATCGCAGGTTGGGAGAATCAGACGGTTCTCCTCTACACGTATTTCTATAACGAGCGTAGAGGACGTGATGCCGGAGCCGGCGGCGGCTGGGCAGCCACGACCGTGTATGATGTCAGTGAGTAGACCTGTGTGCAATCAAAGCTAGCGGAGGGGAGGGAAAATATGGCCGAGCAAACTGAGCTCCGTTCAAATAACGACGATGCCTCCAAGCCGGAGTCGGGCGCCAGGAGTACCGACCCGAAGAAATTCCCCGCTCCCCCCGCGCCGACGGGCAAGCCGCCTGGGCGGCAACCCGTGGCCCCCAAGGGCATCGCGTAGCAGACGGGTCGTCTCTAGTCCGTCGGCTGGGCCGCCGCAGAGGGCCAGGCGCGTCCTCCTCAAAGATGCTGTAAGGGAATGGCCGCGATTCTTATGTGGCGGTGCAGATCCATAGATATTGGCTGATGGGGCCGTCCGCGACGGGGTAATCGAGCCGCTCCACACTGAAACCGGCCTCCTCAAGGAGGCGTCGCCACGTATCGACCGGGAAGAGACCGGTATTGTGGTGATCAAGCTCCATGCGCCGCTGCCCGTTCTCCGTCAAAACAAACAGGAACGTCGTGTCCAGCAGCGCCGGGTTGTTCGGCGCGGGGGCGGAGTATTCGATATAGGTCAGCTCCCGTCCGTCCCGCGTATGCGTGCGGTGATTGATGTAGGGCCAAACCGGGCGGTCGATGTAGTGGTCTGGCATCGTGATGAATAGTCCGCCGGCCTGCAGATGCTGCCGTGCCGTGGCAAAAGTGGCGGCGAGATCAGCCTCCGTCGTGATGTAGGAGATTGCGTCGTGAATCAGGACCACGTCAAAGGTGCGGTCAAGGCGGATGGAGCGCATATCCCCGACGATGTGCTCAATACCCGGGTTGAGCCGCTGCGAAATCGCCAGCATATCTGCGGAGAGATCGACGGCGGTGGCGTCAATGATGTCCGTCATGTGGGAGAGGAAGTGGCCGCCCCCTGTGCCCAATTCAAGCGCCGTGATCGGCCGCCCGGACACTCGGCTCAGAATCTGGTTGCGCCAATGGGGAGCCTCATCCGCGTATTCCTCGGGCGGGCTCATCAGCGTCCAGAAATGGGCGAGGTCGCCATAGAGGCGATTGCGCCCCTCGCCGCCCACCTGTGAGGTCATTCGCTGCTCTGCGTCGCAAGATACTTGGCGAGCGCAGCGTAATCCTTGCGAATAGAGCGTGCCATGAGCCGCACGGTCAATTGACCGATGATCTCCATGATCCTGTTCAGGCCGGTGATTTCACCGTGCATGGACATGCTGGTCCCGCCTGTTGCGGAGTCGACTTCCAGGTGATAGAAGAAGGTGTAGTTGCCGCTGCCGCTGCTGCCCTCCGAGCCATCGACTGTTAGCTCGAGGATCTCGGGCGGCTCAAAGATGCTGACCCGGAACCGTTCCGTGGCGTCACGGAAGAACACACGGCGTGTCTCCTCGAAAACTGTCCCCTCTCCGTATGGGCCCTGTGACAGGATGTTGACGCCCTTGATGTTCGGCAACCAGTCGATGAGGGAATCCACGTTAGTAAGCGCCTCAAAGACCTTATCCGGAGGCGCCTCAAAATGAATCTCAATATTGAATTCAATTGCCATTTGGTCCCCCCACGTCCCCATGCGTCGGCGCTCCGGGCTCACACGTTATTGTAGTGCGTCTGTCACGTGCCGTTAACGCTAGAATTCTGAGGACGCCCGCACACGCGGATGCGGGTTGATGTTTAGCAGAGTAGGGGGCAAAACATGGCGGCTGAGACAATCACGGCGAACGGCATTCAGCAACGCTACGAGATTTCAGGTCCGGAGGGCGCGCCGTGGGTCACTCTTGTTCACGGCTCCGCGGACAATCACACCGCGTGGTGGCTGCAGACGCCGGCGCTGGCAGAGACGTTCCACGTCCTCACGTATGACGTGCGCGGACACGGCGAGACCGAGACACCGGAGCATGAGCAGCCAAGCCAGATGACCTTCGTCAATGACCTGGCGGGCCTGTTGACCGGCTTGGGCATTGAGCGGACGGCGCTGATCGGTTACTCAATGGGCGGCGGCATTGTACGGAACTTTGCGGCCACGCATCCGGACCGCGTGTGGGGTCTTGTCATTTCCAATGGCGGCCGTCTCGATGCTCCTCCGCCCGCCACTGAGGAGGAGGCTGCATCGGCGCAGGCGCAGCGAGAGGTGCGCTTGGCCAATATTCGCGCCGGCGGGATGAAATACGTCTTCGATAACTGGATTACGCAGGTGTATACGCCCGAGTTCGCGTCAGCGCGGCCCGATGTTGTGGCGAAACATCGGAGCATTACCGAATCGAATGACCCTGCGAAATACCTGCACGTGATGAGCGGCATGGGCGGACCGTCCGGTGTGGATGTCGCAGCGATTCACGCGCCGACTCTCATTGTTGTCGGCGCGGGGGATCAGTACACAGGCCCGGAGGCGGCACATGATCTGGCCCAGGCAATGACGGGGACACAGGCGGGCGTGCAGGTCTTTCCATCCCGCCATGGAACGCCGTTTGAGCTTCCGGATGACTACAACGGCGCCCTGCTCACATTCCTGAATGAGAACAGGCCGGGCGCGTAAGCGTGAGCCTCGATACGGGCTATGGAAACAGGCTTTGTGAGGATCGCGGTTAAGGGTGTTGTGGCAGGCGGATTCTATTGCAAAATGACGCGAATGCTTGACACAGATAGGCGGCATCCATAGCATGGTGCAAATGTAAGCAGACGGTTGTTGCGCAGGCGGCATCCGAAACACTGTTGACGCAGGCAGGCTGGTAGCCTACGGGGAGGGCGAAAGCAGATGTGGGCATATGTTATCCGTCGTATGTTTTTGGCGGTGCCAACGATCATCGGCGTAACAATCGTTGTGTTTCTGATCATGCGCATCGCGCCGGGCGATGTGGCGCTCATGATGCTCGGCGGTGGTGAGGGCGGCGGCGGCATCGACCAGGAGGCGCTGGAGAGGCTGCGCGAAGAGCTTGGCTTGAATGACCCGCTCTATGAACAGTATTTGACATGGGTGTTCGGTCTGTTGACGCTCGATTTTGGCAAGTCCTTTTTCTACAACGCGGATATGAGCACTCTTATCGCCCGCAAGGCGCCCCTTAGCCTTCAGGTTGGTGTGATGGGACTCGTCATCGGCAGCATCCTGGGCATCGCGGGCGGCGTGGTTGCCGCGCTCAAGCAGGATTCATTCTGGGATTACCTCATTCGCGGCCTCGCGATTCTCGGCATCTCCGTCCCCACATTCTGGAGCGGTATGATGCTGATTCTCATCTTTGTCCGGGTGTTTGACTGGATTCCTCGCCAGGGATACATCCCCATCTGGGAAGATCCGATTGCGAACCTTGCCCAACTGATTTGGCCGGCCCTCATAATCGGCCTCGGCTTCCTCATGGGTGTGCCGCTCCGCATGATGCGGGCCACCATGCTGGAGGTTATGCGTGAGGACTACATCCGCACGGCGCGCGCCAAGGGCTTGAAGGAGCGTGTGATCATTGTGCGCCACGCCATGCGCAACGCGCTCATCCCCGTCCTGACCCTGATCGGAATTTTCCTTCCTATCACCGTCACCGGCCTTGTTGTCACAGAGCAGGTCTTTGGACTGCCCGGCATCGGCCGTATGATGGTGGACTCCATCAACCAGCGAGATTTCCCCGTTGTGCAGCTTGTTGTGACGCTGACCGGTTTCGCCGTTGTTGCCGCGAACTTGGGCGTCGATCTGCTCTACGGCTGGCTTGACCCGAGGATTCGGTACTAGGCCGCGCCGTTGAGTGTGTGTGAAGTGAAACCAGAGTCGGCCCGTTCTGATTCACCATCAGTAAGCGGACTGTAAAGGGAGCAAAAGAGATGGCGGCACAGACTGAAGCAGTCGCAGAGATTATCGGACAGCGACGCCGGCGGAATGTTCTGGAGCGAAACTGGCTGCTCTGGCGGCGGCGCCCGCTTGGGCTTGTTGGCCTGAGCTTGGTGTTCCTGTTGATCTTCATGGCAGCCACCGCGCCACTGTGGGAAATTGCGGCGTCAGCAGCCGCCAGCTATGACGGATTTATTGATTATCGCTACGCCTCGCAGATATCAGCTCAGTTGGTGTCACCAAACGTTGACCACTGGCTCGGCGGGGACCGATATGGCCGTGACCTGTTCACCAGAATTGTGTTCGGCGCGCAGATCTCCCTCTACGTCGGCTTTGCCGTCGCGCTGGGCGCCGGAACGATAGCCGGCGTACTGGGCATCACAAGCGCCTACTTCGGTGGCTGGGTTGACCTGCTTGGACAGCGCCTTGTCGACGTTCTGCAGGCGTTCCCGGGCCTCATCCTTGCAATGGCCATTGTCGCCATCCTTCAGACGTTCAGTATTGAGGTGACCATTATCGCCATCTCGATTCCTGCTCTGCCTGCGATGATTCGCGTCGTTCGCGGTCAAGCATTATCGGTGACGAAGACGGACTACGTGTTAGCGGGCCGTACCATCGGAGCCAGTCACTTGCGGCTGATTTTCCGATATGTCATGCCCAACTCAATGGCTCCGTGGATCATTGTTGTGACGGGCCGGCTCGGCTCCGCCATCACCACTGAGGCATCACTGAGCTTCCTCGGATTGGGAGTGCCGGAACCTCACCCATCTTGGGGTGGCATGCTCAACGCCAGCGCGCTGGACTTTGCTGAGCTCGCCCCGCACATCATCGTGTTCCCAGGGCTTGCCCTCAGCATGGCAGTGTTCGGCTTCAATGTGTTTGGGGATGCATTGCGAGACGTGCTGGATCCGCGCTTGCGCGGCCGCTAATCCCCTCAACTGTGAGAGCGTATCAAACGGCCCCGGCGGTTACGCCGGGGCCGTTTCGTGCTAATGTAAGGCCACTGGGAGAGTGCCCGCGTTGATTGGTGCCGGTGCAGGGAGGCGCTTGAGCCCGTGAAATTGTGGTCAGTGTCCTGTGTGGCAGCGCTCATTATGGGCGCACTGTTTGCGTATGGCTGCAACGAGGAGCAGACGTACACACTCTATTTCCAGTCTCAACGCAACGGGAACTGGGACATCTACTCTATTCAGCATGACGGGACGCAAGAAACCCAGATAACTGACCACGTCACCGACGACCTGTACCCGGCCGTCAGCCCTGATGGAACCAAATTGGCATTCATCAGACGTTCAGGCAATGCGACTGATATCTTCCTGATTAACGTTGACGAGGGGGGCGAACAGGATCTGACGAATGGTCTCATCAACGGGACCGTTGAATCGCTGGCCTGGTATCCGGACGGGCAGCGTCTGCTCGTCGCCCTCTCAAGCCCCCTCCTCGCGTCAGGCCTTCCCCAGCTGTACTGGATGGATGTCACAGGCATGAGGGCGGACGGCACCGGAATAAACCTGCTTGGCCAAGATCCGACGTACGCGTACAACAACCCGCGCATAAGCCCGAACGGTGAGGAGATTGTGGTGACGGCCTCCCGCCCGCAAGAGGGCGTTGATATTCATGTGCTGGACAGCGCTGGCCGCTTTATTCGCGTCATCCCGCAGGAAACGTTCCTGCGCCCGACAGGGGAATTCAGGGCTCCGGACTCCATTGAGGATTTTGCGGAATACGCCCCGAACGGCCGGGATGTGATCCTGCAATCCAACAGCCAAGCGAGGACAAATCCGAACCGCTCATTCCACCTCTGGTATGTTTCGTCTCAGGGACGCCGCAGCCTTGACCGGACGCCGGACGCGCCCTCCAACAGCACCCAGCCTGCTTGGTCCACCGCCCTCGGTTCCTCAACAATCGCCTTTGTGAGCGACGAGGACGGCGATAACGAGATTTACCTGTGGAACCTGGATGATGATGAGAGCGATCCCATTCAACTCACTAATAATTCAGTCGATGACGCCAAGCCGACCTGGCTGCGGGCTGCACCGGTCATGGAGTAGAGATGCCTGCCGTGCGGTAACTACCGGTCCTCTCGGTTCCAGCGCGTTAGGCGCCGCTCAAGCCCGTCAACCACGTAATAGACGCCCAGCCCCAGCAGCGCCATGGCGATGACGCCGGCGTACATTTCCTCATAGGCCAGGCGCCCCCAGGACTCTACGAGGATGTAGTATCCGAGCCCCTGCCGCGTGCCGAAGCTCTCAACAAAGAACAGTACGGCAATGGACACGCCGGTGCTCACGCGGAGCGCGGTAAAGAGACCGGGCAGTGAGGCGGGCAGAAAAACGTATCGCAGGAGCTGGAAGCGATTCGCGCCGAGTGAACGCACGGAGAGGATCAGTTCCAGCCGCACCGTTCGCACCTCGTCACGCACGAGGATCAGAATCTGAAAGAAGAGGATGAGGCTGATCATCGTCACCTTGCTTGCATCCCCCAGTCCAAGCAGGAGAAGAATAACGGGCAGGAAGACGATCTTCGGGATGGGGTAGCTGAGATAGATGAGCGGCGCGGACAGCGCATAGAGCCTGTCAGACGTGCCCAGTATCAGGCCGAGCGGGGCGGCGATGGCGACCGAAATGGTGACGGCGAGAACTACGCGATACGCGCTGACAGCCGCGTGGCCAAGCAACCCCTCATTCAGTTGGTCAATGAATGCGAAGCCAACGGGAATCGGCCCAGGCAGAATTGTGGAGTCCACAACCCATGACGCAAGCTGCCACACAAGCAAGGCGGCCAGCACGGCGGCCACACCGCCACCGAGCGTCCCGGCGTGTGCGCGTGTCCGGGCAATCGCAAACTGCCTCATCCGGCAGCCACTGCGCCTGTGCTGGTGGTGAGCGTCGCGCGTACGCCGGCCGCAAGCCGTAGGAATTCGTCGGAACTGTTGAAACCCGGCTGCCCCGCGCCCGGGTTCTCGATCACCGTTGCGGGGTCATGCGGCCCGTTCCCCATGATCAGGATCTTGTTGCCGAGCATGACGGCCTCGTTGATGTCATGGGTGATGATGACGGCGCTCAGCCCGCGCGCGATCCCGAGATCGAGCGCCAGGAGCTGCAGTGACTCACGTGTGAATGCGTCAAGCGCGCTGAATGGCTCATCCATCAGCAGGAGGGTGGGGGAGACGGCAAGCGTTCGGGCGATGGCGACGCGCTGCCGCTGCCCGCCGGAGAGCTGACGCGGAAAGCGCCCGGCGAATTCCGCCAAGCCGAGACGGTCAAGCCAGGCGTGCGCTTGCGGACGCCACACGCGGCTGGGGGCGCCTCGCAGCCGTAATCCCAGCGCGACGTTGTTCAACGCCGTGTCCCATGGCAAGAGGCCGTGATCCTGGAGGATGAGGCCAACATCGCGTCGAGGGCCCGTTATCGGCTCCCCCACCACGCTCACTGTGCCGCTGTCAGGGATGCGTAGGCCGGCAAGAATGTAGAGCAGTGTCGTCTTGCCGCAGCCGGACGGGCCGATGATGGCCCAGGATTCTCCCGCAGACATCTCCCAGGAGAAATCACGCAGGACCGTTGCGCCCTCGGGGTACGCGAATGACACGTTCCCGAGGGCGGCAATCGGCCTCTCCATGGTCATGGCGTCTGACGCCGTGCTATGGAATGAATCTCGGGTTAACCCAGTGGTTGTATCCCAACGCCTCGTCGATGAGCCCCTTCTCGAGGAGCCATTCGGATACGAGTTCCGTCTCGGCCTCAGTGGGGACATCATTGCTGGGGAATGGCGGAACCTCAAAGATCCCGACAAGAACCTCGGGCAGGCGCGCCTTCTCCGGCAACAGGTTGGCGTATTGATCCGGGTTGGCGTTGATGCGCTGCACGGCGTCCTCATGAACCGCCAGGAACCGCTTGACCAGGTCCTCATGGTCAGTCAGGTACTCGTTGTTGAACTCGAGCACGCTCATCCCCAGCCTGCTCTCCCGGTCATCCAGAATGACCGTGCCGCCGGCGTTGACGGCAAGGGTGATGAGTGGTTCTGGCAGCACAGCCGCGTCCAGCTGGCCCTGCGTCAACAGTTCCATTCGAACCGGGATGGATGCCACCTCCTCCTTGGTAACGGAATCTCGCGCCATCCCGGCCTCATCAAGGTACTTGTCGAGGTGGTATTCAATGAGCGAGTTCGTGGAGATGCCGACGCTCCGCCCCTCAAGGTCAGGGGGCGCCATGATGCCGCTGTCCGCGCCGGCCACCAGCGCAATCATCGCCACGTCACTCGTGGCTCGGTACGTCGTCTTGACGATTGATACGCGATGCTCATCCGCATTAATCAGGCCGGTGGCCACCAGATCCGCAAGCTGGCCATCAATCGCGCCCGATTCAAGCGCGACGTTGCGTTCAAGGGCGCTGCTGAATGTCTCGAACGTGACGTTCAGCCCGGCCGCCTCAAACAACCCCTCTTCCTCGGCAAGATAGAAGGGGACGCTGTCGATGATTGGCAGGAGTCCCACCCGGATCTCCGTGTTATCGATGGCGGGCGTTGGCGTCGGCGGGACCGGTGTTGGCGTATCCTCTTCGGCCTCGCCACATGCCGCCCCCAGAACGGTCATGGCCGCCACCACAAGGATGACAAGCCCCCAACGCAGATTCGCTATTCTCACAACTATTCCTCCTCACAGTCCATGCTGCCGTCTTGTTTGCTTGCGCGTTCGTCGTGCGTATCATTGGTATCCAGGCCCGCGTATCGGAGTGAGGCGGGCAAGGGAAACTCCTGCGGGTCAATGGCATTCAGCGCCCGCGCGGACATGTAGTTGACAATGTCGTCAACGGTGCGCGGTCTCAGATAGAAGGCCGGCGCGGGCATGAGAATTGTGACGCCGAGGGCCGCAAGCCGCTGCATATTCTCCAGATGGATGGCGGACAGGGGCGTTTCACGCGGAATGAGGATGCACGGTCGGCGCTCCTTGATGGTCACATCCGCCGCGCGACGCAAAAGGTTATCGCCCAGACCATGCGAGATGGCCGCCACCGTCGCCATGCTGCATGACGCGACAATCATTCCCCGCGTCGGGATTCCGCCGCTCGCGATAGGCGCGCTGAGCTGATTGGGTGAGTAATACGCGAAAAGGTCGTGGCGTGACCACTCATCGAGTGAGCGGGCAAAGGGCTGATCCATCTCGTGCGCCCACACCTGCCGCCCGCCGGATGTGATGGTACAGATAACGGGAACGCGGGCGTCCAGGAGTGTGTCAATGATGCGCTTGGCGATGGCCGCGCCGCTGCCGCCGGATATGCCGACAATAATCGGCGGCGACGGTGAGGACGCTGTGTGCTGCATGATCCGCTACCCCATCAGCACGGCGGCAGCCGTGAACACAAAGACGATGATGGCAATCACGCCATTGATATTGAAGAATGCGACGGTGACGCGTGAGAAATCATCCGCCTTGACGAGAGAATGTTCCCATGCGAGCAGGATGGCAGCGAGCGCAACGCCGATGTAGAACGGCCACGCAAGGCTCATCATCACTCCGAGCGCAATCAGGAAAAGAACGGTCGCGAGATGCGTCACCCGCGCCCATCTCAATGAGGCTGCAATGCCCCATTTGACGGGAATGGTGTGAATGTTGCGTGGGACGTCAAAGTCGTAGTCCATGCACTGGTAGATGAGATCGAACCCGGCCACCCACGTCGTGACGGCAAGAGCGAGGATGACGGCCTCAAGCGGCAGCTCACCCGTGACGCCAATCCAGCCACCCGCCGGCGCGATGCCGTCTGCGAACCCGAGCCAGTAATGCCCTGTCCACGTGAATCTCTTGGCGTAGGAGTACGTGATGACGATGATGGCCGCAACCGGTGCAAGAATCAGCGCGAGCGTGTTCAGCATGGCGGCGGCGACAAAGAAGATAACGAGGCTGACAATCAACATGCCGAGCATGTCTGATGGGCGCAGCAGCTTGGCGGGCAGGGCCCGCATGACGGTACGCGGGTTCTCCGCGTCCATCTCGCGGTCAATCAGCCTGTTCGCGCTCATTGCGACGGTACGGGCCGCAACCATGGCAATCGTGATCCAGACAAATTGCCAGACAGTCGGCAACCCGCCGGACGCGAGAATCATCCCAAGATAGGCAAAGGGCAGGGCAAAGATGGAGTGCTCAAACCGGATGGAATCGAGCATGATCCCGAGTCGGCCCATCAGAGACCAGGGGCGCGGGAGAGGAGGACGGCCGACGTTGTCCATCAGAGACCGTATTCCTCCCAACGGCGCGTCACACGCTCGACAACCTCATCGTCCATCGTGATATCCGGCATCCATTGCCGGTCACCCATCTCCCCGTCGCCCGACTTGCGAGTGGCGTCGATGCCGATCTTGCTGCCAACGCGCGCGCTTGGAGAGGCGACATCCAGGTCGTCGATCGGCCCGTCCGAAAAGAAGATGTCCCTCCGCGGATCCACATTGTTGGAGAGTCGCCAAACGACCTCTGACGGGTCATGGATATCCACATCATCGTCAAAGACCGCGATGGCGCGCGCAAGCGACATGAGGCCGAGACCCCACAGTCCGCTGACCGCTTTCTGCGCGTGTCCCGGGTACTCCTTCTTGATGGATACAAGCACAAGGTTGTGAAAGACGCCCTCTGCCGGCATGTGGACATCAACAACCTCCGGCAGCATGAGCCTCATAAGGGGCAGGAAAAGCCGCTCCGTTGCCACGCCCATCCAATAGTCCTCCTGCGGGGGGCGGCCAACGACGATGGTCGGGTAGATGGGGCTGCGACGGCGGGTGATGGCCGTCACGTGAAAGACCGGATAGGAGTCCTGGATTGAGTAGTAGCCGGTGTGATCACCGAACGGGCCCTCCGCCCTCCGCTCAGACGGATCAACGTATCCCTCCAGGATGTATTCCGCCTGTGCGGGCACATCGAGATCGACGGTCACTCCCTTGACGACAGGGACTGCCGCGCCTCGAAGGAACCCCGCCAGCACATACTCACTCACATCGGCGGGCAGGGGAGCTGAACCGGCCCAGATGAGGGTCGGGTCACCGCCGAGCGCCACGGCAACGTCCATCCGCTCGTCTCCGCGCTCCGCAGACGACCGCTCATGCTGTGTGCCGACCTTGTGCGTCTGCCAGTGCATCCCCGTCGTGTTCTTGTCAAAAACCTGCATGCGGTACATGCCGAGGTTATGCGTGCCGGTGTCCGGGTCTTTCGTGATGACGAGCGGGAGGGTGATGTACCGCCCGGCATCCTGTGGCCACGTCTTGAGGATGGGCAGCGAGAACAGATCGACCTCATCCCCCTGAATGATGACCTCCTGCGAGGGGGCATCCTCATGATCGACGCGGCGCGGCCCAATGCTGCCAAGCTTGACCAGATCGCCCAGCATACGCAGCTTATTGACCAGTCCAGCGGGCGGCCCCCCCTGAGCCATGGAGAGCATCTTGTTGATGGATTCCGGCAGTTCGCTCAGCTTCTCGACGCCCAGCGCCCATGCGGCGCGCTGCTCCGTTCCATACAGATTGATCAGGACGGGCGAATCGGCGTAGCCCTCCACGTTCTCAAAGAGGAGGGCAGGGCCGTTCTCACGCAGAACGCGCTGTGTGATCTCCGTAATCTCAAGGTCCCACGAGACTGGCGCCTGTATGCGCGTCAGTTCGCCGCGTTCCTCAAGGAATCGCGCAAACTCGTGAAGGTCTCTGAACGCATGTGGCATGATTAGCGCCCTCCCGCCTCAACAGGTTCTGAATGTGACGTGCCCACTCCCACGCTCGCCAAGAGCATCGCTTTCAGCTGCGGCGCGGCCGATGGGAGGGGTGACGGCTCGCCCGTGTACAGCCACCGCAGGATAATCTCGTTGAGCGCCCCCATCCACGCGTATGCGGCGAGGGAGGTGTCGAGTGGCGCGATTGAGCCATCAGCGACGGCGGCGTCGAGCCGCTCACGGATCAGACCCGCGAATCGGTCATGCAGCCGCAGCAGCGTCTCATCAAAGGCGGGGCCAAGTCCGACGCCGCTGGCGAGCAGCACCTTTGCGAGTCTGGCGTGGCCGGCGAACGTTTCAAGCGTTGATTCAATGACAGCGCCGGCCTTGTGCGCGCCGCTCACGTCACTCTCGATGGACTCGCGCGCCTCCGCAAGCAGCCGGTCCGCAAAGCGGTTGACGAGCGCAAAGAAGATCTCCCGCTTGCCCGGAAAATGAAAATAGATGCCGCCCTTTGAGCCGCCTGACGCATGGGCGATGTCATCCACACTCGCGCCGTGATAGCCGGACTGCGCGAAAACCTGCGCGGCCGCCTCAAGGATGCGCTCCCGTGTGGCGGACTTGCCTGCGTCGGCTGACGGGTCTGCAGCCGCATCGGCTTGTCCCTCAGCGCCCCGTGAAACCATCCGTGAGATGCCCGCCCCCCGTTGTCAGAAAATGTAATCCGCAAACCGACCGACCAGTCGGTCGGCGCCAAAACCACTCTACCACGAACAGAGCCACGGTCAATGAGGGTGGGCAGGGGAGTGTCGCTTTCTGCGCTAGACTGAGTGTGTGATGACAGACAAGAAAGTACGCCGCTCTGAGGCCTCTCCGGAGGCGGTTGTGAGGGCCACGGGTAAATTCCCTGAGGACTGGTTTTCCCTGCTTGATGCTGCGGGGGCGCAGGACCTCTCTCACAAGGACATCGCGACGATGCTGCGTGAGGAGCACGGCGTCCCGCCTTGGTGGAGCCAGCAGGTCACCGTCGAGTATGAGCGTGCGCGTGGGATGCGGGAGCGGCATCAGACCACGCGCGGCTATCAGGTTAGCGTCAGCAAGACGGTGACAGTGCCGCTGCCGGAACTCTACGCCACCTTTGCGGATGCGGCGCGGCGCGGGAAATGGCTGCCGAACGCCCCCATCACCGTGCGCAAGGAAACGCCCGAGAAAACCGTCCGCGCGATGTGGACGGATGGTGACGGCACGGAATCAGCGCTCGATATCAGTTTCTACGCGAGCGGGGAGAGCAAAGGCCGCATCACGGTGATGCACTCAAAGCTTGCTGATGCGGATGATGTGGAGGCGCGGCGAACATTCTGGAAAGCTGCGCTCGAGCGGCTGGCGGCTTTGGCGGCGAGGTAGGAGGGCGTATCAGAACCCGTGCATTGTCCGGGCTAGGACGTGTCACCGTTGCCGGTTGCTTTGTAGAGAATCGCCTCTGTCGGCACGAGCATCTTCTTTGAAGGATCGACGGCCAATGAGAGGCGTTCAAGAGCGATGACTCCGAGCAAGCATGGCCCGGTCTCCTCGCCAAAAATGACTGGTGCGACACCTGTGCGGTCGCCCACGGTGATCCGTGCGTCACAGATAGCTCGCATGATGCTGGATCCATCTGCTATCCCGAATGACATCGTGTCTGTTGGCACAAGCCCTATACGTTCCAGCATCGATTTTGGCGCCATGCAGAAAGTGGCGCCTGTATCTACCAAGGCACTCACAGTGACCGATTCGGCGCCCCACAGCGGGGACAGCTCCATATCCACATTAAACATCCCCATCGCCTTCTCCCATTAACCAAATTGCGAGAATACTATAGCGTATCGTTGCTTATTCGCCGATTCACTGTGTCTGCCCTACTCGTTCTCTGCGCCGCCGGCGGGGGTGGGCAACGGGGTGGACGCGGAGACGGCGTGCCCGTTCATGGTCGTGGGCGCGCCATAGGAGATCGCGTTCAGATGCGCATAGATGCCATCGTTCGCCAGCAGTTGATTGTGCGTCCCCATTTCCGCAATGCGCCCATTGTCCAGCACGATGATGCGTGAGGCCTCACGGATGGTGGACAGCCGATGAGCGATGACGAATGATGTGCGGCCCGGCAGCAGGCGCCGCAGCGCGTCCTGGATGCGCGCCTCGGTGCGCGTATCAATGTTGGCGGTTGCCTCATCGAGGATCAGGATGCGCGGGTCTGCAAGGATGGCGCGCGCGAAGCTGACGAGCTGCCGATGCCCCACGCTGAGGTTCGCGCCACGCTCCTGCAGCTCGGTGTCATAGCCGTTGTCCATATGCAGGATGATGTCATGGAGGCCGGCCGCCCGTGCCGCATCCTCCACCTCCGCGTGTGTCGCCTGAGGCTTTCCGAAGCGTATATTCGCCTCGATAGTATCAGAGAAAAGGAATGGCTCCTGCGGGACGATCCCCATCTGATGCGCCAGACTCTCGCGCTGAATGTCACGCACATCATGCCCATCAATGAGCAGGCGGCCGTCACGCACATCATAGAAACGAGAGATGAGGCTGACGAAGGTCGTCTTGCCGGCGCCCGTCTCACCCACGAGGGCGATGGTTTCGCCCGGCTCCACCTCAAGCGAGATGCCCTGCAGCACCGGGATGTCATCCTCATACCAGAATGAGACGTTGTCGAAAGTGACGTGTCCGCTGATGGGCGGGAGTGGCTGCGCGCCCTGTTTGTCCGCGACCTGCGGCTCCGTGTCCAGCAGCTCAAAGATCCGCTGACCGGACGCCATGGCGCGCTGAAGCTCCGTGTACTGCATGGTGATGTTGCGGATGGGATCAAAGAACCTCTGAACCCAGAGTGTGAATGCGACGAGGAACCCGACGGTGAGCGCGCCCTCCAGGACTTGCCATCCGCCGTAGATAATCACGACGGCCATTGAGATGCCGACCATGATCTCCACCGCCGGGAACATGCCGGCGGTCAGGCGGGAGGCGCGCAGATTTGCATCCAGATGGTCATGGTTGATGCGGTCAAAGCGGCGCATGTTCTCGTCCTCACGGTTCATGCTCTGGACAACACGCACGCCGGACACGTTCTCCTGCAGGCTGCCGTTCACAACGGATATGGCGCGCCGTACCCGCAGGAACGCCACGCGTGCCCGCCGCTGCCAGATGATGGAAATGACGATGAGAACCGGCACAACGCTCAACGTGACAACGGCAAGCGACCAATCCATGACGAGCATGATGACGACAATGCCGACAAGGGTCAGGACATCACTGATTGTCCCGATGACCCCGCCGGTCATAACCTGCTGAATCTGTTCAACGTCACTAACAACCCGTGACATGAGGCGGCCGACCTGCTGTTTGTCATAGAACCCCAGAGACTGCTGTTGGAGGTGGCCAAAGAGTTGCGTGCGAACGTTGACGAGCATCCCGTGCGCCACCTTGGCCATGTAGCGTGACTGAAGCCACAGCCCAACGGCATTGATGATGGTGAGTCCAAAGAAGATGCCGGCCATCCACGCGAGGCGCGTTGTGTTTCCCGCAGTGATGGCCGTATCAACCGTGAGGCCGATGAATAAGGGCATGGCGATGCTGCTGGCTGTGGCGGCCAACATGCCGACCACGGCAATCGCCGCCCACAGCTTGAATTTACCGATGTAGGGGATGAGTCTGAAGGCGACGCGGCGGTCATAGACTGCGCCGAGATTCTCGTCATCCCAGCCGTCGTATTGGCCGAATCCGCCGCCACCGCCCCCCATCATGACCGTGCACTCCCGCTGACGGCTGCCCCATCCGTCGAGGAGGCATAGGCCTCCTCCTGATGGCGGAGCTGCAGCTCATAGATCTGCCGGTACGGGCCCGGGTAGGAGACGAGTTCGGCATGCGTTCCTCGCTGGACAATGCGCCCCTCGTCCAAGACCAGTATCTGGTCTGCCCGCAGGACGCTCGCCAACCGTTGAGCGACAACAATCGTTGTGCGCCCCTGCATGACACGGTCGAGCGCCTGCTGGATGGATCGCTCCGTCTCGGCATCCACGCTTGAGAGCGAATCGTCGAGGACGAGGATGCGTGGATCGAGCAGCAGGGTTCGCGCGATGGCGAGCCGCTGACGCTGCCCACCGGAGAGGTTGATGCCGCGCTCACCGACCCACGTGTCGTATTGGTCGGGCAGTGTGCGGATAAAGCTATCAAGGCGGGCGGCGCTGGCGGCGGCGATAATCTCCTCCTCCGGCGCCCCCGGCACACCATAGGCGATGTTATCGCGGATGGTGGCGGAGAACAGGAACACGTCCTGTTGTACAAGGCCGATGGAGCTGCGCAGGTGGTCCAACGTCATGTCACGAATATCCATGCCGTCAATCACCACGGTTCCCTGCGTTGGATCATAGAAACGTGGAATCAGGCTCACGAGTGTTGTTTTTCCGCTGCCCGTCGCCCCCACCACGGCAATGACCTGCCCGGGTTCAGCCTCAAAAGAGACGTCCTGCAGGACATGGTCATGGTCCCCGTAGCCGAATGACACGTCCGAAAACGTGATTCGGCCGGCCGTCACGGCGTTCTCGGCGGCATCCGGCTTCTCGCGCACCTCCGGCCGCGCGTCGAGAATCTCAAAGATGCGTTCACCGGACGCGACAGCCCGGGAGAGTTGATTGCCGAGCCACCCAATCATGCGTATGTAGACCGTGATTGTCAGCAGATAGAACAGGAACGCGGTGAGGTCGCCGGGCGTGATGTCGCCCTGCATGACCATGTAGCCGCCAAAGAGCAGCTGAATTCCCGCGGCGAAGTAGACAGAGAACGTCATCAAGGACGTATTCATGGCCTGCTCGTCATTGGCGGTGATATTGCGCTCATACAGCGTGTAGGCCTGCCTGTTGAATCGCTCCGTTTCCTCCTTCTCGCGGCCGAAGGCTTTGACGATGCGCATGCCGGACAGGCTCTCCTGCAGCACAGTGCTCAAGGCCGCCATCTCCTGTTGGACGGACAGCCACACAGGGCGCAGGCGGCGGCTCGTTCGTGTTGTGCGGTAGGCGATGAACGGCAGCACGGCGAGGGTGACGAGCGCCAACTGCCAATTGGATTGGAGCAGGATGATGGTCACCATGAGGAGCAGCACGCCGACCTGCACGATACGCACCAGAGCGAAGCTGATCAGCATGCGAACCGATTCAACATCCGCCGTCGCCCGGGACATCAACTCCGCCGTGCGTGAGGTATCAAAGAATGAGAAACTCTGCCGCTGAAAGCGGTCATACAGGGCATTGCGAAGGTCATAGGCGACGAACTGTGAAACGGCTTGGCTGAAATAGCTTTGGCCATAGGATGTCGCGCCCCGGATCACAGCGGCCAGGAGGATCCACATCGCCACGGTCAGGATCGTGCCGATGGACGCCTCATCAAGGAGTTGATCGACAGCCTGGCCGAACAGCCAGGGGATGACCAGAGCGCTGCCGCTGGAGATGAACAGCAGGACGTACGTCAGGGCAGCCCGGCGCCAATACGGCAAAAGAAAGGTCTGCAAACGCAGAAAGATACGAACGTTATACCAAACGCCCGACATGTGGGCGGACCGATTCATAGTAGTCAAGTATAGCGTGAATGTGCCCGCTTTTCATAATCCCGGGCGGGAATGTCGCGGCTACGGGAGAGGGAACGGGATGGGATTGCCGCCGATCTCGTTGATTTCTATACCGTGGACGTGCCCCTCACCGCCCGCCGTCCCGGACACATAGAGCCATTGCCCTTGCGTCCCTGTCTCCTCGCTGAGCTGCCCCCAATCCTGCGGCCTAATGATGAAACCGGGTATGAGCAGGAACTCCTCGTTGCGGCCTAGCGTCTCGCCCTGCAGCCAGATCTGATCATCGGCCACGTCATCTGCCTCGAATGAGAAGACGCGTAGGACAAGCAGTGTGCCATCGTCACGGACATATCCGCCCACCGTCACGACGTCCCCATCTTGTGGCAAGCGATTTCCCAGTGCGTTGTGGGCAATATCAAATCTCAGCACGTTCGCGATCGTCATCTCGGCGCCATCGATCCTCACGACTCCTTGAGCGAGAAGGGTGCGCGGCAGCGGAGCCGGCTCATTGGCGAAGTGTGCCTGCTTGTAGCGCTGCTCGGTGATGGTGAGGGCATCATTGACGTGAACGTGCATGTGGCTCGGCGCAATCTGATACGCGATATGCAGGGTCGCATATGCCTTGGCAGCTGTTGCGCGCTCCGCCCGAATATAGGCAAGGAGGCGGCTGTCATGCACCGGCAGAGTCCGTGCCGTGGCCAGATTCGATTTTGTCCCATCATCCGCCGCCTCCGTCTGCGCAATCATCACCGTCGGCGCGACAGCATTCTGGGCGAGCTCGGACTCTGACACCTCGAGATTGTGTGTGTAGCCGGACTCGAGGCGAGCGAACTCGATGTGTTTCAGTAGATCACGGTTCAGCTCCTGCGCGCGTTCCTGGTCTCCTGTTTCGACTACGGCTGCAAGCTCAAGCGAGCGCCGTTCGATGAGTTCAAGGTGATAGATGGCACGGTTCTCGTCCGAAAAGGTGATCGCCAGCCGCGCGTGCTCGGTAGCGCGTTTCACCGGATAGAGCGGGCTGTCCGGCAACGCGTCCGTTGAGGCGTACGCAGCTCCTGTGCTAAGGAGAACGAGGAGCGCCATTGAGGCAAGCCCGACAGCCCAAATGCGTGACCAGACGGGCGCGCGCCGGATCCACCATTGTCGGATGGACAGCCGTTCAGATTCTGCGCCGCGCAGTGCGAGGTGATGACGCACCGCGCCCTCAAACCGAATGTGCGCCATCTGCCGCGCGCTCTCGTCACGCGTTGGGGCGGCGTCAGACACGGCCAGAGAGGCGGTCAGGAGGTGGCGGAGCTCGTCGGCAATGTCCGGGTACCGGCTCACGCAGTCCTCAATGGACTCGCCGCGCCGCAGCGCCTCGAGGCAGTCCTGTACGGCCTCAGCAAGGGCACGTTCGTCAGACGGAAACTCTGTCATCTCGTCACTCCGTCCTGGCGGTTCTCCGGCGCCATGATCCTCCGCAAGGCGCGGATCGCGCTGTGCTGCAGCGCCTTGACCGCGCCCTCATTCCTGTCCATTGCATAGGCCGTTTCAGCGATCGATAAATCGGAGCCGAACCTCAATGACAGCACCTGTCTCTGTAGGTCTGTGAGGCGTGCCATCGCTACTCGCAGGTCCTGGATATCTGAGAATGTCTCAACTGATTCCTGCGGGTCTCGGTCACGGGAGGGAAGGGGCGGGGCATTGTCGAGGGGTGTGGCGCGCCTCAGCCCGCTGCGACGGTAGTGGTCGATAACGCGGTTGTGCGCGATGCGCATCAGCCATGCAGAGAACGGCACGTCCTTCCACTTGAACGAGCCGATCGCCTCCAGCATGCGCATAAACACATCTTCCGAGATGTCCTCGGCATCCGCGTCGCTGTCTACGCGATACGCGACGTATCGAAAGACCCTCTCGGAGTAGAGCTCGTAGAGTTGACCGAACGCAGCGGGGTCCCCCTGCTGCGCTCGTCTGACAATCGTGACAACATCCCCATCTGACAGCGGCCTGCTCCCTTCCAAGTGAACGTGCGGTTGCCGTTGGTTTATTCGCCACACTCAGGTAACGTGTGTGCTGCCCGCGGGGTTAGCCGCCTGCCGTCATCATTTGCCTCTATTATGCTTTCAGCAGAGGATGGGAGAGAACCGTGCACACTGACGCGCGTTACGCAATGCCGTGGCTGCTCCGCCCCATGCATGAGGGGGATGCGACGCAGGCCGTGCAGGTAGACCGTGATGCCTTTCCGGAGAACAAGTACGCGCCACCGTTCAAGCGTGACCTCCGCGAAAGAAAGTATGCGCATTACCTGGTTGCTGTCGCCCATGATGCACCCTATAACGATTATGCACGCGCCAACAATCTCCCGCTTGGCGGCGGCAACGCGGCCGGCAACGGACGCGGGCGCGGCGGCCGCATCACCAGCGCCGTCAAGCGCATTTTAGGCGTAGACTCCGGCGCCATTCCTGAGACGGAGGAGCTCATCGCCGGCTATCTCGGTCTGTGGGCTGTCATTGATGAGGGGCACATTACAAGTGTGGGGGTGCGGAACTCGCACCAAGGGCAGGGGATCGGGGAGCTGCTCATCATCGGCGCCATTGAGGTGAGCAAGCTGCTGAATTGCCGCGTGGTGACGCTTGAGGTGCGCGTCTCCAATGAGGTTGCTCAGAGCCTCTACACGAAATACGGCTTCAAGACTGTTGGACGCCGCAAGCGCTATTACTCAGACAACCAAGAGGATGCCTACATCATGACGACTGATCCCATCGATTCGCCGGAATACGCCGATCTCCTCGCAGACCGAACGCACCACCACTCTATGCGTTGGGGTGTGACGTACCGTGCCTATGACCTCGATGACGATGATGACTAGCCGATTTGCGTGCCCCGCGGCATTCCGCTCTGTGGGTCAAGGCGTGGGTGTCGGCGTGGGGGTATGCTGCGCGAATCCGACGAGTTCCACGTAGGCGCTGCCGTTTACCGGCTCCCCCTCAAATGTGATGTCCGCCGCCGCCAACCCCTCCCAATAGATGGGGACGGGCGGGATAACGGCTGTGAATTCTTGGTCATCCTTCAGTGGTGTCAGCGTCATGGCGATGCCGTGCACGGGAATGTCAATGCGCCAGCCGGCCGGATACTCGCCGTCCGTATGCGGGCTTCGCCACGTTCTCAACGTCTCGATGACGATGTCGTCGCCGGCGATGTGCGTGGTCAGGCCGGACGGGCCCCGGAGTGTGCCGTACACGATCGATTCACCGTTTGTTTCCCGCGTGAGAGTGATCATCAGCTCATGATCGTTGTCCATGGAAACGGCGAACCATTCCCAGCCATAGGGGTATCCCAGAACCTGAAAGTCGCCCCATTGGTGATCCATCCACGCCGTGCCGGTGACATCCCGCTCCAGGCCATCAAGCGTGAGGGTTCCACTCAACTCCATATCGGTCCAGCTGTAGTAATACGTCCAACCGTCCAACGCCTGCAAGTAGCCGATTCCCTGGTAATGGAGCGCGGCGGGCCCGGTGGCTGATACAGCCAGGTCAAAACCGAATGTGCCCGCTGACATGGCGAAGGCGTGAGCGCCGTTGTCTCCGCTGAGCGTCCAGGTATCTACGTTCAGATCAAATCCGGTCAGCGGGCGTGGTTGTGGGCCCAGCCCGAAAACCGCCGCCTGTTCGTGCCGCTCCTCGCCCACATCGAGCACTGAGGCATGCGACATATAGAATGCGCTGCCCCCGCGCGGGTCTTGCACCTGAAAGATGACGAAATGGAAACCGTAGTCGTTGCCGTCCTCATCCGCCATCGTGCCACTGTAGTACCACCATTCCACCGGATCGGAGTGTGGAGCCTCGTCATCAGGCAGTGTCAATGGGCGAGGGGGCTGCGCCGCCAGCGATGATGCTGTTGGTGTTGGAGGGGGCGGGGCGGTTGTTGGAGTGGGCGTCGGATCACCACCGCAAGCCGCTGCGAGCAGGATGGCGGCAGCCACCGCAAACAGCGCCATTGCGGGCAGGCGAAACCCAAGACCCCGGCTAACATTGTGTTGATGCATCTCGTATACCTGTGACGGATTCTCCCTCTAACATAGGATATAGTTGTACGTGTCCGCGTGTGGCGGGCATCTCGTGTCGGTGTGCCGTTGCCGCGATACGACAACCGGAGCGGACAAACCTGGATTGGATGGACAGATGGAATGAGCGCACTGCATGTCATGACACTCACGCCGACGGGTTTGATGGCGGCGGCGCCCACAGGCGCAGAGGCTGCAGCCCGATTCTTCCGCGGGCTTGGCGATCCAACCCGCATCCGCATACTCCGTATTCTGCTTGAATCAGAGCGCAGCGTGTCAGAGCTTGTGGACATTCTTGGCGCGCCGCAGGGCCGCGTCTCCAGCCACCTGTCCTGCCTCCGCTGGTGCGGTTTTGTGGACGCGGAACGGCGTGGGCGCAACGTCTTCTATTCCCTGACAGATCAGCGCGTCCGTGACATCTTGGCCCTCGGCGATGCGATGCTGGCCGAAACAACTGAGCGGCTCATGTCCTGCACCGTCATCGACCAGGAAGCCGCCGTCGTCTGACGGTGTTCAACCTCCCGTTCGCCTTCGCGTTCAGCGCAGGGTTCGTCGCGCTTGCCAGCCCCTGCGGCGTGGCAATGCTGCCCGCCTACATCGGCTATTACATCGGCTCCCGTGAAGAGGGGTATGAGCAGCGGCCCATTGCGCTTCGCCTCGGGCAGGCCATGCTTGTGGGCGGCACGGCTGCGCTCGCCTTTCTCGTCCTGTTCGGCACGTTTGGCGTCGTGTGGAGTCTCGTTGGCGCCTTTCTGCGTGACATCATTCCGTATATCGCCAGCATCGTTGGCATCGCGCTCGTGCTCTTGGGCGCGTACATGATTGTGTTCATGCTGGTGAATAAGCGCTCCATCACGCTTATTCCGACTATCGGCGTGAATTGGGGAACCGGGAGCAAGGGGCTGGTATCCGTGTTTCTCTTCGGCCTCGCGTACGCGTTGGCCACGTTGAGCTGCACCTTCCCCATCTTCCTTGCGATTCTCGCGCAAGGACAGGTCATCGGCGGCTATGCGGCCTTTATCATGTTTCTCATCTACGGGGCGGGGATGGGCGTAGGGCTCATTGGCCTGACGCTGGGCGCGGCAATCTTCAAAGACCTCATCCGCGTTGTGATACGGCAGGCAATGCCGATTGTGGAATGGTCCAGCCCGGTTATGCTCATCGGCGCCGGCGCCTATATCACCTGGTACTGGTGGGTCAATTGGTTCGCCTTTAACGCGGAGCTCTAGGCGCGGAGCTCTAGGGACGCCGATCCTCCACGGTGACAGTCTCAATCGGCAGGCTGTCGGGTGACTCCGGCATCACGTAGAGGCGCGCATAACGGCGGGCGGCCTGAGACAGCAGATACGTGTCCTCGATCCCACCGATGCCCGGTGATACGAGAATGAAGCGACGCTTATAGAGAGAGTTGAGCGCTGCCCGCAGCGCCTCCGTTGATGTCTCGAGACGCGCAGACAACTCCTGCAGCGTCAGTGAGCGTGATGATCGGGCAAGAACGAGCAGCGCGTGTTCCTCGTCCGCGCCGAGCATGTGTCTGGCCTTGGCGTCCGCGCCGAATCTGCTCGCTTGATGTCTGATCGGTGGCATGACTCTGTGAATGACCTAAATCAGATCGGAGACGTTGACGCTGCTCAGCCTTTCAAGCGCGCGGTCCAGCGCATCGTCCGCGACGGTCAGCGAGCAACGAATATAGCCCTCTCCCGCCTCGCCGTAGCCGCGCCCCGGTGTGACCACCACGTTTGCCTGCTCAATGAGCGCCGATGCGAATTTCCCGGACAGCGCCCCATCCGGCAGCTTTGCCCACACATAGAGGCTCGCCTTGGGCGGGTCCACTTCCAGCCCCATTGAGCGCAAAACGGGAATGAGGCGGTCACGCCGCGCCTGATAGACGGCGTTGTGGTGAGCGATGATGTCCTGCGGGCCCTCCAACGCGGCAATCCCGGCCAACTGCACCGCCTGAAAGACCCCGGAATCAACGTTGGACTTGATGCGCATCAACGCATTTGTCACCTCAGCGTTGCCGACCGTCATGCCGATGCGCCAACCTGTCATGTTGTACGACTTGGACAGTGAATGAAACTCGATGCCCACATCCTTTGCGCCGTCCACCTGCATGAAACTCACAGGCTTGTAGTCATCGAATGCGACCTCCGTGTATGGGCCGTCGTGACACACAACGATGTCATATTTCTTGGCGAACTCCACGACCTTCTCATAGAAATCCAATTCTGCGACGGCCGCGGTTGGGTTGTTGGGGTAATTGATCCACATGATCTTTGCGCGCCGCGCGACGTCCTCCGGTATGGCGTCCAGGTCCGGCAGAAAGCCTCGTTCGCGTTCCAGGGGCATGTAATGGGATTCACCGCCGGCAAGCATGGTGCCAACGCTGTAGACGGGATAGCCGGGGTCCGGTACGAGCGCGATGTCGCCGGAATCGATGTAGCACCAAGCGATGTGTGCAATGCCCTCTTTGGAGCCGATGGTGGGCAGAACCTCCGTGTCCGGGTCAAATTCAACGCCGAACCGCTGCTGATACCAGTCCGCAACGGCGCGGCGAAAGGCGGGCAGCCCGTCCGACTCCGGGTAGCGGTGATTCGCCACATCCTCTAACGATGTGACCATGGCGCTGATGACGTGTGGGGCGGAGGGCAGGTCGGGATCTCCGATGGCAAGCGAGATAACGTCTTCGCCACGCGCGCGTTTCTCATTGATCTTCCGTGTGACCTCAACAAAGAGATAGGGGGGCAGCTGTGCGACGCGGCGCGCTTGCTCTGGCAATGGCATCCTCAGGTCTCCTTCATTCGGCCCCGCAATCTGTGTGCAACAGGGCATGCTCATTGTAGCAATACGCGTTTCCTTACCGCGATAATGGTTTCCATGGATGCTCGATTACGACCCTGCCGCATGAACGCACAGCGGCGCTCATGACACTGTCATGACGCAGAGGGTTGTCCTGACGGCATGGATGTTCGCGCGGCATCCGCGGAGCGTGTTCTATGGCTGGTGGGTGTCATTGGCGGGCACGGGACTCGCAGCCTATACGGACGGCGTAGGGTTCTGGGGTTTTTCCCACTTCTTTGCGGCAATCGTCAAGCACTTTGGATGGTCGCAGGCGTTGGCGGGCATCGGCCCGTCATTGCAGAGGCTTGAATCAGGCATCGCCGCCCCACTGACGGGCATCCTGGTGGACAAGTACGGTGCGCGCAAGGTTCTCATTGCCGGCTACATCGTCGCAGGCGGCGGATGCATCCTAATGAGCCAGATCGAAAACATCTGGCAGTACTACGGCGTCTTTATCCTCTTTGCCTTTGGCCTCAGCGCCGGTTCCTTTACGGTGACGGCGGCGGCCATCAACGCCTGGTTCAGACGGTTCCGCGGACGCGCCAACGGCATTGTGCTGGTGGGGCCCGGCATGTCAGGGCTGATAGCGGGCGTGTGGGCATGGATCATTCCCGAGTTTGGTTGGCGCAGCGTGCTCTTTGCGGCAGGCATCGGCTTCTGGGTGGTTGGTCTCATGCTCATTCCCCTGATCCGCAACAGGCCGCAAGACTACGGCATGCTCCCGGATGGCGATGAGGCGGAGCCGGCTGAGCCCGCCCCATCCTCCCGCGCCCTCGTCCTGCCTGAGGCGAACTTTACGTTGCGCGAGGTTCTGCGGAGTCGCGGCTACTGGCAATATGTCATCGCCAGTTCCCTGTTGGGGGCGTCCTGGTCTGTCATCACCTTTGAGGCTCTGGTACTTGAGAGCAACGGCCTAACAAGCCGCTTTATCGGGTTTGTCTTCGTGTGGCAGACCATGTCCAGCATCCCCATCCGCGTCCTCGCCGGGTCTATGTCTGACTATGTCGATAAGCGTCTTGTGCTGGGGGCGGCGATAGTTGCTCAGGGCGTTGCCGTCGTGCTGATGCCGTTGTCGACGGAACCGTGGATCGCGCTCGTGGCAGGATTCCTGCTGGGCAGCGCCATCGGCGCGCAATCACCGGTGCGGCTCGCCCTGCAGGCCGAATACTGGGGTTTGTCAATCTTTGGTCGAGTCTCCGGCATTCAGCAGGGACTCTCGTCAATCCCGGCCATCGCCGCGCCATTCGTCATCGGCTGGCTCTATGAGGAGACGGAGAGCTATCTGCTCGGTTTCCTGATCATCGCTGCGATTCTGACCGTGTCCGTTCCTCTCACATTGACAGTGAGCCGCCCGCGATAGACCGCAGCGGGTCTATACTGATTCATCTCACCTGATACGGGTGGGGCTTTACGAATCGGAGGTTGCCGTCAACGCCGCACTGTCCGTCATGCTCCATCCCAACCGTGTCTTCTACGGGTGGTGGTTGGCGGTTGCCAGCTTTGGTGTCCTTTTCTACACGGCCGGCGTGTTCTTCTACGGCTTTGCGCCGTTCTTCTCTGAGATCATTGACGAGTTCCATTGGCCGGCCGGCGTGGCGTCCATCGCATTCGCTTTTCAGCGGATGGAGCAAGGCATCTTCGGGCCGTTCGTCGGGTACGTCGTTGATCGCTTTGGGCCGCGCAAGTCCGTCATTAGCGGCATGTTCGTTCTCGGCTGCGGATTCATCGCGCTGAGTTACGTGCAGGAGTTGTGGCAGTTCTTCGTCGCCTTCGCCGTCATGGCGCTCGGGCTCGCATTCGGCTCATTCCTCACCGTCAACACTGCCGTCAACGCCTGGTTCATCCGACGCCGCGGCACGGCCATGGCGATTGTGTCCTATGGCGCCGGCGTGAGCGCCCTCCTCGTCCCTCTGGTTGTTGGCCTAATTGCCGCGTTCGAATGGCGGGATGCCCTCCTCGTTCTGGGTGTTACGACGTGGATGGTGGGGCTGCCGCTCGGCATGATGATGCGTGATGCGCCGGAGAAGTACGGGCTGCTGCCGGACGGCATGACGAAGGAGCAGGCCGAGCGGTCTAGCGAGCATGATACGGATGACCGCTATGCCGACATCACGTTCACGGTGCGGGAGGCGACCAGAACACCCACGTATTGGAAGTATGTTGTCGCCAACCTTTTTGGGTTCATCTTCTTTGGCGCGTTCATCATCCACCAATACAAGGTGTATCAAGAGTTTGGGTTCAGCAATGAATGGGCGACCGCTCTGGTCACGCTCCTGCCGCTGGCGAGCTTCCCGGGGCGTATCCTGGGCGGCGTGCTCGCGGATAAGTATGACAAGCGCAAGATCGTTTCCATCTCCTTCACGATGCAGATCATTGGCGCTGTGCTCTTCTTCTTTGCGCGAGACCCGCTCACGGCCGTGCTGTTCGCCGTCTTCTTCGGATTCGGTTTCGGACTCGGCAACCCGCCGCGCTCCGCTCTGTTGGGCGAGCTGTTTGGCAGGCAGGTGTACGGTCAGCTGCTTGGCCTGCAGTTCACCGTCACGGCGCTCGGCGGCGTCTTCGCGCCCATCTTCGCCGGGCTGATGTTTGATGGGTTCGGCGCAGGGGGATTCCTGGGGATAATGTTTGATGGATTCGGCGCGGAGGGATACCGGTGGGCGTTTCTGACGCTGGGACTGCTGTCGACAATATCGCTCTACATGTACCTGACCATGAAGCGTCCAAAGTTGCCGGAGCGTCTCGCGAAAACATACGTCGAGACCGCATCAACCGAGGAGTCCACCTAAAGCAGCAGCTCTCCGCTGTAGACCGCAGTGGCCGGCCCCGTCATGTACACCTGACTCTCCGGTCTGCCATCCCATTCAATGGTGAGCGCGCCGCCCGGCACGTTCACGGCCACACAATCATCCACCAGCCCGGCGATGCGGGCCGCCACGTGCACCGCGCAGGCGCCCGTCCCACATGCCATGGTCAGGCCGGCGCCACGCTCCCAGACGCGCATCGTCATCGCCTCTCGCGACTGTACATTCACGATCTCAAAGTTGATCCGCTCCGGGAACAGTGGGTGGCGCTCCACTATGGGGCCGATGGTCTCAAGCGGGAAACTCTCGACCGGCGTGTCAATGAACGCGATGGCGTGTGGATTGCCCATCGACACAAAGGCCAACCGGAGGCTGTGCCCGCCGATCTCCAACTCATAACCCTGCATTGGACCCGGCCCCGACACGTCCACGGGAATCTCCCGCGGTTCAAACGTGGGCGCGCCCATGCCGACGCGCACAGAATCGATGGAGCCTGCATGGCCATTCGCCTGCGGCCAGACGGTCATCAAGCCGCCAAGCGTCTCGATAGGCAGCCCGGCCTCGCTGCGGATGGCTGAGGCGGCAACAAGTCCACGCTCCGCGGCATATTTGGTGACGCAGCGAATGCCATTGCCGCACATCTCCGCCTCAGACCCGTCCGGATTGAAGATCTGCATTGTGAGGGCGGCAGACTCTGAGGGACGGATGACCAGAATGCCGTCCGCGCCCACGCCGAAACGCCGGCTGCACGCATGCCGGGCAAGCTCAGGCCAGTCTCGTGTATCGGTTGTCGCCGGGCCGGCCTCAACAACAATGAAATCGTTGCCGGTGCCGTGCATCTTCGTGAAATTCATGCGCCAAGTATACCGCCATTCTTTAGGGCAGTCCCAACCGCTGCCTCATGGTGTGCGCCCATTCGTGTGCGTCATCGCTGGCCTCCAGCCATGAGATGCGCTCGTCATCTGCGCGGAACCATGCCGCTTGGGAACGGGCGAGGCGGCGCGTCTTGCTGATGATGGTCTGCCGCATATCGTCCCAAGGCATACGGCCCGCTATGTGGGCAGACACCTCGCGGTAGCCAATGCTGCGGAATGATGGGAGCGTCGGCGCATAACCGGCCGTGAGCAGCTCGCGCACCTCATCAATCCACCCGCCGTCCAGCTGATCAGTGACACGCTGCTGAATGCGGGCGTCAAGCGCTGTTCGCTCCATGCTGATTCCGGCCATGCGCGTGGGCCATGGCGGCGGGCTCTTCGTGCGTTGCTCAGAGAAGGGGCGGCCTGTTGTCATCACAACCTCCAGCGCCCGGATGGAGCGGGTCACATTGTTGGGGTGAATGAGCTGCGCGGCCGCGGGATCAAGGCGGCGGAGCTCGTCATGCAGGGACTGCCGTCCCTCCGTCTCGGCGCGCGCCGCCAGCTGCTGCCGCAAGCCCGGATTTGGCGGCACGTGCGGGATCGTCCAGCCCTCAAACAGCGCGCGCACATACTGACCAGTCCCGCCGACGATGATGGGCGTTCGGCCACGCGCATGGATCTGTTCGATAGCGCACGCTGCGGCATCAAGAAAGCGGCCGAGCGAGAAATCATCATCAGGCTCAGAGATGCCATAGAGGTGATGTGAGACTCCGCCACGGTCATCCTCGCGGGGCGTGCCTGTCCCGATAACCATGCCGCGGTAGACCTGCCGGCTATCCGCATTGATGATCTCGCCATCAATCAGACGTGCAAGAGACACGGCGGCGGCTGACTTGCCGACGGCCGTTGTCCCGACGATGGCGACTACGGTGCGAGCGGGCATTGATGTCCGGGAGGGTGGCGCGCGCCGCTAGCCCGTTACAGCTGTGGGACGTCCACCCATCCGCCGCCCTGCCGCATGGAGGCTACAAACGCCTCTGCTGCGTCAATCGACTGCAGGCCCTGTTGCAGGGTGAGCAGGAGGGGCGTCGGCTCCGCACCGCCCATAACCCACGTGAGGAACTGCTGCTCGATGTTGACACGCCGCTCCTGGGTGTATGGCTCTCTCAGATCATCCGGCACCGGCACGACCTCCGCCTTACCGTCACCGATGGCGAGGCGGACAGACGACATCGGGTCGGCCGGGTATCCCTCAACTGTGATCGTGCCCTCCTCGCCGTGCAGGGCGATGTGCGCGTTCTGGGCGCCGGGAGCAGCGAGGTTGTCATGCAGATACCGCACCGCGATGTCATCACCAAGGTCCGCCACGATGGCAGAGAAACCGACGCGCCGCCCGTTCACCTCATGCTGACGGCGAACAACGAGGAGCCGCTCGTGCTGTCCGATCCAACGATTGAAGATGTCAAAGTAGCTGCCAAAGGCGAGGAATGGCGTATGCCAACGCATCTCCGCGCTCAACACGCGCCCGATGCGTCCCTCAGAGAGCAGCCGCAGGACAAGAGCATCCTCACGGTCATACGGCCCGCCCGGGAACGCGGGGTATTGCCGCGCCTTGAGCGATGGCCGGGCCTCAAGCGCAGCCACAACCTCACGCCCCTCCGCGCCCGTCATGGCCAACGGGTTCATGGTGAGCAGGTGCTTGTCATTCTCGAGCGCGCCGAGCAGGATATCGAGATGCTGTGGGGCTTGCGTCCCGTTGAAGACCAGATCGACGTTCGGCGATGACACGACCTCCTCCCATGAGGCGGCCTGAACGGGAACGTTGAATTGCTCCGCCACACGAGCGGTGGACTCGGCGGTGTTATTCGCGACGGCGACAAACTCGACACCGGGAACGGTGGCAAGCTCCGGGATAACCCGGCGCACGGAGAATCGCCCGGCTCCAACGAGCCCGATACGGAGAGTGGAATCTGTCGACATGCTGTTACATTCCTCCTGCTGTGGTTCTCTTACTGATTCTCGGGTGAATTGGACGGCGAATTGAGTCCGCCGTTGTGCCGGGGATGCCGCGGCTCAGGCGCCATTCCGGCCATTCAGCAGACCTTCAACCTTAGAGACGAATCGATCAATCTGAACGAGACTGTCACTCACTTCTCTCGACGTGAATCCGCCTTCATAGAAATTCCCGTGCAGGCCGCCTGCTTCATTGAAGTATGTGCGGAGAGAATCGTCGTCCGCCTCGGCCACCAAGCGCGCAATCACGCCATAGAGCTTCGCGTGGCGGTCATGCTCCAGCCCGCGCTCCTCCGCGTAGGCCTTCAAAAGCTGAACCGTCGCGCCCCACCCCTTCTCGGATGCCTGCCGCAAATCGTTAAGCGCGAGCTCATCAAATGCCTGTGTCAGAAAGATGCGCCCCTGATCCAGATAGGCGCCGGCGTTCCCATTCACCTGTGTCATGGATTCAGTATAGACAAACGGGGTGGTCGCCCGCAGATGATGAGGGCGGGGCAGGGCCTAGTCACGCTCCCGCTCTTCCGCCGCCCGGACCAGCGCGACGAATTGCTCGGCGTTGAGTGATGCCCCGCCGATGAGCCCACCATCCACGCCCGGCTCTGCGAGCAGTGATTCAACGTTCTCCGGGTTCATGGAGCCGCCGTACAGGATGCGGACAGATTCAGCCGCATCCTGCCCCCGCTCATTCGCAATGGCGGCGCGGATCACGGCGATTCCCTCCCGCGCGTCATCCGGCGTTGCCGCCACTCCCGTGCCGATTGCCCATACGGGCTCGTAGGCGATGACGATGGCGGAAAGATCACTCACGCCGGCCAAGCCGCCCGCCGTCTGCGTCCGCAGGACGTCGCCGGTTTCGCCCGCCTCGCGCTGCTCCAGCGTTTCGCCGACGCACAGAATCGGGGTTAGCTCGTACTCGAGAGCAGTGTGGACCTTTGTGTTGATGAACTCATCACTCTCCGCAAAGTAGGCGCGGCGCTCAGAGTGGCCGACAATCACATAACGGCACAGGCCTTGCAGCATGATGGGTGACACCTCACCGGTGTACGCGCCTAACTCGGCCGGGTACAGGTTCTGCGCGCCGAGGGCGACGGGCGATCCGCGCAGCGCCTCCGCCACGATGGGCAGCGCGACGAACGGCGGACAGACGGCTGTGTCCACATTTCTGGGCACGCCAATCATATGGACGATGTTATAGGCGAGGATGCGCGCCTCAGCGAGCGTCGTGTTCATTTTCCAGTTGCCGGCGATGAGCGGCACGCGGGTGGATGGCATAGCGATCACCTCTGTCATCAGATGGCGCTAGGCGCCATACTTGTCCAGCTTTCCGGCGTTGGCCATCGCCAACGGCATGATGTCTGTGGCTGCGAATGTCCCCAACAACCCCTTGGCGCATTCGCGCTCTGTGAATGTCTCCGCAGCGCCGGCGGCCATGTATGGCGCTCTGATCATCACAGGGACCGGATGCCAACTGTGCGCCGCCATTGCCGTTGGCGTGGAATGATCACCGGCCACAACAAGCACGTCCGGGTTGAGGTCAAGCAGGGCGGGCAGGGCGCGATCGAGTCGTTCGATGGCCGCCACCTTGCCGTCATAATCGCCATCCTCCCCGGCGCTGTCCGTGTACTTGTAGTGGATGAAGAAGAAATCGTGCTCATCCCAGATGCTGCGGGCCGTCTCAATCTCGTCCTCGATGGTGTCACCCGTTGGGACGACGTTCATGCCCACCAGTTTCGCCAGTCCGCGGTACATGGGGTAGGCGGCGATTGCGGCGGGCGTGAGGCCGTACACATCCGCCATCTGTGGCAGCTCCGGCGTGGTTGAGAATCCGCGCAGGACAAGCCCGTTGGCCGGACTCCGATCTGCCAGCAGCCTGGCCGCGGCATCAAGGAATGAGTTGATGCTGGCGGCTGTGCTGTCCGCCCACGGCTCCGTCGCATGAACCGGGAGCGGCGCCAACCCCTCTCGCTGAGGGTCGCTGTCCGTCAGCGCATCGCTCAGCTGCGGTCCGCCGTCCCTGGGGCGGAAGAGGGCAGCAAACCGATGCTCGCGCCCGGCGTTGATGATGGGCAGCGCATTCTCGAGGGGAATGCCGTTCAACACATCCGTCAATTCGCGGCTGGCGTCACTAGAGATGCGGCCGGCTCGCCTGTCAGTGATGGTCCCATCATCCGCCAGAGTGCAGAAATTGCCGCGCGCGGCAACGTCCCCCTCCCGCACATCCATGTCCAACCCAAGAGCCTCTAAGATGCCCCGGCCGATGAGGTACTTGATGGGATCATAGCCGAAGAGGGCGAGGTGGCCCGGGCCGCTGCCGGGCGTAATGCCGTGAGCAACCGGGATGGAGAGCCCGGTCTGTGACGACCGCGCGAGGCGGTCGAGATTGTCCGTTTGCGCCATCTCCAATTCCGTGCGCAGCGTCTTGGGGTGCGGGATTCCGCCCAGCCCGTCCATGACAAGCAGGACAATCTTGCTGTCTGTCGGACGGGCGAGACTCGTGATCAGTTCAAAATCGGCCATGACAGCAGCGTATCTCCCCAGGCGTGTTGCCTGTACTCAGTCGGCATCCTGCAATATATCGATGCCCGGCAGAACGCGTCCCTCCAAGAACTCAAGGGCGGCGCCACCCCCCGTTGAAACATGCGTCATCGCATCGACGAGTCCGAGTGACCGAACCGCCTCAGCCGTTGAGCCGCCACCAACGACGACGGTGGCGCCGCTCCGAGCGCTCTGCGCAAGACTCTCACCGATGGCGCGCGTTCCGCCGGCGAACTGCTCATATTCGAAGACTCCCATCGGGCCGTTCCACAAGACAGTCTGGCAGAGTCGCAGCGCGCGGATGTACGCGTCCCGTGTTCGCGGACCGATGTCGAGCACCATTCCGTCCTCCGGGATGGCGTCACAATCCACAATTGACGCGGCGGCGTTGTCCGAGAGTTCCTTCGCGATGATGACATCAGTCGGGACAAGGAGTTGAATGCCACGCGCTTTCGCGGCGCTCTCAATGCGCCCCGCCAAGCTTGGCCCATCTGCCTCCAGCAGGCTCGCGCCGGTGCGCATCCCGCGCGCATTCAGGAAGGCGGCCGCCATGCCACCGCCAACGAGCACCATGTCCGCGTGGTCGATCAGCCGCTCCATCACCGCCATCTTGTCGCCCACCTTGGCTCCTCCCATGAGTGTGGCGAGCGGGCGGCGCGGCGAGTCCATAATGCTGCCGAGCATTCGGATTTCCCGATCGAGCAGGAATCCGGCGACGGCAGGGAGGAGGCGGGCGATGCCCTCTGTGGAGGCGTGGGCGCGGTGGGCTGCTCCAAACGCGTCATTCACGTAGACGTCGGCAAGGCGCGCGAGGGCGGCTGAATGCTTCGGATCATTCTGCTCCTCCTCAGGGTGAAAGCGCGTGTTCTCGAGGAAGAGAATCTCACCGGGGCGGAGCGACTCTGCCATGCGCTCCGTCTCTGCGCCGATGGAATCTGGGGCGATGGCGATGCGCGCTCCGAGGATTTCAGAGAGGCGCGCGGCGATCGGCGTGACACGCAGGGCATCATCCTCACCCGTTGGCCTGCCAACGTGGGTGGCGAGGATGATGCGCGCGCCGTTCTCACGCAGGTAGTTGATTGTCGGGATGGCGGCATGGATGCGGGAATCATCGGAGATTGTGGCGGTGCCCGGTTCAAAGGGCACGTTGAAATCCACGCGGACGAGGCACCGCGCCGCGGACACGTCAATGTCCTTGACCGTCATCTTCATGGTGGTGTGATGAATCCCTCCGGGCCGTTCAACCGGCGCGAATACGATGATAGCAGAGTGGCGGCGTTTGACGGTGCATCACGGGTATGCTACCTTTCGCGCAATATGCATAGCGCTGGGAGGCGTTATGACGGGGCTTAACGGCCACGTGGGGAGGAGAAAACCGGGGAGACTGTCGTCATCCGGGGCGAAGGCGCATACAATAGGTATTCGCTGCGGCCCGCTAGCTCAATTTGGCAGAGCAGCTGACTCTTAATCAGCGGGTTCCAGGTTCGAGTCCTGGGCGGGTCATACATCGAGCAAAGAGGGGAAGTGTCGGAATTGGCAGACGAGCATGATTTAGGATCATGTGCCGCAAGGCGTAGGAGTTCGAGTCTCCTCTTCCCCATGATATTGACGGTGCAGACAGCGGGTGCAACGGCAGGTTCTTTCGGCTAACAAGTGGAAGCCGCGGGCGTTAGCCGGCGGAAGTTCAGTGAGGAGGCTCTGTGGCAACCGAGACGACTCAGACCAAGGTTCTGGAGATCAAGGACCTGGTAACGAGGTTCTATACGACTGACGGTATCGTCAAGGCGGTCGAAGGCGTTAGCTACGACGTCCATGAGGGCGAGATCGTCGGCGTTGTCGGCGAGAGTGGCTCCGGCAAGAGCGTGACCGCGCTCTCCGTGATGCGCCTCATCCCGCCACCCGGCGGCCGCATTGAGGAGGGCGAAGCGCTCCTTGATGGCGAGGATATGCTCAAGATGAGCGAGGAACGCGTTCTTGAGGTGCGCGGCGCGAAGATCGCCATGATCTTCCAGGAACCGATGACGTCCCTCAACCCCGTCCTCACCATTGGCCGGCAGCTGACCGAGGCGCTTGAAACGCACCTCAATATGACTGGAGAGGGCGCCGCTGCCCGCGCCGGCGAACTGCTCGAGATGGTCGGCATCCCGGATGGCCGCAACCGCCTCGAGGATTACCCGCACCAATTCAGCGGCGGCATGCGCCAGCGCGTCATGATTGCCATGGGCCTGAGCTGCGAACCGCGTCTCCTGATTGCGGACGAGCCGACAACGGCGCTGGACGTGACGATTCAGGCGCAGATTCTGGAGTTGATGCAGCGCCTTAATGAGGAATTGGGCACGGCAGTCATCATCATCACACACAACCTTGGTGTGGTGGCGCGTTATGCGCACTGGATCAACGTCATGTACGCCGGCAAAATTGTGGAGTCCGGACCGGCTGAGACAATTTTCAAGGATCCACGCCACCCGTACACCATCGGCCTGCTTGCATCGGTGCCGCGCCTTGATGAGCCGCGCCGCTCCAAGTTGGAGCCCATTGAGGGGATGCCCCCTGACCTGATGAACCTTCCGGGTGGATGCTCTTTCCGCCCGCGGTGCCCGTATGCGATCGATCGCTGTGCAGAGGAATATCCACCGTTTGAGTTGGTGGACGGAACGACGAATCAACACAAGGCATGCTGGGTGGACGTAACGCAGGTGTCCGCCTCGAACGCAGGGAGCAGCTAATGACGACGACAACCGAAGCGGTCACCGGTCACGGTACCGAGCAGTACACCGGTGAGTACCTCATTGAGGTCAACAACCTGAAGATGTATTTCCCCGTCAACTCACGGGGAATCGTTCCGCGCCACGTGGCGGACGTCAAGGCCGTTGATGACATCAGTTTCTTTGTCCGCAAAGGCGAGACTCTCGGTGTCGTCGGTGAGTCCGGCTGCGGCAAGACCACGGTGGGACGCAGCATCATGCAGGTCTACAAGATCACAGGCGGCGAGATCATCTTCGAAGGGGTTGATCTGGCCAAACTCAGCCCGGGCCGCATGCGCCGCATGCGCCGACGCCTCCAGATGATCTTCCAAGACCCGTATAGCTCCCTCAACCCCCGCATGACCGCCGGCTCCATCATCGGTGAGCCGATTCGCATCCATAACATGGCAAGCGGGCGCGGCGATTACGTCGATCAGGTTGAGGAGCTCCTGCGCGTTGTGGGACTCAACCCCTACATGCGTGACCGGTACCCGCATGAGTTCTCCGGCGGACAGCGCCAGCGCATCGGCATCGCCCGCGCATTGGCCGTCCGGCCGAGCCTCATCATCTGTGATGAGCCGGTCTCCGCGCTTGACGTGTCCATTCAGGCGCAGGTCATCAACCTGCTTGAGGAACTGCAGGAGCAGTTTGATCTCACCTACATTTTCATCGCGCATGATCTGTCTGTGGTGCGCCATATCAGTGACCGCGTTGCGGTGATGTACCTCGGCAAGATCGTCGAGATTGCCACCCGTGAGGAGCTGTATGAGAACCCGCTCCACCCGTACACGCGCGCCCTCATGTCTGCCGTGCCGATTCCGGACCCGGCGGTTGAGCGGCAGCGCGAACGCATCGTCCTGACGGGTGATGTGCCGAGCCCGATTCGCCCACCGTCCGGCTGCCGTTTCCACACCCGCTGCCCCATCGCCATCGATGTGTGCACAGAAGAGGATCCGGAGTTCCGCGAGGTAGGCGGCAACCACTGGGTGGCGTGCCACCGGGTGTAATACCCGCTTCCACCTGCAAAGAAAAAAGCACCGCCCCCAGCCGAAAGGCTGGGGGCGGTGCTTTTGGCATAGAAAGCTTGGTCCTCAGCTGAAATGGAAGGGTAGGATATTTGCAACAGAACCTTCGGGAAAGCCCATGCGTTTCTCCATTTCAATCTGCTGGCGAATGCGGCGTGTCGCAGCCGTGGCGGCGTGACCCCACCATTCGTTGCGACGAATAATAGATCTGGGTCCTGTTCCTGTCTCTTGTGCCCTTACAGCAAGGGCGTGTGCCACCTCTTCGAAAGCGAAATCAACGAAGAAAGGTAGCCATGCGTCCCGAGTTTCGGCGAGCGATTGGGCAAGGGCGCCATCCAGATAACCTTGTTTGTCGTCTGCCAAGTCTCGGAGCATTCGACCAACGGCGGCCACGATGGCAAAACGCGTGTGGGTAGTCTGTATAGTGAATCCGTCGTCTAATGAGTATGCCCGTTGCTCGTGCTTGGTCTTGCGATCGGCCGACAGATAGACTAGGTATGGTAGCAGGAGCTGATGCGGTGTCAATGTCGGCTCGAAGACTTGGTTGTAGGTATCTTCCCGCTCAAAAATGAATCTAGCTCTGTCTTGCGCCGCGTCCGGATAACCCAAAAAGGCGTAAGCCGACTGCCCTAGGTCCATAATCGTCATTTTTCGGTACTGCCTCGTGCCATCTATCCGGAATGGACCCTTTGCCTCTGAACTTGCGTTTGACCACAAGCCGCGCTTAACTTCGTAGAACCAGGGCTCCGACAGACGCCGAAAAGCATCCTGCCAGACTTCCTGTCTTCTGTCATTTGCCTTCCAGTCCTGCGCTTTGATGACATTTTGGCGGTTAGAGCGCTCCGCAATCAGAGATGAGACCCGGTCATTCTCGGCTCCCGCGCGAGTGTTTTCGACAATCTTTGCAAGTACTCGAACCTTGCTGACATCTATCCCATCTCTTCGCGCCGCCCAAATGGACGCAACGGTTTGACAACCGTTCACAATCTGAAAGTCCTTGATTTCGATTTCGTTCGAATTTGTCATGCGTACGGCTTGGGCGACACAAGTCAAACCGTTGTTGAAAATGAAGAAATCCTCATTCTGATCTTCACCGAGCGCTGCTTTTATGTCCTTATTCCACTTAGTCCCGGGCATATAATATCGGGGATTCTTGCGAAACATGTTTTCCCGATGCATCTGAAAAAGGTCTGCCAGCTTGTTCGCATCCAGCGCCGCGCATATTGTTCGTGTGTGGCCCCCGGTGGCGAACTCAAAGGCCGCGTGACTGTCTATTGAGAACGTGCAGTTTATCGGCTCATTGTTGGAGAAGACAATGTTGTCATGCAGATATTTGATGTCACGAACGTAATACTCCGCCTCAACAGTCGTTCCCTCAATCTGCAGCTGTTCCGGATACAGGGGGTCGCCCTCAATCTTGGGAGTAAGATTTTGAGGCGCGATTGCGGAAGTTGCCAAGTAGATCTCTAACTTGAGCCTTTCGGGCATATTGCTGCGCAGAATGGCCGCCTTTTCCCGGAGAGCGGCGTTGGGTGTGCCCGGCCGGTCAGGTAACATGATGTCGAGAAAGCCGTCCCTAACTTTGGAGAGGTCTTCTCGTCGGGGGCGCGTATCTTTGGACTGAATCAGAATGAGCCTTGGCGGTGTGTCAGAATCGTCGTAATACCAGGCGTCTATTCCCTGATCGTGAGCGCCATCAATCTCGGTGGCATCTTCGATGTCGGCAAGCGAAGGGCCGAATTCCGAAAGAATCTGTTCGGTCGCCCAATTCCGGAACTGTTGCCACCGCTCGAGGTCGCGATCTGACCAGTCCTGCAAGATGAGAGGTTCAACCCTCTCCCAATACTGTTGAGAGCGATTCATGCCTGACGTCATTTCTACCCCCTTATGACCCCATAACATTCGGGCTTTATCGTAGGGCCGCTACACGCTGAGGTCCAGTACCCCCCCCCTTGACGGCCCTGCTGGGGCCCGATATGGTCCGTTGGCCCTGAAAGCAGAGGAATCTCAATATAGGCGGCATAGGAGGTCAGAACATGTCCGTTCAGGTTGGACACGTGAGCATCGAATACTATCAGCCACTTGACTGCATCGTGTCGGAGTTTGTCAGCGAACTGATGTGGCGAAAATCTCTTGACTGCTATATGTCTGGCGAGGGCAGGGTGTGGACGTACTTCAGTTTCTCGGAAATGACCCATTATGCGGTGGAGTTTGTGGAGGATTTCAAAGATCATGAAACCAGGTTGGAAACCATCCGAAACTGGATGGATACGTTGCCGTGGTGCGGTAAAGGTGAATCGGCCCACGGCGACAATCGTTACATAGAACTGTACCTTAGAGGCTGAGAAAACGGCTTGCATCAAGCGTTGGCTTCCCGTTCCCGCACCGCTATCTCTGCTTTGCGTTTTAGCATGGCGTTGCGGACGGCGTTCACGTAGCTCTTGCCGCTTACGCCCATTTTGCGTGCTCGGCGTCGTTTGTCCTGGCGTTTTTCGCCACGGGTGGGGCGCTCCGAATCATCGCGACCGCTCATGGTATCTGAGAGCTATGCCAGCCCGATCCGCCTGAAGGACTCGTCCACGTAGCGCGTGTAGTAGCCGTAGTCGAAGAGGGATTCCAGTTCGTCCGCGGAGAGATGCTGTGCGATGTCCGGGTTTGCGCGGAGCAGGTCTCGGAAATCCGCGCCCGTATTCCAACTCTCCATGGATGCTGTCTGTGTGATGGTGTAGGCTGCATCCCGTGTCAGCCCCGTGTCGATGAGCGCGAGCATGACGCGCTGTGAAAAGACGAGCCCACGCGTCCTCTCCACGTTGGCCACCATCGCGTCCGGGTACACAACCATGCCGTCGATGACGTACGTCGCAAGATCCAGGATATAGTCGAGCGCAATCGTGGCATCGGGCAGGATGATGCGCTCCGCGGAGGAGTGTGAGATGTCGCGCTCATGCCAGAGGGCGACGTTTTCGAGCGCGGTCACGGCATGGCCGCGGATGAGTCGGGCGAGGCCGCAGATGCGCTCAGATAACTCAGGATTGCGCTTGTGAGGCATGGCGGATGAGCCGGTCTGCCCGGCATGGAACGGCTCCTCAACCTCCCGCACTTCCGTGCGCTGCAGGCCGCGAATCTCTGTGGCGAATTTCTCGAGCGAGGCGGCGCATAGGGCGAGAGTGGTCACGAATTCCGCGTGGCGGTCTCGTGGAACAATCTGACTCGAAACAGACTCAACCTCCAGCCCCAGGTAGCGGCAGGCTGTCTCCTCAACGCGTGGCGGGAGCGTGGCGTGGGTGCCGACCGCGCCCGAGAATTTGCCGACGCTGACGCCCTTTGCGGCCTGCTCAAGCCGCTGCCTCATGCGCCGCGTCTCCTCCACCCACAACGCCAGCTTGAGGCCGAGCGTTGTCGGCTCCGCATGGACGCCGTGCGTGCGCCCCATCATCAACGTCTCCTTGTGCTCAATGGCGCGGCGCGTGATGGCCGCCTCAAGGGCGTTGATGTCCTCAAGCAGGATGTTGGACGCGGCGCGGAGCTGCAGGGCGGTGGCCGTGTCCCACACATCGTTGGAGGTCAGCCCCTTGTGAATATTCCTGCTCTCCGGGCCAAGATCACGCGAGATGGAGGAAAGAAAGGCGGTCACATCATGGCGGGTTGTGCTGAACGCCGTTTCCCAGTGCGCCATGTCGAACGTGGCGCGTTCCAGCAGCGGAATGTCCTCGGCTGGGATTTCGCCATGCTCCGCCCATGCCTTGCAGACGGCAAGTTCAACTTGCAGCCACGTCTCGAATTTGAATTGATCCTGCCAGACGGCCTTCATGGCTTCCCGGGCGTATCGGTCAATCATCGTGTGTTCCTTGCCTGAGCCTTATTCTCGTTGCCGCGGGCCGGATGGATTCCCGCTTTCGCGGGAATGAGGGGACGGTTGAGGTGTCGCGTGGAGAGAGGCATCGTGCGTGTCGGATGGATTCCCGCTTTCGCGCGAATGAGGGGACGTAGCGGGAATGAGGGTAAGGGGGTTGCATGTGAGGGAACGTAGGGCTTGCATGTGAGGGTAAGGGGCTTGCATGTGTTGTTAGCCTAGTCTTTGCGCTTAGCCTTGGGACTGCTGGCGTCGGAACGCTGCGTAGCTCTCACGAACGTGCGGATGTTTGAGGGAAAGAATCGATGCAGCGAGATAGGCGGCGTTGCGCGCGCCCATGGATCCGACGGCAACTGAGGCGACAGGCACGCCGGGCGGCATCTGAACGATGGAATAGAGGGCATCCAGCCCGTTCAGCGCGCTGCCGGTGGCGGGCACGCCGATGACGGGCAGCGTGGTCCAGCTTGCAAGGACACCCGGTAGGTGGGCGGCCGCGCCGGCGACGCCGATGAGAACATCGATGCCGCGATCCTGCGCCGTCCTCGCATACTCCGCCGTTTTCTCCGGTGTGCGGTGCGCGGACAGGACATTCGTCTCATACTCAATGCCGAGGTCGTCAAGGACTTTTTCGGTCTGCTGAACCAGTTCCTCATCGGAACGGCTGCCCATGACAATGCCAACGATTGCCGCCATTCGTTTTGCCTCCTGTATTCCGTTCTGCGTGTGACGTCCGGCTCGCATCCACCCCGATGGATCCCCGCTTTCGCGGGGATGAGGGGAGAAGGGCGGCAGGCCCTTATACGATTATGGCATGAGTGGGGAACGGATTACGGCATGTGTGGAGAACGGATTGTGGCGTGCGCCGGGAATGGATTAGGGCGTGCGTGGGGAACGGATTGTGGGGTAAGTGGGGAAAGGGCAACGGCATGGGTGGGGAATGGATTAGGCCATGAGTGGGGAACGGATTAGGGCGTGTGTTGAGAGTGGGGGGTGGGTGGTTCAGTGGGAGTGACGGCGCGGAGGGCGATGTCCTTTCGGTAATGGGCGCCTTGGAATTGGACGCGCTCCACATTCGCATACGCCTTGTCACGCGCCTCCGCCAGCGTCTCTCCAAGCGCCGTGGCGGTCAACACGCGTCCGCCGGCGGTAACCAGATTCCCGGTTGCGGGATCGACACGCGTCCCCGCATGGAAGACTGCCGCGTCATAATCCAGCATGTTGAGCCCGGTGATCTCACGTCCGGTCGGGTAGTCGGACGGATAGCCTTCAGAGGCGAGGGCGATGCAGACGGCGGGCTGCGCTGTCCAGGCGAGATGCACATCCTCAAGTTTTCCGGCAGCCGTGGCGGTGGCGAGATGCAGAAAATCGGTCGTGATGCGGGGCAAGACAACCTGCGCCTCCGGGTCACCCATGCGGGCATTGAATTCAATGACCTTGGGACCGTCATCCGTAATCATGAGGCCGGCATAGAGGATGCCTCTGTAGGGCGCTCCAATTTCAACCATGCGGCGCAGTACAGGCCGGATAATCGTATCGCGGATATCCGCCATCAACCTGTCTGTCACAAACTCGGGCGGGCTGTATGAGCCCATGCCGCCCGTGTTGGGGCCCTGATCACCGTCAAAGACGCGCTTGTAGTCACAGGCAGGCGGGAGCAACAGCATCTGCTCGCCGGCGCAGAACGCGAAGACGGACATCTCGACGCCTGACAATGCGTCCTCAATAATGACACGGCCGCCTGCGTCTCCGAAATCGTGCAACCGCATCAGGTGGTGCAGGAACGTCAGGGCCTCCTGCTGCGTCTCGCAGACGGCGACACCCTTGCCGGCGGCGAGGCCGTCCGCCTTGAGCACAAGCGGCATGGGATGAGCGCGCACGTGCTCCGCCGCCTGTGAATAGTCGTCGAACACAGCCCATGCCGCAGTTGGGACACCGGCATCATGCATGACTTGCTTGGCGAATGACTTGCTCCACTCGAGCCGGGCGGCCGCGCGCGTTGGGCCAAGGCAGGGGATGCCGGCATCACGCAGCGCATCACCGAGTCCGCGCTCGAGCGGGTCTTCAGGTCCGATGATGACGAGCTGAACGTCTCGGTCCAACGCCGCCTGCACGATGCCCTCAACATTGGATGCAGCGATGGGAAGATTCTCCGCGATTGATGCCGTGCCGCCGTTGCCGGGCGCAAGATACAGGGATTCCACGCCGGCGCTCTGTCGAACCTTGACGGCGATGGCATGCTCGCGTGCGCCGTTGCCGACAATCAGCACGCGGGACGGGTTATCGACGGGGATGGGCTGTGGGCGGTGCTGCTCATTGTGCAGAGCAGGCTCACGCGGCAGGCGAACGATGTAGGGATTGAACACGCCTCCCGGCCTGGGAACGAACAGCCCCCCGTTGTCCGGGTCTGTGTACAGCATGCCGTCCGGGGATCGAACCCGCGTCGAGACGAGGCGGGGAGCGCGCGGAAAGAGGATGAGCAGCAGCAGGGCAGGGATGAGGCACATGATCGCCAAGATGAGCGCGGTGTCACGTGAGATGCCGCCTCCCCAGTACACGAGCCCCGCATAGCCCACAAGGCTGATCAGGAAGACAATCATGATTCGCAGCCACAAGATATGGCGTATGGGGTCACGGTTCGCGAGGAGGCATCCGACGCCGAGCGCGGTGAGCAAGACCCCGAACAACCCGAGAAGGATCACGTTCACCTGATCAAGGGCGAGCAGCTCAACGACGGGACGCGGAAACAGGGCGGTGACCATGCCGCCAACAATCAGCGCCACCCCCATCACGATGAGGCTGAGGCGCAGCAGAATCGTCCTCAGCATTATTCCCACTCGATGGTGCCGGGGGGCTTGCTGGTGATGTCATAAACGACGCGATTGACGTTCGGCGCCTCATTTGTGATGCGGGACGAGATGCGCGCGAGCAGATCATAGGGGAGGCGGGCCCAGTCGGCCGTCATGGCATCCTCGGACGTGACGGCGCGTATGGCGATGACATTGCCGTACGTGCGGAAATCGCCCTGAACGCCCACGGTGCGTGAGGCGGTCAGGACAGCGAATGCCTGCCACAGCTCCCGGGTGAGGTTGGCGTTATGCACCTCCTCCGTCACAATAGCGTCCGCCTTGCGGAGGGTATCAAGGCCGTCACGGGTGACCTCGCCGAGAATGCGTATCGCCAATCCCGGCCCGGGAAAGGGCTGCCGCCACACGATTTCATCCGGCAGGCCGAGCTCAGAGCCGACGGCGCGCACCTCATCCTTAAAGAGGTACCGCAGCGGCTCAATCAGTTCCAGAGACATATCTGGGGGGAGGCCGCCTACGTTATGGTGTGTCTTGATGACGGCGGAAGCGGAATTGTCCGCGGTCAGACTCTCAATCACGTCCGGATACGTCGTGCCCTGCACGAGAAACTCAACCTCGCCGAGCTTGCCCGCCTCCTCCTCAAACACCCAAATGAATTCCTCGCCGATTGTCTTGCGCTTGGTCTCAGGGTCTGTGACCCCTTCAAGGCGCGACAGAAACCGCTCCGTTGACTCACAGATGATGAGGTTCATGTGCAGGGTGCTTTCAAAGGTCTCGCGCAGCCGTTCCGGCTCGTCCTTGCGCAACAGCCCATTGTTCACAAAGATGCACGTCAACTTGTCCCCGATCGCGCGGTGGACAAGAGCGGCTGCGACGGCCGAATCAACACCCCCGGACAGGGCGCAGATCGCGTGCCCGTCCCCCACCTGCTCACGGATGCGCCCGACGGTGGCATCGATGAAGTTCGCAGCCGTCCACGTTGGCTCACACCCGCAGACTCTGAACAGGAAGTTCTCCAAGAGTTGCTTGCCGTTCGGGGTGTGAACAACCTCAGGGTGGAACTGAATACCGTAAAAGCCTGAATCATTCGCCATTGCGGCGATGGGGGAGTTATCGGTGAAGGCAAGTGTGCGGAAACCGGCGGGCGGCGTGGTTACATGGTCGCCATGACTCATCCACACCGGCATCGTTGGTGGAAGATCATCGAGGATGGGATCAGAGATTGTTGCGGAGCGGTGCAACACGGAGTGCCCATATTCACGGCGTGGTGTATTCTCGACGGCGCCGCCCAACTGGTGGGCAAGGAGCTGCATCCCGTAACAGATTCCCAGTATGGGCACGCCGGCCGAGTAAACCTCCGCCGGCGCCATGGGCGCATCCGTCTCATAGACGCTTGCGGGGCCGCCCGAGAATATGAACCCCTTGGGGTGGAGCCGTTCAATGTCCGCCCACGGCATTGTGGCAGGCACAACCTCGCAATAGACATGCAGTTCTCGGATGCGCCGCGCGATGAGCAGGCTGTACTGGGAACCGAAATCAATCACAACAATGAGGTCACGCGTGGCAGGGGCGCCGGAATCTGTGTCGGGGCGCTGCGCCTCCGCATGACGGGCAATTTCAAGGTACGCCGCGATTTCCCGATCATCGCCAGCGGCAATGCGATGACTCACTCGAGATTGATCGTTACTCACCTGCGCTGCCAACTCCCACGGCGTCCGCGGAAAACCGATTTCCGCGCCGACGCTGCATTTTTCACAACGGCCCGTTTGACGCTCAGCCTACTAATGGGTGCTATACTTGGTCAAGGAGTCACCACGTGACCAATCAGACCGCCGTTGGCGAGGCAGCAGTTCAGGAAAACGACCCAGAGCTTCAAATTCACGCAGCAGTCGTGATGCTTCGGGTTGGCGGTATTGTGTGTTTTCCCACCGATACACTCTTCGCGCTCGGCGCCGACGCGTTCAATGCTGAGGCCGTCGAAAGAGTTTACCGCGCCAAAGACCGTGATCATGCCCAAGGCCTGCCCGTGCTCTTGTCGGATGTGGAGCAGCTGAATTCGGTGGCCATCGATGTGCCGGAAAGCGCGCTCACGCTCGCGCAGCAGTACTGGCCCGGCGCGCTCACACTTGTTGTTCGGCGCTCGCCGGATTTGCCCGAAGTGGTCAGCGGCGGGGCGATGACCGTTGCCGTTCGCGTTCCGGACCACCCCGTTGCGCGGCAGATTATCCGGGAGTTGGGGCGGCCGGTCATTGGCACAAGCGCGAATCGGTCCGGCGCCTCAGACGCGCGATCACTTGAGAACGTCGTTGAAGAACTTGGACCGTGGCTCGATTACACAGTGGGGGAGGGCACCCTCCCTGCGGGTGAGCCGTCCACAATCGTCGACCTCACAACCGCTCGTCCCGAGGTGTTGAGAGAGGGCGCCATTCCGTCCGCTGAGATCCTTGCCGTTCTCGCCGATGCCGATTCCAAAGGGGGGCGGGCGCGCGGCAGACGCACGCGCGTCCGGTGAGCGGTAGGCGTACGCCGCAGTGGAACCGAGACGCACGCGGCCTCAACCACTAATACGCTTAGCTCGCTGAGTGAGCCGCCCATATGGAAGCCCCAGCCTCCCTCAACCGTTTCCGCAGCGGCATTGATGATGCCATCACCGCGCTGCTGAATGAACGGCACGGCCACCTCTTTGACATGATGCGCCATCACCTCGGCTGGGAAGACGGCTCACTTGTGCACGGCGGTAAGTACCTGCGTCCCACCCTCTTGCTGATGACCACGGAGGCGTGCGGTGGCAACTGGAAGGATGCGCTCCCGGCCGCGCTCGGCCTGGAACTGCTGCACAATTTCTCGCTGATTCATGACGATATCCAAGATGAGAGCTCATTCCGACGCAACCGACCAACGGTGTGGAATCAGTGGGGGACGGCGCAGGCAATCAACGCCGGCGACGCAATGCATGCACTCTCCCAACTGGTCCTCATCGCCAATGCGGATGATGGCACGTCTGCGCACCGCCTCTTGCACGCCCTCCGCCTCCTCGATGAAACATGCCTTGCGTTGTGTGAGGGACAGACGTCAGACATCGAGTTTGAGGGTCGCCTCACTGTCACGGTTGCCGAATACAAAGAGATGATCGGCAACAAGACGGCAGCGGCGTTCCGCTGCGCGCTTGAGACCGGCTGCGTCTTTGCGGGCGGATCAGATGAGCAGGCGCGCCTGCTAGGCGAGGCAGGGTTCGAGATGGGAATCGCATTCCAGATTCATGACGATATTCTCGATATCTGGGGCGGGGAGGAGATCGGCAAGGAAACCGCGCTCGATATCCGAGACGGTAAGAAAAGCCTGCCCGTCATCTTTGGCCTCTCACGCGAGGGCGCACCGGAGGCGGAGCGCTTGAGGGCTCTCTACCGGGACGGGTTCGGAGAAGATTCTGTCAATGATGTCATCGCGTTGCTCGAGGTGATGGGCGCACGGGACTACTGCGCGGAGGAGGCGGCCGCGCATTGGGCGGTTGCCGGCGCCAAGATTGAGCAGGCTCGTCTGCCGAGTGACGGCGCGGCGGCGCTCACCCAGGTTGGTGAGTTTCTGATCAGGCGTACGAGCTGAGAGAGCGACACACGCCGGACAAGAAACGGGGCGCCATGACGGCGCCCCGTTCTTTCTTCTGTCCGCCCAATTCCCTCAAAGGCAGGAAACTAAACTCTCCCTCATTCCCGCTTCCGCGGGACTCCCTCAGGCCGTGTGCTGTCCTACGACGGCACGTTGGCCTTGAGGAACGCGAGGGTCTTGTCCCATGCGTCTGCGGAGGCCTCCGCATGGTGGCCCTGACCGGAATCATTGAAGAAGCCGTGCGTCGCACCCTCATAGATGTGCTTCTGCACGGACTTGCCTCGATTGTTGAGCTCCGTCTCCAGGGTGTTGGCGCGCTCCGCCTCATCACTGCCAAAGATGGCGAGCACCGGAGCATTGACGCTGTCAAGCTGGTCAGCCGGATCGGGAATGCCGCCGTAATAGACGACAGTCGCCGAGACCGCGTCATCCTGCGTTGCGGTCAGCAGGGAAACGCCGCCGCCGAGGCAGTAGCCGATGACGCCAACGCTGCCGTTGGACTGATCACAGCTCTTGATGTACTCAATGGCAGCGCGGGTGTCCCGCACGGCGCGTGAGCGGTCAAGCCCCATCGCAAGCTTTTGTGCCTCCGACGGCTCATTGACGACGTCGCCGTGGTACAGGTCAGGGGCGATGGCCATGTAGCCCTGCCGCGCGAAACGGCGCGTCACATCCCGGACGTGCTCATCGAGCCCCCACCACTCCTGAATAACGACGATGCCCGGGTACTTGCCGTCCGCCATGGGGCGCGCCATGTATCCCTTTACGAGGTCAACGTCGTGCGAAATTATCGTATCCGGCATCTCTGCCCTCCCCCTCTGCTTGTGTCAGTCTCGCTTGAGCCGGCCCCTGCTCATTGCGGCAGAGTTGACCGGCTCACCATCCATCCTAGCAGTCGCGCATAGGAGTGTGAAGAGCGGCCGATGTGATTGAGGCGCAGAGTCATGTTTCCTTGCCGCGCGGCAAGGCACCCCGTAGACTTGTCTGAACCGGCGAGAGGGGGCGGGCGACATCGCGAATCAACGTGTTTTGACCGTGCAGGAGGCTGCGCGGCGGCTGACTGACAGTGTGGCAGCCGTCATCGTTGGGAAAGACGACGTTATCAACTTGGCAGTCACGGCCTTGCTGTGCCGGGGGCATCTCCTCTTTGAGGACGTGCCGGGGAGCGGCAAGACGACGCTCGCTAAGGCGCTGGCCGCCTCGCTCGGGTGCACATTCAGCCGCGTGCAGTTCACGCCTGACCTGATGCCGGCTGACATAACCGGCATCAACTACTACAATCAGCGGTCCGGTGATTTTGAACTCCGCACGGGCCCGATCTTCTCACAGGTTCTCTTGGCGGATGAGGTCAACCGCGCCACGCCGCGTACCCAGTCCGCCCTGCTGGAGGCCATGCAAGAGGGACAGGTCACCATTGAGGGGGAGACACTGCGGCTGCCGGCGCCGTTCCTCGTTATGGCCACACAGAACCCCATTGAACTTGAGGGGACATTCCCGCTGCCTGAGGCCCAGTTGGATCGCTTTCTCATGCGCCTCAGCCTCGGCTTTCCGACCGCCGACGAAGAGGCGCGCATGATTCGCCGATTCAACACGGACGATCCATTCGAGCATGTGCAGCCGGTCCTCTCAACCGCTGAGCTGCTTGCTCTGCAAAAGCAGGTGGCGACGGCGCGCGTGGAACCCGACCTTGAGGCGTACATCATCGAGATTGTCCATTCAACGCGTGGGCACCCCTCGCTCGATCTTGGCGCAAGCCCTCGCGCCTCCTTGGCGCTGTATCGAACGGCGCAGGCATTCGCGCTCCAGCAGGGGCGCGACTTCGTGACACCGGATGACGTCAAACTCTTGGCGCCGTATGTGCTGACACATCGCGTCATTCTGAACGCGCAGGCACGTCTTCGCGGACTCACGTCGCTTGATGTCGTGGACGATGTTCTACGCACCGTTCCCGTGCCGGTCAGCGGGCAGCCCGAGGCAGCGATCGCGTCTGACGGTTCCTCAGCGGACCACTAGCAATGCTCACGCTCACCGGGGGCTGGGTAGCCACGTTCGGGCTGCTGCTTGTCATCGGCCTTGCGACAGGGCAAGGGCTATTGGTGGGGTTGGGCGCTCTGATTATCCTGACATACCTGGTTTCGTATGGCTGGAACCGCGCGTCTCTGGCCCGCGTAACATTTGAGCGCTCGTTATCGGCAACACGCGCCTTTGTCGGCGACCATGTGACCGTTCAGCTGCGCGTGGCCAATCGCAAGGCAATCCCCATGCCGTGGATCACGCTCGAGGATCAATTTCCGTCCGGGCTTGATGAGGTCGATAAACCCCGTGTGATTCGTGTTGAGCAGGGGACGTATACAACCACACGGTCAACATCCTTGGCGCGGTATGAGCGAGTGACGTGGCGATTCACGATGGAATGCACACGGCGCGGGATGTACCGATTTGGGCCGGCAAGTGTGACGAGCGGGGACGTCTTTGGGTTCTTCTTCTCCGAGCGGCTCGAGCCCCAATGGGATCACGTGATTGTGTATCCGCAGACTCTACCGCTGCCGCAGATCGGCATACCGGCGCGGCGCCCGTTTGGAGAACAGCGCGGCGGCCAGCCCTTTCATGAGGATCCGAGCAGGCTGCGCGGTCTGAGGCCTTTTGAGCCGGGAGAATCACTCAGACGCGTGGACTGGAAGGCGACGGCGCGCTCTCAATCACTCATGACGCGCATCTTCTCGCCCTCCGTTTCAGAGACCATGATTCTGGCCCTGAATGCACAGACGCTGAGCGCTGCGGAGGGGCAATGGGGCTACTCGCCTGTCTTGCTGGAGCGCGGCGTGACGGCGGCCGCGTCCATTGCCGAGTGGGCCTATTCACGCAAGATGGCCTTCGGTTTCATGACCAACAGCATCTCCCCCTTAACGGACGAGCCGATTCGTGTCATGCCGAACCGTACCCGTGAACAGCTGACGACGGTCCTTGAGAACCTTGCTGTGGTGACGCCTCTCGGGCGTCAAGCGATGGGGCAGTTCCTGCCGGAACAGACACGGCGCATGCCTGTTGGCGCGACCGTCATCCTGATTACAAGTGTCCTGGACGAGGAGACGGTGAACGCGCTCCGCGCCCTGCGCCGTGCGGGCACGAAACCAAGCGTGGTGTGGACATCTGAAACACCCGCCCCCCAGCTTTCTGACCCGGAGATCACCGTGCATGAGATAGGCATCCAGATGGCGCAGTTGGAGCGTGAGGCCATCTTCCGGCCCGGGGTAGTAGAGCGGCACGCGGACTATGACGCGCCCGCCTCGGGAGTGTCCGCATGAGATGGGCGCCCGTCGCGTTGGAGGCCACGCGCCTCTCGATGGAGGTCGCGTGGATCACCGTCGCTGCTGCACTGGCTCTCCTGCTGATTGGGGCTGGGGAGAGCCTGGTTCCGGTCTGGCTCGCGCTGCTTGTTGCCGGTTCAGGGTACGTGCTTACACGCTGGGTCATACCGGAGGACGCGCCGATGGCAGCGGCGCGCGGCATCGCGGCCGGCGCCGGCGTGATCGTCATCTATGTCGGTATTGCCATCCTGCCGCAGGTCGGCTGGGACTTCTCATGGCCGCTGTGGTTCTGGCAGGAGTGGCAGGAGGGTCGACACCCCATTGTGGGGGGAATCATTCTCGGCGTCTTCTGGTGGCGCGGGGCGCATCTCGGGCAGAAGCCTGTCTGGATCAACTCGCTCGCGCAATCATTCCGCATCGGTGTTGCAGTCGTCGTGCTGGGTGTGGTCGCAGACGTTGTTCTTGCGGGGTACTCCGGCGCGCCGGTCCCCACATTCCTCTTTTTCGGGACAGGGATAGCCTCATTTGCCCTGATCCACATCACAGCCATGGATCCGGAGCAGAGCGCCGGCCTGCGTGACTGGCCGCGCGTGATGATGCTCACCGTCGGCGGGATTGTCTTAGGCAGCGTTCTCCTCGCCGTCCTCGCGGAGGGTGAACTTGGACGATTTGCCGGAACAGTCTTTGAGGTAGCCGGGCGGCTCTTCCTGCCATTCTTTGCCGTCATTGGCTGGGTCTTTGAGATTGTTATCCGCGCATTTGTCTGGGTGTTCTTTGAGGTGATTCGCTTCTTTGCGACTGATGGCGAGGGCGTGGAGTTTCAGCTCCCGTCCGCGCCTGATTTTGAGCGCATCTTTGAACAGGAAGATGAACAGAACAGGCTGCTCTACTGGCTGTCTCGCTTTGCCGGCTGGGCGGGTGTTACCGCCGCGGTGATTGGTATCTCGTGGTTCTTGTGGAGGCTCTTCAGCGGATTCCGCGGACGCCGTTCCACGAGAGAGATGGACGAACAGCGGGAGCGCCTGCAGGGTGAGACGACGATTGTCGAGGATCTTTCATCCGCCCTGTCCGCGCTGGCCGGCCGATTCCGTCGGCGGTCCGGGCGGGAGCATGTGACAACTGATCTGGATCCAAACAATCCTGTCTCCGTTGCGCTCGGGGCATACCGTGGGCTGTTGGCGCTGGCGGATGATCACGGCGTCTCACGAGTGGGGTGGGAGACACCACAGGAGTTTCAGCCGGAGCTCAGTCGCTTATTCGTTGGGCAGGATATCGCGATTTTCACTGATTCGTTCGTGCGCGCGCGGTATGGCGGCATTGCTCCCTCCGGGGATGATATGAGCCGGCTCCGTGACATCTGGGCCAATATTCGCGCATTGTATCCGCCGCCTCGTCATAAGCCGGCGAGCGAGCCGGTCGCAAGAGTGGCAGAGGAGGGTCCGGTCAGAGCGCCCTTGCCGAGATGGCTGCGCGTTCGCTCCGACTTGAGGCCCCACGAGGAGAGCCCCCCGCCCGGCATGGGCCCGGACGATGCCCGCATGATGTAAGGAAGGCTTGGCCCGCTACACGTCAAAGATATCCCGGACAGGAACGGAGAATTGGGGCAGGACGTCCTCACCGCTGAGGGTATCGTCCTCCGTCAACCTGACAGCGGGGCGGTCACGACGGTAGACCTCGACGGTCTTGGAGTCCGGCCACACCACCCACACGAGAGTGACGCCGCCAAGCACCCACAAGGCGGCCTTGCCGCGGACATCGTTGACATTCTGGCTGGGGGAACCTATCTCAACAACGATTTCAGGCGGAACGTCAGATGCGCCGCGATTCACCGTGTCCAGAGGAATCCGCTCCTTCGAGAAGTAGGCAACATCAGGGCCGAGCAAGGTATCGAGTTCCCCGCTCAGCAATACAAAGGAATCCCCCGAGGTGATATGTCCGAGTTTCTCTGGTCGCACAACGTCTCGCAGAAGGCTTGCAATCTCCGTCATAAGCTTGCCGTGTTCAAATCCTGGCGCCATGGTTGGACAAAAGACCCCCTCTACCAACTCCCCACGCTCGTCCGTCTCCATCATCTGCTCGGCCGTGATGGGCTCTGTCCCGATGACCGTCAGTGTCCTTCGCGTGTCCTGTTCCGCTGTAGCCATAACGTTTTCTCCGTGATTGTGCCTGCACAGTCCATTCTACTAGGGAGCGGGCAGGGAGGTCACATCCAGGGCCGTGAGCGCAAGGACACGGGCAACCTGCTCCATATCCGGGATGCGCACGTACTCGTCCGGGATTGTTTCTGATTCCGAGGCGCCCGCCGGTCCGTACAATAGGCATGGAACACCGGCGCGCCACAAGTGGGTTGTGTCATCCCCTGTGTACGACCCGGGCAGCACGGTTCCAAAGCCGTCAGGCTCACGGCCCGTCACCTTGCGGAAGCTCCGTAGAACGGCTTCCACAATCGACTCATCCTTAGGCAGATCGAACGGCTCCATGACGCGCGTAAAGACGCGATGTTTGGGATCGGGCGGCATTTCGATTTCGTACGCAAAATCAGGGTCATCACGCTTGAGGGCGTCCAGCGCCCGCGCGATGTCCGCCCGGACGGAATCGGATGACATGCCGGGCAGGAAGCGAACATCGACAAGGGCGGTACAGAAATCGGACACCCAGTTCGGCCCGCGCAGGTCATAGTCACGCCCCCGTCCCCCAACGATTGCCCCAACGTTGATCCGAGGTAGACCGGGGAGGTCCTCACGGGGTGTGAATGTGAATTCAACGTTGTTGATTGCCGGAATCGCCTTTGCCATCTTGGCGATGGCGTCAATGGCCTCATCCTTGCGGACGATGTGGCGGGAATTGCCGATGATGTGAACGGCCAGCTCAACAACGCCGGCGTGGGTGGTCAGAATGTTGTTTGCGCCATGCGGCTCCGGCACCACCGCCATGTCTGCAAGCGGGCCGTGTTCACAGAGGTACAGCGTTCCCACGCCCCCCTGCAGCTCACCCACCACACATGCCAGGATGATGTCACCGCGCCGGTCGATACCGGAAAGTCGGATCGCCTCAGCGGCGGTGATCATGGAGGCAAGCCCGGCCTTCATGTTGCGGATTCCCGCGCCGTAGAGGCGGTCATCCTCCACGCGTGGCGACCATGGATCCCGCCGCCATCCCATCGCGAGCGGATCGATGTCCGTGTGGCCATTCAGCATGAATGACATGCCGCCGCCGCTGCCGCGCAGGATGCCGATGGTCTGAAAACGCCCCGGCTCCACCTCTTGCAGTTGAACCTCGTAGCCGCGTTCGCTGAGAAAGTCGGCAAGGAACCGCGCGATATCCGTTTCCTCTGTCTTGAAGCTCGGCACGCGTACGAGATTTTCAGCGAGGCGAACCATCTCCTGCGGATCGACGGAATCCAGCACGCGGCGTGCCTCCGCAGATGTCTTATCGGCCGTCATGACGAACCTCCTGCGGCCTGCATGTCCAGGCCAACACGCCATACGCGCTTGCCGTTTTCGCGCGTGACGCGTCCAAAGCCGGGCAGCGGAAAATGGCACGAGATGACGGGAATGTTCCGTGCCTCCATGTCTGCGAGCATGGCGCGGCGTGTTGTCTCAGACAGCGGCCAATCGACGTCAAAGCGACAATTCCAGCCATCCTCAGTGACCTGGGCGGGATGAATAATCACATCACCTTGAATCATCGCCTCCTCATCATTTGACGCGACCAGCGCGCTCATATGACCGGGGGTGTGGCCGGGCGTGTGAATGGCCCTGATCTCCGGCGTCAGGTTCGTATCCTCACTGATCGTATCTAGCAGTCCCATCGTGTCGAGAGGATTGACGAGCCGATCCATGAACGTGAATGACATGGTGGCCTCAACCTCCGGCTTGCGGAAATGCTCAAGGTCCAACTCATGAACCACGTAGCGGGCATTCGGAAACATGGGCTCGGGCGGGCCGTCCGCATTTTCGCGGACATTCCACCCCACGTGATCAGGGTGGAGGTGCGATAGAAAGACGATGTCGATGTCTGTCGGCGAGATTCCGCTGGCCGCCAGCCCGTCCATAAGAATGCCGAGCTCCCCCTCAATCGGGCCGGGGCCGTAGCCGGTGTCAATGAGGACGGTTTGGCTGCCGGCGCGAACAACATAGCAGCCAATCTCAAGCCGCATATGCTGTCCTTCCAGCGTCCCGGGATATTTCTCCCTGTACTCATCCCATGCCTCGATGGGAACCTCAGGGAAGAGGGTGTCAAGCGGGAGCGGATACCGGACGTTCATATCGGTCAGCGCGATGATCTCCGCGTCGCCCACCCGCAGTGTGAATTCAGCCATCACCACCTCCCGCTAGTGTCGTCAGTTTATCCGTGCCGTCGTGCGCGTTCCTCCGTGGACTGCCGTGAGACGGTTGGCCCGTATCCGAGCGCACCGTCCAACACGGCGCGCGCAACACGGAGGCTGAGGACCTCACTCGTTCCCATGTACAGACTCAAGTGGCGCGCATCCCGATACATCCGCTCGAGTGGGTGAACCTCCATATAGCCGTGGCCACCAACGGCCTGCATGGCGCGGTCCGTTGCCTGGACGGCGGCGCGAGCTGCCATCAGTTTGGCGGCATTCACGTAGGCGGCATCCGCCTCGCCATGGAAACGTCCCTCATCCACCATGCGCGCCGCCTGATAGGCGAGCAGCCGGGCTGCCTCCACGGTGACGATCATATCGGCGAGGTGGAGCTGCGTGGTCTGCAGATCTGCGAGCAGGCCTCCATAGATGCGGCGGGTGTTGGCGTAGTCCCGTGTGAACGCGATTGCCTCCTCCGCGGCGCCCACGCCACGCGCGGCCAGCAGCGGCTGAATCGCATTCATGCTCAGGCGGGCAACCTCCGCGCCTTGCCCGATGCTCCCGATCATGTGCGATTCCGGCGTGCGGCACCCATCGAAAGACCAGTCACAATGCGGCATCCCCTTAAGCCCCATCCCCTCATCTCGCCGCAGAAAGATGACGCCCGGCTGCGGGACATCTACAAGGAATGCGGTCATGGGCGAATCGACATCCTGACCTGCATCTATTCGCGCGAACACGATAAAGAAATCGGCCTGTGGTGATCCGCTGATGAAATCCTTCTCACCATTGAGGACATAATCAGCGTCAACCTTCTCGGCGCGGGTGATCATGGATCCGAGGTCAGACGAGGCGTTGGGTTCAGTCAACGCAAAGGAGCCGCGCTTGGCGCCGTTGCCGACAGCGGTGACGTAGTTGCGGCGCATGTCGTCAGTGCCGAACAGACGCATGGGCCATGTGACGAGCGCGGAGAGGATGAGCATCTGCGCGGATGCTGCGCAGGCGCGCGCAATTTCCTCAACGGCAATGGCGAGCCCCATGGCCCCCGCGCCGGTCCCGCCGTCCGACTCGGGGAGCGCCAGCGCGAACAAACCCTGATCGCGGAACGCCTCAAAGACATCCTGCGGGTATTCGCGGTCCTGATCGATCTGCCATGCGCGGGGCGCGACAACGTCACGCACGACTCCCCGTACGGTGTGGCGCAACAGGCGCAGCTCCTCAGAAAGGGTATCGTCGAGGGTCATGCTACTTCTCGCCCCGCGGCCGGCATCGCGGACCTACTCGTCCGCCGCGCGTCCGCCGCCGTCGATGCGCAGTGTCACACCGCTGATGTAGGATGCGGCCTCGCTGGCGAGAAAGACGCAGGCGAGCCCCAGATCGCGTGTTGAGGCGAGCCGTTTGGCGGCCATGCCCTGTGCCTGCGCCGCCACGCGCGTCTCTGCCTCATCACCGAAGCCTGCCCGCATGCCGACGGTGTCCGTGAGGCCGGGGGCGATGGCGACAACGCGCACGTGTGGCGCGAACTCAACAGCGAGGGTTTGCGTGAGATTGACAATGCCCGCCTTGGTGGCGGCATACACGGGTTGGGTGATGGAGCCGGCGAAAGCCGTGCTGGACGAGAGATTGATGATCACGCCGGACTGCTGTTCCCGCATGACGGCCCCGGCCGCCTGGCAGCACAGGAATGTGCTCTTCAGGTTATTGCGCATGACGGCGTCAAAGCCCCGCTCGCTGATGTCCGGAAAACGGGCATTGAAACTGCCGCCCGCGTTGTTGACCATGATGTCCAGCGCGCCGAACTCGGACCGCGCCGCGTTGATCACCTCATGAACGTCATTGTCGTCGCGCGCGTCTGCGACGATGGGCAGGGCAGTGCGGCCAATCGCGCGGATTTCCTCTGCTGTCGCCTCCAGATCTGCCTCTGAGCGCGACCGATCTGTGACGGTGATTCCGGCGACAACCACGTTCGCGCCCGCCTCCGCAAGCGCGAGGGCGATGCCTTTGCCGATGCCCTGGCCGGCGCCGGTGACAATTGCCGTTTTCCCATCAAGGCTGAATTCAGTCAAGCCGGGCATATACAATCCCCCTCACGCCCTGTTTGTTGTGTGGCGCCCGTTCCCTTCCATACTATGGCATCCGGTGGAGACGCTCAGTCTGGCTGAAAGATCTCGATAGCGTTGCCGGACGGATCGTCCACGATGACCTGCCGGCCACCCGGCCCGCTGATGATGTCATTGCGGAACGCGGCGCCCGCGTCACGCAGTTCACTTGCCGTGTGAGTGATGTCGTCAGTCTCGATGACAATCCGTGACCAGCCGCCCGGCTCAGGCTGGCGACCATCCGGCATGGAGCGAAATGCGGATGCGCGCGGCCCGGCGAGCCATAGATTCAGGCCGTCACGCGCAACAATGGCCATGGCGGAGCCGTACTGTTCTACAACTGTGAAGCCCAAGAGCGACGTGTAAAACAACACGGCTTCGTCCACGTCCTTTACGATGTAGCGAACTGCAGCCACGCCTCCTCCTATCCTTGTGCGACATCTGATTCAATCATACTGTGCTACCCGCGCATGATACGGTAATGTGAAATGCTCGCGATGCATGCGGGCATGGTGGGACCAATCTGCATGACATCAGTGAATCATCGTGTCATCTCCCCGGACAAAACTGCGCGTCGCGGAGCTCAACTCGCAACGCTTGTTGTGTTTGTCGCCTTCCTTGATTTCTTCATGGGGCTGCCTCTGGTTCCGACCTATGCCGAGGACCTTGGCGCGTCCACGGCGATGGTTGGAATCATCGTCGGCATCTATTCCATCACGAACCTGCCTGGCAACGTTGTGGCGGGTTATTTTTTGGATCGGTTTGGTCGGAGAATCCCCATAACGATGGGCTTGGCGCTCACTGCGCTTGCCTTGGCCGGATACGCATTCGCAGGCAATGAATGGTGGCTGTTGGCTGTGCGCGGACTGCACGGCATCGCCGCCGCCGTCCTCACGCCCGGAGCGTTTGCCATGCTGGGTGATTCCACGCAGCACAGCGCGCGTGCCCGCAGGATGGGACGCAGCGCAGGCGGCATAGCAGTGGCCGCCGTTGTCGGGCCTCTCACGGCGGGAGTGTTGGCGGACAGGATCGGGTATGAGCCAGTATTCCTGATTGCGGCAGCGTTGATGGTCATCACGGCGGTGGTGTACGTGCTTGGCTCTCGCGGGGTGGATGAGCCGCGGCCGGAGCCGGCTGCGCAAGAGGCCGCTCCCACTCAGAGGGGAGACAGACCGGATGTCCGTGCGCTGCTTGTTGCGTCCATCGTTGCCGTTGCGCTGACTATCGGCATCGGCTCGCTGGCGGCGTATCTGCCGCTGCATGTGGAGCAACTCGGCGAAACGGCGCGAGTGTCCGGCGCTGCGTTCACCGTCTACGCTCTCATGGCGCTCATCATGATGGTGGGCGCGATTGGGATATTTGGCGATCGATTCAATAGGCTGGCCATCGTCAGTGGGGGCCTCGTTCTCTTTGGGGCCGGTCTGATCCTCATGGCCGCCAATCAGGAATTATGGGCAGTCTACGTCGGCATGATTGTGGTCGGGTTGGGGTTTGGCCTGCTCTTTCCTGCCGCCGCCGCGTTGGTGGCGGACTCAGGCGGGCCGAGCCATCGCGGTTTCGCCTTCGGCGTCTTTTACGGCGCGTACTCGCTCGGCGTGGCTGTTGGAGCTGCAATGAGCGGGCGCATCGCGGACTCAGCGGACGGTTTGACGGGCGCGCCATACCTCATCGCGGCGATCGTCGTGTCAATCAGCATCGTCATATCGCTGGCCGCCATGAGCCGCGGGGTAGGGGTGGTCCGGCGTGAACCGGCGGCGGTATAGCGGAAAAGTCGGGGCGCCCGGATTTGAACCGGGGACTTCCTGCTCCCAAAGCAGGCGCGCTGCCGGGCTGCGCTACGCCCCGTCTCCGTCCATTCTAGCGTGAACGCTAGGTTGATGACCCATTAAAGGGTGGACGCCTGCGGAAGAAATCCTCGAGCTCGTCCACGAGGTCTTGCGGGTCGGGGAAATCCGGTGAATCAGGCGTGATGATGCTCGCCCCGCTTGAGCGCCCTGAGAGCCGCTCCTGCTCCGTCTCGTCGTAGTACTGCTCAAGCTTGTGGACGTATTGCCGCATGGACGGCTCTTCCTCGATGGCCTCTTCACACTGCTCATAGAATGCGGCGGATTCGCCCTCCAGTTCGCGGAGGTCTGCGCCAATCCCGACTGACTGCCGCAACGTGTCCAGAATGGCGTGAATGATGGTGGGATTCGGCGATGTCTGGATGTAGTGCGGGACATGTCCCCACAGACTGGAATAGGCGATGCCACGCCGTTGGCACGCCTCACCGATTACGGCGGATATGCCTGTGGGACCGTTGTATGAACCGCCCCGTGATATGCCGAGCCGCTCCATGGTCGCCTTTACCTCGGGCGTTCTGCTGCTGCCGTTGACGAATGGCTTGCGGGTATGCGGCACGGCGTTCAGGAGCGCTCCGAATGAGATGAGATGCTCAACGCCGCATTCCGTGATGAAATCAACGAACTGGTTGGTGAAGCTGGTCCAGAGCAGATGCGGCTCAATGCCGGAGAACAGCAAGAGCGGCTCCGTCGCGTCCGTGCCCTGCGCAAGGTAAAAGCGGTTCTGGGGCCATGTGAGTGAGCGCACGCCGGAATCGTCGACATTGACGATGGGACGGTAATCCGTGAAATCGAAGAACCTGTCCGGCTCGATCTCAGCGACGAGCTCCGCGTTGCGCGCCCGTCCAAGGAAATCGACCGCGCCTGTTGCGGCATCGCCGGCATCGGCCCAGCCGAAGAAGGCGATGATAACGGTGCGGACGTTTCGGGGAATCTCCTGGTGAAGTCGGATATCGTTCACAGGCCACCTCCGGCGGTCTTGGGGCGCGTGAATCGCAAACTGCACGGTACAGCCACTCAATGCGCTAGTCCCACTATAACAACATTGGGAGGACTCATATGAGGGCGCGCTGAGCGGAGTGGAACCAGGTTGCGGGCCGCGGTGTATGATGGATTTAGATTGATTGCGCAGCCACTAGTGAGATAAATGGACAATGCCGTGACTATCGAGAGAATTATTCTTGCCGAGCCGCGTGGTTTCTGTGCAGGTGTCATCCGGGCGATTGAGGCGGTTGAACTGGCCATCGCCCAGTATGGCCCCCCGATCTATGTGCGCCGGCAGATTGTGCATAACCTGTTTGTCGTCCAAGACCTGGAGCGCAAGGGCGCCGTCTTTGTTGAAGAGGTGTCAGAGGTGCCGGCGGGCGGACGCGTCATCTTTAGCGCTCACGGAATCGCCCCCATTGTCCGGGATATGGCGCGGGGGCGGGAGCTTGACATCATCGATGCCACATGCCCCCTCGTGACCAAGGTGCACGTGGAGGCCGTCCGCTATGTCCGGGACGGCTACAAGGTCCTCCTCATTGGCCATGCAGGCCATGATGAGATCATTGGAACGATGGGCGAGGCGCCGGATGAGATTATCCTGATTCAAGACTTGGATGATGCGGCGGCGGTGACCGTTCCGGACCCGGACCGGACTGCCCTTGTCACGCAGACAACCCTGAGTGTGGATGAGACCACGGAGATTGTGGACGCCCTCAAGGCGCGTTTCCCCAATATCAGGATGCCGGCACGGTCTGATATCTGCTTTGCCACACAGAACCGCCAGGACGCCGTGAAACTGCTTGCGCAGGAGACGGACGTCGTTCTCGTGCTCGGTGCGGAGAACAGCAGCAATTCCCAGCGTCTGCGTGAGGTTGCGAATGTGGGGCAGTGCAGGGCATATCTGATGGCCAGCATTGAGGATATGGATGAGTCCTGGCTGGAGGGAGCGCGCTCCCTTGGCATCACCTCAGGGGCATCCACCCCGGACTCGCTTGTGGAGGACGTCATCGCGCACTTCATCTCCATGGGGGTGGAGGATGTGCGCACGCTCAAGGCGCTGGAAGAGAATGTCACGTTCCAGCTGCCGAGAGAGATTGCTGAGGCGGTGGGGCGCTAGGCGCCGTCTGCTTTCCTGCCATAACGGGGATTTTCTGCCGCGCAGGAATTGCAGGGGTCAGCGGGGCGCCGGGGCGAGAAGGCACAAAAAAGGAAAACGCAGGCCGGATCCGGTAGATCGTGTGGCCTGCGCCTCCCTGGGGGTAGGGGAAGACTGGGTGTTAAAGTTCTATGTATGTGCCCCGTGGGCTTACCGCGCGACCCTCCTGGACTTGCGCCGCAGGAATGGCGGGAGATCCAGGTCCCCGTCGCCAAGGGCGTCGCGCAGAATCTGATCAACCACCTCGTCATCCTCGAGGCCGTCCGGCATCGTCTCAAAGCCTGTGGCAATGAGCGTCAGCTGCACCTCGCCATCACTGGCGCGGTTGGAGACGACACCGAAAATGATGTTGGCGTTGGGATCAACAGCCTGGGCGATGATGTCCGAGGCGGCATGAATCTCTGCGAGTGAGAGGTCAGACCCGGCGGTGATGTTATACATCACACCCGTTGCGCCGGTGATGTCGATCTCAAGCAGAGGATTCTGGATAGCGGCGCGCGCCGCATCCGTCGCTCTCGTGCTGCCACGCCCCGAGCCGATGGCCATGAGGGCCTGCCCGGAGTGTGTCATGACCGTCCGCACGTCCGCGAAATCAAGGTTGATTTCACCCGGGACGGTGACAAGCTCCGAGATGGCATGGACGCCCTGCCCGAGGACATCGTCCGCCATGCGGAACGCATCGTGCCAGGAGGCCTCCGTGCCTGCCACGGCAAGGAGCCGCTCGTTCGGCACGATGATGAGGCTGTCAACGCAGCCGTGCAGATTGGCAATGCCCTCTTCGGCCTGCCGCGCGCGGTGCATTCCCTCAAAGGCGAACGGCCGCGTGACAATGCCGATGGTCAGCGCGCCGGTCTCACGGGCGATGTTGGCGATGACAGGGGCCGCGCCCGTGCCGGTGCCGCCGCCCATGCCGCTGGCAACAAAGACCATGTCAGAGTTCTTGACGGCCTCATAGATGTCGTCACGGCTTTCCTCAGCGGCCTGCTTGCCGATCTCAGGATTGCCGCCGGCACCCAGGCCGCGCGTGATCTGATCCCCAATGCGAAGGCGATACGGCGCGTCCGTCCGCGCAAGGGCCTGCGCGTCCGTGTTCACGGCAATGTACTCGATCCCCGGAACGGCCTCCCGAGCCATCCTGGACACCGCATTGCCTCCGCCGCCGCCGATTCCGAATGCCTTGATTCGGACCAACCCGTCTACATCTTCAGGCAGTGACATGTCTGTACTCCTCTCTCTCTTCTGTCTGCTCTCTTCCCGCGCTGTCTCCAAAGTCCGTCCGGTACTGCCCTTGCCCGGAACGGCGTGATATGTCGTGTTTTTCGGCGTGATCCCCGTTGCGGCCGCCGCCCAGCTTCCTCGCCAAACGGCCCAGCGCGCCGGCGCGGACGCCCTGCGCCCCCTCCGTGCTAACCCATGGCGCTGCAAGTGGATCACGTACACTTCCCGCCCAGACGAGGCCTCCCACGGCCGGGACCCAGGCGGTGCTGTCAGATAGTGCGAGCGGCATGCCCTCAATGCCGCGCGGCGCTGCCCACCGAACCGGCATTGGGAGGACGGTGCGGGCGACTTGCGGGAGGCCCTCCCGCAGGATCGCGCGGCCGCTCAGCGCCAAACCGCCCGGAAGCTCGCGATGACCGGCAATGCTCGTGATGGCCTTGTCAGCCATCGTGAACAGCTCCTCTGCTCGCTCCCGCAGCGTTGAGACTGTCTCAACCCAGTCAACGGTGACCTCTCTATCCCCCACCTGTACACCGCCGCGAAAGATCCCAGCCACGTTGGAGAGAAAACCAACCTGCTGCAAAACCGCTTCCGCGGTAGGGTAGGGGACACTCAGCGCTATTGAGATATCGTTCAAGAAATGGCGTGTCCCAATCCCGAAGTTTGCGGAACCGAGATACTGCCCGTAATGCATGACCGTCACGGTGCTGATGCGGTCTCCAAGTGAGAGGATTGCCGTGCCTTGTTCACGCTCAGTGTCCGTGACGGCCGCGCAGCTTTCTGCGACCGGGCGGGCCACCAGCGCGATGTTCTCGCTGCCCGCAATCTGTGCCGCCTCACGCGTTCGCATAAAGGTGGCCTCGTCACATGAGATAAGAAGGCAGAGGGCGGTGAGATCCTTGCCAACCTTGCCGATCGGCAGGCGCTCATACGCCTTGCCGCCAAGATAATAGGACTGAGGGATGACGTGGAGGAGGCGCCTGCCGTTCATCGCAAAGGTCTTGCTGGCCTTGTTGAGGAGCCTTTCCCCGTCGCCTGCTGAGACCACCCCGCGTGTGCCGGACGGGCGGATCGCCACATCAACCTCGTGGAATCGGAGTTGTCCGGATGGCACAACGAAGGCGACGTTCTCAAGCGGGAAGTCAACGTCCCTGCGGAATCTGCGTGAGATGGCGGAGAGAACGTCTGCCAGGTCATCTGCATCGACGACGTCCTGGTCCATGACGCCGGCAGAGGGAGCCACGACAGAGGCGAGCATCCGCGTCGACCCCGGGCGCTGTCGTGCAACAGCTCCTCGCAAGGCCGTGTCGCTCAGTTCGATGCTGGCGATTATCTGGTCCATCGTTCCGCCACTCTCCGCTTTCTCACTCTTTCCCCGCGTGCGCTGCCCCGGTGTCCACTCAGGTTCCTCTAGGCCGCAATCCGCTCTGCCACCCGCAGCCGGGCCGAACGGCTTGCAGGGTTCCGCGCGATCTCCGCGACAGACGGCGTGATTCCCTGCCGCCGTGGCAGCCGAACCAGCGCCGTATGCTCGCATGTGCAGACCGGCTGAGCGGGAGGACAGAGGCAATCCTTTGCCTCCCGGTGGAGGAACTGCTTGATGACACGATCCTCCAAGCTCTGATATCCAATGACGGCCAATCGGCCGCCGGGCGCCAGCAGATCCAGCGCCTGAGGGAGGGCCGACTCCAAGGCCTGGAGATCTGCGTTGACAACCAACCGCAGCGCCATGAACGCCTTGGTTGCCGGGTGTAGTCGCGCCGCGCTGCGCTGCCCAACCGCGAGCTCGATGCACTCAACGAGCTCCCGTGTTGTGTACAGGGGCCTCCGCCCCATGATTGTCCGGGCGATGGATTTCGCGGACCACGCGTCCTCCTCGCCATACGTCCTGAGCAGGTCAATCAACTCCTGCTCCGGCAGATCATTCACCAGGTCTGCGGCGGTGACGTCTTGCCGAGGGTCATACCGCATGTCCAGTGGCTGTTCGTCCTGGAACGTGAATCCCCGCTGGATCGCCTGCAGCTGCCGAGATGACAGGCCGACGTCCATGATGATTCCCTGCACCTGTGTGAAGCCGTATTCGGCCGCTACCTCTTTAAGGCACGCGAAATTCGCCTGCGCCAGCGTGTAGCGCGCGTGTGCCACGTCCCTCAAGCGGCTTGCCGCCGACGAAATCATCTCAGGATCGGCATCGATACCGAGCACCTGCGCGCCTGCATTCAGGAGCGCCTCGGTTACTGATCCCTCACCCAATGTGCAGTCGATGTACGTCCCACCGGCATGCGGCTGCAGCGTCTCGATGACCTCGTCCAACAGGGCAGGGACATGGTATATGTGCGAGTTCGCTACCATCACTCCCCTCCTTCTCCCCTTGTGTCCGCGCCGGGTCTACGGTTCGGTGTCCGTGCGGGTTCTTTTCTCCCGGCGCATGTACCAATCGTGAACCGATTTCAACCCACTCTCAAGATTTTGTCCCGCCGTGTCCATTCAACGAAAAAAGGCGCGATACCCACGGATTAAGTGGTGTTGACAGCAGGCGAAAAATCGGGTGATGATGAGCGCATCGAAAAGAGAATGGACAACCGGCAGAGGACACATGACAAGCGGCCCCCGAGCTCCCGGCACGGCTCCCCCATACGGCTCATACAAGAGCTGGGAGACGTTTCTCTCAAACCTGAAACTGCATTTCAAGCCGGTGCCACGCCGCTTTGATGTCAGCGTGTGGAATACGATGTCTTTCTCCGGTTCAACGCGATCCGGCATCCAGGCCGCCCTGTCTTTCTTTGGGCTCATTGATCCGCAGGGAAACACCAATTCACGCCTTGAACAGATTGCGAACCCCCCGAATGACACCGCCAAGCACCGCGTCCTCTCGTCGCTCTTTACAGAGAAATATGAACCCCTCCTTGAGAAGGTTGACCTGCCGTATGCGACGCGGCTGCAGATAAAGGAGGCCTTCCAGAGGGCCGGGTCCGCTCCCAATACCGCTGAGAAGGCCGTCACCTTTTTCACGCAATTCGCAAGTGATGCCGGTATCCAGCTGTCGAGCGCCCTGCACGGACGAGGCCCGCGGCCGAAAAATCGCCGCCGTCAGACCAGTGGCCGCAAAAATGGCCATGACAAATCCGAAAAAGCCGCGCCGATAACGAAAAATGAAGAAGTTCCGGAAAAATATCTCCCCGTAATCGAAAATGGATTTGTCCACACTGACGGACTCCATCCCGCCATCCTTGGCCTGCTAAAGTTTCTCCCCACGAATGGCTATATCTGGACGAATCTAGATAGGGAGAAGGCCAAGATTGCCTTCATTAACGCCATAGATCTGGGGTACCCCACCATTGAAGACCTGAGCGAGCGCCCACGCCAGAGCCCGGAACAGGACGAATGAGCCCGGTGGCATGCCGCACTCGAGGAATGAAACGCCCCATCAGGTGGATAAAATGACCGATATTCGTGTTGCCGTCCTTGTTGCCAGCGATTCAGGCTCCGCCGGTGAGCGAGCCGACCGAAGCGGTAAATTGATTGAAGAACTGGTTGCAGACCAGGGTTGGACCGTCGCCGAAAAAATTATCACACCGGATGACCGCGCCGCTATTGCCGCTCAGCTGCGCTCGTGGGCAGACAGTGACAGCATCGCGCTCATCGTCACGACGGGGGGGACGGGTGTTGGCCCGCGTGATGTGACACCGGAGGCAACACTGGACGTTTTGGACAGGATTGTGCCCGGCATGGCAGAGCAGATGCGTGCCCAGACGGTGCCCCAAACGCCGATGGCAATGACATCTCGGCAGGTCGTCGGCATTCGCGGACAGACGCTGATCATCAATCTCCCCGGCAGCCCGAACGCTGTGCGGGAGTGCCTCGATGTTCTAATGCCGGTTCTACCCCATACGCTCGAGGTGCTTCTCAAGGCCCGCACAGATGAACACCCGCCGCGGTCGGAATAGGCGGCTCATTCCCCGTGAAGGTACACGTTGTCACGCTCTTTCCCGGACTGTTCCCCGGCCCACTGGGTGAGAGCATCATCGGCCGGGCGCTGAGCAGCGGACTGATTGACGTGTGCGTCCACAATCTCCGGGACCATGGCGAGGGTTCACGCCGCGTTGTTGATGACTCGGCATTCGGCGGTGGTCCCGGCATGGTGCTCAAGGCAGGCCCTCTCGCTGAATCCATCACGGAGGCGCAGCGCTGCGCTGAGGCGGGAGGTGTAGGGGCGCCACCCGTTGTGTTGATGGATCCGCAGGGAGAACGGCTGACGCAGACCGTCGTGGATGATTTCTCCAAGCTTGATGGCATCATCATCGTGTCCGGACGGTACGAGGGGATTGATGAGCGAGCCCGCCGCCAACTCATCACGCGTGAGATATCCATCGGTGATTATGTGCTGACGGGCGGGGAGCTGCCCGCCATGGTCTTCATTGAGGCGATCGCGCGGCGTGTGCCGGGTGCTCTTGGCGGCGAGGAGTCTGGCCGGGAGGATTCCTTCGCGTCCGGCCTCTTGCAGCACCCGCAGTACACGCGCCCGGCAGTCTGGGAGGATGAGGCGGTTCCGGAGATTCTGCTCTCCGGCGACCACGCCCGCGTAGATACGTGGCGGAGGGAACAGTCATTGGCGCGGACACTCAAACGGCGCCCGGACCTGCTCCATTCCGCCGACCTGTCTGACCAGGATCGGCGATTTCTGCGAGAGCACGGCTGGCAGGAATAGAGCGCACATCTCACAAGGAGTCGTGTATACTCACAAGTGCTGTCGCTGGCGTGTGCGCGCAGGCGAGGCCCCGGGAATCGGGTCAACTGAATATCTTTCATTCGGTTATTGTTCACGAGACTACGCAAGGAAGGCGCTTGAATCATGGACGTCGGCCATCTGCTGACCTCAATACCAACGCAGCATCGCTATCAGCACGTTCGCCCGGGTGACACGGTTCGGGTGTACTACCGGGTTGTTGAGGGTGAGCGCGTTCGGACCCAACAGCTGCAGGGTGTGGTCATGTGGATGACCCGCAACGGCCCCAACGCCAATATCACCATTCGCCGTGTGATCCAGAATGTTGGTGTTGAGCGCACGTTCCTGCTCAACTCGCCGCGCCTTGAGCGCATTGACGTTGTTCGGCAGGGCAAGGTGCGCCGCGCACGCCTCTACTATCAACGGGGCAGAACCGGTCGCCGCGCCCGCATCAAGACCGGCACGCGCGCCCGTCGCGTGGTTGAGGATGCTCCGATTGTTGTTGCAGACGCTGCAGTTGCTGAACCAGAAAATGACATAATCATGGATGAGCCCGTTGAGGAGGATGTCGCGGTTGAGGCGCCGGCAGATGAGCCCGATGTGACCTCGGAGCCGGCGGCTGAGGTGGACAGCGATGAGCCTTCCGACAGCGCAGAGGACGCTGCGTCAAGCGCCGAGGCGGACAACGATGAGGCCTCTGATGGCGCAGAGGACGCTGCGCCAAGCGCCGACGATTCTCAGGACGAGGAGAAATAGGGCCCGTCCGGGGTGGTCGCCATCACGCGCGTTCGCTTCACAATTCTTCCACGGTGGTTCACTCAGAGACCGCTCGCTATGCTCAAGTCGCAGTAAACGCGCCGGGCGCGGGGCGACGATCATTCACGTATTTCATCCCTGATGAGCTTGCAGGCCGCGTCACGCCCGGCCATGCCGTCATCGTCCCCTTTGGCCGGCACACGTTTCAGGGGATCGTCCTGCAGCTTACCCACGAACCCCTCTACCCACGCACACGCCCAATTGAGTCGCTTGCATCCGATTTCCCGGTGATTGCCGCGCCGCTCCTGGGGCTTGGCGAGTGGATCGCAGAGCGGTATCACTCAGACCTGTACACGGCGTACCGCCCCATGCTGCCACCCGCCTTTGAGCGGCGACATACGATTGTGGTGCGGGTGACACCCGCCGGCCACGAGGCGCGCGATAGTGTCTCGGCACGACGCGCGGACATTCTCGATTTCGTGCTCGAGGCCGGTGAAACGACCACGGACGCCATCCGTGACGAGTTTGGCGCGCGGGCCGCCCGCGACGTCACGGCAATGACGGGACGCGGTTATCTGGAAACGTCCGATGTCTGGGAAGGCCCACGTCTGTCTCCGCGCATGGAACCCTACGTGCAGGCGGCGATACCACGTGATGCGTTGGTGGACCGTGCGAGGGAGATCCGGGCATCCGGCGCGTTTCGGCAGGCGGACGCTCTTGAGGCGGTGGCCGACAACCCGGGCGCGAGGCTTTCTGATCTGCGCCAGATCTCAGGCGCGTTACGCCCGTCATGGGACGCTCTCGTCCAGGCAGGCCTCATCGTCATTGAGCAGCGGGAGACTCGTCGTGACCCTTTGGCATCCCGACATGCGCCCAACCCGCAGCCCGCGCTCCAACTTACGCCCCATCAGCGGGATGCCGTGAATCAGGTTAGCGCCAGCATGGACTCGGCAGCGCGTGATGTCTTTCTGCTGTATGGCGTGACGGGCAGCGGCAAGACGGAGGTGTACTTGCAGGCCTTTCAGAAGGTTGTTGAGATGGGCAAGCGAGGCATCATGCTTGTGCCGGAGATCGCGCTGACACCACAGACGATCGGGCGATTCTGGGAGCGGTTTCCGGGCCGCGTTGCTGTCCTGCATAGCGGTCTGACGCTGCGGGAACGCTATGACGAGTGGCGCAGCATCGCAGAAGGGCAGTTCGACATCGTTATCGGATCCCGGAGCGCGGCGCTTGCGCCCATCCCGGACGTTGGCCTGATTGTCCTGGATGAGGAGCAGGAATGGACATACAAGCAGGACGCGCCCGCGCCACGCTACCATGCGCGTGACGTGGCCATTGAGCGGGCACGCCGTGAGGGCGCCGTTGTTCTCCTCGGCAGCGCGACACCGGACGTTGCGACGATGTATGCGGCCCTCAGGAATCAGATAACTTTGCTTGAACTCCCCGGGCGAATCACGACGACTCAGGATGGCGACGGCGCACAGAGTTGGACGGAGCGACCGCTCGCGGATGTCGAGATCGTGGACCTGCGCCAGGAGTTGATGGAGGGGAACCGCAGCATTTTTTCGCGTGTTCTGCGGCAGGAGATAACCGATGCGCTGGAGCGGGGCGAGCAGGCGATTCTCTTCGTGAACCGGCGGGGGGCGGGCCAGGCCGTACAGTGCAGGGCGTGTGGCCATACGATGCGATGCCGCCGATGTGCAACAGCCATGACATATCACGCCGATGAGAGCATTCTGTGCCACGTCTGTGGCGCCGGCCGCCGTTCACCAACCAGATGTCCACGCTGCCGGCGCACGACAATCCGCGCCATCGGCATTGGCACAGAGCGCGTTGCGGCGGATGCCGAGGCGGCGTTCCCCGGGGCGCGCGTTATCAGGTGGGACAGTGATGCGGTGAAGGCGGCACAGGGCCATGAGGCGATACTCGGTGAGTTCATTGATCGGCGCGCCGATATCCTAGTCGGGACGCAGATGATTGCGAAAGGGCTCGATCTGCCCGGCGTCACGGTTGTCGGAGTTGTCAACGCGGATATTGGCCTGAACGCGCCAGATTTTCGTGCTTCGGAGAGGATCTTTCAGCTGCTCTGCCAAGTAGCAGGACGCGCTGGGAGAGGCCATGCGCCCGGTCGCGTGATCGTTCAGACGTATGAACCGGAACACGAGGCGGTGCAGGCTGCAGCAGCGCAGGATTACCGCCAATTCTACATGGTGGAAACCCAGTTCAGACGGCAGCGTGGGTATCCGCCATATACGCGCGTTGCCCGGCTGACGTGCGCTCGGTTATCACAGCGTGATGCGCGGCTGGCGGCGGAACAGTTGACGCGCGTGCTGCGTGGCGAACTGCGCGCGCGGGGCATCATGGGCGTGCGCGTGATTGGCCCTGCCCCTGCGCCAATGCAGAGGCTGCGGGGACGATACCGATGGCAGATCACGATTATTGGCGATGAGCCCCTCGACTTGCTAAATCTTATCGCCCTCCCTCCCGGTTGGACGGTTGACGTTGACCCGATGGCGAGCGGCTAGCGGTATGCTGGTCTCACGAGGGGAGGGCGAGATGGAACCACGAATCAGCATCATTACGCTGGGCGTATCTGATCTGAAACGCTCAACGGCCTTTTACCGCGACGGGCTCGGATTTCCCGTTCATGAGGCGGGCGGGGACGAGATAACGTTCTTTGAGATGAATGACATGCTTCTTGCGCTCTATTCGCGTGACAATTTGGCGGATGATATTGACCGCGCGGATCTGCGGGGAACACCGCAGCCCGCCATGCACGGTTTTACGATTGCGCACAATGTTGGCACCCGCGCTGAGGTGGATGATGTCCTAGAGCAGGCGGAATCGGCAGGCGCGACGATCATCAAGCCGGCTGCTGACACCTTTTGGGGAGGCTATAGCGGGTATTTTGCAGATGCGGATGGATTCCTGTGGGAGGTTGCCACCGGCTCCGGGCTGCCCGTCGACCCTGAATGATAGGGCGCTATGAGGCGAAGAAGAATCGATTGAATGGCGGTGAAGAATGTTCTATGAACTCAGGCAATATGAGGCGCATACGTCGCGGCTGCCGGACCTCATCGACCGGTTTGCGAGCGTGACCACCAGGATCTTTGAGCGGCACGGGTTCCGTGCAGTGGGGTATTGGAGCGAGGAGGTGGGGATTCCGCACCGCGTGATCTATCTGCTGGCATGGGAAAGCTGGGAGGCGCGGGAGGCAGCGTGGGCGGCGTTCTATGCGGATCCGGAATGGCTGGCCTCAAAGGAGACATACGGCGAAACCGTGCGCCATATGACGAATCATATTCTGAATCCGCTGCCGTTCTCACCGCTGCCGTAGGAGTGCTGTCCGCGCCTTAGACATCCAGGCACGCGGCAACACGCTCAACGAGGTCCGAAATACGGCGGACGCCGAGTTCAACCCAAGCCTCGTCAAGGAAATCGTCAACGGCGTTCAGGCGAAGCTGGCTTGCCCATGCGAATTCCAGCCGAAAAGCCTCGTCTCCCGTCTCGTGTATCAAGAAGCGCAACGTGTCGTCTGGCATGGGAGTTTGGCTTACAAAACTCCCGCGCCCTGCCTGAACAGCATTTGTTGCCGCAGCCGCGGCATGCCAAGCGCAACTTGACGCGCCCATGAGGTCGCCGAGTTCAAGAGCGTGACGAGCGCTGTTCAGGCGCTCCCTGCTTTGCCGTATGCAATCACGAGGTTCCATGACACTTAGTACTCTACTCCAGAGACATCAGCGCGCCAACCTCAGTGACAAATTCGGACACAACAGCAATCGCCTCCCGAATTGTCTGGGCAGACAGCTGGCCCTCATAGAAGCCTTGGTGGAGGCGGTTTGCCTCACTGAACCGGTCCATGAGGCGGTGCTGCCCTGACGAGAGTTCATCCAGTTGCCTCACCACCCGAAATAGCCGTCTGTGTGAGTCATGCTCCCAGCCGTGCGCCTCACCTGCAGCCTTGACTGCCTGTGCGGCCGCCCCCCACGCCTTCTCTGATGCCTGCCGTAAATCGCCCCGCGCGAGCTCGTCGTTGGCCTGCTGCAGGAAGATGTGTGCCTGATCGAGAAAAGAAATCTGATTCATGCCGCCCGTTCATTAGGAGACGATGGAGCGGCGCCGGTTTGTGTAGTAGTCCACCACGATGTACTCACCCAGACGCTCAGGGGATGTATAGAAGACCCTCCCCTTGTTGATGCGCGTGATCTGATCAACAAATTCCATCAGATAGGCGTTCTGTTCAAGCATGAACGTGTTGATGGAGATGCCGGCTCGCGTCGTGCGTGATACCTCTTTCAGCGTTTCCTGTATCGTTCGCGGGCTTGGCGGGTACTGCAGAAAGATGCGCCCATTCTCCAAGTGCGCCGTCGGCTCGCCGTCAGACACCATGATGATCTGCTTGTTGCTGCCTGGATGCCGCGCAAGGAGTTTCTGCGCGACGATCAGTCCGTGCTGAATGTTTGTATACGGCTCGAATTCATCCCAACTGAGATAGGCCAGCGTCTCCGGCTTCATCTCGCGCGCGTACGTTGAGAATCCGACAACATAGAGGCTGTCTCGGCTGAACTGTGTCCGAATCAACGTATCGAGAGCCAAGGCGACCTTCTTTGCGGTCACAAAGTTCCCGCGCATCGCCATGGACAGGCTCAGATCGATCAACAGCACCGTTGAGGCCTGCGCCAGATCCTCCGTCTCACGGACCTGGAAATCCTCCGGCTGCAAGCGCAGCGGCACACTTTTGCCGTTGCGCATCACGGCTGACTGCATGGTGCGCCGCAGGTCGATGTTGAATTCATCTCCGAATTGATAGGGCTTGGTCGTTTCGATAAGCTCGCCGCCGCGCCCGTTGATCCGTGCGTTGTGGCGGCCGGTATACGTCCGCCGCAAGTATCCGAAAATCTCCGCAAGCGCCTTCTCGCCAATCCTGCGGATGCCTCGCGCCGTGAACTCATGACTGCCGTCATCAGACGTGCGCAGCAACCCCTCCTCAACGGCCCGCTCCGCCAGACGGCGCAGCTGCTCAAGTGATGCCTCGGCATCCTCGCCCAGGATGTCACCCACGCGCTCTGCGTCGATCTGGTCGATGCTCCCACCGCTGTACAGCGCCCGCTTGAGGTCATCCTCCAGACCGTCCATGCGGTTCAGCTCATCCATCAGATTCAGGGCGTCCTGCAGGGCGATGGGCTCAGCGCCGCTGAACTTGAACTGCCGCCCGAGTTCACCGCCAACTCTCAGGGAGTCGAGATTCGCCTGAAGCTCCCCCATCTGTTGGGCGAGGCCCGGGTTGTCCAGCATGCCGGCAATCATGTCCTGCAGCTGGCTGCGCTGATCAGGTGACAGACTGCTCATCAACGATTGCGCCTGTGCGGCCTGATTGTGGAGTTGGTCAATGAGCTGTTCAATGTCCTGGGGCGGCGACTCGCCAAATGCGCTGCCCCATTGCTGCATGAACTCCTCGAAACCGGCGTCCTCATCCCCGCGGATGTGTTTCTGCAGCATGGAATTGAGATCACGCATCATCTCCGCGGCGGCATCGAGGTCCTGCTGGGTGATGTTCTCGAGGCTCTGCTGAAGGTCAGAGAATTGCCGGTCGACGAACTGTTTCTGAATAAGCTCCTTGAGTTCCTCGAAGAGGCGCTGAGCCTCCGGTTCCATGAACTCGTAGTCATTGAGCTCCCGAACCGCGTCGCCGAGGTTATCGGGCAGGGCATTCAAGGTCGCCTGATTCCTCTGCGCCATGTCCCGCATGCGATCTGCCAGTCGTTGGGCAGTCTCAGGATCGAGCCCGACGGGCGGGTTGCTCACGGCCTCTTGCGCCGCAGTGATTCGGTCCTCGATGCCCTGCCGTTCAGTCTGAATGACCTCATCCAATCTGTTGCGGAGGTCGTCCAGCAGGGTGCCGAGGTCATGCGCGCGGAGTATCTCTTGCCGCTGCTCACGCAGCCTGCGCAGCATGTCGTCCATGCCCTGAACGTCCACATCACTGTCACGCGGATGAGCGCCCCGGCGCATGACGGACCGCAGTGAAGAATCGATGTCCCCGCGTGCGAGCACATCATCCATGAACTGGTTTAGGAGGGCATCATCAGCCTCGTCTGACAGCAGCTGCGTGCCGTCCCAACGAGAAAAGCGGTATGTGGGTGCCACGAGCTGCCTCAGCCGCGATAGCGGTAGCCACCCTCGCGTCGATCCTTATTGATCTTCCTGCTCAAATGCAGCCCGTCCAGCACGAATTCAACCACGGATGCTTGCGCTGCTGCGGATCGTTTCACGTCAAGCCGATTGGCGGCGTCTTTCAGCTCCGGCAGGTCTTTGAGCCAGCCGGCAAGCTCCTTGGACGGGATCATGTCGCCCGTGTCGATGGACAGCCCCTCATCAAAGCGGCGAATCACCGCATCAAACTCATTGACGGAGAAGTGATTGTTAAACGTGTTGAGGACGGCTCGCTTGGTCAGGTCCTCAATGATGCGCGGCTCACGCCCCTCCTCCACGCTCTCAAGCTCCACCTTGCCGGCCGTGGACGTCAGGAAGTATGCCATGTCACTGACGCGCGGCACGGCCTCCTTCTCCTTGAGCCGGAGGGCGCGGCGGACCGCATTGGAGGCGATGGTCTCATAATTGCCGATGGACACGCGCACGCTGACACCAGAGCGCTGATTCACATCCCCACTCTTGCGCGCGAGGCTTGTGAACTCGGCGACGGCCTCCTTCATGAATGCCGGCATGGCAAGTTTCACGCCCACGTCCGTGATGTCCTCGCGTTCCGCATCCATAATCTCGATCTCGTGGTCGAGCGTCTTGGGGTAGTGTGTGCGAATCTGCGCGCCGAAACGGTCTTTCAGCGGCGTGATGATGCGCCCACGATTGGTATAGTCCTCCGGGTTCGCGCTGGCAATCAGGAACAGATCCAATGGGAGCTGGACCTTGTAGCCCTTTATCTGCACATCACGCTCTTCCATGATATTGAACATGCCCACCTGTATCCTTTCCGAGAGGTCAGGCAGCTCATTGATGCAAAAGATGCCGCGATTCGTTCGGGGGATGAGCCCATAGTGGATGGTGAATTCGTCTGAGAGGTAGCGCCCCTCCGCCACCTTGATGGGGTCAACCTCACCGATGAGGTCGGCGATGGTGATGTCCGGCGTGGCGAGCTTCTCCCCGTATCGGCGTTCCCGTGGCAGCCAGCCAATCGGCGTCGCGTCACCCTCCGCCGCCACCCGCTCAACGCAGGAGCTGCACGTGGGTTGATAGGGGCTGTCATTGATCTCGCACCCCTCAATGATTGGCACCTCGGAATCGAGGAGGCCGACGAGCGCGCGAATGAGCCGTGTCTTGGCCTGGCCGCGCTCGCCGAGCAGGATGATGTCCTGGCCGGAGATGATGGCGTTTTCGAGCTGCGGCAGAACCGTATCCTCGTACCCGACAATCCCCGGGAAGAGCTCGTCTCCTGAGCGGATCCGCGCGACCAGATTCTTGCGGAGCTCGTCCTTCACGCTCAGGACTCGGTATTCGCTCTCTCGAAGCTCTCCAATCGTCTGCGCCTGCGCCATAGTCTGCCTCCCCCGCTGTCTGCTTCACCCGGAGCGCCCTGTCCGGCGCGCCGTCTCATTGTCCGTTCGTCGTCCTAGCGTGTCAATTTGGCGGCCTGCCCGCGTACCATAGAAGAGAAAACCATTGGAGGTGACACGTGCCGCTGCTTTTGACTGAACAGGATGTCCGCGATCTTGCATCCATGGATGATGCCATCACCGCGCTTGAGAGCGCTCACCTGAGCCAGGGAGCCGGCAGGGCGGTCAATGATCCGCGGCGGCGACTCCGCGCGCCGCACGGGTCCGTCGCCCTCATGCCGGGCGGCGATGCAGAGACCGGCTTTCTGGGTTTCAAGACGGCGTTCTATGCAGCCGGCGCCGTGCATGTCCTGCTGTATGACATGACTGAACGCACGCTGGCGGCCATCATCCAGGCGAATTGGCTCGGCACGCTCAGGACCGGCGCGGCCTCCGGCGTTGCCACCAAGTACATGGCTCGTGAGGATACCGGGCAGACGGTTGGAATCATCGGCACTGGCATGCAGGCGCGAACGCAAGTGTCCGCGGTGTGTGCCGTGCGGAGCGCGTCTCGCGTGCTGGCCTATGGCCGGGATGAGAACCGACGCGCAGCGTTCGCGGAGCGCATGGCTGAGCGGGTTGGTGTGCCGGTTGAACCGGTGGATGGTCCTGAGATCGTCGGCGGGGCGGACATTGTCATAGCGGCCACGAATTCGGCGGAGCCGGTTCTGCGCGGCGCATGGCTGAAAGACGGCGCGCACGTCAACGCCATCGGCTCCAACTCCCTCCTCCGACGTGAAATTGATCTTGATGCTGTGCGTCGGGCAGACCGCATCGTTGTTGATGATCGGGAACAGGCCGTTCTGGAGAGCGGCGATCTGCAGGAGGCCATTGAGCGCGGCATTGTCGATCTGGCGCGCCTGCCGGAACTTGGTGATGTTGTCGCGTCAGGCGAATCGATTCGCCGTTCCGCCACGGAGGTCACACTCTTTGAATCGCACGGCATCGGCCTCTGGGATGTCGCGCTCGCGACGCATGTGTACAAAGCGGCCGTGGAGCAGGGCAGAGGGATGCACACGGACATCTAGCGCGCGCCCTCCACTGCGGCATTCAGGTAGACTGACTGTGTGTGATACAGGAAACGGGCATCACCCGGGAATGGAGAGTGACATATGGCACGCGAGGCGAATGAGATTCTGATGTATGCAACAACATGGTGCCCGGACTGCGCGCGGTCCAAGCGCCTGCTGGACAAGCACAACGTCACCTATACGTGGATCAATATTGAGGAAACGCCGGAGGCGGCGGACACCGTGCGCCAGCTGAATGACGGGGCGCAGGTTATCCCGACAATCGTGCTGCCTGACGGACGCGTCCTCACCGAGCCATCGGACAAGGAATTGAGCGCGGCCCTCGGTCTCAGCTAAACGCGGGCGCTACTCGTACCAGCCGGAGCTGAAGATGTACCCGTCATGCAGGATTGCCCACGTGTTCTTGCGGGCGTCCTGCCCGGTCTCCGGGTTTCGAATCACGTAGTTGAGCCACCGCCCGCCCTCCGGCGCGCCGCGCAGCTCATCCCCGTAGAAGTAGCCCACCGCATCAATGTGCATGTCAGGGTCTTGTGCTCGCAGATCAGGGTTGTAGTGGCCGATCATCCGCCCCGTCTCTGTGTCGACGATGAACACATACCATTGACCGTCCACACTGACAGGGTCGTTGTAATACGCAACCGCCTCGTCAATGCCGGATGCGTCATACAGGTTGATGGCCTGCCGGACAAGTGATTGCGCGTACGCAGACGCATCAGACTTGGGCGGTCCGTCCTCATACCACCCCGATCCAAAGGTGAGGCCGGCATGTTCGTCCAGCCATGAATGCTTGACCTGAGCTCGGTTGGTCTCCGGGTTGTAGAAGACGTATTCGGACCACCCGCCGCCCTCCGCTGCGATGTCTGAAACGAGCTGGCCTGACGGATAGCTGTTCTCTCCAACGACATCTTCGAGCGGCGTGCCAACAAGATCCTGATTCGCGCCATGAATGATGAGGTCACCGGACTCATCAGCAACGAAGAGATACCACTGGCCATCAATGCTGTCCTCTGAGTTGTAGTAATCAACCGTCTCGTCGAGGCCGTCCTCCGTGTAGCGGTCGATTGCCTCCGAGACGTAGGCCTGCGTAAACGCGGCGGGATCGTCGGAGGCGCTCATGTCGTCGTCCGTGTCGCTGACGCATGCTGCCGAGAGGGCAACAAGGGCAAGCGCGGCAAGAACAATGCCGAGCGTTCCGAAGAGAAGGCTCCGCGCGCGCCTATTATGGCTAATGGGGGCTGGGGCGTCCGGTGCATTCATGGCGAGTCCTGCCTCATGTCGGGTTGGATGGTTTGCTAGACATCATCATGATATAGGTTTCTGGCAAATCTCCACAGACCGGCACGTGTTTTTGAGACTGGCGCGAATAGGGCAGCCTCAAAACTATTGACAGTTTCTTACACCCTTGCTACGGTAATCAATCGCCCACTGTTTCGGACGTGTGGGTGATTGGGTTTCTATGATACTGAGTATCATATGTGCGCCCTCCCTCTGCGGAGAGTCTGACACAAGGGCTTGTCGTAGAGGGAACCTCTCGCGATATGCGCATGTTGGGTCGGTACGCACAAAACTGATATTTAGTATCACTAAAAGAACGAAATGGTCGCCGCGCAGCGGCCGCCAAGAGAATCAGGACTTGACCACCAAGGAGGTGCAGACAGAAATGAATGCGGTAAAGGGACTCGTGAACACACGGGCGCTCAGCCTGCTCGTGATGGTTGTCGCGCTGGCGTTTGTTGTGGCCATTGCGGCCTGTGACAGCGATGATGAACCGACCCAAGCGCCGGCCTCCACGGCCGCGCCGGCGACGTCATCAGACTCAGGATCATCCGGTGACTCAGGGTCGTCCGGTGACTCAGGATCAACCGGTGATTCAGGATCTACCGGTGATTCGCAGACGACCACACAGATGGATGATGGCGAGAAACTCAGCGTTGTTGCCACAAGCAACATCGTTGCTGACTGGGCGCGCAACGTGGGCGGCGACCGGGTTGAGGTGACAAGCCTGCTGCCTATTGGCGGTGACCCGCACACCTACCAGCCCGGCGCGCGTGATGTCGCTCATATGGTTGATGCGGACCTCGTCCTGACCGTTGGGCTTGGACTCGAGGGAGCCTGGCTGGAAGAGCTCATCCACAACGCAAGCGCGGATGAGTCGCGCATTGTCGCACTCGCCCCTGGCATCTCCCCAATCGAATTCGAAGAGACGGGTGGCCACCACGAAGAAGAAGACGAGCATGAAGATGAAGACGAGCATGACGATGAAGACGAGATGGGACATGAGGCGCTTTCTGGCCGTCTGCTGATTGCCGACGGTGAAGAATCGGCGCTCTCCGTCCTGGACCTGGTCAGTGAAGGGATCAATCATCTGGGCCATCCCGTTGCGGCTCCTGCTGCAACGCTGTATTCGAGCCCGAGTGGCCGCTTCGCCTTTGCCATCGCACGCGGGCCGGAGGATGGGGACGACCGCGTCCACATCTTTGACGGCGGTGTGTACCTTGAAGAACACGATGATCATCTTGACCTGGTGACGGAGCCTGTGTCCCGCCTGACGCTTGAGACAGATGATCAGCGGCCAGTCCACTTCAGCCGTCACAGCGGCTGGACGGCGATCTTCCACGACGCAACCGGCCGCATCGCACTCTTTGAGGAGCATGACCTTGAAGAAGAGCGTAATGACTACGAACCGATTTGGCTGGAGGCGGGCTTGCAGCACGGCGCAGGCATCGCGCTGGGTGAGGGCTACGTCATGGTGACAAGCAACAACCCGGACTACCCCGGTGAGGGCGTCAGCAGTCTGCCCCTGGGCGCAGAGGTCTGGACTCTCGACGGTGAGGTCGTTTTCGATGAGGCCTCCCGCGCGTGCCCGGGCCTGCATGGTGAGGCAACCAATGCGCATGGTGTGGCATTTGGGTGCGTCGGCGGTGTGCTCTTCATTGAGGGCCATGACGGCGAGTATGAGTACGAGTTCGTAGAGAATCCTCCCGGCATGAACGATGCGGCGCGCATCGGGACTCTGTGGGGGCACGATGATTCCGAGCACTTCTTCGGCTCAGCCTCCTACAGAGAAGAGGGCGTCTCCGTGAATGGCGGCCTCTGGATGATTGACGCGGAGGGCGGCGAGATGTCGCTCGTCCTGCCTGCAACGGCTGAGAAGCGTGTTCTGAGCGCGGCATTTGATGGGCACGGCGAGGAACTCTTTGCCCTCACGTATGACGGTGTCCTCAACGTGATCCACCCGGAGACAGGCGAGATTGAGGAGACGCATGACCTTGTCGAGCCGTTTGACGCAGACACATCACCCTCATTCATTGTTGTTGGTGAATTGCTGTACCTCTCAGACAGGGTAGGCGGGCGCATCGTTGAGTTCAGTGTTGCTGAGGGTGAGATTGAGCGTGAATGGCCCATCAGCGGGCAGCCGCGCAGCCTCGCCTTCGTTGGATTGGGCGCCGAGCAGAGTGATGAGGATCACGTGGGACATGATCACGGTCCGCTGGACCCCCACTTCTGGTTTGATCCCAACCGCGTGCAGCGGTCCGTGGATGACATCGCGGCCCGCCTCAGCGCGCTCGACCCTGCCGGAGCGGCCATGTATGAGGCCAATGCAGACGCATACAACGCTCAATTGGCTGAGCTGGATGATTGGACCACGCAGAGCCTTAGCGGCATCCCGAACGATGACCGCATCCTTGTGACCTCACATGATGCCTTCAGCTACTTTGCTGTGGTTTACGGCTTCGAGATTGTTGGCACAGTCATCCCAAGCGGCACCACGGAGGTCGAATCATCCGCGGAGCATCTTGCCGACCTCATTGAGATTGTGGAGCACGAGGGCGTGCCCGCCATCTTTGGAGAGACCACCGTGACGGACCGCGTTGCGCGGACGGTTGCGAATGAGACGGGAGCGTCGTTCCATACCCTCTACTCAGGGTCGCTTGGCCCTGCGGGCAGCGGCGCGGACACGTACATCGGTATGGTGCGTTCCAACGTGGAGACGATTGCGGCTTCACTCAGCTAGCCGCTGCATAACAAAGCCTCCTCACCGTTGGGTGGCCGGCGGTCCAGCGTGACCGCCGGCCACTCTTTGCATCCAGCCTGAAACGTCCACTCCGTTTTGGCTGAAGGAATCGCCATGTGCGTACCACGCTTGACGCCTGCTCTGGTATACTCAGATGGAAATAAGGAGAGCAAGAAAGAACAGAGGAACGGCGACAGCCCGCGGCGGAGGCAGTTTGGATCGGCAGACCAAATCTCACATTATCGAAGAATATCGAGGGCATCCAACTGATACCGGTTCCCCCGAGGTTCAGGTTGCAGTCCTGAGTAGACGGATTAGCGATCTGACCGGGCACCTGCAAGTCCACCGCCACGACCATGCGACACGGAGGGGCCTGCTGATGCTCGTCGGGCAGCGGCGAAGACTGCTCCGATACCTCCGCCGAAAGGATGTCGGACGCTACCAGTCCCTCATCGCGTCACTCGGCCTGCGTAGATAAGTCGATACGGCTCCGTCTTCCTCCGGCGCATCCGCGCAGGAGAGTTGAACGGCATGATTCATAAAGTCGAGCGAGAGCTCGCAGGACGCACACTCACCATTGAGACGGGCGAACTCGCCCAACAGGCAAGCGGGGCGGTTACCGTCCGCTATGGCGATACCATCATCCTCGCCACTGCCGTCATGTCCCCCACCGCGCGGGAGGGGATCGATTTCTTTCCCCTCACCGTTGACATGGAGGAACGGCACTACGCCATCGGCAAGATCCCGGGCAGCTTCTTTCGGCGAGAGGGCAGGCCGGGTGGAGAGGCCATCCTCGCCGGGCGCATCACAGACCGCACCATTCGCCCCCTGTTCCCAAAGGGGATGCGGAATGAGGTTCAGGTCATCCTCACCGTCCTCTCTGCGGACAGAGAGAACGCCCTAGACACGCTCGGTGTCATCGGCGCCTCCGCCGCCCTGACCATCTCTGATATCCCATTTGAAGGCCCCGTCAGCGGCTGCCATATTGGCTGGATGGCTGGCGAGGTCGTCGTCAATAATGTCTACAGCAAGGCGGATGACAGCGACCTCGATTTGATTGTCGCCGGCTCCCGTGACGCCATCGTCATGGTTGAGGCGGCCGCGCGGGAGGTGGATGAATCCGTTCTGCGGCAGGCGTTGCTGGCCGGACAGGAAACCAACCGCATCATCATTGAGATGCAGGACGAACTGCAGTCGCTCTGCGGCAAGCCAAAGGTGGCGTTCAGCGCGCCGGAGGACAACAGCGCCGCCCGCAGCGCGATTGAGTCGCTCGTTGGCGACCGACTGTTAGAGGCCGCGTCCGGGCTCGGCAGGCATGAGCGGAATGAGACGACGCAGGCCCTCCTTGATGAGACCATGGAGCAGCTCAGTGGGCAGCATGACGCTTCCGTCATCAATCACGTCTTTGAGGAGGTGTTTACGGACGCCGTTCGCTCGAGCATCTTGAATGGCACGCGTCCGGATGGGAGAACCCACGCGGAGATTCGCCCACTGACCAGCCGTGTTGGCGTGCTGCCGCGCGCGCACGGTTCTGCGCTGTTTCAGCGGGGCGAAACGCAGGTGCTCAACGTCACCACGCTGGGCCCGCTCGCGGACGCGCAGAAGCTTGATACGCTGACACCTATTGAAACCAAGCGATATCTGCATCATTACAATTTCCCGCCCTACTCCGTGGGCGAGGCACGGCGGGTGGGAACACCGGGCCGCCGGGAGATTGGACACGGCGCGCTCGCGGAGCGGGCGCTGCTGCCCGTCATCCCGGGCGAGATGGAGTTCCCGTATACGCTGCGGCTCGTGTCGGACGTGCTCGGCTCCAACGGCAGCACGTCCATGGCAAGCGTCTGTTCAAGCACGCTGTCGCTGATGGACGCCGGTGTTCCAATCAAGGCGCCGGTGGCCGGCATCGCCATGGGGCTTGTCACGGACAAGACGGGCGCGTATGCGGTGCTCACAGACATCCAGGGCCTTGAGGATCACCTTGGGGATATGGATTTCAAGGTGGCAGGCACAGCTGAGGGCGTGACTGCTCTCCAGATGGATATCAAACTCACCGGCATTACGGACGAGATTATGGAACGCGCGCTCGCGCAGGCGAAAGCGGCCCGGTTGGAGCTGCTGGCGCACATGAGCGAGACCATCGCAGAATCGCGCCCCGACCTCAGCCCGTTTGCGCCGCGCATGACGCGCATCCAGATCAACCCGGAGCGCATCGGCGCGCTCATCGGCCCCGGCGGCAAGACGATCCGCAGCATTGTTGAGGAGACCGGCGCGACGGTGGATGTTGAGAATGATGGCACCGTCTTCGTCGGGGCGTCCGACGGCGATATTGCTGCCCGCGCCATCTCCATGATTGAGCGGCTGACCAAGGACATCACCATCGGTGAGTCGTTTACGGGCAAGGTGGTGCGCACAACGGACTTTGGCGCATTCGTTGAACTTGCCCCCGGCCGGGACGGCATGGTTCACATCTCTGAACTCGCGAATTACCGCGTCGCAAGCGTCGAGGACGTCGTCAAGGTTGGCGACGAGGTCGAGGTGCTCGTGACGGATATCGATCCCACGGGACGGATCCGCCTCTCGCGCCGCGCCTTGCTGGAGCCCAGCGATGACGATGAGCAGCCGCAAGAGGCCGGCGCGGACGGTGGCCGGGAGCCGGCCGCTTTTGGTGGCGGCAGCCGCTTTGGGAGCCGTGACCGGGACCGCGGCCCGCGCCCGTCCGGTAATGGCCGCCCCCCGCGGCGCCGGCCGGATGGTGACCGCCCTCCTCGGCGCCCGGAGGGGGATCGCCCCCCGCGACGCCGCATGTAACCTCGGGGATTTCACCATGGCAACCCCGCCCATCCGCGTCGCCGTTCACGGAGCGACCGGCCGCATGGGGCGCGTGTTGGTGAATGCCATCGCCAATGCGGACGACGTGACGCTTGTCGCTTCGATTAGCCAAGCGTCTTTTGTCGCGCATGACGTCGATGCGCAGCCGAAGCCGCATGAAAGCGTTGAGACGCTGCTCGACTATGCCGCGCCGGATGTCGTCGTCGACTTCTCGATCCGCGAGACCGTTCTGCCGATTGCTCGGGCTGCGGCTGCGTATCACGCGCACTTTGTGACCGGTACAAGCGGCCTCACAGAAGATGATATCGATGAGCTGCGGACGATTGCCGCCGAAAGCGACATCGGCGTGATGGTCGGCCCCAATTTCAGCCTCGGGGCGGTTGTTCTTGAACGGCTCGCGCAAGAGGCGGGCAGGTATTTTGACTCCGCTGAGATTATCGAGATGCACCATGCCGGTAAGGCGGACGCGCCGTCCGGCAGCGCGCTTGCAACCGCCCGTGGGATGGTGGAGGCACGGGGCGGTGACACATTCACCAACCCGGCGCCTGCGAAGGTCAATCTTGAGCAGACGCGCGGTGGGAATCTCGGCGGCATCGCCATTCACTCTGTGCGGATGCAGGGCCTCATGGCGCATCAGCAGGTTCTGCTCGGCGGGCCAGGCGAGACACTGACGCTGCGGCATGATTTAATTGACCGGGAAAGCTACATGCCGGGCGTCCTGCTTGCGGTCCGTGAGATTGCCGCGCGGCGCGGGCACGTGACGGTCGGCCTGGGAGCATTGTTGTGGCCGGACCGGAAAGAGGAATAGACGAGTAATGGCGAATTCGAGTGGACCCCGCGTCGCAATCGTTGGCGCAACCGGGCTTGTTGGTGAGACGTTCATCAACCTGCTGGAGGAGCGCGGATTTCCGCTGTCCTCCCTTACCCTCATGGCCTCGGCCCGCTCCGCCGGGAAACGAATCACGGTCATGGGTGACGAATTGGAGGTTATCGAGGCGACGCCTGATTCATTTGAGGGCATCGATATCGCGCTGTTCTCTGCGGGCGGCGGCACAAGCAAGCAGCTTGCGCCCGAGGCGGCGCGGCGCGGCGCTGTCGTTGTCGATAATTCCTCTGCGTGGCGCATGGAAGCGGATGTCCCGCTCGTGGTCCCTGAGGTCAACCCGGATGACGCCCTCAACCACCATGGCATCATCGCGAATCCCAACTGTTCAACCATCCAGATGGTGGTTGCGCTGTGGCCGCTGCATCGGGAAAACCCCATCCGGCGGATCATCGTGGATACGTATCAGTCCGCGTCCGGCGCCGGGCGGCTGGCGTTGGATGAGATGCTGGAGCAGACGCAGGGTGTCCTGAACGGCGATTCGCCGCAGCCGAGCGCCTTTCCGCACCGCATCGCCTTTAATGCCATCCCCCAGATCGATGTCTTTGATGATGAGGACTATACGAAGGAAGAGATCAAGATGGTGCGGGAGACGCAGAAGATCATGCATGCGCCGGACATCGCCATCTCTGCTACCTGCGTCCGCATCCCCGCCGCGTTCGCCCATTCTGAGGCGGTTCATGTGGAATTCACTGAGCCCATCTCACCGGCTGACGCGCGCGATATCCTTGCGCAGGCGCCCGGCATTGTCGTGAATGATGAGCCCGCGAATCGCGACTACCCGATGGCGATTGACGCCCAGGGCAGGGATGAGGTCTTTGTTGGGCGGATCCGCCGTGATACCGCTCTGGACAATGGCCTGTCCATGTGGGTTGTCGCCGATAATATCCGCAAAGGCGCGGCAACGAATACGATCCAGATCGCCGAACTTATCGCCACCAACGCCCTCGCAGCCGTCAGGTGATGTGATGTCATTGCGTGAGGCTCCCTCACTTGAGGAACAGGCTGCCGCTCTTGGCGAGCGGATCACCGGTCTGCGCACGCGAATCGCTGAGCTTGCCTCCGATGCGGGGCGCGATCCCACGTCCGTCCACTTGCACGCCGCAACGAAAGGGGTGGGGCCCCTGCGGGTGCTTCTCGCACTGCGGAATGGCCTGACCCATCTGGGCGAGAACTGGGTGCAAGAAGCCGCGCCCAAGATTGACGCGGCCAACCGCTTGGCAGAGGAACACGGCGCCCCATCCCCGACGTGGCACATGATCGGGCACCTACAGCGCAATAAGGTCAGTCAGGCGTTGGGCGTGTTTCAGGCAATCGATACTGTCGACTCCCTGAGGCTGGCGGAGACCATAAGCCGCCGAGCTGAACGCCTTGTGATGAGTCCGATTAATGCGCTGATTGAGGTTGATTTTACAGATGACCCGGAGCGCGGTGGTTTCAAGATTGGGCTCGGCGCGGATGATCAGCGTCTGGCGGGCTTTATGGAGGACGCGCGGCGTATCATCGAACTGCCGAATCTGAACATTGTCGGGTTGATGACGGTTGGGCCGATGTCGGCAGATGCCGAGGAATCCCGCCCCGGCTTCCGACGGCTGCGTGAGCTTCGTGACGCCGTCAATGATTCCGTGCCGTCCGCGTCAGTGACGGAACTCTCCATGGGCATGACGAATGATTTTCATGTGGCCATTCAGGAGGGCGCAACGGTCATTCGGCTCGGGACCGCCATCTTTGGCCCGCGTCCGGCCGGGCGCACCTATTAGGCCGAAACATACTACAATCCCTACATCGACCCCGACGAAAACAGATCACCATTGGGGGACTGAATGATGAGAGACCGCAACGGCGCGCCGTTTGGGCGCGTGCTCACCGCGATGGTCACGCCGTTCGATAATGACGGGAACGTGGACTACGGACAGGCGGCCAAGCTCGCGCAGGCTCTCATCGACTCCGGCACTGAGGGGTTGGTGGTAACCGGTACGACGGGTGAGGGGCCGACCCTGACCGCGGACGAGAAACTGCGTCTGTATGAGACCACGCTTGAGGTTGCCAATCGCAACGGGGCGCATATCATTGCCGGCACAACAACCTATAACACCGCGGAGAGCATCGAGCTTTCACGGGAGGCGGAGAGGGTTGGCGCGCACGGCATCCTGATGACCGTGCCGTACTACAACAAGCCGCCACAAGACTCTCTCTACCGGCACTTTGTTGCCATCGCGGATTCGGTTGGTCTTCCCGGCATCCTCTATAACGTGCCGAGCCGTACATCCCTCAACATGACCGCTGGAACGACGGCCAGGCTGAGCCACGTTGATAACATTGTTGGCGTCAAGGAGGCGAGCGCGGACCTTGGCCAGATTGCGCAGATTATCGAGACGGCAGACGATGACTTCCTCGTGTGGTCCGGCAATGATGCCGATACGCTGCCCGTGCTGGCCGTTGGCGGGTACGGCGTCGTTAGCGTGGCAGCCCACCTGGTGGGCAAGCAGATAGCGCGAAAGATCTACGCGTCCCTTGACGGCGCGCGGGACGAATCGGCCTCTATCCACCGTCGCCTGCTCCCCCTCATTGATGCCCTCTTTGTTGTGGCGAATCCAATCCCCGTTAAACACATGCTCAACAACGTCGGCATGAATGTGGGCTCCCCCCGTCTGCCGCTAACAGAGGCGGACGACGCCACGCGCGCCCACGTCGAAAATGTTCTGTCAGGCTATGACGTCGACTTGCCCGTGTAGGGAGCGCGCCCGGGAATAAGCCACGGACAATTTGATGACAATAAAGACGGATGAGGAGAAAGAATGAGCGCGGAACTCATTGCAATTCTTTCCATGGGCCTCGGTACGTTCGTGATGATTCTTGGGCTTTTCGCATGGTTCTTACGCAGTGAGATTGTGGAGCTGCGCGGAGAGGTTTGGGATCTGAGAGGGCGTGTAGCCCACGCCGAAGGCCTGCTTGAGAGATCGCGTGAAGCGATCTCGGTCCGAGGCTAGTAGCCCCCCCTAAAGCGCTGGGCGGACGATGATGTTCTCGTCACGGCGCGGCCCGATTGACAGCATACTCACCTGCGCGTCAATCAATTCCTCGAGCCGACTAATGTAGGCGCGGGCGTTGCGCGGCAGGTCTTGTATGTGCCGAAACTCACTGGTCGGCTCACGCCATCCCGGCAGCTCCTCATAGATCGGGACGCACTCCGCCAAATCACCTGCTTCGCTTGGCGGAAACTCCAGAGTCTGTCCTCCAAGCCGATACCCGGTGCAGATGCGCAGCGTCTCCAACTGGTCCAGCACATCGAGGCGTGTCAGGATGACTGACGAATACCCGTTCACGAGATTGGAGAGGCGCGCCATTGGCGCATCAAACCAGCCGATGCGGCGCGGCCGCCCCGTTGTGACACCGTACTCGTGCGCAACCTCACGGATATGGTTGCCGTTTGCATCATTCAGCTCTGTTGGGAACGGCCCGCCCCCCACACGCGTGCAGTAGACCTTGAACACGCCGACAATGTGATCGATACGGATGGGTCCGATTCCCGCTCCCTGATAAGCGCTGCTGGCGCCGGGGTGGGAGGAGGTGACGTACGGATATGTGCCAAAATCAAGATCGAGCAGCGTCCCTTGCGCCCCCTCCAGCAAGACCTCGCGCTGTTGCAGCAGAGCGCGGTTGATAATGACCTCCGTCTGTTGGATGGCGCCGCTCAGCCTTTCCGCCCAACGGCGGCATAGGCCATACACATCATCAACGGACATGCGGGGGTGATTGTAGACGCCGGTGAGGACAAGGTTGGCGTATTCCATCGCTGTTTCCAGCTTGGCGCGCATACCCTCCCTATCCAGCAGATCACCCATGCGGAGGCCACGCCGCGCCGTCTTATCCGTGAATGCGGGGCCGATGCCGCGCCGTGTTGTGCCGATGGCATTCGTGTCCAGCCGCCCCTCCTCCAGTTCATCCAGCAGCCTGTGGTAGGGAAAGACGATGTGTGCGCGGTCGCTGATCAACAGGCGCGCGGTATCGATTCCTGCCGCATCCAACTGGTCCATCTCGCCAATCAAGACCTCAGGGTCGATCGCGACGCCATTGCCGATGATGCACGTTGTCTGCGCATTAAAGATGCCGGCCGGCACAAGGTGCAGGCGGAATTCTCCTTGAGGGTTGATTACCGTATGGCCCGCATTATTGCCGCCGGAAAACCGGACAACATAATCGGCCTGCTCTGCAAGCAGGTCGATGACCTTGCCCTTGCCCTCGTCGCCCCACTGCGCGCCAATCACTGCGGTTGCGCCCATGATCACTCCGGTGTCTGAACTGTGAAACGTACCACCTCAGTATGGCACAGGATGGCACCCCCATTGCGCTGTTACAGTTGAGAAAGGGCGTGCCCACGTTGCGGGAACACTGCGGTCGGCAAAGGTGCCGATGCTATACTGACATGGCGACAGGGGTTCGCACACGGGGTAGGCAAGGGGGCGGGGTGTATCAGAATTCTGACTTGCGAATTTTCTCCGGGAATGCTCATCAAGGCCTTGCTGCCGATGTGTGTCAGTACCTCGGCATAGAACCGGGCAAGGTTGAGGTCTTCCAGTTCTCCAATGAGAACATCTTTGTCCGGTTCCGAGAGAATATTCGCGGGCGTGACGTTTTTTTGATGCAGCCTTTCTCGAGCCCCGTCAATCAGAGCATCATGGAGCTCCTCATCATGATTGACGCCGCCAAGCGCGCCTCCGCAGGACGCATTACGGCGGTGATCCCCTATTTCGCCTATGGCCGCACAGACAAGAAAGACCAGCCACGCGTCCCCATCACGGGGAGGCTGGTTGCGGACCTCATTCAGGTGGCCGGCGCAGAGCGGGTCCTTACCGTGGATCTCCATGCCGGACAGATCCAAGGGTTCTTCAATATCCCTGTTGATGAACTCACAGCCATACCCCTTATCGCCGACTACCTTCTCGATTCAGATGCGGCCGGCGTTGTTGTCGCGCCGGACGTTGGCAGCACGAAACGGGCGCGTGATGTGGCGGAGCGGTGGGGCGAGCCGTTGGCGATTATCGAAAAACGCAGGTTTGGCAACAGTGACCGTTCAGAGAGTGTTACCGTCATCGGTGATGTCAAAGGACGGCAGGCTATCCTCGTCGACGATGAGGTCGACACGGGCGGATCGCTCGTGTCAGCGGCAGAGACGCTCATGGAGCACGGCGCGGCGAGTGTGTCCGCTGCCGTGACGCATCCCGTCCTGTCCGCGCTCCCGGGTGGACGCCTGCAGGAAAGCGCCATCGATCAGATTGTCGTATCGGACACGCTCCCGCTCAACGGCAAGATTCCAAGTGATCTGAACATCAAGGTGGTGTCCGTTGCGCCGCTCTTGGGAGAGGCCATCAAGCGCATCCACTTCAACCGCTCGGTTGGAGAGATGTTTCAATAGGCACGGCGTCAGGGTGTTAGCAGAGGGCACGTCATTCATCACTCTGCAGGGTATGCCCGCGCAGGCGATTCTGCAGACCGTCCAGTCGCTCGCGGACGCCCGCCTTCCCTCTGAGCATGGTGACGCGCCCCTACCGCGGGATGGCCGCGCCATCGCCACGGCATTCTATGAGACGAGCACGCGGACACGACTCGGGTTTCAGTTTGCCGCCCGCTCATTGGGGCTCGATATCATACCCCTGGACGTCAGCGCGAGTTCCGTGAGCAAGGGGGAGAGCCTGACAGACACGATTCGTGTGCTGGCGGACTACGGCATCGCCGCTCTTGTGCTGCGCCACCCGGATACGGAGTCCATGCGAATCGCGATGATGGCGAGCGATTGTCCGGTGATCAATGCCGGTAATGGCGCCGGTGAACACCCGGTGCAGACACTGATTGACCTCACCATGATCTATCAGGCGTTTGGCAGGCTGCACGGGTTGAACGTCACGATGACGGGTGACGCTCTGCATGGCCGCACAATTCACAGCCTGATCATGACACTCGCGCTGTTTGACAATCAGATAACCATCGTTACTGACCCCGGCCTGCGCCTCTCAACAGACCTCGCCTCAATGGCAGTCCGGAGCGCTGCGCCCGGACTGCGCGAGACCGATTCGCTCACACGCGGTATCCTTAAGGAGACTGACGTCTTATACATGACGCGAGTACAGGCAGAGCGCGGCTCTGCCAACAGGCCAATCATCATGACGGAACAGACACAGAAGGATCTGAATCCGGGGGCACGAGTTCTGCACCCTATGCCGCGCACCATGGAGCTGCCGGAGTGGTTTGACGCGGACCCTCGCGCCGCCTATCTCCAGCGTAATCGCGTTGGTCTGGGTGTCATGAGGCATGTGCTGCGTACGGTGATTGGCGGGAGGCAGACGGCGTGATTGGCAAACTCCGCAAGATGCTTGGTGATGGCAGTGACCGCGCCGTCAAGCGTATGCAGCCTGCAGTGGACGCGATCAACGAGCTTGAGCCTCGCTTTGCCCGCATGACGGATCAGGAGCTCCATGGCATGACGGCCGCGTTTCGTGAGCGCCTGTCTGCAGGAAAGGAATCCCTGGATGATCTGGCGCCGGAGGCGTTTGCCGCCGTCCGGGAGGCATCGAAGCGCACGTTGGGAATGCGGCACTTTGATGTGCAGTTGATTGGAGGCATTGCGCTGCACCAAGGTCGCATCGCTGAGATGCGGACCGGTGAAGGTAAAACGCTCGTCGCCACCCTCCCCGTGTATCTCAATGCGCTCGCCGGGCGGGGCGTTCACGTTATCACGGTGAATGACTACCTCGCCCAGCGCGATGCCTCATGGATGGGGGCGGTCTATCACGCGCTCGGTGTGACTGTTGCCTGCCTGCAGCATGACGCATCCCTCTTCTATGACCCGGACAACGCTGAATCTGATGATCTGATGCGCCCGGTGCATCGCCGTGAGGCCTACGCCGCGGACATCACCTATGGCACGAACTCTGAGTTCGGGTTCGATTATCTGCGTGACAACCTTGCGCTGACGGCCGAGCAGCGTGTTCAGCGTGAGCTCGTCTACGCCATTGTTGACGAAGTTGACTACATCCTTATTGATGAGGCGCGGACGCCGCTTATCATCAGCGGCCCGGCGCAGACGCCAACCCAGAGTTATGGCCAATTCGCGCAGCTCGCGCGCCGCCTCACAGACGAGAGTGATTTCTCCATTGACCCCAAGACGCGCGCAGTGTCACTGACAGACCCCGGCATCACCAAGATTGAGCGCGCACTGAACATAGACAACCTCTATGCGCCGGAGCACTACACGGCCGTCCACTTTCTGGAGAATGCCCTTAAGGCCGAATTCGTCTATCACCGCGACAAGGAATACGTCGTCAACCCGGATGGTGAGGTGGTGATTGTCGATGAGTTCACCGGCCGCCTCATGCCCGGACGCCGCTACTCTGAGGGTCTGCATCAGGCCATTGAGGCGAAGGAGGGCGTGAGCATCCGTCGCGAATCAATGACCCTTGCGACCATCACCCTGCAGAATTATTTCCGCATGTATGAACGCCTCGCGGGCATGACGGGCACCGCATCCACCGAGGCGGAGGAATTTCTGAAGATCTACAACCTTGACCCGTTGCCCATCCCCACCAATAGGCCCTCTATTCGCGATGATTCCGCTGACCTCATCTACATGAATGAGCAGGGCAAATTTACGGCGATCCTGCGCACCCTCAGGGAACTGCATGATGAGGGCAGACCCGTCCTTGTTGGCACGGCATCTATTGAGACGTCCGAGCGTTTGAGCGCGTTGCTACGGCAGGAGGGGTTGGAGCATGAGGTCTTGAACGCCAAGCAGAATGATCGTGAGGCGCAGATTGTTGCGCAGGCCGGCCGACTCGGCGCGATCACAGTCTCCACAAACATGGCGGGACGGGGAACGGACATCATCCTTGGCGGCAGCCCGGATGGCCGTGATCCTGATGATTGGCAGCGTGAGCATGATGAGGTGCTGAAGCTCGGCGGCCTCTTTATCCTGGGAACCGAGCGGCATGAGGCACGACGCATCGACAATCAGCTTCGTGGCCGCGCGGGACGGCAAGGCGACCCCGGCGCGTCGCAATTCTATGTCTCGCTTGAGGATGAGATCATCAAGCGATTCGGCGGGGAGCGGGTCAAGTCCATCATGTCCTGGTCCGGCCTCAAGGAGGATGAGGCCATTGAGAACCGCATGGTCTCGCGCGCCTTTGAGAATGCGCAGGTGCGCGTTGAGGGCAACAACTTTGAGGTGCGCAAACACCTTGTTGAATATGACGATGTCATCAACCGCCAACGCTCCATCATCTACTCTGAGCGCGCCAAGGTGCTCCAATCAGAGGGTCTGCGGGACGACATCCGGCAGATGGTCGCCGATGAGTGCGAGGCCATTGTTGCGGCGCACCTGGGCGACCGTGATCCTGCGAATTGGGATATCGAGGGGTTCCTCTCAACCACCCGGGCTGCCATCCCAGCGCCGGACTGGCTTGACGCGGGCAATATTCTTGACCTGACACGGACGGAGATCACGGACGAGCTTGTTGAATACGCGCTGAGTGTCCATGACGAAATTGAACAGGAGACAGGCGCGGAACGCCTCCGAGAGCTTGAGAGCCTTGTCATGCTGCAGACGCTGGACACGCTTTGGGTGCAGCACCTCACAGCGATGGAGCAGATGCGCCTCAGCGCGGGATTGCAGGCATACGGACAACGCAATCCGCTCGTCATGTATCGGCAGGAGAGTCATGGCATGTTTCAGGAGCTCATGGAGCGCCTGCGCAATGGCATTGTCCGGACGGTCCTCCATCTTGACGCGGCCGCGCAGCAGCGCCGCCCGGCGATGGCTGCCGCAGGCAATGGCGCGGTCGCATCCCGCGGCGATATGGCGCAGAGCCCCATGGCCTCCCAGCAGCGTGACGCGAGTGGGCAGAGCCCGGATGCCCAAACACGCGGGCCGGTGCGTCGGGCCACCCCCAAGATTCGCCGCAATGATCCCTGCTTTTGTGGCAGCGGCCTGAAGTACAAGCGGTGCCACGGAATTGCCGCCTGATGCACTCTCATACACACAATCCGGCCCCTCCCGGCCGGCTCATGTAGCATGACTCCGCAGGCGCGAGCATCTCAGCAGACGGTTCTCGATGCCGAGGAGCCGAACGCCACCCCAACGCAGGAACAGCGTGCCTCTGAGGAAATCGTTGCGGCTTTCCTGACCCGTGTTCGGACCGGCGATAACTGGTTCCTTTCCCTCCTGAACGCCGTGGCCGAGTGGAATGAGCCGAACGAAGAGGCGAACGACCGAACATATACGTATGTTGTCGCCGGCGAGGCCTTTGATTGGCTGCTGCTCGCTGAGAGGCTCATCGGGGCCGCAGGTGATCTCATCCCGGAAGGCGAGGCAACGCGACTCCTGTTCGAGGGGAGGGCGCCGATCCACATTGATGCTGAGCTCTTTCGGAGCAGCATCGGACACGGCAAACATGCCGCGCATCTGAATTTCCTCTACGGCGTGGTGGTGGAGGAGGCCTTGCAGCAGGCCAACATTGAGGAGGTCGCTAAGGCGCAGCAGAGCCTCGGCGCGCGCGAGAATTCTATCGAGGACGAGGCGATGAACCGCCTGTACGGCGCGCCCGCCGCCGACCTGCGAACCGAGTTTCGGCTCGCACTCAGAAAAAAGAAGGACATCCCGGTCCGCTCATCACTGGATGAGTACAAATCGTTTGTCTATTGGCTTTTCAAGCGGCGCGTCGCACGGAGCGATCCTGCGCGTTTGGCGAGTGATACCCGCAAGGGGCTCCTCGTTCTGGAGCGCATTCGTCCCGCCCTCTGGCAGTGGTCCCAAGGAGAGAACAACTGATGCCGAATCGATTGATCACGGAGAGAAGCCCGTACCTGCAGCAGCACGCCCATAATCCGGTGGATTGGTATCCGTGGGGGCAAGAGGCGCTGACTGCCGCGCAGGAGCGCGATGTGCCCATCTTTCTCAGCATCGGGTATTCGTCCTGCCATTGGTGTCACGTCATGGAGCGGGAATCCTTTGAGAATCCGGACACTGCGCAGCTGCTGAACGACAATTTCGTCGCGATCAAGGTTGACCGCGAGGAACGGCCGGATATCGATTCCATCTATATGGACGCGGTGCAGGCGCTGTCCGGGCACGGAGGATGGCCGCTGAGTGTGTTCCTCACGCCGGACGGCGCGCCATTCTTTGGCGGGACATACTATCCGCCGGAAGACCGCCCAGGCATGCCCGGTTTTCCGCGCGTCCTGCATACCGTCGTGGATGCATACAGGACGCGCAAGACGGAGATAACGCAGGCCAGCGAGAACATCGTCGATCATCTGCGGCGCGCCACAGTGGCCTCAAGCGGGCAGGACGCCCTGCTGTCACGAGACCTCTTCGGGGAGGCATTCAACCGACTCAGCAGCTCGTTTGACGCGATGAATGGCGGGTTCATGGCCGCCCCCAAGTTCCCTCAACCCATGCTCCTGGAATTCCTGATGCGCTATGTGGCCGCCAATACTGATGACGCGAATGCGCGTGTCATCCTCGATACGACGCTGGAGCATATGGCGGCCGGTGGCCTGAATGATCAGTTGGGCGGAGGGTTTCATCGTTACAGCACAGATGCCCAATGGCTCGTGCCGCATTTCGAAAAGATGCTGTACGACAACGCCCTGCTCCTCGGGGTTTATGTGCACGCATGGCAGCTCACCAAGAGAGATGATTTCAAGCATGTTGTCGAAGAGACGGCCGATTTCCTGTTGCGGGAGATGCTCTCCCCGGCGGGCGGTTTCTATTCCACGCTTGATGCGGACAGTGAGGGCGTTGAAGGCAAGTTCTATGTCTGGACACGGGGCGAGATCGGCGCCGTCCTCGACGATGCCGCAGCTGCTCTCGTCTGTGATGCTTTCGGTGTGACCGATGAGGGCAATTTTGAGGGCAGTGGCTCCTCCGTCCTCAGCCGCGTCATGTCAGATGATGAATTGGCCGCGCGCCATGCCACAACTGCCGATGACGTTCGGGAATCGCTCGCGCGCTCCCGTCAGGCTCTCCTGGTTGCGAGAGAGACTCGGGTGAGGCCATTTCGTGATGAGAAGGTGCTAACGAGTTGGAATGGGTTGTTGCTGCGGTCACTTGCCGAGGCAGCGGGCGCGCTCGGCCGGCAGGACTATCGCGCCGCCGCCGAAAAACAGGCGGCATTCCTTGTTGGCACGATGCGCACGCCGGATGGACGCCTGCTGCGGAACTACATGGACGGTGAGCCGCGCATCCCCGCCTACCTTGAAGACCACGCCAACCTTGCCAATGGTCTGCTCTCACTCTTTGAACTCACATCTGAGCGGCGCTGGCTGGATGAGGCGATTTCGCTGGCGGGCAGCATCATCGACCTCTTCTGGGATGACGACGCATCAATCTTCTTTGATATTGGGAGTGATGCCGAAACTCTGGTTGTACGCCCCCGCACCGTTCTGGACAATGCGACCCCGTCCGGCGGGGCGGCAGCGACAGAGCTGCTGCTGCGCCTCCATGCGCTGACGGGGGATGGTACGCATCACGACATCGCGATGCGGGCGCTCCGCAGTGTTCACATGTACATGGAGCGGTACCCAACAGCGGTGGGTCACTGGCTGGCCGCTCTGGATTTCGCCAGCGGCTCTACAAAGGAGATTGCCCTCATCGGCGATAGGGAATCACAGGACATGGGCGAGCTGCTGGAGGCGCTGAGCACGCGGTTCATGCCGAACAAGATTGTTGTTGCGGCCACGCCGGACGAGGCATTTGAGTGGGGGGATCTCCCGGTGCTTGAGGGCCGCTCAATGATCGAGGGTAGGGCAACAGCCTATGTCTGCGAGAATTTCATCTGCATGCTGCCCGTCACAAGCGTTGACGCATTTGTGGAGCAGCTTGAGGCCCCCCCGCCAACCGTCCAGTTTCTGGCGCCGTAGCGTACGACTGTATAGGGCGCCTAGCGGTGCTCAGGGACGGGCGGCTCCGGAATGGTGCCACCCAGAACGCGCTCAATCGCCATCACGTGGCTGCAGGAACTCCAGCCCGCAAAGAAGTCGCAGTCACACGTAAAGACCCCGTCCGACAGCTCGACGACGTGCTCACCGTTGTCGCCGGCGATGCGAACGCGAAACGACTCAAATCGTATACGGTCGTCCCGTTCCTCGGCGTACTTCCGCGCCTTCTCGATCTTGCTGATCAGGCTGGAATTCATTGTCACCCCCTTGCGCCGATTGGTACGGCGAGACCGTCATGGCTTGTACAATCATTATGCCATGACGCGCATACGGGCAATCTCTCTGGATTTCTACAACACCATTGTCAGGTTCGAGCCGCGGCGCGAGCAGATTCAGGCAGGCGCATGCGCTGAATTCGGCATCCGCATCGAAGCTGACGCCATCCTCCGCGCATACCCATTCGCCGATCAATTCCTCTCGGAGGAGAACGGGAAACTCCCGCTCAGCCGGAGGCCGCCCGAGGATGTTCGGCAACTCTGGGGGCGGTATGAGATGCTGCTGCTTGCCCGCGCGGGGGTGACAGTGGACCTTGACACGGCGACACGCATCTTTGAGCGCGTCTGGGAGACGCGGCAGGGCTTCGCGCTGTTCCCGGATGTTGTGCAAACCCTGCAGGCGCTCACGGCCTCGGGCTGCTCCATCGGAGTGATCACCAACTTTGAGGGTGGACTGGCGCAGACCTTGATTGATCTTGGCATTGCCGACTACATGTCATTCGCTGTCACATCGGAGGAAGTGGGCGTCGCCAAGCCCAACGGCCCCATATTCGCGGAGGCGATCAAGCGGGCAGGGGTGAGCCCGGATGAGATGCTCCACGTTGGCGATCAGCCCTATGCAGATGTGCAAGGGGCGGCAGCCGCGAATATACGCCCCATTCTCCTTGATAGGGATGGCGCGTTTCCTGACTACACGGATGCTACGGTCATCACGTCACTGACCGAACTCGTCGGCATCCTCGAGGCCATCAACGCCGAATGGACGTCCTGAATATCTTTGTCAGCGTCGTCTTTCCCGTCTTTCTCATGGCGGGGATCGGCGCGCTTGTGCATCGATTCCGCCCCATTTCACCGGAGCCGCTTAGCCAGGCCATCCTCTTCATCTTCAGCCCCGCGCTGGTCTTCAACGGCCTCGCGACCACACAGGTTGCGTTGGGAGACCTTGCCAGAATTGCGGCATTCAGCCTGCTCCTGCTTGCGTCACTGTACGTTATCGCTGCGCTGGCAGCCCGTGCCATGCGCGTGCCGAGGGACGCGCAGACCACCTTTGTGATTGCCGCGCTGTTCATGAATGCCGGCAACTACGGCCTGCCCGTTGCATTATTCGCATTCGGTGATGAAGGCCTTGCCATTGCCGTTGTGTTCTTCGTGACTCAGGCGATCCTCGCGTGGACAGTTGGGGCATTCATCGCCTCACATGCCGAGTCAAATTTGACGGGCTCGCTTATCGCCGTGGCCAAGCTGCCCACCAGTTATGCGGCGGCAGCGGGCCTTGCGGTCAGTCTGATGTCGATTGATCTCCCGGATTTCATTCAGCGTCCCGCGCAGATCATGGGTGATGCGGCCATACCGGCCATGCTCATCGTTCTGGGCATTCAACTTGCATCAACCCGGGAAATGGCAGGGGTAAGGGCGATTGCCGGCGTTGTGGTCATCCGGCTGGTCGTGTCGTCGCTCGTTGCGTACGGGCTGGTTGAGCTGATGCAATTCGATGAGCTCACCTCGAAGGTGCTGATCGTGGTGGCCGGAATGCCGACTGCGGTGCTGACCATCATTCTGGCGACGCATTACAAGGGCAAGCCGGAGCTTGCGAGCGGGATTGTGGTAGCGGGGACGCTGGCGAGTTTGGTCTCCGTCACCGCTGTGCTGTCGCTTGTGGGTGGGGTGTGAGTGGGGCTACTCAGCGCCGCTGCGGATGGCGTTGATACGGCCGGCGAGATGGGTGGCCGCGGAGCGCACACCGTCAGCGAACAAAGCGGAATCAGGCGGCATGGCGGTGAGAATCTGGCGTGATGCGTTCACCAACACGCCGCCGCGCTGCGCATCAAACGTTGCCTCTAGCGCCTCCTTCAGATTACCACCTTGCGTGCCAACACCGGGCACCAAGAACGGCATATCCGGGCAAATCTCCCGAATCCTTTGCGCTTCGGACGGGTACGTGGCCCCCGTCACCAAGCCGATGTTGCCATTCGTGTTCCATGTCGTGCTCATGTGGGCAATGGCCTCATAGATTGGCATAGGCACGCCATCATATGAGGCAGTGAGGCCCTGCAGATCCGTGCCGCCCGGGTTGGACGTGCGGCACAGCACAAATATGCCCTTGTCCGCATAGTCGAGAAACGGCTCGAGGCTGTCTCGGCCAAGGAACGGATTGACAGTGACGGCGTCGAACCCCATCGTCTCGAATAATCCCCTGGCATAAAAGCGCGCCGAGTTGCCGATATCATTCCGCTTGGCATCGCCAATCACCGGTACGCGTCCATTCACATGGTCAACGATTGTCTCAAGCGCGGCGTAGCCATGGGAGCCATGGGCTTCATAGAATGCGAGGTTCAGTTTGTAGGCGCATACATCTTTGATTGTGGCGTCAATCACTGTCCTACAGAACTCGGTGATGTCACGGCCGCCAAGCAGCGCAGGGTCAGGGTCAAGGCCGACGCATAACAGCGAGTCATTGCGCTCGCTTGCCTCATGGAGCCGTTGCCGGAATGATGTCTGAGACGTCGTCATGACCCCCTTAGTATACGTCTGTGTCTCAGGCAACGGATGGGGTGGTGGTGGCAGCGCACAGCCTATACTGGGGAGGTGTCTATCTCAGTATTGGGAATCGCGGGTGGTACACGGAGTGGCGGCAACAGCGAGATGCTCCTGGAGCGCGCGCTTGCCGGCGCGCGGGACGCGGGGGCGGACACGGAATTCGTCCGACTCCGGGATCTCTCCATCGGCCCCTGCATCTGCCCACAGTCTGAGGATTGCCTCCTCACCGGCGTCTGCACCGTTCTGGATGACATGCAGCCGCTCTACGCGCGGCTGCGCTCAGTGGATGCAATCATCATTGCGTTTCCCATCGCGTTTCGCAGCGTTCCTGCCCAGACAAAGGCTCTCTATGACCGTACGCAGCCGCTATGGGTTCGCAAGTATGTGATGCAACAGAACCTTCGGGAAAGCGAGGAGCCAGGCAGAGCCCTCATCATCTCCGTTGCGGACCGGGATGCCCCGGCAGAATTTGATGGCGCACTCCAGGCCACCCGCTCATGGTTGGTGAGTATGCATTTCCGTGAGACAGAACGGCTGCTGGTACACGGCCTCGTCCGTCCGGGCGATGTCCTGGCAAGGCCGGAGGTATTGACGGCAGCCTATGAGTATGGCGCAAGGTTGGTGGCCGGTGGCGCCGGCTAAGCGGCAAGGGCGCCGGGGCAGGCGCCGCGCTTTCACGCTGCCTGAGCTGTATGAGACGCTCTTTGCCGAATACGCCACGCAAAACTGGTGGCCGGGCGATTCACCGTTTGAGGTCATGGTGGGGGCAATCCTGACGCAGAACACGGCATGGACGAATGTTGAGAAGGCCATCTCTGCCCTGCGTGGGGCGGATGCGCTGAATGCGGAGTCGCTCCGTACCTTGCCGATCGATGAACTTGCGGCGTTGATCAGGCCGTCCGGGTATTTCAATGTGAAGGCGCGCAAACTGCGCGTTCTCGGGGAGTATCTCGCCGAGTATGACGACGACTGTGAGAAACTCTTCGCCTCCAAGCCGCTTGACGCTCTCCGTGACGAACTGTTGGCACTGTACGGCGTCGGGCCGGAGACGGCCGATTCGATGCTGCTGTATGCGGGCGGCCTGCCATCCTTTGTCATCGATGCGTACACCATCCGCGTTCTGGGGCGGCTCGGGATCATTGACGCGGCTAAGCCGCCCTCATATGAGCAGGTTCGTGCGCTCTTTCAGAAGGCGATGCCGACGTCCGTCCAGCTGTTCAATGAGTATCATGCCCTGTTTGTGATCCACGGCAAGGATGTGTGTACGGCGCGCCGCCCACGCTGCTCAGACTGTGTGCTTGTCGAGAGATGCCGGACAGGGCAGGAGGCCGGGTAAGATTCTGCGTAGGGGCAGGCGGTGAGGTTGCCGCGCCTAGTCTGTGCGGCGTTCATCCCCGATGGGATAGACATCCGTCAGGAACTGATAGAAGTCTGAATCCAGCGGCACGACGAGAGTCGTATTGTCATGGAGCGAGGCTTCATAGGCCTCTAGGGTGCGCACAAAGTTATAGAAATCCCTGTCCGTGTCGATGGCCTGGCCCTGAATCGAGATTGCCTGCGCCTCGCCCTCACCACGAATGGTCCGAGCGCGCTCATTCGCCTCCGCCAGAATTGAGGCGCGTTCCAGATCGGCGCCGGCCTCAATCTTCGCCTTCTCCTCATCACCCTCCGCGCGGAAGCGGTTGGCGATGCGTGTGCGCTCGCTCCGCATGCGGTCATAGACGCTGGTTGCAACCTCTGGCGGGAAATCTGCGCCAACGATGCGCACATCAACCACTGAGATGCCGAACTCCCGCGCCTTTATATCGCTGCGCTGGGTCACGTTCTGCATCAACGACTCGCGGTTATCGCGTATCACTTCAATCTGGTCATTTGTTGCGACTTCTTCACGAATCTCGGACGAGATGATGGCTTCCAGCCGTCCGCGGGCGCCAAGCTCCGTGCGAACCACCTCAAAGAACTGGCGGGCGTTGATGATCCGATACCGGGCATAGGAATCGATAATCAGCGCCTTCTTCTCTGCGGTCAGAAACTCTGATGGTTCTGAGTCAAATCTCAGCAGGCGCTTTTCGATGGTGTGCGTGGACTCGATGAAGGGCGTCTTCAAGTACAGGCCAGGCTCTGTTGATACACGCCGGTATTCGCCGAGACGCGTAATGATAATCTGCTCCGTCTCATCCACAACATAGACGCTCTGTCCAAGAATGATCAGAAGCGCCCCGGCGACGAGGACGAAGGCAATGCCAATAAGTCTCTCCATCGCTACGCCCCCGGTGTTCCCTGATCAGTCAGTGGCAGGAACGGAAGGACGTTGCCGCCAATTCCCTCATCAACAACGACGACGTCCACGCGTGGGAGGATGCGTTCCATCATCTCAATGTAGAGGCGGCGGCGTGTAGCCTCAGGATGGCTGCGGTACTCACGCAGACGCTCAATGAATCGGTTCGCCTCGCCTGTCGCCTGACGGACCCGCTCCACCTTGAAGGCCTCGGCAGCCTGGACCATGCGAGCGGCATCACCACGCGCCTTGGGCACAATATCCTCTTGGTACGCCTGGCCTTCATTGATGAATCGGGCGCGATCCTCACGCGCACTGATGACGTCCTTGAATGACTCTTGCACCTCATCCGGCGGCTGAACGTCCTGGAGCTGAACGTTGATGACCGCGATGCCGGTGCCGTAGTAGTCCAGCAGACGCTGGAGCAACTGCTGTGTTTCCACCTGCACGGTTTCCTTGCCTGTTGTGAGCACATCATCGATGGGGCGTTGTCCCACAACCTGCCGCAGCGCTGAATTGCTCGCGTCTCGCAGTGTTTCGCCGTCCGGCAGGCCGCTGGCCCCTGGGTCTTTCACGTTGAATAGGAATGCGCCGGCGTCACGAACGCGGTACTGGACGACGAGCTGCACGTCGACAAGGTTCTCATCACCCGTGATCATGCGCGCTTCCTGAGCACGATCACGGGAGCCCTGCCCGGAGCCAATTTCACCGATGCTCTCGAACCCGATTTCTGTGCTGCGAATCTCCTGGATGCTGATGGTGTTTTGCTGTTGAATCGGCCACGGCACCCGCCAATGGAGGCCTTCCGTCTGCTGATCACCGTTCCAGTTGCCAAAGGTGCGGACGATGGCGACCTCACCGGGGTTGACGATATAGACACCAGATCCGACCCACACAAGCACGACGAGAACGGCCAAGATTCCGGCGATTCGTAGAACAGGGATTGAAGGCCTCTGCGGTCCTGACGAACGCCCACCGCCACCGCGGCGCCGTCTGCCGCCCCCATCGTCGTCACCGTCCCCATCACCGGAGCCGCGCCGAAGGCCGCTCAATAGGTCACGGACAGGACGAAACAGCTCGTCGAGCTCGCTGTCGTTTTCTCTACGGGGCTGTCGCTGATAGCCCATCTCTAAAGCGCTCGTCCCGCGCCGAATGAGGAATGATGAGTGAACATGTTCACATTATACGCAGATTGCGAGCGAGACGGGTATACGACTGACGGTTCAGATGTCATGTGGCAGGCTTTGCGCCTAGTCCGATTGCGTCTCGGCAGCCGCCTCGTCGCGGTCGAGGGTCTGAACGATCATCTCCGAGAGGTCGAGCACGCGCATCGTCTCGTCTTGCCCCGTCACACGGACGCCATCCTCAAACATCTGCGCGCAGAACGGGCAGGCGACGGCGATGACATCCGCCTTTGCGTCAATGGCGTGGCGTGTGCGGCGGTGGTTGATCTTCTCGTGGCCGGGGCCGTCCTCCATCCACATGTGGCCGCCGCCCGCTCCACAGCAGAAGGCGCGGTTGCGGTTCATGCCCATCTCTGTAAGACGCTCAACGCCGGGGATGCTGTCAGCGACCTCTCGTGGCGCGTCATAGACACCGTTGTGCCTGCCAAGGTAGCAGGGGTCGTGATAGGTGACTGTCCCGAATGTTGGCCCCTCTCGGGTCTGATCAAGGGAGAGCCGCCCATCTGCCACAAGGCTCTGCAGGTACTGCGTGTGGTGCATAACCTGATAGTTGCCGCCGAATTCAGGGTACTCGTTGGATAGGGTGTTAAAGCAGTGCGGGCACGTGGTCACGATGGTCTTGACGCCGTAGCGGTCAAGCGTCTCAATGTTCTGCGTGGCCTGCAGCTGGAACAGGTACTCCATGCCGATGCGCCGGGCCGGGTCACCCGTGCAGGACTCCTCATCACCGAGGATGGCGAACTTGATGCCGGCGTTGAGCAGGATCCGGCCCGTGGCACGGGCGATGCGCATGGAACGGTCCTCCATGGAGGCCGCGCAGCCAACCCAATACAGAACCTCCAACTCCTCCGGTTTCTCAACCTCAGAGAGGAGAGGGACGTCCAGACCCTCCGTCCATTCCGTGCGTGCGCGGCTCATCCCGCTCCACGGATGCCCCCGCGTTTCGAGGCTGCGCAGAGCGGCCTCGGCGGTCTCAGGCAGCCGTCCCTCATTCATGACCAGCGCGCGGCGCATCTCGACGATGGTCGGCACATGCTCAATAAAGACGGGGCAGGCCTCCATGCAGGCGCCGCAGGTCACGCATGACCAGAGGTCTTCTTCCTCGACAACCTCGCCTGCCGGACTCTTGAGGAGCTCCGGCGCGACACGCAACTCATCGCCGCCCGCCTTGTAGAGGGCGCTGCCGTAGGAACCGACGTAGTCCTTGAGGTTCTGGATGACCATCATGGGGGAGAGCGTCTTGCCTGTGATATTGGCGGGGCAGTTGTCTGTGCAGCGGCTGCACCGCGTGCACGCGTCCCCGTCCATCAACTGCTTCCATGTGAAATCCGTCAGTGTTGCGGCGCCGAACGTTTCTCGCGTCTCCAGATTCGGGATGGCCTGCAGCTTGCCGCGCGGCTCCAGATTCCTGAAGAACCAGTTGGCGGGTGATATCCACGTGTGGCTGAACTTGGAGAGGGTGGCCGCCGCATAAACCAGAGCGCCGAGCACGGTGAATGAGTGCGCCCACCACAGGCCGCGATAGATCGTCTCGGCCGTATCGGCGCGGATACCAAGAACCTCATAGAAGAACGCGGCGAACGCAAAGCCGCCGGGTGACCAGATAGCCCAGTCCGGGTGGTCGATGTACTCGATGCCAAACGACGTGTCGCCGAGCTGCCGCAGTCCCTCAAGGCCAAAGCCCTGGAAGATGAGGACGATGGAAAGCGTCAGGATGATTCTGTCATCGAGCAGGGCGGGCGAGTGAGGCTTCTGGATGGCGGACCGCCGAAAGATTGCCATGGTGAGCCCAGCCAGCGCCATGAGGCCGCCGATATCCCACGCAAGGGAGGAGTAGAGATACCAGTTGCCGATGGGCCACTCAAGAATTCCCTGATGATCAAGAGGATAGAGGAACTCTTCCTCAATGGTTCCAACGGCAGTACCGAGGAAGAGCATGGAGGCTCCCCAAAAGATGAGGAGGTGCATGAGGCCGCCATAGCGGTCCCGCAGGAATTTCTCGTGGCCGTAGCCCTGCGTGACAAGGAGCCGCGTAAAGGCAATGCCGCGAACAATCGGGTTGCCGAGACGGTCAGCCGGCTGCCCCAGTTTCCAGAGCTGGGCGCGCTCATACAACCTGTAGAAGATGTACGCGACAGCGAGGCCGGCCAGCGCGAACAGTATCCACTTGAGGTCCCCAATCGTCCAGAGGAATTCCTTTTCCGGGATCACGTGTCCGCCCCTCCCGCTCCATTCCGGCGCATCGTTCTACCGTTCGGGCGATTATAGCATGGCATAGCGCGGGGGTGTGCCGCGCACGCGCTTCTACGGACGTGTTGAGACGTGTTGATGTGGAGCCCGCCACATCCGTGCAAGTTGACACTATTCGGCGCACAATGCTATACATGGATTGCCTCCAGACGCTGGGGGCGTTCGCTTGTAAAGATGTATTTGTGGGGGTGTGCATGCGCATCATCGTGACGGTTAAGCAGGTGCCTGATCCGGAGGCGCCACAGAGTTCATTCACAGCAGATCGTTCAGCAAAGCGGGTGGCTGTTGCCTCCAGCGTGCCGGCTGCGGTGAGTGACTATGACAACTACGCTGCCGAGGCGGCTCTCCGCATCAAGGATGCGGGCGCCGACACCACGGTCAGCGTTGTCAGTCTTGGAGAAAGCCACGTGTTGGATGTGATCAAGCGGCCGCTCGCGATGGGCGCCGATGACCTCTTCCTTGTCCAAGACCCGGACTTGCCCAATGGCGATCCCGTAACGGTCGCCGCTGCCCTCGCGGCCGCAATTCGCAAGATCGGTGATTTTGACCTCATCCTCTCCGGCAGACAGTCGTCTGACCTCGACCAGGGAATCGTCGCGACGGCTCTCGCAGCCATACTCGATATTCCCGTCCTGACCAATGCGATTGCCGTTGAGGTGAGCGGGGATGAGGTGCAGATTGACCGCATCGTCGATGACGGCGTCGATACAGTTGCGGCCCGACTTCCCGCTCTCGTTACGGTTTCGAATGAGTTGGGTCAGCCGCGCTACGCAACGATGCGAGGCATCATGGCGGCGCGCCGTGTGGAGCCAACCGTGTGGGGCAAGGGAGACCTTGAGGCGATGGACGCCGCTGATCCGTTCACGGAGGTTGTTGACCTTTTCGCGCCGGAGAAGTCTTCCAACGTTGAGATGATTGAGGGCGAGACGCCGGCTGAGATGGCGAAGGCGCTGGCTCTCCGGCTGCGCGAGGAGCGGCTGATTTAGCCGCAGGCCACTCGCTCAGCGATCAACCGAATCATGGAGTGAAAGAGGAGTAATGATATGGCCGGTGAAAACGGCATTCTGATTGTTGCTGAGACAGGCTCCGATGGCTCTTTCGGGTCAATCACCAATGAGTTGATGACGGCGGCGCAAGGCCTGTCGTCCGAGTTGGGTGAGCCGATTTCCGCAGCGCTGATTGGCAGCGGCATTGCGGGCCGCGCGCAGGACCTCATTAATCTTGGCGCGGATACCGTGTACGTGGTGGATGGTGATCAGTTCTCCAACTACCTGAACGAGACATACACCCCTGCGGTCATCGCCATCGCGCAGCAGGCAAACCCGCGCATCATCCTGATTGGCCACACGCCAAACGGTCGTGATCTGGGGCCCTACCTTGCAGTTCGGCTGCAGACAGGTATCGCATCTGACACGTCCGGCCTGAGCATATCGGGAGGGCAGTTGCAAGCGGCGCGTTCAGTGTCTGGCGGCCTTTTCAGACAGGTTGTTTCGTTCCCGAAGATGCCGGCGATTGCAACGGTCCACATGAAGGCGTATGACGGCGCGGAGGCACAGAGCGGCCGCTCCGGCAACGTTGTGAACGTGGATGTTGGCCTCGACGCCTCCGCAGTCCGCTCCCGGTTTGTGAAACATGAGGATGCGCAGGTTGAGGGCATCCGGATGGAGGACGCGACGATTGTCGTGACCGGCGGGCGTGGCATGGGCGACGAGTCGGGATTCAATGAACTCTACAAACTTCAGGGACTGTTGCCGCAGGCTGCCGTGGGCGCAACCCGCGCGGCCACCGACTCCGGTTTCTGCGATCAGGACCTGATGATTGGCATTACGGGACGCGTCGTTTCACCGGACGTGTACTTCGCCATTGCCCTGTCCGGTGCAAGCCAGCACATGGCCGGCTGCTCCGGATCGAAGAACATTATCGCCATCAACCGTGATCCTGAGGCCAACATCTTCAGCGAATCGCGCTTTGGCGTTGTGGGCGACTACAAGCAGGTTCTGCCGTCCCTCATCGAAGAGGTGCAGAAGCTGATGCAGGGCTGAGCGCCTGCACGCCAGTACGTCGAAAAGACAAGAGAGAGGGGGCGCTCCCGCGGGACCGCCCCCTCTCCGGTTTTTGGCACATAGGCTATTTGTGACTATCCTTCTCGCCGCGTGACTAGTGCGCTGCGTACCCGTCTGCCTGCTCAAGCTCAAGAATGAACTCCGCGGCGGTGACGATGCGCGTGCGGCCGAAAGTTCCCAGTGGCAGGAGATGGCGCTTGTCACCGGTTACGAGGAAATCCGCATCGGCGGCAACGGCGCAGGCAAGAATGTGATCATCGGGCGGATGGCCGGTGGGGGAGCCGGCAAGGGCGGGCGGATTGACCAGCTCAGAGAAAGAGAGTATCTCAGATACTGCGGCGGATAGCTGTTCCGTGGTCCACCGGAGTTTGCTTGTGACGGCCCGAGAAAACTCGTCAAGTATCAGTTGGGACACGAATAGCTCAAAACGACTCTCTATTGCGAGTTGCACCGAGGCGAACTCGTTGCCACGAGCGATGCGGGATGATACAAGAATGTTCGTATCCAGGACGACTCTTAGCTTTTCGTTTGTCTTTCGCGCCACAACTCGTCTCGTACTTCGTGAACGATGTCGTCCACGTCTTCGGGGCGGATCCCCATGTCCTTTGCTTTCTGACTGCCATACCGGAAAATCTCTGACCAGCGCTCCGTGCGGATATGTCTGTCCACCGCCTTGCGCAGAAATTCACTGCGGGAGCAGCCGTCCGCTTTGGCGGCCTCAGTGATCTGCGCCGCCAACTCTGCCGAGGCAGTAAATGTAATCTTTTCTGTTGCCTGTGCCATGTGCCTTGTCTCTTTCCTTAGGACACGCCGCTTTCATCTATGATTTTTTGGGCGAGGTGTTGTGGCACCTCTTCGTAGTGTGAAAAACGCATCGTGTATGACGCGCGCCCTTGTGTCATGGAGCGGAGCTCGGTTGAGTAGCGGAGCACCTCCGCCATCGGCGCCTCCGCCTGAACGGTAGTCACCTCATTCTCTGTTGTCATGCCCTGCACGTGCGCGCGTTTGGAGTTGAGATTTCCAATCACATCACCGGTGAAATCCTCCGGGGTGACAACCTCCAGCGTCATGACAGGTTCAAGCAATACGGGCTGCGCCTGCTGGATGCCCTGTTTGAGGGCCGTTGAGGCGGCTATCTTGAACGCCATCTCTGAGGAATCGACGGCGTGGAAACTGCCGTCAACAAGCACGGCGCGCACGTCCACGATTGGGAAGTGGGCGACTGCCCCCTCCGGCAGTGTGTCACGGATGCCCTTTTCCACGGCCGGAATAAAGTTTTTGGGCACGGAGCCGCCGACGACCTTCTCGCCGAACTCAAAGCCCTCGCCTCTGGTCAGCGGCTCCAATTGGAGTACGACATGGCCGTACTGCCCATGCCCGCCCGTCTGTTTCTTGTGCTTGTACTCGGCGCGCGTTGAGATGCGAATCGTTTCCCTGTACGGGACCTTGGGCGTGCCGGTCTCCACGTCCACGCCGAATTTCCGCGCGAGTTTCTGCACGGCCACATCGATATGGGAATCGCCGAGCCCGGACACGATGACCTCGTGAGTTTCGCCCTCGCGCGTCATTGTGAGGCTCGGGTCCTCCTCAAGCAGCCGTGTCAGCGCCGCGCCCATCTTGTCCTGGTCAGCCTTCGTCTTCGCCTCAACAGCCACACTGAAAATCGGCTCCGGGAACTGGGCATTCGGCAGGATGATGCCCGCCTCACGCGTTGACAGGGTGTCACCGGTGTGAGAGACGCCGAGCTTGGCGACTGCGCCAATATCGCCCGGGGCGAGTGTGTCCACGTTAACGTGTTCCTTGCCGATGGGGATGATGACCTGCGCCACGCGCTCCTGTTCGCCGTGCGCTGTGTTCCATGCGTGGCTGTTGGTGTGCATTGTTCCGGACTGCACCCGGAAATAAGACAGCTTGCCGACGAACTGATCCGCCGTTGTCTTGAAGATGAGGGCGGCCAATGCGCCGTCCGGGTCCGGGGAAATTCGCGCGTCCTCGCCGGATGATGTCTTTGCTGTGGGAGCGTCGGCTTCCGCCGGGCTTGGCGCCAAGTTGGCAAGAACGTTCAGCAGGGCGTCAGTTCCGGCTCCGGACTGGCCTGATGCCGCAAGCACTGGGAATACCTGGCATGACGTGATGCCGGCACGGAGCGCGGCCAAGATCTCGTCGTCTGAAATGTCCTCTCCCTCGAGATACTTGTTGGCGAGATCATCATCGGCCTCCGCGACTGCCTCGATCACCTGCTCACGATAGGAATCGACATCAATGCCCATGTCGTCCGTGATTTCAGACTCGGCGCCATCCTCGAGGTACGCCCTCCTGTTGAGCACATCAACAACACCGCGGAACGAGTCTCCTGCTCCGATTGGGACGAGGACGGGCGCGCAGCCAGCGCCATAGCGTTCGCGCGCCGTCGCGAACATGGCATCATAGTCCGCGTTTTCGCGGTCCATCTTGCCAAGCACGAGCAGGCGGGGGAGGCCGCGCTCCGTCGACCGTCGCCACGCCATATCCGTGCCGACCTGCGGGCCGGTGGACGAATCGAGGACAATCAAAGCTGAATCGGCGACGAGCAGCCCGCTCAGCAGCTCGCCAAGGAAATCCATGTAGCCGGGCGTATCAAGGATATTGAGTTTTCTGCCGTCCCATTCAACGGGGAGGACAGACAGATTGACGGAGCCGCCCCGGCGTTCTTCCTCGGGCTCGAAATCGGATGCCGTCGTGCCATCCTCAATCTTTCCCATTCGGCTCAGCGCGCCCGAGCGAAACAGCAAGCGCTCGGAGAGTGTCGTCTTTCCGTCCCCATTGTGGCCCAGGAGCACAATATTGCGAATATCGGACGTTGAGTAGTTCTGCATTCTCCCCCCCAACTGCGGTCTCGCCGTTTAGCCGCCCTGTTTGTACGCCCCATTCTACGGCAGCCCGCAAAGTGTCTCAATGCGCGGCGCCTATACTGACGGCATGGGTCTCGTCCGAACGTTGCCCCTCAGAATTGCGATTCTCGCCATGATTGTTCTTGGGGTGTTGATTGCCCTGCCGGGGTGTATCGCGCCTGCAGGGAGCATCAGCGCCGGCATCCGCGCGTCCGCCGCCCATGACAGCTTCAACATTGGCGTATGGGAGCTGCGCCACCTCTCAGACATCGTGGGTGCGGTGATTACCCCGCCGGCCAACCCCGCCGTTATTGATGACTACTTTGAGGTGGCGGGGAGGCTTCGCGAGGCGGAGAGCCGGACGAGAGCCCTTGAGGCGACCCGCAGCGCAGATGACCCGGACCTGCGAGATGCCCGGGCGGATCACGAGGCTATCAAGCGGGAGTTGGACGAGATGCAGGAACGGGCGATGTTGGCCCTGCGCGCGCTGACAATGTCCGCGCTGCGCGAGGCTGACCTATTCGTCGATCCGCCAATCATGGGTGAGATTGTCTTTCCGCCTGTGTCGTTCGTGATGGAAGAACTGCCCAAGGTCCTTATCGTCTCGCCACGGGAGCGCATCGAGCTTGTGGAGTCGATTCCACTACGGCCGGATATCTCCGTGGACGAGATAGATCGGCTGGAGGAGGCGATCACGGGTCGCAATCTATCGGCGCTGGTCACAAACATCGGCGGATTGGGAACCTATCCGGCGCTTGTGAAGGCGGGGGCCGCACGTGAGTTTACGGTGCGGACGATTCTCCATGAGTGGGTGCACCACTACCTGTTCTTTCATCCACTGGGTCAACGTTATTCCTCAGGAGGGGCCATGACGACCGTAAACGAGACGGTGGCCAACATGGTGGCGGCGGAGGCGGCGTCTCTGGCGCTTGGCCAGCCGCCCCCCGTTTTCCGCGTCCCGGAGGCGCCATCTGATGTTCACACAGATCCGGGAGTATTCGACTTCGGCTCCTACATGAGTGAGACACGGTTGGAGGCGGAGCGGCTGCTAATGGAGGGGTTGATTGATGAGGCGGAGACATATATGGATGCGCGCCGCCGGCATCTCAATGACACACATGGATATGCCATCCGGACAATCAATCAGGCGTACTTCGCTTTCCATGGGAGTTATGCGGATGGGCCGCGGGGCGGGAGTGTCAGTCCAATCTATGGCCAACTGATCGCACTGCGAGAACAGGAAGGTTCCACGGCAGCATTTCTCCGTGCCGTGCGGGAGATCAGAAGCCCGTCAGACCTAGAACGCTTAGTGGGAGCGGGGTAGGGGCGTGGCGCCACGCCGCCGTGGCGAGTCGCCTACGGCTGCGGGCTAAGGAGGCGAATCAAGTATTCTTCAAGTGCAGTCGCGAAAACATCGTCGCATGTAACGCCGAGCTTTTCTGCGCGTTGTTCAACTAAACGCGCATAGAGTTCTCTGACGCGTATATTCATTTCTCGCGGCTCCGTGAGTGTATTGCGGGCGGCGGTTCGAGCCATAGCGATTGCCTCAGCCGCGTCCTTCGATGGAACCATTCCACCGCGCTCAAAAGCGTCCATAATCTCGAGCTCTTCTTCGTCGAGATCGCCCACAAGAGATTCCCATTCCTCGTCCGTATGGTGGCCGTGGTGCGATTTGGGTTTGTTCACAATCCTCATCTCCTGCCGTAGCGTCGCATCGCACGGCTGCTTGCGAAAGCTGGCTTCAAGAACAGGACACCGTCATTCTGTGTCACATATGGAACGTTGTAAAGATAGCCCCGGGTTTCAACCACATAGACTCGCTGGCCCGGATACCGCGTTTGGTTGGGGTGGGGATAGTCATCGAGCGCAACAGTAGTTTGCAGCGCGTTGACAATCTCTTCAAACGATACCCCGCGAGTGTTTCGGAGCTGCTCCGCTTTCCCCTCGTTCCATGTGAAGTCTGGCGGCATGTGCCTAGTTTGCCCCGCTGAGCATGTTATTCAGTTCTGATTTGGAAGCTGCGCGGAAAGCCCCCGCGACATTCGGTGTCGCGGGGGCTTTGATTCAGTCCGTAGTCGGTCGTCGTGACCCGACTCGTGTTAAGTGGCCTACGTCACCGTGAATCGGGACCACATGCCGAGCTGGTAGTGGGTTGCAACGTTGCAGAGGAGCATGTACTCGCCGGCTTCAAGGTCTAGCGTCACTTCGTCCGAGCCGTCTGCGGGCAAGTCAACCTCGAGCAAGCTGCCGAGAACGGTGCCGACGCCATCAACCATGTTGCCGCTTTCAGAGATCAAGCCGGCCTCGGTGGGGAGATCCGCAAGGTCCGCCGCCATTCCGTCCGCATTCAGCTTGACGACCTTGAACTCATGCGCGATCAAGCCGACATTGGAAACATCAAACGTCACCGACCCGGCGGCGATTGACGAGGGGCTGGCGGCCATCGTGTACGTTCCCCCCTGGTCATCCATGGAAATTGCGACTGTGTTGCTGCTGCCGCCTGAATCACTGCTTCCGCTATCCCCGTTGTCACCGCCACAGGCAGCCACCGTGAGCGAGCCGACGATGAAGAGCAGTCCGACGATATAAACAAGAGTCCTGCGCATGTCTAACAGAATCCCCCTTCAATCTATGTCTTTGTGAACAACCTGTTAAATGTATCACACTCATATCAAGCGGCGGCGCGTCGAGGTGACAGTCGCCCCGCTTTCTCATCACTGCGGGCATGGCGTAGGATGGAACGATGCTGATCAATCAGTCCGCCAGCGGTTCTGCGCTCCGAGCGAGTGGACTCGCGTATTGGGAGCTGCTCAAGCCACGCGTGACCATTTTACTGACTTTTCTGGGCGCCGCTGCCGCTGTTGTTGCGTCAGGCGCAGACCCGGCGCAATCAGGCACGGTGGCGCTCATCACCCTTGCCGTCTTCCTAGGGAGCGGCGGATCAAACGGCCTCACGAACTATCTGGACAGGGCGCTTGATGCCCGGATGAACCGTACGCGAGGGCGCAGTATTCCGAGTGGGCGAATTGTCCCGGCGGGGCGCGCCCTCTACTGGTCTGCCGCGTGGGTCATTGCGGGGGCGTTGCTCGCCCTGCTCGTTCATCCGCTCGCTGCGCTTGCCGGCCTGACCGGCACACTGGCGGCCGTGTCATTCCGCAAGACGGAGGCGACACATTTCCTTGGCGGCGTCTCGAGCGCATCACCTGTGGCGGTGGGCTGGCTGGCGATGGATCCCTCTTTCGGACCCGTGATCGGGCTCTTGTGCGCCTTTGTTGGCGTCTGGGTCATTCATCACGTCTGGGCAATCATGCTGTTTTATCGTGCGGACTACCTCCAGGCGGGAGTCACCATCTTTCCGCTTCGGGCAGCCTGGAACAGCGCGCGGCCGTTGTTCCTGTTCCTTGCAGCAGCGCTCGTCATTCTTGTGGCCGCCATGGGCTTGGTGGCGGATCAAGGCCCCGTGTATTGGGTGATGGCCGGGGCATTTTCGCTCTACAACGTCTGGGGCACAACACAGCTGGAAAGGCCATCGCTCAGCCCCGCTGTTCAGCGGCGTCGGTTCAAGACCGCGTCGTACAGCTTGCTGTGCGGCGTGTTCACCGCCCTGATTATCACCACCGCTCTCACGGCCACCTAGTGAGGGCCAGTCGCCGCCACTCAACCTCGCCGATGATGACTTCCGCGCCATATTTTCGCGTTGTCGGCCGGCACGATGATTCCTCATCGGGACCCCGAACCGGCGTCCTCAATACTCCACACGGGGAGGTTCAGACCCCTGCTTTTCTGCCCGTCGCCACGCAGGGTAGCGTCAAGGCGCTCGCCGCCGCAGACGTTGCCGAGTTAGGCGGACAAGTCCTCATCTGTAATGCGTACCATCTCGCCCTGCGGCCGGGAGTAGACCTGATTGAGCAGGCGGGCGGGCTGCATGGGTTCATGGGCTGGAATCGCCCCATTGCGACGGACTCCGGCGGTTTCCAGATGACCTCTTTGGCGCATCGGCTGCGCGTTTCGGATGAGGCAGTCACTTTTCTTTCGCATATTGACGGCAGGCCGTTTCATTTGTCGCCGGAGTCCGCCGTAACGCTGCAAGAGCGGCTTGGCGCGGACATGCAGATGTGCCTTGACCAGCCGCTGACGTTTGGCGCTGAGCGTGGGCACGTTGAACGGGCGATGGCGCGGACGCACTTGTGGGCGGAACGCTCCGCGCGGGCGCATCGCCCGGAGGCGGGCCTGCTCTATGGAATTGTGCAGGGCGGGACGGAGGCGGACTTGCGGGTGGAATCGTCGAGATTCATCGCCGCGCTCACCGATGTGCAGGGCATCGCAATCGGCGGTCTGAGCCTCGGTGAGCCCAAGGATGTCATGTGGGAGATGGTGGATGTGTCAATGCCGCTCCTGCCCGCAGATAAGCCTCGACATCTGCTGGGCGTTGGCTCGCCGGAGGACATTGTGGAGGGCGTCGCGCGCGGGATCGATACATTTGATTGCGCTCTGCCGACGCGTGTGGCACGAAATGGAGCGCTTTACACGCCGCAGGGTCGTGTCGACATCCTCAACGCACGGTTCACACGGGATTTGGGGCCAGTCATGGAGGGCTGTGATTGCGCGGCGTGCAGCGTCCATTCCGTAGCCTACCTCCAGCACCTGTTCAAGGCAAAGGAATTGCTCGCCTACCGCTTAGCGAGCATCCACAACCTGCGGTTCATCCACCGTCTGCTCGAGGACGCGCGAGCTGCCATTGAGGCGGGCACGTACGAGGACTTTCGCCGAGGGTTCCATGGATCCTATGTGCCAAGCGATGCGGCGGCGCGTGACGAACAACGCGGCCTGTGGCTGCAATCACAGCAGGAACGCGCAAAGATAGGGACACCCGATGAGTGGGCTGCCGACCTCGGGCTGGATTAGGCGCGGCTCAGACGAAAGGGGCGTTTAGCCGCCGGCGACGGCAGGGACGATGCTGACCTCATCACCCTCTTTGAGCGATGTCTCTAGGCCGCTGAGGAATCGGACGTCCTCGCCATTCACGTAGATATTGACGAAGCGGTGCAGCTCCCCCTCGTCATTGAACAGGCGCTCTTTGATGCCGGGAAAGCGCTCATTCAGGAGAGCGAGCGCACCATCAAGCCGATCACTGGCGGCCTCAATCTCATCGACGCCATCCGTCACGCGCCGTAGTGGCGTGGGAATCTTTATTGTGACCGACATAGACATCTGGCTCCTTTGATTGTGTTTCTGCAGCGTGACCCCATACGTGGGGCGCATGTATCACTATAGCGGAACGCACTGAGCGCTTCTGTCAGCCCTCAATGACATCCCCGGGCACCGGATCCACCCGGACGCCCCTGGATTTGATCCACTCAATACCTCTGTCAATCTCATCCTGCTCGCCATCCAACTCGAGGACAACCCACCCCTGATCATCCTCCACGTTGGCGCGGCGGATGTTGGTGACCACCTCATATTCCCGGCCCAGAGACCAGATCAGTGGCTCCTGAATGAGTTCCGATGCGAATGTGAATCGGACCCGAGCCTTGGCCATGTCGCACCCCCCGATGCCTCGTGCTGCTCCCGGCGTTGCTCCGGGCAGCGCTGTTATGCGTCCTCAGTCTTGATCGCCTCTTCAAAGGCGCGCAGTGACGCATCGATGTTCACGGCCTGCGCCACACCGTGCACCGCCTCTTGTGTCTTGAGTCCGTTACCGGTGATGTAGGCAACTGTGACCTCATCCTTTCCGATGATCCCCTTGGCGGCCAATTTCCGTAGGACTCCTACCGTGACGCCGCCCGCAGTCTCTGCAAAGATGCCTTCCGTCTGTGCGAGGAGTTTCATGGAATCCACAATCTCCTCGTCTGTGACAGCATGGCCCGTGCCACCGCTTTCCTCGATCACCTTGAGGGCGTAGTAGCCATCGGCCGGGTTGCCGATAGCGAGCGATTTGGCGATGGTGTTCGGCCGAATCGGGCGGATGTCCTTGATGCCGGCATCGTAGGCCGAGACGATCGGTGATGATCCCTCTGCCTGCGCGATGTGCATTCTGGTCTCCGGCTGGTCAATGATACCGATGGTGTGCAGCTCGTTCAGCCCCTTCCAGATTTTGGTGAACATGGAGCCGGATGCGGCCGGGACAATGGCATGGTCCGGCGCGCGCCAGCCCAGCTGCTCGGCTGCCTCATATCCCAGTGTCTTTGAGCCCTCCGAGTAATAGGGGCGCACGTTGATGTTGACGAATGCCCAGCCATACCGGTCTGCAATCTCGGAGCACAGGCGGTTGACATCGTCATAGCTGCCGTTCACGGCAACCAGCGTGGGGCCATAGATCGCCGCGCCCACAACCTTTCCGAGCTCGAGATCGGCCGGAATAAAGACAAAGCAACGGATTCCGGCGCGCGCCGCATGAGCAGCAACGGATCCGGCAAGGTTGCCGGTTGACGCGCAGGCGAGCGTATCGAAGCCGAAATCACGCGCTGCCGTGGCGGCGACGGAGACGACTCGGTCCTTAAATGAGTAGGTCGGGTTGACGCAATCATTCTTGAGATACAGCTCATTCAGGCCAAGCTCCTTGCCGAGACGATCCGCCTTGATGAGTGGTGTCAGCCCGGCGTTGATGTCAACGCGGTTCTCGGGGTCGGCCGGCAGGAGTTCAGCGTAGCGCCACATGGAGGGCGGGCCGCTCTTGATTGAATCACGCGACATGACGCGGGCGATGGCATCGTAGTCGTACTGAACCTCGAGCGGGCCGAAGCAGAAATCACAGACATTAACGGGCAGGAGCTCGGATTCCCGAGAGCACTCCTTACACTTGAGTGATGTTGCGTACGGCATGGCCTACGACCTTAAGGACAATTCATTGATCCGGTCTATCATGCGGCCAACATCTTTGACCCGTTCCTCCACACCCTCCACGTCCCCATCAAGGTAGCCCTCGTAGAAGTTCTTGCGGAGTTCGGTTGCCGCCGCGAAGCCGTGGCGAACCGTCTCGTCCCGATCATGCTCCCCAAGAAACGTGTTGACGACGTTGTAGAGACCGCGATGGGAATCATGGGGGATGCCCATGTCCTCGCCCAGAGCCTTGACGATCTGTGCCGCGGCGCCCCACGCCTTCTCGGATGCCTGGCGAAAATCCCCCACCGCCAGTTCTTCAGTTGCCTGCGAGCAAACGAGATTGCACTGTCGCGAGTAAACTGCGCTGTCAAAGTGTGTGGTCAACGTTTTCTCTCCTGATGTGCCATGTGCCGGCTGTGACTCTGCCGCCGGACGGCACACCTCATTGTAACAAGTGCATGGCGGGGTAGTGTCAAAAACGGAGGCGGGGCGGCGCAATTGCGCCGCCCCGCCGATGTGACGAACGAATCTTTCAGAACGTCTACTGGTTCTGCCAGTTGGGCGCGCGCTTCTCCGCGAAGGCGAGCGGACCCTCCTTGGAGTCCTCGGAGCCGCCGACGATGCGGTTGACCCAGCCGCTGAACTGATAGTGCTCATCAATGAACAGGTTGCGCCAGAACTGCGCAACCGCCTTGACGCCCTGAACAGCGATCGGCGCGTTCTCTGCAATCATCTTGGCAATCTCTGTCGCGCGGGGCAGCAGTTGATCGGGCTCGACCACCTCATGCACCAGGCCGATGCGCAGGCACTCCTGCGGCGAGATGCGGTCCGCTGTCAGGCCGATGTACATCGCCTCGCCAACCGGAACCAGCCGAGGCATGAGATGCATGCCGGAGCCGGGCATGATACCGCGCTTCACCTCAAAGAGGCCCATGTAGCCCTCTGTGGAGATGATGCGGATATCACAGTCAATGGCGCGCTCCGTGCCGCCGCCAACGGCCAGGCCGTTGATCGCCGCGATGAACGGCTTGGGCGAGCGGGAGAACTGGAACAGGGAGCCCGTTGGGCCAGCGGCGGCGCCACCGGAAATCTGGAACAGCCGTCGCGCGCGCTCCTCAGCGTCAATCTCTCCCTTTTCGAACGCCTCATTCACCTCGGTTGTGCGCGTGTTGCGGTCTGACATCTCGCGCAGATCCGCCCCGGCAGAGAATGCGCGGCCGTTGCCGGTCACAATACCGACCCACATGTTGCGGTCGTTATTGAAATCGTGCAGCGCGATCTGCAGCTCCTCGTTCATGCTGCCGCCCATAGCGTTCAGCCGATCAGGGCGGTTCATCGTAAAGACGGCGTAGTGATCCGCCTCATTCTTCTCATACAACAGCTCGGGCATTTCGTTTCCCCTCCCTCAGTATTCGTGTATCCCAAAGACGACTAAGGCTAGCATTTGGCGGGCAGCAGTGTAAAGGCGGCTTCACGGATTTATCACGCCTGCGCTGCGAGAGAAACCTTGAGAACGAGCCGTTCCGCGAACCTTGGTTGGGCGTCCGTTTTGACACCTTTCACACGTGACTGGTACGGTGAACCTGGCTTGGGTAAGCCATCAAAGGGGTAATGTTTCGCTCTGCAGCGCGCGTTGTTCATATGTGAACAGCGCCGTGCGCCAAGAATAGCGCGAGATCAAAAGGGGGAATGACGTATGCGCATGACACTTTCAGCCATCAAGGCGGACGTGGGTTCAATCGGCGGCCATACAAGGCCGACGGATGAGATGCTTGACAGGGTTCGCTCTGATGTCCAGGCGGCCATTGCTCGGGGGCTGCTCATTGACGGGTTCGTTTTTCATGTGGGTGATGATATCGCCATCGTCATGTCGCACACGCGCGGCAAGGACGACACGGAGATTCACCAGTTCGCGTGGGACAGTTTTCTGGCCGCCACCGCCATCGCTCAGGAATATGGGCTGTATGGCGCAGGCCAAGACCTGCTCGTTGATGCTCCATCAGGGAACGTGCGCGGCGCCGGCCCCGGCGTTGCGGAGGTTGAGTTTGACCATGAACCCGTTCCCGGCAATAGCGAGCGGTCAGCTGAGTCGTTCATGATCTTTGCGGCGGACAAGTGCGGCCCGGGCGCATACAATCTGCCGCTCTTTCTCGGCTTTGCTGACCCCATGTTCTGCGCAGGCCTGATGCTGCCGCGTATGATCAAGGGATTCGATTTCAATATCATCGACATGAACAACACGGGCGGGGACAGCATCCTGACTCTCCGCGCGCCGGAGGATTACTACCAGATCACGGTGCTGCTCCGCGATAACGAGCGTTTCGGGATCGAGAGCATCTCCTCGCGGACGTATGATGGGCAGGATGCTGCGTCAATATCCGCTCAACGGCTGCACAACATTGCGGGGACGTATACCGGCAAGGATGACCCCATCGCGATTGTGCGCAATCAGGGCATATTCCCGGCGCCGGAAGAGCTGCTGTCGCCGTTCTCCAAGGCGCACTACATTGGCGGTGACGCGCGTGGTTCCCATACCATGCCGCTGATGCCGGTGCCGATCAATACACCCGTCACCGGGCTGTATTGCCTGCCCATTGTTGAGTCGCTCGGATTTTCCATGAGCGCGGAGGGGAAGTTCTCAAGCAACGTCGTGGATTTCTTTGACAATCCTGCCTGGGATTTCATCCGCAACAAGGCGCAGGAGAAGGCGCTCTATATGCGTGAACAGGGTTGGTCCGGCCCGGCCATGCTGCCGTATACAGAATTGGAATACGGTGGTTTCCGGGACATCGTCACCGGTTTGGAGGACCGCTTCTCAATCAGAGCGGAATGAACCTGCTCATCGGCACAGGGAACCCGGGCAAGGTCCGAGAGTTTCGTGAAATCTTCTCAGGCTTGCCCATCGATCTTGTGACGCCGGCAGACATTGGCCTCGACATTGACGTTGAGGAAACCGGAACGACACTTGAAGAGAATGCGCTGATCAAGGGCAGGGCGTATGCCGGCGCGGCAGGGATGACCACGCTCGTTGATGACTCCGGCCTCTTTGTAGACGCGCTCGATGGCGTGCCCGGCGTGTACAGCGCCCGCTATGGCGCCCCGGATGCCAAGACAGACGACGACCGCGTCCGGCTCTTGCTGAATGCCATGTCGGACGTGCCGCATAGCGAACGGGGCGCGGCTTTTCGTTGCGTCATCGTGATCGTGGAGCCTGACGTGGATGCCGTTCGCATGGCGAAGGGAGAATTGCGGGGTATAATTGGCCTAACTCCGCAGGGGACGAACGGCTTTGGGTACGACCCACTATTCGTTGTTCCGGAGTATGGGAAGACAGTGGCCGAATTGGATTCAGATACGAAGAACGCGCTCAGCCATCGTGGTCGAGCAGCCCGCGCTGCGCGCCGGATCATCGTCGATATGTCCTCCGCACGGCACGACGCAGAAAGCGCCAGCGAATGACAGTTGCCACCCCGCAAACAGTCAAGGACGTCTTCGGTCGTCTGCTTCAAGACCTGCGCATCTCCGTTACGGACCGGTGCAATTTCCGCTGTTCCTACTGCATGCCGGCTGAGATTTTCGGGGAGCGGTATGAGTTCCTGCCGCGTGATCAGATACTTACCTTTGAGGAGATAGAGCGGCTGACCCGCATCTTTGCGGGCCTCGGCGTCACGAAGATCCGTGTCACGGGTGGGGAGCCCCTGCTGCGCAGAGACCTATCCGAGCTGATCCGCAAAATCAGCGCGATTGATGGCGTCGACGACCTTTCCCTGACGACGAACGGCTATCTGCTGCCGCCGCTTGCCGCCGAATTGCGGGAGGCGGGTCTGCGCCGTGTGACCATCAGCCTGGACAGCCTGGATGATGAAACCTTCAAGCGCATGAATGGGCGTGGCTTTGGCGTGGATCGCGTGCTGGAGGCCATCGAGGCGGCGGAGGACGCAGGGCTGGGTCCGATTAAGATCAATAGCGTTGTCCAACGCGGGGTGAATGATCACCTCATGGCGGACCTTGCACAGTACTTTAAGGGCACGAACAAGATTGTACGGTTCATCGAATATATGGATGTGGGCACGATTAATGGCTGGCAACTCGAAGAGGTTGTGCCCAGCAAGGAACTGGCGGCGCTCATCAACGCTGAGACACCTATCGTGCCGCTTGAGCGCAATTATCGCAGTGAAACATCATCACGCTATGCGTACGCCGATGGTTCCGGTGAGATTGGGTTCATCTCCTCGGTCTCAGAGCCGTTCTGTGGAGACTGCACACGGGCGCGCCTCTCAACGGACGGCAAGCTCTATACGTGCCTGTTCACTGGCGATGGCCATGACCTCCGCGCGCCATTGCGGGACGGCGCGACGGATGAGGATATCATCTCGCTCATCACCGGCGTGTGGCAGCAACGGACAGACCGCTATTCCGAGGAGCGGACCAGCGAGACTGCGGCGCTGACCGCCAAGAACCGGGGGCGCGTCGAAATGTATCACATCGGCGGATAGGGCGGGACACCCTGCCTGCACTGAGCAATGCCTGCTTCAGATAACCCTCGCCAACTTTCCCATGTGGACCCGGCAGCGGGACCACGCATGGTCGACGTTGGCGACAAGGATGTTACACGGCGGGAGGCCGTCGCACGGGGCAGGGTCGTGATGGCGGAGGCGACTGTTCGGGCCATCCGCGAGCAGGCAACCCCCAAAGGGGATGTGCTCTCCGTGGCGCAGTTGGCGGGCGTCATGGCCGCTAAGCGCACCGCCGACCTCATCCCGCTGTGCCACCCGCTCCAACTCTCATTCATCGGCGTGGAATTGTGGCCGGGAGAGGACGGCGCAAGCATCGAGATCGAGGCGACAGTCCGCACAACAGGGCAGACGGGCGCCGAGATGGAGGCGTTGACGGCGGTAAGCGTCGCCGGACTGACGGTTTATGACATGTGCAAGGCCATCGACCGGGGTATGCGGGTGGAGGCGGTCAGGCTCGTATCCAAGTCAGGCGGCCAAAGCGGAGACCTGCGCCTGGAGGAATAGGGCGTAACGGGGAACTAGTCCCTGCGGCCGAGTAGGAAGCGGCGCGTGATGGTGGCAGTCTCGTCAGGAACCTGCATGTAGATGGCGTGGCCAACGTCCGGCATCGCAAGGAACTCTCCCTGCGGCAGCGCCTCTGCGAGCGGCCGCAGGTGGGATTCCAGCAGGCGGTTCTCCTCTGCGACAACGATGAGGATGGGCATTGTGAGCCGATCCACGCCATCCATCAGGCGGAACTCGTCGGTTGCCAACTCGCTCATGTTGTATGCGTTGACGCTCCACGCGGCCTCTGCGCGTCCATCCGCGTGGATGATGGTCTCCTCATGGAGCACGTCATCCAGCGCCTCCTGCGTCCACACCTTGGTCATGTCGTTTGACTCCAGCCTGCGCTTGAGATCATCAAGAGAGGACCAACTGTTGCGGCGTCCCGGCCCCGGCTTTTCTGTCAGGTCTTCGTTGAGGATGTTGACGCGCACCCAATGCGCGGGGCCGTCCGGCACCGGCTCCACCATCACCATGCCGAGCACACGATCGGGGTGGTCCGTGGCATAGAGGCCGCTGATGGCGCCGCCGTATGAATGGGACAGGATGTAGTGCGGGGGCAGGTGAAGCTCATCGATGATGCCCGCCATATCGGCTGCGCCCTCACGAGCCCGATAACCGGTCTCCGGCGCGTCTGATTCTCCATGCCCTCGCGTGTCCAGTGCAATGACACGAAAGGCATCACGGAGCCGCCGCGCCACCGCGTTCCAACTGCGTCCGGTGCGCCGCCCACCATGAACAAGCACGAGCGGTGGGCCATCACCGCCCCAGTCGAGCGCGTGGAACCGTATGCCGTCAACGGTGACGAACACACTTGTCCGTCCCTCTGATTGCTCCCGTGTGATGATGTCAGACAAAGAACGAACCTCCGTGGTGTCTTGGATTCAGATTGGCAACCGTATGCGGTCAGGCCGGGTACCACATGCGCCGTTCGAGAAGGCCCTTGAGGTAGGACATCTCGCCGGTGTGCATTGCGTTGTCGTTCATGACGCTGACGAGCCGAACTCCAACGGTAGGCATGGGGTCCCAGCGCGGCTCGTTCAGCACCCGGTCCAACTCCTCCGGCGTGATGGTGCGCAGATACTCCTGGGTGCGGGCATAGACCGCCTCATAGTAGGCGATAATAACGGACGCATCCGGCGATTGAAAGGCGCGGACATTGTCCATTGTGTGGCCGGTGCCCGTATTGTTCGGGTCTGCCGGCATGCCGAAACGCTCATGCCAGCCGTCCACGATCCATGCCTGTTCTCGGCCGGCGAGGCCGGAAATCTCATGGTCTTGTGTCCGGGTGAAATGCCAGCCGGTCCACCCCAGCGGGTTTGATTCAGTGTCCGGCTGCTGCATCAACTGCTCGACGCTCAGGCCCTCGATGCACATGGCGAGCAGTCGGCCAACACGCCCGAAATGGTCAATGGCAATATCAGCAGTGTTCATGTGTCCCCTCCGTACGGCGCGTGCGTGATCGGTTTCTCAGATCACACCTTCTCGTGCTGAGTCTTGTACCAGGGCAGGCCATTAACCATCTCGATTTCGTAATCGGAAAAGAGGACAGGATACCGTTCACGCGCAACCTCCCCGATCTTGGCAAAGACGAGCCGAATCTCCTCTTCTGAACTTGGGTGGGTGCGCGCCTCCAGGATGTGGCGCAGGGCGCGGATATTCGCGCTCCATCCGATGCTTGTTGCGACACCGATGGGCGCGATGCGCCGCATCGCGGAGGTGATCTCTTTCTTGCGTGAGAACTGCGCGCCCTCATCATCAAGCTGATAATGCTCTGCCATCATCCGCTGCAGGTCCTCGAGCCGCTGAAACGTGTCGACAAAGACCTCCATCATGTGCTCATCCTCACGCACGGCTGTGGGCGCCCACATGCCAAGATCATCAAGCCGCACGAATCTCAGGCTCTCCTGCGAGATGGCGGTGCCCGCGCGGTGTCGAACCAACTCATGCGTAAAGACGCGGCTGACCCCGCTGATGGCGAAATTCAGGACGCTATGCTCCAATACGGAGCCATGTCCGGTGGCGATGATGTTGCTGAGGTGGGCGGCGTTGTTGGGACGGACGCGTGTCACATTCGGGTTGAGTCCCGGTTCAAAGCTGCGATAGCAGAGCCGCCCCATGAATTCGGCAAGCCCCTCAACGTCCGTCGCCGCGTCCGTCGTCCAGTCCGGCGCGCCGATGTGTTCAAGGTAGGCGCGCAGCCCCTCCGGTATGATCGTGGTCTCGCCGATTAGAAAGACGCGCGGCTCCGTCCCGTGCATAGACTACCCCCAATAACGGCCTCGGCCGCTGCTCAAACTGTAGCATGAGTGGGCGATTGAGGCAGGGCGGTGGCGGAGAATCTTTACCGCCGTCATACAGAACGTTAACGGCGATTTAACCCCAGTTGCCGGATACTCTGGCAGAGTGATGATGTGGAATCTGGATATAGCGACTCTACCGTGGACGATTCAAGGGCGATAAGGACGGTCGCTCATCGTGGCGCTATGGCACTCGCGCCCGAGAATTCTATCCGTGCTTTCACCGCAGCCGCCGAACTTGGTGTTTCTGCCATTGAGACCGATGTCCGCCTGAGCGCGGACGGGCTGCCTGCAATCATTCACGATCCAACATTGGCGCGGACGCACGGGCATACGGCTCACGTTGCCGGTGCGACGATGGCAGAATTGCAGTCGCTGGGCGTGCCGCCTCTCTCCACGATGCTGGACATCTTTGCTGCTGACTTCGATGTGATCATCGACCTCAAGGAGAGGAGCGCCAGGCTCGCGGAATCCGTGGGTCGGGCAGTGGCGGAGTCCGGCCGAGCCGCCCGGTGTTTCGTGACGGGATCGGACCTCAACTTGCTGCGGCGCGCCCAGGCGCTTGCCGAGGGACTGCGGCTGAGCTGGACCATCGGGGCGCGTCACGAAACGTTGACGCCCGCAGCGGTGGTTGAGGCATCCGTTGCAGGTGTGTCGGAGCTAGCGGTGCACGCGTCCGAGGTGAGCGCGGAATTGGTGGCGCAGGCCGGGTCGCTGGGTATCGACGTTCGCGCATACGGAATCAGGGCACCGTTGAAGGCCTGGGAGCTGGTTGCTCTTGGCTGTCGGACGCTGACACTGGATGACCCGCGCTGGGTGATGACGCCACGGCAATTGACGCTTCCGCTGCATGGCGAACAGCGTTCCGGCCAATCTGTTATTCCTGTCCGCGGCTCCGCAGCAGGCGCTCCCCGATGATGAGGCCGAGTACGACGTAGATGGCGTCCATCAGCGGAAAGTAGATGGTGTGGGACAGCCCGGCATCACCCGACTCACTGCTCGTGTCCAGCAGCCAGAAATACTCCCAATAGAAGAACATCGTCAGGACAACGGAGCCGTAAAAGAGCGCGTTTGCGATGGCGCACGTGTAGTTGTCGGTTGATTCAGGGTTGAGCCGCCATCGGTACAGGAATGTCAGCACAAGCATGAGGATGACGCCTATGGCCATAAAGTAGTTGAGGATGGTCCAATTCGGGTACTCGGGTGAGCCGTCATGGATGAGCGGCGTAATCATGAACAGCAGGGCGACGGCTATGGCTGTCAGCACCAAGTAGGCCCCAAAGAGGCGGTTCAATATGAGTGGCATCGGGTACCTCCTCCCGTGTCCGGGCGCGCAATTCTGTTCTTTACTATGCAGGATTCGGCCTATCACGAAAAGCCCACGGCCCGTGGTCATTCGAGAAAGGCAACAACCTCCCGAGCCGCAAGGCCGCCGCTCCTGACGGCCGATTCCATGGTTGCCGGCCAGCCCGTCTGTGTCCAATCCCCGGCCAGAAACAGGCCGGGAATGGGCGTTGATTGGGTGAGGCGCATGTCCTGCGTGCCGGGCAGGCAGCGGAACGTCGCCAGAGGCTGCTTGACGACACGAAAGTATGTGATGGAGGCGTCCCGCGTTGCCGGCGCCGCCGCATTGAGCTCCGTGATGGCCATCTCCCGCAATTCCTCCTCGGACATCCGCGCCTCTTTCCATGCGGCGCTGATGGAGACTGCGAGGCGACCCTCCGCGCCGGCGCCCTCCTGCATCAGTGATCGGTTAAAGATCCATTGAATCGGGCTGTCCAGCACCGTCATGAATGGAACATCCAGCACGGGGCGGTCATAGCCGATGTGCAGTCCAACAATGGGCGCCCACTCGAGCGGTGGCGGTGTGATACGTGCGGGTGGGGCGTCCCCCTCTTCTTCCTGCACGAGCAGTCGCTCAAAACCGTCCCAGGGCAGCGCGCTGACCACGGCATCCGCCTCGATGTGTTCTGTCCCGGCCCGCACACCGGTCACGCGGCCGCCCGTATAGCTCAGCCCTGCCACGCGGCGTCCCATGATGATTCTGCCGCCGCGCGCCTCAATGTATCGGCGTGCGCCATTGCTGATCAGTGTTGAAAGGCCGACGCGTGAATAGCCGAGATCAGCCATCCCCTTGCCGGCCAGCAACGAGTCCTGAAAGGCCATGATGCCCATGTAGGCGCTGACTGCATCAACCGTGTCATTGAGGATGGGCAGCGCGATGAGCTCCCAGAGGGCGTTGATTGTTCGCTCGTTCTGCCCGTGCTGCGTCAGCCAGTCGCGAAACGTCATGGCGTCCAGCTCAGCGCGCCGCCTTTCACGGTTTGTGCGGCGGATGCTCATCATGCCACGGATAACGCGCAGCCTGTCACTGATGCTGAGGTGCCGGTAGCGGAGCAGGCCGGGCAGGAGATCGAGCGGGGCGGGGAGGAACCGCGTTGAGGACAGAGTGGCGCGTTCGCCGCGCCTGTCCGCCACCGTCACGCGCAAACGCCGTTGCAGGGTTGTCTGATCAAATGCCTGAATCTGCGTAAGGAAATCGATGTACTCCGTGCAGCAGCGCAGAAAGACGTGCTGTCCGTTATCGAGTTCAATGCCGGTCTGCGGGTCTGTGAAGGAGAATGCGCGGCCGCCGAGGTAGGCGCGGCGCTCGATGAGGGTGACGTTGATGCCGCGATCAACAAGGGCGCACGCGGCGGAGAGGCCGGCGAGCCCGCCGCCAATCACCACGCAGTGGCCACGCGCTCCATGGGAATGTAACTCTGGATCCACAGCCGCACCGCCAACCCGACTTTCTCGCGGGTTGACAGGCCAACCCGACCCTCGTACACGTTATAGTCCCTCGCCTCAATTCTATCCAGAACGCGGCCGTACAGCCCGCCGAGCACGGCAGGAAAGGCGCGCGTGCGCACCGGCATCAGTTTCAGCAGATGCTTGCCCCGCTCGAAATACTCGCGTGCCCGCGCCACCTCGAACTCCATCAGGCTGCGGAACTGGTCATTCACCGTTCCTGCCAGCAGATCCGCCTCACTGTAGCCAAAGCGGCGCAGATCCTCCTGCGGGATATAGATGCGGCCTCGCTCCGCGTCCTCACGCACATCGCGCAGGATATTCGTGAGCTGCATGGCGAGGCCGAGATCGATGGCGTATTCGCGGGCCCGCTCGTCACTGTAGCCGCAGATGGTGATGCAGATGAGGCCAACGACAGATGCCACGCGATAACAATAGGTGGCGAGGTCATCAAATGTCTCGTAGCGGGATATGGTCAGGTCCATCTCCACGCCGCGCGCCACCTCCCTCAGATCGTCATAGCGAATGGTGAACTCGTTGGCCGCGTGCGCCAGGGCCTCAAAGACGGGGCCGTCCGGGTTCCCCGCCCGCGCATCCTCGAGCCGGGCATCGATTCCCGCGATGCGCGCCGCCTTTTCGGCGATGGGCAGATCATCATCAGAGAGGTCATCGCAGAGCCGGCAGTAGGCATAGGCCGCGTACATGGCGCGCCGCCGAGCGCGAGGCAGCGTGACGAACGCATAGTAGAAATTGCCGGCCGCCTCTCGCGTTATCCGGCGGCAGTACTCATACGCCTCGCGTGTTGAGGCCGGCATCGTCATTGCTGTGCCCCCCTCAGATCTGCCGCGTCAGCTTCATTTGCAGCCACGTCTTGGTGACAAGCCACATCTTGCGCATCTTTGTGACGGTTGGCCGGCGTGACAGCACGTCATAGCCCTGCCCGGCGATGGCATCCAGCACGCGGACGCCGCCCAGCGTGAACAGCCTGACATGCAGCCGAGGGGTGCCGTCCAGTGTCTCAACAAGCGGCTCCCCCTCACTGAAGAGCCGTCGTGTTCGCTCCACCTGGAACGCCATGAGGTCGCGAAAGGCGGGCGTGAACTCGCCTCGCCTGATCTGCTCCTCTGAACACCCGAAACGCCGCATATCCTCCTGAGGAATGTAGATCCGCCCCATCGCGTCATCGCGCCTGACATCCTGCCAGAAATTGGCCAGCTGCAGGGCAGTGCATGTGGCATCGGACAGCGCGCGGCGCTCCGGGGTATTCTTGCCGATCAGGGACAGGTAGAGGTGGCCGACGGGATTCGCGGAATGGCGGCAATAGTGGAGGAGGTCATCATACGTTTCATAGCGTGTGGCGCGCTGATCCATGCGGTTCGCCTCAATCAGATCGAGGAATGGAGTGTCCTCAATCTCAAAGGTTGTCACTGTGTGCTGCAGGGCGAGAAAGCGTGGGTCAGACGGCGAGCCCGTGTAGCACTCTTCAAGCTGCGCGGCCCAGCCATCAAGCAAGGCGAGGCGGTCTCCGTCAGCCTCGTCGCCAAGATCATCAACGCCGCGGCAATAGGCGTAGACGGCGGCAACGTGCGGGAGCAGATCCCGCGGCATGAAACGGGACACTACAGAGAAATTCTCATAGTGTGACCGCGCAATGGCGATACAGTCGCCATACGCGGATTCAAGTGAGGCGGGAACGTCGCCCGCCTCGCGCGTCCGCATTAGGCGGCCCCCTGAACCCCCATGACCTGAACAATCAAGTGACGGGGGCGCGGTCGGTCCAGTTCAATGAAGAAGATGCGCTGATACATGCCGAGCTTGAGCCGGTTGGCGATAATCGGGATGTGCTCACTGCTGCCCATGACGATCTGCTGGCAGTGCGCATGGCCATTCGGTGATTCATCCTCGTTCATGTTGACGGTGCGGATGTCGAAATCGTTGTGCAGATAGCCGCCCTCACGCGGGGCGAAATGCTCAAGGATGTGTCCGACGTCCTCCAACAACAGCGGCTCCATCTCATTGATGACCACCGCCGTTGTGGTGTGCGTTGAATAGATGAGTGCGGAGCCGACCTCGATGCCGGTCTGCTCGACGATGTCCTGCACCCAATCCGTGACATCTACGAATTCCGGCGCGTTGGTGGACGCGATGTCGATCGTATAGGAATAGACCTGATACTGACCCTCGCCAATGAGTCCGCCCCGCTGAGCGCCGGTTGTGACTGTGCTTGTTTCCATGGGGTGCTCCTAATTGCCCTGTGTGCCATCCACCCTTCATCCCTTCTTAAAGGATACAACCGCAGCCACGATTTTCAAAAGTGCCCACGCCGCCCGCGCCCCGTACCCCGATGGATACCCGCCGCCCCCCCTACCCGCCTTTTCCCGTCATACCCTCCCGCCTCCCCTCATACCCTCCTTTTCCCCTCATACCCGCGAAAGCGGGTATCCATCCCCTTCTGCCTCCCGCCCGCGCCGCCCCTTCATGTCATTCTGAGCGGAGCGCAGCGCAGCCGAGGAATCTACCGAGCGGCCCAATAGGCTCGGTGACATGCCGCCTCCACCCGTGAGGACTGGCAGTGAGGACTGGCGCAGCCCGCTCGTTGTGCCCATCCAGTTGCGAGATTCCTCGGCTGCGCTCGGAATGACAGAGAGTGTGACCCCCTGTCCGCGCCACCCACCTCCCCTCATACCCGCGAAAGCGGGTATCCATCCCCTTCTGCCTCCCGCCCGCGCCGCCCCTTCATGTCATTCTGAGCGGAGCGCGTTAGCGCGGAGTCGAAGAATCCCACAAGCAGGCGGCCACGGCGAGGAGATTGCGGGATGCACGTCGCTCGTAGGGCGCGTTGCGGGATTCTTCGCTGCGCTCAGAATGACATGGGGGAGGGGACATGACATGGGGGAGGGGGGGGGAGGGGGCGGCGGCGGCGGGTCGTTGGGGTTGTTTGCTTGTGCTTGTTATGGTATTGTTCCGTCAGTGTGCGTCGGCGAGGGGTCTCCGCTTTGTGGGGGCGCGTCGTTAGGCTCACCGAGCGCGGGAAGCATGGGAGCCCAGACCACCGTGGGCCGGTAAGGGCGGGCTCCAGATTTTTGACAGGGTGTATTGAGCCAGCATGTTAGCCGGATTGTCCTCCATCCGTCTCCGTTTTGGGCGCCATCTTTTGCGTGGCCTCCTATTCGCTTTGATCATTGCCGCGCTGGTCTCCAGTATGGCCACCGTCGCGCGCGCCCAACAGTCCACCACGCTCATCAGCAACATCGGTCAGACAGCAAGCGGTAGTGGGAAACAGAGATTGGGTTATGACCGGGCCCAGGCGTTCACCACCGGAAGCCACAGCGCCGGCTACAGACTGACCAGCGTTGATGTGGTGTTCAACGAGACTGACCTTGATGACCTCTTCAGGAGAAACAATCCATACTTTACCGTTGGCATCTGGAACGAATCCGGAGGAAAACCGGGGAAGAAGATCGGTAGTACTCTGACTCATCCCAGAAACTCTCCGGATGCTTTTGATTCCAGTTTGTTTGCCAACGACAAGACCTTCAGATTTGCGGTGCCCGGCAAGGGCATCAAGCTTGCTCCCTCCACCACGTACTTTTTTGTGATCGATACCGCTATCACGTCATCGCTAGGCAATACAAGTCTCCGATCGATTCGTTCAACTGCACAGAATGATGGTGGGGCGGACGGGTTCAGCATCGCGGACGGAAGCAATTTCTACGATACAAACGTCAATCCTACAAAGTGGAGCCCATCGAGCAATAGCCTCCAGATTGACGTCAAGGGGTACGAGATCCCCATCACTGACTTTATCCAGATGAGTAAATCCACGCGGTGGGTCGCAGAATTCGGCGTCCCGAACGACGGCAGTGAGAGCCTTCGAATCGGTGTGAGGATTGGCGATGGGCTCTCGATCCAGAGCCAACGCTACGTGAACTACACGGTTGGCGGCTCCGCAGACCTCGGCACGGACTACACCATCAAAGGCTGCACGTCCTCACCATGCAGATTCTTATTTCCGAACCGCTACAGCACATTCATACCCATCCGCCTGATCGACGATGATCTGGATGAAAACGACGAGACCATAATCCTCACCCTGACGAGCGGGACAGGCTATACACTCCCAGCCGAGGCCAAGAGAGAGACAGTCATAACGCTCACGGACGACGATACCCGGGGCCTTGCATTCGCGCGAAACTGGCCGTGGGTGCCTGAGGGCGAGAGCAGGACGTATAACGTCAGGTTGGCGTCTCAGCCAACAGAGGCGGTGACGGTCAGCGTCACATCAGACAATCCGGATCTGACGCTTACCCCGACCTCGCTCACCTTCAACCCCACGGGCAGCAGTCGCTGGAATAGATCACAGGGTGTAGTCATTGACGCTGCACATGACAGTGACGGACTCAACGATGATGCAATCCTGACCTTCACGCCGTCTGGCGGAGATTATGACAATGTCGCAGCCTACACGAGACCGGTCAGCGTTAAAGATGACGATCCCCGCACACCGGGAGTTCGGCATGGTCCCACCGTCAGTGTTGATGGCGGGCCCGCCATAACGGAGGGCAGCCAGGCGGTCTTTACGTTCCGGGCGGATTCGGCGCCGACTGCCAACCTCACCGTTTACTTTGAGGTTATTGAGCCACCCGGGCAGGACTTTGTCGCCTCAACCCATGAGGGGGCGAAGTCGATCATTATCGCGTCAGGCGCGACGTCCGCGACGCATCGCGTGCCCACGGTGAATGACGGTTCCGCCGAGGATGATGGCGCGGTGCAGGTATATGTGGATGTCGGCACCGGCTACGACGCCGGCTCCGGCTCTGCCGTTTATGTGAGTGACAACGATGGCACAGGTCCGACGGCAACACCAACACCGATACCGACGGCAACACCCACGCCACCCCCAGGCTCCACGCCAACGCCGACGCCGGTAGCCACGGCGACACCCACACCGACGCCCACACCACCGCCAGGCGCCACGGCGACACCAACGCCGCGTCCGGGTGCCACGGCAACGCCAACACCGCGTCCGGGTGCAACGGCAACTCCAACACCGCGTCCGGGTGCAGCGGCAACGCCAACACCACGGCCAAGCATCAGGCCGACTGCGACACCACGGCCAAGCGTCAGGCCGACTGCAACCCCGACGACCACCGCACCCGTTGCGCCGACAGGGCCCGGAACGGGCAGCGGCGAGACGGGCGGTATTATTCCGAATGCAGGCTGGAGCGCAAGTGTCCCGCCGCTTGATCAGGGCACGACGCGGTTTGTGTCGCTCGCGGAGGCATTCATCATCGCTGAGGGCGTGGCCGCGCCATCGTTTACGGTGACCAGTAATCCAACGCGTATTGTGGGCGGCTTAATGACCGGCATGATGCTGCGAGTCAGCGCGCTTGAGGTTGGCAGAACCCTGGTGACCGTCACGGCGAGGAGCGGTGAACACTCGGCCTGGCAGACGTTCTGGGTGCGCGTGAATCCGCGCTATGCGGGGCCGGTCCAATGGGCGACTCCCATACCAACGGCGACACCACGTGCTGAGGCGACTGCATCCCCGACACCAACTGCGACGCCGAGGCCGGTTGCGACGGCAACGCCGCCACTGCCAGAGCCGACAGCCACACCGGAGCCGGAACCCACAGCAACGGCCACACCGGAGCCAACACCGACGCCGTCCGCCGCGCCTGCGGATCCCACAGCGACGCCCGTTGTGGAGAATGGCGGCGCCGGAATCGGGGCGTTCCTCATCGGGCTGTTCATCCTGTTCCTGCTAGGCATCGGCGCCTACCTGCTGCTGCGCCGCCGGATGGGCCAAAGAACGACGTTCTAGACGTTGACCTCGCGCCAAGAGAGGGCGGTCCAGATAGCTGCGAAGCCCAGGAAGATGAGCCCCGAGATTGCTCCAATCCTCCCTTCCATCTGGCATTTAGCCGGTGATGGCCATACGCCTTATAGGTCATAGGCGTCATAGACTTTGTCCGTGACAGGTCGCACGCCGTCGATTGTGAAGTCCTCTCGTTGAGCCGTTACCCCCGGCGTATTGGATGGTGAAGCCGCTGCCGTTCCGCTGACGCTGTCCCCGACCGTCAAGCCTCCCGTAGGCGCCGCCGGGGGAACATTTACACTCTCCTATTGCGTACCGTCGCCCTCGGGCGTGGTCGATGTCGCCAAGGCGAAGGATGTTGCGGGTTGTGACGTGCTAATCGTTGTCGGAGATGGTCAGCGTGTGGGTCGTCTCACTGCCCAGGGTGTAGCCGTTGCCGGCGGTGAGGGTCAGGATGACTGTCTCAGCGTTCTCGGCGATGCTGTCGTCATTGATGGCAATCGGGATGACCGCGCCACTAGCCCCGCCCCATACCGTCACCGTACCGGAGTTCTGGATAGTGAAGTCGTTGCCGCTGCCCGCCGTCGCCGTGCCGCTGACGGTGTAGGAAAATGTGATGCCATCAAAAGTCGCCTGATCACGGAGATCCACGAGCACCTCGCGGACGCCGGCGCCCTCGGCCGCGTTGGAAGTTGCCGAGACGAATATCAATGAGGGTTGCGTAGCGCTGTCGTTGTCCGTGATGGTCAGCGTATAGACCGTCGTGCTGCCCAGGGTGTACCTCGCGCCGCCAAGGAGGGTCAGGATGACCGTCTCGGCCTCCGCCTCGAAGCTGCTGTCGTCATTGATAGCAATCGGGATGGTCGCGCTCCTCTCGCCGGCGTTGACCGTCACGGTACTGGGAACGGTGTAGTCAGCGCTGCTGCCCCTCGTCGCCGTGCCGGAAACGTTGTAGAGGAGGGTGAAGCCGCCCGGTGGCGCCGGATCCGTTAGGTGCACCCGCGCTTCGTGGGTTCCGTCATCCTCTCTATCGACGCCAAACTCTGAGGAGAAAGTTACGGCAGGGGTTGGGTAGTCGTTGTCGCGGATCGTCACCGTGGACCCGACACCCGCGACGTAGCCGGTGCCGTCGTTCACGAACGCATGCACATATCCGTCGTCCTCGTCGGTAGTGTCGTTCACGATGGGCACGATGAAAGTCGTCGAGGTCGCGCCCGCATTGAGGAACACGGTCCTGACGCGCTCCTGGCCGGCGGCAATGAAGTCCTGACCGGGGATCTCCAACACCTCGACGTTCACCGTGAGGCTGGAAGTCGGCGCCGGGTTCGCGGTTAGCGTGAAGGTTGCCGGGGCGCCTTCGGTCACTGCGGCCCCGCCGGTGATGCTGATGATGGGCAACCGGATAAACGTCGTAATCTCAGTATCGTCGTCGTCAACGCTGACCTGCCTATCGATGCTCAGCGCGTTGGCGCCGCCGTAGTCCCCGCCTGACGTGGTGTGGGTCAGGATTGCCGTGTCGTCCACCGTGTCGCTGTCCTGCGCCGCGTCTACCGTCACCGTCCGCGCCCGGCTCCAGAGATTGCTGCCGCTGGGGTTGAAGGTGAGCGAGGTCGGGGTGACCGTCACGTCCGGGTTGTCCGAGGCGATGTTGACCGTCACCGCGGCCGTCGGTTGCGACCTCAGCTTCACCGTGTAGGTGTGGCTCCTGCCCTCGTCCACGTCCGCCCAACTCCGGCTGAAATAAAGGCCCCGGGTGTCGTTGTCGGGAAGGGTCACCGTGGTCGTATTCCTGACGGCGTTCACGGTGTAGCCGTTGCCGTCCTGCAGCGTGATGACGATGGTCTCGTCGTCCTCATCGATGCGATCATCGTTCAATCTGATGGAGATCCGCGCGCTGTGGCGGTTCGCGGGCAACCTTACGCTGCAGGTCGAGGTCGTGCAGCCATCGATGGTGTAGTCCTTGCCGTTGCCGCGGGTCGCCGTGCCACCCGCGGTGTACTTGATGCTCCGAGAGGAACCGTACAGATCGAGGCCGTCACCGACCTCTACATAGACGGTTGCGGCGTAGCCCCATTCGGCGACCCTCCTGGTTTCTTTACTCATCTGGACCAGGTCGGTGAATGGGTTCGGTTCTCCCTTGACGCTCATCCGCCAGCTGTCAGCAGCTATCCAAGTATTGTTCCAGGAAGCGTAATACCGGGATTGATTCCCTATGCTGAAACCGGCTGCGCCACCAGCGTCCTCGGCATCCGAACCCACGAGCCTGAGTTTGGCATCGCGTCCGGGCGATCCCGATTCAGCAGGTGTAACCACAACAAAGTACGTGGTGGACGGCGAAAGCTTGATGCCCTTGGCGGGCGCCCTGAAAGTCATTGTCCGGAACGAGTCAAATATTGGCGAGGATCGAGGAAGATTCAAGGTGCCGACGACGGTCGTCCCCGGGTTTCCGCCGGATTCGTTCCGGATGGTGGCGGTAAGACGTGGACTGCTGGTCCTGAAGAGGTCATCAAGCTCATTTTCCTGGAACAGTATATCGACGCTCTTCACTGTGTAGCCTGGTTTGCGGCTGCCGGTGGTGAATGCTTGGGCCCGCTCAAAATTTAAGTTCCCGGGCCTACCCCCGCTCGTCTGACGGATGTTGCTGACGAACACCTGACCCGTTCTGCTGTCGCCGACCCTGACTTTGGCCTGAGCGCCCGGCGTGAACGTGTAGCCGTCACCGGTCCCGCCGCCGACGACCGTCACCGTCAGGTAGCCGTTCGCCTCGTCGTTTTCGTCGTGAACGGTGGGGACGAGGTAGGTTACCGAGGTCTGGTTGGCTGGGATGGAGACTGTCTGGCTACCCTCTTTGCCGGAAGCCACGAAATCGCTCCCGGCAACGTCCGCGACGATGAGATTGACCGTCATGGCCGAGCCCGACGCCCGGCTGACTTTCACCGTGAACTGTGCGTCCGCGCCTTCGGTCACCTCCGGGCCACCGCTGATCGTGATTTCCGGGAGACCGCGTTCCACGCACGCGAGCTCGCTGGTGATTATTCTCCAGCCATTCGGTTCCTGTGGGTTCAGGCCTTCGCTCGTTAGCACGTTTCGCAGGTCAGTCACCGAAATCGCAGTCGTTGGCGCGTTGCCCGAAATATTGGCGCCGCTCCACGCTGGGAGAGTCCTGTCGCCTAACGCGATCAGCGCCCGATAGGCCGCTGTTGCTACTGTCAACTTCCCGTTACTCCATTGCCGGTGGTAGTCGAATTTGGTTTCCGCTCTTAGTATGGCGGTACCGACTCGGCAACCTATCTGCGCGTGCGCCTCATTCGGGGCGGCGAGGCCGAGCGGCGAGGACAGGCCCAGCAGCAGGGACAGGCCGATCAGTGCCGCGGCATCCCCCGACGGAGACACAGGGACTGACAAAGTCGCTGCTCGTCGACATTGTTTGGATCAGTTTCCGAACGCTGAGTGGGCCCGGCAGGGATCGAACCTGCGACCTATCGGTTATGAGCCGACTGCTCTGCCACTGAGCTACGGGCCCGCCGTGGGAGATGTGTCTCAATCCTAGCATTCAGAATTGGCGAGCGCGCAGCGGCCTGTGTCGCGCGTGGGAGGGAGAGGACGTGGCGGCGCGCGCGGCCGCTGGGTTACCATCAATGTATGGCTCATGCGACCCTCCGGAGTTCCAACCCTTATGTCCGTTCTACTCGCCCCCTCCAAATCGTTGGCGTCATGACGACGCTGTCCGGGGGCGCCTAGCGTGAGGGCCCCCTTCCTGGCGAACTATCAGCCGCATTACGGCTGGGTCATCGCAGGCGTCCTATTCACGTGCTTCACGCTGACGGTGGGCATGCTTCAATACTCGTTTGGCGTGTTCGTCGCGCCGCTGGAGGAGGAGTTTGGGTGGTCGCGCGCTGAGGTGAATGTCTCACTCTCGTTCTTCGCGATGACCGGCCTGCTGGCCCCCGTTGTCGGCCCGCTGCTGGACCGTTTTGGGTCATCCCGCCTGATGATGGCGTCATACCTGTTGCTCGCGGTCAGTTTCCTGCCGCGACCGTGGATGACGGAGCTGTGGGAGTTCTACGTCCTGAATATGCTGATGTATGCAGGAATGCCGGGGGCGATCATGCTGCCCGTCGGCAAACTCATCGGCATCTGGTTCACGACGGGGCGCGGCCGCGCGGTGGGCATCACGGCGATGGGGGCGAACTTCGGCGGGTTCATCTTTTCGGCGCAGACACGGACGCTGATTGATTTGACGGATTGGCGCGCCACGTATTTCATCTTCGGCGTCGCGATTCTCGCCCTGATACCCCTGATCGCGCTCACCATCCGTGAAACGCCGCGCCGCCCGGCGGATTGGGAGCCGACGAGCGAGGAGATTGCGGCGGCGGCGGACCCGGGCGAGGGGCTAAGCGCGCGAGAGGCAATCAAAACCCGCGCGTTCCTGCTTGTCACGCTGGGGCTGCTGCTGGCGACACTCCCGTATCAGTCCGTGCTGACGCAGGTGATTCCGCACCTTGAGGCGGAGGGGATGGATTCAACGCGGGCGGCGTGGGTGCTCAGCATCATCGCGATATTTGGGATGGCGGGCAAGGTGCTGTTGGGGGATCTGGCGGACAGATTCGCCGCCCGCAAGGTCTTCGTCGGCAGCCTCCTCTTACAGGCGATCGGCCTGCTGATCCTCATCAATGCGGGCACGTCCATCTTTGTGTGGGTCCTGTTCATCCCCATTTATGGCATCGCCTTTGGCGGCATGGGCTCTCTGATGACCCTCCTGCCGTTGGAGACCTTTGGGATACGCGCATTCGCCTCCATCTTTGGCCTGCTCAGCCTCTTGATCCTCCCAACCGCGCTCATCGGCCCGCCCTTGGTGGGGTATTCGTTCGATCAGACAGGCTCTTATAACGTGTCGTTCTATGTGATTGCGGCGCTTATTGTGGTTGGGGCGCTCGCGCTCTGGTTCGCGGCGCCGCCCCGCTGGGGGAGCCGCGCCGAGGAGGAGTCCGGGCGCGACATCGCCCACGCCGCTACGTAGTCGCTGTTAGCGTTAGCGTTCCAGAACGGTGAGCGGCCTGTCCGCCATGCCGGCAACAATGGGCGCAAAGCCCTGATGACGCAGCGACTCCGCCGCGCGCTCGGCTTCGGCCTCCGTCGGCAGAACCGCAAAGAGCGAGGGGCCGGCGCCGGACAGGCTGACGGCCGTATCGCCCCCGACGGCAGTCCGGAGCGCGGCCTGAAACCGCTCAATGCCCGGGAATGCCCGCGACGCGACGGCGTTGAATGTGTTGCGCAGGGACAGGCGTGAGGGCGGTGCGACTGAACTCTCGAGCGATTCGCGGAGCCGGCGCGTCTCCGTGCCGTCACTGAAATGAGATGCATCCAGCATTCGAAAGAGCGCGCGCGTCTTGGGGGACGGCACGGGAACCTCCGGCACAAGGATCACTGCCCATGCGGCCGGCAAGGCGGGCAGGGGGGTAATCGACTCGCCCCGCCCCGCAACAAGCGCGGTGGGTGATTCCCCAAGGAAGAAGGGCACGTCTGAACCGACCTCGGCGGCGATGTCCATGAGGCGGGCGCGAGGAACGGGGACGTCCCAGAGCAGTGGGAGCGCGAGGAGGGCCGCGGCGGCGTCCGCGCTGCCGCCGCCAAGACCCGCCGCGGCCGGTATCGATTTGCGCAAGAGCAGGCGCGCCCCCTGCTCGATGCCGAGCGCGTTCCTGAGCAGGCGCGCCGCCGTGATGACCGTGTTCAGCTCGCTTTCTGCGAGGGCCGGGTCATTGCACTCGAGTGAGAGCGCGCCGTCCGGGGCGGGCAGGGCGACAAGCTCGTCTGATAGACCAATGGCCTGCATCACGGAGACAAGCTCGTGAAAGCCGTCATCCCGCCGCCCCAGAATCTCAAGGCTGAGGTTGAGCTTGGCATGGGCTGTGACGTGGATCATGACGAGACACCCGTGTGCGGGCCAAGAAATCGGCGGATGACCAGCGTGATGGCAGCCCACTCGCTGATGGTGAGCGTCTCAGCGCGGCGGCGCCCATCGACGCCTACCATCGCCAACGCTGCGTCCACGGATTCCTTGCTGATGCCGAGCCCGTTTGCGAGTGAGTTGCGCAGCTGCTTGCGGGGGGCGCTGAACCCGGCCCGTGCAACGGCAAAGAACTGCGGCAGCAACTCACGATCGATGCGCGGCTCCGGCAGAACATCAAGACGGACGATGGCGGATTCCACGCCCGGCGCCGGCACAAAGCTGCCCGGCTTAACACGACGGATGATGCGGACATCTGCATAGACCTGCGTCGCGACGGTCAGAATACTCGCCTTGCCGGGCGCGGCGGTCATCTGTTGAGCGACCTCTCTCTGCATCATGACAATCATGCGCTGCGGGGGATGGCTCGACTCAAGAAAGAGGCGGATTGTGGGGGAGGCGGCGTAATACGGGAGGTTGGCGACAACGGCATACGGGTGTCCGTCTGTGAGGTGGGCCGGTTCCTGTTCGCGAATATCGCCATGGATGAGGGTGAGATTTGTGTATCCGGCGAGTGCGTCTCTCGATTGCGCGACCATGTTCTCGTCAATCTCGATGGCGATGACGTGGCCGGCGGCGTTCAGCAGCCGTCCGGTGAGAAGGCCGGTGCCGGGCCCAACCTCGATGACCAGATCATCATGAGATAGGTCAGCGGCCGCGACGATGTCGTCAAGCACCCCCTCACTGACGAGGAGATGCTGGCCGAGCGCCTTGTTGAGGCGGGGGCGGTGGTCTTCTGTGCGGACGCGCGGCGTTGTCATGGCAGGTGTGCCGTGCCACGTGGCGGGTGGGAGAGGCCATGCACCCTCCCTCGAACCGGATACCGAATGGGTGAAACGGTCACGCGACTCAGCCCAGGCGCTCCCGCGGCGCCCGGAGGACATTCCTTATCGCTGCTTCCTTCCGGACCTGGCGAGGTTCAGAGGCCTCCGTCGCACGGGACCCAAACATCAGCATCGTATGACTGTTTCGCGTCATTCGGACCACAGCCCTCAAGAGGGGATTCAGCCTCGCTAGAGCGGATTGCGAGTACAGGGCACCGCTGGCTCCCCGCCTAGCATGGCCTCACACTCAGTATCAGCGCGCCAAGCCACGCGGTCAATGGCAGCCCCCGCCCACACACACCAATTGCAGGGGGTGCGCTTGGGGCGGTACAGTACGGTACGCGGACAGCGTCATGGACGCATCTGCCGGTAATGCTGGGGCAAGCAGATGCGGACCATGCTGAGGGTCAAAGACAGACAAATGAATCCGGCGGGGGCCGGGGAGGTGAATGATGACGAGCGGCGCCGCGCAGAAAGTGCTGTGTGTTCTCTATGATGATCCGGTTGAGGGCTTTCCGCCCAACTATGCGCGGGACTCAATCCCGACGCTGAGCCAGTACCCGGACGGCCAGTCCATGCCGTCCCCCGCCGCGATTGATTTCACGCCGGGCCACCTGCTTGGCTCCGTCTCCGGCGGCCTGGGGCTTGAGCGTTTCGTTACCTCGCAGGGGCATGAGTTTGTCGTCACGTCCGATAAGGATGGTATGGACTCCGTGTTTGAGCGCGAGATTGTTGATGCCGATGTCGTCATCTCGCAGCCGTTCTGGCCCGCGTATTTGACTGCAGAGCGCATCGCCAAGGCGCCTAATCTGAAGCTGGCGATTACGGCCGGAATCGGGTCTGATCACGTTGATCTCCAATCCGCCATCAACCGGAACGTCACGGTTGCAGAGGTGACGTGGTGCAACAGCATCAGCGTCGCGGAGCATGCCGTCATGCAGATGCTGGCTCTGGTGCGTGACTACCTTCCGCAGTACGGGTGGGTTGTGCGTGGCGGCTGGAACATTGCAGATGCCGTGTCGCGCTCCTATGACATTGAGGGCATGGATGTTGGTGTTGTGGCGGCGGGCCGCATCGGCCTTGCCGTTCTGAAGCGCATGAAGCCGTTTGATGTGAATCTGCACTACACAGACCGCCATCGCCTGCCTGCCGACGTTGAGCAGGAGTTGGGGCTGACGTTCCACGAGAATGTCGAATCGCTCGTTGCGGCGTGTGATGTTGTAAGCATCCATTGCCCGCTGCACCCGGAAACGGAGCACATGTTCAATGATGAGTTGATCGGCAAGATGCGGCGCGGCTCGTATCTGGTCAATACGGCGCGCGGCAAGATCTGTGATCGCGATGCCGTCGCGCGGGCGCTGCAGAGCGGGCAGCTGGCGGGCTATGCCGGCGATGTCTGGTTCCCGCAGCCCGCTCCCAATGACCACCCGTGGCGCACCATGCCGAATCATGCGATGACGCCGCACACGTCCGGCACATCACTGTCCGCGCAGGCGCGCTATGCGGCGGGCGTGCGTGAGATTCTGGAGTGCTGGTTTGAGGGGCGGCCGATTCGCGATGAGTACCTGATTGTGCAGGGCGGCGCGCTCGCCGGCACCGGAGCCCACTCATACAGCGAAGGGGATGCGACGGGCGGCTCCGAGGAGGCCACGCGCTTCTCCGGCTCATAACAGGGATTGCCGACTCGCTGCGCCCCCTCCTCTCATACGCGCTTTCGGGGGTATGAGAGGAGGGGGCGCTCGTGTTTGTGATACAATTCCCTAGACGTGACGTAACTACTGCTAACTGTCAACCAACACACAAAGGACGACGAATTCAATGCTGCTCCAGCGAGTCCATGATTTCCTGGTCTACCTCACGACGGTGAAGGGGTTCTCCCTCAACACGAGTGAGGCATACCGTAGTGATCTAACCCAGATGGTCCAGTGGCTGTCCGCCCCGAGTGAAGGCCTGGCGGCCCCGCAAGCGTGGTCAGACGTATCACGCGATCACCTGCTGGGATTTATCGACAGCCTCAAGGAACGGGGCTATGCGGTCACCACGATTGCGCGCAAGATTGCCGCAATCAAATCCTTCTTTGCGTACCAGATCACGCAGGAGGCCCTTCAGGCTGATCCATCGGAGGGCCTCAGCTCGCCAAAGATTGGGAGGGCGCTGCCGTCTCCCCTGGGCTTTGAGGAAGTGAAGTTGCTCCTGAAGCAGGCGCGAACCAAGTCCACGCCGGAGGCCATGCGCTCGTCCGCCATGATTGAGATTCTGTACGCGACCGGGATGCGCGTCTCCGAATTGGTGTCGCTCAATGTTGCCGATGTCAATCTTGAGGAGGCCTCTGTGCGGTGCCGTGGCAAGGGCTACAAGGAACGCATCATTCCCATCTACCCGGACGCGATTGATGCATTGCGAACCTACATTGACAAGTCTCGGCCCAAGCTCCGGCGCCGTCGTGATGAGCCTGCGCTTTTCCTGAATCGGCGAGGAAACCGCCTTACGCGGCAGGGCTTTTGGCTGTTGCTGAAGGCGCTTGCGGCTGAGGCCGGCGTGACCCATACCATCACACCGCACACACTGCGGCACAGTTTCGCGACGCATATGCTGCGCAATGGGGCAGGGCTCCGTCACGTGCAGTCCATGCTCGGACACTCCAGCATCTCAACCACGCAGATCTATACGCGCCTGGCCAATGACCAGTTGCGGGAGGAATATGATCGCGCCCATCCGCGCGCTCGGCATGAGCGGGATGCCGCTGCTACACGGTAGCGGCGCTGAACGGTGAGCGTGGCGTCACCCCTGTGTGCACATAAGGTGGCATGATGGGGACGTTGGCCGGGTAGGCCGCCAGCACGCAGAGCACGGGGGGACGGAGGACAGCAATGGCCGTTATAGCGATTGCAGGGCAGATTGGCAGCGGCGGCCAGGACATCGGCCAGGCGGTTGCCGAGGAGCTTGAGGCTGAGTTCGTTGACCAGTTTCTGCTAAGCGAGGCGGCGAATCGCACCGGCATGAGCATTGAGGAGTGGGACGCGCGTGATATGCGCGTTGACAGCCTTGCTGACCGCGTCGCGCGTGTATTTCAGACATTCATCCAACGATCGGCGGCGAGTTATACCGCTGACCCGTACATGAGCGGAGAGCCGATGCTCTCACGCACCTATCAACAGGCGGCCGCTGAACCGCGCACAGATGAGCAAACACTGGATGATCAGCGCTTTCTTGAGGTGACGACAGAGATTATCCAGGAGTTGGCGCGTTTGCCGCGTGCCGTCATCATCGGACGCGGCGCAACATACATTCTCAGAAACAACCCCCGCGTCTTCAATGTCCTGGCCCTATCTCCGCGTGATGTGCGCATCCAGCGCTTTGCGGAGCGGAATGGCGTTCCGGTGGGTCAGGCGGGCCGGGAGGTCGACGACCAAGAGAACCATCGTCAGGCTTTCCTCAAGAAGTTCTTTGGGGTTGATCCGTTCGATCCGAGTTGGTTTGATATGGTTCTCCGTGTGGACCGGTTCGACGTGAAACGGTACGCCCAGATGGTGGCGGCCGGCGCGCGCGCATTGGACGAACAACTCCACTGTGATGAGACTTAAGAGCAGAATGGTTACATAGATAGCGCGGGAACGGAGAGGATGAGAGATGCCAGGTAAACCGAGTCGACGCGATAGAAGACGCCGTGGGGCGCCTGCGGAGCGCCCGCGTCCTGCACCCCCGGTCTCACCGGGGCGCATTGTGCGGGCGGCACGGCCTGATATGCCTGTTTCCGACGGCGCGATGGCGCTAGAGACGGCGGATGTGGCAGCGCCTGCCCGGACGGCACAGCCGCCTGCGGCTGCAGGCGCGCGTGCTGTACGCGGGCGAGGGACGGGGGCGCTGCGTCGCGGCGCGACAACATCTGCCCGTGCCCTTGAGGCGCAGCGAGAGGAGCGAATTCGCCGAGATTCAGTCAAGGATCTGCGCTCCATCGCCATCGCCGCCGTTGCAACATCTGCCGCGCTCATTGCCGCCGCAGTCTTTCTCTAGTTCGGCAGAGCGGTCACAACGCAGGGCCGCCGTGCTGCGTGAAATCGCCGTGGTGTGAGACTCTCGCACGCAGGACACGCCGTCATACGTGGGCGGTAGAATGGGCATACGATGAGCGTTGATCTCGGCAAGGTCGCCCGCGGCCTGCCAACACAGCCCGGCGTGTACATCTTTCGTGATGCGCGCAACAAGCCGATCTATGTCGGCAAGGCTGCCGTTCTCCGTAACCGGGTGCGCTCATACTTCGGCGCGGACGCCGTCACACCCGGCACAAAGGCATTCCAGATTTCCCAGCGCGCCTCTGATGTAGAGTGCATCGTCACCACCACGGAGGCAGAGGCTCTGATTCTCGAAAACACACTCATCAAGCGCTATAAGCCGCGCTTTAATGTCCGCCTCAAGGACGACAAGTCGTACCCATACCTCAAGATAGATGTGCGTGAGGAATGGCCGCGTGTGTACATCACCCGGCGCATGCAGGAGGACGGGGCTCGTTACTTTGGTCCGTACGCTAGCGCGTCCAGCGTCCGCAAGACGCTGGACCTGCTCAACAAACTGTTCCCGTATCGCTCGTGCACCAAAGAGATCACCGGTACTGATCCACGCCCCTGCCTCGATTACCACATCAAGCGTTGCCTCGGCCCCTGCATCGGCGCGGTGTCCAATGAGGATTACCGTGAGGTGATCGGCCAGGTATCCTCATTTCTTGAAGGGAAACAGGACACGGTTGCCCGCGACATCAAGAGCAAGATGATGGGGGCGTCTGAGAACCTCGAATACGAGCGCGCGGCGTTCTTTCGTGATCAACTCACCGCCATCAACCGTGTGACCGCGGAGCAGAAGGCCGTCTCACGGCATGCCGTTGATGAGGACATCATCGCCATAGCCCGTGCGGGCAACGAGGCGTGGGCTGAAGTGTTCTTTATCCGGGGCGGGAGGCTGCTGGAACGCGACAATTTCCTGCTGGATGGCACGCTCGGTGAGACGGATGGCGATGTCATTGCGGGTTTCATCAAGCAGTTCTATGTGAATAGCCCCGTTGTTCCTCCACGCATCCTGACGCAGGCGGCAGTTGCAGATGGCCCCGCCATTACGGCCTGGCTTGAGGAGAAGCGGGATGGCAGAAAGGTGCGGCTGATTGTTCCTCAACGCGGGGAGCGCAGGAAACTGCTCGATCTGGTTGCCGAGAACGCCCTCCAGGGCCTCGAGGCGCTGCGTATCAAGGTCCTCGCAGATGATGCGGCCACGGAGACTGCTCTAGCAGAGCTTAAGGAGCAGCTCAACCTGCCGGAACTGCCCCGCCGAATCGAGTGCTATGACATATCGAACACGCAGGGCACAAACTCCGTCGCGTCCATGGTCGTGTTCCAAGACGGACAGCCCCTTAAGGACCACTACCGCCGCTTCAAGATCAAGACGGTGGAGGGCGCGAATGATTTCGCATCGCTGCAGGAGGTTATTCGCCGGCGGTTCCGCCGCTCCGGCGCGCTTGGCAGTGCGGCACGCGGTCTGGCATCAACAGCCGAGGATGCCGAAGAGGTGATGGCGCAGTTCAAACAGCCGTCACCAGGCAGCAAAGATGATTCGCAGCCCAAGGCGAAGGAGACGATAGACGGCGCGTTTATGACACTGCCGGACCTCGTTCTGATCGACGGCGGCAAGGGGCAGCTCAATGCCGTCGCGGAGGTGATGCGGGTTGAGTTGGGCTTGCACCAAATCCCGCTCGCCTCACTCGCCAAACAGGAGGAAGAACTCTTCCTGCCGGAGATGGCGGAATCCATCATGCTGCCACGCACATCGCCGGCGCTGTATCTCGTTCAGCGCGCGCGCGATGAGGCGCACCGGTTCGCCATCACATTTCATCGCAGCATCCGCCAAAAGAAGGGGATGGAATCAATGCTGGACGCTGTGCCGGGTATTGGCCCGCGGCGCAAGCGTATGCTGATGCGCCACTTTGGGAGCCTCGACGCGATCCGCGAGGCGAGCATCGATGACCTGGCCGCCGCGCCCGGCATGACGGCGCGCCTCGCCGAACGTGTCAAAGAATACGTGTAGGGCGGCGAGCGCGTGTGCGAAGGCAAGGGGATTACACTAACCTGAAGGGAGGGACTGGAAGGCGGTTATGCACGAGACGTACGAAGACATTCTTGCCGAGCTGACCGATGGTTTGCCACAGAGTTATCACGAGCGGGTGAGGGAAATCTATCCGCAGGAATGCTTTGAGGCGATGCGGATTCAAGAAGAGTATTACCGCGCCTTTCTCAGGGAGAATTTGGAACGGGACCACATTGGGGAATGGGCAATCGTCTCCGGGCAAAGACTCTTTGGAATCTACAAGACCGATAGGGAGGCCTCGGAAACGGCGGAGCATGTGCTGGGCAAGCAGGGATATTTGCTGCGGCTCATCGGAAACGCCCCCGGATTCCGCACTTATGTAAGCGCCAAATATGTTCCTGGGAGAGATGAATAGCTTCCGCCCCGTGATCCACGGCTCAATCGGCCCTCCTGATACAGTCGCCGCATCTGCATCTGTCGTGGCGCCCTCCCCACCTGCAGAGTCCGGCTCCCTTTTGTTGGACACTGGGTCGGCGGTTTCCAGCATCGACCTAGCTGCGGCCTCTCGCGCCGGGCTTGCCTTTATGGGGGCCATTGTTGAGCTTGAGGGAATAGGTGGCGCGCGCAAAGCGTTCCAGCACTCCGGGAGGCTGTATTTTCCGGAACTGGACATCTCCGTGGAAGGATTATTCGCGTGTTATCACCTAACGGAAACCCTTGGTGTTCTCGGCATCATTGGCATGGACATCTTGTCTGAGTTTGTCCTCACCATTCATGGCCCGAACGCGACTGTGAATCTCGAGCGTCCTTGATGCATCGGTCTTTGCCGTCCCTGCATTCGCGGCGCCTCCTCGTGATGCTTGTGTCGCCCCGCCAATCCTCACTACCGTATACTCACAGGGCGGCTCTGCGACGATACAGAGTCACAACACGAGGGAAAAGGGGAATCACGAATGACTGACTTTGAGACGATACTGTATGAGGTTGGTGATGATGGTGTCGCCAGTGTGACGCTGAACCGGCCGGAGCGCCGCAACGCGCTCAACCCGCAGCTCCTCCATGAACTGGAGGACGTGTTCAATGAGGTTGACGCCGATGACAATGTGCGCATCGCCGTTATCACCGGGGCGGGGCCCGCGTTCTGCGCCGGCTATGACTTGACCCCCAACCAGGAGCGGCCGAACTACAGCGCAACAGAACGCTGGGAGCACACGCATTGGCAGGCGCGTCTCGTGTCCCGCCCGTGGTACTCCCGGGTGCCATGGATTGCGGCAGTGGATGGCCCGGCGGCCGCGGCCGGGAACGTTTTGGCGATGAGCTGTGACCTCATCGTCGCGTCTGAGCGCGCGCAATTCGGCGAGCCGGAGATCCGCCACGTGGCGCACTCGCCTCACGTTCTGCTGCCGTACATTACCAGTAATCGTCACCTGCGTGAGTTTTACTACACCGGTGATTTCATTGATGTCGAGACGGCCGAGAAATGGGACCTCGTCAACAAGGTTGTTCCGGCCGGCGAGGCGATGAATGAGGCGATGGTGATGGCGCGCCGCATCGCGCAGGTGCCGCCGTTCGCGCTGCAGATGATGAAGCGATCCATCACAGCCGTGTATGACGCTCAAGGCTTCGGCAAGGGACTGGATGATCACCTCATGCTCCGCATGATTGAGACCCTTGTGCCGGATGTGCCGGAGCGGGATTATCTCGGCAAGGTGCGGCAGGAGCAGGGCATGCGGGCATTCCTTGATGCGCGTGACGGCCCCTTCCGCTAGGAAGAACATTCAACCGAGGCCTGCCTTGAGCGGCTCCCCAGGTGCGGCATGACTGAACAGCAGCATGGTGATCACCCGCCCATCATGCATGGGCACGGGCAGGCGCGCTTCTGCCTTAACTGCGGGCAGGAACTCGCCGAGCGTGAGGTTGATGGCTCGCTGCGCCCTGCCTGTGAGTCCTGCGGCTACGTGCACTACACGGACCCAAAGGTGGCCGTTGGCGTGCTGATTGGCGATACGGATGGGCGTATCCTGCTCATGCAGCGCGCCCATCACCCGCGCAAAGACCTGTGGTCATATCCATCAGGTTTCGTGGACGCCGGCGAACGCGTCGAGGATGCCGCTGTCCGTGAGACGCAGGAAGAGGCAGGCGTGACCGTTGAGCTTGACGGGCTGCTTGGTATCCATTCAGAGACCGGCAATCGCGTCATTCTGGTTGTCTATCGTGGCCACATCGTTGCCGGGGAGCCACGCCCAGGCGCGGAGAGCCTGGCCGTTGACTATTTTCCGGCTGATGCTTTGCCAGACCTTGCCTTTGATCGTGACCGCAGCATCATCCAGAATTGGCACCAGAGATTTGCGGCGGGTACTGCGGCGCAGATGTAGCAGCATGATGGTAACGTGAGAGGGTCGGGGTAGACAGGGGAAACGTTGACTGGAGGGATAGAAATGACAGATTACGAGAACATCATCTACGAATTGCGTGAGGCCGCCGGCGGCAACGTCGCCTATATCACGCTGAACCGGCCGGAGCGCCTGAACGCGCTCAGCCGCGGCTTGCTCGCCGACGTTGGCCATGCGTTGGAGGAGGCGGACAATGACGACAGCGTCCGGTGCATCGTCATCAAGGGCGCGGGCCGTGCATTCTCCGCCGGCTATGACATGAATGTGCAATCGGAAGGGTCTCTTCCTCGCGACGCGCTGGCCATGATTACAGGCGATCATCCGACAACGATGTATCGACGCTGGATCTGGGGAAACCGCAAGCCGGTCATCGCCCAGTGCCATTCGTTCAGTCTGGCGGGTGGCGGGCAGCTGGCATGCCACTGTGACATCACCATCGCCTCGGATGATGCCCTGTTCGGCTATCCGCCTGCGCGCTATGCCAGCGTCGCGACGTACATGATTTGGCCGGAGCTGGTCGGCATGAAGAAAATGAAGCAGCTTGCGTTCACCGGCAACATGATGAATGCAGAGGAGGCGCTGCGCGTCGGGCTGGTCAGCGAGGTTGTCGCACGGGACGAACTCGATGATTATGTGTGGACGCTCGCCAACACCATCTCCAAGCTGCCGCCCGCATCCACCCAGCTCAACAAGCGCGCCATCAACTACTACTATGAGTCACAGGGCATGTTCCAAGCGTATGAATACGCAGAGAACCTGATGTACGTCTCGTACGCCTCCTCGCCCGAAGATCTGCCGAAGGGCCTGCAGGATGTGGATCGCGTGACGGCAGAGCAGGGGATGCGCGCCGGGTTCCAGTACATGAATGATGCGTTCACGGACGAGGATCAGGCCATCGCCGCCGAGCAGATGGCACGTCCGAACCGCGCCCCATAACCGGCGCCCCGCTCGCGCCGATCCCACATGGACGGCAGGAAGGGAACCCTTCCTGTTCCGGCGGGGGGATGGTTGGGGCGAGAAGGGCGCCCTGTGCTAGAGTGAGCAGACAGCGGTGAGCCGCGTCATGGCCGCCGCTTGAATGGACGACACAGTGTGAGGGAGGGAGACTGGCATGAAGGCACTCGTCTTCGAGGAGTACGGCGGACCGGAGGTCCTCCAATGGAAAGATGTTGATGACCCCAAGCCGGGGCCCAATGATGTTGTCATTGAGGTCAAGGCAACGGCCATCAATTACAACGATGTGTGGGGACGTCGTGGAGCCCCCATGGAGGTTGCACTGCCGCACATCTCCGGCAGCGATGCCTCCGGTATTGTCGTTGACAAGGGCAGTGAGGTGACAACACATTCCATCGGAGACGAGGTTGTTGTCCATTGTGGCAGGCCGGCCATGAATAATCGTTTCGGGCAGGAATGCAACATCTGGGGCTATGACTGGCCCGCGCTTGACGGCGCCCATGGTCAGTATGTGCGCGTCCCCGCTGAGAACGCTGTCCCCAAGCCGACGAATATGAACCACGAAGAGGCTGCGTCCTTCCCGCTCGTGCTTGTCACGGCGTGGCGCAAACTCGTCGAGAAGGCACAGATCAAGCCTGGCGATCACGTGCTCATCTGGGGCGCAGCGGGCGGCCTCGGCGTCATGGCCATTCAGATTGCCAAGCTCTTCCAGGCGCACCCCATCGCCGTCGCCTCAAGCGACGAGAAGCTGGAGCTCTGCAAGGAGTTGGGCGCCGAGTACCTCATCAACCGCAAGACGCAGGATGTGCGGCAGGAGATGCGTGAGATTGTTGGCCGTCGCGGCGCAGAGATCGTCTTTGAGCATCCCGGCCAGGCCACCATGGGACTGAGTGTCCAGCTCGCCAGTTGGGGCGGCACCGTCGTCACCAGTGGCGCGACGAGCGGCTACGATTCCAACATCGACCTACGCCACATCTTTTTCCGGCAAGTCAAGCTAGTCGGCTCCACGCTTGGAACCGTGCACCAACTTCAGGACGCGTTGGACATGGTGCAGGCGGGGCACATCAAGCCGGTTATCGACCGTGTACTGCCGATGAAGGACGCCGGCGAGGGACAGACCCTGCTTGAGACCGAGGCGGTCGCCGGCAAGGTCATTTTGCTCCCCAACTAACCATCGTTTCGTACTCGCACAGACAGGGGCGCCCGTCACGGGCGCCCCTGTTGCGTTCGCCGATCACAATCCACGTGAGACACTGAGGCTATGAGGCCGCAAGAGGGATTTACTCGCGCCGTTGTGTTGATTGACGGCTTTGACCCTCGCGCCGTGTTGCCGGCAACTGCCCCGCACCCGGCCTTTCGAGATGTCAACGGCGCGCCCGCTGCGGACGCGCTGCTCCAACAGCTTGCAGGGCAGGGCATCACCGATGTCTGGCTTGTTTGCCGCACCCTCCCGGGATTGGTGGTGCATTACTTTGGGGATGGGAGCCGCTGGGGAATCAGGGCGACGCACCTGCGGCAGGACGGCCGCCCCGGCTCCGGTGGCGCGCTGATGGCGGCACGGGAGCAGCTGACTGAGACGACGCTCATCATTGACGGCGCTCTCGCCACAGATATGAACCTCTCCTTCGTGATTGAGGCACACCGCCGCGAGAACGCGGCCCTGACCATGTGTCTGGCGGGCGAACTGCAAGAAATGGCGGGCCTTCCCCGGGCGCGCGTTGACCGTTCCACCGGGCGTGTCAGCGAGATTCTGATTGATTCACCGCCTCAACCGGACGGCGAGACGCTATTGTACGGCGTGGGGGTCTATATCGCCGAGCCGGAGGCGGTGGAGCCCTTATGGACTGCGCGAGTGTCTACAGACTGGGTTCGCGATATCCTTCCCACCCTCGCTGAGCAGGGCCTCATTCAGGCGTGGCAGGCGGAGCCGGGCACACGATTCGATCTTCCCCGCCGCGCCCGCGCCATGCATTCCTGATCTGCCCAAACACCTCACCGCGTGAAACGTATGGGCATTGACCGATGCCCGAAGTGGGTCTATAATTCTAAATCAGTTCAAAACAGGGTCTATAACTGTTTTGAGTTTTGATCCGGCCCATGCGGGTCGGTGCGCGGGATAAGGCGGAACTGGGAACATTGGGCGAACGCCCAAAGAGGAGTGGTGTGTCATGCCATGGACGCATGCGAGCGTGGGGCGGCGTCTGAAGTTGCTCGGCGTGCTGGGAATTGTTGGTGGATTGATGGCAGCGTCGGCTGTCGTCGCCCAGGCGCAGCAACCCACTGAATTTGAGCCACAGTTCAAGCAGCTTGGCAGTACGGAATCTGCCGGGTTCGAGTATGAGAGCGGCCTCGCTCTCGATATGCCGGGGTCGTTCTTTGAAGAACATGACGTGGGTGGTTCCGTGTTCCTTCATCCGCGGTCACTGCTGTATTACGGGCAAGAGACGTTTGAAGGCTCCGTAATGGTGCAGGCGATAGGCCTTGCGCCGGAGCAGGCCCAGCCCGAGTTGATTGCGCCGAATCCCGGCAAGCCGGCCGGTGTCGTTTCGACGTATCTCGGCCGTGCTGTCCTTGTCTCCGTTGACCTTGATTTCACCGACGATTATGACCCGGTGCGCTTCAACCCTCCCATGGTGCTCAACCTTGAGCTAACGGAGGAAGAATGGGCTCAGGCCGATGGTGATCCGAATGCGTTTGTGGTGCGCGCCTGGGAGCCCAACAAGGGTGTATGGCTGACCCTCGATACGTCGACGGATCCGTTCGAGAGCGTTGTTGCCGCCAATGTCACCCGGCCCGGCCATTTCGCGCTCTTCCTTGAGTCGCCCGCGCCGGCAGTTCAAGGTGGTGATGTGGCGCTCGGCTCCATGGCGTTGCTCTTCATCGTCATGGGCGGCCTCGCCCTGATCATTGTCGGAGCGACAATCGCGCGCGGCGCAAGCCTCCGGCGCGCCGGCTAACAGACTTCCTCCTACTCCTAACGAGCCTCTTTGCGGGGCGGGAGGGCGCATCCGCCCTTCCGCCCCGTTGCGCTATTCTGGACGAGTGCATAGCGATTCAACTGCGATCATCCATGTCAGCTTGCTCCGTGAGGGGGCGATCATCCCGACGCGGGCCACCACCGGCTCCGCCGGCTTTGACATCTATGCCTGCCCGGACACGGGAGATGCCGGCATTGTTGTGTGGCACGATCCGGTTGTCATTCCAACAGGCATCGCGCTCCAATTTCCTCCCTCTCTCGATGTCCAGATTCGTCCCCGCTCAGGACTTGGCAGCAGGGGAGTGATGAGCACACTCGGCACCATTGACAGTGACTTCCGGGGCGAGATTCTGGTCACCATGTATACGGTTGGGACGCGCCCCCCGCACATCGTTCGCCATGGCGACAGGATCGCGCAGATTGTCGTCAACAGACGCGCAGAGGTCTCGTGGGAAATAGTCGGAACGTTGAAAGAGACGGAGCGGGGTGATGGCGGCCACGGCTCTACCGGGGACTAGGCCGAATGCTCCTCGCGGCTAGACCTCAAGCGGCGTATCGTCGCGGTTGGCCCACTCGCGCATTGAGCCGTCATACACGCGTGTTTCTCCGTATCCCAGCAGCCGCATGACAAAGACTCCGTGCGCCGCACGGATGCCGCCCTGTCAATACGTATAGATAGTCTTGTCCGGCGTGATGCCGTGCTCGGCGAGCAGGCCCCGCATGTCCGCCGCCGACTTAAACCGATGCGTTTCAGGGTCCATGAGATTGGTCCATTCCAGGTGGACTGCGCCGGGGATGTGGCCGCTGCGTGTATTGGCGCGGTTGTTGGAGCCGTCCCATTCGCCGTAACTGCGGATATCCCACACGACAGAATCCTCAAGCGTGCACGCAGCCTTGAGCTCGTCCACAGACACGAGCATCGACGTGTCCTGGCGAGGCGCGAATGTCACACCACGCGCACGTGGCGGGCGCTCAAAGGTGATGGCGTGGCCGGCCGCAGCCCAACCGCGCCAACCCCCGTTCAGGATCCGCACATCGGTATGTCCATACGTGTTAAGAGCCCACCAGAGCCGGGCGGCAGTGACGCTGCGCCCATTGTCATAGCACACAACGGACGTCTCATCCCCGATTCCGAGCCGTGCGCACATGTCCGCGAATTGCTCCGGCGTCATCATCAGCACACGGTCAGTATCAGGGTTCTTGATGTAATTGTCCGGGATCAAGACCGCCCCCGGAATGTGTCCCCGGTTGTAGCCTGCGTCCACATCGCAATCAACCACCACGAGATTTGCATCGTAGAGGTGATCGGCCAGCCAGTCCGGCTCTACCAGATAGTCCGGATGGGCGTAATCCTGATTCGTCGTCACGGGTTCTTGACCTCGAGTCTCTGAATCCCACGCCGGGATTCTGTCGTGTGCGCCTCTCGTCCCTTGCGCGGATTCTAGGCTGTCGTCCGTGTGGGGGTCAATTCACGGATCCGTGAATTGTGTGGGCGGTGCCTGTAAAATGAGGGCATGGGACTACGTGACAGGGCTCAGCAGATCTTTGGCGGGAGCGCGGCGGCGGAGAAGGATCGCGTTCCGCCGGGCCAGACCGTCACGCAGAAATTCCCTGTTTTGTCCCACGGCCAGATTCCGCCAATTGATACGGCCACGTGGACATTCGAGATCATCGGCCTGCTCGACAACCCCCTCCGTCTGACGTGGGAGCAGTTTCTTGCACGCGCCGGCGCTGAGTTGACCGCCGACTTTCATTGCGTGACGGGTTGGTCACGACTCGATAACCGCTGGGGAGGCATCTTCGTGCGGGATTTGCTGGATGAGGCGCAGATCCGCCCAACCGCAACACACGTCATGGCGCACTGTTACGGCGGCTACACCACAAACATGCCCATCACCGCACTGTTGAACCCGGATGTGCTGATCGCGCATATGCATGATGGGGAACAGCTGGAGCCGGAGCATGGAGGCCCTGCGCGCCTGGTTGTGCCGGACCGCTATGGCTACAAGAGCGCGAAATGGATCAAGGCGCTGGAGCTGATGGCGGAGAATCGGCGCGGTTTCTGGGAGCTGCACGGATACAACGCCAACGGAGACCCCTGGCGCTCAGAACGCTACGATTTCTGATGCGATCCCAATAGGACTTCCGTATAGGGATGTCCGCCGCCGATGCACCATCAGCGGTGGCGCGTTATCTCAATCCAGGCGCCGTCAAGCGTTCCCTTGATGGGAACGGACGGCTTGGTCACACGGATGCGTGCCACCTCAATGGGCAACTCATCAAGCAGGCGGTGGGCGCACTCCTCCGCGATGCTCTCAAGCAGCGCGCGTGGCCGGCCCTCGAGCACATCCCGCACGATCTCAAACGCGCGGGCGTAGTCGGCCGTGTCTGACAGGTCATCAGAATGTCCCGCGGCAGACAGGTCCATCGTCATTTCAAGATCGACAGTGAATCGTTGTCCCACGGCCTGTTCTTGGGGGGTGGCGCCATGATGCCCAAAGAACACCATGCCGGCAAGGCCGATGCGATCCTGTGAATCGTGCTCTGTCATTGTCGCCCCCCCCCGAAACGTCACCGCCGCCACGCAGGCGGATCGTAGTACTCGTCATCGTCATCATCGTACTGATACAGAACGGTTTGAGTTGGTTCATAGCGATCGGGCTGCCAGATCTTTTGGCGGAGAAGAATGCGCCATACAGCAACGCCCCCAACACCGGCGACGAATCCGCCCACGTGCGCCCAATAGGCCACCCCGCCGCTTCCGCCGGCGAGCCCGCCGAGGCCCTGCAGGAACTGGATCAGAATCCACATGAGCAGGAGCCAGATCGCCGGAACATCCAGAAACATGATCAGCCCCGCCATAAAGAGTGTGCGGACACGGCGGCGCGGAAACAGCAAGAGGTACGCGCCCAAGACCCCGGCAATCGCGCCGCTTGCCCCGATGGCGGGCACGCCACTGTCCCAGTTGAACAGGATGTGCGTGGCGGATGCGAAAATGCCGGTGGCGAGGTAGAACAGCAGAAAGCCGATTCGTCCGAATTGGTGCTCAAGGTTGTCACCGAATACCCACAGGAAGACCATGTTCCCCAGGATGTGCGCCCACCCGCCGTGCAGAAACATGGACGTGAACAGCGTGACCCATGTCGGCACAATCGGCGCGACGGCCGCGTTCTGCGGCAGCGCCACGAGGGTGTCAAACAGCTCGCCGTTCGTGAATTCGAGAGGGACGACACCGAACCGGAACTGGAAGATCCAGCGCTCGTTCGGATCGAGAATGATCGTATAGATGAACGCGAGCGCGTTGAGCGCGATGAGTGTCATGGTCAGCCAGGGCCGGCCTTGTCGCTCACCCGTGTTGTCTGAAAGCGGAATCATGGCGGTGTCACGCGGCTCGAGCCACGCATACGGGATGCGGGGCGTTGTCTACAATGAAACTCTGTACGCACTGTGAATGACAGGATGGATGGAAGGCATATATGTATGAATGGACCACTCGATGGACTCCGAATCGTTGACTTAACCCGCATTCTGGCGGGGCCGTTCGCAACAATGATTCTATCCGACATGGGCGCGGAGGTCATAAAGGTTGAACGGCCGGAGGGTGGAGACCTGTCTCGCGGCACCGCGCCGTTTATCCAGGAGGAGAGCTATTACTTTGTGAGCGTGAACCGCGGAAAGCAGAGCGTGACGCTGAATCTCGCGCATCCGGATGGACAGCAGGCGCTTAAGGACATCGCCGCCGAGTGCGACGTTCTCGTCGAGAACTTTGTCCCGGGGGCCATGGCAGGATTCGGCCTCGCATATGATGATCTGCGCGCTGTGAACCCCCGCCTCGTCTACTGCTCCATCTCAGGCTTTGGGCAGGACGGCCCGTATGCGCAGCGCCCCGCGCTGGACATCATTGTTCAGGCGATGGGCGGGATCATGAGCATCACCGGAGAGGCGGGCGGCGGGCCTGTTCGTCCCGGCAGCTCGCTCGGCGACATGATCGCCGGCCTCTTTGCGACAACAGCCATCCTCGCCGCCGTGCAGGAACGCGAACGCAGCGGTGTAGGGCAGCACATCGATATTTCTATGCTTGAGTGCCAGCTCGCCATCCTTGAGGCGGCCGTCGGCCGATATGTCTCAACGGGCGATGTTCCGGGCCCCATCGGCACGCGCCATCCCTCATTCACGCCGTTTCAGGCGTTCAAGACGGCGGATGACTGGATTGTCGTGGCCATTGTGGGCGGCGTGAACGATCAGTGGCCGCTGTTCTGCGCCGCCATCGACCGCGTTGACCTGATCGATGATGAACGCTACGTGGACGGCTATCATCGCACGCTGAATTATGACGCTCTGATACCGGAATTGGAGTCTGCAATGCTGCGCAAGCCCGCCCAAACATGGCTGCGTGAGCTGGGCGAGGTCGGCATCCCATGCGGGCCGGTGAATCGCATCGATCAGGTGCTGGCTGATCCGCAGATTCAACACCGCGGCGCGATGGTGGAGGTCCCTCACTCGCGTATCGGCTCCGTGCCTGTCGTCAACTCCCCACTGCGATTCTCCCGCACGCCGGTGGGCACTCTACGCCCCGCCCCCGACCTCGGCGAGCACAACGAAAGCGTCCTAAAAAACCTCACCGGCTACACGACACAGCAAATCAACCGCCTAAGAGAAGAGGGTGTGATAGGAGAAGAGGCGTAGGCAGTGTGTCAATTGAGTGATCGGATGCGTGCAGGCCTCTTGTGGCGTCCCCGGTGGGACTCGAACCCACAACCTGCGGATTAGAAGTCCGCTGCTCTGTCCGGTTGAGCTACAGGGACGCGCCCACAAGGCGGCATCCCCATTATCATACCCCTCTGAATCGGTTGCGCCGACGCCTCGCTTACGCGTGCGGGGAGCTGACCTCAGAGATGCCCCTGTCGTCTTGCGCACGTGCATCCGTGCCGTCCGGCAGCCACGTATAGACGCGGTGCAAGGTCCGATTCGCACCGCCCAGCCGTGAGACGCTCTTGACCTCAATGCCGCCGATGTCCGCATTCGTCGTCCATTTGCGCTGCACGTAGCTGCCCGCGCGGAATGCGCCGATGAGCGTGAGCGCGGAAAGCCCCATCGCCTGTGGCAGCCGTCCCAGCCGATTGCGCGAGCCGAGCACGATGCCCGTCAGCAGGGCTGTTGACATGCCGCCAATCAGGAAATTCGTGCCGCAGAACGGCGAGATGGCAAGGTGGGATTCGCCCGTGCGCAGCCGCTGAATGGCCTCCTGGGCAGCCTCCTCGATGCGTTCCGCCGTCGTGGGTCCATAGATGAAGAACCCGTCCAGGTTGGCGCTGCCGCCAAGCCTGCCCACCTGATCATGCTTGCGCCCGAGAACAGAGATGGTGGCGTGTTCTATGGCGTGATTCTGGCGGATGCGGTCTATCAGCGCGAGGATGTCCATATCACTCTCGAGTATGCGAACGCCCCCGAACGCGGTCAAGCGGGGTGGTCCGGTGGAGTGTACAGGTTTGTAACGCAAAACCCCTTCGGGCGGCCGATCGCACGTCTACACATCTGCGGGGTTCAAAGGCGCTATTGAGGGAGTCTGTTCATGATGCCGCCCCTGACTTCTCTCCTGCCAGGTGTACGCCTACCGTCCGTGTCCGCTATCCTTTTCCTATGGCACGCGCGCGGCAGCATTCCAATGGCGGCTCGGGGCTCTCTGCGCCCGCAGCCAAGGGGGTCGACCGCGTCCTGATCAGTCCCAGGCGGCTCCGTCGTCGCATACGGGAACTCGCCGCTCAGCTGAGTCACGACTATCCACGCGGCGAGGTTGTGTGCGTGGGCGCTCTGAACGGTGTGGTGTGTTTCCTTGCCGACCTTATCAGGGAAATCGATATCCCTGCTCCGGTTGAGCTGGTCCATGTGGATCGTTTCCTTGAGGGCGGTGAGCACACGGTGGAAATGCCGAATTCGTTTCGGGAGGACCTGCGCGGCCGTCACGTCTTGATAATCGAGGACATCGTCGATACCGGTGTCACCCTAAAGCTGCTGGTCGATAAGGTCCTTGCGGAGAGCCCGGCCTCTCTCAAGGTCTGCACTCTGCTCGATAAGCCTGCTCACCGCCAGGTTGATGTGGCGCTTGACTATGTCGGGTTTTCAATTCCGCCCGTCTTTGTTGTGGGTTACGGGCTCGACTATGAGGGGTATTACCGGAATCTGCCGTACGTGGGTGTTGTGGACAGCGCGGAGTGGCCGCCCGCCTTGCTGCAGCGCCCAACTGTTGATGCGTGAGCAAGCGTTGACATGATTCCCGTACTTTGGCCACACTCGCCATAGAGTGAAAGGGAGATGCGCCGTAGGGCGCGGGGGAGGGGAACGATGATCACAGATATTCGCTACAACGCCGTTATGGTTGAGGACCTTGATGAGGGCGTCCAGTTGTGGAAAGACCTCTTCGGCCTCGAAGAGTTGAATCAGGCGCGCGGCAATCAGTTCGGCATCCGCGCGCAGATGCTGGGGCATAACGGCCAGCCGGTCATCGAGATTATGACGCCGGCCGGGCCGGAAACCGCCCTCGCCCGCATGATGGAGGAGCGCAAGAACTCCCGGAACCCAAAGGGTGAGGGTATGTACATGATCTGCCTTGAGGTGGATGACCTTGCGGCGACCATCAAGAACATCGAGGAAAAGGGCGGCCGCATTCAGCGCGAAGAGGGCAATGATACCGTCGCCTGGGTGCACCCGCTCGGTACCAAGATGGTGTTCATTGAACTGCAGCAGAGCGGCTCCGGCGGCATGGGCGCTGCCGGCGCCGATAACTAGACCGATTGTGAGAGCGGTGTGTTCAGGCATGCGACTGACCCACCGCCCCATCACGCCCACTGCGCGCCTGAGTTGATCTGTGTTCGATAGCAACGCCTTCCCAGAGCGCGGCATCAATGACCTCTTTGCCGAGCTCTGGTCTGTGTATCTGGCGCGCGTGGTGCGCCTCATCAGCATTGCCTTCGTCAGCGCGCTCGCCGTGTATGCCGCGCTCTTCCTCCTGGATTTCGTCATGCCGGAGGGCACACGCGGGGAGGTCGATGCCATCGTCTCCTCAGTTTCGGATGTCAGCGAGCTAACGGATGCCCAGCGTCAGGAAATCACTGAACTGCAAGCAGAGGGACTGCCCGTTGAACTGTTCAGGACATTCGTCTCGCTGATTCCGCTTGTCGGCATCACCGCTCTGGCCTATGGCGCGTATCTGTACGTGATTGGCGCCCACTATGTGACGGGCCGCGTGCCGATGGCTGGGGCCATCAGTTTTGCAATGCGGCAGGCCGGCGCCATGATAGTGACGACAGCGATGGCTCTAGGAGTTGTGCTGGCATCATGGGCGCTGCTCTTCTTCGCGCCATTCTTCCTTCAGGAAATCCTCGGCGACGGGGCCATCGCTCTGTTCTTCGGCCTCCTGTCTTTCACCGGCCTCCTCGGCGCCGTCATCATCAGTGCCTACGTCCTGATCCGATGGTCGTTCATCTGGCCCATCGTGGCATTTGAGGGTCTGACCGGCGCGCAGGCGCTGCGCCGCAGCTGGGAGTTGACGGAGGGCAATTGGTGGCGCATTTTCGGCATTCTCATGCTCGTGGTTTTGGCCGCCCTTGCACTCGAGTTCCCCAGCCTCATCTTGGACGGGTTGGGGTGGGATACGCTGACTGAGCTGTATTCTAGCTTCGTCGCGCCAACAGTCGCCGGTCCCATTCAGGCCATCGCGACATTCCTGATCTATGCGGACCTCCGCACACGCAAGGAACGCCCTGAGGGCTACGGCCCTGACCAACTCGCCGAGGAACTCGGGTTTGTCCCGCTCAGTGAGTATGATCTGCTTGAGGACGACGTCCTGTAAGCAGGCCGGCTCTACGAGGCGGAATCACCGCCGATGACCACATTCCACTTTCTGATGCGCCATGAGGCCACCAGACCGTTCTTGATGTACGGGTCTCTTGCGACAAAATCGTCGATGACGGATGTATCGTCGGTGCGGAATACGATGGACGCGCCGTCAACCGGATCGTCATATGCGCCCGCGATGGGGACAACGCCGCGCTCGTTCAGCTCACGCAGCAGCCCGAGGTGCTCATCACGGTGGGCGGGGCGTCGTTCCAGCACATCCGCCACGTACTCATAGTTCAGGATGTAATACATCGTGTTCAGCCGAGCCTCGCCAACTGCTCTTCAATGCGCTGCACGCGCTGTCGCGACTCGTCAAGCCGCTCCTCCTCCTTGGCGATGACGTTCGCGGGCGCTTTTGAGCGGAAACCCTCATTCGCAAGGCGCTGTTCGAGGCCGGCCATCCGTCCACGCGTTTCCTCGAGCTCCTTGGACAAGCGAGATCGTTCCGCCTCGGCATCCACCAGCCCAGCGAGGGGCGCCATTACCGTCACGCCATCGAGGATGGCTGTCATGACTGAGGCCGGGTCGGGCCGCTCATCGCCCTCGTCAAGCACGTTCAGGGAGGATACACGCGCAAGAACGCCGATGGCGTCACGGGATTCGGCGATGGCGCCCCGCGACTCCGGGACGGCATCAACAATCACATCAATCATGCGGGCGTGTTCAACGTTCGCCTCGGCGCGGGCGTTGCGAATGGCGCGAATGACGTTGATGACATCAGAGACCTCAGACTCGGCCGCCTGATCCGGCACGCCGTCACCGCTTTCAGGATAGGCGCTGATCATGATGGACTCCACGCCGCGGGACAGTCCGGGCGCGCGGGCAATCAGATTCTGCCATATCTCCTCAGTGACAAAGGGCATGAATGGGTGGAGCAGACGCATGGCCTGCTCAAGCACACCGGTCAGGTAATGGACGGGGCGCGCATCTCCGTTGCGCAGTCTGACCTTGGCGAGTTCAATGTACCAATCGGCGTACTCATCCCACAGGAAATCGCGTATGGCTTGCTCGGCCTGCCCCAACTGAAAGTCGTCGAGCAGCCGGTTCACGTCGGCGGTGACGCGTGACAGACGGGAGACGATCCACCGATCCTCGCGATGCTCCGGCATCGGCATCTCAGCGCCAACGTTTGCATCCACCTGTTCCAGAGAGCGTGCAACGAAACGTGCCGCGTTCCACAACTTGTTTGCGAAATTTCTCCCTGCCTCCATGCGTCCCGGCGAGAGGGCGAGATCGTTGCCCGGGCTCGTTGCAATGGTCAATGCCATGCGGAGCGCGTCTGTGCCGTATTCGGCGATGGTCTCAAGCGGGTCAATCACATTGCCGCGTGTCTTGGACATCTTGTGGCGCTGTGCGTCGCGGACGAGTCCGTGCAGATACACGGTGCGGAACGGAACCTCGCCGGTGTTCTCAATGCCCATCATGATCATCCGAGCAACCCAGAAGAAGAGGATGTCGTAGCCGGTTTCGAGTACAGACGTCGGATAGAAGTAACGGAAATCCTCGGTCTGTTCCGGCCAGCCCAGCGTTGAGTGGGGCCACAGGCCGGATGAGAACCATGTGTCCAGCACGTCCGGGTCTTGCAGGAGGTTTGTCGAGCCGCATGTGGGGCATACGCCCGGCTCCTCCGGCGCCACAATTGGCGTGGCGTTCTTGTTCGCGCCGGCGCTGTCTAGGCGCTCACCGTCACAGTCCGCGCAATACCATGCCGGGATGCGGTGCCCCCACCAGAGCTGGCGGGAGATGCACCAATCACGGATGCCGTCCATCCAGTTCAGATAGGTGCCCGTAAAACGCTCCGGCACGATGCTGATACGCCCATCCCGGACAGCCTCGGCGGCGCGCTCCGCCAGTGGGGCAATGTCGACAAACCACTGGATGCTCACACGCGGCTCAATGATGGATTGGCAGCGGTAGCAGCGCCCCACACGATTCTGGTAGACCTCCGTCTTGGCGAGAAAGCCGTGTTCCTCCAGGTCTGCCACGATGCGTTTGCGCGCCTCGAAACGGTCCAGCCCCTCATACGGCCCTGCCTGTTCGTTGAGTCTGCCGTCCGCCGCAATGACCTCGATGATGCCCAGGCCGTGCCGTTGTCCAATCTCAAAGTCGTTTTGATCGTGCGCCGGCGTCACCTTGAGCGCGCCTGTCCCGAACTCCATGTCCACATAGTCATCGCCAACGATGGGAATCTCGCGGTCGATGAACGGCAGCCGCACCGTCGTGCCGATGGCATCCGCAAAGCGAGGGTCGTTCGTATTGACTGCAACCGCCGTATCGCCCAGGTACGTCTCCGGCCGTGTCGTTGCCACCGTCACGGAGCGTCCTGACCCGTCCGTGTACGGGTAGTTGATGTGCCATAACGTGCCCTCTGCGTCCTCATACTCCGTTTCGAGATCGGACAGGGCAGTATGGTCAGTCGGGCACCAGTTGATCATGCGCTCGCCGCGATAGATGCGCCCCTTGTTGAACAGGTTGACGAATGTTGTGCGGACAGCAAGCGATGGACCCTCATCCAGCGTGAATCTCTCACGCGACCAATCGCAGGAGGCGCCGAGGCGGCGGTGCTGATTCTGAATCGCCCCGCCGTACCGACGCACCCACTCCCAGACGTGTTCCAGGAATCTCTCCTGACCGATCTCGCGGCGGTCAATGCCCTGAGCGGCAAGGTTGTTCTCAACGATGTACTGGGTCGCGATGCCCGCGTGGTCCGTCCCCGGCAGCCACAGGGTCGGGTCGCCCTTCATGCGCCGCCACCGGACCAACGCGTCCTCAACGGCCGCCGTGAGGGCGTGGCCAAGATGCAGCTCTCCCGTGACGTTCGGCGGGGGCATCATGACAACAAAGGGCTGACGGTCAGGATCGATGCGCGGCTGAAAATAACCGCGCTCCTCCCACCACTGATAGCGAGCCTCCTCAAAACGAGCAGGATCGTAAGCGGGTGGCATCTCTGCCGGACCGTTGGCGTTGACTGTCACGAGCGGACGCTCCAAAGACGCGGTCTAGTGAATTGCGTGGGGCGTTGATTCATTTCCGTTTCATTGTAGCGAATGACGAACCTTCTCCGTCATTCGCGCGCCTGCCCCGTCACAACCAATGCCCGCTCATAATCCTCCGGGCTGTTCATGTTGACGATGACGATTGGATCATCGAATTCGACCTTGTTCACGCGAGCGGGGTCGCGCTCCGTGACCTCACGCAGCCCACGGTTGCCCTCCGTGATTACCTCAATCTCCCCGCGCAGTGACGCGTTCATCACGGGCGGATGCCCCTCGACACCGCCATGCCAGGGGTATGTGATTGGCAGTCCACCGGCAAGGTGCGCCTCTACCAGCGCATCTGTGATATGGGCGGGGCGTGGGGAGTCCATCGCGAGAAAGATATAGTCGGTAGCCCGTCCATCCACCGTGGCCAAACCCGCCTTGACAGAGAGAGTCTTGCCGGTTGTCAGGCCGGGCTCCTCAACGGTGCGGTAGGCAGGCACACGTGCCAGAGAGTCCGGCAGCAGCGGCTTGAAAGCGGCAGCGTTGTCACCCAGAACCACGATGACCTCATCGACGCGGGAGCGGCCGCACTCCTCGACCTGCCACGTCAGGAGGGGTTTTCCCATCCATGGCAGCGTCTGCTTGGGACGCCCCATACGGGAGGAGCTGCCCGCGGCGAGGAGAATCAGAGAGACGAATCGGTCATTCACTCCGGTCACAGACATTCTCTCAGACATTATCCGCGCAGCAGGTCGGATTCAGCTGCTGAACAGAGCCGAGATGCGGCTGAGGACGGCATCCGCCACCTCGCGTTTGGACATGAGCGGCAGCTCCTCTTGACCACCCGTCTTGCTGAGGATAACGACACGATTCGTATCGACTGCAAATCCGGCGTCTGTTGCGGATACATCGTTGGCGATGATCAGATCAAGCCGCTTGTTCTCCAATTTCGCGAGCGCATTTGCGATCAGGTCTTCCGTCTCGGCGGCAAAGCCGACTTTGATGCCGGGCAGCCCGCTCACCTGCGCCAGGATGTCCGGCGTTTTCTGCATCTCGATGGTGAGGCGATCCTGCCCGTCCACCTTCTTCATCTTGTGGCCGGCGGCGGAGACCGGCTCCCAGTCTGCAACGGCGGCCGCCATGACAAGCGCGTCCGCAGCGTCGTTCAGCGCGTCAGAGACGGCGGTCAGCATCTGCCGCGCGCTCTCAACACGCACCACGCTCACACCGGCAGGATTGGGGAGGTTCGCGGCGGAGATGAGTGTTACGCGCGCGCCGCGGTCACGCGCCGCCTCCGCGAATGCGTAGCCCTGCTTGCCGGATGAGCGGTTTGTCACCACACGGACCGGGTCAATGGCCTCCTGCGTGCCGCCGGCGGACACCACAATGTGCTTGCCGAGGAGGTCATGCCCTCGCGTGACGACCTCACTGAGCGTCTCCAGGATGTGTTCCGTTGCAACAAGCCTCCCGCTGCCGGTGGCGCCGGATGCAAGACGTCCCTCCGCGGGCCCGACGAATCGATATCCCCGCTCGCGCAGCTTTGTCACATTGTCCTGTGTGGCGTCATTCCCCCACATATGGTTTTCCATGGCGGGGGCGATGATAACCGGGGCCTCGGTGGCCAGGAGAACGGTGGTGAGCGCGTCATCCGCCAGCCCGTGCGCGAGCTTTGCTATGACATTCGCGGTTGCAGGGGCAATGACGATGGCATCCGCGCGGCGCGCAATCTCGACATGCTCAAGTGGGCCATGCGATTCAGTGTCAAAGAGGTCAGTGATGGCGGGGCGATGTGTCAGTGACAGGAACGTGAGCGGCGTGATGAACTGTTGGGCGGCCCGCGTCAGCACAACATCAACAAGCGCGCCTGCCTGCATGAGCTTGGAGGCGAGGTCTGCGGCCTTATAGCTGGCGATGCTGCCGGAAACACCCAGCACGATTCGTTTGCCGCTCAGCGCGGCTGTATCTGTCACTCCCCCTCCTTGCGTGTCATGCCCACCCTCGCTGTCATCCGTGTTCGCGCGATTGAGGGCATCATGACCTGACCCTCATGTCCCGCCGTGCCTATCCTACGCTTGATTGAGCTCCCATAGAAACCGCAGGCCCTGCAGAGTCAAATCAGGCTCCACAATGTCGATGATATTCGTCTTTTTGGCGATTGGCTTGGCAAGACCGCCGGTTCCGATGACACGCGGCTGTGCGCCAACCTCCCGTGTGATTCGGCGAATCAGCCCCTCAACCAGCTCAAGGTAGCCGTACATGAGTCCGGCGCGCATGGCTTGGTCCGTATCACGTCCGATGACATTGTCGGGGAACACCGGTTCAATGGGCGGGAGCTGAGCGGCTCCCCGAGTCAACGCCTCTGAAACGAGCGTGATGCCGGGGGTGATCACACCCCCAATGAACACGCCGTCCCGCGTGACAACATCAAAGGTTGTGGCTGTTCCAAAATCCACGACGATGCTCGGCCCGCCATACAGACCGTATGCCGCTGCCGCGTTGACGATCCTGTCTGTTCCGACACCATCCGGCTTGTCAACGTCCAGCGTGATGCCCAGCCGGTCTGCCGCCTTGACGTCCAAGGCAACAGTATCAAAGGTATCCCGGGCTGCCTGCTCCACCATTGTTGTGAGTGGAGGCACCACGGAGCAGAAGACGATGCCGTTGACATCCTGTTGTTGAATCCCACACCCGGCAAGCCAATCACAGATCATGACAGCCCCGTGTGATGGGGTATCAGCTGCCCGACTGGAGAGACGGCTGGATGCCACGATCCTCTCGCCGTCAAAGGCGGCGAGTTTGATGTTCGTGTTACCGATATCAATGGCCAGCAGCATGGGTCACACAGTCCCCCGGCGGTATTTGCTCTACCATGAGCACACGCAATTATACGCGAGAGTCTTGGTGAGATGAGGAGAGACGATCAATGACCAACCCGGCACGGACAATTCTCGTTCTCGGAGCGACCGGCAATCAGGGGGGCGGCCTCGTAAGCCATTTGCTTGCGTCCAAGGACTGGCAGGTCCACGGCATGACGCGGTCACCCGAAAGCGACAAGGCTCAGACGCTTGCAGCGCGCGGAGTGCAGATTGTGAGTGGCGACATGGATGATGTCGCCTCGCTTGATGCCGCGATGGAGGGGGTCTACGGCGTTTTCTCGGTGCAGGGGCAGGCGCCGGAAGGTGATCCCATGCATGAGGCGAGGCAGGGCATCGCGGTTGCTGATGCGGCACAGCGCGCCGGAGTACGCCACCTTGTGTACACCGCGTCATGCGGCGCCAAGGAGCCGGGCAGGGGCGTGCCGTATTGGGATGCCAAGATCGAGGTGATCACACATATCCGTGGGCTAGGGATTCCGTATACCATTCTTCGCCCCGTCTCATTCATGGAAAACTATGTGGCCAATCGCGCCAATATCGCCAATGGCGTCATCTCCGGCATGTTGACACCTGACAAGAGCCTGCAGGCTATCTCCGGCCATGACATCGGCGCGTTTGCCGCCGCCGCATTCAACAACCCGGATGGGTATGCCGGGCAAGAGATCGATATCGCGGCAGAGACATTGACCATGACAGACATCGCTGCCGCGCTTGGCCGTGTCGTCGGGCACCCGGTGCGATATGAGCAGATCCCTGAGGAGGATTGGCCGCGAGTCGCTGTGCCATCCGGCATCGCCATGAATAACTGGTACCAGCAATTCGGCTATGACGAGGACATTCCTGCCCTCAAGGCGAGATGGGGCGTCCCGCTCCTTCCCTTTGAGGAATGGCTCCGCACCATCGGCTGGTAGTCCTGTCTCGACCCGAGAGGGGTAGGATGGGGGCGTCGGCGCTTATGCCAGCATCGGCTCAACCGGCCCATCTCCACGCTCGATGAGCGCCATCGCCGCCGGGATTTTTTCTATGAGGTCAGACGCGAGCAACCCGGAATTCATGTTGCCGTTGTCCTGTGCCGCCAACGCCGCCGCCGTCCCATGCACATAAACACCCACACTGGCGGCATCATGCGGTGTCCGTCCCTGCCCCAGACATGCCGTGATGATTCCCGCCAGCGCATCGCCGGTGCCACCGGAGGCAAGGGCGGGAAAGGCGAGGGGGCAGATTGAGGGCGGGCGCGCAGGGCTTGCAATCACCGTGTATGCGCCCTTGAGAACGATCGTTACGCGCCATTGTTCCGCCATCTCTGAGGCAATCTCGACGCGGTTGGCCTGAACCTCATCAATGCCCACCCCGCACAGGCGCGCCATCTCTCCAGGGTGGGGTGTAATGACGGAAACAGTGTTGAGGAGAGTCCACCAGTCGCCCTGTTCGGCCAGCGCGTTGAGGGCATCGGCATCCACAAGCAGGGGAAGATCCTGAGGAAGCTGTTGCAGGAGATCGCTCACGAACGCATCGCGCCCCGATTGCCGTCCCAAACCGGGGCCGATGCAGAGCGCGTCCGGCCTCTTCGTCAAGAATGACGCCATGATCTGGTCAACCACCCTTGCGTCGTGGTCACCGGTTTCGAACGCGAGGGGGATGTGTGTTGCCTCGGGCGCTATCGGGGCGATGGAGTCTGTAATCGTCGCCGGCGCAGCAATGGCAACCGTGCCCGCGCCTGCTCTCGCAGCCGCCTGTCCCGCCAAGGCGGGCGCGCCGCGGTACTGCTCAGAACCGCCAACAATCACCGCATGACCGAATGTGCCCTTGTGACCGGCCAGCGGTCGAGCTGGCAGCATGCCGCGGATAGAGTCGGCAGTCAGGACATCAATGTCGGCACCGGCCGGGACGTGCGCTTCCAAGCCGAGTTCCACTGCGACGCTGCGCAGTCGCGCGTGGTCGTCCATGCTGGGCTCCTACGGGGCGTGGTAGGGGGAGGGGTACTCAGAATTGCCGACAACAATGGAGACGGCATACTCGATTGAGTGCGTCTGGCTGACTGCCAGGTCTGTCAGGCCGATGCGTTCCGCGACGGCCTTGGCACGGCCATGCAGCGTGACGCCCGGCTTGCCGCCGGGCATGGGTAGAATCTCGATATCCTTCCAACCCACGCCGCGCACGCCTGTGCCCAACGCTTTCATCACAGCCTCCTTACTGGCGAAACGGGCCGCCAGCTCAGGGTCTCTCATTCGGCTGGTCCGCTGTTCTTCCGGTGTATAGATGCGGTCAAGGAATCGCTGTCCAAACTTCTCCCGGGCCTCCCGGATTCTCCACACCTCACACATATCGATGCCGGTCGTCAACATGGCGCGCCTTTACTCCTCCGTGAATTACCTTCTCAAAAGTATCGCAGAACACGAAAAGCGCCGTACCGGCCACGGTGGACGCTATAATCAAGAGGAGCGACACAGTACAGGGAGAACGCCCTTGACCGCACGCATCATTGACGGCCGCAAGATTGCCGCTGACATACGCAGCGAGGTCGCGCGCGATGTCGCCGCCCTTAAGGCCAAGGGCATTCTGCCAGGCCTCGCCGCCGTTGTCGTCGGGGATGACCCTGCCTCGCAGACGTATGTGGCCAATAAAGAGCGCGCCTGCCGGGAAGTTGGCATCTACACAGAGGTGCATCGCATTGACGTGTCCGTCTCGCAGGATGGGCTGCTTGACATGGTGCAGTCACTGAACAATGCAAGCCGCGTCCACGGCATTCTTGTGCAGCTCCCACTCCCCGCCCACATCAAAGAGCATGTGATCATCGAGGCTGTGCGGCCCGATAAGGATGCGGACGGATTTCATCCCCTCAATATCGGCCACCTCGCCATCGGTGATTCTCAGTTTGTCCCTGCCACTCCCTATGGCGTGGTGGAGATGCTCGCCCGCGAGAATATCAATCTCGGTGGCAAACACGCCGTTATCATCGGCCGCAGCAACATCGTCGGAAAGCCGATTGCAACAGCGTGGATGCAGGGCGATCCGGACATCTTTCCACGTGTCACCGTGTGTCACAAGACGGACCCCAATCTCGCCGAGGTGACGCGTGAGGCGGACATCCTGGTTGTTGCGGCAGGTATACCGAACCTGATCACGGTGGACATGGTGAAACCGGGCGCCGTCATCATTGACGTGGGCATCAATCACGTATCAGATGACACACAGAGGCGCGGCTACAGGATTGTTGGAGATGTCGACTTTGATGCCGTTAAGGATGTGGCAAGCGCGATCACGCCGGTTCCGGGCGGCGTTGGCCCCATGACTGTCGCGATGCTCCTGCGCAATACCGTTTCCGCAACGCGAGCGCAGATCGCCCACGGATAGCGGCGTGGCGCGATTTGTCTTTGTCGGTGCGCTGCTGATGGCGGCGCTTGCCGCAGCGTGCGGTGGCGGCGGCCACAATCAGGAAGCGGGGTTGCAGCCCGACGGCACGATCATCGTTATCGGGACAGAATTCGCCTTTGAGCCGGCCGCCATTGAGGTTCCCGTGAACGAGGAGGCCGTCATCGAATTCAGAAACCTCGGCACAGTCGACCATGACCTCGTCATCGAAGAATTTGGCGTGGCGACGGGGTCGATGCGTATCGGCTCCAAGAAAACACTCCGGTTTACGCCAACTGAAACGGGCGAGTTCCCCGTAACGTGTTCTATCCCCGGCCATGAGGATGCGGGTATGGTTGCGTCCATCACCGTTGTAGAATCAGCGGAACAGGCAATGACGCAAGGCTGAGTGTACGCATGGCATCTGACCGCACTGATACTGATTCTACTGCCCCGCTGTTGGTGACCGATTACGAATTTGAGCTGCCCGAGAACCTCATCGCCCAGGAGCCTGTGGAGCCGCGTGACCATTCCCGGCTGCTTGTGGTTCACCGTGACACGGGCCAGATTGAGCATAAGCGGTTCTATGAGCTCGGTTCGGCGCTCACGCCGGGTGACGTCCTCGTCATTAATGAAACGCGCGTCATTCCCGCTCGCCTGCTCGGCACGAAGCGAGACGGGGGCGGCCGCGTTGAGATTCTGCTCATCCGGCCAGTTGCGGGCTCCGGCGAAGGGGTGGAGGCGAACGAGCGCATGTGGACCGCGATGGTGCGCCCATCACGCCGCGTCGCCGCGAACACCATTGTCGAACTGGACACCCCCGGCGCCCCTCGCGTGCATGTGGGTCTGCGGTATGCGGACGGCACTCGACTTGTCACCCTGCCGGAGGGCTTTGTGCTGGATGATGTCGGGCAGGTTCCGCTCCCGCCATATATCAGGCAAGAGATTCCAAACTTGGAGCGGTATCAGACAATCTATGCGTCAAAGCCGGGCAGTGTTGCCGCCCCCACAGCAGGTCTGCATTTCACACCGGAGCTGATGGAGAGCTTGCAAGAGCAGGGTGTCAAGATTGCCCGCCTCACGCTGGACGTGGGACCCGGCACATTCCGTCCCGTTCAGGTTGATGACCCGCGCAACCACATCATGGGACAGGAACGATATGAATTGCCGGATGAGGCGGCGGAGGTCATATCGCAAGCCCTGTCCGCCAATCGGCGTGTCATCGCAGTAGGGTCAACGCCCGTGCGCGCTCTCGAGACCATCGCAGTCAATCAAGGTCTGGCGGCTGATGCGTCTAGCGACGGACGGATGATTGCGCCGGAAATCGGCGAGACGGGCCTGATGATCCTGCCCGGCTTCCAATTCAAGGTGATCGGCGCGATGATCACCAATTTTCACTTGCCGCGCTCCACCCTACTCATGCTCGCCTCCGCATTCGCCGGCAAGGAACTGGTGGACCGCGCGTATTCTGAGGCGATCGCGCAGGAATACCGGTTCTATTCCTTTGGCGATGCCATGATCATGCTCTAGCGGCGCCAACTCCAAAGGAGACGAATCTCACATGATTGACCGTGACCGCCTTATCCGCACATTCACAGACCTTGTCCGCATAGACAGCCCATCCGGCCATGAGGCCGCCATCGCGGATACCCTCGCGGACCGCCTCACGGGCCTGGGATTCGCCGTTCGGCGTGACGCGTACGGCAACCTCATCGCATCGGAAACCGGGGATGCTCCTCTCCTGCTCTCCGCCCACATGGACACCGTTGAGCCTGGACGCGGAATCAACCCAATCATTGACGGAGATGTCATCCACACGGACGGCTCCACCGTTCTCGGCGGCGACTGCAAGGCGGGTCTTTCCGTGATCCTCGAGGCGTTGGAGTCGCTGCAGGCTGACGGCGCGTCCCGCCGCCCCGTTGAGATTGCATTCACGCGCGAAGAGGAGATCGGGCTTGTTGGCGCAAAGAACCTCGATTTCCCCATGCTGCGCGCCAAGGAGGCAATCGTCTTCGACGGGGAAGGGGCGGCGAATCAGGTTACAACGGGGAGCCCCACCTACATTGCCTTTGATATCGACGTGACAGGCCGGGCGGCGCACGCGGGCGTGGAACCCGAGAAGGGCATCTCCGCGATACAGATCGCGGCGGAGATGATTGTGCAGATGCGTCTCGGGCGGCTTGACGAGGACACAACGTTCAACGTTGGCCTCATCGAGGGCGGCAGCGTGCGCAACGCCGTGCCAGAACATGCCTCCCTGACAGGCGAGACGCGCAGCCACAACCCGGAGGCCCTTGAACGCGTGCGCTCATACCTGCTCAACATCGTGCAGGACACGCGGGGGCGGTGGACGGAGGCGACAATCAACTGCGAGCTGCATGAGCAATTCGTCGGGTACCGGCTAGACGAGACAACAGGCGTGCTCGCTCGCGTGAAAGACACACTCACACGGCTGGGCATGACGCCACAGTTGGCTCTGTCAGGCGGCGGGACGGACGGCAACGTCTTTGTTCTGAACGGCATTCAGGCTGTTGTGGTGGGGGCGGCTATGCATGACGCGCACACCGTCCGCGAGAATGTCCGCATTCCCGAGCTGGAACAGGGCGCGCACTTCTGCCGCGCGCTGCTGGAAATCTAACGCCCTCTCTCCCATTTGCCTACACAAGCAAACAGCAAGAGGTATCATGCCCCTAGCCGACGGTGCAGGATTGGACGTGGCGAGGGGGCAGGGCCGTCACGATGTGGCTGATTCCGGACGGGTTGATTCTTGCCGATGACCGCACGGTGGCCGCGTGGGCTCAGCAACGCTTGTTGCCACTCGAACGAGGAACGGGCTACAGAGTCGCTAACCTTGTTCCGCAGGGGTTTGAGGCCTTCGCCCGGATCTTTCACCCCGCCTCCCGTTACTCCGCCGACCGACGCGAAAGGGAACCTGTACGGTGGTCTGACATTGCATCATGGACAGCCCGCGTGGCCCACTCCGCCATGCAGTTCCACACCATCTTGGGGCATCCTGAAAGCCCGAACATCAAGCCTGAATGGGGCAGCCTGCCAAAGGAAGGTTCGTTAGGTACCGATTTGGCCAGTAGTATCACCGATATTCTGGCTGCGTTTACGACGACTCCAAAGCAGTGTTATTTCTGTATCTGGGAGGGCAGGGGCGGACTTTTTGGCGACGATGGAAGCTTCGCTTACCTTGGCGCGGCCGGGGGCAGTTCAGTTCCGCAACACAGCCGGAACCGCGAAACGCGGGAACGAATCAAGACGGCCATACCTATTGAGATCGGATCATTCAAGTATCTGGTCTTCGTCGGCAGACTTAATGCGATATTGCACGGGAGGGAGATGCCCAGCATCTGGTGGCCCCAGGATCGAGCCTGGTACCTTGCGACGGATATTGACATGACATCGACCATTGTAGGAGGCTCGGCGGATTGCATCGGCCAACTTGTGGCTGATCCGCGCCTTGAGGCAATGCCTATCAGCGTTGATACACGCATCGATGTCGACGGCGACACCCTGAACGCCTGACCACCTGTAACCGCCGCCCTCACCTGTCGTCCGGGCACTGTGTCAGTGGCAAACCGCCGGTTTTGCGGCTGAGCAGGGGATTTGGCGCAGCGGGGGCAAACGGGCGAGATTTCCCGTTGACACCGTTACGGCGCGGTGCGTATAGTGATTGTTCGGCGCCGTTTTCGGACGGCGCGCGATTGTTGGCGCCTTAACAAGTGAATAGGTCAAAGAGGTCAGAGTGTACTGACCGCGGTTCTTCAATGAATGAAGAAACGAGTCAAGGAAACAAAACGAACGAAAAGTAGGGTTAAGCTACTAAGAGCGCGTGGTGGATGCCTTGGCGTCAGGAGCCGAAGAAGGGCGTAGCTTGGCTGCGATAAGCCCGGGGGAATTGCCAAGCAAGTTGATCCCGGGATGCCCGAATGGGGAAACCCGGCCCGCTTTATCGCGGGTCACCGCCGGCCGAACACATTAGGCCGGATGGAGGCAAGTCGGGGAACTGAAACATCTAAGTACCCGGAAGAAAAGAGATTATTCCCTCAGTAGTGGCGAGCGAACGGGGAAGAGCCCAAACCGAGGAGGCTTAACGGACGCGGGTCCTATGTCTGTTCGGGGTTGCGCGGCGTGATGGGAGAGATCCCGCGATCTCTCGCGGAGTTACCAACCGGACTCCAGCCGAAGGTCCGTGGAAACGGCCACCAGAGAAGGTGACAGTCCTGTAGGCGAAGGGGAAAGGCTCCGTGCATTGCGAACGAGAGTACCACGGGACACGGGAAATCTTGTGGGAAACTGGGGAGACCACTCTCCAAGGCTAAATACTCCTGACGACCGATAGCGAACTAGTACCGTGAGGGAAAGGTGAAAAGTACCCCGGGAGGGGAGTGAAATAGATCTGAAACCGCGTGCTTACAAGCGGTCAGAGTCCGTCTACGGACGGATGATGGCGTGCCTATTGAAGAATGAGCCGGCGAGTTAATCCGTGTGGCAAGGTTAAGGATGTGGCCATCTGCAGCCGTAGCGAAAGCGAGTCTGAACAGGGCGCACAAGTGGCACGGATTAGACCCGAAACCGGGTGAGCTACCCATGGCCAGGGTGAAGCGAGTCTAAAAGCTCGTGGAGGCCCGAACTGGTGAACGGTGCAAAGTTCTCGGATGAGCTGTGGGTAGAGGTGATATGCCAATCGAACCCGGAGATAGCTGGTTCTCCCCGAAATGCATTGAGGTGCAGCCCCATGGGTTCACCTCCGGAGGTAGGGCTCTGAATGGGCTAGGGGGCGAGAGCTTACCAAACCCAATCAAACCACAAATGCCGGAGGTCCAGACCATGGGAGTGAGTCGGCGGGGGATAAGCTTCGTCGTCGAGAGGGAAACAACCCAGATCACCAGCTAAGGTCCCTAAGTGCGGTCTAAGTGTTCAACGAGGTGGAGTTCCACAGACAGCCAGGAGGTTGGCTTAGAAGCAGCCATCCTTGAAAGAGTGCGTAACAGCTCACTGGTCGAGGGACTCTGCGCGGACAACGTACCGGGGCTCAAGTCCGCCACCGAAGCTGTGAACTTCCTCCATACGGAGGGAGTGGTAGGGGAGCGTTGCCTGTGCGGTGAAGCCCAACCGTGAGGTTGAGTGGAGCGCAGGGAAGTGAGAATGCCGGCATGAGTAGCAATGAACCCGGGTGAGAATCCCGGGCGCCGAAAACCCAAGGGTTCCTACGCCACGGTTGTCGACGTAGGGTTAGCCGGGCCTAAGCTGAGGGCGAAAGCCGTAAGCGATGGACAGCTGGTTAGTATTCCAGCGCCGCCGGTGTGTCGTTTTAAAGCTGCGGAGTAACGCAGGAGGATAGGCGGGGCATGCCTATTGGACATGGTGTGTCCCTGATCCAAGCCGATGCCGGGATAGGCAAATCCGTCCCGGATACAGGTAGGTGAGGAAAGGGGAGAGTTTTTTCGCTACGGCGAAAGGGCGATCCCGCTGAGTTCACGCTGTCCAGAAAACCTTCGTATGCTATGGCACACAGGCGCCCGTACCGCAAACCAACACAGGTGGGTGCTCCGAAAACGGAGAAGGCGTTCGAGATAACCCCCCTTAAGGAACTAGGCAATCTAACCCCGTAACTTTGGAAGAAGGGGTGCCTCTGGGCGTGGCAGCTTCACGCCGCTGCGCTCTGGAGGTCTCAGAAAACCGGCCCGAGCGACTGTTTAACTAAAACACAGGTCTCTGCGAAGGAGTAATCCGACGTGTAGGGGCTGACGCCTGCCCAGTGCCGGAAGGTTAAGAGGAGAGGTTCACGCTTCGAATTGAAGCCCCGGTGAACGGCGGCCGTAACTATAACGGTCCTAAGGTAGCGAAATTCCTTGTCGGGTAAGTTCCGACCCGCACGAATGGCGTAACGACTTGGGCGCTGTCTCGAGGGGGGACTCGGTGAAGTTGAAGTACCCGTGAAGATGCGGGTTACCCGCGGCAGGACAAAAAGACCCCGTGGAGCTTTACTGTACCCTGGCATTGTGTTGGGGCCAAAGATGTGTAGGATAGGCGGGAGACTGTGAACCGCCGGCGCCAGCCGGCGTGGAGTCGCCCTTGAAATACCGCTCTTCTCTGGTTTTGATGCTAACCCCTGATCAAGCAGGGAGACCGTGTCAGGCGGGCAGTTTGACTGGGGCAGTCGCCTCCCAAAAGGTAATGGAGGCGTCCAAAGGTTCCCTCAGGGTGGATGGAAATCACCCGTGGAGCGCATTGGCACAAGGGAGCTTGACTGTGAGGCCTACAAGCCAAGCAGGGACGAAAGTCGGGCAAAGTGATCCTACGGTACCGTGTGGAAGGGCCGTGGCTTATCGGATAAAAGCTACCCCGGGGATAACAGGCTGATCCTGCCCAAGAGTTCACATCGACGGCAGGGTTTGGCACCTCGATGTCGGCTCAACGCATCCTGGGGCTGAAGGCGGTCCCAAGGGTTCGGCTGTTCGCCGATTAAAGCGTTACGCGAGCTGGGTTCAGACCGTCGTGAGACAGGTCGGTCTCTATCCGCCGTGGGCGTAGGAGGTTTGAGGGAAGCTTTCCCTTGTACGAGAGGACCGGGAAGGACAGACCGCTGGTGTGCCAGTCGTCTCGCCAGAGGCGCAGCTGGGTAGCCATGTCTGGACGGGATAAGCGCTGAAAGCATCTAAGCACGAAGCCCCTCCCAAGATTAGACCTCCCACTCGGTTAACGAGGTAAGGCCACTGGAAGACGACCAGTTTGATAGGCCGCATGTGGAAGCACAGCAATGTGTGGAGCTTAGCGGTACTAATCGGCCGAGGGCTTAACTACTACCGCACTCGTTTCTACCCCACCATCGGAAAACCGCAATTCGTCAGTCACTACGCCGGCGCCACAAAGCGCCTGCATAGCGCCCTCCTTGACCTATTCACTTGTTTCGGCGGCCAGCGCCCCTCCCCCCGCCGTCCTTTGCGGCCGCTCACTCATCCGCGTATACTGATACAGTCTCGTCCGTCTCAACGCGGGGTGGAGCAGTGGCAGCTCGTTGGGCTCATAACCCAAAGGTCGCAGGTTCGAGTCCTGCCCCCGCTACCAATCTCTCTACCCATTCCTGATCACCCCGCACGCGCCCGTTCTACACTGGTATATGCCCCGCTCGCTGACCCTCTTTACCCTGTTTGGCACACCGGTGCGCGCCCACATCTCCTGGCCCATCGCGCTCATCATCATCACCGCCGCCCTGGGCGTATCCATCAGCGCCGCCGTGAACTCCCCGCAGGAGAACGCAGCCGCGTATGCCATCGCCGCTGCCATCGCCCTCGCCATCGCCGCATCCGTCGAGATCCATGAATTGGCCCATGTCCTCACGGCCCGCCGATTTGGCATCCAAGCGACGGACATCACACTCTTCGCGCTCGGTGGCGTCTCACACCTCGACCACGATGATGCCGGCACGCCGCGGGTTGATGCCGCAGTCTCCATCGCCGGCCCAGTGATGAGCCTCGCCGTGGGGCTCGCGCTCGGCGCAGCCCTACGTATTGCGAACATACTCGACGAATCGTCGACTTCCGGTTTCCTGTATAGCGCCGCCGAGGCGTTCTCGCTTGAACCGGCTTTCCTCATCCGTCTGGGCATTGAGTACGTCGCGATCGCCAACATCGTCATCGGTCTGGCCAACCTGATACCTCTGTTCCCGCTCGATGGCGGGCGCATCCTCAGCGCGATCCTGTGGATGATGACAGGCAGCCAAGGGCGGGCGGTCAAGACTGCAGCGCTCATCGGGCAAGCCGGCGCGGCGGGCATCATCCTCTATGGCGCGTACAACCTCTTCTTTGGAGAGTTGCTTCCAGGTGTCTGGCTGACCGTCATCGGAGTCTTCCTGATGGAGGGCGCAGTGCGCGAGGGCGCGGAGCAGGCTATCGAGAGACCGGTACAATGACCGAGGGAGGGACAACAGTGGTTGACGACAGCACGAATGGCGATGGCGCTCTGACGGCGGAGGGGCTCAGGGCCCGATTTACACGTGAGCGTGATGCGTCACCCCAAGCCGTCAACCTCCGCGTGTACCGTGCAATCTCATGGCTTGACCGCGCCGAACGGGACGCGGATGACCCGGATGCCGCGTTCATCTTCTATTGGATTGCGTTAAATGCTGCCTATGCGAGAGAGCAGGGTGCGTACAGCGTCGGCGACGGCGCAGGAGCGACGTCCGAACGCGGTTCCTTCCGGGAATTCTTCGACATGATTTTGCGATTCGACGCTGAGGGCCGTGTGTATGGTGAAATCTGGGACCGCTTTAGCGGCCCCATCCGGATCCTCCTCGATAACCAGTACGTATTCCAACCCTTCTGGGATCACCAGCAGGGTAACCCGGACGCCGCGCAGTGGGAGGCGAGATTTCGCGCAGCGAAGGGCAGGGCGAACCAGGCTCTCGTGGAGCAAGACACCGTCACCGTTCTCGCCATCGTCTTTGACCGGCTCTACACGCTTCGCAATCAACTGATCCATGGCGGTGCGACGTGGCAGAGCAGCGTCAACCGTGACCAGGTGCGGGACGGCGCCCGCATCCTCTCATTCCTCGTCCCGCTCTTCATAAGCATCATGATGGACAACCCGGACGGCAATTGGGGTGAGCCGTCCTACCCCCCAATCGGCGACTCAGACTAACGGGTGACGTTGCCGCCCTCCCCGCGCCGCACCAAAGAACACGGCGCCCCCGTCGTCCCGGTTAGAGCGTGCGCCTCTTCTCCCTGTCATTCTGAGCGGAGCGCGACAGCGCGGAGTCGAAGAATCCCTCAAGCAGGTGGACACGGCCAGCGGCCTGTGCCATGCACCTCCCCAGTAGAGCGCATCGCGGGATTCTTCGCTGCGCTCAGAATGACATATGAGGTAGGGAATGACATGTGGGGTATGCAATGCAAATATGGGTTAGGAATGACATGTGGGGTAGGGAATGACGTATGGGGGGGGGGGGGGAAGTGGGCCGCAGTTGATCACTCGTCCCCGTATTAATTACGGGGCGGGCTCTGAGCAGCGTCAAGGGATGAATGGGGCGGGGTGGGTCGGCGGATGGCTAGGTCCTCGCCGCTCCCGCCGCCGTCGCAAGTGATTCCAGGAGAGTCGCGGAGACCCGTGCAATGTCCTGGACAGCCGCATCAAAGGCTTGCCTGTTGCGCTGTGCCGGCACGCGATAGCCGCTGATCTTGCGCACGAACTGCAGCGCCGCCTCCCGAATCTCATCCTCAGACGCAGGTGGCCCCTCGCTCATCCTCAACCGTTTAATGCTCCGGCACATGTTTGTCTCCTTAGGATGTGGATATGTCTAGATGCCTACCAACGTGACCGATGACCCATGCCCTCTCGTTCTCGCACCAAGCCATATGGATGCGCAGAACATCTTTGGGATCGCGCGCCCCGCCGCCTCCCAATGCGATGTGCTCCTGCATATTGAGTTCTTGCCCGCACCTGTCGTCTTCCCAAATGCGTGGGTGACGTGTGTTCGTCTGACCACTCTCGCGCGGCTTGTAATCGATGGGCCCCTCAGGCTCTTGCCTGAACCACTGCTCCACGGTCATACCGAGCGGCCCCGTGGCACGTGCCACGCCACATTCGGAGACGGCCCTGAGTGCCGCATCCAACAAGTTCAGATGCTGATACGGTGACGACTCTGCAGAATCGAACGCTGACTGCAAGAAGCGAATATTGGGCAAGTCTTGGTGTTGGCGCACTACTTCAAAGACGGATTTTGGTTGAGCATCGTCATCGGCAGGGGCAAAATCCGATGCAGCCTCTTCACCGAGAGTGCGATCCGGTTCGACGTGAGTGACGCGTCTTGCCAGCCGCTCATTGTTGCTTTGCAGACGTCGAATTTCACTTTGGTCCGCCGTGGCATCCGCCCCTAACTGGCTGATCTTCTTTTCGAGCTGTGCTATCTTTTTGCTCTGTCGTCCACTCTTCTTGTCGGAAGGCGCAAGTTTCTCAGCCTCCTTGAGCTTGGATGTCAAATTCGCTGCAGTATTTTTCGCTTCAACCAGGTCACGCCTTAGGCCCGCAATGATGCTTGTCTGATCCTCGAGTTTCTGCCGATAGCCTTCGTACACCGGTGCGAAGGTGTCGATTCGCCTTTGCAGCTGGTGAAGTCTCTCGCGCCATGTGTTCCGATCAGCCTCGGCCTTCTCGATGGCAGCCCTTGCTGAGGCCAGACCTTTCTCGAGGGCCGCGATTCGCTCGGAACTGCCTGTATCCTCTGCACCTCCTCTGTCCTCTTCCACAGAATTCGCATACCAGTTCGCGTTCTCGCGCGAGATTCTGACAGCCTCGTATGGCAAGTCCTCCCCGTGCAGGCGGCACGTGTACCGTTCAAGGATGTCCGTCAGCAGCCTGGGTGGTCCCGCCGTCCGGCCTGACCCATCAGGGCCGACAACCTGTACATCAACTTCAACCGCGTCTCCCTGCGTGGAGAGGCGCCAGCGGAGTTCCCAGTCATCGGGACGCTTCCAACTCAGGGTGAAGAATCCAGAGTGATCGCGCCGGTCAGCATCGATCTCCAAGTGACCGTTTACGTTGTTCCATTCACCCTCATCGGCGGTGGCTGCCTGCGGGTTTCCGAACTGATCAGCGATGGCGTTACGAACGAAATCCCGCACGTCGTCAACGAGCGCAAGCCCCTGATTGCCGTCCCCGAGGATGGTAAAGACGGTCTGGTAGCGGGATGACATAGCCTGTCTCCTCGATGGTGCAGAGCATATATTGCAGAATACTAGTTGTCATTCGCGCAAGGGTCAACGTGCCGTTCTCGATGGATTCCCGCGTATTGAGGAATGGGGGGCGAGAGGCTGTTCGGCTCTGCTATTCTGTGCGTATGACACACGTGAATGGGGTGGGCCCCAGCGGCTCTCCATCAGCGGGCGGCGGCGCCGATGACTCGCATAACGATGCGCGGGCGCGGGCGCGTGACATCCTCACGGGTTATGTCGGTCACAAGGGCGCGCTTCTTATGGCGCTGCTTGATGTTCAGTATCAGCTGAATTTCATACCGGAATTGACCGTTGATGATGCCGCCGAGATCCTCGGGTATTCACAGCCGGAGGTCTGGGGCGTCCTCTCCTTTTATTCCGATTTCTCCGTGGGGCAGGGCAGCGATCACTTCATCGATGTGTGCATTGATGCGCCCTGCCACGTTTCCGGCGCGCGGTCCATCGAGCGCGCCATCCGAGAGACCGTGGACGCACAGGATGCGGGCGGCGTTGAGGTTCGCGCCATCTCCTGCCCGCGACTTTGCAATCAGGCTCCTGTTGTTGCGTATGACCAGCGGTGGCATGGTCAGTTAACGCCGGAACGCGCCGCCGCCTTGGCGCGTGATTTGCTAGCTGCTGTCCCGGCGGGTGGGGCTTAGAGAGAGAGTTTAGGGCAATGTCGTCTGAAATCTATAGCACATTGAGGCAGGAGGCCGACTCTGCGTGGGCGGAGTGGGATGCCCCGTCCGCTGCTCGTGTCAGTGTCGGCATCTCCGCCGCGTCGCTCACTGTTGGCGCAGGCGAGACGCTTCAGGCTGTCCGCCGCGCCCTCCATACATTCAACATCAACGCCCGCGTGATTGAGGTCGGCGATATCGGCTTCTCATGGGCCGACCCTGTTGTCCATATTGCCCCGCCCAACATGCCGCGCATCACATACGGGAACGTAACGGCAGACCGTGCCGAGGAGCTTATTCGGGACGTGCTCATTAACGGGCAGCTCCGGTCTGACCTCGCCCTCGGCGTTCAAGGAGATGAGCCCATACCGGGCGTGGATATCCCTCTCCTAAAGGATCAGCCATGGATGCGGGATCAGCTGCGGCTATTGATGGCCAACTTTGGGCACATTGAGCCCGGCAATCTGATGCACTATGTGGCGCGAGGCGGGTTGGAGTCGCTCGACAAAGCCCTCCATGACATGACCCCCCAAGACGTTGTCGGTACAGTTCGTGAGTCAGGCCTGCGTGGCCGGGGTGGCGCGCTCTTTCCGGCGGGTGTCAAATGGGGATTCATGGGACCGCCCGGGCCCGGTGATCGGTATCTTGCCATCAACGGCGAGGAGGGCGACCCGGGCGCGTTCACGGACGCCGCCATTGTCGAGAATGATCCTCATCGCCTTCTGGAGGGCATCCTTATCGCATCCTATGCGATGGGCGCCACCAAGAGCTATATCCATATCCGCGCCGAGTATCGACTCCCGCTTGAACGGCTCCGTCGCGCGCTGCATGAGATGGAGGAGCGTGGTCTGGTGGGGCACTCCATCATGGGAACCGATTTTTCGCATGAGATCGAGATTGAGGCGACAGGCCACGCCTACATCTGCGGTGAGGAGACGGCGTTGATGGAGTCCGTGGAGGGCAAGCGAGGCGCGCCGCGCCCGCGCCCGCCATTCCCCGCCGCCTATGGCATCTTTGGCCGTCCGACAACCATCAACAACGTCAAAACGATCGCGTATGTCCCAACCGTGCTTGAGATGGGCGCGGAGCCGTTTGCGGCAATCGGCACGCAGAACGCCTCCGGCACGGCGATGCTGTCACTGTCCGGCCACATCACCAAGCCGGGCATCGCAGAGATCCCGGTGGGCATCAACCTTGCCGGTGTCATCGAAAACGTGGCGGGAGGCATCCGTGGTGGTGGTCAGGTCAAGGCCCTGCAGTGTGGCGGACCGTTGGGTGGCATCATGTCCGCGGATGAGATGGACATGCCGGCGGAATTTCAGGCCATGACGGCCAAGGGCAGCCCGCTCGGCTCCGGTGGCATTCTCGTGCTTGATGAGGGTACCTGCATCGTCGATCTGGTCAAGAATATCGCCGAGTTTATTGACGCGGAGTCGTGCGGCAAGTGTTTCCCGTGCCGCAAGGGCGCGACGCACATCTCCCACCTGCTTGCCTCCATCACGGACGGATACGGAGAGCAAGGCGACCTCGAGAAGATGCAGAACGTTGGCACCTCGATGGTGCAGGGCTCACTGTGCGGGCTCGGGCAGCTCGCCCCCGGCGTCCTGAACAACGCCATCCGCTATTTCCGTGCGGAGTTCGAGGAGCACATTCACGGCAAGAGCTGCCGGACGGGCGCGTGCGCCGCCCTCACGCACCCGTAAACTACCGGCGTGGGGCCACCATGCGAGGCAACAAACGAAAGCGTGATGCAAGCGTACCCGGCCGGGTTGTTGAGCGGCCGGTATAGCGGTAGTCAGCGAAACGACAATGCCAACGAAGGTTGTCCTTGATATGGATGTGGGGGTTGATGACACCCTCGCGATTCTGCTTGCCCTGCGCTCGCCGGAGCTTGAGATACTCGGCATCACGGCCGTGGCCGGCAATGCGCCCCTCGAGATGACGGCCAACAACACGCTGCGCGTTCTGGAGGCGGCCGGACGGACCGATATCCCGGTCGCGCGGGGCGCCGAACGGCCGCTCACGCGAGAGCCGGAGGCCGCCCTCCACGTACACGGGAACGATGGTTTAGGCGGCTCTCCCATCCCGCAGCCGACAGTCATGACCTTTGATGAACGCTCTGCTTTTCGGTTCATGGTTGACATTCTTATGGAGCATGAGCCGGGCGAGATAACTCTCATCCCGACCGGGCCTATGACAAATGTTGCCCACCTGCTGCGTGATGCGCCGGATGCCTTTGCGCGCCTCGATAAGATCGTTCTGATGGGCGGCGCATTCTCCGTGACTCCGTACGGGCACGGCAACGTGACGACGGTCTCTGAGTTCAACATCTGGGCGGACCCGGAGGCGGCCGCTGAGCTTTTCGCGGCGGATGTGCCAATCACCGCCATCGGACTCGATGTCACAACCGACCCGGCCGGCTCAATAACTGCCGAGAGCCATGAGCGGCTGCGCCAGAGTTCTGACTCCTACGCGCAGATTGCCGCGCTCGTCAGCGCGCAGGTGCTTGAGCGTTTCGGTGTGGTGAACATCCATGATGCGCAGGCCGTCGCCTATGTCATCGACCCAACACTCATGGAAACACGCGCCTTCCCGGTGGAGATTGTGACGCAGGATGGATCTGTGCGCGGTCAGACGATAGCAGACCGGCGGTCACGCCGCTTCTGGGCTGACGGCGAGCTTATTGACGTTGCCGTCAGTGTGGATGGCCCGCGATTCCTCGAGCTCGTCTTTTCTCGTCTCACACAGGGGGCATGACGGCCACCTCCGCGCCCCTGGTTGTTGCTGTGGGGGCGATCAACTGGGACGTAACACTCTTCGTGGAATCGCTGCCGATGCCCGGCCAAGAGGTTATCGTTTCCGATACGGCGCGTGTGCCGGGCGGTACCGCTGCTAACGTGGCGGTTGCGGCGGCGCGTCTGCTAAATACCGGTGACGTGGCATTCATGGGGGCGTTGGGAGATGATGCCATCGCTGAACGTCAGCGCGAGATTCTGCATGCTGAGGGTGTCAGAACGGACGCCATTGTCACGATTCCCGGCGCAGAATCCGGGCAGGCATTCATACTCGTTGATGCGAACGGCCAGAACGTCATCGCCAGCGCGCTTGGCGCGAATGCTCTTCTTGCGGCCGACCATCTGCGTGAACCGGGAATGGCCGACATGCTACGCGAGGCGCGTATCTGCGCCATCACTGATCCGCCGCTCTCTGTCATCGAGGCAATCCTGACGATAACGCAAGCAACGGACTGCCGCGTGTCTTGGGACCCCGGTGTGCGGGCGGCCGACCGTGAGGCCGTGTGGCCGCTTGCACGGCGTGTCGATACCCTCCTCGTGAATGAAGACGAAACGCAGAGCCTCTTTGGGGAGATCACTCCGTTGACGATCGGCCGTCGACTGAAAGCTGAGGGATGGGCGAATCGGGTCGTTCTGAAACAGGGCGGCGCCGGCGCGGTCATCCTTGACCTTTGCACGGGCCAACTCATCACCGTCCCACCCCTCCCCCTCGCGGAGCTTGGCTTGCAGCTCGTGAGCAGTGTTGGGGCAGGGGACGCCTTTCATGGGGCTCTTGCCGCTCTATCTGCAGACAATCGGGATGACATCGAGGCGCTGCGTGGCGCAGCGGCCGCCGCTGCCATCAACGTCTCACGCCCGGGCACACGCGGCGCGCCATCATCCGATGAACTTGCGCAGGCTCTTACTGTGTGGCACGAACACGGCGACGCTATCAAGACAGACACACTGTAAGGTGGCACTATAGAGGTAGTGATTGAGCCGCCAAACAGGCCGGCACGGTCACTCCGTGCGATGTGAGGAGGAAGAAGAACATGAAAGTAACATCTGAATTCTCTCCGGCATACACCTACATGACGGTGGAGTTGGATGAGGGCGAGTCGATCAAGGTTGAGCCGGGTGGCATGGCCACGCAGCAAGGCGTGGAGATGCACACCGGGATGAGCGGCGGCGGGCTGTTCGGCCGTGTGCGCCGCATGGTTGCCGGTGAATCCTTCTTCGTCAACACCTTCACGGCAGGCCCCGGCGGCGGCTGGGTCGGCATTGCGCCCAACCTGCCCGGGGACATGAAATCATTTGACCTTCAGCCCGGCGAGAACCTTTACATTCAGGGCGGTTCGTTCCTTGCATCCGATGTGAATGTGGAGTTGGACACAAAGTTCCAGGGCATGCGCGGCCTGTTCAGCGGTGAGAACCTCTTTTTCCTGCGCGCCTATGTTGAGCGCGGCCCCGGCACTGTCTTCTGCAACTGTTATGGCGCCATCAAGGAATTAACTGTCTCCGGTGATCAGGAACTGGTGGTGGATACCGGCCACCTCGTCGCCTTCACGGACGGCGTCGATTACAGCATCGGCCGGGTTGGCGGGCTCGTCTCCCTGATTGGCGGCGGCGAGGGTCTGGTGATGAAGTTCCGTGGCGAGGGCAAGGTCTGGGTCCAGACGCGCACCATCGCCACGCTTGCCGACGTACTCAACCCCTTCATCTCCAAGAACTAAGCACGACATTCGACAAATACATTCGATAGGGGAGCGCAATGAGCACGAATGGACAGAGCGCCCCGCGCTCACGGCCGTGGGATGCGTTTATCAGTGAGCGTGACCGCGAGATCTACGCGAAGAGCGGCTTTGGAGCGAGCGTTGGTGTTGGGGAACGCCCGGCGCTCCTCATTATTGATGCCCAATATCGCACAACGGGCGAAGGCCCCGTCCCCATCCAGGAGGCGATGGAGCAGTACGCCACCGCCGTCGGTGAGGACGCCTGGCATGCTGTCGGCCACATTGAGCAGCTCCTCACGGTTTTCCGAGGAAAGGGCTGGCCTGTCATGTACGCCCAGGGTGAGCGGACCGGCACGCAGGAGGGGGCGCGCTACACAGACAAGATTCCGTCCCTGTCTGCCGACTACAATCTGCCGGGGAGCCGTGGCGCACAGATTGTTGAACCGCTTACCCCTGAGCCGGAGGATGTGATCATCTACAAGCGGTTCCCGTCCATATTTTTCGGCACCAATCTGGTGACGCAGCTCGTCGCGGCAGGGGCAGACACCCTGATTGTTGTGGGCTGCACCACGAGCGGCTGCGTTCGCGGAACCGTTGTGGACGGCATGAGCTACGGTTTTCGGTGCATCGTGCCGGAGGACTGTGTGTGGGATCGTGGGCAGGCATCGCACGCCATCAACCTCTTTGATATCGCGCAGAAATACGCTGATGTCATGCCGCTTGATGAGCTGACACCCATCCTCGAGGCCGTGCCGGCACGTCGCAATTCCGCCGCCATCGCCTGATGAGGTTCCGCTCGTCGTGATGTCATTTCTGTGGACATGTGAACCTCAATCATGGTGACGAGCAAGTCGGCAGCCCTGCGCACGCTGCTGAAAGACCGCGATTCGCTTGTTGTTCCGTTCGCCTATGATGCCTTTTCCGCCAAGCTGATTGAGGCGGCCGGCTTTCCCGCCGTGGGCATCAGCGGGTCTTCAGTGGCCGCCTCCGCATTTGGTTTGCCAGATGTGGGGCTGCTCTCGCGGGAGGATGTTGTTGGGCAGGCGCGCCGTATCGCCGCCGCCGTGGACGTCCCCGTGTTTGCCGATGCCGATACCGGATACGGCGGCCCACTGCAGGCAGCCCACACGGTGCGGGCAATGGAGGATGCCGGTCTTGCCGGCCTCTTTATCGAGGATCAGGACGACCCGAAACGCTGCGCGCATCTCGCCGGCACGGTGGTCATCCCACTCGATGACATGGTCGGGAAATTGCGGGCGGCGCTGGGAGCGCGGCGTGATGAGAATTTTCTCGTCATTGCCCGCACTGATGCGATAGAGAACGAGGGCGTGGAGGGCGCAGCCAAGCGTGCCCGAGCCTATCTGGACGCCGGGGCAGACATGGCATTCCTTGCCGGGCCACGCACGGTGGAGGAGATAGAGAGATTCCCCCAGCTGGTGGGCGAGGGGGCGTTCATGATCGTGTTGACGGAGGGCGGCCGCACGCCGCTCGTGCCTGTCTCGCAACTTGTGGAAATGGGGTATGGCCTCATCGGTTACTCCGGCCTCGCCATCGGCGCGGCGGGCAAGGCCGTGCGGGACAGCTTGGACGCGCTCTCAGAGCAGGGCGGCAACGCCGGATTAGTCGAAACTGTCATGCCGCTCCCGGAACGCAATGACGTGCTGAACCTTGCCGCATGGCAGCAGCTTGAGGCGGACACACTGCCGCCACGATGAGCGCCCCGCGCGCTTAGGATTTGGTAAGATTTCGCCGAGAGAGTAGACTAGGGTCATGACGACGCAACTGTACATGGAACGACCGGCAAACATTGGCGAGCGGGTGGCGCGCTTGGAGGGCCTCTTAACGATAGCCGCAATCTTCGGATCTCGGTTCCTTGATTAGTTCAGTTTCGTCTCGGATTGGTATCAACTAGGATGAATGATTCACCACTGCTTGAGGCTGCCGACCTCACCAAACGCTACGGCAGTGTACTCGCTCTCGATAATGTCAGCTTTACCGTCGGAGACGGGATAACAGGTCTTTTGGGCCCGAACGGCGCCGGAAAGAGCACTGCAATCAAGCTCTTTCTCGGGCTGCTGCGGCCTACCCAGGGGACGGCGAGCGTCATGGGATCGCAGCCGTATCGCGACCTCGTTGCCCGGTCGCTGATTGGGTATATGCCAGAGCATGACTGCCTCCCATCGTCCGTCAACGCCTCCGAATTTCTGACCCATATGGCGCAGGTGAGCGGCCTGCCGCCGGCGGAGGCCCGCACGCGCGCTGCTGATACCATGCGCCACGTTGGCCTTGGCGAGGCGCGCTATCGGCAGATTGGCGAGTATTCCACCGGCATGAAGCAGCGCGTCAAGCTTGCGCAGGCCATCGTCCATGATCCCCGCCTGGTCTTGCTTGATGAGCCGACTGCTGGGCTGGACCCGAGCGGGCGCGATGAGATGCTTGACCTCGTCACGCGGACTGGGCGTGAATTTGGGATCAGCATCGTTTTCTCCTCCCACCTGATGGGCGAGGTGGAACGGACATGTGACAACATCATCGTTCTGCAGGATGGCCGTGTGACGCATGAGGGCAGTGTTGCGGGTTTCACGCAGGACACGGACGAGCTGGTCGTTGAGATTGACAGCGGCCATGACGCGCTGGTTGCCGCATTGACCTCCCGCGGGATCGGGGCGGAGCGTGACGGGAGCGCCGTTCAGATTGCGCATGAGGACGGCCAGCACCTCGCAGGGATTCAGGATGCGCTTATCGAAGCGGGCGTGCCGCTGCGCCGCATGGGATATCGGCGGCGTATGTTGACGGAGATCTTTCGTGATCAGCCGGTGGACAACGAATGATGGAATCGCGACCTGCCGGCCAGCTCTTTGACATCGGCTATCAGCGGTACGACGGCCCGCGCGAGGGTCGTACACGGGCGCGGCTCGCGCTGCTCGTTGGCGGGATACGGCAATCGCTCGGTCTTGGGCGCGGTACGCGCTCAAAGATTCTGCCGGCGTTCATGCTGATTGTCTCGATTGTTCCTGCCGCAATATTCCTCGTGATTGCGGCGATTGGTGGCGACCGCCCTCTGGAACTCGGTGACTATTTTCCACTCATCACAACGCTGCTCCTGATTATTGCAGCCATCCTCGTGCCCGGCATGATTGTCCCGGACCGCACCGAGAATGTGATCAGCCTCTATCTTGTGCGGCCGATGGGAATCCTTGACTACCTCGTCGCGCGGTGGCTCGCTTTTTTCCTGGTGACAACGCTGATTCTGGTCAGCGGCCCCCTCCTGCTGCTGCTCGGGTACATCCTGCTGTCCGACAACGCTGCCGACTCTTTCCGCGATGATTGGCTTGATTTCCCGAGGATTCTACTTGCATCGGCGTGTATGAGCGCATTTATCACATCGGTCCCTATGGCTGTCGCGGCCTTTACGCCGCGCCGCGTCTATGCCGCCGCCGTCGTCATCGGCGCCGTCCTCGTGCTTGGCACAGCCATTGGGCTGTTGACGGAAGACCTCGGCACGAACGAGTCACGCTACACGCTCACCGAGGAGGAGGCTGACGCCGTCGACGCCACAGTGCGGCAGATGGCTGCCACTGATCCGCTGCTCTTTTCCGACCCGAATCGAGTAATCGAGGTTGAGGTCACATTGGAGTCCGGTGAGACGCGGGTATTCCGCGGGCTGCCCGAGGAGTTCGAAGGAGCGGTTGTGGATGGCGAGGAGGTTACCATTGTGGAGGTGATCCGGCTCCTTGAGCGCGACACGTCCAAGTGGGTTATCTTTGCCGATCCAACCGGGCCGATGGTTTTCGTCACTGACCTCCTCTTTGAGGACGTGCAGGAAAGCACCTATCGTGAACTTGTCGCGGAGCACCCGGCCGCCTTTCCCGTCGCCGCCTACTTTGCATGGATGATCATCCCGCTTGCGCTGATGTGGTGGAGGTACCGGAGGTTGGCGTCATGAACGGGAACACTGGCGCGACAATCGTCGCCTACAACGTCTCCAAGTGGTACGGCAACGTCGTTGCCGTCAACGAGGTTTCGTTGGAGATTTCGCCAGGCATCACCGGCCTTCTGGGGCCGAACGGCGCCGGAAAGACGACACTGCTCCACATGCTGACCGGCCTGTCCGGTCCCTCGCGTGGCAGTGTCACCATCCTTGGCAGGCCCGTTCGCGGTGACACGCAGCTGTATCGGCAGATTGGCGTGATGACAGAGCATCAGGCCGTCTATGATTTCTATACGGGCCGCGAATTCGTCGAGCTGTCTGCGCGGATGCACCGTCTTGATGACATTCCTACTGCGGTTGACCGTGCCATTGACTCCGTCAATATGACCTTTGCGCAGGACCGGCGCCTATCAACCTACTCGCGGGGGATGCGGCAGCGCATGCGCCTCGCGGCCACTCTTGTTCACGACCCGCCGGTGCTTGTGCTGGATGAACCCCTGAACGGCACCGATCCACGGCAGCGGCTGGAGTTCCATGACCTGGCGCGCCGTCTGGCTGCAGATGGACGCACGATCGTCGTTTCATCCCACATTCTCGAGGAGGTGGAGACGCTCGCGGACACCATCATCTTGATGGTGAGCGGCAAGCTCGCCGCGTCCGGCGATTTCCGCTCCATCCGCGCGCTGCTTGATGACCGCCCCTATCGCATCCGTGTCACATCCACGAATCCCCGCGCACTGGCGGGTGGCCTGATTGGCAGCGATGCGGTCAACTCCGTGACAATGGATGACGATGATTCAATCATTCTGCTGACCAACGATTTACCCTCGCTTCAGACGCAATTAGCGCGTGTCGCGCGGGATGCCGGCTCAATTCTGCAAACGGTTGAGCCGCAGGACGAATCACTGGAGAGCGTTTTCACGTATATCGTGGAGCGATAATCATGCTGACTGTGCTCGCGCTCACAATTCGGCAGCTGACCGGCACCCGCCGGCAGGCCATCTTGTGGCTCTTTGCCGCCCTGCCGTTGGCGCTTGTCCTGCTGATCCGCTCATTGACGGATACCTATGACGATTTCTTTGTGGCGGTCACGCCCATGTTTGACCTCCTGCTTGTGGGAATCATCCTGCCGCTAGTTGTTGCCATCCTTGCGACAACGGCGTTGGGGCAGGACATTGAGGACCGAACGCTGGCATTCATTGTGCTCCGCCCCCTGCCGCGCTGGCAGATTGTCGCCGCCAAGTACATCGCCGTCGTTGCCCTTGCAGCCGTCCCGCTTCTCCTCTTGGGGGCGGCGATGGGCGCCGCCACCTTCATCGGCGGAGAGGGTGATGCAGACGCGTTTGACTGGGATCTGATTGTGCGGCCCACTCTTGGGGTGGTTGCCGGTCTTGCAGTCGGCATCATTGCCTACTCAGCGGCGTTCCTGTGGCTCGGACTGATTTCAGGGCAGGCGCTCGGCATCGCGATTGTGTACGTGTTTGTGTGGGAGGGGGTGGCGGCCGGGATTTTCAGCGGCATCCAGTATCTCAGCGTCAGGAGTTATAGCGTCATCACGATGCGCGAGGCGGGCGGAGATGCAGCGTCAACGATTGGCGCGCTCGGAGATTCCGACATCGGGCTCACCGTCGCGCTCGTCGGCGCGGGCATCATCGCGCTCATCTTTCTGGGTCTCACGCTCTCCCAGCTCCGCAATATGGACGTTCCCTAAGGATGCGGCCACTCGGCTTGGCATCTTCCGCGGCAAGCCACTGGTTAGTCTTCACGCGATCGGAACCGGACGGATATTCTGTGGGGACCGCCGCCACCTGCCGGCGTTGACCATCTTCAGACTCGTTGAGGTCGATCGTGCGTCCACACTATCCTCATCGAGTGTGAGCGTTGCCCGCATATCAGCATTTATGATGTCATACAGTAGTGATATCAAAGTAACCCGTTCGCGTCCGTTCTGATGACGCGAACGGCGTAGAGAGGAATATGATGCCTTTCGATACGCTCATTCGCGGCGGCGACGTTGTGCTCCCCTATGGCGGGGGTGTACGCCGTGTCGACCTTGCGATTACTGACGGACGGATCGCCGCCCACCTTGACCCGGGCGCGGACGCCGATGCCAACGAGGTGATCGACGCCACCGGCCGTGTCATTCTCCCCGGCGTAATCGATCCGCACATGCACCTCAACCTGGGCGACCCTGAGACCGCCTTTGAGACTGAGACGCGCGCTGCGGCCCTGCACGGCATCACGACTATCCTGCATTTCCTCATGTCCAATGATCCCTATGAGGCGGAGTACCGGCAGTATCGCGAGTGGGGGGATTCGCAGAGCTATATCGACTATGCTCTCCACGCCGTCATCTCCACACGGGAGCAGCTCGCGGAGATCGACCGCTACATCGATGAGTTTGGTGTCACCAGTTTCAAGTTCTTCATGAGCTTTCGCGGAGAGGAGGGGGCATATATCGGCCTGCCTCCCATTGACGACGGCCTGATGTTTGAGGTTCTCGAGAAACTCGGCCAGCGTCCCGGCAGCGTGCTCTGCGTCCACACAGAGAACATTGAGGTTGTCTGGTCAATCCGCAAGCGGCTTGAGGAGTCGGGGCGTAACGATCTCAAGGCGTGGCATGAGTCTCGCCCCCCATTCACGGAGGCAGAGGCGGCCGTGCGTACGATGCTCTTTGGCCGTGAGACCGGCTCCACGCCCTATGTCGTCCACACAACCACGGCGGAGACGCTGCAAGCCGCCCGTTCATTCCGGCGTGAGGGCGGCGCGGTGTACATCGAAACGTGCCCGCACTACCTCTCGCATACGTACGATTCGCCCGTGGGCACATACGGCAAGCAGAACCCGCCCCTCCGCAGCCCCGATGATCAAGACGCTCTGTGGGCTGCCATCGAGGACGGCACTGTGGATACCATCGGCTCAGATCATGCCGCACGGCTTGGCGATCGCAAGCAGGGCACAATCTGGAGCGCGTCGCCGGGCCAGCCCAACATGCCGATGATCTTGCCCGTCATGTTGAATGATGGCGTGCTCGGGCGAGGAATCTCACTTGAGCGCGTCGCTGAGGTCACGTCCGCCAACACTGCCCGCATATTCGGCCTCTGGCCGCGAAAAGGCTCGCTGCAGGTAGGCGCGGATGCCGACATCGCCATTGTTGACATGGATGAAACCCGGACCGTGACGGCCACAGCGCTGCAGGGCCGAGCCGACTACTCGATCTACGAGGGTATGAACTATACGGGCTGGCCCGTGCGGACACTGATTCGCGGCAAGACCGTCTCAGAGAATGGCAGCATTGTGGCGTCGGAGAGGGATGGGCAGTACATTTCTCGTTCAGTAGGGTAGGCGTGAGCACCCCGGGGGAGGCATCTATGTCAGGTCCGTTGTCGCATCTGCGCGTCGTTGATGTTACCGCTACGATTGCCGGGGCCTATGCCGCCCGCCTGTTGGGTGAGTTGGGCGCGGACGTGGACCGTGTTCGCCGCATGCGGAATCTCTATACTCGTGTTGCCGGACGTGAGATGCCTGAATGGGATCCCATGCTCCACCGCTCCCTGAACGCCAACAAGGCGCATCGCTCCAATACCGATGCCGATTCAGTCACACCCGAATCTCTCATGGAGATTCTTGATGGCCAGGACATCCTCATTGAAGACATCGGCCTGTTTGATGGAGATCAGACTCCGTTCATGACGTGGGATGACCTGCACGCTCGCCATCCGCGTCTCACCGTCGTCTCCCTGACACCCTATGGCGCGCCTGAAAGCGGCCCCCTGTCCCCCCTCCCGCCGAGCGATCTTGCAACGTGGGCGCTGTCCGGCATGGCATGGACGACGCCTGGCCCGCCGGATACCACCTATGATCTGCCCAATGAGCCGCCGCTCATGCCCACCGGCGCGTCCGTCCCTTCCTTTATGGCGGGCGCGGTGAGTGTTGTGGCCGCGCTCGCGACGCTGTACGGGGAGGAGGGCAACGCCAATGGCGCAGGCCCCGCCGTCCCCATCGGCACGCGCATTGAGGTCTCTGAGCTGGAGGCAATCACTGCGCTCAACTACCACCCCATTACACAGCGGGAATATCTGGAATACGTGCTGGACCGTGGGCCCAACATCCTTGCGCGACAGCCCAATTGCTATGTCCCGTGCAAGGACGGCTACGTCGTCATTGTGGCGATGAGCGCCCGCCATTGGGAACAGTTCTCAGAGGTCATGGGCAGCCCTGAGTGGGCGTACACCGAGGATTTTGACGATGGCACGAAACGCGCCATGAACTGGGATGCCGTCAGCGTGCTCATGACCAGCTGGACGATGGACCACACGGGTGAAGAGATAACGACGCAGCTGCAGGCCCGCAATATTCCCGCATTCTGGGCAACCTCTCTCGATGAGGTCCTAACGCATGAGCATGTCCGCGAGCGGCGCTATATCCGCCACATTGAGACGCAGGACGGTCAGCACATCCCGTTCACCGGCATGCCGTTTATCCTGAGTGGCTATCCGCGCAATGGGGATGGCAAGCCGGAGGCGGATGGCGCCCCTGCGTCGATACCGGCATCAACGAACGGCGCCGGCGCCGCGCACGTGGGCTCAACACCCCACCTCCCCCTCTCCGGGATACGTGTGGTCGATTTCGGCCAGTACATCGCGATTCCGTACTGTGCCAAGTGGCTAGCTGCGCTTGGCGCTGATGTGATCCAGGTGGAGAGTCGCGAGAATCCGGCCGATTTTCGCACCTCGCCACCATTCGCAGGACAAGTTCCCGGCATGAACCGCGCCGGCGCCTACAACACGCTCGGCATGGGCAAGCGCGCAATCCCCATCAACCTGCGCACTGAAGAGGGGAGGGACGTTGCGCGCCGTCTGTGCGCGTCCGCGGACGTGGTTCTCGAGAATTTCTCGACGGGGCTGATGGAGCGCTGGGGGCTTGGGTATGGAGATATTGCACCGCTCAATCCCCACGTCATCTACACGTCCGTCGCCGCATTCGGCCGATCCGGCCCCCTCAAGGACTACAGCGGTTTGCATAGCATCATCAACGCGTTTTGCGGATTGGCAGACGTGACCGGCTACCCGGGCGGTCACCGCCGCCTGCTCGGCTCCTATTTCCCGGATGTTGTGACGGCCACCTACGCCACCATGGCCACACTGACGGCGCTCCATGACCGCAAGCGAACCGGCCAGGGTCATCACATTGATGTTGCCATGACAGAGGCGCTTATGACGTTGCTCACGGAGCCGATGGTCGCGCGTGCAATCGGCAGTTATGAGCCATCACGGGATGGCTCGCATCATCCATTCCATGCGCCGCACGCCATCTACGCTGCCGCAGGTGAGGATCAGTGGATCGCCATCGCTGCGCGAACGGACGCTGAATGGAGCGCGCTGTGCAGCGTCATTGATGGCCTTGCCGACGATGCCCGCTTTGCAACGCCCGCCTCACGCAAGCAGAACGAGGCCGCGTTGGATCAGGCTGTCGCGGCATGGGCATCGGGGCGTGACAAGTACGCCATGGCGGACCAACTCGGCCGTGCGGGGGTGTCCGCCGCCCCCGTGCTCGATCCGTTGGAGGTCGTCGAACATCCCCATCAGGAGGCGCGCGGATTCTTTGCGACAATCGATCACCCGGAAGTTGGCCCGCGCCGTACTGCCCGAGTACCGTGGCGTGTGGATGGAGAATACGTGGGCGAGCTGCGCCGCGCGCCGCTGCTCAATGAGCATACGGCGGACATCCTGAGTGAGGTGCTCGGTATCGGGGAAGAGGAGACCCGCGAACTCAACGCCGCCGACGCATTGAGATAGCCGGCTGTGGGAGCGGCTCGTCGTATGACCACCCTGATTGGCGTTGACTTTAGCGGGGCGCGTTCTGACAGTGGCACCTGGGCCGCCATGGCAACAGCCGATGACGCCGGCGCCCTCACGGAATGGCATACGCCGTTCCCCATTCGCCGCGCCGACCTCGAGCAGTTGTTGCTGACGGTGGACGCGCCCGCTATCGCCGCCCTCGATTTCCCTTTCGGACTACCCGCAGACTTTGCCGTTACACAGGGCTTTATTCGGTGGGGCGAGGGGCTGATGGACTCCTGCGACCGGATGTCGACGACAGACCAGGCCGAATTCGAACGCATGGCACGGGACTACTCTGCCGTTTATGGTTTGCCCAGACGTGCCAGTGATGTTGCCCCCGCGTTCTCACCACTCAACACCGTGAACCCGAATATGATGCCCATGACGTATCACGGCATGTCGATGCTCGGCCGCCTCCTTGCCCGCGCGCCCGGCCGGTTCATGATACCGCCGCTCCCCGCCAACGCATCGCGGTGGCAGGTCGCCCTCATTGAACTCATGCCGGGCCAACTCCTGCGCGCCCGCGATGACCCCGGGACCAGGTACAAGTCGGGCGCGCATACAGGCCGGCGGCGCCATGAGATACTGTCGCGCCTCGAGGCTTGGATTGGCGCGCCGCTCCCGGAGCATGTCCGGCTTGCGTGCCGTGCCAATCCGGACTGTCTTGATGCCGTGGTCAACCTCGCCGGCGCTCTGGCATGGCACCGGAGCCCGGACGCGTTCGAACAGCCCGGCCCAACCCAACGCGGCTTCGCCCATGATGAGGGCTGGTTGTATGCACTCAAGGAGAAGAGGAGGAATGAGTAATGCCGAATGGTGGATCGGACTGCCGCGGTACGTGCCCGCTCAACCCCGGAACATGCGGCATGGCCGCGTAGCGGCCCGACGTCCGCTTGCCCACCTAGCCCGTCATTCCCGCGCACGCGGGAAGCTGGTGTTCCCAGAGCGTCGGCTGCCGAACAAGATATACTACGTCACATGTCCGAACGCATCTACTTCCAAAGTGACGATGGTAGGCTCGAGCCGCTCGAAGAGTCGCCGTTTGCACTTGAGGATGATTTGCAAGCCCTAATTGCAGATCATCCCGAGCTATTGGCTGGAGACCAGATGCGGACAAGTGATCCGTTGCGCTGGATTCTCATTAAGCGTGAGAAAGGCATACCAGACAAACCGAACGCAGGGGACCGGTGGGCGGTTGATCATCTGATTCTTGACCAGGACGCGCGGCCAACTCTCGTTGAGGTTAAACGCGGGACCAACACGGAGATTCGACGGACCATCGTTGGGCAGATGCTCGAGTATGCTGCCCAAGCTCAGCGCGCCTGGACTGCAGATGAACTGAGACAAACCTTTGAGGAGAGTTCCAATAATTCTGATAAAGAACTTGCGGAGCTGCTCGGCATGGACACCGAACCGGATGCCGATGCCTTCTGGGAACAGGCCGCCACCAATCTCTCTGCGAGCCGCCTGCGCCTATTGTTCGTGTCTGATGACATCCCGGTTGAACTCGAACGCATAGTGACATTCCTCAATGAGCAGATGCCTAACATCGAGGTTCTAGCGGTGGAGGTCAAGCGGTTCAAAGGGCAGTTATCACAGACGCTCGTTCCTCGTGTCCTGGGGAGACAATCCTCTTCGATAAGGAGTACGACATCATCCCCCCGGACAAGGCTGACGCGGGACACTTTCTTGGGACAGTACGCGATCTCAGCGCATTGTGAATTTGTGGAACACATCTTAGAGTCAGCGCAGAACGCGGGCGCAAATATCACCTTCGGCTCGAATGGAGTCAGTATTCGTGTTCCCTGTGAGCCATGGGACAATCCGTTTGTCACGGTAGCCTGGCTGTTTCCACCTGAAAGACTTGGATGGTTGGGCTTACGCAATGTCTCTTTTGGTGAGGCAATCAGTGACTACGAGCCCGGGCCTGAGAGCGACCTGAAAGATGTGATTGGTCAGTGGGTATCCATGTGTGCTGACCTGTCATTTGGCACACCGATTCGTACAAAAGGAATTCGTGGATTGACCTGCGATTACGGTGACGCTGTTCAGAACGTCCATGAACTGGAGCGTTTGTTGCGCGAAATCATCCCCAAGTTGGCATCGCTGAAAGCGTAATCAGTCAACCCGGTGCATTCTGGCGAACTATCGATAGGCGATGGAAAGGGTTTCTCAACAGGGGAACTCCCTGAATGTGGTACGATTCCCTCACGTTCCAAGCTTGTCCTTTTGGTGTATGGCGCACACATAGGTGATCCGATTACGCAACGGCGCTCACTTTCGTCCCAGCCAGGTCTTCTATGGCTGGTGGATTGTATTGGGCGCGTTTCTGATTCAAGTCCTCAACGGCGGCCTCTTCTTTCAGGCGTTCCAGGCCTATTTCAAACACCTGGAGAATGAGTTCGGCTGGAACAAAACGATGATCGCCCTGGCCTTCACGCTCTCCCGCGCGGAGAGCGGGCTGCTCGGCCCCGTGCAAGGCTGGATGGTGGAGCGATACGGCACCCGCCTTATCCTGCAATTCGGCGTCCTCATGTATGCCGCGGGGTTCTTCGCTTATGCCAACATAGACAATCTCTGGCAGTTCTATGGGGCGTATCTGATCATGTCCCTCGGCTCCAGCTTTGCCGGCTTTATCACCATCAATGCCGCCATCGCCAACTGGTTCGACAAGAAACGCGCGCGCGCCATGGGCCTCGCATCGGTTGGCTGGGGGGTCTCCGGCTTGGGCCTGCCCCTGATTGTATTTGGGCTGGACGCGATGGGCTGGCGCGGCATGGCGTTCTGGTCCGGCGTCCTGGTTCTTGCGACCGGCATCCCGTTGAGCTTCCTTTTCAGGCACTCGCCGGAGCCGTATGGCTATCTGCCGGACGGTGAAAAGCCTGAGCAGACTGAACAGACGGGGGATGGCATTCCGGCAACCTCCCGCCCGGTCCTCAATCTGGTTGCCCGGAGCTTCAGCACCCGGGAGGCCCTGAAGAACCCCTCATTTTGGTACGTCTCATTTGGTCATGCGAGCGCCATGCTCGCTGTCTCCGCCGTCAACTCCCAATTCCTTCGTTACGTGGACCAGGACGTTGGCCTCAACGAGGGTACGGGCGCTTGGATCTACACGCTCCTGACGACAGTCATGATTGCCTCGCAGCTCATCACCGGTTTCCTGTCTGAGCGTATCCCGATGCGCGTCATCATTGTCGCGTGCATGGTCGGGCACACGTTGGCTCTCATCATGCTCGTCATGGCGAACTCCGTTGAGTGGCTGCTCGTGTTTGCCGTCCTGCACGGCATGTCTTGGGGGTTCCGCGGCCCGCTCATGGTGGCCATCCGCGCCGATTACTTTGGGCGCGCGCAGTTCGCCACCATCATGGGATTCTCGTCGATGGTCGTGCAGTTGGGCACCATGTCCGGGCCGCTCATCGCCGGCAGGTCCTTTGACCTCTTTGAGTCGTACTCCCCCGCGTTCATCTTCATGTCATTCGTCACGATGGCGGGGGCATTCCTGTTCGCTGCCGCGCGGCGGCCTGACCCGCCGCCAAATCTGCCGGATTCCGCAGAACCGCAGGCTGATGAGAGTAAAGGAGCCTACGCAGCCCATTAAGGCACCCCCCCCCCCCCCCCCCCCAACTTGAGAGTGATGCGCGGGTGGGATAGTCTAAACGCAGCGGCGCGAACGCGGCGTCCGCTCGGTTCAATACAGATAGTGCTTGGGAGGATGTGTACGTGACGCAGGCAGCCCCCGCCGATACGATTACCATCATGATAGACGGTCGAGAGGTGACCGCCCCCGCGGGCTCGACCATCCTTGAGGCGGCCGCGCAGGCCGGCATCTATATCCCCACCCTCTGCTATGATGAGCGGCTCAAGGCGTATGGCGCCTGCCGGATGTGTATGGTTGAGCAGGTTGACCGCCCCGGCTTTGCCGCCGCATGTGTTGCCCCTGCCGCCCCCGGCGCGGCCTATCGCACAAACTCAGACCAAACCGTTGAACTCCGCCAGTCTGTTCTGAATCTGCTCATGTCTGAGCATCCGCATGGATGCCTCACGTGTGACCGCATCGTTCATTGCGGACCGAATGATATCTGCTTGCGCAACGTCTCAGTGACGGACAGGTGCGTTGTCTGCCCGCAGAATCAACGGTGCGAGCTGCAGGCAACTGTTGAGATTGTTGGCGTCACGGAGCAGCTCCTCCCCTACAACTATCGCCAGCTCCCCATTCGCACCGAGGATCCGCACATCGATCGCGACTACAACCTGTGCATCTCATGCGCGCGGTGTGTTCGCGTTTGTGATGAGGTCATCGGCGCGGAGGCCATCTCGATGGTGGATCGCGGCGACCGTATCCTGCCCGGCACGCCGAATGATGTGCCGCTTTCAGATCCGCTTACCGGTTGCATCTTCTGCGGCGCGTGTGTGGATGTGTGCCCCGTTGGCGCGCTGACCGAGAAAGACAATAAGTGGGCCGGCCTGCCTGATACGAATGTCACAACCGTCTGCACGGAGTGTGAGATCGGCTGCCAGGTGACCGCCGAATTGCAGGATGGCCGCCTCTTGCGTGTCACGCCCGACATCGAGGGCGGCGCGAACGGCGGATTCGCCTGCATCCATGGCAAGTTTGAGTTGTTGCAGACGGCCAATAATGAGGCGCGATTGATTAGCGCGATGATTCGCGATGCGAACGGCGCGCTCACCGAGTCGGCGTGGGATGATGCGATTGATGCCGCCGCGGCAGGCCTTGCCAACGCCGGTGATTCCACGGCCCTCGTTATCGCGCCGAGTGTCGCCAATGAGGACGCCTGGGCGCTTGCCCGTCTGGCCCGCGAGTCGCTCCAAACGCAGCGGATCGCCATTGGGGCTTCGGCGGCGACTCAAACCGGTGAGGAGCTCGCCGCCATCTTTGGAAGCGCCGCCAACGCCAACCCTATCCGTGACATCGAGAAATCACGCGCCATCCTCGTGGTTGGCGCGGACCCGGAGGTTGCGCACCCTGTCGCCGCGTATCAGATTCACAAGGCAGTCAACTACAAGGATGCCACCCTGATTGGCATCGGCCCCGTTCAGTATCCGGAGCTTGGCCGCGCCTCGGAGCGATGGCTCTCCTGTGTGGAGGGCACGGAGACCGCGGTGCTGCGTGGAATCCTGCGTGCCCTGCTCGATGCAAATCTTGTCCATGATGAGTTCATCGATGAGTCGGTGGACGGCCTGCAGGACATCACCGCAAGCCTTGAGGGTGTGACGGTTGATGCCATGGCAGCCGAGTCCGGCGTCCCAGCCGATGACATTCGGTGGGTGGCCGGCATCATCGGCACGGCTGCGCCTGCTGCTCTCATCTATGATGCCGGCACGGATGACACGCCCGGCATCGCCACCCTGACCGCGTCACTTGCCGCGCTAACCGGCAACGTCGCCAATGCCCAGGGAGGCGGGCTCCACATTCTGCGGCCCGGTGGCGGCAATGTGCAGGGCGTCCTTGACGTGATTGGCACGCACGCGGCAACCCTGGAGGGCATCATCTCGGATATCGAGAGCGGCGCGGTGACGGCTCTTTACTGGACGGGCGGTATTCCCGCGAATATGAATGACGGGTCACGCGAGCGCCTGCTTGCCGCGCTTGGCCGCATAGACTTTCTGGTGGTGCAGGGCGTTGTTGTCGATGATGACCTCACGGCGTTGGCAACTGTTGTGATTCCGGCCGCCGCCGCCGTCGAACGGGATGGCACCTACACGAATGTCGAGCGCAGGGTGCAGCGTGTCCGCGCCATCAAGGGCGCCCCGGGCGATGCACGACCCGTGTGGCACGCCCCGGCTGATATGGCGCGCCGGCTCGGCACGGAGAGGTTCGACTACGCAGACGAAAACGCGATCCTGACCGATATCGCGGCGACCCTCCCCAGCTATGCCGGCATAACCGCTGAAATGCTCGATGGGCGGCTGACTGCCCCAACGTGGCCCCTCCGCGAAGAAGAGGATCCGGACGAGCGTCTCTATCAGGGCGGGGTATTCGGCAGCGCTAGCGGGCGCATTCGCCTCGCCGCCGTCTAACGTCCATGGTGGCGAGCGCGGCGGCGTGGTACCTCCGCGCTCACGATGATGGCCGTCCCCTCGGGGTGCATATTCGCGATGAGGAACCGATAGAACCGTCGGCCGGCACGATCATCGAGGCTGAGGCCGGCGGCGGACATGCATGGAGCCGCGCTGAGGTCGTCTCCTACGAGACCCTCCCCCACGCCTGCTCCATGCCACGCTACACAGTCATCATCAAAGTGCTGGAGACAGACTAGAGTCTGCGCCGCCCCGGCTCGCCTGGCGCGCTCTTCACTTCTGCGCTACGGGATGCGGCTGTCCGGCATGTTCACCCATGCGCTCATCTCGTGGGGTGGAGTGACCACGTAGCCCTCCGTCACGTATGACGAATCAAGCTGGTCAACCGTGGAGACGCCAATGAGCGCCATCGCGCTCAGCAGCTCATCCTCCATGATTTCCAGCGCCCGGACGATGCCGTCAATGCCGCCCGCGGCCAGCCCCCAGCCCTGCAGTTTGCCGATGGCAACGCAGTCTGCACCCAAGGCGAGCGATTTTACGACATCACTGCCCCGCACGATGCCGCCGTCCACCACAATCTTTGCCCGCCCATTCACGGCCTTCGCGATCTCCGGCAGCGTGTCGAGCGTGCCAAGCGCGTGGTCGATCTGCCGTCCGCCATGGTTTGAGACCCAGATAATCTCAAAGCCGCGCTGAACGGCGATCTCCGCATCCTCCGCCGTCTGAATACCCTTAACGGCGAATGGCAGGCCCATGAGATCGCGTATCCTTTCGGCCAGATCCCACGTGACTGATGCGCCGGGGGAGACACGCTGCACGTTCAGATTCGCCGGGACTGACCGTCCGACGATAGGCCGCTCGCGCCTGCTGTAGCGCGCGTTGTCCACGGTCAAGACAAAGGCGTGATAGCCGGCTGCCTTGATACGCGGGGCCATGCCCTCAATCCAGTCCCAATCGCCTTGAATATACATCTGGAACAATTTGGGGCCGCCCGCCGCCTCCATTGTGCCCTCTAGGCCCGGCTCAGACACGGAGCTGACGGTCTGTATAGTGCCGAATATCTCCGCCGCCTTTGCGGACGCGCCCGCCGCCTCCGGGTGCAGTCGCTGCATGCCACCCACCGGGGCAAGCATGACTGGCATGCGAATGGTGTGCCCAAGGAACTGCGTTGACGGGTCCATTCCTGAAACATCGCGCAGCACACGCGGACGGAAGGCGACGCGGTCAAATGCCGCGCGGTTGCGGCGCATGGTTGTTTCAGATTCAGACCCGCCGACCAGATAGTCCCACCCGGCTTGATCCAGGTTCTTGCGGGCCGCCTGGATTGTTTCCTCGTTGCTGACGAAATCTACACTCATCGCCGCCTGCCCTCCGATGTCTCCCTCGTGTTCGGGGCATAGCCTGCCTGTTTTCGGTTGCCCCTTCCTCAGATTGTAGCGTCCCGCGCCGTATCGCGGGGGTGTTTCTCATCTCAGATTGTTGCCCGTGGTGGAGTGACAAAGAGTGGAATGTGCCGCCGATGGAAACCCCACCAGGAGACGAGCAGTGCGATTGCGGCCAGCAGCGCCAACGCCATGAATGCCGCCGTGAAATCCAGACGCTCGCTTAGCTCACCAACCAGAACGGTGCCGGCCGCCGACCCGAATGAGAAACCGCCCATCATCATGGACATTGCCCGGCCATATTTCTCGGGCGGGGTCCAGTCGGCCGCCAGCGCCTGCAGCATCGGCTGTCCGGTGCCGAATCCGAGTCCGAGCATGAGCGCCGCTGCGAGAAAGCCGACGGTTGAATAGGTGAATGCGAGCGTGGCCATGCAGCCAACCGTCAGCGCCAACGATGGCAGGAGGATAATCGCCCTGCCATATGTATCAGAAACGCGGCCGGTGAGGAGGCGTCCGGAGATAACAACAACGGCATACAACGCGAAGAACCACTCATAGTTCGGCACCTCGCGCTCTTCACCCAGGATGGAGACGAATGTTGTGGTTGCCAGATAGGCGGCGGACAAGAGCAGGACGGTGATGCCCGGAATAATCGCCTCCCGCACGATCAGCTTGTCGAGCCAGGTCTCCCGCCGAGACGCCGGCTCAGCGTCCAGGTGTTGCGCGGCTCGCGCAGGAGGGCGCCCACCACCGCTCGTCGCGCTCGGGTTTCGGTTGACCTTGACCGGAATCAGAAACAGCGTTGCGGTGGCCATTATCGCGGCGCAGGCGATAAAAAGCTGGGTGGATCCCAGCCCGTTGTAGATTGCGAGGCCGACTGCAGGTCCGAATGCAATGGCGATATTGTGTGATGTCGCGAAATTCGTCATCGCCTCGCCGCGTCTGCTGGGCGGGGCGATATCCAGGATGAGTGTTCGTGTTGCCGACCCCGTCGCTCCGCTCCCAACGCGGCGCAGAATTGTGGGGATGAGCATCATGAGCGGAGAGACGACAATAATCATGATGAGGGCGCCGAGAACGTTGATGATGAGGCCGATGACGGCCATCCCTTTCCGGCTCCAACGGTCCACGCCCAGTCCGTACAGCGGTACGCCAAACGCGGCGACCGGCCCCGCAATGCCGATGACCAGCCCGACGGTTGAATTTGTGCCGCCCAGTTCCTTGATATACAGCGGCACCGTCGGCAGCAGCATATAGAACGTCACAAAGATGGTGAACTCCATCAGAAACAGCAGGACGAACGAGCCGGTATAGACGCGTTGGCGCGCGGGCGCGTCCTGCCCGCTTTCTCCGGCTGAGTGCGGTTTGGTCATGCACGTAGTGTATATCCGCCGCGCGCCGCGCTATACAATGGCAGAACGGGGGTACGTAGGTGGCAGGTTGCCAAGAGGCTGGGACCATTCAATGACTACAACACGCGGTTCTCCACTCAAACGGCAATATGAACGAATCAAGGCTGAATTCCCTGATGGAATCCTGCTCTTTCGCCTTGGGGATTTCTATGAGACGTTTGGCGAGGACGCAGAGATTGTGTCGCGTGACCTCGGCATCGCTCTGACATCCAAAGACCTTGGGGGTGGACACCGCGTTCCACTTGCTGGCGTGCCAACTCATTCCCTGGACTCCTCCGTTGCCCGCCTGCTCGAAAAGGGTCACCGCGTTGCCGTCTGTGAACAGTTTGGCGATCCGAAAAAGACGAGGGGAATCCTTGAACGAGAGATCATACGGGTTGTCACTCCCGGCACGGTTCTGCAGCACGATCTGCTCCCGGAGAGCGCCAACAACTTTCTGGCGGCGCTCACCATTGAGGGTGGCCGTGCCGGCCTTGCGTATGCCGATATCTCGACCTCAGAATTCGTCACGCTCGAGATGCCTGTGGACGATCTGCAGAGCGAGCTTGCCGCCCTTTCGCCGGCGGAGGTGCTCGTCCCCGACAATCTTGATGCTCCGCCACGTGTGGATGGCGCGGCCGTCGTCGCCGCCGCCGCTGACACCTTTGACAGGAGCGACGCGCGGGATCGGCTGTTGAGGCACTTTGGGGTGCGATCGCTCGAGCCGTATGGCTGTGCTGACCTGCCCCTCGCCGTCTCCGCGGCCGGGGCCGTTCTCGCCTATCTGCAAGAGACACAGCGCGGCGCGCTCACGCAGATTCAATCTCTCACAACGCGCCATACGGCAGAGACGATGATTCTCGACCAGCAGACCGTTCGCACGCTGGAGTTATTTGAGGGCGCGGCCGGCACGCTTGACGGATCCCTGCTTGGCCTGCTTGATACTACACAGACGCCTCTAGGGCGCCGCCTCCTGCGCCAGTGGATTGGGCGGCCTTTGCTCAACCGCGAGAAGATCGTTGAGCGTCACGACAACATCCAGGCGCTCGCGCAGGATCACATGCTCCGCTCCCGCCTGCGCAGGGCGATGAACGGCCTCCCGGACATTGAGCGGCTCATCAATTTCATTCGTACCAGCTCCGCCGCCCCGCGGGACGTTGCCGCTGTCCGACGCGGGCTGGAGTCCATCGCCGCCATTCACGCAGCGTTGACCGAGAATGACCTTCCGGAGGTTCAGCGTGGCGATTCCGTGATTCAGCCGCTTGTCTGGGCCCGTGATGCCATTGAAACGCATGACGATGTGCGGCAGGTGCTGCAAGACGCGATTGCGGATGAGCCGGGAGCAACCCTCTCCGCGGGCGGGGTGGTGCGCAGGGGTTTCTCTCAGGAACTCGAGGATCTGCGCGCCGTCTCATCGGATGCCCGCGTCGCCGTTGCCGCCCTCGAATCTGAAGAGAAACAGTCGACGGGCATCCCCGCGCTCAAGGTGGGCTACAGCCGCGTCTTCGGCTACTACATCGAGGTAACGCGCTCTCATCTGCCGCGCGTGCCGGAGCATTACATTCGCAAGCAGACGGTCGCAAATGGGGAGCGGTTCTTTACGCCGCGCCTGAAAGAGCTTGAGGTGCAGATCTCTGAGGCGCAGCAGCGCGCCGAGGAGCTTGAATCCGCCATCTTTCGGCAGGTCTGCAGCCAGATTGTTCAGGAGGGCGAGTCCATTCTTGCCACAGCGCGCGCCGTCGCCCGCCTTGATGTCCTCCTTGCATTCGCCGAGAATGCCGTGCGGCTGCGACTGAGCAGACCGGACATCGACGGTTCCCGCGCCTTGATTGCAACCGCCGCGCGCCATCCGGTGGTGGAGGATTTTCTGGACGAGCCATTCGTCCCGAACGATATCGCGCTCACAGAGGAAAGCCCGATTGCCATCATCACCGGCCCAAACATGGCCGGTAAGTCGACCTATCTGCGCCAGATTGCCCTCATCGTCTTGATGGCGCAGATCGGCTCCTTTGTTCCCGCGGCAGATGCCCGCATCGGGCTTGTCGACCGCATCTTTACGCGCGCCGGCCTGCATGATGACATCTCGACCGGCCGATCAACGTTTATGGTTGAGATGATTGAGACTGCCGCCATCCTGCATCAGGCGACTGACCGGTCTTTGATCATCCTGGATGAGACGGGGAGGGGGACAAGCACGTATGACGGACTGTCCATCGCGTGGGCTGTCGTGGAATACATCCATAACCATCCGCGCCTCAACGCGCGCACCGCATTCGCCACCCATTACCATGAGCTTGTCGCGCTTGGGGACACCCTCCCACGCGCCTTTAATCTTCATGTGCTGGTCTCTGAGGAATCCGGGAATGTCATCTTTCTGCGCCAGGTTGCCCCGGGCGGGGCAGACCGCTCGTATGGCGTGCATGTTGCACAACTGGCGGGGCTCCCGCGGGATGTTGTCGCGCGCGCCCAGGAGGTCTTGAGCCGACTCGAGGACGGGAGCGCGGCAGGGGCGCATGGTGGGACACAGGGGGGACAACCCGAACTCTTTTCCCTGCGTTCAGTGGATGCGCCTGCCTCGGCAGCCGGTGAGGTGCAGAGCGCGCTCTTGGGCCTGCCGCTGGACACCATGACGCCTCTTGAGGCTCTCGCCAAGCTCTACGACCTGCAGCGTCTGGCAGAGCAGGAGGGAAACGACCGCTGATATGCCGATTCAATTGCTTGAGCGGACCGTCGCGTCCAAGATTGCCGCCGGTGAGGTGATAGAACGCCCCGCATCTGTTGTGAAAGAACTCGTCGAGAATGCGATCGACGCCGGGGCGGGTCAGGTGGAGGTTGAGATCGCACGGGGCGGCCTTGACCTTATACGCGTGACGGATGACGCAACCGGCATCCCCGAAGATGAGCTTGAGTTGGCCGTCATGCGCCATGCCACCTCCAAACTCCGCACGGTTCGAGACCTTGATACCATCGGAACGCTCGGCTTTCGGGGAGAGGCTCTAGCATCGATCGGGGCGATGGCGCGGATGACCATCGTCTCACGCGTGCAGGGGACGGATGGCGGGCACTATGTGATTGTGTCCGATAACGATGTTGTGGAGCGGGGAACGCAGGGCGCGCCGTTCGGCACCACAGTCTTTGTGCGTGACCTATTCAAGAGCGTGCCTGCCCGCCTGTCATTCCTGCGATCTCCGGCCGCAGAGGCGTCACGCTGTGTGACCGTGCTGAGCCACTATGCGCTTGCGCACCCGGAGGTTGCCCTGCGTGTGATTGTCGATGGTCGGCTCGCGTTCCATTCCCCTGGCAGCGGCGATGCGGCACATGTGCTGCTTGAAATGTGGGGGCCGGATACCGCATCAGCCATGCTCCCCATCCAACCCACAACAATGGGGGGCACAACCGTTGCCGGCTACGCCAGCGAGCCCGGTGCAACCCGCCCGCGCCGCACCGGGCAGATCCTTTTCGTGAATGGCCGCCTTGTTGAGGCGCGAATCCTCTACTATGCCGTTGCTGATGCGTATCGCGACATCGTTCAGAGAGGGCGGTACCCGCAGGTTGTCCTCTTTGTGACCGTCCATCCCGATGAGGTGGACGTTAATGTTCATCCAACCAAGGCGGAGGTGCGTCTGCGCCGCGAGGGTGAGGTGATCGCAACGATTCAGCGTGCGATCCGCCGCACACTTGCCGCCAACGGCATTCAATTCCCGGCTGCGCCGCCCGCGGGACAGGCGGCAGTCGGGCAGGGAATCCCATCCGCCCCGCCGGATGCCGACGTCAGTTTGGAGGCGCCGCCCCTCTTCTCGGAATACGAGCGTGGCGGCGAGACGGGAGCGAATGATGCCGCCACTACGCATGGCGGCACGGCGCCTGACCGCTTCACGCTTCGCCCGGTCGGGCAGGTGGCGCTGACCTATATTGTTGCGGAAGGGCCGGATGGTCTGTATCTGATTGACCAGCACGCGGCGCATGAGCGCATCGTCTTTGAGCAGGTCATCACAGAGCGGCGCGCGCAGGCGGCGACATCTCAGGGATTGCTGACTCCTGCCACGATTGAATTGAGCGCACGCCAACGGGAGGCCATCACTCCGCTGACAGACTTGCTCTCCTCGTACGGCTTTGAATGGGAGACCTTTGGCGATGATGCAGTTCTCTTGCGCGCCATGCCCTCGACCCTCAAAGAATCGGAGGCGCCACAGGCCTTTCTGGAGGTTCTTGATGAGCGGGCAGGCGGCGAGATTGATGATGTAGGGGCGGTTGGTGGCGGTGAGGATGGGGCGGCGCCCGGGGATCTGCATGGCGAGGCGCTTGGCGCTTCGGACAGCATCATAGCGGGAGGCGCGGATGCCGTCGATATGCGGGAAAGGCGCATCGCCGCCACTATCGCATGCCACTCCACTGTGCGCGCCGGGCAAGCCCTGTCACTCACGGAGATGGAATCATTGATTGCGCAATTCAGGGATGCGCACTTTCCGCGGCTGTGCCCGCATGGCAGGCCGACCATGGTTCATCTGAGCTCCGCGCAGCTTGAGCGCCAGTTCGCCCGCCGCTGAGAGAAAGGCAAGGGCGCCCGGCTGTGAACGGCGTACAATGGTGCCATGCGCGGCACAGATAAAGGAGTGATCCAATGACGACAGCAGACCGTGAAGCAGCCGCTGATTATCCGCCGGCTCCCGGCCCGGTTCAAGAGAGTTCACGCCGGCTGCGTGTCGAGTTTGGCGGCGAGATTATCGCTGAGACTACAAACCCTCTCCGCATCGTGGAGCAAAACAAGCCGCCGGTCTATTATTTCCCGATAGAGGACGTGCGGCAGGAGTTTCTCGTTCCCGAGGAAACGACATCCACTTGACCGTTCAAAGGCGTCGCCACGTATTGGGGCGTCCGCGTCGGGGACCGGCGCGTTGAGAGAGCGGTGTGGCGCTATGAGACGCCACTGGATGAGTACAAGGCGATCGAGAATTTTGTGGCAATCTATCCGTGGATGATGGACGCCGCGTATGTGGATGATATGCAGGTCACCTCACCGGCCAATGATTGGTATGGGGGTTGGCGGACCCCGGACGTCATTGGGCCCTGGACCGCATAGCGGCTATAACAGCGCCCGCTGCACGGAGAGGTACTGACCGCCCAGGATGTCCGCAATCTCCGTTTCGAGCGCTTGGGAGTGTGACACCGCGAACGGCATCGTCATGGTTGACTGCTCGGTTTCCTGCATGATCACCAACTGAACCGGGCTTTCCCCCGGGTGACCCTTCAGCGCATGCACAACTTGGTTGAGGCGGCTAAGGTCAGCCTCCTCATCCGTCGTCTCATGCAGCAGCACTGAGATGCGCACCCCCTTATCGGCAGGCTCGCTGTTTCCGTTCACTGAACCCGGCTTTGTGCCGTTGGCTGCCCGTGTCGGCGCGGGCGCCTTCTCTGCGGGTTGCTCTTTGACAGTGTCATCCTCCGCCGGCGGCGTGTCGCTGTCTGTTGGCGAGGCGTCATGTTCAGTCACGGGCGCCGGCGCGGGAGGTGTCGTGGCCACATCATCCACGCTGGCCGCTGCGCCCTCCACAAGGACCTCGTACTGGCGGCAATCGATTGACGCCTCCTCATCGCGGACCCGAACGGAGCCGGTGACCCGCACGGGCGTGTTCAGCTGCCAGACGTCCATGGACTTGGCGTAGGCGTCAGGCCAGACTGTGACGCCGACCGAGCCTGATTGATCATTCAGGACGAGTGACGCGGCGTTCTCCCCACGCACAACGAATGTGCGCACCGACGTGATATTGCCTGCCACCGTGATCTGGTCACGCTCCATCTCGACTGAGACCTCAGCGCACGGCGTCACGTTTCCTGTCAGATGCGCGGTCCGCAGGGCGCGGTAGGGGTCATTGGAGAAATGGATGCCCATCAGCTCCTTCTCCCACACCCCCATCTCTTCGGCGGACGCCGCCTCAGCCGGATCGAGATGGATGGTCGGCATCTGCAGAGCAGGGTCGCTTGCCATTGAATCGAACATATTGAATTGAGAGGAGGCGCGTTGGCGCTGCTGCTGCGCTGCTGCTGCGAGTATGCGTTCAGCATTGGCCAGCAGGGTTGCCCGTTCGCCAAGTTCGTCGAGCGCGCCCGCTTTCACAAGATTCTCGAGTCCACGCCGATTCAGCGACGTCAGGTCAGCGCGGCTGACGAAATCCCCTAGGTCCTTGAATGCGCCATTCTCTGTTCGTTCGGCTACGAGCGCCTGCGCCGCCCCGTATCCCACATTCTTGATTGCAGACAGCCCGACTCGGATGAGGGTGTCGCCTGTGTAGGCATCGTCATTCGGGTCGCCCGCCTCCTCGAGTGAGTATTCCTCCACGCTGGCGTTGATGCTGGGAGGGGAGACAGACAGCCCGATGGCGCGGCATTCCTCGGCATCGGCTCCTGCCCGCTCCTGCGATCCGAGGTGCGCGTTCAACAGTGACGCCATATATTCGGCGGGATAGTTGGCCTTGAAATACGCGGTCTGGTACGCGATGTAGGCGTAGCTCACGCTGTGCGCCTTGTTGAAGGCGTATCCCGCAAACGGCTCGATGAGCTTGAACACCGCGCGCGCGTCACGTTCTGAATAGCCCTGTTGGACAGACCCGGCGAGGAACCCCTGTTCCTCAGCTTCCATGATCTCGCGCACCTTTTTGCCCATCGCCTTGCGCACAATATCAGCCTGCCCGAGTGAATAGCCCGCGAAACGCTGTGTGATCTGGAGCACCTGGTCTTGGTACACAATCACCCCATACGTCTCATGCAAGATGTCCTCGAGGTCGTCATGCGGAAAGCTGACCGAGATCTCGCCCTTCTTGCTCTCGATATAGCGGGGGATGTGCTCCATCGGTCCGGGCCGATACAGCGCGATCATCGCCGAGACCTCATTCAGGGTCCGAGGCTGCAGTCGCTGTATCCACCGCGTCATGCCCTGTCCCTCAAGTTGAAAGAGGCCCATCGTCTTTCCTTGGGACAGCAGGTCAAAGGTCTTTTCGTCGTTGAGTGGGATGGCGTCAATGTCGATGCGCTTGCCGTGTCTCCGTTCAACAAGGTCGCGTGTGCGCGCCAGCGTTGTCAGATTCGTGAGGCCCAGCAAGTCCAGCTTGAGGAGGCCTGCCTCTGCGACGCGGTGCATATCCCACTGCGTCATCGGCACACCATCATCATCCGATCCCGCGCTCTTGACGGGGCGTTGGAGTGGCACCACGTTGACGAGCGGCTCACGCGAGATGACGATGCCGGCGGCGTGTGTGCTCGCATTGCGTGAGATCCCTTCCAGCTGAATCGCAATGTCAACGAGCCGCTTGACGCGCTCGTCACGCTCATACGCCTCACGGAATTGTGGCAGCCGTTCGAGCGAATCCTGCAATGAGGATGGATGCGCGCCGGCGGGCAGCAAACGCGCCACCTGATCTACCTCGCTGAGTGACATCCCAAGCGCCCGTCCGGCGTCTCGGATGCCGGCGCGCGCGCCAAATGTCCCAAATGTGATGATCTGCGCCACCCGGTCTTGACCGTATCGCTGCGTCACGTAGTCGATGAGTTCGTCTCGCCGCTCATCCTCGATGTCGAGATCGATATCCGGCATCTCTTTCCGCTCAAGGTTCAGGAATCGCTCAAAGACGAGGTCGTACGTGAGAGGTTCGATATTGGTGATGTAGAGGCAGTAGAGCACGGCGCTGGCGGCGGCGCTCCCTCGTACGCCGACGAGGATTCCCTGCTTGCGAGCGTAGGCAACCAGATCCCAGACGACGAGAAAGTAGTCCGCGAAATCCATCTGCCGTATGACGTCCAGCTCATAGGCAACACGTTCCCGCGCCCGTTCCTGGTCCGCAAACTCGGCGTACCTCTGTTCAAAGCCCTCCGCGCAGAGCCGCTCAAGATACTCGAAGGAGGAGAGGCCGTCCGGCAGCTCGATCTGCGGCAGGAGCAGCCGGTTGAACTCCAACTCAAGATTGCACTCATCCGCGATGCGCCCCGCGTTATCGATTGCCTCGGGCAGATCTGCAAACAGTTCTTGCATCTCCTCCTCAGACTTGAGATAGAAACCGTCATCATCCATGCGCATTCGGCCCGGCTCATCGACGGTCGTATTTGTCTGGATACAGAGGAGGACATCATGCACCTCGGCATCCGAGTGCCGGGTGTAGTGCAGGTCATTGGTCGCAACGATGGGAATATCGAGCTCGCGGGACAGTTCAAGGAGTCCCTCATTCAGCCGATCAAGTTCCCGGATGCCGGGGTGGCGCTGAATTTCCAGATAGTACCCATCAAAGGTTTTCTTGTGCCAGAGCGCCGCCTCACGCGCATCATCACGTCGGCCCTCCATAATTGCCCGCGGCACCTCGCCCGCCATGCACGCGGAAAGCGCAATCAGCCCGGAGCCATAGGCCTCCAAAACCTCGCGGTCCATGCGGGGACGATAGTAGAACCCTTCACGGTGTCCGATGCTGACGAGTTTCAGGAGGTTGTGGTAGCCCTCATCGTTCCGCGCGAGCAGAACCAGGTGATAGGGCTGTTTGTCGCCAGGAATGCGGTCTGTCCGGCTGCCCGGAGCGACATACGCCTCCACGCCGATGATCGGCTTGATGCCCGCCGCATGCGCCTCCCTGTAGAAATCAACGACACCGTACAGGCTGCCGTGATCGGTCAGGGCAAGCGACTCAAACCCGAGCTCGCGTGCGTGGCCAACAAGCTCGGGGATACGGCACAGGCCATCGAGCAGGCTGAATTCCGAATGTGTATGCAGGTGTGCAAACATCTCGAGATACGCTGATTATAGGCGCCCGTGAAAGAAAACCTGAAACCCTGAATCAGGGCGACAGCCCGCGTTTGGCGGAGTTTGCACGCATGGCACGCGACCGACTCAACCTGCCAACAGCGGCTCACCGCGCGTTATTCGTGTGCACCAGTGAATTGTGTGCCCGCGGGGTGTGTCGAAATGCTGCCCTCATGCAGGAATGTGTCCGTGACGTGATTGAACGCGGGGGGCTGTTCAGCTTGTGGCCAATGTCCGGCATTCTTGATCAACCGAAAGTGCGCGCGCGGCCAAATCGGCGTCTGTTCGTCACGTGTTGGCGGAGGCGGGATGACGGCATCCTTGCTGCCCCAGATGAGGAGGGTTGGACACCGGATGTCATGGACTCGTCTGCGCAGATCTGCGTCAGCCTTGAGTCCGTGCACACTGACGCCGCGCCTCAGCAAACGCAGGAATGCTCTCCGTTGCGCCACGCTCCGGTGGCGGCCGATCCATTGGCCAAGGATGTGAGGATCAACGTTTGATACGTCCGCGACGACGGCTAACTGCGTGCGTCTGCGGCGCAAGAGCCACGGCTGCCAGAACATCTCACCCAGAATGGGCACAGAGAAAACCCTGAGGGGCCATCCGGGGTGGCCGAGGCCGCCGGGCGCGGCGAGCGCGAGGCGCGTGATACGCTCCGGAGCGGCGGCAGCCGCAAGGATGGCAGCGGTGCCGCCGGCGGAATGGCCAACGACCGGCGCTTTCTCCACTCCCCATGCGTCAAGCAACCCGATGAGCGTTTGTCCGCTGTCCAGCGGATCCCACTCCTCGGGAGGCGGGAAGTCTGATTCCCCGTGGCACGGCATGCTTGGAGCAAGAACCCGGTAGCCACGCTCGGCGAAATACCCCAGATTGGCCCACCAGTCCTCCACGCCGCCGCCAATGCCATGCACAAAGACTAGCGGTTCGCCATTCGTGGGCCCGCCCTCAAGAAATCGGATGCGTACGCCGTTCACATGCGCGTCACCCTGGCGCAATGCGGTTGTCATCTCGTCCCCGCATTCCGCCGTCTAGACGGCGGTGGCCTCTCTCTCGCGAACATCGTCACGGCCCGCTGAATCACGCAGCATGAACGTGAGCTCCTCATTACCTGCATCAACGAGGATGGTATCGCCGTCCGAGAAACGGCCCTCTAGGAGGTCACGCGCCAACACGTTTTCAACGTGGCGTTGGACGGCGCGCCGGAGCGGGCGTGCCCCAAACGTGGGATCAAATCCCACCGTGGCGAGCCACTCCCGCGCCGCATCCGTCAGTGTGATGCGCACATTCTTCTCCTCAAGCCGTCCCTGCGCATCCGCAATCATCATGTCGACAATCCGGAGTATCTGTTCCTGGCTCAGAGGCTCGAACACGATGATCTCATCGATCCGATTGATGAATTCCGGGCGGAACGCCTTCTTGAGCGCCTGATCTACAGAGCGCTGCAGGTCATGAAACGCCTGCGCTCCCGCGGCCGGCCGCAAGAGGCCAATGCTCTCCCTCTGTAGGATCTCCGTCCCAAGGTTGGACGTCATGATGATGACGGTGTTGCGGAAATCAACGGTGCGGCCGTGCCCGTCCGTCAGGCGCCCATCCTCCAGAATCTGGAGGAACATGTTGAACACGTCCGGGTGCGCCTTTTCGATCTCATCGAATAGGATTACTCGATACGGCCGGCGCCGCACCAGTTCCGTCAGCTGCCCGCCATCGTCATAGCCGATGTAGCCGGGCGGCGCGCCGATGAGGCGTGACACCTCGTGCCGTTCTCCGTATTCGGACATGTCAAGGCGAATCATGGCCTCCTCGTCGCCGAAGAGGAACTCTGCCAGCGCGCGCGCCGACTCTGTCTTTCCCACGCCCGTTGGCCCAAGAAAGATGAAACTGCCGATGGGACGCTCCGGGTCCTTGAGCCCCACGCGTGCGCGTCGAATCGCGTCTGACAGTGCAACTACGGCCTGCTCCTGCCCGATGACACGACGATGCAGCTCCTCCTCCATGCGTGTGAGCCGCTGTGTCTCCTCTTCCAGCATTCGGCTCACCGGCACGCCCGTCCACTCTGAGATCAGCGTGGCGATATCCTCCCCCTCCACCGTGTCACGGATCTTCTTCTCCGCCTGCCACGTTGAGAGGGCCGTTTCATACTCGTTCTGCAGCTGCGCGCGGGCCTGCTTGATGCGCGCCGCCTCCTCATAATTCTCTCGCTGCGAGGCAGCCTCACCCTCGATGTCGAGCTGGCGGACCCTCTGTTCCATGTCCTTCAGCTCCGGTGTGCGTGATTCCGCATCGATGCGGAGCCGCGACCCTGCCTCATCAATGAGATCGATCGCCTTGTCCGGCAGCTGGCGGTCGGCGATGTAGCGCGCGCTGAGCCGCACGGCAGATTCGAGCGCCTCCGGCGTGATGGTGACTTTGTGGTGCGCCTCATAGCGCGGTGAGACACCCTGCAGGATCTTGATGGCATCGTCGATGGACGGCTCTTCGATGTAGACCGGCTGGAACCGCCGCTCGAGCGCGGTGTCCTTTTCGATGTGCCTGCGGTACTCATCCAGCGTTGTCGCGCCGACTGCCTGCAATTCCCCACGCGCCAGCGCAGGCTTGAGCATGTTGGAGGCGTCCATGGCGCCCTCTGCTGCGCCTGCGCCAACAACGGTGTGCAGCTCATCAATGAAGAGAATGACATCACCATGCGCGCTGCGCACATCATTCAAAACATTCTTGAGGCGTTCCTCGAATTCACCGCGGAACTTGGCGCCCGCAACCAGCGCCCCCATGTCAAGGGCGTGGACGCGCGCATGCGCCAATGATTCCGGAACGCCGCCCGCGATGATCTGCTGCGCAAGCCCCTCAGCAATCGCCGTCTTGCCGACACCCGCCTCACCAATGACAACCGGGTTGTTCTTGGTGCGGCGCGTCAGGATCTGCATGACTCGCTGGATCTCCATCTGACGGCCGATGACCGGGTCAAGCTTGCCCTCCTCGGCCAACGTCATCAGATCGATGGTGTAGCGTTCCAGCGCGCGGCGGGATGGCTTGTCTGTCTGTCCTCGCTCACCATCCGTCGTGCCGTCCGTTCCGCCCTGCGCCCCTTTCAGGGCCGCCTCAAATCGCGGCTGCGTCAGGTTGAACTCCGTAAAGATTGCGTGCGACTGCCCGTTGCTGACGCCGAGCGCGCCTAGCAGGAGATGCTCAACACCAAGCTGCTCCGAGTTGAGGCGTTTGGCGGCCATGGTGGCGCCGCTGAGCAGCCCCTGAACACGCGGAGTCAGGTAGAGCTGAGTCGTCCCTCCCGCCACCTTTGGGGCGCTGTTCAATACGCCTTCAAAGCGGTCCGCCAGTGAGGCGCTTTCAATGCCGAGCCGTTCGAGGAGCATGACGGCCACGCTGTCCGGCTGTTGGAGAATCGCATAGACAACGTGCTCCACATCCATCTGGCTGTGGCTCATGTCCATGACGGTCTGCTGGGCGATGCCCAACGCCTCCTGTGCTCCGTCCGTAAAGCGGTCCGGGCTCATCATGATTGTGGTTCCTCACTTTCGTTGGGATTGCCCTGCCGGGCCACTAAGGCGCCCTCAAGGTATTTGATTCGCTGTTCCATCTCTGACATGCGGCTGCTCATCCGCAGGATGACCTCCGCGCCGGCAAGATTGACGCCAAGCTCATCAATGAGGGATTTGATCTTTTGGATGCGCTCGACGTCTGAATCACTGTAATAGCGGACGTTCCCGCGTGAGCGTTGTGGCTGAACCAGCCCGTTCCGCTCGTAATAGCGGAGCGTCTGAACATGCAGGCCGACGAGCCGCGCCGCGACGCGAATGGAATAGACCGGCTCCGTCCGAGTTCGGAACGTCATTGTGTTTCTCCTGCCGTCTCACGCATCGCGCGAAGCTGCTGCAGCAGCTCGCGCTCGGATTCCTGCAGATTCTTGGGCAGCGTCACGCTCACCTTGACCAGCAGATCGCCCGTGCCCGTGCCGCGCATCTTCGGCATTCCCTTGCCGCTGATGCGAAACACCTTGCCGTTGTCTGTCTCAGGCGGGATGCGCAGTGCGACTGTCGAGCCGCTGATTGTTCCGACCATGACCTCGCCGCCGAGCAGCGCGTCAAGAACGGGAACGGCCACCTCCGTCGTCAGATCGGCGCCCTTGCGGCTGAACTGTCGGTCAGGCTTGACCGTTACCTTCAGATGGAGCGGGGCATTTTTGCCGTCTGCCGTCTTTGGGCCTGCGCTGCTCATGCGCACGCGGGAGCCGGTTTCAACGCCGGCCGGAATCTGCGCCTCGATTGTCTTGGTTCCGCCGCCGCCGTCCGGGACTCGGATGGAGCGGCGGGCGCCGTGGTATGCCTCCTGCAGCGTGATCTCAACCTCAACGTCCTGGGGCTCGGCGTTCGGCCATGCTTGTGTGGAGCCACCGCCGCGGCTCGCGCCGCCGAAGAATTGTCCGAGGATATCCCCGAGGCCCCCAAAGCCGCCCGACGACTCAAACCGAAATGAGGATCCGTCCGCCCCATTGAAGCCCATGCCGCCCGCGGAGCGAAACCCGCCCTGCCGCTGCATCTCCTCAATACGGTCCGCATGCATCCAGTTCTCGCCGTGCCTGTCATACTTCTTGCGATTCTCCACATCGCCGAGAACCTCATGCGCCTCGTTGATTTCCTTGAAACGCCGCTCAGCATCCGCATCGCCCGGATTCACGTCCGGGTGATATTGGCGGGCGAGCTTGCGGAACGCCGATTTTACCTCCTTGGCGGAGGCTGAGCGTGCAACGCCGAGCGCTTTGTAGTAGTCAGTTGCTGCCATCACCATATTCCATGTTCTTGCCAACACACTCATCATACATATGACAATGGCATTGTCAACATCGTTCTCACATCGACGGACGAGAATGGAATGAAAGCGGCGCGCTGACAGCACATGGCCCATAGCGGTAAACTCAAGACATGCCAAACGTGTACACGCGGTACGGTGATAAAGGGGAGACGGGCCTGCTCTATGGCGGGCGCATCTCCAAGGATGATCCGCGCGCTGAGGCCTATGGCGCGGTGGATGAGGCCGTCTCCGCCATTGGCCTTGGCCGCAGCCACTCCGAGGATGAACGCGTGCGGGATGTGGCCATGTCACTGCAGCGCGAGCTGTTCACGATTGGCGCGGAACTCGCTACGGACGTGGGCCATTTCGAGACCTTTCTCAAGCATTTCTCGCCCGCCACGCAGGACCATGTGGATGCTTTGGAGACGCAGATCGATTCACTGCAGGAGGAATTCGAGCTGCCGCGCGCATTCGTCGTACCCGGCGCGTCGCCCGCATCCGCTGCCCTTGACCTCGCCCGCTCAACTCTCCGCCGTGCAGAACGACGCGCAGTGTCGCTGGCGCGGGACGGCTATCTGCGTGATGAATCACTCATCGTTCCGTACCTCAACCGAGCCGCCGACCTGCTCTTTATCCTGGCTCGCTATCAGGACCGGCGCCTTCCCACGGAGCTGGTGACCGGTGAGCGCTAACGCTGCGAGCCCCCTCATCGCCGTGGTGGATTACGGCGCGGGCAACCTGCGCTCCGTCGCAAAGGCTCTTGAAACTGTCGGATTCAGTGTCTCCGTCACAGACAAGCCCTCCAATCTTGCGCAGGCTGACGGCGTCGTCTTTCCGGGGCAGGGCATCGCCGGGCCGTGCATGGAACGGTTGAGGTCGGCCGGCATGGATGCGGCGCTGCAGGACCTGATCGCTCGTGAGACCCCCTTTTTCGGTGTCTGTCTCGGTCTGCAGCTGCTGTTTGAGCGCACGGAGGAGGGGAACGCGGAATGCCTCGGCCTCATCCCCGGTGAATGTCTCCGATTCCCTGCCGATCTTACTGTCCCGCACATGGGCTGGAATGACGTCACATTCGCCTGGGAACACCCGGCCGCCGCCAATATCCCGCCCGGCTATCAGTTCTACTTTGTGCATAGCTACTACGCCAAGCCGGCAGACGAGGATATGACGCTTGGCGTCACGGACTACGGCAGCCCATTCGCGAGCGTTGTCGCTCAGAACAAGCTCATCGCCACACAATTCCACCCGGAGAAAAGCGGACGCCCCGGGCTGTCCCTGTACCGTGATTTCTTTCAGTGGGCAATCTAGGAAAAGGTTATGGAGATAATCCCCGCGATCGATCTGCGCAACGGCAAGGCGGTGCGGCTTGTGCAGGGCGACTACAATCGCGAGACCGTCTTTGATGACGATCCGGTGGCTGTCGCCCGCTCATGGGAGCAGCAGGGCGGCTCCCGCATTCACCTTGTTGATCTTGACGGCGCGCGTGACGGCAGTGGTGGACAGACCCACATCGCCGCCGCGATTGCCGCCGCCGTCGCCGTCCCCGTCCAACTCGGCGGCGGTGTTCGCTCCATGGCGGATATCACTGCGCTGATTGATGCCGGCATCGACCGTGTCATCATTGGGACGATTGCGGTCACAAACCCTGAACTGGTCCGCGAGGCGTGTGAACGGTATGGCGAGCGCATCGCCGTTGGCCTTGATGCTCGGGATGGCCGGATTGCCGTACGCGGTTGGACGGAGGACTCAGGCGTGAACGCCATTGAGCTGGCTCAGCAGCTCGCAGGGCTTGGGGCGCTGCGGTTCATCCACACAGACATTGCGCGAGACGGCGCAATGCAGGGTGTCAACGCGGCGGCGATGCAGATCCTAGCCGAGGCTGTTGCACCCATCCCTGTTGTTGCATCCGGCGGCGTCACGACCCTTGATGACATTCGCATGCTGGCGGAGACGGATGTCGAGGGTGTCATCATCGGCCGGGCGCTCTACACCGGTGATGTGTCCCTGCCGGACGCGATCCGGGCTGCCCACGTCTGAGCGCTTGCCCTCTCCCACATGGAGAGGGGGTACGTGGTGGCGTACAATAGCTTCATTATGCTCACGCGCAGAATCATTCCCTGTCTTGACGTGAAGGGGGGCCGCGTTGTCAAGGGCGTCCGGTTCCGGGATCACCGTGACGCCGGCGACCCCGTAGATTTAGCCCGCTTCTACGATGAGGAGGGCGCGGATGAGCTCGTCTTCTATGACATCACAGCCTCATCGGATGGGCGTAACATCATGCTGGATGTGGTTCAGCGGGTCGCGGAGGAGGTGTACATCCCTCTGACGGTTGGGGGCGGCATCCGTTCAGTGGAGGATGTGCGCACCATGCTCAACGCGGGCGCAGACAAGGTGAGCATCAATACGGCTGCCGTCCAGAATCCGGCGCTCATTCGCGAATCGGCCGCCCAATTTGGCAACCAATGCATCGTGCTCGGCATGGATGCTCGTCGCATTGACCCCACCCCCCGGACTGACACCCCCTCCGTCCCGCCTCAGATCGCCATTGACGCCACAACTCGCTGGGAGGTTCGCACACATACGGGGGCGGACGGCGGGCGCGGGACAGGGATCGATGCACTGAAATGGGCGCAGTACGCCGCCGAACTCGGCGCAGGCGAGGTTGTCCTCAACAGCATCGATGCCGATGGAACAAAGGCGGGCTACGACATTGAACTGACACGCGCCGTCGCTGATGCCGTCACCATTCCCGTCATCGCGTCCGGCGGGGCCGGAAACGTTGCTCACATGTGTGAGGCAGTCGTTGAGGGTGGAGCGGATGCAGCTCTTGCTGCGAGCATCTTTCATTACGGCGAGTACACAATCGCGCAGGCGAAGGACTATATGCTCAGCCAAAGCGTGCCGGTAAGGCTGGTCACGCAAACACGGGTGTGAGACCTCGCCGCCGCTCGCGCTACCGGCTCCGTGCCGTGTTGCTTGATGCATATGGCACGCTCTTTCACTATGAGCCTGCTCGGATGTCGACGATCTTTCAGACGATTGTTGAGCGTCTCTCCCTCCCCGTTGAGCCTGAAACCCTGCTGCGTCACTGGCGGGAACATGAATCCGCCTTCCGCCGGGAGCGTGTCTGGCTGAACACTGACGGCGAATGGGACGCGCCGCCGCCGGAGCAGTTCACCCCCTATCGCGACGCGTGGGCCCACGCATTTGAGCAGGCATCACTGGAACTCAACATCAGCCCGGCGTTTGCCCAGGATGCCGTTGGACTCATCTATACCGATCTCAAGGGCAGGGGAATGTACCGTGATGTTCAGCCGGCTTTGGAGGCGCTGCGGGCGCGCGTTCCCATCGCCATTGTCAGCAACGCCGACGATGAATTCCTGCATGGCACGATCCGGACGAACGGGCTGACATTCGATCACGTCATCCACTCAGAGGGGGCTCGCGTCTATAAGCCGCATCCACGCATCTTTCACGCCGCCCTTGCCGCCATGGGCATCGATGATCCTGCTCAGGCAATCTACGTGGGAGATTCCCCGCGTGAGGACATCCTTGGTCCGCGCGGTATCGGCATTCCTGCCGTCTGGATCAACCGGACGGGCGCGGACTGGCCGACCGACATCACCCCCGGTCCGGACTTTGAGATTACCAGCCTGCTTGGCCTTGTAGATATCGTCGCATCCAAGACATTCACCGCGCTGTAGGTGGTCACTCCGCTATTCTAGAATTGAGGTATGCACCCATGACAGACACGGGAGAGTGAAAAGCATGGCCAGCCAGCTGATGATGGATGACAAGGCGCTGATTCCTGCGATAGCGCAGGATGCCGATACCGGCGCCGTTCTCATGGTCGCCCACATGAATCGAGAATCGCTGACCCGCACCATTGAGTCGGGGCAGGCCTGGTTCTACAGCCGGTCTCGGCAGGAACTGTGGCACAAGGGCGCCACCTCCGGCAGCATCCTCCATGTGGTGGAGATTCGCCCTGACTGTGACGGTGATGTCATCCTCTTGCGCGTGCACGCGGACGGCCCCGCATGCCACACCGGCAGTGAGACGTGCTTCTTCCAGGAACTTGACGCCGCTGATTGGAGCATGGAGCCGGCGGAGTCTGCGTCATTTGGCGCGGCCCTTTCCGAGCTATCCATGACCGTCAAGCAGCGTCGGCAGGAGAAGCCGGACGGGAGCTACACCGCAAGCCTGTTTGAGCGTGGCACGGAACGCATTGCGCAGAAGGTGATTGAGGAGGGCGGCGAGACTGCCCTTGCCGCCATGGCACAGGCCCCCGAACGGGTGCGGCTTGAGGCTGCCGACCTGCTGTACCACCTCACGATCCTGCTCGAGGATGCCGGTGTGTCGCTCACTGATGTTGCGGATGAGCTTGCCGCTCGCCGGCGCTGAAAAATTGCCGCAGCCAACCTATCTGCGATAGACTGAAAAGCACGTGAAACCTCACCGTCAACAGGAGATACGCTCATGCCATCGTTAGCCTTCTTTGAAGGGAAAGTCATCCCGCTTGAGGAGGCCAAAATTGGCATCGTTACGCACGCCTTTAATTATGGGACGGGCGTCTTTGAGGGTATCCGCGGCAACTGGAACGCAGACCAAGAGCAGATGTATCTCTTTCGCGTTCGGGAGCATTACGCCCGCCTGCTCCGTTCCTGCGCCATGCTCAATATCAAGCTCCCGTACAGCCTTGATGACTTTGAACGCATCACGCTCGATCTTGTTCAGCAGTGTGGTTTCAAAGAGGATGTGTACGTCCGCCCGCTTGCCTATAAGTCGTCGGACGTTGTGGGACTCCGCGTCCATGACCTTGAGGACGCGTTCCTCATCTATATCGTCCCATTCGGCAATTACCTCGACTCGGATGCGGGAATCCGCTGCACACTCTCGAGTTGGACGCGCATCCAAGATAATGTCATCCCGCCCAGCGCAAAGGTCACCGGCATGTATGTCGCCAACAGCCTCGCCAAGACTGAGGCGGTCTGGCGCGGCTATGATGAGGCCATTCTCGTTACCGATCAGGGCAACATTTCTGAGGGCAGCGGCGAGAATATCTTTCTGATTGAGGACGGCGTCCTCAGCACACCATCTCAGACTGACGGCATCTTGGACGGCATCACGCGCAACACCGTCATTGAGTTGGCGCGGGATGTGCTGGGACTGCGCGTGGTTGAGCGGACAATTCCCAAGTCAGAGGTCTATGTGACGGATGAGCTGTTCATGACCGGCACGGCCGCTCACGTCACGCCCGTCCTTGAGGTTGATGGCCGCCCCATTGGGGATGGCGGCATCGGCCCGATCACGGCTGAACTCCAAAGGCTCTACTTTGAGGTTGTGAAGGGCGAGCGTGAACAGTACACGCACTGGCTAACACCCACGTACACACCCGCCGCCGCGCCTGCCCCCGCCTAGCCTACGTGGCCGGCTCCTCCCACGGGATGGTGTCGACAGATATGCACCAGTCGCAACGGCCGCCGTTCTCAAGGAGTTCTTTTCCGCGCGTCCTCTTGCCGCATCTGTTGCAATAGCGCCATCGCAACGCCCCGTTGCGGCACGCTATGCAATGCCAAGGCATGCCAGGCTTTCCGCCACGCGGCTGCAGCCACGCGGGTGTACGATCACCGGCCGGTCCCCTAGCGCCACAGACTGCGCAGATGAGCCGCAAGCCCACCCCTTCCCAGCCCCTCCAGTACGGGTCCGAAAACCCATCGACTCCTTTGACTGATGGCTGATAGGGAACCTCGCGCCCCTCAATGATGGCGAGCGGGTTGTTGCGCGTTAGGTCAAGAGCCTGAATTTCCCCCACCAGCCGTGCAGCAGCCTCATAGCCGAGTCGCATATTCGGGACGCGATTCCCTGTCGCCCCGTGCGCATCCGTGGCCAGAACGTGCGCCATGCTGTCTTGCAGGAGAAATTCGGCCGCCTCTTTGGGGCCTGGTCCGTAGTGCCCCAGCAGGCTGCCCGTATTGATCTGCATCAGCGCTCCGGCCGCGATAAAATCCTCGACGATGTCGAGGTGGTCCTGAATGATGGTGTTTCTCTCCGGGTGGGCGATCACCGGCCGGTAGCCCAGTGCGATGATTTCCTCGATTTGCACCTCAACGTACTCGGGCATGGAATTGAACGGCGGCTCCGTGAGGACGTAGCGCGTCGGACCGATCTTCAGACTGCTGCCGTTCTCCAGATTGTTCAGCAGGCTGTTGGTGATGCGCACCTCCTGCCCGGTGAGGAGCGTGACGTTCAAGCCGGCCTCGCTGCCGGCGCGCGTCAACTGTCCAACGCGCCGCTCTGATTCTTCCAGAGGGGACCCGGCGGGGGAGCGCGGAAGGTTGTGAGGCGTCGTGACGATGGCTTGTGTGCCCTGCGCATGCGCGGCGTGCAGCATCGCGACGGCCTCTGCCAGATTCTGCGCGCCGTCATCGACTCCCGGCAGAATGTGGCAATGGATGTCCACGAAACCCACCGCATCGTGGGCATCCCCGGAGTGGTTACTCACAGACTCCTCCGTCATGGCAGATCGTGTTTCCCCGCGCGCGTCGCCCGTTCGTGTGCCCTTCTAGCCGGGCCATCTGAACCGATGCACCCGGAAACCCTCCGCGTAGCGGTACCCGGGTGATTTGCCCTGCTCCTCGTGGCGGGAGTGGATTCGCTCTATCAACCCCTCAGGGTCCTTGATCTGGCTTACATGCTCCCGCAGCGCCGCCACCTTGAAATCGATTGACTCCGCGATGTCGACCCATGTGTCCGGCTCATCGCTCCACGTCCAGGCCTCCGAGACGATGTGCGGCTCAAAGCCCTGTTGGGCGAGGTGCGGGAAGTGGTGATAATCACGCGCGTACGGGTACATGGCATCGAATGCCGCCTGTCCAACGTTGCGATGGTCACGATGGTTGTGACCGCGGCGATACGGATCAAACGTAAAGACGACCTCCGGCCTGAAGCGGCGGATCTCCCGCACAAGATGCTCGCGCAGCTCGCGGCTGTCCTCCAACTCGCCATCCGGGTAACCCAGGAACGTCACGTCAGTGATGCCGAGGACGTTGGCGGCCGCCCGCGCCTCAGCCTCACGCGTTCGCACGAGGTCTTCCGGCTTTGTGTCCGGGTCGGCGGTTCCGGCGCGCCCGTCCGTGCAGATAACCAGGCCGCCCTCCCACCCCTCACGTATCCACTTGGCGATGGTGCCCCCGCACCCGAATTCCATATCATCCGGATGCGCGGAGATGGCCATCAGCTTCTTGGGGCGTCCCTGTGTGTCAACCATTCCCATGTGTCTCCCCGCGGCTATTCGTCGTTGTCGCCGTCGTCGAATCCCATTCGGCTGATGCCATACCGGCGGAACTCCTCCGCATATGCCATGCCGCGCGCTGTGCCGTTGCGAGCCGACCAGCGCCGCATCCAGTCCCCGGCATCCGGGCCGAACTGGCTGACGTGCAGTTTCGTCGCTTCAATCTTTGTTTCGATGGTGTCTGAAATGTCAACAAAGACATCGGGATGCTCGGTGCCCCAGAAATAGATCTCCGCCGTCTTGTGCGGTTCCAGACCAACGGCGTGGTGCTCCGGGAAATGCAGCCGGTCTCGTGCGAACGGAAAGACGGCATCCATTGTCACCATCCCTGTGATGCGGTGGTCGCGGTGAATATAGAACCCTGTTCGGAACGGGTCTGTGGTGAATACGATGTCCGGCCTGATGCGCCGCACATGGCGCGTAATCTCGCCGAGCAGCTCGCGTCCGTCCACAAGCTCGCCGTCGCCATTGGGGAGTATCGTCACCTCATGAACGCCAAGCGCGGCCGCCGCGTCACGTTGCTCCTTGTCACGCAAGGCAGCAAGGTCAGCATTCGTGAGAGCAGGGTCCTCCGTCCCCTTATCGCCGTTGGTCGCAATCAGGTAGTGAACCTGAACACCATCCCGAACAAGGAGGGCGACCGTCCCTCCGCATCCGATCTCAGCGTCATCCGGGTGTGGGGCAACAACAAGCACCCGCTCAATCTCGCCAAATGCCTCAATCACCGTGTACGTCCTCCAAGAGTTGCCTTGTCACTGGCCGAGGTCTGCGCCGTGCAGCATACCCGTTCATACATTCTGCGCGCGGCATCCCCGCTTGCACTCCACGTTAAGCACTGTGCCGCCTCCAACGCGCCGTCGCCGAGGCGCTGCATCAACGCCACATCGTCTAGAATCTCGTGAATGGCACGCGCCAGCGCGCCCGCGTCTCCAGGCGCGACAAGCCGACCGGACACGCTGTCCACAATGAACGACGCGGGGCCCGGAACATTGGATGCGATGACCGGTCTTCCGCACGCCATCGCCTCTGCGGCGACGATGCTGAAACTCTCCGAATATGATGGAACAACAACGATGTCCGCCGCAGCGTACTGCCATGGGAGTGCGTCATGATCCACAATGCCTGTCCATGTGACGCGGGCGGCGATGCCGAGTTCAGAGGTAAGCGCGCGCAGCTCAGCGGAGTACTCTGCAGTGACGTCTCCGCCCACGAAACGCACATGCAGGCGCGGCCTGTCGGCAAGGAGGCCTGCCGCTCTCAGCAGGACATCCGCTCCCTTGATTGGGTCAAGCCTCCCGACGTACAGCAGCGTTTCCTCCTCGTCCGGGATGCCGAGCATCCGGCGTGCTGCGCCTTTATCCGTAGGATGAAAACACGCCGTATCAATACCGATGGGCGCCGTCGCGATCCTTTCCGGGTCAGCCCCCAACATGGATACGAGCGCGTCCTTTTCGTGGGATGTCCAGGCGAGTATGCCGTCCGCGCTGCGGGCAATCGCTTGTTCTGCGTCGTGCCGCTCGGGTGGTTCACTATTCTCCGGGAACGCCGCGGTCTTGATGGCGCCCACCGTGTGAAAGCTCATGACGTGTGGCGCACGCCAAGCCTTTGCGAGCGCCACTCCCGCCAAGCCGGACAGCCAATAGTGGCTGTGGATGACGTCATATCTCAAATTGTTGGCCCTGCTGAACTCCTCCACCGCACCGGCGAAGGCTAGGGCGTAGTGGCTCAGTTCATGACGGGACAGGCCCGGCGGGCCCGCCGGCACATGGATGACGCGAACGCCCGTCGCAGCGTGTGCGATGTCTCCCTGGCAGTTGCCTGTGAAATCATCGGGATCGCGCCTCGCCCGGCGTGTGAAAATATCCACGTCAATGCCATGGTTCGTCAGCTGTTTGGCCAGTTCAAGCGCGTACACGCTCATTCCGCCGGCAACGCCCTCGCCGATTTGTCCCAAGGGATTCGCGTGCATCGTCAGAAACGCAGCAGTCCGTATACCCGCCTCGGTGACGGCGGTGTGCGCCATCACGCCGTTCCCTGCTCGGCGCGTGCCAACTGCCATCGGTACAGCACGCGGTCATTGCCTCCGAGGTCGTATTTGTAAGGCTCATTCCCGCGGAGAAAATCGTACTCAGTCAGCCCCTGCTCAATCGCCCCACGCAGCCCGTATGCCTTCAATAGGAGCCCAACGGAGAGGTGACGGTATTCCGGATCGTAGCCGCTGTTGTAGAGGAGCAGGCGGTCTCCCTCACGGAAACTCATGGTGGCGGACACCGGTTTGCCTCCCACATCAAGGAATGCGAGCTCCAGTGAATCCACCTCAGCCATTGTTGCTGTCAGTGTTTCTAGGAATGAGCGGCGTTCCGGTGTGAGGAATTCCGACTTCGCCTCACTGCTCTTGCTCATCAGCGACACGAAGGCATCAAGGGCGCCGGAGAGGTCATCGCGCCCATGGTGATACACGCGATATTCTGCCTCCCCGCTAGCTTCCAGCCGGCGCAGCTTTCGCCGCAGCTCATGCCGATCCTTCTTGGAGAGGCTCTGCACATGCGCATCCCAAGAGTCGGGCAGTTCCACGTATGGGGAAACATCCCAAACGGAGCGGTTTGCGTGCCAGCCGTGCTCTCCGGCGCGTGATTCAAGGATGCGTGTTGATGGTGAATCATCCCGCACACCCGTCAACTCAATGGATGGCCACCCCTCAGATGCCCCAAACTGGAGAATGGCATCCCAGACAGCCTCCCCCGCGCCGGGCGTGAACAGAATATCCTGATAATCCGTCACGTTGTAGTCGAGGCCAAAGGTCACGCTGCTACCCCCGTGATTGAGCGGCGCGATACCGCACAGCGTGCCATCATCATCCCGCACGGTGAGTACAGAATGGTTGTCGATGGACCCGCAGCAATTGATCGCCCAGGCCGTCTGCCATGGCAGCGACAGGAATATCGATTGTGTCGCCGCATTAGCAAAAAGCTGTGGCCATTCTCCTGTGACGGCCCCGAGCGGCTCCCACCGCACACGGAGAGTCATGAACCTGCTCCGATCGGCGCGGTCAGAGACAGAAACTCAGCTCGCGCTGCGGTGTCCTTGATGAAAGACCCGCGGAACGCTGTCGTCACCACGCGGCTCCCGGCCGCCCGCACGCCGCGAATTGTCATGCACAGATGCTCCGCGTCAACGCGTACGGCCGCCCCGGCCGGTTGGAGCGTCTCTGTCAGCAGATCCGCAGCCTGGTTTGTCACGCGCTCCTGCATCTGCGGTCGGCGTGACAGCCCCTCAATGGCTCTGGCGAGCTTGCTGATTCCCACAACACGGCCTGATGGCAGGTAGGCGAGATGGACGGAGCCAAAGAAGGGCAGGAGATGATGTTCACAGACAGACATGAATGGAATATCCCTGATGGTGACCATGTCACCAGCCGCCCCCTCGTCATAGGAGACCGTCAAGAACTCACGCGGATCCTGGCCGATGCCGGAAAAGAGCTCGGCGTACATTGCCGCCACGCGGGACGGAGTTCTCTCGATCCCGTCGCGTGATGGGTCGTCGCCAATGGCATGAAGAATCTCTTCAACTGCGCGGACGATGCGTTCTTGATCAATCATCCGGGAATAGATGTAACGCTCACTTCCTCTTCAGTCAGTGTAGCGTACACGCGGGACATCAGTTCATACCGAGGAGTCTCTGCACGTGGGCGAGATCAGCCGGTGATTCCTCAATGTTCAACCCTTGCGCTGCTGCATTGTCAGGGTCTTTCAGTCCGTTCCCGGTGATGATGCAGACCACGCGTCGCTCCTGCATCTCCGGATTCGCTGCGGCGTACTTTGCCAGTCCGGCAATGGAGGCAGCGGATGCAGGCTCGCCAAAGATGCCCTCTTGGCCGGCCAGCAGCGAATACGCGTCAAGGATCTGCTCGTCCGTCACGCTGTCAATCTGCCCGCCGGACGCATCCCGCGCGGCCAACGCCCCGTTCCAGCTTGCCGGGCGGCCGATGCGGATGGCTGATGCCACAGTCTGCGGGTCCTCAACAGGATGCCCGAGCACAATGGGCGCAGCGCCGGCCGCCTGAAAGCCCATCATGCGCGGCAGACGTGTCGACGTGCCGGAGTCGTGGTACTCCTGAAAGCCCTTCCAGTACGCCGTGATGTTCCCCGCATTCCCCACGGGGATGAAGAGATCATCAGGCGCATCGCCGAGTTCATCAATAATCTCGAACGAGGCCGTCTTTTGGCCCTCAAGGCGGTCTGCATTGATCGAGTTAACGAGCCTGATTGCGCCCGGCCCGGCGAATGAGCGGACGATATCCAGCGCGTCATCAAAAGAGCCGGAGATGGCGATAATGCGACCGCCATACATGGATGCCTGCGCCAGCTTGCCGGCCGCGATATTGCCCTTGGGAACGACGACGACACTCTGCAATCCGCAGGCCGCCCCGAATGCGGATGCCGCTGCGCTTGTATTGCCGGTTGACGCGCAGATGACGCCGGTGCACCCATCCTCCACGGCCTTTGCGACTGCAACGACCATGCCGCGATCTTTGAACGAGCCGGTCGGGTTCATGCCTTCCAGCTTGAAATATAGCTCGCCGACGCCGAGTTGAGACTCGAGGCGGCGCGAACGAATGAGGGGCGTGCTGCCCTCTCCCAGCGTGATCCGGGGCGTCGCCTCGGTCACAATCGGCATCAGGTGGCCGTATCGCTCTAGCACGCCCATCGGCATTCCCTCCACAGCAGGGTTGCAGGCAGAACCGCGGCGCGCCGCATCATGCCATCATCCATGCCAGTCCTCCTACTGACACTTTACCCTGACGCTCAAAACAGAACTATGAGCGCCAGCGTACCTATTCTTCAACCCGAATGATACTCCCGATCTCCCGGACGACATCGAGCGCTGTCAATGTGCCTGTCGCTTCTCTCAGTGCGGATTCCCGTGCGCGGTGTGTTGTAATCACAATCTCGGCGGAACCTGCAGTCTCGTCAATCTCCTGTTGAATCACGGAGGCAATACTGATTGCCGTCTCGCCGAGCACATGGGCAATTGTGGCGAGGACGCCCGGCTGATCCGCCACCGTCATGCGCAAATAATAGCGAAACTCGAGCTCCTCGATGGGGCGCACTGTGCGCGGGGCGACGGCAGGCTGCCGTGCCTCCGGCTCGCTGTGACGTGTCAGCCCCTGCGCCACCTCGATGAGATCACTGAGCACGGCGCTCGTCGTCGGGCCTGATCCCGCCCCGCGTCCATAGAGCAGCAGCTCCCCCGCAGAATCACTGTCAAATTGAACGGCATTGTAGACACCGTCCACCTTTGCCAGCTGTGAGTCGGATGCGATAAAGGCCGGGTGAACGCGCACGTCCAGCTCGTCATCCGGCGTCGATTTCGCGACGGCGAGAAGCTTGATGGCGTAGCCAAGTTCGCGGGCGTACCGGAAATCCTGGGCGGCAAGATTCCTGATGCCCTCACGATAGATGGAACCGGGAGACACGGGCGATCCATACGCCAGTGTTGCGAGGATGGCGAGCTTATACGCGGCATCAAGCCCATCAATATCGTTGCCCGGGTCCGCCTCCGCATATCCGCGCGCCTGCGCGTCCGCAAGCGCGTCCGCAAACTGGATGCCCTCCATGGCCATCTGCGTCAGGATGTAGTTGGTTGTGCCATTGATGATCGCGCGCAGCGCCTGCACGCGCGCGCCGGTGATGCCCCGTTCAAGCGCGGAGATAACCGGGATTGCGCCGCCGACAGCCGCCTCAAACTTGAGCTGCGCGCCCTTTGCTCGCGCCATTGCCGTCAGCCCTGCGCCGTGCTTGGCCATGACCTCCTTGTTGCCGGTGACCACAGATTGTCCACGCGCAAGCGCGCCGCGGATAGCAGGCAGCGCCGCGTCCTCCCCGCCCATGAGCTCAATGACAATATCGATGTCCGGATTCTTGAGAACACTGTTCATGTCCGTGACAATGAGGGATGAATCGATGAGCGGTGAGCGGCTCCGCGAGGCGTCACGCACCACGATCGACGAGAGATTGATGGGCAGACCGGCCGCCTCAGCAAGAAACGCGTTCTGGGTGGTTAGGGCCTCTGCAACACCTGTCCCGACGACGCCCATGCCGAGGAGGCCAACGCCGACGTAGCCGCGCTCGACGGCGTCATTCCCCCGCTTACTCACTCGCGGTCCTCGCCGGGAACAACTCCTGATCCTGTTCAAGTTGGTCGAGCACCCACTGGTATCTCGTTGAGCTCATTCCGCCCCCGGGACGGCTGAGCGCGCCGACCTCTACAAGATCCTCGCGGTGGGCGGCGATCCACGACCGCAGGGACTGATCTTGCAACGGTTCGATGTGTTCCTCACGGACATCCCGCAGCTCCAGCTCCCCCTCAGCAAGAAATAGTGAGACGCCCGTTGATGTGACGATGGGGCCGGAGACCTCTCCGGGGGCGAGCTGCGTCATGACATCGTTGTATTCGTCCTTGATCCCGCGTGGCACCCAGCCAAGGTCGCCGCCCAGCTCGGCCGTGGCGCTGTCATCCGATACCTCACGCGCCAGGTCCTGGAATGATTCGCCGGCATCGTATCTGTCGAGCGTTGCGCGCGCATCGGTCAGGTCCGTATCAGAGTTGGTGAATCGAATCTCATAGAGATGCCGCTGTTCAAGCTTGGCGGGGATGTTCTCTTGCAGCACCGCCTGCAGTTTGTCTTGCAGCGCCTGTTCCCGCGCGATTTCACGGAAAAAGTCCTCAGAGATCTGCAGAATCTCGAGACGCAGCCTGAGACGCTCTCGGTACTCGGACTCCGGTATGTCCGGGTTGTCCACGTTGCTGACACCGAGTATCCGCGCCTTCATCGCGTTCTCGATCTCCGTTTCGCTCACAGCCACGTTCTCCAGCGGCGCGTACTGCTTGACGATCTCCCGCCGTTCAAGGTCATTGACCATGTCAAAGATGAGGTTGTTCAGCGAGTCAGGCTGCCATGACCCGATCGCCTGCGCCTCCGCGATGATCATTTTCAGCCTCGTAAGATAGTCGCCCCACGTGTAGCTCTCGTCATTCACAATGACGGCGGTCTCGCGGTGGGGCTGAACAAAAACGACAAAGTACCCGGTGGCGGGGATGACCAGAGCGGTGATGAGGATCAGGACACCGGCCAAAGAGAGGATGCGTGTAAAACGAGTCCGCCGGCGGCGCTCGGTTTCACGCCGGTGGCCGCCAACAATGGCGGGGGGCGGCGCTTGCCCGTCGTCGCTGTGATTCGGTTGGGTCATGTCAGAACCTTGTATGGTTCTCGGTGGCGGGGCGCGGAGTTGTCACCGCAGGTGACGGATCAGCGGCCCGTCGGCATATCGTGAAGAGTATCAGTCGTGAACGGGATCAGGCCTGCCTGCCGGGCGCGCTTGATCTCCCGAGCGAGGGCCCGTTGGTGCCGTGAGCAGGTGCTGGTCTTGCGCCGCGGCTCAATGCGCGCCCGCTCAGAGATGTACCGGCGCAGCGTTTCTGGCTGCTTGTAGTCCATCACGGCCTCTTTGTCTGCGCAGAACTGGCAGACGCGGCGCCGCGGGTAAAAGCGGCGTCCACCCTCTCGCCGTCCGCCGGATGGCCTATCCCCCTGCGGGCGCCCGCCTTGTGGCCTGTCATATGCAGGCCGAGACGGCGGTGGCGCAGGCGCAGGAGCTGCGGCTGTTGATTCAGGCGGGGTAGGCGTGTCCGTGGTCAATTCATCTCCTCCAAGCGTGGCTGCCCTCTTAGTGTACACGCTTACCTAATGGTGATGGGCAGTGTGAGAGTTGCTAGAAGGGCAGGTCTTCTTCGTTCGACGCGCCACGACCACCGACAACTGCCTCACCCGGGTAGCCGTCCTCACGCGGCATCCCGCCGCCCTCGCCGGCTGGCCGGCTCAAGAACACGACGTTCTGCGCGACAATCTCGACGGTCGTGCGTGGCGTTCCGTCGCGCCCTTCCCATTGTTCTGTCCGGAGGCGGCCATCAACATAGACCTTCTGGCCCTTGCTCAGATACTGATTACAATGCTCAGCGAGCTGGTTCCACGTAACCACGCTGAACCACTCCGTCTCCTCACGCTGTTCACCATCACGCGTGTTGTATCGCCTGCTGACGGCTATGCGAAACGTCGTTACCGGGCTTCCGTTCGGCGTGTACCGCATTTCAGGATCAGCGCCGAGGTTGCCAATCGCCGTCATCCTATTCAACGTCATTGTCAGTCACCACCCCTACGTCTGCGCCTAGATGCGCGTTATGAATGTGCGCAGGAGATTCTCATTGGCGCGGAGTGTTGTTTGGAGTGCGGCAACAGAGTCACCTGACATGTCAAAGCGTGAGACCACCATCGTGCCGTCGGTTTTCGATTTGATCGGATAGGCGAGGCGGCGCCGTCCCTGAACCTCAGTCGCCTCATCTGACCCGCCCCGATCTGAGATTACCTGCTTGATGCGGTCGATGGCCGCCGTCAATTCCTCATCCTGAATCTCCGGATCCACAATCACCATCATTTCGTATCGAGTCACTCATCCTCCCTTTGTCGCTCGTATCTGTGAAGTATAACGCGGCTTTGCCTAATAGAACACTTGTAACAATACCATCCGCGGCGCTCGTTTAGCCAAACAACTCAGGAATCGGATGCGCATCGGTCAATGCCGCAATCTCCACCCGCGCCTGTTCCAGCACGGCCGCATCATCCTGGTTCCTGAGAATCCGCGTGATGAGGCGGGCAACGGCGCGCGCGTCCGACTCATCAAAGTTGCGGCTCGTGATTGCCGGTGTTCCGATGCGGACGCCGCTGCCGACGCGCGGCGGAAGCTCATCGAACGGAATCGCGTTCGGGTTCGTAATAATTCCAACGGACTCCAAAAGGTCGGCGGCCGCCTTGCCCGTTGTGCCAATGGTCGTGACATCCACCAGAAACAGGTGGCAGTCCGTCCCGCCTGATACGATGCGGAGGCCATCCTCGGCCATTTCCGCCGCCATCGCCTGAGCATTGCGCAGGACATTCTGCTGATACTCACGGAAAGATGGACGCAGCGCCTCCCCGAAACAGACGGCCTTTGCTGCGATGGTATGCATCATCGGCCCGCCCTGCGCCCCCGGGAAAACGGACCGGTCAATGGCGGCGGCATACTCCTGTTTGCAGAGGATGAACGCCCCACGCGGACCGCGGAGGGTCTTCTGCGTAGTTGATGTCATGATGTCGGCGTAGGGAGCGGGGTCCGGGTATACGCCGCCTGCAATGAGGCCGGCGTAATGCGCCATATCCACCATCAGCAGCGCATCAACGGAGTCCGCGATGCGCCGCATGGCGGCGAAATCGATTGCGCGGGGATAGGAGCTCGCGCCGGCAACGATGATCTTGGGGCGGTGCTCCCGCGCCAATGACTCCACCTCGTCATAGTCAATCATCTCCGTCTCCGAGTTCACTCCATAGGAGACGAATCGGTAATACTGCCCTGAGAAGCTGACGGGGCTGCCATGCGAGAGGTGCCCGCCTTGATCGAGCCTCATGCCGAGGATGGTGTCGCCGGGTTTGACGAATGCGAAATAGGCGGCCATGTTGGCCTGCACGCCGCTGTGCGGCTGAACGTTGGCGTGTTCCATGCCGAACAGGGTCTTGAGACGGTCGCGCGCCAGATCCTCAACCACGTCCGCAAATTCACAGCCCGCGTAATAGCGCCGGCCCGGGTATCCCTCCGCGTATTTCTCCGTCAGCGCGGATCCCTGCGCCTCCATAACGGCATGGCTCGTGTAGTTCTCAGAGGCGATGAGGATAATCGAGTCCCGCTGACGCGCCTCCTCGCCCTGGATTGCGGCAAATACCTCAGGATCGGACTGTGACAGCAAAGACATGAGATCTCCTTTTGCCTACCCCCGTACGCCAGTATAGCAATGCGGGTGTCGGCGTGGGCTATGTCTGGGGCGCCCTCAGCCCGTGTTCCACATCAGAGTTTCGCCGTCCGTTGTCAGCGTCACCGTGCCGTGAATGTCGGTTCGGAGAATGGCAGGGTTGGATGGCAGAGCCTCAAGCCGCTCGACGGTCTCGCCATGCGGATGCCTGAACCGGTTGCCCTCGCCCGCGCTGATGATCGCCACGCGCGGTGAGACTGCATTCAGGAATTCTTCGCCGGACGAATAGCGGCTTCCCTGGTGAGCTACCTTGAGCGCCGTCGCCTGCAGGTCGATGCCCGATTCCAACAGAAATCTCTCGGCAGGGGCGTAGATGTCCGCCGTCAGGAGAAATGAAACATCCCCGTGGGAGATTCTGCTGACAACCGAGTTGTCGTCATGCCTGTCCGCGACATCGAATGGTCGTTCACGCGGCGGATGGAGGATCTCAAAGCGTGCCCCGCCGCCCAATTCGAGCGTCATTCCCCGCTCAGCCCGCATGATGATAAAGTCCGGACTCGCATCGAGCGTTTCCTGCCATAGGCGGCCGTACACGGTGTCTGATTCCAACTGTGAGTCAATGATGTAGCCAACGTCGTAGCGTTGGATGGTCTCTGTCAGGCCAATCACGTGGTCCGCGCTCGGGTGTGTCAGGACAACAACATCGATGCGGCGTGACCACCATGGGAGGTGTTCAGCCAGCCTCTGTTGCAGGAGTGTGCCGTCCGGCCCTCCATCGATGAGGATGCGGCGGCCCGTCGGCGATTCAACAAGGATGGAATCCCCTTGCCCGACGTCCAGAAAATGAACCGTCAGTGGCTTTTCGGCGCTGATATAGGGCGCGGCCGCGCCGATGCCGGCCGCTGCCGTCGCGAGAGCCAGCGCGGCGACGATGGGCCATGAGGTGAGCAGCCTCCGTGCGCTTGGCATGGACATGCTCGGCAGGGAGACGACCGGCCCCAGCAGGCCGGACGGGCTCCTGAGGATTGGCGCGATGAAGAGGGCGGCCATGAGGAGATAGATCAAGATTACCCATCCGGCGCTCAGCGGCGGCATGGTGAATGCGGCAAAGGGCGGGGCAGAAAAGAGGGCGGACAGCCCAATCAGGAATGTGAGGAATGGCCATGCCGCCCAGCCAATCACGTTCGCGACAGTGCCATCAACGAAAACGCCAACCACGGCCGTGGTGGCGGATGAGAGCAGGACGATCGGCAGCGCCGCCGTTCCGAGCAGACTTGCAGGAATGGTGAAGAGCGATGCCACGCCGAAGTAGTGGAGCAGGAGCGGCTTGATTGCGATGACGGCGCCAAGCGATGCGGCAACGCCGGTGATCCCAGCCTGACGCAGTCCGCCAATCGCGCCGGCGCCGTCTCCACCCAAGTCCGCGCCTGAGCGTATTCCCATAAGCCGCCTCAACGGGTCGGTCAGAAAGACGATCCCCGTCATCGCCGCCACCGTCATCTGGAATGATGCCGTTCCGATCACGCGTGGTTCCCAGAGAGCGATGGCCGTTGCGGCGAGAATAAGCGCCAACCCTCCGCTCGGCTGCCTGCCGGTGGCAATCGCGCCCAGATAGACGCTCCCCATCATGGCTGCCCGCACGACTGGCGGGTTGAGCCCTGAAAGAATCGCATAGCACCAGATGGTGGCGAGTGGCAGTAGTACATAGAGGCCACGCCGGCGCCCCAACGCCATCACACTCGCCACGAGCATGACGCCCAACACGACGCTGACATGCAGCCCTGAGATGGCGAGCAGGTGCGCAGTTCCGGCGCGCTGCCACTCGTCGTAAATGTCTGCGGGCAGATCGTCCCGTTGACCGAGCAGCAACGCGCGTGCCAGCTCCGCCTGAGGTGACGGCAGATTCCGTTCGAGTGATTCCTGCAAGTGGCTGCGCAGGGAATTGAGGATGCGCATTGGCGGCGGAGCGGGCTGTATCAAACTCAGATAGGGGCGCATGAGAATGACGAGGTCATCTCCGGTTGGTGGCGCGGCTTGCCCCTGATCAGGCGGGGCGTTCGGGTCATCCTCAACGGGGGCGGGCAATTCAGGCACGCCGGACAGCGCCACCTGATCACCGGGCGCGAGTTCGAATTGCGGCGGGTATACCCAGGCGATCGCATCGCCATAGACCTCATATGTCGTGGTATCGGGGCGGTCCAGGAGGCGAGCGTGCGTTAGCGTTGTGCGGATGCGCATCAGCTGGCCGCGTCGGGAGGGCGCGTCTTGAACTGTCCCGTGCAGGGCAGCCTCCCGCCCAGCAAGGCGCCCGGCCGGTATCGCTCCTGAGTCACTATCCGGCAGCGCTCCCCGTGCCATGCCGGCCATGACACCCACTAGGAGAATGCAGGCCAACAGCAGACTGCCCCGCCGTGAGATGACGGCGGCGGCCGCGGCGCCCGCGCCGAGCGCGACGGCGACAACCAGCGGGACGTGAAAGACGAGAGAGAGTGCAAGACCAAGCAGAATCCCAGCCGCGAACGTGAGGAGGCGCATTGCCGGCTAGGTGACGGAGACGTATGGGCGAATGGCGGCCATGGTGGATGGTCCGATGCCCGACACGTCCAGCAGCTGCTCCACGTCCGTAAAGGCGCCGGATGCCTCGCGATGATTCACAATCGCCAGCGCCACGTTCCGGCTGATGCCGGGGATGGAATCCAACTCAGTGACGCCTGCAATGTTGATGTTGACCGTGGCGCGCATAACAGGAACCGCATAGCGCGCGCCGTCGCGGACAGGCTCTGCCAGGTTCAGGGCGTGCATATCGGCCCGTGAGAGCGTCCCGCCGGCTGCCTCAAGAGCGTCGATAACGCGGGCTCCGCTGGGCAGGGTGTACAGGCCGGGCCGAACCACAGCCCCCGCAAGGTGGACTGTCACATCGCCTACGATCTCCTCACCCATGTGGGGAATGTAGTAGCGTTGACCATCCTCGAGACGGAGCGCGAGTTCAACGGCATTGATGTCCGCGCCGGATGTGACACCGCCCGCCATCTCAATGACGTCTATAAGACGCGCGCCGCCCGGCGCCGTGTACGTTCCCGGTCGTTCGATTGCTCCAACGATGTGTACAAAGACAGTCTCGCTTTGTGCTTCGGTCAAACGGGGAATGGAGTAACGTGTGCCGTCCTCAAGAATCTCGGCGAAATTCAGGTCTGAGAGGTTCGCCGATTCTGTCGCGCCGCCCGCCGCGGCCAATGCATGTGTTAGACGGGAGCCTGTCGGCAACTCATAGAGTCCAGGCTCCTGTGCCTCCCCCCAGACATGGACAATCACGGTGCTGCTTTCGGGGGCATCGCTCTCATGCAACGGCACAATATAGCTCGAGCCGTCGTCTAATTCCTCTGCCAGATTTGCGGCGTCAGTGTCTGCGCCATCGCGAAAACCGCCGGCTTGCTGGACTGCGTCGACAACGCGTGACCCGGAGGGGAGGGAATACACCCCCGGATTGAGCACGGCGCCGCCAACGTGTACTGAAACGGCGCCCGTTGTTGGCTCGGCGGGCGGGAGCTGGATCTCGACAGGAGCGGGTGCAAATGCCAGCTCACGGGCGATCAGGATGCCGAATGCGATTGCGACGGCAAGCAGGAGGGCGGCAGCGAGCAACGGCCGTACACGCGATGAGCGTTGCTCATCGGGCGGCTCAGGGGCGTCAGGGGAATCCCGCCTTTCCATTCAATCCAACCAAAATCGCTTGCCGGCTGTGCCAAGGCAATCTGTTGATGTGAGTCATCGAAACCGGCAGGCAGTAGGAGAGGTGGGAAGGGGTTTGCTGACCAGTAACTAGTACATGATAGCCAATTTGGTCCGTGTTTCAACCCGTACGTACACGGCAAAGCGTTCTCGTCCGCTCGCGTGCGCCATAATGCCTAGAGGAATCCCACACACCGCCCGCCAGCGCGTACAAAAGAGATCCGATCCTATGGAGGTTCACGCCCTGTGTCCATGCCAAGACGTTCTGATGGCCGTTCCCCCGCTGACCTGCGTCCCGTGTCCATCGCGCCCGGCTACCTCGACCATGCCGAGGGTTCGACGCTGATTGTGCAAGGCGACACCAGAGTGCTTTGTGCTGCGTCCGTGGAGGACCGCGTCCCTGCATGGCTGCGCGGGCAGCAGAGGGGGTGGGTGACGGCGGAATATGCGATGCTGCCCCGCGCCACCCATACACGAACAGCGCGAGCGCGGGCGCAGGGCAGGGATGTTGGACGGTCTCAGGAGATTCAGCGACTCATCGGCCGCTCCCTCCGCGCAGTGACGAGCCTGCCCGACCTCGGAGAGCGTACGATTACACTTGATTGCGATGTGATCCAGGCGGATGGCGGAACACGAACCGCCGCCATTACCGGCGCCTATGTCGCGCTGTATCAGGCGCTGAGGCGCGCGCAACGAACAGCGCGTGATGCGGGCGCCGAGAACCCCTTTCCGACTTTCCCGCTTACCGAGGCCGTCGCCGCCGTTTCCGTGGGCATTCTGGACGGGCGGAGAGGCGGCGAATTAGTCCTTGACCTCTGCTATGAGGAGGACTCGGAGGCGGGGGCGGATTTCAACATTGTCGCAACGGAATCCGGCCAGCTTGTGGAAGTGCAGGGCACGGCAGAGGGGGCGACCTACACCCGCTCCCAGTTTGACGCCGTTCTCAACCTGGCGATGGAGGGCATCACCAGACTAATCGCCGCCCAAAAGGATGTCATCGGCAGGTTGGAGTAGCCGAATTCGCCATCGCTCACCCCCGCTGCGCTACAATGCGAACACGATGTCAACTGGAAACTCCGGCGCCGGCGGCGCGCTGCCACTGACCGGTCACGTCGCGCTCATTACCGGCGGCTCACGCGGAATCGGCCGCGCCATCACTCGTGAACTTGCCGGGTTGGGCGCGGATGTCGCCGTCAACTACCTTCGCAACGCCAAGCAAGCCCAGGAGACCGTTCAGTCTGTGCGAGATGATTTCAGCGTGCGCGCAGAATCATTCAAGGCCCATCTCGGTGATCCCGATCAGGTTACGCGCCTCATCTCAGATGTCACGGATTCATTTGGCCGGCTCGATATCCTGATCAACAACGCCGCATCCGGCGTCCAGCGCTCCGCCACAGAGCTTGAGGCGAAGCATTGGGACTGGACAATGGGCATCAATGCACGCGCGCCTTGGCTCGCCGCGAAACTGGCTGCCCCCATCATGACCGCTCAGGGAGGTGGCGCGATTGTCAACATCTCCAGTGTGGGCGCCGGCCGCGTGATGACTGACTACACAAGCGTCGGCGTGTCCAAGGCTGCGCTTGAATCCCTGACACGCTATCTCGCGGTTGAACTTGCTCCCCATGGCATCCGCGTGAACGCCGTTTCAGGTGGCCTCGTCAAGACCGATGCGCTTGGCCACTTTGATGACCGGGACACCATGATCGCGACGGCAACGCGTGACACACCCGCAGGCCGGATGGTGACCCCGGAGGATATCGCCCGCACGGTGGGATTCTTGTGTCGGCCAGAATCGGCCATGATTATCGGGCAGACCATCATTGTTGATGGCGGAATGACACTCGCATGGCGAACGACATGAGCAGCGAGTCAGCAGAGAATCTCTCGACGGATACCCTGCGCGAGATGGCGCAGACGGCCCGTGAGCACGATGATCCACTGACGGCGTGGGAACACCTGCAAAAGGCGCTTGCCATTGATCGACAAGACCACGGCGACGACCACCCCAGTGTCATTCAAGACCTCAACAATCTGGCGAGTGTGTTTCAGGAGCTCGGGGATATGGGCGGAGCGCGTCAGCACTATGAGCAGGCGCTGGACCGCGCCCGCCGCGTCTACGGAGACGAGGACCAATCGGTTGCGATCATCCACAACAACCTCGGCGGTGTGCTGCAGGAATTGGGGCATTTCAATGATGCCAAGCGACACCTCGGGACCGCCCTCACCATCCTGGAGGCCGCCAACGGGTCAGATGATGTCATCGTCGCGTCAATCATCAACAATCTTGGCGGCCTCGCCCACGAGTCGGGAGATCTGCAGCTGGCTAGGGACTATTACGAACGCGCGTTGTCCATTGATGAACGGCAGCGCGGGCCAAACGACCCTGTGGTGGCTGCGGAGATAAACAATATTGCCGGCGTTCTGCGCGATCTTGGTGATCTGGAGGGGGCGCGTGACGGCTATCAGCGCGCCTTGGAGATTGATGAGGCGGCCTATGGCGCGGATCACCCCCTCGTCGCCATACGCGCCAACAATCTGGCCGGCATTCTGCAGTACATGGGAGATATGGATGGCGCGCGGGCCTTGTTTGAGCGGGCAAGCGCGGTTCTGGAGCAGACGCGCGGCGAGGCGCACCCCGCCACCCAACTCGTCCAAAACAACCTGGACTCCATGCCGCCGCCGGCCGGGTAACTGAACTCAGGACATTGACGCAAACGGAGATGTTGGGCATGATGATTATCCGACTACCCATGTCGCCTAGGTGGCATGGCGAGACCGCCTCAGGGCGGTCTCGGTATATGTGCTAGAAACTTTCTGATGGCAGTCAAATCGCCTCTTACCGATGTCTGTATCGACGGGCTCAATACTTCACCGCGATTGTCCAGGAACGCTTGCCTGACATCAACCAGCCTGACCAGATTCGTGATGACCGCGGGGTAATCACGAAGCCGCCAACCTGGTAGCCCGGCTGCCCGCTATAATGGCCGTATGATGCGGTAGGGGGACACGAGGCGACTTCACTCAGGCAGTGTTCCCCGGGCGGGAGTCCGAATGTCCGGCCAAACGCGAAGGACGTCCGTGGCAGCCGGGGCTGACATGTTCGAGCAGCAGCGTGAGGAGCGGCTCTCTCACGAGGCGCCCCTTGCCGCCCGCATGCGCCCGACAACCCTTGATGAGTTCGTCGGGCAGCAACATATCGTGGGTCAGGGACACGTTCTCCGCCGTTCCATGGAGGCTGATCAGGTTCCTTCAATGGTGCTGTGGGGGCCGCCGGGCACAGGCAAGACCACCTTGGCGCGCATCATCGCTCATATGACGCAGTCCCACTTTGAGCCGGTCAGCGCCGTTGAATCCGGTGTCGCAGACCTGCGCCGCGTCCTCACAGAGGCGCGAGCGCGACGCGGCATGACGGGACAGCGCACCATCCTCTTTATCGACGAGATTCATCGATTCAATAAGGCGCAGCAGGATGTTGTCTTGCCGCACGTTGAGGATGGCTCCATCACGCTCATCGGCGCGACAACCGAGAATCCATCGTTTGAAATCGTCGCGCCGCTGCTGTCTCGATCGCGTGTGTACACGCTCAACTCCCTGACGGATGACGAGGTTCGCCGTGTGATTGATCGGGCGCTCACAGATGCCGAAAAGGGGCTCGGCCGCCTCAAAGCGCGGCTTGAGGATGATGCGGCGAATGCCTTGATTTCATTGTCTGATGGCGATGCGCGTGCTGCCTTGACCGCTCTTGAGGTGGCAGTGAGCGCGACTCCGCCCGCAAAGGACGGCAGCCGCCTCGTTGACCTCCCCACAATCGAGGACGCCGTCCAGCACCGCGCTATTCGATACGACAAGGGCGGCGAGGAGCACTTCAACGTTATCTCCGCGTTCATCAAGTCCATGCGCGCCTCAGACCCGGACGCGGCGCTGTATTGGATGGCGCGCATGCTTGAAGGCGGTGAGGAACCGCTCTTCATCGTCCGCAGAATGGTCATCTTTGCGGCTGAGGATGTGGGGCTTGCTGATCCGATGGCCTTGAGCGTCGCGACATCGTGCCAGCAGGCAGTCCACTTTGTCGGGATGCCGGAAGGGTATCTCCCGATGGCGGAGGCGTGCATCTACCTGGCGTCGGCGCCCAAGAGCAACTCCGCGTATCGCGCATATCTTGCCGCCGCGCAAGATGCCCGCGCGTCCGGCGCGCTCCCTGTGCCGCTCCACCTGCGCAATGCGCCACACCCATTGATGAGCAGCATGGGCTATGCCAACGGATACAAGTATCCGCATGATTTCCCCGGCCACATCGCCGACCAACAGATGCGGCCTGACGCCGTGCAGGACCATCGATACTATGAGCCGACTGAGCACGGGCTTGAGGCGGAGATCAAGGCGCGCGTTGCCGCATTTGAGGAGCGACGCCGCGCTGACGCACGCAAGTCAGACCAGACTTGATGCGGCGATGCCGTGTCGTGCGACAATGTCAGAAACTGTGGAGGATTACGCGTGACTCAAGGCAACACTGACGGCGGCCCATCCGGCCCTGACCTTGTTCGCTCTCTCGCAGAGTTGAGTCGGGTTGGTATGACCGAGGAGGAAATCTCACAATTCGGTGACGAGCTCGATGCCATCATCGAAAGCGTGTCAGCCCTGCAGGAGGTTGATACTGATGGGGTGGAGCCAACGGGGCACGCCATCGACGTCACAAACGTCTACCGGAGTGACAGTAGCCGAGAGTCGTATAGCCGCGAAGAGATGCTGTCCAATGCCCCGGCCTCGCAAGAGGGCTATGTCCGCGTCCGCTACGTGTTTGGCGAGGATGAGTCCGAGCCGTAACCCTCCTGGGCCGGTCCCACCACCTCCACAAGCCACCGTTCGAGCGTGTCTCGCAGTTCTGCCCCTGCCTCACGGAGCCCGTGGTTCGCGCCATCGTACAGGATCAGTTCCTTTGGTTCGCCTGCCCATTCGTAGATGCGCTCCGCGTCCGTGTACGGCAGAACATCATCCTCCCGGCCATGCACAACCAGCAGCCGGCGGGGAGCAATTTCGGCGACATCCTGCGCTCCAAAGGTCTGTCCGGACAGGGACGCAACCGCGACCACAAGCGGAGAGAATGCCGCCGACTTGATCGCCACGGCGCCGTTGGACGAATGTCCGACCAACGCGAGCCGCCCCGCCCCGATTCCGCGCATGAACGAGATGCCTGCCAGGACATCCGCGACGGCCTCAATAAAGACCTCTGAGCGACGTTGTCCAAGGCGCAGTGATGTTACGCCGTGCTCGGTGAGTTTGGCGGCAAGGTCCTTGTAGATGCCGTCCGCCGGGCCTGTAAGGTCGCGCCCGCCGCCAACAAAGATCACTGCGCCGTCCTGCCCCTCCCTTGGGTGCAGTATCCCGCGAATATCCCCGCGATTGGTCCCGATGATGAGATCGATTGTGCCATCGTCATTCGGCTTTGCTGATACGCCGGTAAATGTGACGACCAGATCATCGTCATTGGGCGGCTCGCCGGGCCCGTTTGCGGCCGGGGGATCTCCGTGGCCGTTTGATGCGTGATCGACCATCAGCTGCCTCCCTTCGGAGGGTGAGTTGTATCTGCGCTATCGCGCGTGTCTCTCCATGAAACGCTCCATGCGTGTCAGCGCCTCGTCAATGTCCTGAACGCTTGCAGCGTAGCAGCATCGAATGAACCCCTCGCCGGACGGGCCGAACGCGCTCCCCGGCACAACGGCAACGCCCTCTTCCAAAAGGAGTCGTTCAGCGAACTCGTCGGACGACATTCCCGTCGGCATGATGGAGGGAAAGGCGTAAAAGGCGCCACGGGGCTCAACGCAGGGCAGGCCAATGCGCCGCAGGCCCTCAACAAGCAGACGCCGCCGCTGATCATAGGCCTCACGCATATTCTCCACGTCACGCTCGCCCTCACGCAGCGCCTCCAACGCCGCCGCCTGTGCAGACGTTGGCGCGGACATCATGGTGTATTGGTGAACCTTCATCATGGCGGCGATGATGTCCGGCGGGCCGGCCGCATAACCCACCCGCCAGCCCGTCATCGCATACGATTTCGAGAACCCACCCAATACGAGTGTCTGGTCAGAGCGGCCGGTGAGCGACGCAAAGGATGTGAATGGCTCATCCGGTGAATAGACGAGACGGTCATAGATCTCATCTGCGATAAGGAGCAGGTCATGGCGCGCGGCCATCTCTGAAAGCTCCTCCGTTGTTGCGCGGTCAAGCACTGCGCCCGTTGGATTGGACGGGTTATTGATGAGCAGAGCCCTCGTGCGCGGCGTAATCAGCTGTTCAACCTCCGACGCGCGCAGTTTGAACTCATTCTCCATCGTGGTTGGCACGGTGAGCAGCGTTCCACCCGCCATGTGAACCACAGGAAAATAGGCGACGTAGCAGGGATCACCCGTGATGACCTCATCGCCGGGGTCCAGCGTTGCCCGCAGGGCGAGATCAAGCGCCTCAGAAACGCCCACGGTGATGAGCAGCTCAGATTCAGGATCAAAGCGCGCGCCGTAGTGCCGTTCCAGGTAACTCGACAATTCACGCCGTAATTCGGGGGTGCCGTAATTTGATGTGTAATGCGTGTGTCCGCGTTCCAGTGAATCGATGGCGGCCTCGCGGATATGCCAGGGGGTGACGAAATCAGGCTCGCCCACGCCAAGCGAGATGATGCCCTCCTGCCCGGCAATCAGGTCGAAGAACTTGCGGATGCCGGACGGTGGAATATCCTCCACTCTCTGCGCGATCCGCCGCCGTCCCGTGCCGCCGTCCGTGACTGGCGCGGGCGGCACGGCGTCTTTCAGCTTCGAATTGGTCATCATGCGTCCCTACAGTGACACCGGGAGACGCTGTGGCGAGGCATCCTCGGTATCGAAGAGTGTGCCGTCCTCCTTGTATCGCTTGAGGACGAAATGCGTCACCGTGCCCTGCACGGCATCCAGCACAGCCAACTTACTCGCCACGAAATTGGAGATCGCATAGATGCTCTCACCCGACACCTGAACGGCGAGGTCATAATCGCCGGAGACGAGATGCATGGACCGAACCTCCGGGAAACGGGCGATGCGGGTTGCCACTGAATCAAAGCCCACCTCACGCTGAGGAGCGACACGCACCTCGATGATGGCGTGCACGTCGCCGCGGCCGAGCGCGTCCCAGTTGACCTGGGATCGATAGGAAAGCAGGATGCCGTCTCGCTCAGCCGTGATGATCGCTTCGCGCACGTCATCAAGCGAGCGCCCGGTCATCTCAGCGATGCGTTCCGGCGGCGTTCGCGCGTCCTTCTCAAGAATCCGTAGTATGTCGTCCATCACCGTTAATCATACCGATTCTACTTGGGCCGCGTTTGCCCCCTTGGCAATATGGTCACTTACAGTGGCAAAAGATTGGGCCGCATGGTGTGCCAGTCTGTAGCCTGCTCATAGGTGTACGCGGCGCGGATAATTGACTCCTCGCCGAGCGATGGTCCAATGAGCTGCAGGCCGACTGGTAGCCCGTCCACGAATCCGCATGGCAGGCTGATGGCGGGGAGCCCCGCGATATTGACCGGAATGGTGCAGATGTCTGCGAGATACATGGACAGGGGATCATTCGTGCGCTCTCCCAGTCCGAATGGGAGGGTCGGCGAGGTGGGCGTCAGCAGCACATCGTACCTGCTAAAGGCATCCTGGAATTGACGCCGAATGAGCGTGCGCACCTGCTGCGCCTTGCGGTAATAGGCGTCGTAGTACCCGGACGAGAGAGCATATGCGCCCAGGAGGATGCGTCGTTTCACCTCCGGCCCGAATCCATGCTGCCTCGTCCGCTCCATGCCCTCCCACATGTCAGCGGCGCCGTCCCACGAGTACCCATACTTGACGCCGTCGTAACGTGCGAGGTTCGATGAGGCCTCTGATGGCGCGAGGATGTAATAGACGGGCAGGGCGTATTGCGTCAGGTTGAGGGAGACCTCCCAATCGACGATTGCGCCTGCCTGCTCAAGGACGCGCGCCGCCGCAAGCGCCGTGTCGCCCACCTGCCTTTCAACGCCCGCGCCGAACATCTCTGAGACAACGCCAATCTTCATGCCGCGCACATCAGGAATGAGCGCGCGAGCATAATCCGGCGCGTCACGGTTCACGGATGTTGAATCCATTGGATCATGGCCGGAAATGACGTTGAGGGTGTGCGCAGCATCCGTCACGTTCGAGGTGAGTGGTCCGATCTGATCCAGGGATGAGGCGAACGCGATCAGGCCGTAGCGGCTCACCGTCCCGTATGTGGGTTTGATGCCGACGACGCCACAGAAAGATGCCGGCTGCCTGATGGAACCCCCTGTGTCTGAGCCGAGCGCGATGAGAGCCTCGCCAGCCGCCACCGCCGCCGCTGAGCCGCCTGATGATCCTCCCGGCACACGTTCCACATCCCACGGGTTATGTGTGGGAAAGAACGCGGAGTTCTCCGTGGATGATCCCATCGCGAATTCGTCCATGTTGGACTTGCCCACCAACACCGCGCCGGCGTCCAGCAGCTTGCGCGCCGCCGTCGCGGTATATGGCGGCACAAACCCCTCCAACATGTGTGACGAGCACGTGGTCAGGATTCCCTCCGTGCACATGTTGTCCTTGAGGACGAGCGGAATGCCCGTTAGGGCTGTCCCGCTGCCGTCACGGATGCGTCTATCCGCCTCCCGCGCCGCCTCTCTCGCCCTATCCGCGGTAACCGTGACAAGTCCGCGAACACGTGGTTCAACCGCCTCAATGCGCTCGAGGACCGCCTCCGTTAGCTCGACGGCGTTGATGTCGCCGGAGGCGAGGAGCCGGGAGGCCTCATGGGCAGGCAGATGAAAGAGATTGTCGGATGACGTCACGATTGTTCCTTGCTCTCAGAAGAGTCGTTCAACGGGCTGAGCCGCGCTGGGTTCTATGCTCAGGAGCCCGCAGACGCGCTCCCAGATGCGGGCCTGTATCTCGTTTTGCGGGAGTGTCGCGTCCAGGACATACACGCGGTCCGGCTCTGACGCGGCAATCGCTGAGTACCCGTCCCGCACACGGTTCTCGAAGCGCTTGAACTCACTCTCCATGCGGTCCTGCTTGCGCGGGACGCGCGCCAGCCCCTCCGCCGGATCGATGTCCAGCAGGATTGTGAGATCAGGCATGATTCCACGGGTTGCGATGGCGTTGATCTGTGCGACCTCCTCCAATGGCAGCCCGCGCCCAAAGCCCTGATAGGCGGTGGTTGAATCGACATATCGATCCGACAGGACGATGTCGCCACGCTCAAGCGCCGGCTGGATCACCTCCGTCACCAACTGCGCCCGTGCGGCGGCAAAGAGAAAGAGCTCCGGGATGGGAGCAACCTTGCCGGGAAACCCGGGACTGCCAAGCTCTGAAAAGAAGCCCTGCTGCGCAGATTGGCTCGTCTGTTGCCGCACGTATGAGTAGATGAAATCCCCCAGGTCAGTCCCGCCCGGCTCGCGCAGCGGCACCACGCCAACGCCATGCCCTTGCAGCGTCGCCGCTAGCAGCGCCGCCTGCGTCGTCTTGCCGGCGCCGTCACACCCTTCTAGCGTGATGAAGGTTCCCACGGCTGCGTCAGCGCCCTGCGCCAAGAGCCGCCGCTGTCCGGTATACCCGGACATGCCGATTCGGCTCGCGGCCGCTTGAATGTGACTCGAGGCTTGCATCATGCGCCATCTGATGCTGGAGGCGGCGGATGTAGGAGTTCTGCGGCCTCAGCTCAATCTCGTCCGTCTCACCGGCAAGGACACGCTGCACAGAATCGGCGGTGTCCTCAAGGATTGATTCGATGTCCTCCGTCATTCCGCGTGAGTGCGCGATTGCTTGCAGGGCCTGCACAAGCTGCGTCGGCGTATTCTTGCGCAGCACATAGACCGGAACATGATTTTCCTCTGCCGTCCGGACTGCCGGGGTGCGCCGACGGTAGAGCTGCTTTGTTGTCAGCATGACGTCTGCGGAGCTTATCGAATCGACAACGCGGAACGGCAGGCTCAGCGCGTACAGGGTTTCCTCGAGCTTGCCACGGCCGATGCCGTGCGCGAAGACATCCGCGGATGCCCTCCGATAGTCCGCCTCACGGGAGTTATCAAGACTCCGTTCCTCGTCCATCTGATAGATGGCGCGGCTCTCAGTCAGCGATTCAAGCGACTCGCCATCTCCTTCGGATTGTTCGACGGCGCCCTCATCACTGATCTTCCTGACATGCGGGCGTGGCGGGGTGCCGCGAAGCATCATATCCACTGTCCGTCCAACGTCCGCGTGCACAGCCACCTCCGTGCGGCTGCGAATCTCGACAACGACGTTGAATGTGGGCGGCGCTTTGCGTTCCAGCACGGTCTTGCGCGTGCGCCTCCTCCGTGCCTCCTCATCTCCCAGCGTGACGGCCTGGATGCCGCCGACCAAATCGGCGAGCGTGGGATTCTGGATGAGGTTGTCGAGCCGGTTCCCGTGCGCCGTGCCGATGAGCTGCACGCCACGCTCGGCGATGGTGCGCGCGGCGGCCGCCTCAGCCTCCGTGCCGATCTCATCAATGATGATGACCTCCGGCATATGGTTCTCCACCGCCTCAATCATGACCCGGTGCTGGAGGTGCGGCTGCGGAACCTGCATGCGCCGTGCGTGCCCGAGGGACGGGTGCGGGATGTCCCCATCACCTGCGATCTCATTGGATGTATCGACGATAATCACGCGCCGGAGCGCATCATCCGACAGAACCCGGGCCACCTCCCGGAGCATGGTCGTCTTGCCGATGCCGGGACGGCCAAGCAGCAAGATATTGCCGCCGTCCGTGATAAGGTCCTCGATGATCCTGATCGTTCCGAAAATCGCGCGGCCCACCCGGCATGTGATGCCAACCACGCGTCCCTGCCGGTTCTTGATTGCTGAGATGCGGTGCAGCGTGCGCTCGATTCCTGCGCGATTGTCATCATCAAACTCACCCACACGCCCAACGATGTAGTCGAGATCGTCAACCGTAATCTCAGTATCGCTGAGCTCGAACTCCGAATCGAGGAACCGTGCCTCAGGCCTGCGGCCAAGGTCGAGAACAATTTCAAGCAGGAGATGTGCGTCACCGTGCGTGCGCAGTGAGGCGGCGATGCGCGGCGGGAGTGCAGAGAAAAGCGCGTCCATATCGTCGGAGTCCGACTCGTTGGCAACGTAGATCTGCTGCTCCAAATACATTCCCCTTTCCGACCTACACGGATGCTCCCTTGAGAGTACCGCACACGTGGCGGAAATTCTGCATCCGGCTACAGGCCCACAGGCGCAAACGCGCCCTCAAGAACCCTCCGCCCCATCTGCAGCGCAAAGCCCCTGTATGACGTTTCTGCTTGGAATCCACGTGATCCCAGCGCCCGCCCGAGCGCCGCGTCATGCTCCGGAACAAGAAACATGATTGAGCATGAACGGCCGGATGCCTGAATGACGGACTCAATGAGCTCCTCGATTGCGTCAGAATGGCCCGGAGCTGTCGCGCACCGGGCAAGCACCGCGCCACCGCTCACCTGCCCGCAGCGCGCCCAACCCACCTCAGCGCCACTCGATGAGGCGACAATGTCCATCGTCTTGCGAACATCGATCCACCGCGTCGCGAGGGCCTCCTGCCATTCACGCAGTGTGATTCCGTCTGCCACGCGCATCTCAACGGGCAGTGCAGACGTGTGAATCCGAAACAGACGAAAGTCAGGGGCGGTCGGGAGGATGGTGACCTCAACGTTGGCGGGTATATCACGCGGGGCGCGATCCCCAGGGGGACGTACAAAGAGTTCCTCGTGCGTGTAGGGGCGGAATCCCGCCGGGCCCAGTGTCTGAGTGAGAGGGCTCGCCTCCGGAACGCGCACAAAAATCGTGGTTCCCCTCTTTGGCTGCAGCGCCTTATCGAGCTGCGGCACAAGCTCGAGGCACAGATCGTCAGCGTCCGGCGGCAGCAGGAGATTTTCTATCTCCCACCAGGAACCCTCAGTCGCGCTCCGTACGACGGCGAAACCGCGAGCCCCCACGCCATTCTTGAGGGACAGGCCGATGGTATCGCCCCGCCGTGGCAGTGAGGCCACGCCGATTGTGCGGGCGACAGATCGCTGGCCGTCTCTCTCCTTGCCGAGCCGCGTGTAGGGGACAGCGTGGTCGATTGCAGGGCGAGTCGCCATTCCAAGCAGGCCTGCGATACTGGCTGGCTGGGCTACCTTGAACATGCTTGGTTACATTCCCATATGTATGATCATCCGCGCTGCATCCATCACCATCTCATTCTACCGATTTGGCAAGCGAAGGCGCGTTATGGACAGGTGGGGAGCAGGCCCGTATACTGCCAACCAGTAACAACTGAATAGGGTCTTGCGGGAGCTGGGTGTGCCCGGCTGAGAGGCCCCGACAATGAGATCGGGGCGACCGTCGGAACCTGAGCTGGGTAATGCCAGCGGAGGGAAGAGGCTGCGGGGATGCTGCCAGAGCATTCCCGGGTTGCAATACGCGCCGCTGACATAGTCAGCGGCTTTGTTTTTGCCGAAAGCGCGAGGGGGGTCTCACATGAAAGGAACGGTTAACAGATTGGTCTTGGGCCGGGAAACGGGACGGGCGCTGCTGTGGATGACGTCAATGATGGGCGTTGCGGCCCTCGTCATGCTCGGAATGGCATGCGATAACTTTAGCGTGCGCGTCAACACGGACCCCGCGCCCCGCGATCTCATCGTCATGACCCATGACAGTTTCAATATCAGTGAGGATGTGATCCCTGAGTTTGAGGAGGAGCATGACGCCACCGTGACGATCCTCAAGTCCGGCGATGCCGGCGAGGCGCTCACGAAAGCCATCCTCGCCAAGGATGCGCCGATTGCTGATCTGTTCTACGGCATCGACAACGCATTCCTCGGCCGGGCGTTGGACGAAGAGATCTTCATTGAATATCGGTCACCCTTGCTTGACCGCGTCCCGCGTGATTATCGGCTTGATTCATCAGACCATGTCATGCCCGTCGACTATGGCCTTGTCGCTCTGAACTATGACATCGCTTGGTTCGCCGAGAACGGCATCGCTCCGCCCGCAGACCTCCGTGACCTGATTGAGGAGGACTATCACGGACTCACTCTGGTTCAGAATCCCGCAACATCCTCCCCCGGACTCGCATTCCTACTCGCAACGGTGGCCGCATTTGGCGAGGACGGGGACTACACATGGCAGGACTATTGGACCGACTTGCATGAGAATGATGTCCACGTCACGGATGGATGGTCGGACGCCTATTACACGTCATTCTCACTGCATGGCGGCTCGCGCCCCATCGTGGTCAGCTACACGACCAGCCCGGCCGCAGAGGTGTTCTATTCAGAGGGCTCCCTGACAGAACCGCCCACGGCCAGCGTTCTGGCAGACAATGCGGCGTTCCTCCAGATTGAGGGCATCGGCATCCTGGAGGGGGCGCGCAACGAGGAGCTGGCACGCCAATTCGTCGATTTCATGATGGGCCGCCGTTTCCAGGAGGATTTCCCGACGCATATGTGGGTGTATCCCGTCAATCGGGATGCAGACCTGCCGGACATCTTCGATTTTGCCCCCACCCCGGACCAGCCCGCGACGTTGCGATCGGGTGAGATTGCGGACAATCGCGACCGCTGGATCGAGGAGTGGACTGCTCTGGCGCGTGGGCGTTAGGCGCCCCGTAGACGCGTGAGAAAGCGGGCTGACGGGCCGAGAGGCGGTTGAGTGACATGCGCCGCGCGTTGACGTTTGGCCTGCCCGCCGCCTTTCTGGCCATCGCCTTTGTCTGGCCGCTTGCAAGCGTTATGCGCGTGGGCTTGGGGTGGGGTGACGGCGGCGTTCTCTCACCCTTTGTGGAGGTGGCAAGCGATCCATGGCTGCGCGGCAGATTCATCTTTACGACGTGGCAGGCGGCGCTCTCTACCTTCCTCGCGCTCGCCTTCGGTCTGCCGTCCGCGTACGTGTTTGCGCGCCACCGTTTCCCTGGGCGGAGCGCGCTCCTTGCGGCTATCACGATTCCGTTCATCCTCCCGCCCATCGTGATGGCGTTGGGGCTGATCGCACTGCTTGGGCCCTCCGGGCTCCTCAACAGTACTCTCACCGGCCTCCTTGGATTCGAATCCCCTCCGATCAACCTCCTCAACACGCTTGTCATCATCCTGATTGCCCACGTTGTGTACGAGTACGCCATCGTTGTGCGTCTCGTCTCCACGTTCTGGGCAAACATGGATCCCGCGGTTGGTGAGGCCGCCGCAATGCTGGGCGCATCGCCGCGCCGCGTCTTTCTCACGGTGAGCGCCCCGCTGCTTGCCCCCGCGATCGCGGCGGCGGCGGCGCTGATATTCCTGTTCACGTTCACGAGTTTCGGGATCATTCTCATTCTTGGCGCGCCGGACCATGCGACATTGGAGGTGGAAATCTATTCTCTGATGACGCGCCTGTTCAGGCCGCAGATTGCCGCCGCGCTGGCCCTGACGCAGTTGGTGGCGACCTTCGGCATGCTGTGGGTATACGTCAAGCTTCAGACGGTGGCAGTGTCACGGATCCGCCTGCGCGCGCAGGGCGCGATGCCGGCGGAGGGGCGCTCGCCTGCAGACAGGATCATGCGGCTTGGGGCCATCGCGTCCGTGATGCTCGTTCTAGCGCCCCCGCTCGCGCTGCTGGTGAACTCATTCCTGACGCAGGACGGGCTGAGCATTGACGGATACAGGGCCATCATGTCCAATTCGCGCAGCGAGTATTTCTTTGTCTCACCGCTGGCGGCCATGCGGAATTCGCTCGGTTTCGCCGTTGTGACGGTGATTCTTGCCGTGCCGCTTGGCGTGCTGGCCGCGCACGGCATCCGCAACCCGGGGACATGGTGGAGGAACCCGCTTGACGCGTTCTATATGCTCCCGCTGGGTGTTTCTGCCGTCACGCTTGGCCTCGGCTATCTGCTCAGCCAGAGGATTGGCGTTTTTGACGTCCGCACCACTGTCGTCCCCATCATCCTCGCCCATACCCTGATTGCCTACCCATTCGTGATCCGTGTTGTCCTCTCAACCATGCGGGCGATTCGGCCGCACTTGCGTGAGGCGGCCTGGATGTTGGGCGCAAGCCCGTTCATGGCTGTGGTGAGGGTCGACCTGCCCATCCTGTCCAAAGCGATTCTCGTCGGTATTGTCTTTGCATTCGCAGTCTCGCTTGGCGAATTTGGCGCGACACTCCTGCTCAATCGTCCTGAGTACACAACAATGCCTGTCGCCATCCTGAACTATCTGTCACGGCCTGGCGCGGCCAATCTGGCAAGCGCACTCGCCATGAGCACCATTCTGATGCTCGTTGCAGGCACAGGGTTCTTTCTCATCGAGCGCGCCCGCTACCGCGGCTGGGGCGAGTTCTAGGACGCGCCGTGGCTGACACCGAGAACACGTTCCTCACGGTGCGGGGCGTGGCGAAGAGCTACGATCAGGGCCGGACGCAGGCGTTGTCCGGCGTCTCCTTTGCGCTTGAGGCCGGCCAATCGCTGGCCGTGTTGGGCCCCAGCGGCTGCGGAAAGAGCACACTCCTCCGCTTGATTGCCGGACTGGAGACGCTCGATGCCGGTGAGATTGCCGTGGAGGGCGCCTCGCTCGCAGGCATCCCGCCGCATCGCCGCGGATTTGGGTTGATGCACCAAGACCTTGCACTTTTTCCGCATCTGAATGTTCGGGCGAATATCGCGTTCGGATTGCGCAGTCAGAAATGGGACGAACAGGCGATGAATCGCCGTGTCGATGACCTCCTAGACCTAATGCGGATAGAGTCGCTTGCCTCCCGTCCCGTGGAGGCCATTTCAGGCGGCGAACAGCAGCGGGTCGCGCTCGCACGGTCGCTCGCGCCGCGACCGCGCCTGCTCATGCTTGACGAGCCGCTCGGCGCGCTGGATAGACGCCTGCGCGAGGAGCTGACGCAGGAGATCCGGCACATTCGTGATCGTGAGGGGGCAACCCTCATTTATGTGACGCACGACCACGATGAGGCGTTTGCGGTGGCGGACGAGATCATGGTTCTCTCGCAGGGCACGGTGGCACAGTACGGTCCGCCGGAAGATGTCTGGCTTGCTCCCGCATCACCCTTTGTCGCCCGTTTTCTCGGGCACCGGAATCTCTTTCCGTGTAAGGTCTCGCCGCGCGCCGATGGCAGGCATGGGGCGCGCGGCCCGCTCGGCGTGTGGCACCCCGATCATCCCGCTGCTTTTGATGGCGCAGGAACCGTCCTCATCCCGCCGGAGGCTGTCACGCTGCAGGCCGATAGAGCCGACGGAATCAGCGCCGTTGTTGGAGAGGTCACCCTGCAGGGCGGCGGTTACGACGTTACGTTGGATGTTGGCGGCGTGCCGCTTGCCGCCCGTGTGCCGGTCCGCGCCGCCACCGACCGGCCTCAGCCAGGCGCAGCGGTCACGGTGACTATTGATTGGCGGCGCGCACGGCTGCTGAACTGGTCAGAGTGATGTCGTGTTTGCGACAAGCCGCTCTTGCATGATCAGCACGTGACCCTCTTCCACGACGATGTTGGCCTCCTGCCAGACCAGCTCATTGCTGACACCGCGCGTTGAGCCGTAGCGCAGGGTGATGCCGAGCAGGTCGTACTTAAGACCCCACGTTGTGATTGCCGCCCCTGTTGTGGAGAGTGGCAGAAGGGTCACGTAATCGCCGCGCTGTCCCGTGATTGTTCGCGCGGCGCCCGCGTGGAGGATGAATGCCTGCCGGTTCTCATCGATAAGCCGAATGTCGATTCCTTTGATGTCCGGCCGCGCAAGCAAGAGCAGGTTCGCGGCCACGTGATCCACCCGGTCTGTTCCGGCGAGCGCGCCAAGAATCGTGATCATCTTTGCGCCCCGCGCTATTGCCTCATCGAGGGCGAGTTCACCGTCCGTTGCGTTCTTCTCCGGGGGGTGTTCCTGAATCGGCCAACCACGCGCGCGGGCCGCATTCATCCCCTCATCCGATACAGAATCGAAATCGCCGATGCACAGCGTGGGCGTGACATTCAGTTCCAGACATGTGTCCAGGCCGCGGTCTGCGGCGATGATCAAATCGCTTTGACGCAGCGCGGCCATCACTCGAGGTCCGGGCGTGACGGCGCCCCCTGCAACAATGCAGGCGGTGAGTTGGCTTGTCGTGTGGACGTCGTGATTGCTCATTCGGCGGCTGGCTATGGTATTGTCGTCTCACCATGCGGGCGACGGGTTTTCGTATGGCCACCCTATACTAGTATGAGTTTCAGGATAGGCCATCGGCGGGGGGTAGAGAGTGACAGTGACGGTAGACCGCGCTCGCGAGATTGTTGATAGGACTCTGGAGAACGTCGAGCGCGTTCTCGTGGGTAAGCGGGCGGCGGCGGAGCTGGCCCTAACGTCCATATTGGGCGGTGGCCATTGTCTGATTGAGGACGTGCCCGGCGTTGGCAAGACGATGCTGGCGCGCAGCCTCGCCGTGTCTTTTGGGGCAACGTTCAAGCGCGTGCAGTTCACGCCTGACCTCCTGCCCACGGACGTTATCGGCGTCAACCTCTATAACCAGCGCACAGGCGAGTTTGAGTTCCGCGCCGGGCCTGTCCTGGCTCATGTCCTCCTCGCTGACGAGATAAACCGTGGCACCCCGAAAACGCAATCAGCATTGCTGGAGGCGATGGAGGAAGGGCAAGTGACAGTGGACGGTGTGACGCACCCTCTGCCGGAACCCTTTCATGTCCTTGCCACACAGAACCCGCTGGAACATGAGGGCACGTTCCTGTTGCCGGAGGCGCAGCGCGACCGATTCTTTCTGCGGCTCTCGCTCGGCTATCCGTCTGTGGAATCAGAGATAGAGATCATGGACCGGACACGGCTTGAGCATCCCATCAACAGCCTTGAGCCCGTCGTGACACCCACAGACGCGCTTGAACTCCAGCAGACGGTGCGGCAGGTCTACGTTGATGACCTCATCAAGCGATATATCGTCGACATCGTTGACGGCACGCGAGAGCATGCGTCCGTGTACGTTGGCTCCTCCCCCCGCGGGGCGCTGACGCTATTCCGTGGCGGTCAGGCCCGTGCGGTGATGGACGGACGTGATTACGTGCTGCCGGATGACATCAAGGGTCTGGTGGGCCCCGTTCTGGGTCACCGCATTATCCTCAACCCAAATGCGCGGATGCAGGGTGTCGGCACAGAGGACGTTCTGGCGCAGGTGCTGGAGCATGTTCCCGTGCCGGGCGCCGTTCCGCGAGGGTGGCTGCGAAACTGAGGTTGAGCTGTGCGGAGTCGCCGCTTCTATCTCGGCGCGCTGATCATTCTGGCGCTTTTGCTGACGCTCGGGTCAGGCTTCTATGTCATGTCCAACCTCCTCAGCGCGGTGCTGGGCGCGTTCCTGCTGGCGTGGCTCTGGACCAAGCTCAGCATGAGGGGCATCTCAGCAGGGACGGATGACCGTCCCACGCTCGCGCAAGTGGGGGAGCGCGTGGAGGAGTCAGTCTGGCTTGAGAACTCCTCACTCCTGCCACGCCCGTGGCTGCATGTTGAGGACACCGGCAACGTTCCCGGCCTTGCGTCCGAGGTGATGGGTGTGCCGACACGCGGCTCACGAAACTGGACCAACCTTGGCACAACCGCCGCCACACGAGGCCGTTTTCATTGGGGGCCGCTCCGTATATCTGCGTCCGACCCATTTGGCCTGTTTGAAACGAGACGGGAGATTGGGAGCACACAGGAATTGGTCGTGTATCCCGCCCCGTTCCCGTTGGATGACTTTGTTATCTCCAGCGCGGAAGAGACGGGTGATGCGCCTGACTATCGTGCAACGTCCCAGTTGACGCCCAACGTCGTCTCTGTGCGTCGCTACACCGTCGGCGACAGCCTCAACCGCATCCACTGGAAGAGCAGCGCCAAACTGAACCGGCTCATGGTCAAGGAGTTCGAGACGGAGGTGCAATCAGACCTGTCGATTCTGCTTGATCTCAACGCGGCCGTGCAGGTTGGCGAGGGGCTGGATGGCACAGAGGAGACCGGCGTGACGGTTGCCGCATCCATTGCGCGGTACCTGCTTGATTTTGACAACGGCGTTGGATTCTCCGCCGTCGGTGATACCGAGTACACGATCCCGAATGGCGCCGGGGATAAGCATCTGTGGCGCATCCTGGAGGCGCTTGCTCTCTGCAGGGCAGAGGGGCGCGTGAGTTTCATGGAGCTGCTCGGCATTCAGGAGGCACGCTCCGGTCAACGCAGCGGCATCATCGCCATCACGCCATCTGTTGATGATGCGATGGCCGCCGCCACCCTCTTGCAGGAGCGGAAATCCCCCGGTGCGGTCATCCTCCTTGAACCCACAAGCTTTGGTGCGCAGGGCGACTATTCGTCTGATCTGGCTGGACTGTACGGGATGGGCATTGCCGCCTACATCGTTCGGCGTGGGGATGATATTGGCCGCTCCCTCAGTTTCAACGCCCTTGGGCCAATCGCCATGCAGCCCGGAAACCGCCGCAGCTTTACACGCCCTGAGAGGTGGGGGGTGTGAGTACGCAAGCGCGGCGAACTCCGCCCACCCAGCTCATTGTCCTGCCGGAGTGGCTGACGCGTTTTCTGAAGCGGCTACGCGCATACCCGGACACCGGCTGGCTGACCGTCGCGCTCTCTCTCGTTGTCACGGTGACCGTCGTCTGGAGCGTGGAAGATGCGGGGTGGGTGCCGACCCTGCCGGGCCTGGCAATCATTGTGCTGACCGGCACCGTGGCGGGGCTGGTCAATGCCACGCATCGACGGAATGACGTGGCGCAGCACGCAGCGGCGCTCTTTATCGGCCTCACGCAGGCATTCGCCCACACCCTGTTCGTCGTGAGCGCGGCGAGCTTGGAGGGCAGGATCCTGAGCGCAATCTATCGGATGACGCTTTGGGCACAGGCGCTGCTTGACGGCGGCGCGAGCACAGATCGGCTGACCTTCGTCTTTCTACTCCTGCTTGGCGCATGGGCTGTCGCGTATCTAACGACCTATCTGACGCTGGTTCTGCGCTCAATCTGGGCGACGCTGCCGGCCGGCTTTGCCATCGTGACCAACCTCACGTACCTGCCCCCAAGCGCCCTCCCTTGGTTCATGGCCTTCCTCCTGTCCGCCGCCCTGCTCATTGTTCGCCTTGTCCATCTTGAACGACGGCGGACATGGAACGCGACGGAGGCGGCTCAGAGTACGTGGCTGCCGATTCATGTCATGCACGCCGGCATCTGGTTCGCTCTCATCGTTTTCGTCATCATCAGCGTGACCCCAACGCTTGGCGCCGGGCCGGGCGTCATTCGTTCAGCGTGGGCGGAACTGCGTTCTCCCATCGGCCAGGCGGAGGGGACATTCACGCGCATCTTTGCGTCGCTGCCTGCGCGCCGCTCCATGGGGCTCTATGGTTTTACGGATCAGCTGCCGTTCCGCGGAAATATCAACCTGCCGACCGATATCCTGATGCACGTTGAGAGCGATGAGCGCCTCTATTGGCGCGCCCGCACCTATGACCACTACGCCGGGTGGGGCTGGAGCAACGGGCCGATTGTCGTGGATGACCGGCGAGGTCGGGAAAAATTGGCCGGTGAAAGATACACGACGGGCTGCGATGCGTGCGTCAAGATCGTCACCTTTGAGTTGAAGGCTCCGGCAAGCACAGTCTTTACGGCGGCGACACCCCTGCGAACATCGCTGCCGGTCCAGGCGCAGTTTTCTGACCTCGATACGGATGAGGGGGATCGTCTCGTCAAGCTGGCAAGCCAGGACGTTCTGCAGCCCAATCAACGCTATACCCTGCAGACGTACGTGCCGCAGCTGTCCGCTGAGAATATCAACACGGAAACACCAGAGTATGAGGACTGGTTGACCGGGAGATACCTGCAGCTGCCTGATGATCTCCCATCGCGTATCCGTGAGCAGACCGCGCTCGTTACGCAGAATGCAGACACGCCATACGAAAAGGCCATCGCGATCCGAAAATACCTGCGGACACTCGAATACTCGCAGGACATCAGCGCGCCACCGCCCGGTGTTGATGGCCTTGAGCATTTCCTCTTCGGTGAGGGGGCAGGGTATAGCGAGTACTTTGGCTCCGCCATGACCGTCATGCTCCGCGAGGCGGGCGTGCCTGCCCGGATGGTCGCCGGCTATCTCTCCGGCGAATATAACGATGACCTCGCCGCGTTCATTGTCCGTGAATCTGATCTCCATTCCTGGGGGGAAGCCTATTTCCCGGGGTATGGATGGATTCCATTCGAGGCCACCCCAAATGTTGAGCCGGATGCCCCCGGCGGCCCGGCAGGAACAGCAACAGGACCGGTGCCGGACGATGCATTAGAACTCGCTGACGATCTTGGCGCCTTTGCTTTTGAGGCTGCCGATCTACTAGGTGAAGCAGATTTCATCGAGCCGGGCGACGAGGTCTTTGATGATGCCAACGACGGGCTGATCCCCACCGTTCAAGTGGGCAGCGCCACCTGGTATGCCCTCGGCGGCGTGATTGGCGTGACGGTATTCGCCGCGTTCGCGTTCCTCTGGTGGCAGGCCTTGTCGCGCCCGCAGACGGCCGGCCGGGCATATGCGCAGACGGTGCGTCTTGGGCGGTTGGCCGGCATCAAGACCAGACCCGATGAGACGCCGGCTGAGTACATCAGCCGCCTGTCAGCCGCGTGGCCTCGTGCGACGTGGGCGTTGTATGGTGTGGTGCAGTGGTATGACCATGTCCTGTATGGGCCCGACAAGGACGCGTCACCGGACAGGCCGTTCTCATGGAGGAGCATCGTGTTTGGACTGCTCGCGCTGACGGTGCTGCGATTTGTGCCGAGAGGACGCGCGCGGATACGGAGGAGGAGTGTTCAAGATGCAGGCTAATCAGTATCGTATTGTTTCAACATCACTCGGATTCGTCGGCCTCATCGCCTCCCCCAAAGGCCTGAAAGCGGTTCTCGGGCCGCATGAAGATCGCGCATCCGTTGACCGTGAGAGGGAGTCCGCGGCGATTCAGGTGACTGAACAGGCCGAGAGCGCGGTTTTGGATCACTGGGCGGGTGTCCTGCAGCGCTATGCGGACTCCGGTGAGGTGGATTTGTCCGGCCCGCTCGACATGGACGCCGGCACGGATTTTCAGCGTGCTGTCTGGCAGGCGCTGACGCAGATTCCCGCCGGCACGGTGCATACGTACGGTGATATTGCCCGCGCCATCGGCAGGCCAAAGGCCGCGCGCGCGGTGGGGCAGGCGGTTGGCGCGAACCCGCTCGGCATCGTTGTGCCTTGACATCGCGTTGTGGGCGCGGACGGCGCCCTCACAGGTTTCGGTGGCGGGCTTGCCGTCAAGGAACGCCTGCTGCTCCATGAGGGGCGGGCGGACGCGTCCGAGCAGAGAGCGCGGACAGAGTCCCGCTCCGGGTTTACGTTGACACGTCGGGAGCGCGGGCTGCGGCCACGCGCGGGCGTCATCGACTAGGGACGCTACTGCTCCTCGAGGGACTCATCCTCAACGGGCGCGCGCGGGCTTGAGCGGACGCGCGCCAGATATGTCGGATCCCGCAGCGTCTCCTCGATCATCTCAGAGGCGCGCTCGCCGGCGGCCTCAAATGGCAGCAGGACGAGAGTTGCTCCAAGGTCCTCCAGCCGATGCGCCGTAGTTGTGGACTGGCTTGTGAGCAGGACAGGTCCGCTGAAGTCCTGCTCGCGGAGCGCCTCCAGAATACCCACCTCAATCTCCGGGGAGCGGATGGTGGATACAGCGATGCGCGACGAGGTGAGAGGCAGACCGTGCAGGAACTCGGGCGCTTCAACGTCTGCAAACCTCATGCGGAATCCGAGCTCCTGCAGCCGCCGCACCGCCACGGGGTCGAAATCGATACCCATCGCCTCAACGCCGATGTCGCGCAGGCGAGACAGAATCACTGTACCGAGCCGCCCCGTGCCAAAGACGAGAACGTCCACAGCCTGATCTGCCTCATCGCTGACCACCTCATCCTCCCTGTGGGCGTTCTGCCGCTCGAGCCTGCTCATGATGGGCTGCAGGTAGCGGTAGATCTGATTCGAGTAGGTAATCATGTACGTGGAGGCGGCGAATGTTATCAGTCCCACAAGAGTGACGAGCGCGAGACTGGCCTCATCGACATGGCCGAGTTCAAGGCCGACAGCCATCAGGATGAATGAGAACTCGCTGATCTGCGCCAGAGCCATGCCGGCAAAGAGGCCGGTGCGCGCACGGAATCCCATCGCGATGGCAATGGCCATGACAATGAGCGGGTTGCCGACCAGTACGAATAGGGACAGCCCAAGCGCCGGCAGAATCTGGTCCTGCAGGTCTGAGAGTTGGAGATGGACGCCAAGGCTGACAAAGAAGAACAGGAGCAGGAAATCGCGGACAGTGGTGAGGCGGGCGGCAACGAGTTGGCGCGGCCGTTTGGTTGCGAGAACGATGCCCGCCACAAAGGCGCCCATCTCAGCGCTGAACCCTGCCCATGTGGCGCCGGCCGCCATCAGCACAGCCCATGAGATGCCGCCCAGCACCAACACCTCAGGGGTCGTGAGCAGGCGTGGCTCAATAAGCGGGATCACGAACCGCGCCACAATGATCATGCCGGCCACCAGCGCGAAACCACGCAGCAGGCTGAGCGCCAGCTCCGTCAGTGTGGCGTCGGCGCCCTCAGCCGTGCTGATACCGGAGAGGAGGGTCAGGGCCAGAATGACGACGATGTCCTGGATGATCAGGATGCCGAGCGCGATGCGCCCGTGCAATGAATCAATCTCGCGCCGGTCTGACAGCACCTTGACGATGATGACGGTGCTCGAGAACGTCAGCGCAAGCGAGATATAGAAGGCGGCCAGCGGATCAACCCCAAAGAGCAGAGTGATGAGGAATCCAAGGATTGTCGTGATGACGACTTGGCCGAGACCTGAGACGACGGCGACGAAGCCGGCGGTCCGAATCAACGCAGGGTCCAGCTTGAGGCCAACAACGAAGAGGAGTAGGGCGATTCCAACGCGCCCGAAGAGATCGACAAACTCAGAACTCTCCGGCACGAGCTGGAGCCCGGCGGGCCCGACTATGAGTCCAACGAAGATGAATGCAACGACAATGGGCTGACGCAGCAGCGTTGCCGCCACTGCGGCAAGCGTGGCGACGCCGAGAATCTGTATAAGGTCGACGAACTCAGCGGATTGATCCATGGCCGTGTTTGGCGGGCGGTCCCGTTAGCCCGCTCGTGTTCAGTCCCGCTGTTGGAGGATGTCCGGCATGATGCTGCGGACAAGATCCACACGCATGATGACGGCGGTGCCGATGCGGTCAGGGTCGCGCTCTTGCTCAGGCGGAACGACGCGATTCCACACCTGCTCCCACATGGGATCACCCTGTGGATGGAAGGTCACCTCGCCATAGAACCGCCAGCCGATGCCGAGTTCATGGTTGCGAAAGATGACGGCCGCCTTGGGGCTTGCCTGCATGTTCTGCATCTGACTGCGCGCACCGCGCTCCCACCATGCGATGTGCTCATCATCCCAAATCATCACGCTGCCCCGATACCCCAGGCCGGGCATCCCGTCCGGGTCCGCCGTCGCGATGATGCAAGGATACCGCTTCTCCAGCGCAGAGTTCACGTGTTCACGCATCTCGTCAGTCAGCTTGATCATGCAGTGGCCTCCTCCAACCGTCTTGACAGTGGTAAATCTGCTTTTCGTCCAGAATGTCGGTTGACGCCAGAAAATACTGAGGTATACCTCTCGCAGTTTAAGCGGATTGGCCGCTTAGACGCAATCGTTTGTTCCTGCGCACAATACGTGCACACCGACGCAGGCTGTGCTAGTGTGGCGACATAAGCGGTCAGTGACGGTTCACAAAACGACTTCAGACAGAGGTGTGCCATGGTCCCCCCGAAGGATTCCCGACAAACTCCTGACCGTTCCGTGGGGGCGTGGCGTCGGATGAGGGCCGCCCGGTGGGGCGCATCCCTTTTCGGCCTCGCGGTGCTGGCGATTGTCGCGGCTGCGCTCATGTTCGGCTCGTCCCCTGCGACGACGGCAAGCGCCCAGGGCGCATCGGATTGTGTCAGCAGCCAGGTTCTCGAGGATGTCCGCTACTACTACAATATCAACCAGACAAAGCCCCCTGTTTATGGAAAGAACTGGAAGCGGGTGCTGGTCGCCTTTGGTGACGTGCAAGGCTCCAATCTGACGCCGTACACGGCCGCAGAGGCGCGGCAGAGCGAAAAGATATGGAACGGGTGGCAGCCCGTGCGCGCGGCCCTGGAATGCATCGAGGCGGCTGGCGCTCAGCCTATTCCGGCACCCACGCCAATTCCCACCGCAACACCCACTCCGGTGCCAACGCCGACACCCACCGCAACACCCACTCCGCTGCCAACGCCGACACCCACCGCAACGCCCACTCCGTTGCCAACACCGACACCCACCGCAACACCCACTCCGTTGCCAACGCCGGCGCCCACCGCAACACCCACTCCGTTGCCAACGCCGGCGCCCACCGCAACACCTATGCCAGTTCCGACTGCGACGCCTGCTCCGCAACCTGCGGCCGCGTCACAGTGCGTCTCCTCAGACCTGCTCGCCACCATTCGCAATTACTACAAGGTGAACCAACACAGGCCGCCCACCTACGGAGAGAATTGGCGGCGTGTCCTGATCGCCTTTGGCGACGTACAGGACTCCAATCTGACGCCGTTCACAGTCGCAGAGGCGCGTGAAGGCGAGCAGATATGGCACGGATGGCAGCCCGCCCGCGAGGCGCTGGAGTGCATCGAAGCGGCAACGCAGCCCGCCCCGACAGCCACGCCAACACCGGTGCCGCCAACTGCAACGCCAACACCGACCCCGCCGACGGCAACGCCGACACCGATCCCACCGACAGCTACGCCGACGCCAGTGCCGCCGACAGCCACGCCAACGCCGGTCCCCACGGCCACGCCGGAGGCTCCATCAGCGGCATCAATGAGCGAATTGACGGCGGTGACGCTGACGAGCACCGCGGCGGCCGTGCAATGGCCGGAGGTCGCTGATGCTGACGGATACACAATCCAGTGGGCGGATTCTCTCGGTTACCCCGTCCCCATTGAAGTAAAGGCGAGGCTGACCCGCAACAAGGCCACTACCAACCATTACTACTACATAGATGACTTGGAGCCGGAGAAGAACTACGTCATTTCGGTCTTCGCCTGGAGGTATGAGAGGAATATCATGTGGCCGCTCTCCGCGGGTGGCGCGGATGGGTTCTATCTGTATCTAACGACCAGGCCGAGTTACTTCCCTGAGGTGAGCGTGTCCGCCGGGAGCGGCATAACCGAGGGTGGCACAGCCACCTTTACCGTCACCACCGATCCGGCTCCGCCGTCCGATTTTGACGTGGACGTGAAGGTGTATCAGAGCGGCGATTTCGCCGCCGGGGACATGGGCCACTACTCCATAACGGTGCCGGCCAGCGGATCGGTAACGCACACGGTGGCCACCGTTGATGACGCGGAGGATGAGGCCGATGGTTCGGTGTCTCTCGCTATCAACAACAACGATGCGTACACCGTCGCCATTGGCGCAAGCGTCGGCACAGTCGCCGTCGCCGACAACGATATTACCTACCATCCCGAGGTGAGCGTTTCCCCTGGGAGCGACATCACTGAGGGGGGCGATGCCACCTTTACCGTCATCGCTATTCCCGCTCCGCCGTCCGACTTTAAGGTGGACGTGAAGGCGTATCAGAGCGGCGATTTTGCCGCTGCCGGGCAGCTCGGCTACTACTCGGTTGTGATTCCGACCAGCGGCTCGGTAACGCACACCGTGTCCACCGTTGATGACGCGGATGATGAGGCTGCTGGCTCAGTGTCTCTCGCTATCAACAACAACGCGGCTTACACCGTCGTCATTGGCGCAAGCGTCGGCACCGTCGATGTCGCCGACAACGATGTTGCCTACCATCCCGAGGTGAGCGTGTCTGCCGGGAGCGGCATCACGGAGGGAGGCGATGCCACCTTTACCGTCACCGCCAATCCCGCTCCGGCGTCCGACTTTCAGGTAGACGTGAAGGTGTATCAGAGTGGTGATTTCGCCAAAGCAGGGTTCATAGGCCACTATTCGGTGACAGTCCCGGCCGGCGGATCGGTGACGCACATCGTGCCCACCATAGACGACGCGGCCGATGAGGTTGATGGCTCAGTGTCTCTCGCTATCAACAACAACGCGGCCTACTCCATCGCCGTTGGCGCAAGCGTCGGCACGGTCGCCGTCGCAGACAACGACATAACACCGACACCGACACCTGCTCCCACTCCCGCGCCGACACCCACGCCTGACCCCACGGACTTGACGGCCTTCAGCCTGACGGACACATCAGTATCCGTGCAGTGGCCTGATGTGCCCGATCGCTACACAAATACCGTGACGTGGGTCAATACCAGAGGGACCCCGGCCAACTACTTCGTCAAGCATAGCTACGGCAACACCTTCCAGATCGATGGCCTGGCTCCGAATCGGCAGTACACGATTACCGTGTACATCTGGATGCCCGGCGAGGTCAGGCGGCAGTGGTTGGAGCAGGGCGGGAGAGACCGTTACTCCATCACGATTACGACCGAGGAGAGTTAGCGCCCTCACCTGAGCGTTACCGCGGCAAGGGACACACCGTGTCTCGCGATTACCGGTATTGTTCAGCGCGCCACGCGCCATGTACAAGGCTGTGCGCGGGTGTACACTATGCGCACGCGCGCTGCACGCTGTTGCCAGCGGTTTCAGGGGGTGAGTTATGACGATGCGAGGCGCCGCGGCGATTGTCGGTTTCGCTGAGATTCCTACCCGCCGCACGTATGAAGGGCGCACGGCGCTTGGGCTGATGGCCGAGGCCTCGCGTGAAGCCATAGCGGATGCCGGCGTTCGCAAAGAGGACATCGATGGCCTTGTTGTGGAGGGTGGCAGCTTCTACCCTGCGCCGATCGGTGAATATATGGGCCTGAACCCCAATTTCGTCACCGGCGTCAGCACCATGGGGGCGAGCGGGGCGACGGCGACCTCTGTCGCCGCCATGGCCATTTACTCCGGCTTGGCGACAACCGTGCTCGTCACCCTCTCTGAGGCGCGGCAGGCCGGCAGTCCGTGGGGCAGCCCTGCGTCGCCCGGCATGAGGACAGAATTCGAGGATCCGTACGGACCGGCCGTTGCCGCAAACACCGGTTATGGCCTCATGTACTCACGGCACATGCATGAGTACGGAACAACACAGGAGCAGCTGGCGCATATTTCTGTTAATCAGCGTTTCAATGCGCTTGAGAATGAGAACGCCGTCTTTCGCGGGCAGCCACTCGAGATCGATGATGTGCTCAATTCCCGCTACATCAATTATCCGATCCGCCTACTGGAATCCGTCATGCCCTGCGCGGGCGGGGGCGCAATCATCCTGACATCGGCAGAGCGGGCGAAATCACTCCCAAACAAGCCGGTGTATCTGCTTGGGGCGGGCATCGCCTGCGATCCGCTGTCAGGTTGGCAGCGGGAGCGGCTGACGCGCTCCGTGGTGACACGCTCGGCGCCCATCGCGCTAGGGATGGCAGGCTATGGCCCATCAGACATCCAGTTCGCGCAATTTTATGACTGCTACACAATCCTCCACGCCGTCTGCCTTGAGGATGCCGGCCTCGTAGCCAAGGGCGATATCGGGCCGTTCTTCGCCTCAACCGATACCACCTATAAGGGCGAATTCCCGATCAATACGGATGGCGGCCAGCTCTCCTGCGGACAGCCCGGTGACGCCGGCGGATTCCGCCATGTGATTGAGGCGGTGCGTCAGATCATGGGACGTGCCGGTGTGCGGCAGGTGGAGCGGAACGATCTCTGTCTGGTGAATGGTTGAGGCGGTACGGTGAGCAGTATGGCCACCCTGGTCCTCGGGTCCGAGGGCACGCTCTAAGAGACCGTTGCGACGCGCATTTCATTCATTCGGAGAAGAGGATTGACTCATGACGAGCAACTACACCAAACCGGTGCCCATCCCCGGCGGGCTGCATGGCACAACATTGGGGGATTTCACGAAGCCGTTCTGGGAGGCCACAAAACGGCACGAGCTTGTGATTCAACGGTGCCGGACGCATGACGGCTTCTTTTTCTACCCGCGTGAATTGTGTCCCGTGTGCCTGTCTGACGATCTGGAATGGGCGCCCGTCTCCGGACGGGGGCGCGTCCATGCATTCACCATCGTCTATCAGCCGGATGATCCGCGCTTCAATGAGGACGCGCCGTATGTCTACGCCGCCATCCAGCTGGATGAGGGCGCGCGGATGATCTCAAATGTCATCGGCATTGAGCCGCACGACGTGCAGGTCGATATGCCTGTTGTCGCCGTTTTTGACGACATCACACCGGAATGGACACTCGTCAAATTTAAGCCCGCTCCATGAGATTATCCTCAGAAGTTCTCCCGTATAATCTAACTATGATTACTGAGACTATGCCGGCAGATTGCGTGGCGGGTTATGAAGACGCGCGAGCAATTGACGCGGCTCTCACGGACACGTACATCCAGCATCGCAGAATGGGCGATGAGGCGGCAGATGCCGCGATGCGCTCGCTGTACGGCTTGGAGATGGACGAAGTGAGCCGGTTCATTCGCGCCGGCATCGATGGTGATGCCGCTGTCTTGAGAGAGGCGCCGGATGCGTTCCGGGCCTTCTTTGCCGATCTGGAATCGAGGCCTGTGGTCACATACGATTCCGCGCTCGCAGCTGACGGAATCCGAATCTTCCACAAGTATTCTGACCTCTTCTTCGTGGGACTCGTCCTCGAATCTCTTATCACGGGCCTGTCAGAGGCGCTTGCGAAGTCGTTCTATCTGACTGAACGAACTGCGACGAACCTGCGCCGGGTCCGTCAGAACACGCGCCACGTCATTGAGATTATGCTTCCGGGCGGGCTGGATCGGATGGGGGACGGCTGGAAACTCACCGTGCGTGTCCGGCTTATCCACGCTCAAATGCGCATCCTGCTCGCCGCCTCGGATGAGTGGGATGAGCCGGTTGACGGCATGCCGGTCTCAGGGGCCCATATGGCGCTGGCGGCGACAGGATTCTCCGCCGTGAACCTGGATTCTGCGCGCCGTCTGGGAGTGCCCATCTCTGACCATGAAAGCGATAGTTTCATGCACACATGGCATTACACGTCCTGGCTCATGGGGGTGCCGGAGGCGTTGCTTTTCGAGACCGAGAAGGAGGGCCTCCATCTCAGGCGTGTCGCCAAGACACTGGAAAACCCGCCGGGGCGTATGGCGGCAGGGATAGCCAACGGGTATATCGACACGGTACCAGACTTGCTGGGAATAACTGACCCAAAGAAGGCTGACAAACTCTTGAGTGTGCTACGTCGAACTTCCCGCGCTCTGGTTGGCAATGAGACCGCCGACAGGCTTGGGTATCCGAACCAATCCACGTTTGGAATACTCGCATTCGTCAAACTGCAACGCCGCCTCAAGATCATCAGCGCTCGCCTGCGTCCCGCCTCGTCGTTCGCCTTCGATAATTTCGCGGGAATGATGGAAAGATCTGTCTATGATGACGTCGGCATTAGCTACAGAATGCCGGACGCTCTGAAGGAATCTGAATCGTCTCCGTGGTAGCTCGTCGGGCCGCTCGGGCGGCGCGTGCCGCCACGAGTGACCACACCCTGCGTCTGGTCACTCAACAGAAGAAACTGTGACTGCGCCAGTCTCCGGCAAGGCCGGATGGGTTGTTATGGCCGCCCTCTGGTCGGTCGATGGAACATCCACCGTGATGATCTTTCTGATTGGCGTGACCCTGCCTGAGATTCGCGGCGAATTCACCATCAACCCCGTTCAGGAAGGCTATCTTGGGTCCGCGTTCTTTATTGCGCTAACAACGCTCTCCCTGCCGTCCGCGATCTGGATGTCCCGGTTCAGCCCGCGCCTCGTCACCCTCGTGGCGTTGATTGGCATGGCGGTGACGGCGGTGTTCCAAGGCATCGCGCCGAGCTACTGGGTCCTGTTGGCGGCCCGATTGATGTTCATGTACGCGCTTGTGTCACGGACGCAGGCGGAGGTGATGCTGATCCAGCAGTGGTTCAGCGGGCCGCGCATCGCCACGCTGAATTCGATAACCGTCGCAAGCTTCGGTGTCGGTCAACTTGCGGCGATTGGCCTTGTCCCGATATTGATGCCGCATGTCGGCGGGTGGCGAGGTATTCATCTCCTGCTCGCTCTTGTCTACGCCATCGTCGCAGTCATCTGGTTCATTGTTGGGCGGGAGCGCTCCTATCAGTCTGTGCCCGCGGCCGAGTCGAGCCACACCGCTCAGGGACCTGAAAGAGCGGCGGGCGGTCCGGCAGGCGTTCTTCGGCGCCATCCCATACTCTTCCTGATTGCGTCAACGCAATTTGGCGGGGCGATGGCGTGGGCAACATTCGTTTCATTCTTTCCCACATTTGCACAGGAGGAGCATGGCTTATCGTTGATTACAGTCGGCCTGCTGTTCTCGGCATTCCCCATCGGTGGAACCATCGGCTCACTGAGCGTCGGCCCCCTCTCCAACTGGGTTCGGCGGCGAAAACCGTTCATCTTCACGCAGGGGTTCATCATGCCTGTCCTGTACGTGACGATTCTGTCTCTGGGCCCTGCTAACCCGTTGTTGTCGTGGCTGCCCGAGAGTTTCTTGTCCTCTGATTCATGGACACTCGCTCTGCTCCCATTTCTGGTCATTCAGGGAATGATGACATCGTCCGTCGTGCCGATGATTATGACGGTGCCGTTTGATATGCAGTTCCGGCCACGTGAGGTTGCCGTGGCAGTGGGCCTCATCAGAACGATAACGCCTCTCGGTTCAGCCATCGGGCCGATTCTGGCCGGCGCGCTGCAAGAGGGAACAGGCTCACTGGAGACGGCGCTCTTCATTGTGCTGCCCGTCTCGATCACCGTGGGGCTGATCGGCCTGACCTTGCCGGAATCACACCCAACCCGCCGCGTGACGGCGGCGGGGTAGGGGGCCTAACGGGGGGGCCGAGCCTGTCGAGAGGTGAACGGCGCTGACGGTCTACCGCCCTTTCCACTCCGGGGTGCGGCGCTCCGCGAATGCGGCGGGGCCAATTGCCGCATCCTCGCTGCTAAGGACCTTGGCGCTCAGCTCCTGAGCGAACCGATATGAGTACTCCGGCGGCATGCTCCGGCCAACGTAGGCAATCTGCTTGATTGCCTGGACGGCGAGCGGGGCGCAGAGCTTGACCTCCTCCGCAATGCCCTCTGCGGCTGTCATCAGCGCGTCCCGATCCGGGTGAATCTCCTGGATGAGGCCGATGCGCAGCGCCGTCTCCGTGTTGATCCGGCTGCCCGTCAACATCATGCGGAGCGCGTCTCCCGTCGGCACCATACGCATCATGTGATGGAGGCCGTAGGCGGGCATGATGCTCCACCGGGGCTCCGGGAGGCCGAACTGTGATTTCTCCGTCGCGAGGCGAATATCGCACTGCATGGCCAACTCAAGGCCGCCGGCAACGCAAAAGCCGTCAATGGCGGCGATGATGGGCTTCCAGACATCCAGGTCAGGGATAAAGCGTGAACCCGGCTCCCGCTCCGCGAATTGTGTGAGGCCCTGCTCCTGCCGACTGCTCACCTCTTTGAGGTCCGCGCCGGCCGAGAACGCGCGCCCTCCCTCGCCAGTGACGATCGCCACCAGCAGATCATCATCGTCACGGAAATCACTCCAGATTTCATGCAGACGCGCGCCGACCTGCGAGCTCAATGCATTCATGGCCTCAGGCCGATTCAACGTCACATAGGCTATCCGATTCCTCTTCTCGTACAAGACGACATCCGCTGAACCTGTCATCACTTTGCTCCTTCCGGCTTGTGTGATTCTTGCGCGCATACTCCAAATGGGACGGTAGCGACCCATCCGCCAACCGTCAACTACGCCGTGATGTCGTATTGTAGAGGGTGACATGGTCTACTTGCTGCAAGCCACCTTCAGCCGCGGGCCGCTGCGCTCCTTCCGCTCCAGCGATTACACGCTGTTTTGGCTGTCATCCGTCTCCGCAATCATGTCCCACATGATGCTCCTCCTCTTTCGCGGGTGGGTTGCGTTGGAGCTGACCGATTCCCCGGAGATCGTGGCTGCGGCGGCCACGGCCGGTGAGCTGCCATCCCTGTTTCTGTCACTTCCCGGCGGCGTTCTCGCAGACCGACTCAGCCGCAAGGGAATCCTGGTCGTCGCCGAGATTGTCACCATCCTGGCCCTGCTGGGATTCGTTGTGCTGCTCGCGCTCGATCTGCTCGAGGTGTGGAGCCTCATGGTGCTGACGGTCATCGCCGGCATCGCCTTCGCTGTTGCTATTCCCTCCCGCATGGCAGTTGTGCCGAATCTTGTGAGCCGGGACAACATGGCGAACGGCATTGCGCTGTCGTCGATCATGTTTAGCGGCGGGATGTTCATCGGCAATTTCATCGGCGGCCGCTTGTTTGACGAGTTTGGCGGCGCGGCCGCATTTGGTGTTGCGGCCGGCCTCTCCGTCGTATCTATCGCCTTTCTGGCGCCCGTCAACACGCGGCAGGGTCTGCGTGAGGGCACAAAGAGCATGGTTACCGTCATGCGGGACACGGCTGAGGGGGCAGTGTTCCTGTGGCGCTACAAAGTCATACTTGGCTTGATGGCCATCGCCGGCGCGGCCATCATCTTCGGATCACCCTATACGGCCATGCTGGTTGTCTTTGCGCGGGATGTGCTGCACCAAGGCGCAACCGTTGCGGGTGATCTTGGTGCGGCTGCCGGCGCAGGCTCCATGACCGGATCGATAGCGATGGCCTCGTTCAATTCGCCGCGCGCCATCCGGAATTTCATCATCTTTGGCGGACTCGGCTTTTCGATCGCCCTCATCGCGTTTAGTTTCTCGACGGTTCTGTTGCTCTCGCTTGGACTCGCGTTCTGCGCCGGGTTCGGATTCCAATCCTGCCTTGTGGCGAGCACCGCACGCGCCCAGTTCCTGATCAGCGACTCAATGCGTGGGCGCGTCTCCGCTATCCGCACAATGACGTGGGGAGCATCACCAATCGGGTTTACGATGATTGGCCGATTGGCGGAGATGTTCGGCGCGCCGATTGCGACTGCCATCATGGGGGCGGTCACGCTGTCTCTCGTGATTCTCTGCGTGATCATCTTCCGGTCCCTGCGCAGCACCGCGGCGCCTGACCGTCTCCTCAGCCTCAGTGAGGGGATGGCGGAAAACGAGGTGCCGACCGCCGTCAAAGACGCAACCTAATTCGCGGACCTGTTCCTAATCCCCGCCAATCACGCGTCCCAGGATGGACTGCATCGTTGAGGACGTTGTTTCAGCGACGGTCTCTATGCTGACACCCTTGAGTTCCGCGACCTTTGCGGCGACCTGCGGCAGATCACGCGGCTCCGTCCACTTATCGCGGTTCTTCTTGAACGGCTGCGGGAAAGCGTCAGTCTCAAGAACGATGCGATCCAGCGGAATATGGTGTTCAACAATGTCCTGCAGGTCCGGCAGGCGCAGGAGCGGTTTGGCGAGAGAGACGTAGATGCCCTGCTCAAGGCATGCCATCGCGTAATCGAGCGGGCCCTGGAAATAGTGCGCCACGGCAGGCACTGTTGTCCCGATTTCTTCCGCCAGAATGCCAAGTGGTTCCATGCCGGCGGCACGATTATGAAAGATGACCGGCAGATTCGCGTCACGCGCAAGACGCAGCTGCGCCCGGAAAGCGTGTTCCTGTTGTACCCTGTCCGGCCGTCCCGGCTCCCAATCCAACCCGATCTCACTGACACATACCACACGCTCATGCTGGGACAGCGCACGCAGGCGGGTGAGATCATCATCCGTGAGTGGGCCCGTCAGATCCATCGGGTGAACGCCAACCCCCGCCCACACAACATCCGGATACGTCTCCGCCAAGTCGATGCACCTCTGTGATGAATCAACGGTCACGCCGGCGGCGATGATTGCGCCAACCCCCGCATCCTGTGCTCGAGACACAATCCCGTCCCACTCATCCGGATCATGCTGGTCGATGTGCGTATGCGCATCAATGAGTGGTTTCATGCGGTCTCCGTTTCCATGCGAATGGGCTCGCTGACGTTCAAGCAGGGTCTGGGCAAGTATAATTCGGTGAGGTGTGATGTGGTGAAGGGAGGGGTTGAAGAGTGTCGCCATGGCGGCTGGCCTGGAGACAGATACGGGGCAAAAGGGTGTTGGCGCTTATCGCCTCCCTCGCAATCCTACTGACCATAACACTCTCCGTTCTAGGCCCTCTCTACCTGAATACTGTTGAACGCCTTGCGTTCGAGGATTACCTTGAACGCAACGCGAATAACCTCGACGTTACCCTTGCTACCGGATTCTCCTCATTCGAGCCGCGCAGCTACCGCGAGGCTCGCAGCGTCATACTCGCCGCCGCGGAGGACACACTGGGCGATGCGCTGGACCGGCGGGGTGTGTACTCCACTGCCTTTCCCATTCGCACTGCGCTGACCGGTACGGACGAACAGGATGTTGTCGCCACCTTAACGGCTCGTTCAGGCTTCGACGAAAAGGTCAGGGTTGTCGAGGGGCGTCTCGCGCAGGCGGTTGCGAGCGGGCCGGTGGAGGTCATGCTTGGCAGGCCGGCCGCCGAGAGCACAGGAATCGGGGTCGGGCAAGAGTTCCGCCTCAATCCCCGCCTCCCCCCGCCCTCGGCGCCATTTGATGCCGTGCTGGTTGGTATTGTGGAGCCGTTGGATGCGGCGGAGCGCTACTGGTTCCAGGTGGGGGGAACCTTCTACGAGCGCCTTGACGCGGAGCGCAATCAGGCCGGCCTGTGGACGGTCAGCCTGTTCATTCCGGAGGAGAGCCTTGTTGAGCGCATCGGGGCGGAGACGCCCGCCCTCCTCGGCAACGTCACAGACACGCTCTATATCAATCCGGACGGTCTGCTTGATATGGGCATCGGCGGCGCGGAATCTGCGTTCGTGAATCTCGAGGGCAGGCTGACCGGCGATGCCCCGCGCACCTTTTTCATCTCACTGCTTGCGAATGGCCTGCCCACTTTCCGGGATGAGGTCGCCCGCAATCAGATGCCTCTCATCATCGTCCTCGTTATTGTCGGCGCCATCGTCCTGTATGCCTTATCGATGATCGCCGTAACGGTTGGACGCACGACGGAGGGAATCGTCGGCTTGCTGAGAAGCAGGGGCGCAGGAGTACGGAGCGCGGTTATGCTCATCCTTGCGTGGGCGCTCGGGGCGGTGGCCCTCTCTGCAGTCCTTGCGCCGCTCATCGCCGTGCTCGTCATCCGAGCAACGGGGCAGGCCGACGCCTGGCAGGCAGCGCTAGATGGCGGCAGCCTTGTGCCGGCATCCCTGATTCCCGTTCTGCCATGGTTGGCGGCGGGCGTGATTGTGACAGTCGTCATTATGGCCGCCCCCATCATCGGCATAGCGCGCATCCCTGTCTCCACACTGCAGAGCGAACGATCGCGGCCGCCAAACCTCCCCTGGTTCCGCCGCGTCCATCTGGATATCATGCTGCTCGTCATTGCCGGGGCCATCCTCTGGCAGGTTGAGATTCGTGAGGTCGCCGAGGGCGTCGCCGTGGCGCAAAGCGATGGCACGGCGCAGCTTGATCGAACGGTACTGCTGGTGCCGATCGTCACGACGCTTGCCGCGCTGTTGCTGATGTACCGCGTGTTGCCGTTCGTGATACGGTTTGCGGCAGCCGGCGCGAGGGCAATCGGTCTGCTGCCCGTGGACCTGGCGCTTGAGCGCATCAATCGCGCATTCACACCCGCCGCCTCTCTTGCGGGCCTCCTGCTGCTCTTTGGTGTGCTAGGCGCCTTTATCGCGACCTTTGGCGGGACACTGGATAGGGCGGCAGCAGATCAGGCCACCTTTCAGGCCGGCATTGATGTCCGCATCGATCGCAATGAGTCGTATGCCGGCGAAACATTCGGGAGTGTGGGCACGACGTATCGGGCGCTGGAGGGCATTGACGATGCATCGGCGGCGTATTCAAGTTATGCCGGGCTGGGATCCAATCAGGTTGGGACTCTCGCGCCAATCATCGGCATTGATCCGTCCACCGTAGGCGGCCTGCTGGATTTTCGGGAGGATTACGCGGAAGTCCCAATGGAGGAGCTCCTCATCAGCCTTGCGCTCACGGATGAATCACCGCCTGCCCAGCGTGTCATCCCGGACGGCACTGAACGTGTCGGCGTCTGGGTGAAGCCGGAGCTTCCTCAGGCAAACCGTTTTCTGTGGCTGCAGATTGTCGACGGGCTGGGACGGCCGGACACGTATAGCCTTGGCGGCCTGAACTTCACTGATTGGCGTTTTCTTGAGACCTCGCTCGCGCGTGGCAGCCTGCCTCCGCCCCCCGGCCCCTACACCTTGGCCAGCATCATGGTCTTTGAGCCGGTTAATGGCCCAAACGGCACGCCGGGCTCACTTGAATTGGATGACTTTGTCGCGATGGACGCCGCGGGCGCAGAGACGCAGGTTGAGAGCTTTGATCGGGCCGGTGATTGGCTGCCCATCCTCTTGAGCGGAAATCGGCGTGATGATATCGAGCCGAGTTCATCCGCGGGTGAACGGCAGGGAACGCTGCGCTTTGCGTGGGGACGTGATACGCGTGATGGCGTGCGCGGGATGTATGTCTCTCCCGGCGCGTCCGCCATACCCATTCTCGCCTCTGATGACCTGCTCACGCGTCAAGGCTGGCAGGTGGGAAACTCCAGAGCGATTCATGTGGCTGACCGACTTGTCCCGATCCGTATCGTCGGCTCACTTGCGGCGTTCCCGACGATTGACCCGGGATCGGCCGGTTTCATGGTCGCCAACGGTCAAATGCTGATCGACCACGTGAATGCTGTAAGCGTCACAGACAAGCTGTGGCCAAATCGCGTTTTTCTGTCACTGTCCGACACGGTGGAGGAGCGAGCGAGTATCTTGGACAGAATCGTGAATGATGAAAGATATGCCGGTGAGGTTACTGACCGTCTCGCCATCCAGCAGGAGACGCAGCAGAGCCCGCTCGCCTCGGCAGGGTGGCGCGGGATGACACTCATCGCGCTGCTCGCAGGCATCGCGGCGCTCGTGGTGGGTGTTGCGGCGCATGCCGCCGGCTCCGCCTCCGATCGTGCGCGTGAGAATGCTGTCCTGCGGGCGTTGGGCACGCCACGCCTGACCGCGCTGATTTCCTTCGGCTCCGAGTACGCGTCCATCGTGCTGCCGGCCGGCGCGGCCGCGTTGGCTGTTGGTCTGTATCTGAGCTGGATTCTCGTACCGCGATTTCAGGGGCTTGCAGGCACTGAACCTGTTCCCAGCCTGATCCTGTCACCGGATTGGCGCGTGGCGGGCCTCGTGATTGGGTTGATGGTCGGCACCGGCCTTGCGCTCGCCGGCGCACTGTGGCGTGTGTACGTGGCGCAGCCCATCGCCTGGGTCTTGCGCGGGGCGGAGGCGTAACGTGGGTATTGGACTGCTTCCGCTCGTTCTACGCCGATTGCGCACATACGCGCCACTCTTGTTTCCGGTCCTGCTCGGCTCCGCCGTCGCTGCCGCAACCATGGCCAGCATCGTCATCTACACGGAGGCCCTGCGCGACCTCGGCCTTCGGCACGCCATTGCCAACACTGAGCCCACAACACTTGATCTTGAGGTGCACTTTCAGACGTCAGGGATCGATCGGGAGGTGTATGAGGGTGCGACGAATCGCGTGCACTCCCGCGTGACAGACGTATTCGATGGCTTGGCCGAACGCGAGATTGTCGCTGTGCGGTCATCAACGTTCCTGACACCCACGGACGGAACAGACGAATTCGATCTTGAGACAACCCCGCGCGCCACCTTTTACATACTCGAATCGACGCAGGACATCCTTACGATTGAGGGCAGGGTGGCGGAGGCTGGCATTGTCGACATGAATGACGGCATTGCGACCGTTGAGGCGGTCGCAATGCGGCAAGGCGCAGACTACCTCGGCCTCTCCATCGGTGACCGTGTTTCATTTGTGCCGTTCTGGGAAGACAGAACACGCAAGATCACCGTGCTCATTACCGGCCTGGCGTCGCCCATTGAGCCTGACTCCTATTATTGGCAGGCCCCGGCGTTGAATCGTATTGTGCGGGAGCCGACACTCCTGAACACGCTGCCGGTCATCGTCCCGGAATCCACGTTGGTGGACGTTGTTGGCGCGAGGTTCCTCAAGGCGGACGGCTCGTTCTATTCCCGGTATCTGACCAACCCGACACAGATTCGAGCGGCGGATGCCGAATCCCTGAGGCAGGCGATTTCCGGCCTCAGCAATTCACTCGGCGGCGCCGTCGACGGCTATCGGCAAGACACTGGGCTCAGTGACGTCCTGAATACGTATGACACGCGTATACGCTTTATCGAGGCGCCCATCGCCATCATGCTCTTCCTCGTCACCGCCATGGTCTTGTATGCCATCGTCTTTCTTGCCGGTCTCGTCACAGACCGGCAGCGAGCTGACGCGGCGCTCCTGCGCAGCCGTGGCGCGCGCACGCCGCAGGTGCTGCAGATCTATGCCGTTCAGGGTCTGCTGGTGACTGCCGTCGCTGCCATTGTCGCCCCGTTTGCGGCCGCCGGTCTGATAGCGGCCGCCGGGTACTTACCCGTTTTCGCGGCCTTAGGGGATGGCGGCCCCCTCCGCGTCTCCGTGTCACCGCTTGCCTTTGCGCTGTCAGCGTTGGGCGGTATCCTTGCTTTTGCCGTCCTGCTGATTCCCACACTGCGGCTTGCTCGACGGAACCTCTTGGAGGAGCGGCGGCTCATCGTCCGTCCCAACCAGACGGGGCTTGTGCAGCGTTACTACCTTGATGTAGGGCTGGCGGCGGCAGGCCTCATATTCCTGTGGCAGCTCGGTCAACAAGGCTCACTGGTCGCGGATGCCCTGTCAGGCCAACAGGGCGCCGATCTCCTCCTATTGCTGATACCGACGCTGTTTCTATTATCGGCTGGTCTGCTGCTCTTGCGCGTGCTGCCGATCATCGGCGGACTCATTGCGCGCATCGCCGCGCCGGTGTCGCCAACCTGGCTTGCGCTCGGCCTGTGGCAGGTCGGCCGAAACCCGCTCTCCGTGACGCGTTTGGTACTGCTGCTTGTGTTGGCGGCAGGTCTCGGCGCCTTTGCGGCAAGCTTCGGCGGCACGCTTGACCGCAGCTACGAGGAGCGCGCTCGGTACGAGGCCGGCGCTGACGCGCGCATTGTTGGAGTGGATATTGCGCGTAATCAGGGCCCGACAGAGGATATGCAGGCGCTGGTGGAATCTCCCGATGGCGTCGCTGCTGCGGCACGCGCCTTTCGCTCATCCGCCGGCTTTGCATCCGGTACATCAACGGCGCGTTTCGAGGCGTTGGCTGTCGACGCAGCCACCATGGAGGGCGTGACGTGGTGGCGCGACGATTTTGCTCCAAACTCGCTCAGCGAAACGCTCGATGCGGTCAGCGTTCAGGCACTCGAGAACTGGGGCATCAGGCTGCCTGATGATGCCCGCCACCTGGGCGTGTGGGTGCGGAGCGCGGAACAGCCCGATCCGCTCTCCCGATTAACGGCGCTCATTGAGGATGGCAATGGCCGCTATTTCACCATGTTCATGGGGACGCTGGAAAGCACAGAATGGACATATCTTGAGGAGCCGCTTGAGCCGATTCGTCGAACCTCATGGGGACGCTCCGTCCCCACCATTGAACCTGTCGCCCCGTTCTCACTGGTGTCTCTGCAGGTGACACAGCGCTCCCGTTCAACGGGGATGTCCGGTGGCGCGTTCTATGTGGATGAGATTGTCACGCGAACCGCCGCTCCTGGCGGGCCGCCCACAACGGTCCGCAGATTCACGGACAAGGATGGTCTTGCCGTTATCAGCATCGGGCCGCTCACACGAACGGACTCCCTGCAGGTTATTGATGCCACCGGGCGTGACGGCGGGCCCTCGTTGCTCTTCAGTTGGGGGGCGGCAACCGCATTCGTTCAGCGTGGGTTCTATGCCGGCCCTCAGACGTATGCGCTGCCGATGCTGGTCAGCCCCGGCATTCTCCGAGAATCCGGACTCAGCGTCGGTGACAATCTGGACATCGGCGCCGGGAGCGCACGCGTCCCGGGTGAAATCGTCGGCGTCGTGGACTTTTTCCCGACGATGAACCCGACGGAGGGCGCAGGATATGTCATCACAGAGATTGCAGGCATCCTGCGGCATCAGAATCTTGTGGGGCAGGGGCAGGAGGTGCAAGCAAATGAGGTGTGGTACCGGCTGGACGATGGCCTGAGCGGGGACGCGCGCGCAGATGTCTTGGACGGGATACGGAACTCTGTCGGCGCCAACTCCATCATCGATCGGGAGGAACTGATTGCCACGTCACGCGCAGACCCGCTCGTGGCGGCCGGGTGGGGGGCGCTCCTGCTGGTGGCGTATGGCGCAGTCCTGTTCTTGGGTGGAACGTGTTTCGTGGCACATTCCATCCTGACGGTCGGCGAGCGAGGGCGGCAATTCGCGCTCCTCCGCACACTGGGTCTGAATGGCGTCCAGATCCGAGCAATCGTCTGGTTTGAGCATATGCTCGTTGTCGGCATCGGCATCGGCGCCGGTTTCCTGCTTGGACAGAGGACGGGGGCGCTGTTGATGCCATTCCTTGACAGGACGCAGGACGGCGTTGCGGTGCTGCCTCCCTATATCATTGAGACGAGCGCATTATCCATCGGCATTGTCTACGCGCTTATGGCTGCCGTCTTTATTGCCGCCACCGCCTTTGTGGTGCGCATGTACAATACGCTGGCCCTGGGGCAGACGCTTCGAATTGGAGAGGACTGAGGCTGCAACAATCATGGCGCTAACTGAACATAATCGCCCCCGCGATGTCCACATCATCTGCCGGGACCTCTTCAAGATCTACAAGGCGCAAGACCTGGAGGTGGTCGCGCTCCGCGGCCTGGACTTTCAGGCTGCGCGCGGCGAGATTGTCGCAATCGTCGGTTCTAGCGGCAGCGGAAAATCCACCCTGCTGAACATCCTGGCAGGGTATGACAACCCCTCTGCGGGTGATATCCGCGTGGGAGATCGTGATCTGCTCGTCATGCGCGGCCGCGCCGTGGAATCCTACCGACTCCGCGAGGTCGGGTTTGTGTGGCAGCAAACAGGCCGCAACCTTGTCCCGTATCTCACTGCCCGCGAGAACGTCGAGCTCCCCATGCTGCTGGCAGGGGCGGGCGGCTCAGCGCGCCGCGCACGCGCAGAGGAGCTGCTGGAGGCGGTGGGACTTGCTGACCGGGCCGCCCATCACGCCAACGAGCTGTCAGGCGGCGAGCAACAGCGAGTGGCAATCGCCATTGCGCTGGCAAATCAGCCGGACCTGCTGTTGGCGGATGAGCCGACGGGTGAGCTCGATACGGAGACGGCGCGGACGATTCTCAATCTGTTCCAATCCCTGCGCGACCGCTATGGCACGACGATCGTCATCGTCAGTCATGATCCGGAGATTTCCAACTTTGTTGACCGCGTCATCATCATCCGAGACGGCCGGGCAAGCGCGGAGATTGTCTCCCTGCACTCGTTCAGGCCGGTGGAAGACGATGGGGGGACCGACACCCCCCGCGAGTACATCCTTGTCGACAGCATGGGGCGCCTGCAGCTGCCCCGCGAGCTGATGGATCGTGTGCGCCTGCGCGAACGGGCCCTCGTGACTATTGACGGAGACCGTGTCGTCGTCACCCCATCAGAATCGGGAGATCTTTAACTGTGCACCGCCCGCCCCTCCCCTCATTCCCGCGAAAGCGGGAATCCATCCGGACCCGACGCCCCCTTTAAGAAACACAGCCAGGACAGAGAACCATGACTACCCAGCCTGACGGAAAAGACAAGAAAATCCTGGCGGAGGCGCGTGGGATTGAGCGCGTCTATACCCTGGGCGCCGAGCGGCTGCACGCGCTGCGCGGCGTTGATATGCAGGGCGCGGCAGGAGAGTTCATCGCGCTCATTGGCAGGTCCGGCTCCGGCAAAACGACGCTCCTCAACATCCTTGCCGGTTTGGACCGCGCCACGGCCGGCGAGGCATTTCTGGCGGGGGAGCGTCTGAATGATATCTCGGAGGAGGGACGCGCCGCCCTGCGTCGGCAGCACCTCGGCATCATCTTTCAATCATCATCCCTCATGCCCCTGCTCACCGCCGCTGAGAACGTGGAACTGCCACTCCGCATCTCCGGCTGGTCACGAAGAGACCGTGAGGAGCGCGCACGCGAGGCGCTCGACCGGGTAGGGCTTGTGCATCGGATGCGGCACCGCCCCTATGAACTCTCGGGCGGGGAACAGCAGCGCGTCGGCATTGCGCGCGCGATTGCTGCCCGGCCGTCTGTCCTCATCGCGGACGAGCCGACGGGCGAGCTTGATTCCATGTCCGCGCAGACAATCTTTGCGCTGTTCAGGAGCCTGGTCGAAGACGAGAAGATCCTCATCATCGCCGCCACGCACGACCGCGCCATCATGACCCGAGCAGACCGAGTCCTAGAACTGAGAGACGGCCTGCTAGCAGGGGAAGGCGGGTAGGGGGAGGCAGGGCATCTAGGAGGTTAGTGCTTCAGCCGCCTGCTCGTTTACAAGGTCGGAGAGAGTTCTGTCGGGAAGTGCATCCAGCAGGATTACCCCGCCCTTTCGATTTAGGCCACGCATCCAACCCCGAAAAATCTCCCTCTCGAATAATCTGCGGTCTCCTTCCCAATGTTTCCGCATTGTGGCGTAGATGGCCCGGAGGACTCTTACATTTGTTGAAACTGAAGGGCGTTCAATCAGTGCCGACCGTACATCCTGGCGATGGAGCAAGATTGTCAGAAAACCTTTCGGGTCACTCGTATCTACTTCGGTGGCGATCTTTCCAAGCCACCAGAGTCGCGACAGCCCATTATCGCGAACAGTCGCCCGGTTGTTGCGAACAAAAAAATGATTGCGGACCCGGGTGATGGCTTCTTCATCGGATTCTGGCCGCTTTCCAAGCCATCGCTGAGCGACATATTGAGGGTCCACGTTGTGGCAAAGATAGACCCAGAGCCGTTCGTCGGAAGCCTGTCTCAAATTCAGCGCCCGCAAGGCTACATATACCCGCAACGCATTCTCCCCGTCACTGCTGGACGGTGTGGCGGTGCCCACCTCTATACTAGGAAAGTTCGGCATGTCGAGCCTGGCCTCCCTGACTTCTGACAGCGCCACCGAGGGCAATGCGCCACTTGGATCGAAATACCATTCTAGATTAGCTTCTATCGCGTTATTGAGTCTGCGTACCCCTGTGGAGGAGTAGTAGCGAAGTCTAGCCATATCGTTTTCATCTCTCCTCAAATGATTGGCATCTTCGTAAAGGGTGAATCAAAAACCTTTTGGGCATCCACTGCACGGCTTTTGACGTTCTCGCCTCCGATAGGAGAACAACCTAAGTCCTGGAGGCGATCGTTGAGGACCGTATACCAGCGATATTCAGCGTAATCGTCGGGGTTTTGATCTGCCTCATGCAGGGTGGCGATTATGGCAGGGAGATAGAGGCCATTCATGAGGTAATGGCCCTCGAGTGTGCCATTGGACTTGCTGCGCGCTAGTTCGAATCGTTGATAATCAGGAGAGGACAATTGAATTTGAATCCGGCTGCTACTGAGTTGCAGTTGCCATCGCCCATCTTGTTGGCGAGGTTCCTCTACTACTTGCATCGCAGCACCGTATGGTGCCTGGTCAACAGTATCGATCCAATACTCCTTTGGTATATCTACGGCGAGAACTGCCCCGGCTGGAAGGGCATAACTTTGGCCCCTAAAATCCTCATGCCATCCATCTGCGCGGAAAGGATTGATTGTGCGGGTTGCTACCAAGAAAGGCGATAGTGTTACTCGTCCAGCTAGTTCGCCAGAGAAGCCCATCAGAATCTCCGGGGTGGCAGAATTGAGTTCCCTCCTGAAATATGTTGATGGAGATCGCACTAAAAGCACGTACTCGGCGTCGTTGCGCTCCACAAGATTAAGCAGGTAAGGATCGCTTAGCGAAAAAGTTGCCTCCACGTTGACTGCCAGACCACTAGTCGACCGTATGCAACTAATATCTACTTCGAATGCTGCCTCCGGGTAATCGTCCCCATGGCCCGGTGGCCTAAGTACCGGATGTGGCCAAGCCTTCCCTCTGTCGAAACGCACCTTATTTTGCCTCCCTTGCTGAAACTCTGATAGCCCGACCTGAAAGGTCAACATCCGACAGGATGTCGATGTAGATTCGTTTGCCTGCAATCAGCTTGACCTCCTGGAGAGCCTCAGGTGTTTCGCCACGAACCCCCGCCAAGGGTAATGTCGAGGTATCCCCCGCCTCCTCGAAGCTCAAGATTGCTGCTGCAGAATCCGAGTGAGCTTCAAAGCTCACTCGATATTTGCGACTGGATCCGTCAGCTGGCAAGATACGTACGGCAGAGATGTCGAGCGGTCTTCCATTGTTTCCTCTATGACGTGAACCTACCCCTCCCTGCCCGTCCCCTTCGCCAATCCCGCCAGTTCCCCCGTGTCCGCCATTTTCGTCTGTGGGGCCACCACCGGATTCTCCGTCTTCTTCAGAACCAGAGCCGCCAGTCTCTTCATCCGATTCGTGGGGAATCGGATGGTTCTGCCTGACAACAGGTTTGAGGGTAACAGTGAGTGCACCATGGAATCCTCGTTCCTCTTGCCCCTTTTCCGCGTCGCCATGACTCTCTTCAAAGGGTTCTTCTGAAATATCCGGCAAATAGGCGTTTAGCTCGCCCAGTGCCGTTCTTCGGGCCCCCTCTGTTGGACCAGCCTGCTTGCGAATTTCCTCTCTAATCCACTGGTTCATCCGTTGCAATGCCTTCCGACCCTTTTCCCTGCGATCATCGGGCAACCTGTCCGGCTCAAACTGATTGTGCTGAGGGTTTTCCATGCCACGCAATAGCTCATTTCCCGCCGGATCTTCAAAAACGCACACGGCTGCAAAGGACTTGTGCGACGGGAACCGCAGGAGATTCTTCTGTTGGTCAGTTATGAGCATGCCGGTACGTCGTACGAAGGCAACGCGGTTCGGCATGTCCATCTCGTCACTCACACGAATATAAAGTCGGCAGTGCCCAAGATCCTTATCTTGCTTTTCCACAGGCTCCACGGAACCATCAAGCAGTTCCCAATAGCGTTGAGCACGAGCAAAGGCAGTTCCATCCTCATTGGCGTATTCGCTTTCATCGCCCCCAAGTAGCTCAGTGAAATAACGACCGATTGTCTTACTGTTGATCTCTAGAAGTTCAGGGCCACTGTCCTCAGGCTCAATCAGCACCTCGAGGTTTTGAATACCAATTGCATAGAAGAAATTTTCTAAGACGCTCCTAGCAACGCGATGGCGCCAATCGTTGACTCGTTGGAATCCGGCAACGAGAATGCTGGTTCCCTGAACTGGCGATCCATTGCGATCCAAATTCCTGAACTTATCGGGGATACCTTCTGTTAGTTCGGCACACTGCTCCAGCACACCATAGAATCCAGTTCCCTGAACTATGTCCCCACCCAGTTTATGGGACATGAGCACAGACTTTCCTTGAAATTTCTCTATGGCCGTGGAACCGTCTTGATAATGAGTCCAGTAGAACACTGTTCTCAAATCAGAGACAGCGAAAGGCGCGAACTTGCCGATACCGTGAGAGCCACCAGCGCCTTCAATCTCCGACTTTTGGCTCTCCCCCTGGCTCTTAGTGAGTGCTCGCCACTTCTTGCCATCAAGACCTGTAGTGTTTCTGTCTGAAACTCTCAGGCACCTGACTGAGCCATTGAGGGAATCAATGGCACTCTTGATTGCCATAGTCGCCTTGAAATCTCCGCCTTCAGTCGCCGTTGATAAGCATTGCTTTAGCGATTCTAGGAGGCCTTCCCCTTTGATATCCGCAAAATCTAGCGAACTCAGTTCAAACGCCACGGAAACAGGTTGCCTCTCATCAAGGCGGGCATCCAAAGAGTTCTGAATTGTCTCGCGTGCAAGACTCACGAATGGGTCGCCTAGAAAATGTGACATGCCCGAGTGATTGAAGCCGTCCTCCTGGCCACCACCTGTCGGCGGGAAACGCCATCCGATAGGTTGTATGCTCATGCGCCGTTCCCTTCTAGCAGGTCAATGCAAGCAGAGGCGATCAATTCCGAGAGCCTGACGTTGGCAGCATTTCCAATCAAACGGTACCGCTCAGCTACCGGTACTTCATCCGGGAAAATTGGAGAGGCCGTCTCGAACCCCTGCAGTCTGGCCACTTCAGCAACACTTAGGCGCCTGATGCCCCAGTTGTCTTTAACGAAAGGGACATTGTGGCCACCAATGCCCATGTTCGCCGTCAAAGTGGGCACCAAGCCGTTCTTACTTTCCCGTACATACGAGCGACGTAACTGGTAGATGTTTTTGTCCGAGTTGCCCTGTTTCATCTCCCTTGCAAGCTGCTTGTAATAGCGATTGGCCTCGGGCAAGTACTGCTCGTCAGTTGACCTGAGTGAGAGATCCAGAAACTCTGAAAGAGGGCGCGTGCCTTCGCTCCGATGATGGCTCAGCTTGTCTGGATCAAACGGATTCCGTTTGAAATAGCAACGAGAAGCAGCGACCATGTAGAGACGCTCACGATTTTGCGGTATGTCGGTGAAGTCCTTAACGTTAGCAATCCAGCAGGTGCTTTCGCGGAACCAGTACCCGGCCCGTCTGATCTCGCTCTGGATTATGTCGAACCAAAGCCCGCCATCCCCATGACGGAGAAAAGGTACGTTTTCCAAGAGCAAAACTTTCGGTCTGCGTTCTTCAGGGAGCTCATGCAACAACCTTGGAATCTCGAAGAAGACCTCGCCACGAAAATCTTCGAAGCCTCGTCTCGTTCCCGCTTGCGAAAAACTTTGGCAAGGAAACCCGGCGGCCAAGACATCAACGTCTTGAAGCTCATCTCCCCGAAAATTGAGGTGGCGTGCGTCCTTCTCTACGAAGTGAATGCCAGGGAATCGGTGCTGGAATGTCGCCGAGGCGGACTCGTTGTTGTCACTGCCCCAAAGAACCTCAAATCCAGCCCTAGTCAGTCCTGATGCAAACCCGCCCATCCCGCTGAAAAGGCAACCAGCGGTGAAGCGCTGCTCAGGTCCAATAGGGGGGGGGGGGGGGGGGGGGGGTAACCTTCATGGCCGCATTATCCCACATTATTGGATCCAGGCAAAGCGTACCCCGCCCTCTTATCCCCGCGCCTTTGACACCATTTCTGCTATGTGGGGGAGGTCTTCTGCTCGGCGGTAGGCGATCATGAGCTCATCAACGCCGAATGACTCCATTCTGTCCAAATGGTCACGCAGGCTCGCCGCGTCCGTGAAGACGAGTTCTGCCGCCAGCTCCTCGTAGGATGCCGTGCCCGGTTCTCGTCCGCAGAGCTGTTGCAGGTTGTAGTTGCGGCCAAAGTTCGTCACCCACCACTCGCGCACCTCTTCCGGCTCAACGTAGCCGAGCGTCGTCGTGACCTCAAAGTCAGGGTTCTGTGCGGCGTGCTTCGTCTCCTGCGCCGTACCGAGCAGCGTCGGGTTGCTTGTGTAGAGGTGCACGCCGTCCGCCGTGTCCCGCGCAATGTCCAGCCAATACTTGCTCATGGACGCGATGGCGATGCTGACATGGTCTTGAATGGGGCGAACGCGCTGGCTGACCTCGTTGAAGGTGAACGCTGTCCCCTCCATGCTGACCGTTTCACCGGCGAGCAGGCCGTTGATGATGGTGATTGCCTCCGTGACGGCCTCATCCGGACGATCGGCATCGATGCTGGCAATGTATGGGCGGGAGCCACGCCCGATGGAGAGATCGACGCGTCCGCCGGACAGTTGATCGACCGTTGCCGCGGCGTGGGCGATGACGGCAGGGTTGCGGTGGTATGGAGCCATGACGCCGATCCCGATTCTCGGCGCGGTGGTGTACATCGCCGCAAGGGTGGCCGTCGTCCAGACCTCCCATTGCGAGAAGGCGGCATCCGGGACCCAGATTCGCTCAAATCCATACGAATCATAGTCTTTGATGTATCCGAGCAGGTCTGTTACGGGTGTGCGGACGGCAAGCTCAACTCCAATACGCATGGACGGGCGCCTCCATTTCCTGATTGTGTGTGATTAGCGTGTGCTCAACAGAACGGTGCGTCAAGCAGGTCGTCTATCATGAGGAGGATGATTGCGAGTGACAACGGGGAGAACCACGCGTGCTAGATGAGATTGTGTCCGACCTTCAGGCGGTCTTGGATGATCCCAGCCCCTTCATCGAGCACATGGTCGTGTGGGGCGGCGGCGCGTTGGCGTTGATGCTCCTCGCCTGGCTGATTCTCCCACCCGTCATCCGCAGCTCCCTGCGCGCGCTGGACAGGGTATTCCACGGCGGCTTTGAGTGGCTGCAGGATGATCTTATCTCCAAGGTTGTGCAGACGACGTGGCTCGTCATTGTGATAGCAACCGTGGAGATTGCGGCATCGTTCGTGTTCGATTATGCGTCCATCACGCAGAGAGGGCTGGAGGCGGCGGGCGACTGGGCGCTCCAGTCTCTTGTGGCAAATGTGGCGCCGGTGCTCCTCATCATTATTGGCGGCGTCATCGCCATGCGCATCATCACGTTCAGCGTGCCGCGACTTGTTGAATCCAATGTTCGCGCACGGAGCCAGGCCGGCCTGGAAGAGGAAATTCAGAAGAATATCCAGACGCTGTCAGACGTGATGGTGGACTCAGCGCGTGCCGTCATCGTTCTGATCACCATCTTTCTTGCGCTGGACCAGATTGGTGTGGACCTTGCGCCCCTCCTAGTGGCGGCCGGCGCAATCGCCGTTGGCGTCGGCTTCGCTGTGCAGAACCTCATTCGTGATGTCCTGGGCGGTATCTTTATCACGCTTGAGAATCAATACCGAGTGGGTGATGTCGTCAACATTGCGGGAATCGGCGGCCTTGTTGAGGACATCAATCTACGCCGCACTTTGCTGCGTGACCTCGATTACCGCCAGCACACCATCCCCAACGGCGCCATTTCAACGACGACGAATTACACGAAAGATAAGTCCCGCGTGAACATGAACATCGGGGTGGCCTACAAGACTGATCTGGAGTACGCGATCGGCGTGCTGAATCGTGTGGGGCGCGAGCTGGCAGAGGATGAGGAATGGGGCCCAATCATCCTTGAGCCCATCGCGGCGCTGCGTGTGGACAACTTTGGCGACTCCGCCATCGAGATCAAGGTGCTGGGAGAGGTGCTGCCGATCCGGCAATGGGACGTTGCCGGCGAGTACCGTCTTCGCGTCAAGCGTGCATTTGATGATGCGGGCATCGAGATTCCATTCCCTCACCTCACCCTCTACATGGGAGACGCGTCACCGGAGGAGGTTGGGCTGCGCGGGGCAATCATGGATGCGCAGCGTGAGGGTGAGCGCTCGACACAGCACGATACGGGCGCCGCAGGGTCAGACCCCTCCTCCTGAGGGGCTGCAGACCGTCACGAGTCATGGCAGAGCCGCTCACTCCCAACTGGCAGGATATCGAGACAAGGATTCAGGCCGCCCCCCGTGTCCTGATTGCCTGTGATTTTGATGGGACACTGTCGCCAATCGTTCCGCATCCGGATGATGCGGCGATCCTCCCGGAATGCCTCAACGCCCTGCGGCAGCTGACGGAATTGCCTCATTTTCATGTGGCGATCCTGAGCGGGCGCGCCCTCGATGATGTTCGCGCGCGTGTCGGCCTGGCCAGCGCCACGTATTCCGGCAACCACGGGATGGAAATTGCCGCGGAGGGCATGACGATTCTGGATGACTCCTCGGAGCAGGCGCGCATCATCATGTCGAGCCACCGTGAGGAGATTGTGCGCGCCACCCGAATCTATGAGGGCGCATTCGTCGAGGATAAGGGCGTGAGTCTGAGTGTCCACTACCGCGCCGCGCCGGAGGAGCTGGAGCCGCACATAGAGCGGACCGTGCGCGCGGTGACCGCCGGCGCGGTGCAGAACGGCGTTATCAGTGTCGTGCAAGGCAAGAAAGTCTTGGACATACGCGCTGCAGACACGCGAGATAAGGGGGCGGCGCTGAGCTACGTGGCCAGGACGCTGCAGAGCGCAGCAGACGTGGAGTATCTGCCCATCTATGTGGGTGACGACTCAACTGATGAGGATGCGTTTCAGGAGGTGAAACGTACGGGCGGGATCTCCATCCTTGTGGGACCTGCGGAGCGTGATACGGTGGCGGACTATCGGGTTGATTCCCCGTACGATGTGGCGGACTTCCTGCGCCGATTAACCGCCATGGGGGCTTAACCTGATTCATGCGACCCGCCCGTTGTCCACATCGTTCTCTCTGTATGATTGAGGTGCGGCCATGCGAACCGCTGAGGTGATGTAGTCATGAATGTAACGGAGATAATGTCCTCGCCCGTCCACACAGTTCAGGTGGACGCGAGCGTGGTGGACGCCGCGAATATCATGCTTGATTTGGGCATCAGCACCCTGCCGGTTCTCAATGAGCGGCGTCATCTCGTCGGTATCGTCAGCCATTCCAACTTTTTCCTGCACCCCATACGTGATCCGGGCATGCAGGGCACCGTCTTTGAACTGTTCGGCAAGGTTGTTCCTGAGGGGAATCTCGATCATCTGACTGATGCTTTGGCACGGATTACCATCGCGACCGTGATGGCCCACCCGGTTGTCACCGTCCAGGAGAACGCAAGCATCAATGATGTCGTACGGCTCATGAACCAGCGCCGCATCAAGCGCATGCCGGTTGTGCGGGGTGATGAGGTGATCGGCATCGTGACACGGCATGATTTCCTGCGGTTGGCGGCAACCGGCGATCTATCCTAGCGGCGCACCGGCTTACGCACCACAAAGGGGGAGGCAGTATGGCAACAACACTGACACGCGGGAAGTATGTCCTGACCCGTGCCGACCTGAACGGAAACAGCGTCGTCCTGACGGATGCTGCTGTCGTTCAGACCGACGGGTCTATCGTGGCTGTCGGCTCATATGATGACATGCGCGCCCAGCACCCGGATGCAGAGGTTGTCGGCAATGGCCGCCAATTCCTGATGCCTGGCCTGGTCAACGCGCACCACCACGGCCGCGGACTCTCAGGCCTGCTGCTGGGGCAGCCGGACGGCGGCCTGGAAACGTGGATCAATCATGCGTGGGGACGGCGCTCTGTTGAGCCGTACAACATGATGTGCTACACCCTCCTCAATCTGATTCGCTCCGGCGTGACAACCGTCATGTTCAACCAGTCCGCAACCGCGCGTGACATTGTCTGGGACGAGGCGCAGGCGAATCTGCGTGCGCTCCGCGAGGCAGGACTCAGGACAGCATTCTCACTCGCCTTCAAGAATCAGTGCTATCTGGTCTACGGCAATGACGAGGATGTGCTGGGGAGGATGCCGGATGACGTGGCGAACGGCGTGCGCGGCATCGTCGAATCATCACTCCTCTCCAAAGAGGATTACCTGCGTATGACGGCGGACCTGATTCGGGACTATCCCGCCGACTCCACAAACATGGTGCGCGTTCTCTATAGCCCGCAAAGCTACCATTGGGCGGACGAGGAGACACTTGGTGAGATTGCGGACCTGGCGCGCGACGCCGATGTTGGCATCCACACTCACGCCGTCGAAAGCTACTATCAGCGGCTCTATGCGGAGCGGCTCCATAACGGGCAGACACCCATCCGGCGACTCTATGAACTCGGATTCTTGGGGCCGAAGACATCACTGGCCCATGGCGTCTGGCTAACGGCGGATGACATGGCCCTGATGGTGGAAACGGGCACAAGCATCAGTCACAACCCGAGCTCGAATCTGCGGCTGCGCAGCGGAATCGCGCCTGTTCTCGAAATGATGCGGCAGGGCGTGCACGTCGCGCTTGGGACGGACAGTACATCCATCAATGATGATGATGACCTGTTCCAGGAGATGGCGCTCGCTACGCGTTTGCATCGTCCCCCCGGCCTGGAGGTTCCGCATCTCTCCTCCCACCAAGCGCTGCACATGGCGACGCTTGGCGGCGCATATGAGACGACGTTCGGGGAGGAGATGATTGGCTCTCTTGAGGTTGGCAAACGCGCCGACATGCTGCTGCTTGATTGGGACCGCATATCGACGCCGTATGTCGCCGAGAATCTTGACATTCTTGACGTGCTGGTCTCGCGCGCTCGCGCTCGCGACGTCGAAACCGTTATCGTTGAGGGCCGGACGATCTTGCAGGATGGGCAATTCACAACCATTGACGCGGATGCAGTCATTGGTGCGGTCCGCGATGAGTTGAGCGCGCCCGAACCGGCCGACCTCACACGGCGGCGCGAGCTCGCGGCCAACCTCGAACCGTACCTGCGTGAGTACTACGCCGACTGGCCCGTTCCTGAGCAGCCCATGTACCACTACCAGAGCCTGCACTGACCCATGCCCCCGAAACCCTCTCCCTGAGGGGCACCATGGCCGTTAAATCGGATAGACGGGTGGCGGGAGAGACCGCCATCATTCCGTTGTTGGGGGCGCCGCGATGCTTGCTGTCGGGCGGGCATCACGTCGGAGGCCATAGGAAGGTGCGGAGCTTGAGGCATGTCGGGAGGGCAGGGGTATGACCGCTGTGATAGAGAGGATGAATCGAAACGGCGTTGAGGCCGCGGGTTCAGTGCGGGCGGAAAGCGGCACGACTGCGCTCTCGGATGAGCGATGGCAGGCTATCGTCAGGGGTGATCCTGCCTATGAGCATGCGTTTGTCTTTGGTGTGCGAACGACGGGAGTTTACTGCCTGACGACGTGCCGTGGCACGCCCGTCCTGCGCAAGAACGTCGAGTTCTATGACACCGTTGCTGAGGCGCGCGCCGCCGGCTATCGCCCCTGCAAGCGGTGCCGCCCGGATGAGGGCGGACCGTATTCCCGCGCAGTTGATGTTGTCTCACGCGCAACCGTGTTCATTGATGAACATCATGACGAGCATCTGCCGCTGAGCGTCATCGCTCGCGCAATTGGCGCCACGGATCATGCGCTGCGGCGCTCCTTTGCCGTGGCCCTTGGCATCACCCCGCGCCAATTTGCGGACCAGCGGCGGCTTGAGCGGTTCAAGACCGATGTCCGCAATGGCCACGATGTCACAACCGCGCTGTACGACAATGGATTCGGCTCGCCCAGTCGGCTCTATGAATCCGCGGATGCGCGTCTCGGCATGACGCCGGGACAGTATCGAAACGGTGGCGATGGCATCGCCATCGCCTATGCCATTGCTGACAGCCCACTCGGGAAACTCCTCGTTGCGCGGACTGAGCGTGGCATCTGCCGCATCGCGCTTGCTGACGATCACGCCACACTGGAGAGAATGCTCGCTCAAGAGTTTCCACATGCGAGCATTGCGCATGACGATGATGGCCTGTCCACCTTGTTGGAGGCCGTTGCAGGCCTGCTGAGCGGGCAGGGTGCCAATGGCGCGGCTGAGCTGCCGGTGGATGTGCGCGGCACAGCCTTTCAGCGTCGTGTTTGGGAGGCGCTCCGGCGCATTCCGCGCGGGGAAACACGCACATACTCACAGGTGGCGGAGGACATTGGGCAGCCAAGCGCGGCCCGTGCCGTCGCCAACGCCTGCGCCAAGAACCCGACACCGGTTGTTGTGCCATGCCACCGCGTTGTGCGCACGGACGGCACGCTTGGCGGCTATGCGTTGGGGGTGGACCGTAAGCGGAGGCTCCTCAAGAGCGAGGGAGTGAGCTAGGCCAACCGTCCCGTCTCAGAGCGCCTCATGTGCCACGGATGTCCTACCCCTTCTTGCCGCGCAGCTCCGGCAGCATGAACCGCAACGCAATCACCACGATGAATCCCACCCCCGTCAGCGTCGCAAGCGCCATTTGAGGCCCTAGCCGCTCCGGCTCCGCCATCCATCCCACCGTCAACATGCCGAGCGGACTTGCGCCGATGCCGAGCGCAACGGCCCCCATCGCGCGTCCACGCATCTCCGGCCGCACCGCCTGCATTGCGATTGTTGGCTGCATCGTCGCAAAGCCGGCCATGCCAATACCGGCCACAATCAGGAGAGCGAGCGACACCCCGTACCATTCGGACAGCGCGAATAATGTGAGCATGGCCAACATGAACGCGGATCCGAGCGAGTACACCTGCCCGTGATTGCGTATCTGCCGGCCTGCAATGATGATGGCGCCCGTGAGTGAACCAACCCCTGCCGCTCCGGCCAGAACACCATAGAGGAAGGCGTTGGCGCCGAGTACATCACGGCCGATGACGGGCACCATCGTCAAGAAGGGGAATCCGAAGAAATTCAGACTGACGGTGATGGTGAGCGCGGCGACGAGCACCCGGTTGGTGCCGAGCGCCGTGACGGATTCCTTGAGCTGTTGGAGGACGGGCGTCTTTTCAGCCCCCATCGAATTCGTGCGGGGGATAGTAAACAGCACCCAGCCCGCCGCTACGTACAGGCTGAACATCAGGCCGTATGCGCCGGAGAAATCAATCAACTCGATGATCGTCCCGGCAAAGAGAGGGCCAATGATGCTGCTGCCGGTCAGCGACACAACGTCAAGCGAGATCGCATTGGTGAGCGCGTCGCCCTGGAAAATCTCCGCAAAGTAGGCGCGGCGAGCGGAGAAATCAACTGCCCACGCGGAGCCTGTCAGGAACGTCGCCAAGTAGGCATGCCAAGGCTCGACGTCTCCCCAGACCAACATCGCAAGCATGCCGCCAACGACAACAACGTTGACGGCCTGCGTGGAGATCATCACGTACTTGCGCGGGAAGCGGTCTGAGATGCTGCCGGCCATGAGGCCGAGCAGGAACATGGGCGCCATCCGAAAGACGCCAACCAGCGCAACCTGAGAAGGGGAGTCTGTCAGCTCGAGCACAAGCCATGACAGCACCGCCATCTCCATCATGCGGTTCGCATACCACACCCACCCGGCGAACCAGAGCCGCCTGAAGACTGGATTGCGGAGCGCCCCGATGGTGCGGAAGCGGGACGAGGCGGGTGGCTCGCCTCCGAATTGTGACTGTGTTGTGCCGGTTGTGCTCAAGCGCTGCAGCTCGACAGGAACTCGGCGAGCTCCTGGTTGAACTGGTCTGGGCGGGCGGCATGCATTCCATGCCCAACGTCCGGCCAGAGGCGAAAGTCCAGATCAGGCGTGGCGATTGTCTGATAGTAGGCGAGCTCCTCAGGGAGCATGTAGCCGCCCGCGGCGATGTCTGCGACAAGAACAAGGGTCGGCACGGAGATGCGGCGCATGTGATCCTCACAGCGGAACGCCCACTGCCGGTTGTCGGTCAGCAGCCGCGTGACGGCATGAGGCGAGAAATGGTGATGCCGGTAGACCAGCTCATCCGCTTCCTGCTCAGACATGCCCTGCTCCTTGGCCTCGGCTCGAATCTCTGCCTCAGGCCGATTGTGCCGTGCCATCGCCATCGGCAGGCTTGTCACGTGAACGTTGACCATCTTCCAGTACACGGGATCCTCAAGGAATGCGCAGCAGATCTTGTCCGCGTAATCGGACGCCATAATTGTGCCGATATTGCCGCCCCATGAATGTCCGACATAGGCCGGCTTTTCAAGACCGAGCGTGTCAATCAGCTCGACGATGTCAGTTGCGAAATCCCGCAGCATATAACCGGTGATAGGCTTGTCCGTCTGGCCGTGTCCGCGGTTGTCCGGCGCGATGATGTGATACCGGTCTTGAAAGGCCTCCGCGACTGATGCCCACGATGAGCCGAGCCCGGTCCACCCGTGCACAAGGAGGAGGTCAGGATTCGAAGGATCGCCCCACTCCAGGTAGTGCATCTTGAGGCCTTGAATATCGACGAATTTGCTTTCCGGCATGGCGCTTACCCCTTTGAGTTCCGCGGCTGTTCTGCGTAGGACATACTCAGGAAAGTGTAGCACGCGCGCCTACCGGTCAACTTGACCTCATCGTCTGCTCATTGACCGTTTACGGGCAAGGCGGCTAGTCTTAAGGCACTCCGTGAGATTCTTTATGCCGTGCGGACGTAAGTGGGTTTCCGACTGTGCTGGGAGGCAGGACGATGCAACAGATTGAGCGTCTTGTCGTTGTGTCAAATCGTTTGCCCCCCTCTACGTTGCCGGGCGCTTCAAGAGACCAGAGGAGCCAGCCGGTTGGCGGGCTTGTGTCAGCCGTCAAGGCGGCTCTTGAGACCTACGGCGGGCTCTGGTTTGGGTGGAGTGGAACGACGACGGAGCGCCGATTGACCACTGAGCCGTCCGTTACGCGTGTTGGCGATATTGATGTCGGCGCCATGAACCTGACGCCGGATGAGGTCAATCTCTTCTACTCCGTCTTTGCCAACCGCACCCTATGGCCGCTGATGCATGCATTCCCCAATTTTGTGCAGCTTCGGCATGACGCCTACCGTGGGTATCGGCGTGTCAACCGCAGATTCGCTGAGGGTTTGTTCCCACTCCTCCGGGATGGTGATGTTATCTGGGTGCAGGACTATCATCTTATTCCGCTTGGCGCTGAGCTGCGCCAAATGGGATGGCAGGGAAAGATCGGGTTCTTTCTGCATACGCCCTTTCCAGCGGCAGAGGTCTTTGCGATTCTCCCGTGGGCACGACAACTGCTTGAGCAATTCATCTCCTATGACCTCGTCGGTTTCCACACCAAACGGTACGCCCACAATTTCCTTGACACCCTGCAGGTGGAGGTTGGGGGCCGTGTCCACGCAGGCGTGTTTCACGCCGGCCAAGATAACGTCCAGGCAGCTGTCTATCCCATCGGCACGCACCCCGAACAGTTTCAACGGTGGGCGCTTGAATCTGATGAGGATGATACAGAGGGCATGGGTTTCCTGCAGCGCCTTCTCCCGCGCCGCCCATCCGAGCGCAAGAAGGTCGTCCTGGGTGTTGACCGACTCGATTACTCCAAGGGGATCCCGCAACGGCTGCGGGCATTTGAGGCGATGCTGGATCGGTATCCCGCCGTGCGCGGCAAGGTCACACTGATTCAGATATCCGCCCCCTCGCGCAGTCGTGTTCCGGAGTACGTCCAAGAACGTGAGCGCGTGGACGGTCTTGTGGGACGCATCAATGGCCGGTTCGCGGAGGCGGACTGGGTGCCCGTTCACTATCTGTACCGCTCATACAGTCAAGAAGAGCTTGCGCGATTCTTCCGTGAGGCGGATGTCTGCCTCGTGACACCTCTGCGTGATGGCATGAACCTGATCGCCAAGGAATTCGTCGCCTCACAAGGATCGGATCCCGGCGTGCTCGTCCTCTCACGGTTCTGTGGAGCGGCGGACACTATGCAGGACGCTCTGATCGTCAATCCCTACGATATCGAGGGCACGGCGGAGGCTCTGCACACCGCCCTCTCTATGCGGTCTCGGGAACGCCGGCGCCGTTGGGAATCCCTCAACGAACACGTCCAATCACAGACCGCCACGATATGGGCCGACAGCTTCCTGGGTGACTTGTCGGCCGGTCAGCAGATCAACGCGTCGGCGTCCGCGCTTTAGCTGGATATTCGCGCAATACTGGTGTCATGCGAATCCTCATCGTTTCCGATATCCACTCGAATAGCGTTGCGCTTGACGCCGTTCTCCGTGATGCCCATGCGCACGGACCGGTCGACAGTATCTGGTCGCTGGGCGATATGGTTGGCTATGGGCCTCACCCCAATGAGTGTCTGGACATGCTCCGCGGGTTTGATCATGTGAGCGTGTCCGGCAATCACGATCTCGGTGCAATTGGAGCCATCAGCCTTGACACCTTCAACCAGGAGGCGGCAACTGCCTGTGCTTGGACCGGTCAGCAGCTCTCCAGCGACAACCGCGCCTATCTTGAGAACCTGCCGAGTGTCGTGCGCCATGGCGAGTTCACGCTTGTCCATGGCTCACTGCGCGATCCCGCTTGGGAGTATCTGATTCATGAGGCCGCGGCGCGGGAGTCCTTCTCCCTGTTGGAGACGCCATTCCTGCTTGTCGGTCATTCCCATCTGCCCCTCTTATTCGAGGAGATCCAAACGGCGAAGGGCAGCCCGCCGCGTGTGCACGCGATTGGTCGATTGCGACACGGCTCGCGCCTCTATCTCCCCAGAGATGTGCGTCTGATCATGAACCCGGGCAGCGTGGGGCAGCCTCGTGACGGCGACCCACGCGCCGCATACATGATCCTTGACGAGGGAACCCGCATGCTCACCCAATTCCGTGTCGAGTACGATATCGAATCCGCCCAGAGATACTTGACTGACGCGGGACTACCGCCGAGCCTCGCCGAGCGCCTCCCGTACGGGCTGTGAGGCGTGGCGGCGTGAGGCAAACGGCAATCAATTTCTTCTCCTCTGATGGCCTCACATTGGAGGGGATCCTCGCTGAGCCGTCAGCCGACGAGGTGATTGGGGGCGGTGATGCGCCCGGCGTGGTGCTGTGCGCGCCGGAACCGCATCTGGGCGGGACAATGCTCAGCCCTGTCATCGAGGCACTGGTGCGGCGCATCGCGCCACGCGGCTTTGCGGCCCTGCGATTCAATTACCGTGGCGTTGGCGACTCTCAGGGTGAGGGCGCGGTTGGCGAGGGGCAAGTGACTGATGTCCTTTCGGCAATCGCAACAGTGCGTGAATGGCCGGGAGTGAATGACCGACAGATTGGGCTCATCGGCTATTCATACGGTGTGACGGCGGCCCTGCGTGCCGCGTCGCAGCAGCCCGAGGGTCTGTGCGCCCTCCTCGCAGTGTCACCGCTGCTGGATATACCCATGATTGGCATCTCCACCGATAATGCGCTGGCAGGGGTGGATGTGCCTGTGCGATTCTTGATTGGGAGCGATGACGGACTCACGACACCGGAGCGGCTGGGAGAGTGGGTTGACGGGCTCGGGCGTGACGATGTGACGGCGCTGGCGTTGGAGGGGGCGGACCGCGCATGGCAAGACAGACGCGCCGCGCTTGCTGACGCGGCGGTGTCGTTCCTTGAGGAGACACTCGCTCCGCGTTGACATGACACCAGCCCGTATCTACGATTCTCAATTGAGACGTTTGTGAAACGGCAGCCCAATTGTATGCAAGCAGGGAGGACAACTCGATGGGGACATATGTGTTGCTGAGTACGCTGACAGATGAGGGCCGCAAGACGGTCAAACATCGGCCCGAGCGTATCCAGGAAGTGAACAGGGAGATTGAGTCGTGGGGCGCAAAGGTCACAGCTCAGTATGCCGTGCTCGGCAACTATGACTTCGTCAATATCGTTGAGGCGCCGGACAACGAGACAATCGCACGGGTCTCCCTGGAATTGGGCGCGCGCGGCACAATCCAGATTGTCTCACTGCCCGCCTTCCCGATTGAGCAGTTCATCTCTCAACTTGCCAAGTCGCGCGAGAGCTGACGCGCCAGCCGTGACTACGGCACGACCTCTCGGACGTACGAGACGTACTCGCTGAACCGCTTTGGCGTGAATCCAAAGGCCCGCTCGATTGAGTCGAGGTCTGTGACGTTGTCAACTTGCAGTTGACTCAGTTCCGCCGCGGTGATCGGCGGATCATTGAGCAGACGCCCCGTGACAATTGCGGCGAATCGAATGGCGAATCGCGGCAGTGGGAGGCGGACAACGCGCCTGATTCCCAGTTCCCTCGCAAAGGCGCGGGCGATGTCTATGAGCGCGATGTGATCCGGCCCGCCGATCTCATATGCCTGCCCCGCCCGTGCCGGGTCAGTTGTGCAAAGCGTCAGAATGGCGGCGAGGTCGCTGATGTTCAGCGGCTGCAAAAGCGTCCGCCCGCCGTCCGGAAACGGCAGGAGGGCTACGGGCCCGCGTCGCAGGAGTTTAACGGTGCGGCGCGATACCGCGTCAGACACGCCAAGCACCAGTGACGGCTTGACGATTGTCCAGCTGAGCCCGCTCTGCATAATCGCAGCCTCGGCCTGCCATCGTGAGTAGCCATAGGGCATCTGCGGGTTGTCTGATGCCCCCAATATGCCAAGATGGATGAGCCGGTCAGCCCCCGCATCCTTCATGGCGTCGATGACTGACTGCGTGATTCCCAGATTCGTGTCCGCAAAGGTGCGACCCTCCGTCTCGCGGATGATGCCAACGGCGTTCACCACGGCATCTGCGCCGACAATGGCCTCGCGCAGAGCAGCTGTGCTGCGGGCGTCGCCTGAAATAACCTCCACTGCCTCCCGCAGCAGCGCCTTACCGCGGGCCGCCCTCTCGTGTGCCAGTGCCACATCTGCAGTGGACAGCTGCCCGGCCCTCTCAAGCGCATCGACAGCATCAAGTGCGACTGTGATGGAGCGGTCCGCGTCATCAAGGACGCGATTCGGAGATCGTGAGAGGACGCGGATAGGGGCGTGACCGGTAAGCGCCAGTGTCGCGACAAGATGCCGTCCCACGAACCCTGATCCACCTAGAACCGTGATGCGCATCTGCCCCCTCACCGTGTTGGCTACTATTGTGCCATCACGCGCCCACCCCCATGTGACCGGCCTGTTGCCGAGCGGCGTTTCGGTTGCGGCGCATATTCAGCGAATGATATTCTCGCCGTGTGCGTGATCGGACGCGCTCAAGGGGGAGAGGGGGACATTCGACCCATGGCCACATACGAGAACATCCTGTATGAGAAGCAGCGCCGGGGCGCCTTGATTACGCTCAACAGGCCTGAGCGGCTCAACGCGATTAGCCCGGATTTGGAGCGAGAACTGCATGAGGCGTTGGATGAGGCGGAGGCCGACCCTGACGTTCGCGCCATCGTCCTGACCGGGGCGGGCAGGGCATTCTCCTCAGGCTATGACCTTTCCGCTGAGGCGGAGTTTGAGTGGCCCTATGCGCTCCCCAAAGGAACGAGCGTGGCGGCGCATCTCGATTTCTGGCGCACGTCTGACCGCCGCAACATGCGGTACTTTCTGCATCTGTGGGAGCTGACCAAGCCCGTCATCGCCGCCGTTAACGGCTGGTGCATGGGTGGCGGGTCATGGTATGCGAATGCGGCGCATATGACCCTCGCCGCGGAGGATGCCGTCTTTGCGCAGCCTGAGGTCCGGCATATGGACAACACCAGCTTCTTTTGGGTCCTCAACGCCGGCTACAAGAATGCCCTGCGCTATTCACTGACGGGCGACCACATTGACGCGCAAGAGGCGCTCCGTATTGGCATCGTCAACAACGTTGTCCCGCCCGAGGAACTGATTGATGAGGCGTTCAAGATAGTTGAGCGGATTGCACTCGTCTCGCCGGAAACGGTCAAGATCAACCTCTATGTGGCAACAATGGGTCTCGAGATGATGGGACTGCACAACGCATTGAATCTTAACGCGGAGCTGTCCGCGCTGGCGCACACGTCCGTCAGCGAGGAGGGGCGTCGCAAGTATGTTGAGGCGCAGGAAAAGGGTGGGCTGCGCGCGTACCTGCAAGAGCGTGACGGCCCGTTCCAGCCGGAGCCATTCGGCCCTCGCTCCCGCCCCAGAGAGTAAAACAATCCGAAAGGAGCGTCCAAACCAGTGTCACATTATGAATATGTCTTGTACGAGAAACAGCGCAGGGGCGCGCTGATCACACTGAACCGCCCGGAGGCGCTGAACGCAATCAGCCCGCAGATGGAGGATGAACTCCATTTGGCGCTCGATGAGGCGGAGGCCGACCCTGAGGTCAGGGCCATCGTTCTGACCGGGGCGGGCAGGGCGTTCTCGGCAGGCTATGACCTTGGCGCGCCGGACGCCCCCATGCGTGATTTCGTGTGGCCGTACGGCCTCGCGCCCGGGCAGAGCGTCGCACAGCTGCTGGATTCATGGCGCACAAATGATAACGGCGGGATCCGCAAACTGCTGCATATGTGGGAGCTGACCAAGCCCGTCATTGGCGCCGTGAATGGTTGGTGCATGGGCGGGGCCTCCTGGTACGCCACAGCAACCCACATCACATTCGCGTCTGATCAGGCCGTCTTTGGGCAGCCGGAGGTGCGCCACATCTCAAACACCAGCTTCTTTTGGGTGCTGTCTGCCGGGTACAAGAACGCGCTGCGCTATTCGCTCACGGGAGACCATATTGACGCAGAGGAGGCGCTACGCATCGGTATCGTCAACAAGATTGTGCCGCATGACGACCTGCTCGATGAGTCGTTCCGCCTTGTTGAGCGCATCGCTCTCGTCTCGCCGGAGACGGTCAAGATCAATCTTCATGTTGCCACCATGGGGCTGGAAATGATGGGATTGGCGAATGCCCTCAAACTGAATGGTGAGCTTTCCGCCCTCGCACACTCGTCGAGCCGCGAGGACTACCGGAAGGATATGTTTGACGGCCTCACGCAGGGTGGCCTGCGTTCCTTCCTGACGACGCGTGACGGGCCGTTCCAGCCGGAACCGTTCGGCCCTCGCTCTCGGAGCCGGGACTAGAGAAAAAGATTCCCTCATCCCGCCCGCTCCCATAGTCCTGAATGGGCCGGAACCCATCGGCGTGACACACCAGCCGCACGAACGAGGAATAGAAAGGAAACGGAAATGGCTGATTTTGAGAATGTCTTGTACGAGAAACAGCGAAAGGGCGTGCTCATCACCCTGAATCGCCCAGAGGCGTTGAATGCCCTGAGCCGCGACCTTGAAGATGAACTGCACGTCGCGCTTGATGAGGCAGAGGCCGACCCTGAGGTTCGCTATATCATCCTGACGGGCGCCGGCCGGGCGTTCTCCGCCGGCTACGATATAGCGGGCGGGCGCGCGCCGACGGTGTGGCCCTATGGCTTGCCGGAGGGCACAAGCGTGGCCGAGCTGCTGGACGGTTGGCGTGAGCGTGACAAGCCCAATCGATTCATGCACATGTGGGAGCTCACCAAGCCCGTCATTGCTGCCGTCAACGGCTGGTGCATGGGTGGCGGCTCTTGGTACGCCCTGTTCTCGCATATGACATACGCGTCTGAGGCGGCGGTGTTCTCGCAGCCTGAGGTGCGCATGATCTCCAACACCAGTTTCATTTGGACGCTGAATGCCGGCTATAAGCACGCCCTGCGCTACGGACTGACCGGCGACCATATTGACGCTGAGGAGGCGCTCCGCATCGGCATTGTGAATCAGGTGCTGCCGGCGGATGGCCTGCTCGAGGAGTGTTTCAAGATTGGGGAGCGCATCGCGCTCGTCTCCCCGGAGACCGTCAAGATCAATCTGTACGTCGCGACCATGGGGCTTGAGATGATGGGGCTGCGCAACGCGCTCATCCTGAATGGCGAACTCTCGGCGCTCGCGCACTCGTCTCGGCGCGAGGATGTCCTGCGTCCACTTGAGGAGGCACGGGAGGCCGGCGGCATGCGCGGTTTCCTCCAGCAGCGTGACGGCCCGTTCCAGCCCGAACCCTTCGGTCCGCGCTCGGCGGCTGCACGCGGCGGATAACAACCGAACGCAATCGAACGAATGGAGGGAGGGGCGGCCAACCGGCCGCCCCTCCCTCCATCTCCGCTGCGTGAAACAGTAGATTTGCCTCTCAGCCGTGGCCAGGAAATACCGCGATGCAATCCGCATCATCACGAATGATGGGTGGTACTATTCATACTCAAACGGAGGACATGACCAATATCGCCATCCGACGAAGCGAGGAAAGGTTACAATTAACGAACCGCCGGGGCGTGACATTACGCGCAAAAGGTGGGGACAAATAATGAAGCAGGCAGGTGTGCAGGAACGCTACTGATGAAACTCACCTACGCCATTATCATGCAAGAGGGCCCTAACAATTGGGAGGGTTCGTCGCCGGATGTGCCGGGTTGCTCCAGCACCGGGATGAGTCTCGACGAACAGCGGCGCCTCATCAAACAAGCCTTGGAAGGGCACCTCATGGAATGGGAGAAGACTCGGGCGCCGTTCCCGTGGCCCAAATGCACAACACCCGAAGAGGCCCTGGCCGCCGAGGCTGCAATTGCCGCGGAGTTAGCCGCCGAGTGGCCTGATGACCCCACAGACGAAGAGGAAGGCTGGTCCCCTCCCATCGCCGAGATGATTGAGATCGAAGTTGATATTCCTGCAGGGATCACTATCCCTGAATCGGTTCTGTCTACGGCCCGCGCCAGCGTATGAGCATCTCTCTCGACCTTCAGACCACGGCTCTTGTCATGGTTGATATGCAGAATGATTTCTGCCATGAGGAGGGCTTTTATGCTAGGGCGGCTGAACGGATTGAGCCGCTGGGACTGGATCCGCAGTTTGTCATTGATGCGATTCCGCCCATGTCCTCACTGCTTGATGCGGCCCGCAGGGCAGGGCTGTTCATTGTCCATACACGAATCGAGCGGGATGACTCTCCGGACGCCGTCCACCTGATCCACAACGTCGTGGCCCAAACGTTTGGCGCGGTCGCGGACACTCCGGGCGGGCCGGCGCTCATGCCGGGCACGTGGGGTTCTGCCATACACGATTCTCTTGCGCCGCTCGACGGCGAATACGTCGTCACAAAACGCAGTTTCTCCGCATTCTTTGGCACCGATTTGGAGACTGCGCTGCGCCGCCGTGGTATCCGCACCGTTATCCTCGCCGGCACCATCACATACGCCTGCGTCCTCCATACGGCGTTTGATGCCAATGTCCGTGATTTGGATGTTATTGTCGCTTCGGATGGGACGGCGTCATGGGCGCCGGACCTGCAGGCCCCCACGCTCCGCATCGTCGAACTCATCCTGGGTGGCGCCGCCTCAACCGGCGAACTCATCGAGGCGCTCGCCCTCGCCGGCCACCAATAATTCGTGCCTTTGCTACTATGTGAGCAGAGGAAACCGATCGAAAGAGAGTCACGCATGAGCACATATGAGACTGTCCTGTATGAGAAGCAACGCAACGGAGTCCTAATCACGCTGAATCGGCCGGAAACGCTGAATGCGCTTAGCCATCAGCTGGAGCAGGATGTGGCCGATGCGTTGACTGAGGCGGAAAACGACCCTGAGATTCGCGCCATCGTTCTAACAGGGGCAGGCCGGGCATTCTCGTCCGGGTATGACATCGGCGGCGGCCGCCCGGAAACAGTGTGGCCCTATGGCCTGCCGGAGGGGTGGAGCGTCGCTCAGCTGCTCGATGATTGGCGTGATCGCTCCCGCGGTGAGACAGCCAAGCTGCTGCAGATCTGGGAACTCAACAAGCCCGTGATTGCAGCCGTCAACGGATGGTGCATGGGAGGCGGCTCCTGGTATGCGCTGGCCTCTCACATGACGTACGCCGCTGAGGAGGCAGTCTTTGCACAGCCCGAGATCCGCATGATTTCCAACACCAACTTCTTCTGGACACTCAACGCCGGCTACAAGCACGCGCTGCGGTATGGCCTGACCGGCGATCACCTCGATGCGCGCGAGGCGCTGCGCATTGGCCTGGTGAATGATGTTGTGCCCGGTGATGACCTACTTGAGCACTGCTTCAGCATCGTTGAGCGCATCGCGCTGGTTTCACCGGAGACCGTCAAAATCAACCTGCATGTCGCGACCATGGGCCTCGAGATGATGGGACTGCGCAATGCGCTCATCCTGAATGATGAGTTGTCGGCCCACGTACAGAGCTCACAACGGGAGGATTTTAAGCGCGAGATGATGGACGCCCAGAAGGAGGGCGGCCTGCGCGCATTCCTGCAAGTGCGTGATGGCCCGTTCCAGCCGGAACCCTTTGGACCTCGCTCTCGCCCACGCGACTAAGTCCGGAGAGAGAGTCAGCGGCACCGTAGGCCCATCTCGAGACTGTATCGGCGCGCAGCCAGTGCACCCTATGTGGCCGTCAACGTGACCGGGCCGCCTCGACTATAATGCCTTGATGAGCGGGGGTAGCTCAGTGGTAGAGCTCCTGCCTTCCAAGCAGGTTGTCGCGGGTTCAATTCCCGTCCCCCGCTCCACACACTCGGCCCGCTGATTACGTGGTGATGGCGTGTGCTATTCCACCGTTACGGATTTTGCCAAGTTGCGCGGCTGATCAATGTCAGCCCCGCGCAAGAGGCCGATCTCATACGCCAGCATCTGCATTGGGACGGCAGCGACGATGGGAACCAGGTGAGCCGGCGTTTCCGGAATAAAGATCGCCTCATCCACTTGATGTGCGAGCTCGCCGTCGCTGTCCGTTAGCAGCCCGACAACGTGCCCGGCGCGGGCCCGAATCTCTGAGATATTGATTGCCATGCGGTCACGCAGCCCACCCTCCGGCGCCAGCGCAATTGTGGGCATGGACTGATCAATCAGCGCGATGGGCCCGTGTTTCATCTCTCCGCCCGCACTGCCCTCGGCGTGGATATATGCAACCTCCTTGAGCTTGAGCGCGCCCTCCAGGGCGATGGCATGGAGCGGGCCGCGCGCCACGAGCAGGCAGTTGCTGCTAGTCGTCAGCCTCTCTGCCACCGCGCGAATGGCCGCTCCGCGATCCAGCGTCTCGCTCACGATGCCTGGCAGCCGCTCAAGATCAAGAAGCCGGCGGCGTGTCTCACTCTCCTCAATCTCTCCACGACCAATGGCAGCATCTATCGCAAGCAGATACAGGCACAGAATTGCCGACGTAAAGCTCTTGGTGGCGGCAACCCCCACCTCGAGACCGGAGCGCATGTCCATCGTCTCGCATGCAATGCGCGCCGCCTCGCTGTCCAGGGCGTTTGTCACGGCAACACACTCCGCCCCAAGGGAGGAGGCGTAGTCGAGCGCGGCCAGCGTATCAAGCGTCTCACCGGATTGCGTGATCGCGATGAGAAGATCGCCCTCGCCGACGCGTGCTTGCCGGTGGCGGAGTTCAGAGGCCACATCAGCCTCTACCGGAATGGTGGTCAGCATCTCAAAGTAATGACGGCCAACGAGCGCGGCGTGGTAGCTTGAACCGCACCCCGTCAGGATGATGCGGCGGGCGGACGCGAGGCGCGCCGACAATGATGCGCCGTAGTCCGGCTCAAGACGCCCGGCCTCCAGATTGACCCGGCCGCGCAGCGCATCCGTCAACGTTTGCGGCTGCTCCATGATCTCCTTGAGCATGAAGTGTTTGTACATGCCCTTGGCGGCTCGCAGCGGGTCTCGTACAACCTCGGCCGCCTCCCGCGTCACGGGCTCACCGTGCAGCGTCATGACCTCCGCGCCCGCCGGCCTCAAAACAGCAATCTCACCGTTGTTGAGCGGCATGGCACGGCGGGTGAACGGAACGAGGGCGGGCAAGTCACTCGCTGCATACGTCCCATCATCACCCAGCCCGATGACGAGCCCACCGGCGTTGCCTGCCCGCACGGCGACGATTGTGTCAGCCTGCTGAGCGCATGCAACCAAAAAGACCAGCGCGCCACGCATATTTGGCAGAATCGACTGCACCGCCTCAACGATATCGAGGCCGCCGTCGAGCGCCTCCTCGATCAGGTGCGGCAGAACCTCCGTATCAGTCTGTGACGTGAATTGATGTCCGCGGGAGACCAGCTGAGCAGCGAGGGCGCTGTAGTTCTCAACGATGCCGTTCTGAACAACAGACACCCGTCCCGTACAGTCCATGTGTGGGTGAGCGTTGGCAAGCGAGGGGGCGCCATGTGTTGCCCATCGTGTATGGCCGACTCCCAACGTGCCGCTGACAAAGGTTCCCTCGAGGTCTGCGCGGAGCGAATCAAGTTTCCCAACCGCCTTGCTCGTGCCAAAATCGCCGGACGGGGTCAGGATGGCGATGCCGGCACTGTCATAGCCCCGGTACTCGATGCGTGCGAGGCCGTCGAGCACAATCGGCATCGCCTGCCGATGTCCCGTATAGCCCATGATTCCGCACATTGCCGCCGTCCCCTCACCCCGCACATGCCGGTGCACTCTCTATGAATGATACCTGACGCGCACTGGCAGGCATTCTTGGCCGCCATTGCGGCGCACGGATTTGTTGTGGGCTTGCCTGTGCTGATGAACTGACGGATCCCGGCTGCGGCCGCCTATCATGAGGGAGGGCGGGCACTGTGTGGCGCGTCTATGGAGGGTTGTGTGTCCGCGTGGTCTGCATTTCTGCTGGGCGTCATTCAGGGAATCACAGAATGGATTCCCGTGAGTTCGCAGGGCGTGCTCACCCTCGCGTCACGGTGGATTGACGCCGCCTCGCCTGCGGATGCCATCGCCATTGCGCTATGGCTCCACGTTGGCACTGCCGTGTCTGCCGCCATTGCAATAAGGAGCGATATCGCCGTCGCAGCACGCAACCGTCGCGATGACTCAGGTCGTCTCTCAGCTCCCATTCGGTTCTTGAGCGTCAGCACGGCGGTCACGGCCATTGTCGGCATTCCGCTGTTCGTGCTCATTGATGACTCTGTGGACCGTCTCGGGGCAGGAGGGATGCTGCTCATTGGCCTCGCCATGCTTGTCACGGCCGTTCTCATTCGACGCAGAGCATGGACGGGAGGGCGTGACCGGCATGATGTTGGTGTCACTGATGCCCTGCTTGTCGGGGCCGCTCAGGCTCTTGCTGTCTTTCCCGGCCTCAGCCGGACCGGCCTAACCGTTGCCACGCTGCTCGCTCGAGGGTGCAGCCACCGGGAGGCGGCCGTGCTGAGCGTTCTGATGGGCATTCCGGCGAGCCTGGGCGCGGGCGTGCTGGCCATGCTGGCGTCCGAGACGCTCTTTGGATGGCCGGCTGTCATCGGCGCGTTGACGGCAGCGATTGTTGGCGCCGGGGCAATACGATTCATCCTCGTTTTTGCCGCCAGGGTGCGCCTCGCGCCGTTCGTTGCGCTGACGGGCGCGGTGATTATCATCGGCGCGGTGGCGGGTCTGGTGTCCTGATTGTTTTGAGTTTGCGCCTACCGCGATAGTACGCGCGCCGGGGCGCCTGCCACCGTTGTGCCTGCCGCAACGTTGCGTGTCACCACGGCGCCCGCCGCCGTGTACGCGCCTGCGCCTATCGAGACGGGCGCGACGAGCATGGATCCGCTGCCAATGAATGAGCCATCCCCCACAATTGTCCTATGCTTGTCCTGCCCATCAAAGTTGCAGGTCACCGTTCCGGCGCCGATATTGACATCGTCTCCGATATCCGCGTCCCCAACGTATCCAAAGTGTCCCATCGCGGAACGGCTGCCAATCCTGCTCGCCTTGACCTCTCCAAAGCTGCCGATGTGCGCCTCCTGCCCAATGTGCGTTCCGGGGCGTAGGTGCGCAAATGGGCCCACGTCCACGTCGTCCTCCAAGGTGACGTGGGACAGCCATGAGCCGCGCACCATGCACCGGCCGCCGATTGATGAATCATGGATATGCGTATCCGGCCCGATGTCAGACCCCGCGCCGATTGTGGACAGCCCCGTGATGCTCGTATTGGGGCGGAGCACCGTGTTTGGCGCGATTGTGACGGTCTCGTCAATGTAGGTGGTTGTCGGGTCCTGAATGGTGACACCGGCGAGCATCAGCGTGCGGAGGGTTCGGCTTCGAACGACTCGCTCCGCCTGTGCGAGGTCCTCAAGCGTGTTGATGCCAATTGCCTCCGTCTCGTCAATTGAAAGGGTTTCAACGCCTCGCCCATCTTGAACGGCGAGTGCGATCAGATCCGTGATGTAGTACTCGCCATTGTCATGCAGCGGCAGCCTCTCGACGGCCCCTCTCGCCCAGTCGCCGTCCAGAGCATAGACACCAGCATTCCCCTCGCGCGGCGTGTCTATGTGGCGCGCATCGGCAACCTCCACAATCTCTGCCGCATGGCCATCGGCGGACCTCGCCAGCCGTCCGGCCTGCGACTGCTCAGACGCGTCAAAGGTCAGAAGGGTGACCGCGGGGCGGGAATCCTGCTGATGGGCATCAATGAGGTGAATGAGCGATTCCGGCATGAGGAGCGGCACGTCCGCATTGATGACAAGGAGATGCGTGGCGGCACTTGCCGACTCCCGCAGGGCATCCTTGAGCGCTCCGCCTGTCCCATTTGGCGCCTGTTGAATGACGTAGGGGTAGATGAGGCCGAGGGCAGTCTGTATGGCGGGTGATGGGTCTCGCACGATCATCGGATCGGGCAGGCCTGCGTCGTTGATCGTCTTAAGGACGCGCTGAATCAGAGAAATGCCGCCAAGCGTGTGGAGCGGCTTGGGGAGTGTCGTCGCCATTCGTGTTCCCCGTCCGGCGGCAAGCACGGCAACCGCCCACTGCGCGCCGCGGGTCTGTCTGTCAATCATGGCCGTTTCCCACCCTTCATACTTGTTGCCATCCGCAAAATCATGACAGGATAAATCATACAAAGAGGAGCAAGATGACGAGCTACGATCACCTGATTCGGGGGATACCGGACTTTCCGAAAGAGGGCATCCTTTTCCGGGATATCACGCCGTTGCTGCTCGACCCGGAGGCGTTCGCCTGGGCGGTTGACAGTATGACGCAGGCGGCAGGCACCCTGCCACTTGACGTCATCGTCGCCGTGGAGGCGCGCGGGTACCTGTTTGCCGCTCCCATGGCGAGGGCGCTCGATGTTCCGCTGGCGTTGGTGCGCAAGCTCGGCAAGCTCCCCCATAAGACTGTCAGCGTCGAGTACTCCCTTGAGTACGGCTCAACCACCGTGGAGATGCACGAGGACGGGGTTCAGCCGGGTCAGCGCGCAGTGCTGGTTGATGACCTGCTTGCGACGGGTGGAACGCTCAAGGCTGCGGAGGAATTGGTTCACAAAGCGGGCGGGAGTACTGTCGGCGCGGCGGTCCTCATTGAATTGGCAGACCTGCGCGGGCGTGAACATCTTGGACACTACCCGATCCACGCGCTCATGAACCTATGATGTTCGGCTAATCGCCAAGCACGTCCGCGACGACGTCATAGCGTCCGAATGAGGGAATCATATAGGCGCCGGCAATCATGCTGCGTGATTCCTCAATCAGTTCGCGGGCAATGGCCGCTCCAACAGCCCGCTCCGCCTCGCCGTCACCCGCATCGCGCAATCGTCTGCGAATCGACTCAGGGATGACCATTCCGGGGACGTTGTTGTGGAGGAACTCGGCATGGCGCGCGCTCTGGAGTGGCAGCACGCCGAGGAGGACGGGCAGGGGGAATCCTCCAAGCAGGTCATGGATACGGCGCACCGGCGCAATGTCAAAGACGGTCTGCGTGATGATGTAGTTAGCCCCCGCCTCCACCTTGCGCCGCAGACTCGCGATCTCCTCATCAATGTGCGGCGCATTCGGGCTTAGCGCGCACGCAATCGCGAATGATGTGGGCTCCGGCAGCGTGTGGCCCGCAACCTGCTCTCCCTCATTCAGCCGTCGCAGAGTGTTGATCAGCTGCGATGATGTGACATCGGACAGGCTGCTCGCGTCCGGGTAGTCGCCAATCGAGGGATTATCGCCGCGAAAGACAAAGACATTCCGCACATTGAGGGCGTGCGCTCCAATCAGATCGGAGTGCAGGGCAAGAATGTTGCGATTCCGTGTGGCGGCATGAAGAATCGCCTCCACCCCGGTCTGTTGCTGCAGCAGCACGCTGAGCGCAACGGCGCTCATGCGGGCCTGCGCCAACGGCACGTCCGTTGCGTTGAATGCGTCAATGCGCGCCCGTGCGATGAGCGCGGTGAGACTTGCGATTGTGCGATCAAGCGAGAATCCCCGCGGGGGGTGAACCTCGACCGTGGTCACGAATTCGCCCGCGCGCAGTCTCTCGAGAAGGGCGGTTGGCCGCCCCGGCAGGGGAATGGATGACGACATGATGTCAGTGTCCCTCACGCAGCGCGGCAACGGTCCGGCCGATGCCGTCCTGCAGCTCAATCTGAGGCGACCATCCGAGTTCGTCACGCGCCTTACACGAGTCCAGATAGATTCTCGTGACATCGCCGGGGCGTTCGGGCGCATGGATGGGCGGCCGGCCATAGCCCGTCTCATGGGACAGCGCCGCAAAGATTGCGTTCACTGACGTGGGGATGCCGCTCGAGACATTGTAGATAGCGGCTTGCGGAGATTCCGGCCGGGCGGCTGCCATGGCCAGATTGACCACATCGTCCACATAGACGTAGTCGCGCTCCTGCGCGCCGTTCCCGTAGATTGTCACGTCCTCCCCGGCGAGCATCCTGGCTGCGAAAATCGCAACGACACCCGCCTCTCCATGAGGGTCTTGCCCCGGTCCGTAGACATTGCCGGGCCTCAGAATCGTGTAGGCGATGCCGCTTTCCTGCGCGATGATGCGCGTGTATTCCTCCAACGCGTGCTTGCTCGCACCGTATATGGAGAGGGGCTTGATGGGGTGCGATTCATCACATGGGAGGTACTCCGGCTCCCCGTAGAGGGCGCCGCCGGTGGAGAACAGGATGATGCGCTGAACGCCTGCTCGGGCACAATTTTGGAGCACATTGATGCCACCGACAACGTTCGTCAACGCATCATGCTCCGGATCGCGCATCGAACGAGGGACGGAAACCTGCGCGGCAAGGTGAAAAACAATGTCCGGCACGTCCTCCGCAAAGATGTCGGCGAGAGCGAGGTCAGAGATGTCTACCCGCCGCGCGCGCGCCCCCGGAACCTCACGGGCAGCGCTTGCCGGGCTCGATAGATTGTCCAGCGTCGTGACGTGCCAGCCGGAATCAACGAGGCGTCTCGCCAGATGTGATCCAATGAACCCCGCCCCCCCGGTGACGAGGGCGCGGGGGCGTCCGTCCTGCTGTCTGGCCGTAATGGCAAACCTCCGTGTGCGATGTGGCATCAATGGCTGCCCGGCCAGGATTCGAACCTGGGTCAGAGGATTCAAAGTCCCCTGTGCTACCGCTGCACCACCGGGCAAGGCCAGCGCGGCGCGCCCGCTCTCCCCACCAGTGGGAGGTGTGCCACGCGCAGAGCGTCTTGGTTGGTGCCGAAGGTCGGAGTCGAACCGACACGGGGTTGCCCCCAACGGTGTTTGAGACCGTCGCGTCTGCCATTCCGCCACTTCGGCTTGGGTCGGCACGCTTATTATGCGATAGTTTGCGCGTTTAGGGCGAATTGACAGGGCAGTGGGTTGCAGTGCGCTGCCGCTAACCGCATGATGGAACGTGACGGTCAGGCAATGGTCTAGCCCGCGTCGTTGGTAGTCGGATAGGCCATACTGTGGCATACTACCAATAATCCGAACGGGTAGTGGGAGGTCGACGTGTTGAAAGTAGATTCTGAGAGGGATCAGTTGACTGTCGTGGCCAAGACAGAGGGCAGGATAGACAGCGGGAGCGCGCAAGAATTTCAGTCCGCGTTGGAGAAGGTGATTCAGCCGGAGGACAAGGCCCTGATCATCGACTTTGCAAACGTGTCCTATATCAGCAGCGCCGGCATGCGCGTGATCCTGCTGACAGCCAAGACGCTGCAAAGGCAGGGCGGTCAGCTGGCGTTGTGCTCATTGACGGAGCCCATTCGTGAGGTGTTCAAGATCAGTGGCTTTGACAACATCATCGCGATTCATGACACGCGGGCAGAGGCGGCCGCGGCCTTCTCAAAGTAAAGTGAGCCGGCCGCTCTCCGTACACGGGAGCGGTGTAGGTATGGTCTCTTGTGCGCGGCAAACTCCGTAAGGCGGGTTCATGGCAACTGATGCGATAAATGAGGATGCCGAGCAAGCGGAAAGCTTGCCCAGCAATGAAATGAACTACAAGATCCTCGTCGTTGATGACGAGCCTGATCTTGAACCCCTCGTTCGCCAGCGCATGCGCCGGGAGATACGCGCTGGCCGCTATACCTTTGTCTTCGCACAGAATGGCCTTGAAGCCCTGAAGGAACTCGAACACGATGACACCATCGATATGGTGTTGTCTGACATCAATATGCCCCAGATGGATGGGCTGACCCTCTTGCAGGAGATTCCCAAAGCGAAACCAAATGTCCGCTCCGTCATCATCTCCGCCTATGGAGATATGCAGAATATCCGCACTGCGATGAATCGCGGCGCGTTTGACTTCATCACCAAGCCTGTTGACTTTGATGATCTGCGCGTCACCATTGACCGCACTCTGCGGCATATCCAAGAACTGCGTGACGCCCTCAATGTTCGTGACCGCCTCGTTGCCATTCAGAACGAGCTGGATGTTGCCAAGAATATGCAACAATCCATCCTGCCGACGGTTTTCCCGTCCGGCGCCGGGTACTCCATTTACGGCACCATGCGGCCGGCCCGGAACATCGGCGGTGATTTCTTTGACCTGATGCGCCTCCAGTTTGACCGTGTCGGCCTCGTTGTGGCGGACGTGTCAGACAAGGGTGTTGCAGCAGGGCTCTTTATGATGTCAACCCGCACAATGCTCAAGGGCGCCGCCGTTGGCAAGGGCCACCCAGGCGAGGTTCTCACGGAAGTGAACAGCATGCTGGTGGAAGACAATGAGACAGGCATGTTTGTGACGGTTCTGTATTCTGTATACGATCCACGGTCCGGCCGCTTGACCTATGCCAGCGGCGGCGAGAATCCCCCGCTTCTCATCCACGCGGATGGCTCATCTGAAGAGCTCCCCTTCACGCAGGGAATCGTTCTCGGGGTTGCGCCGGGCTACGACTATATGGAAAACAGCGTTGATATTGCGCCGGGCGATACCGTGATTTTCGTTACAGACGGGGTCACCGAGGCGATGAACGAACAGCAGGAGCCGATGGGCATGCAGCGGGTGCGGGACCACTTTGCGCAATCACCGCCGGGAGACCCGGAGAGCACGGCTCTTGCCGTTATTGACGTGATCAAGGAATTTGCGGGCGCCGCGGCACAGCATGATGACATTACATGCCTCGCGCTGCGCAGGGACGACTAGGACACCGTCGTGGATATCTCCATGACCATAGAGTCCAAGCACGATGAGCTGGACCGCGTGTCCGCCGCCATCGAGGAGCTCGGCGAGGAGAGCGGGTGGGCGCCGGACCTGGTCTATAAGATTGGCCTTGTTCTTGAGGAACTGGCCCTCAATATCATCAACTATGGATTCACAGATGAGGAGATCCATTACATTGATGTGTCCGTGAAAACGGAAGATGCCACCGTGACCATCGAGATTGTCGATGATGGGCGCCCGTTCAACCCAATTGTTGATGCGCCACGGCCTGATCTTGAGGGACCGATTATGGACCGGCGCATCGGGGGATGGGGCGTCCATATTGTCCGCACAATCATGGATGATGTTTCATATGTTCGGGCGGACAACAAGAACAGGATAAAATTGGTCGCCAAAATTTAACAGCGAGGCTGGAATGGTCAACCCCAACCTGCCCCGGGCAATTGCCCTTGTGGCCGTCGGCTCCCTCTTTCTGATCATCGCCTGCCTGCCTGACATCGGTATCGGTGATTCCACAGATACGCAGACACCAACGCCCATCCCGGTGGTTGTCCAGCAAGAGGCAATGCTGACACCGGGTGTCACAGATGATCACGTCGTGTTTGGCCAGTCTGTCGACTTCGGTGAGATAGGAACCAGCCTCCGGATAGGAATCGAGGCAGCATTCAATGAGGCCAATTCGACGGGCGGTGTAGCAGGCCGGAAGCTGAGCCTCATCTCGCTTGATGATGATTATGACCCTGCGAAGGCCCTCCGCAACACGGACAGACTCATCGATCGGGAGGAGGTCTTTGCCATCTTGGGGTCGTCCGGAACCCCGGGAGTCAGGGCAGTTTTGCCACTGGCAGCCGAGCGGGGCATCCCAGTCATTGCGCCATATACGGGCGCGGCCTTTCTGCGGGAGGGAGCGCCGGACAATGTGATCAATCTGCGCGCATCATATGCTCAGGAAACAAAGGCCCTCATCAGCTTTCTCATTGATGAGCGCAACCTCACGCGCATTGCCGTGTTGTACCAGGATGACGCCTTTGGGCGGGACGGGTACGCAGGCGCGCAGGATGCGCTGCAATCTCACGGCGTTGACCCCATCGCGGTGGGGCTCTACACCGCGAACACAAATGCCATAAAATCGGCCTTGCTGGACATCGCCCCTGCGCACCCGGAGGCCGTCCTGCTCATCGGCACCTTTGAGCCGGTTGCGGAGATGATCAAGTGGTCCAACCGCACGGGCGTGCATGCGCAGTTCTACACAGTTTCCGTTGCGGCAAATCGTCGTCTCCTGGAACAACTCGGCAACGCCGGCTCGGGCGTTTATGCCACGCAGGTGATGCCTCTCGTGACCAATGAACATGAGGATATCGTCCACGTCTTTGAGAATGCGCTCAGGGCGTATGACCCGGATGCAGAGGTCAATATCTATTCCCTTGAGGGATACATCACAGGCCGCCTCGCCATGGTCGGCCTCTCTGCGTGCCGCGGTGAGCTGAGCAGAGAGTGCTTCCTACGAACATTGGGCAACGCGCATTTGATTAATATCGACGGCTTTCGTCTGAGATTTGGTGAGAATGACAATCAGGGTTCGGACGCCGTGTACCTGACAGTGATTGAACCTGATGGAGAGTACTACCCCGTCGCGACACTCGTGGAGTCAATATCATGAATTTCTCTCAGGCTGACTCAACGCAGGGGTTCGCGCCGGGGAGCCAACCGGAGCCCGGCGCGGGTGACGGAGGCTCGCCGTACAGGGATGACGACCATTGGGAGGCCCCACCCGTCCGCGGTCTGTGGGGGCGATTGACAGGGCGTATTCGCATCGCCACGCAGCTGTACATGAGCATTGGCGGCGCGGTGATGCTTACGCTGCTGGCGAGCTTGGTGGCGTGGTTCTCGTTCAACAGCATCAGTGACGCCCAAGATCAGGTGAATGAGGGCAGTGTGCCGGAACTGGCCTCAGCGTTCGGCATTGCGCAATACGGGCAAACGCTTGTTGCAGCAGCCCCCAACCTCACCGCCTCACAGAGCAGGCAGGAGTTCCAGAGAGTCGTTGAGGAAATCGATATTGCGTATGGTGAGTTTGAGGCCCAGATGGCGGCCCTTGAGGCGCAGCCCGGCGTTGACCCTGCGCGGATCGAGGCGATATGGGACCAGGCGAATACACTTCTGTCCAACATTGATTCCATCGCCGCGCAGACGGACGGCACGTTCGAACTGATTGACCTGCGGGGTATTCACCAGATAGAACTGGCCAACCTCAGCACACAGTTGGACAGCATCCTCGTGCCCTCTATTGATGACCAACTCTTCTATATCATGACGGGTTATCCGAGCATCGATGAGCGGCAAGACCAGCGGCTTCAGCACTTCTCCGAGGAACAGGTAGAGAGGTACCGACGGCTCGTCGAGATACAGTCCGACGTGAAGATAGGCGAGGAGCAGCTCGCCAGCGCATTCACCGCCACTGATCCGAGGCTTGTGGACTCACTCCGGGATGAATTCGCGGCGGCGCGAAGCAGGATTGAGCGCAATCTAACATTCCTTGTCGGAACAGAGATTCATCAGGAGGCTCAGCCTGTCCTGGATGATTTCTTTGCCTTGGGCCTCAACCAGGAAGGCATCTATGACGTTGTCCAGAAATCACTCACCATTGCAACTGTGCAGCGGCAGCTCCTTGCCAGCAATCGCGCCGTCTCCATTGAATTGCTGGCTGAGGTGGATGGCCTCGTGATCTCATCGCAAGAGGGGACAGTAATTGCGACGGTCGCCTCAAACGATGCCATAAGCACTGGCCGGGTTCTGCTGGTGGCGATTACCGCCCTGAGCGTTGTGGGCGCGTTGCTCGTGATCTGGCTGTTTATTGGCCGCGTCTTGATGCGCCGGCTCAATACCTTGTCGAGTCGCATGCAGAGCATGGCGGAGGGAGATCTGGAGTCAGAGGTGGACATCGGCGGGCAGGATGAAGTTGCCGTCATGGCATCCGCGCTTGAGGTATTTCGCCGGCACGCCCTGGAAGTGCAGCGTCTGAATCTCGTTGAGCAGCTCGCGAATGAGGTGCAGGAACAGAGAGACGAGCTTGAGGGGGTTCTGGGTGAACTACGGCAGGCCCAAGGGCAGATAGTCCTGCGTGAGAAGCTTGCCGCGCTGGGCGAGCTGACCGCCGGTGTTGCCCATGAAATCCGCAATCCGCTTAACTTTATGAATAACTTCTCGGAGGCCTCCCAAGAACTGGTTGATGAACTCAAAGAGATTCTTGAGGACCCGAAACTCGAGGTTTCCGAGGATCAACGCTCGTACTTTGATGAGGTCGTTGGAGACCTGCATGACAACCTTGGGCGGATCAAATCGCATGGCGACCGCGCAAACCGGATTGTTCATGACATGCTGCAGATCGGCCGCGATACCGGTGAGTGGGACCAGGTTGATATGAATGTCCTCGTCGACCAGCAATATCGCCTCGCCTATCACAGTCAACGGGCAACAGATTCAGAGTTCAACCTGACAATGGAAGAGGACTTTGATCCCAACATCGGCAAGGTTGAGGTGGTTCCGCAGGAGTTGGGGCGCGTGTTCCTCAACATGGTGGCGAACGCCTGCTACGCCACGGATATGCGGCGCAAGAATCTGGCCGCTGAGGGCAACGAGAAAGATTACTCGCCGACGCTCTGGCTGAAGACACGCCGGGAAGAGGACAAGATTCGCGTCACAATCCGTGACAATGGCATCGGCATGCCGGATGACGTCAAGGAACAGATCTTCAATCCGTTCTTCACAACCAAGCCGGCTGACAAGGGAACCGGCCTTGGCCTTGCCATTTCAAATGACATTGTGCAGCGGCACGGCGGCACGATCTCCGTTGAGTCGTCACCCAATGAGTTCACGGAGATGACCATTGATATCCCGCTGCAGTCCGCCAAGAATCTCACAGAGGACGCGATAACTGAAATGCGCGAAGAGGCGCCGCAGGAGGCGGAAGAGGCGGTTGTTTCAGAAGAATAGGAGCGTCGCGCTCCTATTTCGTGTCGCCATCCTTTGATCCAGGGCTCGTATCCTGAGCCACCGCCGGCATGTCCCATTCATCTCCGACTTGGGGAGTCGTCATCGTCTTAAACGTTCCCACAAGGTCAGAAACGCGGTGCTCTTCAATATCGGCGGGCAGCCGGGCAAGGTTGACCGTATCGGGCAGGACGATGCCGCCTGAGAAGACCAGTTTCATGGCATCGTCCGGGTTGAGATTCGTCTCGATCACGTCATCCTCAAAGACGAATGCCATATTGCCGGATGTCGGGTTTGGGATGGTCGGGATATACACACTGACCATGGAGTTGTGCGTTTCCGGCGAATAGATGCGCCCTGTGACAAAGCCCAGAGCCATCAGGCCCTCACGCGGCCACTCCACAAAGACAACACGACTGAAATTCGTCTTGGTGCTGCCGACAGAGGCCATGGCCTGGCGCATCATGCTGAAGACGACCTTCACCACCGGTATCGACGCCAGGACGGCGCTGAACCCATTGAAGACCTTGCGCCCAAGCGCGAAGGAGATGGCGACACCAACCAGATAGAAGAGGATTCCCAGTACAATTGCGCCAACTCCCCAGAAATCGAATCCGATGTTGAGTTCCATGCTGCCGATCAGAATCTCAATCTCCGGCAATTCCAACAGCCGGATGATTGGCCGGATCAATGCATCTGCGTAGCCGACGAGAAAGGCAACGGCGCCGATGGTAACGAGCAGCGGGACAAGTTCGAAAAGGCCGTCCATGACGCGGCTCTGGACATGCCGCTCGGCGGATGCCAAGGGGCCACGTCGGGAAGTCCTTTGTCCGGCTGAACCAGAGGGCTCGGAGGCCCCGCCGCTGCTACTAGTCACCATTCCACCCCAATTCTCCCCTTATGTGTGGAGCCAGCGATCGGATTTGAACCGATGGCCTGCGGTTTACGAAACCGCTGCTCTACCCCTGAGCTACGCTGGCACGACAATACGCACTTCCCCCGTCTGCCTGCGCGGTTTGCGGAAGGCATCCGTTCAATTCTATCAAACGGTCATGTATGCTTGCCTGCATGGTGGCACGCTATTCTTTTCCCCTTGCCCTGGCTGTCGCCCTCATTGTGAGCAGCCTTGCCGCGTGCACCCCGTCTGATCCGCCAACACCCACGCGCACTCCCCAAAGCCCAACCCCGTCCGTGCAGGTTATGGCGCCAACCGTTTCCTCCGTCGCAAGCCCCTTGCCAACGAGCCCTCCGGTAACGGCAACACCAACCCGGATGCCTGAACCAGACTATGTGCCAGTGGGTCAGATTCAGGATACGGCATCCATCCGCCATGTCTCCCTCAAAGGGAACATCTTCTCGCTGGAGATCGCTGACACCCCGGATGAGCGGTCAGTTGGCTTGATGAACCGTGAGTTCCTCCCGCAAGACGCCGGCATGCTCTTTGTCTTTGACGGGGAAGAGGTTCTCAGTTTCTGGATGAGGAACACGCTGATTCCACTGGACATTCTGTACATGGATTTTGCCGGCGTTGTCGTCGACATTCAGACGATGATCCCACAGCCGGGAGTGTCAGTCGGCGAGCTGCGCACCTATCCGAGCGCGGCCCCGGCGCAGTATGCGCTTGAGATCAACGCAGGCCTTGCCGAACAGTACGGCTTTATGGTTGGTGATTTGGCATTGTTCCGCTGACTGAGAGCCATTGATGGAGCAGCGGGAAATCGGCTACCGCCGCCGCCGCTGAGCCTGCTCCCGCGCGAATCGCGCCGCCTCCCGCGCCAGAGTGGTGATGCCGGTGGCATTGGCAACCTTGGCGTGACTGGCGGAGCTGTACAGGCCGGATACGCGGTGGGGCAGAGGCGTGCCTCCCCAAATGATGATGACGTCTCCCCATTTGAGGTCCGCCTTCGCCTTGGTCTCATTCACGTTGTTGAGTCCATCAACAAATCGCCACTCGATCCCGGCGGGACTGTGCTCACGGATCTGGGCGAATTTCGCGTCTGTACCGCCAACGACGACGACACGACAGAGTCCTGCGTCACGCAGCGCATGGGCCATCTCCTCAAGCGCGGTCCGATCATTGGAGCCGCCGCACACGACACAGAACTGCTTTTCGACGAGTAGAAGATCTCGCGGGGCGGGTGATTGATCCTCGTGCAGCCGGAGAGATTTCTGGCACGCCACGCTTGCACAATGAAAAGCGAGCTGCGCCTCCAAAGCATCCTGCGCGGCCGCCTGTTTGCTGACGGCCATGTTGGTTTTGCGTGAGCTGGTGAGGCCGGCCTCCTCCAACACGGCGCGGGCAGCAGCTTGCGGCTCGACGCCGGAGATGCCGAGCCGGAGGAGAAACGTGGCAATGGGTTTATCGCGCATAGGTCAATTATTGCAGACGCGTCGAGATGTCCTGAGGGCTGTCAACACAAAGGGGGCGCGTTGCCGCTATAGTAGAGGGAGCGCCGGACGTCATGCCCCCATCGTCTAGTGGCCCAGGACTGCGGCCCTTCAAGCCGCCGACAGGGGTTCGAGTCCCCTTGGGGGCACCAGCGCGCGGCGTGTTAGTTCGGGTAATCGGCCAGACCGGGACCCTCTTCCATGTCCGCCACCATGTCCGCCGTTGTGACGGCCTTTGCCCATTCAAGCAGGCCTATCTGCTCATAGCCGTTCACGCCGCGGGACTCCATGCTCATCACCGGCTCATGCGTCGGGTCCTCGTGTTCGCACAGCATCTTGCGGATCAGCACAAACCCCATGAGGTCCTGGTCCAGAATGGTTCCGTGTTCCTGGGTCGAAATCGTGATGCGATACATTCCAGCCTCCCGTGAGAGCGCTTCCGCTGCGTACAGCCTACCTGATTCGACCATGCCGCGCCTATGACAGCTATCTGGCGGGAGCGCCGATGATGAGCCACGCATACAGTTCCGCGGGAGGGCAACTCCTCCCACCTATTCGCATCGGCACGCGGCATTCTTGTAGAATGCAGAGGTTGACTTGTCACCATGAAACTGGATCTGCACGTACACACCAACTTCGGCTCTTCCGATAGCGGCCTGTCGCCTCAAGACCTCGTGATTGCTGCGAAGGCCGTCGGCTTGGATGGCGTGTGCGTTACCGAGCACGGCACCGTTTGGGATACCTATCAGGTTGAGCGATTCTCTGCCGAGCATGATTTCCTCGTCATCCCCGGCATGGAGGTCGCCACCGATCTGGGGCACATCACCTGTTTTGGCCTGACTGGATATTCGTCCGGTATTCACCGGGCGGAGATTCTGCGGCGGGTTGTGCAGGCCTCGGACGGAATTATGGTTGCCGCGCATCCATTCCGCCGCATGTTTGATGATCCGCGCATCAACGGCTGGTCAAAGCAGTACACGCTCGATGAGGCAGCGGAGCTCCCCATTTTCTCGCTCACGGATGAGTTGGAGGTGGTGAACGGGGCGAATAATGCGCAGGAGAATCTCTTTGCGCTGCAGGTTGCTCGTTTACTGGGACGCACAGGTGTTGGGGGCGGGGACGCTCATTCCACATCCGGCATCGGTTCCGGCGCCATCGTCACGGAACGCCATATCGCAAACCTTGAGGAGTTCATTGAGGAGATTCGGGCGGGGCGTTACTATCCCATCGGTTCTCTACTCAAGGGCAGTGACATCTCCTATTGGGACGAGCGCGCCGATGATCTTGCGCTGGCGGGAGTGAAGTAATTGTGACAAACGTGGTGGACTCGATCCCATTCCCTGCGACGTTTGTCTCGCTTGACCTGGAAACCACCGGTCTGGACGCATCACGTGATCACATCATTGAGGTCGGCGCGGTCAAGGTTGAGCATGGGAAAGTGATTGACAGCTTTCAGAGCCTCGTCAATCCCGGCCAAACGCTCCCCGGCTTTGTCTCCGTCCTGACAGGCATCACAGACGCGGATCTGGCTGATGCGCCCCCGTTCACGCACATTGCCGATGACCTCGCCGCGTTTATCGGGGACTTGCCGATGGTCGGGCAGAACTACCAGTTTGATCTTGCATTTCTGAACGCGGGCGGCGTTGAGCCGAGCGGCCCCGTCTTTGATACGCTCGACCTCTCGCGGATCCTGAGGCCGACAGCGGCAAGCCATGCGCTTGGCGGGCTCGTCGAAGAGCTGCAGATCGTGAATGACAGCCCGCACAGAGCGCTTGCCGACGCTGAGGCCACCACGGGCGTTTTCCTCGCATTCTGGGATGTCATTCTCCGCCTCGATGCTGACACGCTCGCGATGATTTGCTCTCTTGCGGAACGAGCATCGGATTCCTGGAGGATCGGGGCGCTCTTTCAGATTGGCGCGCAGGCACGCGGAATCACTGCGGGAGGACCTGATGCGGTGATGCGCAAGCTGACGGAGAGGCTCGGAAAACCGAGTGTCGAGTCTGAAACGCGTCAGCGGCGTTTCCCGGCGACGCAGGACGGCGCGGCTGCAATCACGGCAATCTTTGAGCCGGGCGGCGCCCTTGCGCAAGCGCTGGGAGACGCGTACGAGCCGCGAAAGCAGCAGATCGAGATGTCACGAGCGGTTGCTGGTATCCAGGAGACATCCGGCACTCTCCTGCTGGAGGCTCCGCCCGGCACCGGCAAATCCCTTGCGTACCTGATCCCCGCCATTTGGCGCTCTGAGGCGGCCGATGAGCAGGTCGTCGTTGCAACCTCCACCCGCGCCCTGCAGGAACAGCTCGCCAACAAGGACATGCCCGTCGCCCTGCAATCGTTGGGACTGTCCGCGAATGATGTGCGAGTGGCGGTGCTCAAGGGCAGAGGGAATTATCTCTGCATATCGCGCCTGCTCTCGCGGCTCGGCACCCTTGAGGTGACACCCGGGGAGGCCGCATTCTTTGCCCGCCTTATTGTCTGGCTGGAATCAACAGAGAGCGGAGACCTGGGTGAACTGCCGATGGGCGAACAGGAGGCGGCGCGGTGGTCGAGCCTGTCGGCAGGCTCAGAGGAGGGCCATCGCAATTGCTCCTATGAGCGCGAGGGACTATGTTTCAGCGGCCGCTCTCGCCGAGCGGCGCAGGCTGCGCATATCGTCATCACGAATCACGCGCTGCTCATGGCCGACGCGTCGTCAGGTGGGGCCGTCCTCGGCGACATCCCGCACATCATTCTTGATGAGGCGCATAACCTTGAACGAGAGGCGACCGACCATTACGGGCGCAGGGCCTCCCAAGCTGAGGTCAATGAGCTGCTGAATGTCCTGGGAGCGGATTCGGAGGAAGGGCGCCCCCGTGTTCTCGGCGCCGGTGCCGCGTCCGGCCGCCCTGCTGAAGGAGCACGGCAAGACATTGAGGCCGCGGGTGGTCTGGTTGCGGAGGCGGCCCGCAGCGCGTCCGCATCCGCCGGGCAGTTCTTTCGCGCCGTAAACTCCATGATGGGCACGCCCCGTTCCGGCAGAGGAGGCGACGCTCCGATACGGCTCACACCTGAGGTTCGTGAGACGAATGAATGGCGGGAGACGGCGCAGGCATGGGAAGACCTTGATGCCACACTGGCGGCGCTGAGTGACCGCATCGACTCACGCCTGAGAGCGGCGATGCAGGCGCAGCAGGGCAGACAAGCGCAGCTCGCCGAGATTGATGATCTTGTCAGGCGCGCAGCTGCCATCCGTGGCTGTTTGCAGACTGTCATGATGAGCGTCAATGCCGATGAGGACATTGCGTGGCTGTCCGGGGGGCGAGATCAACGCGGGGGAATCTCCGTGAATTGGGCGCCGATGTCTGTTGCTCCGCATCTCAAGGACGGCCCTTTCGCCGATCGCACGTCTGTTGTCCTGTCCAGCGCGACACTGACAACGGACGATTCCTTCGGATTCATCGCGAATCGTCTAGGCCTTGAAGAGCCATCCCAACTGCAGGTGAGGCTCTCGCTTGGCCCGGAGGACGCGGCCGCCGCAATGATTCCCGCCGATGTTCCTGACCCGAACAGCAATTCCTATAGCAGAGCCATTCAACAAGCCATCATCGATATTGCGGATACCACCGGGGGCGGCGTGCTCGCCCTCTTTACCTCCCATGCCTCTCTGCGAGAGACATACACGGTGATCAACCCGATCTTGAAAGAGCGTGGCATCAGTGTGTTGGGGCAGGGGATTGACGGCGCGCCCGACCGTCTCGCAGAGATAGCCAGGCTCCGCAAGGGCATTGTTATCCTGGGCGCAGCGGCATTCTGGGAGGGTGTTGATCTACCCGGTGACGCCCTTCAGGCCCTCGTCGTCACCCGCCTGCCGTTCGATGTTCCGTCTGACCCAATCATCGCGGCACGCGGCGAGACGTACGAGAACGCTTTCAGCGAGTTCCAGATTCCCCGTTCACTCTTACGGTACAAGCAGGGCGTGGGGCGGCTCCTCCGGAGCGCAAAGGATCAGGGCGTGATTGTGGTCCTCGATTCACGGGTGCTAAACCGTGCATATGGCTCTGCGTTCATCGATGCCCTCCCAACGTCCACGGTTCTCACGCCGACGCTCGATCGGCTCGGTGACGAGATTCGGAACTGGTTTGGCGCCCATGGAGGGTGACGCGTCCGTCCACTCTCCCGCCCGCATTGATCTGACTTTCCCGCTCGATCTGCCCGTGTCGCTCGATGAAGGGCAGGCCTTTGGGTGGACGGCGCCCTCAGAGGCCGCAGGCGAGGGATGGTGGACCGGGACGATTGCCGGCCACCCGCTCCGCATCCGGCACGTGAACGCGGATCCAGGCGGGAGCGGCGTGCTCGAGGTGTCCGCACACGATGCGGCGCTGGGGAATGACGCCGCAGCGTCACTGGTCATCCGCTACCTGCGCCTTGATGATGACCATGCGCGCATTCGGCACGCCCTCTCAGAGGACGCTATCCTCGCCGAGATTGTGGAGCGCTGGCCGGGCCTCACAATCTTGCGGCAAGAGCCGTGGGAGTGTCTGGCGAGCTTTATCATCAGCGCACAGTGCCACCTGCCTCGCATCAAGAGGAATCTGCAGAACCTGGCGGAGGCGTGTGGCGTACACGGCATGGCGTGGGGTCAAGCGGTGTATCGTGTTCCCGAGCCGGCGGCAGTTGCGGGATTGGGTGAGGAACGCCTCCGCGCCCTCGGCTTGGGTTTTCGCGCCCCGTTCCTTGCATCCGCGGCTGCTAGCATTGCTGCGGGAGACGTCGATCTGGATGGGCTGCGGGCGCTGCCCTATGAGGATGCGCGGGACGTCCTCCTGACCTTCAAGGGAATCGGGCCAAAGATCGCCGACTGTGTGCTTGCGTTTTCACTCGATCACACGGAGGCATTCGCTGTGGATCGATGGGTGAGCCGAGCCGTGACACGCCAGTACATGAATGGAGAGCCGGCGCCGGAGCACGAGATTGCGTCATGGGGGCGGGCGAGATTTGGCGAGCACGCCGCCTACGCGCAGCAGCTGCTCTTTCAGGAGGAGCGTGAGGTCGCCATGCGTGGGCGCGCCATCCCGGGGAGCGTCATGATACGCCGGAGGCGCCAGAACCGTGCCCGGTCCACCGCCTGACGGACTGCGCCTCACCATCCCTGTTCACCACCAGCCCGTCCAGTCGATCCTTGCGCAGCTGATCAAGGAATTTCCCGACGAGCGGACCTTGACGCACCCCCATCGCCAGAAGATCATCTCCATTCAACTCCGGCTGGACATTCTTCCATGTGTTGAGGTATGAGGAGATCGCCTGCGACTGTGCGGAGTCGCCATTGAGGGACAACGCCTGCAGGGCGGGTGTGTCGTATCGGGTGAGCGTGTCAACGATGTTGCTTGGGCGGCCTGACTGCACCGCCTCGCGAAACTCCGCGGAACCTCCCGCCGCCCAGTGCCGAATATCCTCAACTGCCCGGCGGGCGCTGCCCTCCAGGTTGAGCGCTTCAATGATCGAGGCGAATTCGGTGCCGACCGTTGTCGCAATCAGCGCCCAATAGATGTCTGAGACGTCTGAGTTATCCGGCGTTGTTTGCGGTGCGCGGTCCGATAGCGAGATGCCGGACAGGCCGCCAGGCCATGCGGAGGCGGTTGGGATGTGATCCAGGACGCCCCATGAATGCAGCAGATGCAGCCCTTGCGCCGGCCGCTTGTCTCGCCACAAGCGGTTGAACTCCTTGCGGAGCCGATCAGGCCCGACAGTACGGATATGCGCGGCATCACCCTTGAGCCACGCCTCAGTCTCGTGGTGCAGACGGAATTGGAGACGTGATGTGTAGCGAGCTGCCCGAATCATGCGTGTGGCATCGTCACGGAAAGACGCGGAATGAAGGGCGCGCAGCACGCCCGTCTGAACATCGATAACGCCGCGAAGCGGATCGGTGAGCCGGCCGAAATCCGCAGGGCCAATGGCGGCGGCGATGGCGTTGGCGGCGAAATCACGCCGCGTGAGGTCTGTTTCAATGGTTGCCGGCGTGACATCCGGCAGCGCGCCGGGCGCATAGTATGACTCCGTGCGCGCCGTCGCGATATCCATCTCACGCGCCCCGATGGTTAGCTTGACGGTCATGAATTGCGAGACGGCGGTTCTGCGCGCAATCCGTGCCTCGACAGCACGCTGCGCAAGCGCCTCTGCGTTCCCCTGGACAACCAGATCCACTTCAGTAGGATCGTTGCCCAACAGAATGTCTCGGACTGCGCCCCCGACGATGAAGAGCGTGCCCGGCTCCGCAATGTCGCCAAGCGCCCGGCAGGTCTCAAGCATCTCCGGCGAGAGCCTGCGTCCCAATTCGAGGGCAATGCTGTTGGTCGTCATACCTCTATAATCGCATGACTCACTGCGGAACGTTTTGACGCAGTGGGACAGACTTTCTAGAATCAGAATAGCAGTGGCGTTTCCAATTATGCGGGCACTGCGGAGGATGTTATGGCAACACAAGTTGGAGCGAAACCGATTGTCTATACGTTGACGACGTGTCCGGCATGCGTCGTGATGAAAGAGGATTGGACGCAGCAGGGCATGGAATTTGAGGAGCGTCAGGTTGACGAAAACCAGGCGTGGCTCGACGAGGCGCGGACGTATGGGGATGTGGTCCCAATTGTGGTGTATCCCGATGGCAAGGTCACAATGGGATACAAGGACATGATCAGTTGTAACATAGGATAGAGCATCTCACAGGATAGAATGGCCTCTTTATGGGGCCTCAGAGGGGGAAACATGGCGGAGAAAACGACGGTTGTTACACCTGAGCGATTTGGCTCAGGGTTCACGTATGACGATTATATTGAGCAGATCAAGGTCAACAAAGACCGTTTCGAGCAGTACTACAAGAGCGCGCAGCTCACCGACGACGATGCCGCGTTTTTCCGTCGAGCCAAGGATGCGGGCGCGACAAAGCTGTTGATTCTGGGCGAAGACTGGTGCCCGGACGTTTTCCGCGGAATGCCGTTGCTGGCGAAAATCGCCGAGGCGGCAGGGATGGATGTCAGCGTGTTTCCGCGAGATGAGAACCTTGACATCATGGAAGAGTTCCTCAAAGAGGGCGAGTATATGTCCATCCCGGTGCCCGTCTTTTACACGGATGATCTGGAGGAGATCGCCCACTGGCACGAGCGGCCCGCCTCCGCCAATGATGAGATGCCGAAGATAACCGAAGCGGTTAAGGCTGAGATTGGCGAGGAGGATGTCCAGGCCTTCCGCCACGCCATTCGTGAGCGAACCCAGGCGCGCTATCCGGCGTGGCAGGTGGAAACCGTTCGGGAACTCCGGGAGCTGCTCGCGCAGAAACTGAACATCTAGCAGTGCAGGGGCCCTTCCGCACGAACACCACTCTCGGTCCTCGGTCAGGCGCGCAATCGTGACGCGCAGGAGTGGGTATTCCTAACGAATGCTCGACCGGAAGCGTTTAAGTCAGCGAACCGCGCGATTCACGAGGAGATGAGGAATGCCTTTTGGTGGCCGACTGCGCTTGTGGCACATCGTTGTTCTTGCCGCCCTGCTGCTTGGCGGCCTGTTTGCCGGGTATTACTACCTTGACACGGTACGCGCCGGGGAAGATGACGGGGGGCTGACCGAGAACGAGCAGCTCGTGGCCGTTGAGCGTGGTGATCTCGTCACGCAGGTGCAGACCGGCGGCGCGCTGACACTGCCGCGCCGTGAGACGATCCGACTCGGTGCTGGCTCTATCGTCAAGGACGTGCTTGTCACGGAAGGGCAGGCCGTCATTGAGGGGCAAGCCCTGTTCACGCTGGATGACGCAACCGTCGCTCAGCACGACATGGAGGTCGCCAAGGCGCAGATTGACTTGCGTGACGCGGAGGCGGCGTTGGCCGAGCTTTCCGCTGATGCGACGTCTGCGCTGGCTGACGCGGAGGCCGCGCTTGCGGACGCGGAACGCGCTCTGGAGAGGGCCCTGTCCAATCATGCTGAGGCCGTGTCCACCGCCACGGATGCTTTACGGCGCGCGGAACGGGACTATCAGGACGTTTTCAGCGCGTGGCTCGGTATCACCCTGCAGGCGGCGGAACTCCAAGAGAACCCTGACGAACTGCTGGCCAACTGGTCCCTTGATCTGGAATGGCTGCTCGCCGCGGACGGCCCACTTAGCCCGTCCGGCAATCAGTACTGGCAGTCCGTCCCTGCCGATGACCCGACAACGCGGTGGTCTGAAACTGCTCTCTATGGAGTCGCCACGTTCTATCCGGGCACGATTATCGCGACGTGTGAGGACACCAACGAGCATCCGATAAACGGGCACTGCCTGAAGAAGGGCTTTGATGAGTCATGGGACGCGCTGGTAGAGGCGCGGGACGCTCTGGATGATGCAGTTGGAGATAGCGATGGCGCGGTCAAGAAAGCCGAGACGGACCTCACTACCGCCCGCGGCAAGCACAACGAGGCCGTGACGGCCGTGCAGGATGCCGGTGATGGTGATGACGGGTACACGCGCCAACTCAGAGAGGCGGAGCTTGTCACCGCGCGCGTCGTGTTGGATGAGGCGCTGGAGCGGCGCGAGGATGCGACAGTCAGGGCTCCCATTGATGGCATCGTTGCCGTCCTGAATGCAGTGGCCGGCGAGCCTGTCGATCAGGAATCCCGGATCGCCGTGGAAATCATCGACACGTCAGTAGTCGAACTTGTGGGACTCATCGATGAGACGGACGTCCTGCGCATCGATTATGGCGATGCTGCGGAAGTGACGCTTGACGCCCTGTCCGGGCAGGTGTTCAGCGGCGAGATCACATCAATCTCCTCCGCCGCAGAACAGCAGCAGGGCATCGCCGTCTTTGAGATCAAGATTCGCGTGAATGTTCCGCAGGATGTCGACCTGCGCGAGGGGATGAATGCGACGGCCCGCATGGCGGTCCAACGCCAGACCGATGTCCTGCTCGTCCCCGTACAGTCCATCTACGGAACGTTTGCTGAACCGCTGCTGCGCGTCATGGTGGACGGTGAAATCCTGGCGCGGCCCGTACGCCTTGGCGCCACGGATGAGTTCTGGGTTGTTGTGGATGATGGCGCGACGGAGGGCGAGCAGATCATCATGCACGTCTCGGCGGCTGACGAGTTTGGCGGATTCTTTGGCGGACCGGGGGCCGGGCGCCAAACGAGCCGGGCTATTCGCGTCTCCAATTAACGTGTTCATGGCAAGCGCCACGGAGCAGTGTGGTGATTGAACTCTCAGACGTCACAAAGATCTATCGCATGGGCGAGGTGCGCATTGCCGCCCTGAATAGCGTGAGCCTTTCCGTTGAGGATGGTGAAATGGTGGCCGTTATGGGCGCGTCCGGCTCAGGCAAATCAACACTCATGAACATTCTGGGCTGCCTGGATGTCCCGACGACGGGCCGCTACTCTCTGGATGGATTTGATGTTGGCCGCATGTCTGATACGCGGCTTGCCCGCGTGCGCAATGAGAGAATCGGGTTTGTCTTTCAGAACTACAATCTCCTCCCGCGCCTGACGGCTGCCGCCAACGTGGAACTCCCGCTGCTGTATGGTTCGCGTAAAGGGACAGGCGGGCTGGCGAGAGAGGCGCTTGAGCGCGTCGGCCTCGCCGATCGCATGGCGCACAAACCCGCTGAGATGTCCGGCGGCCAACAGCAGCGTGTCGCCATCGCGCGCGCCCTCGTCAATCAGCCGTCGATCTTGCTCGCGGATGAGCCCACCGGCAACTTGGATTCCCGCTCCGGGGAAGAGATCATGGCGATCCTGCGCAGCCTCAATGACGATGCAAAGATAACGGTCATCCTCGTGACGCATGAGGATGATGTCGCTCAGCACGCCGAGCGTATCATCTCCATGCGAGATGGCGAGATCATCAGTGATGCGGCCGTTGAGGCGCGTGCATCAACCGTCCCCCAGGGCGCCTCGGCAGAAACCGGAGCAGATGGCACGTGAACCTGCACCGTACATTGCTGTCTGCCTTGCAGTCGGTCGGAAGCAACAAGCTCCGCAGCTTGCTGACGCTGCTGGGCATCGTCATCGGGGTTGCCGCCGTCATCTCATTGATGTCTATCGGGCGCGGCGTGCAGGTTTCCGTCACGTCATTCATTCAGGAGCTCGGCACCAATATCCTCTTTGTAAACTCAACAGATCCCCAATCAAGCCCGTTGACGCTGGATGACGCCTATGCGTTGGTGGATCCGGTTCTCGCGCCGTCTGTAGACCAGGTAGCGCCGGAGATCAATGCATTTGGTTCTGTGACCGTCATAGACGAGTTTGGGGCCCGCTCGATCATCGGCGAGATCACCGGCGTCACGCCGGAATACCAGCATGTCCGCGACTATACGGTCGATCTCGGCGACTTTATCGCAATCCCGCACGTCGTGAACGCCTCGGATGTCGCCGTTCTCGGTTCTCAGGCCTCCACCGACCTCTTTGGCGGCCGAAACCCGGTTGGCCGCACGGTCAAGATTCAAGAAAGACAGATGACCGTCATCGGGGTCTTGGAGAGTAGGGGCGGCGGGGCGTTCAGCTTTGAGGATAACCGCGTTCTCGTTCCCATCACGACTGCGTATCGGCGTATAACCGCGGACCGGTCTGTGGAGGGGGTTCTGGGCGTTGATACCATCAGCGTGCTGGTTGGAGACGTCGACAACATGGAGCGGGCGGAGGGCGAGGTGAGCCGGATTCTGCGTCTCCGCCACCGGATAACGGACGAGGATGATTTTGAGGTGAGAAACCAGCAGCAGGCGTTGGAGGCGTTCCAGGACACGACACAGGCCTTCATCCTGTTTCTCGGCTCCATTGCGAGTATTTCCCTGATTGTTGGCGGGATTGGCATCATGAACATCATGCTGGTGTCTGTCACGGAGCGGACGCGCGAGATCGGTATTCGCAAGGCGGTGGGCGCCCGCCGATGGGATATCCTGTCGCAGTTTGTGTTGGAGGCCATGCTGCTGAGTCTGGGCGGCGGCATCATCGGTGTTCTGCTGGGAATGTTGGTCGCGCAGGCCATGAATCTGACGCTGCTGGCAGAGGAGGACATTCGCACCGTGGTCAGCACGGATATCACCGCCCTTGCGCTGGGTGTTTCGGTGCTGATCGGGCTGGTCTTCGGCATCTATCCGGCAATGCGGGCCGCCGCCCTGCGTCCGATTGATGCGTTGCGCTACGAGTAAGGGGGACGGACTGACAATGGAAATCGAACAGCGGGTTGAGAGTACTCAATCAAGCGCCATGGGCCCACGCCAGCTGATGATTATCGCCGGCGTCGTCCTCGTCGCAGGTGTCGCTCTTGGCGGATCGTTTGGCATCGGGGTGCAGGTTGGCCGCGGGCAGGCGCCGGCCGAGGACGTGCCGCCACCGCTCGCCATCACGGCGGACCAGCCACTCTCTGAGGAGGTTGCCACAACGGAAACCATTCAGCTGGGGCCAGGCGGGGGTGACCTACCGCCCGCCGTCATTGAGCGGATGCGCGCGGAGGGCGCGACTGACGAGGATATCGCGGCAATCCGCGAGCAATTTGAGCAGTTTCAGGACGGGCAGTTCCAGGGTGAGTTTCCGGAAGGACTCAGAGGGACTCGCGCGCGTCCCGGCTTTGGCAGTGCAGTGGGTGATGACGCGGCTGGTGGAACACGTATGACAGGCACTCTTGACTCCATTGATGAGAACACAATCACGATCATGACACCCGCCGGGCCGCAGCAGATCACGACGATTTCCGGCACGCGAATCACCGTGACACAGGCAGGCGGCGTTGGTGACCTGAACGTCGGTGACACGGTCAACGTGGTTGTTGTCCCAGGACCGGAGGGTTCGCTGGAGGCATCGAGCATCACGGCAGTGTCTTTGGAGGAGTAGCCGGTATGCGATAATGGGGCTGCCATGACTGCCAGCCGTTTGCGCCTGTCCGTGCCGTTGCTTGAGCGGCTTTCCTCCCGCTATCGGGATATGAAGCCGTATGAACCCGTCGCGCCGCCGGAGCGGCTGCAGCAGGACAGCGGCGTGTCCAAAGGGGACATCATTCGTCTCAACGCGAATGAGAATCCGTACGGCGCGCCCCCCAAGGTCAGGCGCGTTATTGAGTCGTTTACTGAGCCGCACATCTATCCTGACCCGGATCATGCTGACTTGAGAGAGGCGCTTGGGCGGCATAGCGGGTTTGATGCTGATCGGATCGTGGCAGGCTCGGGCAGTGATGAGTTGATTGCGCTCTTGTTCAGGCTATTCGTCACTCCGGGCGATGCTGTTGTTAGCGCAACACCGACATTTGGCATGTATGCCGTGGAGTCTGACCTTGCCGGCGCGAGGTTCGTGGGCATTCCACGGAATCCGGAGGATTATTCGCTTGATGTGCCGGCGCTTGTTCGGGAGGCAAGGGATGCCGCTATCGTCATGCTGACGTCGCCAAACAACCCGACTGGCAATAGCATCCCGGAGAGTGAACTTCGGCAGATTCTCGAGACGGAAGCGCTCATCGTGCTTGATGAGGCGTACGCGGAGTTTTCCGGTACATCACTCTCGCCGTTGGTGAATGAATTCCCCAATCTCATCATCCTGCGCACCTTTAGCAAGTGGGCGGGAATGGCTGGGCTGCGCATCGGGTATGGGATAGTACCTGCTGACATCGCCTCCGTCTTGATGCACATTAAGCCGCCCTACAATGTGGGGACGCTCGCTCAGACTGCAGCGATTGCCGCTGTTGAGGATATGCCTGCGGCGCAGGCGACGATCGATACGATTGTCCGGGACCGCGCTATTCTGGAGAGCCGGCTGAGCGCTATGCCGGATGTGCACGTGTACCATTCTGACGCCAATTTCCTGCTGGTCAGGTTCCTGCGTCACGATGCCAAGGCGTTGCATTCTGCTCTGCTGAGTCAGGGCATCGCCCTTCGCCACTTCAATACACCGGAGCTGCGGGACTGTATGCGCATCAGCGTTGGACGCCCGCGCGATCATGAGCGCGTGCTGCAGGTCTTGCAAAAAGAGATGGAGGCACAAGGATGACAGGGCAGGCCTGGCCTGAGCGACAGGCTAGTATTCGTCGGGAAACGGGCGAAACCGTTGTTGAGGTCTCAATCAATCTTGATGGACGAGCTCACTATGATGTGAGCACCGGCTTAGTGATGCTCGACCACCTTATTGACCAGCTTGGGCGGCACAGCGGCTTTGATCTCACGGTGCGCGCTGAGGGCACCAAGGACCCGGACGGCCATCACGTTGCCGAGGACACGGGCATTGTTCTGGGGCGCGCTCTTGGAGAGGCTCTGGGTGATCGCACCGGCATTCGCCGCATGGCCCATGAAACCGTCCCGCTTGATGATGCCCTGATGACGGCGGTGGTGGATCTTGGCGGGCGCGGCTATGCGGTTATCGGTATGCAGTTCAACACGGGAATGATTGGCGATTTGCGGTCTGAGCTTGTTGCGCATGTGCTTGAGTCCATGGCGCGGGAGGCGCGAATCAACCTGCATGTGGTGCAGCACGCGGGCGTCAATGATCACCATATTGCGGAGGCCACGTTCAAGGCTCTGGCAAAGGCGCTTGATACGGCGACACGGCGTGACGAGCGTTTCGCGGGTGTCCCTCCATCCACAAAGGGCACCTTGACGGAGTGAATTTTCGGCTGGTGTTCTTGGCTTGATGGTGTCATTCTCGCGAGGGCCAGAATCCATTCGACTACTGCCGTTGCGTGAGTTCCACGACCTCGAAGCGATAGTCCTCAATGACTGGGTTCGCAAGCAGCTGACGACACATGTCCGCGGCTAGAGACTCGGCGTCCTCTTGTGATGCTGCCTCACCGAGCTGAATCTCGAAGTAGCGCCCCGCCCGCACGCCGCCGATGGAGTCATACCCAAGGCTGTGCAGTCCGCTGAGAATCGACAAGCCCTGCGGGTCAACAACACCCGGTTTGGGTGTGACATAGATTCGCGCCAGAAAGTTCGTCATTCCGCTTCGGATAGCCTTCGCAGCTCAGCCTTGTGCGGGGTGGTTTGTGCCGCGCGGCTGGCGCCGACGTCGCAGACGCTGGATCATCATCGCACTAAGGGTGCCGAAGAGGGTCCCGAAGATGACGGGTAGGAACAGCTTGACGGTGACGGGCATCTCATCGATCTGGGAAACGCCCCAGACGATGTTGACCGCTCCCAGGATAGTGTATGCGAGGATTACCACTGCGCCGACAATGAGGGCGGCGCCGCCCATGCGGCGGATGCTCACAGAACAAGCTCCTGCGATGTCAGCCTCTGGTAGACATCGCGATAGCGATCAATGGTCTGCTGCACGATGTCGTCCGGCAGGTCCGGCGCGGGCGGCTCGCGATTCCAACCACTCTCCGTCAGCCAATCTCGGATAATCTGTTTGTCAAAGCTCGGCTGCGGCTTGCCGGCCTGATAGATGGAGGCATCCCAATAGCGAGACGAGTCCGGCGTCAGCAGCTCATCGATCACGGAGATCTTGCCGTCAATGATGCCAAACTCAAATTTGGTGTCCGCCAGAATGACGCCCATGGCGGTGGCGTAGTCGGACGCCATGCGGTATAGGGCGAGGCTGTGCTCCTCAAGCGGCCAGGCGATGTTGCCTCCCACACGCTTCCAGAGCTCGTCAATTGTCAGTGGCAGGTCGTGCCCCGTTTCCTCCTTGGTGGTGGGGGTAAAGAGAGGCTCCTCAAACGCTTGTGAGTCAACCATCCCGGCGGGCAGGTCATATCCCTGAACGGAGCCGGATCGCCCATATTCCGACCACGCGGAGCCGGTGATGTAGCCGCGCACGACACACTCAATGTCGATGCGCTCAGCCTTCTTGACCACCATCGCGCGGCGTGCTGTGGCCTCATCAAGATCGCCCAGTTTGTACTCATCAGCGACATCCGGTTCATGGGCCATGCCGATGAAGTGATTCGGGAATTCATGGCCGGAGCGGCGGAACCAGAACGCTGATATCTCAGCCAGGACAATGCCGCGCCCCGGAACGCCGGTGGGCAGAACAACGTCAAAGGCGGACACGCGGTCAGTGGCCACGAGCAAAAGGGTGTCGTCGCCGAGGTCATAGGTATCGCGAACCTTGCCGCGATGAATCATGGGGAATGGGAGCTGGGTTTCAATCAGAGCATTCGCCATGACCGTATTGTAGCGCATGGGAAAGCCTGAGGGCAGTCATGGTCGGTTGCGGTTGGGTTTACACTTAATGGCAGCGCGCGGAGAATGCCCGAACGGGCAGGAGGTAGTGAGATGTTGTTGAGTTGGTACACCGGCCTGATTACGCGGCCCGTTCACACAATCCGGGAGATTGTGGATGTGAGGCCGATTGGGCTGGGATTGTTCACCATGCTCATCGTGGCAGTGCTGAACGGTATCGTCACGTTCGGTCTTGGGCTTGATCCGGACGCGTTCGCGGAGTTTGGTGAGGAGCCGGTGGAGGAGTTCGGGATCATTGCCATCATTGCGGCCGCCATTCTGTTCACCGTGTATGCTGCCGTCCAACTCGGCATTTTCAGCGTGATCGTTCACCTCGTGTCGCGGCTGTTCGGAGGGGATGGCCCGTATCTCGGCGCGCTGTCCGGCTTTATGATGCTTTCCGTCCTGAGCCTCATACCGGTCATTCCAAGCCTTATTGGTGAATTGCTGAGTGGCGATGACGGACAGGGCGCATTTACAACAATCGCCGGAATCCTTACCGTCGTGGTCGGCGTTTGGACCGTTATTCTCGGCGTCATCGTGCTCCGCGAGAATTATCGCCTCAGCACCGGCCTCGCCTTGCTCTCTGCAATCGGATCCTATTTCGCCGGGCTCATCATTGGTATCATCCTGTTCATCCCGCTCATAATCATGGTGATTGCCATCGGCCTTGCAACAAGCTAACACCGGTCACTCCGGGAACTCTTGCCACAGGGGCGCGTGCGCATAGTATGGATTGATGTTTATCGATCCGGCGTCACGCAGGGATGTTCAGAGTGTGGGCGTGCGCGCTCCGCAGAAACGGACGCGCCCCATCGTGTTCTATCTGCGCGGTGTCGTCCGAACGCCAAGCTGGACCTTTAGTGACATCGCCATCGACCAGCCAAGTCTGCGTGGCACTGCATTGCTGCTCACCGGACTCTTGTTGGCGGGGGCGCTGTTCGGGCTTGGCGGCCTGATTCCCGACAGGGATGGCGTGCAGGGGATTGCCGCGGGCGCGATAGGGTTTGTGGCGGGCGGGTACGCCTGCTTCATGCTTGTGACGCTCGTGTATCACCTCATCGGCAAGATATTCGAGGGCGAGGCAAGCATCGCGGAATCTCTAGCGGCGATGACCTATGCGGCGCTGTCACTGTGGCTGCTGGTGCCGTGTGCGCTGTTGTGGCTCGTGGCCGGTGACGCCCAGGCGTGGACGCTCACGATTGGAATTAGCGTGACAGCGCTAGCCTTTATTCGGCTGACCTATATCGCAATCCGAGAGGCGAATCGATTTGTCGGCACGCAGGCAATCTTGACCATGCTGATGGCGCCGCTCGGGCTGGGGCTGCTGGCAATCGCACTCTTCTTTATCTTCGCTTTTGGCACGCTGATACTCGCCTAGCGGTCGGGGCGCTATCGCGTATACTGTGCGTACAAGCAGGGAGGAACAATGTCAATTCCGCAGATACCTGAGCTCATTCTGATTCTCGGAATCATCTTGTTGATCTTTGGGGGCGCCAAGTTGCCGGGCCTTGCACGTTCTATGGGGAGTTCCATCCGGGAGTTCCGCAAGGGAGCGCAGCTGGAGGACGCAAAGCCGGGCGAAGATGCGCCGGAAAACGCCGGAACAGAGACGACCACCACCACAAAGACCTAAGTGCTGGGCAGGGTGGCAGATTTCCGGCACGCCTCCAGAAGAGGCTTTCCGGGACGCTTGCCGTGTAACACTCAGCGTAGTATGATATACTACAGTCAAACGAGAAAGGAGTGTTGCACCAATGTCCACACGATTGCAAGTAGTGATGGCAGATGAAGAATACCGGGACCTTCAGGCTGTGGCACGTGAGCAGCGCGTGACAGTTGCGGAATGGGTGCGGCAAACCCTCCGCCGCGCCCGTGATGACCGCGCCACCGTTATTGAAGCCCGGCTCCGCGCCATTGATGAGGCCTATCACCTTGAAGTGCCCACCGGGGAAGAACAGGTGGGGGTCCGGCAAATGATCGCAGAATCGGGGGTTGATTACCTCACGTGATTTTTGTTGATGCCAATGTGCCCATGTACCTGGTGGGACCTCCGGACCCGAACAAAGACAGATCGCGATTCCTGTTGCTGCGGTTCACGCGAGACGATGAACGTCTCTTCACCAGCGTGGAGGTTTATCAGGAGATTCTCCATCGGTATACCGCTATACGCCGCCCGGATGGAATTGACGGCGCCCTCCGCGTCCTCGATACCGTGGTAGATGATGTGCTGAGCTATGGCACGTCCGAAATCTACGAGGCCAAGAACATCCTCCGTGCCACGCCCGGTCTCTCAGCGCGCGACGCCCTCCATGCGGCCGTCATGCGCAGCGCCGGTATACACCGCATCATGAGCTTCGATTCAGGCTTTGATGAGATTCCCGGCATTGAACGGATTCGGTGAGTGACTGTCCCTGCCTGCTAAGCGGACTCCCCCCGCCGCCGCTGCCACGCGGCTAGGCGCGCCATCAACAATCCCATCTCATACAGCGCCCAAATCGGGATCGCCCAGATGAGCATGTTGATGGGATCGCCGGTGGGGGTAATCAGCGCGGCGGCCACGAAAGAGAGCAGAAGCGCCCCCTTCCTCTGAGTTCGCAAACTTGCAGGATCAATGATGTCGATGCGTGCAAGCAGATACATCACAACGGGAATCTCAAACAGCAGTCCCATCGCAAAGACGAGCCACACTGTTGTGCCGACAATACTCTCCACGCGAATCTGCGGCTCGGCCAGATCGCCCAAGAAATTGGGCAAGATCTGCATCATCACCGGGATAGGGATAAAGAACGCAAAGGCGATTCCGCCGATGAACAGCGCACTCGTGACAGGCAAAGAGACATAGAGAAATGTCTTCTCCGTGCGCGAGAGGGCCGGCCTCACGAACATGATGGTCTGATAAAGAATGACGGGGAACGCCACAACGATGCCGCCCAGAAGCGCAATCTTCATGCGAACACGAATGCCCTCCAGAATATCAATCTGAACAACCTCAACGTCATTCGGGAACGGGATTAGCAGCACCTCAATCAAGCGATTGCCGATGGCAAATGCGCCAATTGCGCCAATGCCCACCACAATGAACGTCCACATGAGGCGCGTCCGCAGCTCGCGCAGGTGGGCTGTTAGGGGCATCGTTATGGCAGACGCGCCCTCCGGCTCAGACGTGGTCACTGTTGTCCATCCTCAGACTCTGCAGCGTCACGCGTCTCTGCGTCTGCAGATGATTGATGCTCATCCTCCGGCGCCTGCTCGGTCCGTCCTGTGTTTGGCCGGGGCGGAGGCAGTTCGAGAGGATTTCGGAGGTCTCTTTCAACGTCACGCAAAGAGTCACGCGCAGAACGGAGCGGTTCCGTTTCCTCCCGCGCCTGCGTCTGCAACTCTTCTGTCACGGAGTTGAGGGCGCGGCGTGCTCGAGCCACAAGGCGGCCAATCTCACCCGCCATCTCCGCAGCTCGCGACGGCCCCACGATGACGACTGCGAGACCCGCAAGAAACAACAGCTCAAGTCCCCCAATATTCAAGATGTCCATATGGAAAGTGTATCTGACGTGGGCGGTGTCATCCCGAATGCAGAGGCCGTGCGCTTTCCCAAGAACCAAAGAGAAGGGTGATGAATGGGCGAGCTACCGCTTGTCACTGCTATGATTGGCGGGTAGCGATTGCCGATCTTGTGCCGTTGGAGGGGTGTGAGTGGCTGAGGCAGATGAACTGGTCTTAAGCCTGTTGGTTCTCTTGCCGTTCGTTGGCGGGCTGGCGCTCATCCTCGTTCCGGGGCGTCAGCCGAATACCATTCGCTCCATCGCCACGGCCGTCACCGGCACCACCTTTGTGCTCTCCATCTACCTGACACTGCGGCACTATCTTGCCGCTCCGGCTGGCGCAGAGTTCTGGCCGTTCACACGCGTTGAATGGCTTCCGAGCCTGGGGATTGGTTTCACGCTGGGCGTGGATGGCATCTCCGTTCTCATGGTGCTGCTGAACGGCGTTGTCGCCTTTGCCGGGACGCTGATCGCGTGGCGCATCCCTGAGCGCTCCAAAGAGTTCTTTGTTCTCTTCCTTTTGCTGATCGCGGGCGTGTACGGCGTCTTTGTCGCCCTTGACCTCTTCTTCTTCTTCTTCTTTTACGAGCTGGCCGTCATACCCATGTACCTGCTCATTGGCGTGTGGGGGAGCTCAACAGATTTCCGCTCATACCTCCCGCCGCTCCCATTCAGCCGCACCAAGGAATACAGCGCCATGAAACTGACAATCATGCTGAGCCTCGGCAGCGTGCTTGTCTGGGTGGCCCTCATCGCCCTCTACATCTTTGCGGAGAACCCGACCTTTGATTTCCTGAGCCTGCGTGACAACGAGACCTACTCTCGTGAATTCCAGCTCATCTTCTTCCCGTTCGTCGCCATTGGCTTTGGCGTTCTGGCAGGCCTCTGGCCGTTCCATACATGGTCGCCAGACGGGCACGTTGCCGCGCCAACCTCCGTGAGCATGCTGCACGCGGGCGTCCTCATGAAACTGGGCGCGTACGGCATCCTGCGCATTGGTATGGACCTATTCCCGGAGGGCGCTGAGGCATGGATGCCCGTGCTGATTGCGCTTGCCACCGTCAACGTTGTGTACGGCGCCATATCCGCCCTCGGACAGCGAGACCTCAAATACGTTATCGGCTACTCCAGCGTCAGCCACATGGGCTACGTCATCATGGGCCTCGCAACACTCGACCCACTGGGTGTGAACGGCGCAGTGCTGCAGATGTTCTCACACGGCGTGATGACAGCGCTGTTCTTCGTGCTTGTGGGCGCCGTCTATGACCGCGCCCACATCCGAGATATTGGCGTTTTAGAGGGCCTCGCCAAGAGGATGGGCGGAACCGCGACATTCTTTGCCATTGCCGGCTTAGCCTCGCTGGGGCTGCCCGGCCTCAGCGGATTCGTCGCAGAGCTGCTGGTCTTTATCGGCGCGTTCAACACCTACCCGCTTGTCGGCGTGCTCGGTGTTTTCGCCGCGGCGATAACGGCGGTCTACGTCCTGCGTCTCCTGGGCAAGGTCTTCTTTGGACCGGTCAGCGAGCGTTGGCAAGGCCTGACGGATGCCTCACGCGTTGAGCTTGCGGCCGGCGGGCTGCTCACCGTGTTTATTGTCGCCATCGGCATCTGGCCATTCCCGTGGATCGAGCTGATAGACGGCAGCGTCACCGCGCTGCTGGGGAGGATGGGGTGAGCCGGGGCTCGTTCGTTTACACTATATCTGAGCGGAGCATAGGTATGCCGTCAGGAGTGCAGGGTCATGCCAGCTGAGTACGCGTTCAACTGGGCCGCCGTGGGGATTGCCGCGATTTTCGGTTTCGGCGGCGTTGCCTCCTTCTTTGTTATCTCCTGGATCCTCGCCCCGCGCCGTGCCACGTCCCTAACCGCCATCGCCTATGAGTGCGGCATCTTGCCGACCGGTGAGGGCAACACCCGTTACAACGTCCGCTACTACCTCTTCGCCCTCTTCTTCCTCATCTTTGCGGTTGAGACCGTCTTTCTCTTTCCGTGGGCATTCGTTTTCCTTGATCTGCCCGCAGCCGCGTTTTATTCCATGGTTATCTTTCTGATTGTTCTCTTCTTCGGTTTGATCTATGCATGGCGCAAGGGGGTGTTGTCCTGGCGATGAATACTGAATCCACAGGTGGAGCGGGAATCATGGGACAAGGCCCCATCATCTCGACCCCTGAATCCCGATTAGCGTTGCAGAATGTGGCGGCGCACCAGAAGAGCGGCCTCTCCGGTGTCATCACCCTCAAGTCCGAGGAACTCTTTGCGATGGCGCGGAAATCGTCACTCTGGCCACTGACATTCGGCCTTGCGTGCTGTGCCATTGAGATGATCTCCGCATACATGCCCAAGCACGACTTTGATCGCTATGGCGTGGTCACGTGGCCATCACCGCGCCAGTCCGATGTCATGATCGTTGCAGGGACGGTGGTCAAGAAGATGGCGGAGCCCATCAAGCTGCTCTATGAGCAGATGCCCGCCCCCAAGTGGGTGGTCGCGATGGGTTCCTGCGCAACGTGTGGCGGCCCGTACGTCCGCTCCTATTCCGTTGTGATGGGCGTCGATCAGATTATCCCGGTCGATGTCTACGTGCCGGGGTGTCCGCCCCGGCCGGAAGCCCTGCAGCACGGCATCCTGGAATTGCAGCGCAAGATTCAGGATGAGCCGAAACTCAAGAGGGGTCTCTAGGTGACGACGCCCGACAAGCCGGAGGACGGTGTCACCCGGACGCCGTCACCCATTGAGGAGCGCGTGCGGGAGATTGCCGGGGAGCGCGCGCAGTCCATCGGCTACACCTTTGACGAGGTGGAACTGCGCGTTTCGCGGGACGCCATCGTTGATGTGTGCGCCCTGCTCAAAGCAGACGCTGAACTCGATTTCAAGTACCTCCGCTCCCTCTCGGTCGTTGACTGGCAAGAGGAACTCGAGGTCGTTTATCACCTCTCCTCGCTGTCCCACCCGCATAGGGTGGTCGTCAAGACCCGAGCCCCCATGGATGATCCGTGGGTTCCAACCGTGATCGGCGTCTGGAAAGGCGCGGACTGGCATGAACGCGAAGGGCACGATCTTTTTGGGCTTGAGTTTCGCGGCCACCCAGACCTCTCGCCGCTCATTCTCTACGAGGGATTTGAGGGATTCCCAGGCCGCAAGAGCTATCCCATCCCGGGGCAGGTGACGTTCTATGGCGACTGACCCCGCACTGTCCGCCAGCATGGTGCGTGATGCCGCCACAGAGCAGGCGGAGCTCCGCATCAACATGGGTCCTCAACATCCTGCCACGCACGGCGTGTTCCGCATGGTCCTCACGCTCGACGGGGAACGTGTTGTTGATGTAAACCCGCACATTGGCTATCTGCATCGCGGATCGGAACGCCTTGCAGAGGGCGAGAACTTTCAGCAGATAACCACACTGTTTGACCGTCTGGACTACGTGGCTAACTTCAACAATGAATGGGTCTATGTGCGGGCGGTGGAAAAGGCGTTGGGCGTGGAGATCCCGCCGCGCGCCGACTACATCCGTCTTATCCTCGCCGAGCTCAACCGCATTGCGAGCCATCTGCTGTTCTATGGCACCTATGGCCTTGATACCGGCGCCATGAACCCGGTGATGCTTGGCTTTCGCGATCGTGAGCGGATCCAGCAAATCTTTGAGGGTGTCACCGGCGCGCGCATGATGCACAACTACTTCAGAATCGGCGGCCTCAAAGAGGACGTTCCGGACGGCTTTGTCCCGGCCGTGCGCCACCTGCTGGACCAACTGAAGACTGGCTATGACGAGGCGCGCGGAACGCTGACGGAGAGCGAGATATTCATTGAACGGACGGCAGGCATTGGCGCAATTCCTGCTGAAGACCTGCTCGACTATGGTGTGACTGGCCCCCTGCTGCGTTCGGCGGGCGTCAACTATGACATTCGGAAAGCGGATCCCTACTCCGTCTATGACGACATAGACTTTCGTGTCCCCATGGGGCAGCATGGCGATTGCTATGACCGATACATGGTACGGATGCTGGAGATTGAGCAGTCCATCTCCATCGTAGCGCAAGCCTTGGACAAGCTCCCGGACGGGCCCGTCATGGGGCGGGTGCCGCGCATCCTACGCCCCCCGGCGGGAGATGTGTATGTGCATGGCGAGAACCCGCGCGGCGACCTTGGCGTCTATCTTGTGTCTTCCGGTGGCACCGTCTCCCCGTGGCGCCTCAAGATTCGCGGCCCAAGCTTCTGCAATCTTATGGCCCTGCCCGCCATGATTCGCGGCTCCTACCTTGCGGATGCCACCGTCATACTCGGGTCCATGGACATCGTGCTTGGCGAGGTGGACCGATGAGCCTGTTGGACGCGATTACGATCGCCGTTGTCGTTTTTGTGCTGTTCAACGGCATACTCACGGCCGTTCTCGGTGTGATCTGGGCGGAGCGCAAGACGCTTGCGCGTCTGCAGCAACGGGTCGGGCCATCACGCACGGGACCGTCAGGCATCCTCCAAACGGCCGCGGACGCCATCAAGCTGATGCTCAAAGAGGATGTGCGTCCTGCAAGCGTCAATATCGCCATCTTCTATCTCGCGCCACTGATGATTTTCACGCCCATATTCATGCTCTGGATGGTCTTGCCCTTCGGCCCGGACTGGGTGCTGAGTGACCTCGATATCGGGCTGTTCTATATCATCGCCATCCTGGGGCTGTCCGTTGTTGGCCATGTGCTGGCAGGATGGGCGTCAAACAACAAATACGCCCTCTTGGGGAGTGCGCGGAATGCCGCCCAGCTCATCAGTTACGAGCTTCCCCTTGTCTTTGCTGTGCTGGCGGTGGGACTGCTTGCTCAGACTGGGACGGATCGGCCCTTCAGCCTCTCCGGCATCGTTGAGGCGCAGGGCAGTGTGCCATACCTGCTAATCATGCCGTTCGGCTTTGCCCTCTTCTTCATTGGCGCGCTGGCAGAGACGGCGCGCATCCCCTTCGACATACCGCACGCCGAGGAGGAGATCGTTGGCGGCGCTTTCGTCGAGTACTCCGGCATCCGCTGGGGTGTCTTCTTCCTGACAGAGTATGCAGGGCTTGCGACAATGGCATTCCTTGCGACGATTCTTTTCCTGGGCGGGTGGAGCGGGCCTTTCTCTGACGAGCTTCCCTACTTGCAGCCGTTCTACCTCTTCGTGAAGATTGCGGCCATCATCCTTGTGGTTTTCTGGATTCGCGCGCCTTTGCCGCGCCTGCGCATCGATCAGTTGATGGCATTCGCCTGGAAAATCGCGATTCCGGCCTCGTTGCTCAACCTGCTCGGTGTCGCGACGGTGGTCTGGATGCAACGACAGAACGGGTGGGACCTGTGGCAGGCGAATGTGGCAATCAGCGTCGTCAGCATCGTGTTGGCGTTGTCGGTCTTTATCTATATCCAACGGCGCCGGGAGAACAAACTCCGGCAATTCAGGCAAAGGTGGGCACAATAGTCATGATTGGCACATTCAAAAGCTTGCTAACGACGATAAAGCTGGCGCTCAAGCCTCCCGTCACGACGGAGTACCCATCCGTCGCGCCCACCCTCGCCCCCCGGTTCATGGCCCATCCCGTTCTCACATGGGACAAGGACGTGCCGGAGCCGTACTGCACCGGATGCCTCGTATGCATGCGCATCTGCCCAACGGACTGCATCGATGTTGCGATGATGGACAACCCCAAGCACGCGGAGGGCGACAGCACACGGCGCAAGATCGTCGACTATTTTGATCTGAACGTTGCCGACTGCATCATGTGCGGCCTGTGTGTGGAGTATTGCAATTTTGATGCAATCATCATGTCTGACCACTTTGATGCGAGCCAGTATGCGCGGCCTGACTTGGTCCTGGATCTGCCGCAACTCCTTGAGGCCGGCAAAGAACAGGAATCAAAGGGACGCTGGTCACCACCCGAGGCCAAGAAATCCCAGCGTCGTTCTGCCGCACAGGGCGCCGCGCCGGTGACCGTCCAACTGGAGACCCCGGCTGCCGGCGATGACCGCGTGGCGGCGTCACGGGCGCGAGCGGCGGAATTGCGCGCGCAACGTGCAGCGGAGCGTGGTGAGGCGCCGCCTGCGGATGCCGGAGCCGGCCCCGCGTCTCCTGCGTCGGGAGAGGGAGCAAGCACGGGAGACACGCCGGCAGTCGACCCGCGCGTGGCGGCGTCGCGTGCGCGAGCGGCAGAACTGCGCGCACAACGTGCAGCGGAGCGTGGTGAGGCGCCGCCTGCGGATGCCGGAGCCGGCCCCGCGTCTCCTGCGTCGGGAGAGGGAGCAAGCACGGGAGACACGCCGGCAGTCGACCCGCGCGTGGCGGCGTCACGTGCGCGAGCGGCGGAACTGCGCGCGCAGCGTGCGGCGGAGCGGGCAGCTCAGGATTCTGCAGAAAACGGGACAGAGCAGGAATGATTGAGACTGCGATACTCGGCGGAATCGGCATCATCGCCGTCGCGGCGGCGGCTGGCGTCGTCGCTACGCGGAGCGTGGTCTATGCGGCAGTGTACTTGCTCATATCGCTGATCGGCGTTGCCGGCCTGTTTCTGATGATGCTGGCAGAGTTCATCGCCTTGGCGCAGGTGCTCATCTATGGCGGCGCAATCACCATCGTTCTCCTCTTTGCCATCATGCTGACACGGGCGCCAGAGCAGGCGAACCTGGAGGACAACTCGCAGCGCCCGCTGGCAGCGATGGTCTGCTCCGGCCTCTTCGCCCTCCTTGTGGCGGCGGCTCTGGCAACGCCATGGCGCACACGTGAGCCGGATACGGATCCAATGGCGGAATTCACCGCGTTGAGCGAGCTGCTGTTCAGTGAATTCCTGCTTCCTTTTGAGATTGCGTCACTTGTTCTTTTGGTGGCGCTCATCGGGGCGGTCGTATTGACGCGTGGCGGGAGAGAGGGCGCATGACCGTTCTTGAGTTCATGCTCATCCTTGGGGCGGCGCTCTTCTGCCTGGGGTTGTATGGCGTGCTGGCGCGCCGCAATGCCGTACTCGTCCTGATGTCGATTGAGCTGATGCTCAACGCCGTTAATGTTCACCTCATTGCCTTTGCGCGCTATGTTGTCGGCACAGAGGCGATAGCCCATGTGCTCATCATCTTTGTTATCACCATTGCGGCGGCGGAGGTTGGCCTCGCCCTCGCAATCGTTCTCCGCATGTTCCGAAACTGGGAGACGGTCAATCTGGACCGCATCTCCACGCTGCAGCAGTAGGGTAACGGCTGATGACAGAGCTGCTGGACGCGATTCCGATTGGGGCTGAGCAGGCCTGGCTTGTTGCGGCGGCGCCGCTCGCCTCCTTTGTTCTCCTCGCCATCCTCAGGCTCCAGCTCCTGCCGCGCGCGGCGGCATGGATCAGTGTACTGGCTATAGCAGGCGCGTTCGTCGCCTCGCTTGGAGTCCTGGGCGACTACCTTGTGAACGGCGAATACGTTGGGCGGTTGGTGTGGTTGTCCGCGGGCGGCTCTGAGTTTGGGTTGAGCTACATTGTTGATAGCCTGTCCGTGACAATGATCATACTTGTCACGTCCGTGTCGCTCGCCGTGCAGATCTACTCCCTGGAATACATGAGAGGCGATGAGCGGTTCGGCTGGTATTTCGCCGCCCATTCACTGTTTGCTGCCTCCATGCTGGCGCTTGTGCTGACAGGCAGCCTCCTGCTCCTGTATATCTCGTGGGAGCTCGTTGGGGTGTGCTCCTTCCTGCTCATCGGGTTCTATTGGGAGAAGCGCTCGGCTGCCGAGGCAGCGAAAAAGGCCTTCATCACGACGCGATTCGGTGACGTTGGCTTGCTCATCGGCATCATCATTGCGTATCTGAGTACGGGCACGTTCGACATTCGGGGCGTCATTGAGGGATTGAGCGGCGGTGAGGCGGCGTTGGTCGCTTTCCTCCTCTTCCTTGGGGCAATGGGGAAGAGCGCGCAGTTCCCATTTCACATATGGCTGCCGGATGCCATGGAGGGGCCGACACCGGTCAGCGCGCTCATCCATGCCGCGACGATGGTGGCTGCCGGGGTATTCCTGGTTGCGCGCATGTTTGACCTCTTTGTTGAGGCCCCCGGCGTGCTCTGGTTTGTCGCCCTTATTGGCCTGTTCACCGCCATCCTCGCAGGACTGCTGGCGCTGGGAGAGATCGACCTCAAACGGATTCTGGCATACTCAACCGTCAGTCAACTTGGATTGATGATGGTGGCGCTTGGCGCCGCCGGCCTCGCGCATAATCCGGAGTACCGCGATCCGGCCGGCGGCATATTCCATCTAGTCACGCACGGCTATTTCAAGGCGCTGCTCTTCCTGACAGCAGGCGTCGCCCTCCATGCAATCCACGCGTCGGCAGCGTCCATCTATCAGGTGCGCGGTCTCTGGCGGGCAGCGCCGTTTGCCGGGATTGCGCTCCTTGCCGGGAGCCTGTCACTGGCGGGGATTCCGCCGTTAAGTGGATTCTTCTCCAAGGAGGGCATTTTCACGGCGACCCTTGAAATAGAGAGCCTGCCCGGCTATCTGCTCTTCTTTGGGGCAATCATCGCCTCGTTCCTCAGCGCGCTCTACATGACACGGCTGGCGCTTGTTGTCATGCAGGGTGAGCCGGCACGGCCTGCATCACATGACGGTGAGCCGGCAGGCCATGCCGCCGGGCTGCACGATCCACCGCCGCTCATGGCCATCCCCCTTCTCGTTCTTGTCGCCCTGGCGGTCTTTCTGGGCGCTGCGCTCTCATTCGGGTGGGACTTTATCGGATTCCTGACAGATGGCTATCGAGGGTTCCACTTTGATGGGCTGCTTGCGCTGTCATCAACGCTAACCGCCATTGCAGGCGTCGGTGTCGCGCTGAATTACTGGAACGGAAGAGAGCGGGTTGAGGATTCAACGCTTGAGGCGCTGGGTGGGTTTCCGGGCCTCATTCGCAACCGCTTCTACATGGACGCGGCCGCGCAATGGATGATTGACCGGATTGTGCTGGTCTTTGCCGGCTTTATCCGAGAGATTGACCGGCGGGTTGTGAATGACGCGGGCGTGGATGGACCGGCAGCGCGCACGGTGGACGCGGGGCAGCTGCTGCGCGCCATGCAGACCGGCTATGTGTTCAATTACGCGCTGATCTTCACCATTGCCGCGGTCATCATTGTGGCTGTCGCCGCCTTCGCGGAGAGCGTGTGAGGGCGCGGGCACGATGAACTGGGCACTGTTGCTTCCGGGGTATCTGGTCACCGGCCTCGCCTTTGGCGCGTTCACGCTTGACCTGATTGTCCCGCGCCTCTCGCGCACGGTTCTTGTGTATGCCGGCGCGGCGCTCATGGCCGCCATCGGCGTCTATGTGATTATGACCGGCAACGTGGAGACGAGCCGTTTCGCCGGCGGTATCCTCATCTTTGACACCTATTCATCGTTCTTCTTTGCACTCTTTGTGATCCTCGCCGCGGTGACGATACTCGGCTCCGCGCAATTCGTGTCGTCTATCGACAGCCCGGGTGAGTTCGTTGCCCTCCTGATGATGGCCACCGTGGGCGCGATGGGCATGGCCGCCGCCGGAGAACTGATAACCGCCTACATCTCGTTGGAGCTCCTCAGCTTCTCGCTCTACGTCCTCGCGTCCTATACGTGGCGGGAGAAGAGAACCAATGAGGCGGGAATGAAATATATCCTGCTTGGCGCGATCGCCTCCGCATTCCTGTTGCTGGGCATCACCTACATCTATGGGCTGACGGGCGACACGCGCTACGACGAGGTGGCTGCCGGCCTCAGCTCCCTCTCCTCAAGCCCGGGACTGATTGTCGCGCTTGCCATGCTGACCGCAGGACTTGGATTCAAGATTGCGGCTGTGCCGTTCCATATGTGGACGCCGGATGTCTATGAGGGCGCGCCGATTCCCATTACGGCCTACCTTGCCGCCGCGTCCAAGGCTGCCGGATTTGCGCTCCTGATTCGCCTTGTGGCGGTGGCGCTTGAGCCGGTCGCCCTCTTCTGGGACTGGGTCTTCATCCTCTTGGCGGTCATGAGCATGATGCTTGGCAACCTTGTCGCTATTCTGCAGTCGAACCTCAAACGCCTCATGGCCTATTCCAGCATCGGACAGGTCGGCTACCTCCTGCTCGGCGTCGCCGCGCTTGGGGCGGATGATCCAACACGGCCGATCGCCGGGATGCTCCTCCACAGCGTGAGTTACGCGGCCTCGACCATGATCGCGTTCATGGTGCTGCTAGCCGTGTGGCAGCAGACGGGCAAGGAGGGCGTGCGCGACGTTGCCGGCCTTGCACGCCGCAACCCCTTCCTGGCGCTTGCGCTGACGGCGGCGTTGTTCAGCCTCGCCGGCTTCCCCTTCTTCGTCGGATTCGCCTCCAAGTTCTATCTGTTCACGGTTGTTGCGACGGCCGGCACGCGATTCCTCGTCCCTGTCGGACTTGCGATATTCGCCAGCCTCATCTCCTTGTACTACTATCTGAAGATCGTGCGGCAGATGTACATTGAGGAACCGGAAGAGGGTGCGGGGCCAATCACCGTGTCCCGAACGATGTGGGCCCTTATTCTCGGCCTGCTCCTCGCCATCGTTGCGGGTGGCCTGTATGTGCGGCCACTGGCGGAGGCGGCGGAGAGGGCGGCAGCGGCGGTTGTTGGCGGCGGATAAGGACACGAGAGAGAAATGGCGCCATCCTACACAGCGGTTCTTTTGCCCAATGAGGACGGATCGTATCGCGGCATGATCCCTGCAATTGAGGGTGTTGGAGGGCAGGGAGCCACGCGCGCCGCCGCCCTCACGGATGTGACCGCCAACGCGGAGATCGCCTTGGGAGAGATTCTCGCCGGAGGCGGCGAGGCCCCACGCGAGGAATGGCCGCCTGTCCGTACCGTCTGGGTGCGCAATCCTCGCCGCGGCGATACCGCTCCCTACATCGTGATGATTCAGCGCAACGATGAGGGCGGCTACTGCGCCACGGCTGTCGCTTTCCCGGACATATCCGCCACCTCCCTTGATCCTGAGGAGGCTGTGTCTCACGTCGGCCCGCTGCTCTTTCAGCGGCTGACCGAGCTGGTTGCGGCCGGACGCCACTTTCCGACGCAGGACGATCCGCAAAACTATGTTGTGCGCGTGATTCCGGCCCCCATCTCCCCCAGCGCCGGCCCTCCCCCGGAGGGAGAGGGAGTTAGTGGGCTAGGCGAGGGCTGATAGCTTCTCGTGTAGCTCGGCAACCTCATCCGCGGTCAGCGACCACTCGGCCGCCTTGGCGTTTGCCTCGACCTGCTCCTGCCGCGTCGCGCCGGCGATGACGCTGACCACCTGCGGTTGCGCCAAGAGCCACGCAATTGCGAGCTCGACCGTCGTGTGGCCGCGCTCCTCCGCGAACTGACGCGCCACCTCCGCGATGGCGAACGTGCGCTCGTTCATGAACCGGCCACGGAAATTGGCCGGCGTCGTGGCCATGCGTGTGCCCTCCGGCGGCTCCTGCCCCTGCGTGTACTTGCCGGTGAGAACTCCGCCGGCGAGCGGGAAATAGGGGATGACCGCGATGTTGTATTTGACGGCAAAAGGAATCAACTCCTGTTCGACATCTCGGTTGATGAGGCTGTACTCGGGCTGTGTGCTCACAAAGCTGTTCAGCCCAAGATGACGGCTTGTCCATGCCGCCTCCGCCTCTTGCCAGACGGCGAAGTTCGAGCTGCCGATGTACCGAATCTTGCCCGCCCGGATAAGGTCATCGAGCGTCCGCAGCGTCTCCTCGATGGGCGTGTCATTGTCCGGAAAATGGATCTGATACAGATCAATGTAGTCCGTCCGGAGGCGTGTGAGGCTCGCCTCCACCTCGCTCATGATGTGCTTACGGGAGTTGCCGCTGCCATGTGGCCCCTGCTGCATCTGCCCGCCGCCCTTGGTGGCGATCACGGCAGCCTCTCGGTTCCCTGACAGCGCCCTGCCGATGTGCTCCTCAGACTCCCCCATACTGTAGATATTGGCGGTGTCAATAAAGTTGATGCCGTTGTCGAGTGACGCCTTGATGACGGTCTCACTCCGCTCATACTCGAGCCGACGTCCAAAGTTGTTGGTGCCGAGGCCCACAGCCGAAACCTGCAGACCGGAATTGCCTAGTCGACGATATTCCATGAAAAGCCCTGTCCCCTCCCTCAGTGCTGAGCCATGCTGATAGCATCATTATAGGGTGGACGAGCCGAACACTGCCCGCCAACGCTGCCAAGGGATGTGCATCCATGCCCGATGATCTGAATGAATCCGCAATTCGGGAGCGGCTGAGAACGGGCCTGGTTGGCTCGGAGTATCGCCACGTGCCGCTTACCTGGTCAACGCAGGATGACGTCTCCACCGCGGGGCGGGCAGGGGCGGCCGAGGGCTTGGCGGTTACAGCGGATGAGCAGACACGTGGGCGCGGACGCTTTCGCCGCGCGTGGATGTCGCCGCCGGGCGCGTCCCTCCTCCTCTCAGTACTGCTCAGGCCGGACGACGCCCTCCTGCCGTCGTTGTCCATGATCTGCGCCCTTGCGGTTCAACGCGCCATCCGCCGTGTGTGTCCGCAGATTGATCCACAGGTCAAGTGGCCGAATGACGTTCTTATTGAGGGGCGCAAGGCCTGCGGCATTCTCGTTGAGGTGGTGCGCGGCGAATCCGAAAACGAGCAATTCGCTGTCGCCGGAATCGGAATCAACGTCAATTGGGACACGTCGACGATACCGGAGATTGCCGAGACCTCGACAAGCCTCAGCAGGGAGATGGGGACGAGCGTCTCTCGCACTGATCTGCTGTGCGCGCTGCTTGAGGAGATGGAGGCGCTCTATCTGGAGGCGCAGGCGGGCGGGGATATATTCACGCAATGGCGGTCGGCGATCATCACTCTGGGGCGCCGTGTTGGCGTCTCCGGCAGCGATACCACATTTGATGGCACGGCGGTTGATGTTGAGCCGAGCGGCGCGCTTGTTGTCATGACGGACGATGGTCAGCGCCGGGTTGTCCACGCGGGCGATGTCACATTGTCCTGACTCTCCTCCCCGCGCCAATCGTACGATTGCGGCCCTGCAGCTCGGTGGCGCCCTCATCGTCTCACTTGCAGTGATTGTCCTGCTGATCCGCTTCGCCAGCGTCATTGAGGGGTTCGGCGACTGGGGTTATGTGGGCATTTTTCTGCTGCAGCTCATCAACAGCGCGACGGTCGTGTTGTTTCCGGTGCCGGGCCATGCGGTGATCTTTGCCGTTTCCGGAACACTCAATCCGCTCTTGATCGGGCTTTTCGGCGGCGCCGGCGCGGCGTTGGGAGAGTTGACGTCGTATATGGCGGGGCGCGGCGGCTCCTCAATGATCGATGGGAGCACATGGTATGCCCGCCTTGAATCAATGGGGAGACGGTGGCGTGGCTGGGCGATATTCGTCTTTGCAGCCACGCCCCTCCCGTTCGATTTCGCGGGCGTGTGGGCGGGCGCGATCCGCTATCCCGTTCTGCGTTTCCTGCTCATCGTCGCAGCAGGCAAACTCATACTTGTGACTGCCATTGCGCTCGCAGGCTACTATGGAGTGGACATCATTCAGAACATGCCGATCATTGGTGATGCTTTGTCTTGACTTTGTCCTACACTAGAACCGACAGAGAAAACGACAAGAACGGTAGGCGCGCGCCGTGATAGGGGCCGTGCACCGGAGGGGAGTGAAGAGAACGTGCTTCGTCTGGCGCTGCCTAGCAATAATCGTCTGGCAACCGATACCATGGCCCTCCTCAATGCCTGTGGCATACATGTGTCTCGACGCGGAACCGGCCTCGTTGAGGAGGTTCGTGACATCCCAGAGTGCGAGGCCGTGTTCCTGAGGCCGGACGATATCCCCGCAATCGTTGCGGAGGGTGGCGCACACCTCGGCATCACCGGACGAGATTGGTTTGAGGAGAAGCAGCTCACCGGCTTGGAGAATGTCTCATGCCTCATCCCTGATCTTGGATTCGGACACGGTCGCCTCATGCTCGCCGCACCCAGCCGCCGCTTTGGTGATTCCGGGGATATTCCCATTAGCGACCTTACGGGATGGGCGCGCCAACTTGGCCGAGACCTGCGTGTCGCGACCAAGTACCCGGGCCTAACGAGGAATTATATGGAGTCCTTTGGGCTGTCCGGCAAAGGCGTGCGCCTGTTCCAGGGCTCACATGAACTGCTGCCACGGCTGGGGGCGGCGGACCTGATTGCGGACGTTGTTGTGACCGGATCCACGCTGGCCGCCCATTCACTAACCGGCCTCCGCCTGGGTGACCCTCCGCGTCCCATCCTGAATTCGGGCGCTGTTCTTCTCGCATGCCTCAACAAGAAGGTCTATGACAATCAGGCTGTGCAGTCCGCACGGCTCTTGCTGGAATATATCCACGCCAACCTCAACGCGGAGGGGCGCTACATTGTCATGGCCAACGTGCCGGGCGGCTCTCAAGAGGAGGTTGCGCGCAAACTCTTTGACCTGGCATCGCTTGGGACGGTAGGCCTCAAGGGCCCGACAATCTCACCCGTTGTCACTCAGGGCAACCTTGACGGTACTGACGCGCAGACGTGGTTCTCCGTTTCATTCGTCATCAATCATCAGCAGACAGAGCAGCTTGTGGCGACCGAATCATTGCGCGCGATTGGCGCGGCTGATGTTGTCGCCTTTCCGATTACGCAGCACTTCGGCGATCCGCCGGAGCTGCCCCTTGACTGACGGATTCTGCTTATGCCGATGTTGGCGGTCCATATGAGCATTGTTCAGGAACTCATCGAGACCCTGGACATTGATGAATTGCGGGAGAATGTTGGCGCCGCGCTTTTGGGATCAACGTCCCCGGACAGGCGGGTGCTGACCCGTGAAGAGCGTGGGGATACGCATTTTTTCGATCTGGATACAGGCGGAATTGGCGATGGGTTCCGTGGCATGATGGACGCCCTGCCGGAGATGGTCTCCCGCTCCCCGGCTGATGATTGGGCAGTGACCGCTTTCCTGCTTGGCTATGTCAGCCACCTTGATGCGGATGAGGCATGGATCGTCAACGTGTATCGTCCGTTCTTTGGCGATGGGACCGAGCTGGGAGATGAGCCGACCAAGAATATCCTGGATCGTGCGATGCAATATGATCTTGAGGTGGATATTCGGGGCAACCAGCAGCAACTCACGGCTTGGCAAGAGGCCATTATTGCTTCGAATAGCATGGTTGCCGGCGTTCCCGCCCAGTTTATTCCACCCAAAACCCTGCAAGAGTGGAATGCCTTTGTGGCGGGCCGCGTTCTGACACTTCCCGGCACGTGGGATGAGTTTCCGCGCTTTATCTCGCGGTACCTTGATGAACCGGCTCTAAACGGCGTGGAGATTGAAGGGCTGATAGCAGACCCTCGCGGGATGCTTGATCACGTGTATTCGCATGTGCCGCGTGACATCACCCGGCAGCATCGCGCCATGGCGATGGAGCAATCACTCGCACACGCGGCGGAGATACTTGCATGAAGATGTTTCGTGGTCTTCACGAGGGCATGGATGGGCTGATTGTCGCCAACCCCTGGCTCAACCCGCAGGCATCGGACTCCACACGCGCCTTTCTTGAGCGGGCGTTCGGCGAGCCGATTTCCCCTGACGATGCCGTCCGACGCGTCATCGAGATGGTCCGAGTGGACGGCGACGATGCTATCCGGGATCTGGCGCGTCGGTTTGATGGAGTAGAACTCTCATCGCTCGAAGTTTCGCAGGAAGAGATTGCGCGAGCCTATGACAGCGTGGACACGCACGTGATAGACGCGCTGCATGCGGCGGCTGAACAGATTGAGGTATTTCACGCGCAGCAGTCGCGCACGGGGTGGATGGATTTTGAGCGCGGTGTTGGGCAAATCATTCGGCCGGTACAGCGTGCCGGCATCTATGTGCCTGGCGGCCGCGCGGCGTACCCGTCAACCGTGCTGATGATTGGCATTCCTGCGCGGGTGGCCGGTGTGCCGGAGATATTCGTCACAACCCCGTCCCGCGCGAATGGCGCTGTGGCGCCCGTCACGCTTGTTGCGTGCAGCATCGCGCGCATCAACCGCGTCTTTCGTGTTGGCGGCGCGCCGGGAATCGCCGCGTTCGCGCTCGGCACCGATTCTGTCCCCGGCGTGGACAAGATTTTCGGCCCCGGCAACATGCTCGTCCAGTTAGCCAAGAAAACGGTCTATGGTGTGGTGGGCATCGACTCTCTGCAGGGGGCGACGGAGACGTTGGTCATCGCAGATGACCACGCTGATCCGGCGCTGTGTGCGGCGGATCTTCTGGCGCAGGCAGAGCATGATCCGGAGGCGCGGGTGGTCATGGTGACAACGTCAGAGCGCATGGCGACGCGCACGAATAGAGAGATTGAGCGTCAACTGAGAGAGTTGCCGGAGGGCTCACCTGCGCATGTCTCCACGCAGACAGGCGGATTCGTTATCGTTGAGAGTGATGATGATATCGTGGAGTTCTCCAACGCCTTCGCGCCGGAACACCTCTGCGTCATGACGCGAGACCCCCGTGCGCTGATTCCACGCCTGCGCAATGCCGGCGGCATCTTTGTGGGTGAACATTCCCCTGAAGTCTTGGCGGATTACATCGCGGGGCCGAGCCATTCTATGCCCACGGGAGGCGCGGCACGGTATAGCTCACCGGTCAACGTCTTTGAATTCCTCAAGGTGACGAGCGTCGTTAACGTGCCGGAGGAGCGGTTGCAAGCGCTTGGTCCGAGCGGCATTGCCATCGCCCGCGCGGAAGGGCTCGTCGCACATGCCAACGCCCTGGAGATTCGCATGGACGCTGAATCCGCACACGACACAGCCGACTGATTTGAGCGGATCACGCAGTGACATCATCTATGCAGCGGGGCGTTGATAAGACCAAGTCGGCTTGGTTCGGTCGCGTTTCAGGCATCTTTGGCAGAAATTCGATTCCGCCGGAGGTGTGGGACGAGCTTGAGGAGGCGCTGATTGGCGCGGACGTTGGACTTGATCTGAGCGAGGAACTCATCGCCCGCACGCGTGACCGTGTCGAGAAGATCCGCGGCGCAAAACCGAGCGATGTCCGTGATGCCCTCGCCGCCGAACTTGTGCGAGTCGCACGTGACGGCGCCACGAGGACGGCGACTCCCGCGCACCCCGATGCTCTCAGCGTTATCCTTGTCGTTGGCGTGAATGGCAGCGGCAAGACGACCAGTATTGCCAAACTGGCGCATCGAGAGGCGGCGGACAACCGGCGCGTCCTACTCGTCGCGGGGGACACCTTTCGGGCGGCCGCTATCGAGCAGCTTCAGATCTGGGGTGACCGCCTCGATGTGCCTGTCATCGCGCAGCAGCACGGCGCGGACCCGGGCGCGGTCGCCTATGATGGTGTTGCCGCAGCCAAATCACGTGGCGTCGACACCGTCATCATTGATACTGCTGGGCGTCTGCAAACGAAAACCTCTCTGATGGATGAGCTCCGCAAGGTGCGGCGTGTTGTCGAGCGGGCTGCGGACACCGCCGTCATCACTGTTCTGCTCGTCTTGGACGCAACCACCGGGCGGAATGGGTTGTCACAGGCGCGCGAATTCATCGAGGCTGTGGGGGTGGATGGCGTAATCTTGACGAAGGTGGACGGCACATCAAAGGGGGGTATCGCGATTGCCATACGCCGCGAGTTTGGCATCCCAGTGACCTACATCGGCTCCGGTGAGGGCGTAGATGACCTGGAGTTGTTTGACGCCAACGCCTTTGTGTCGGCGCTGCTCGCGTAAGGGCGCACTGAGCAGTTCCTCATGCTGCATCTGTTCATCTGGCTGGTAGTGCTCCAGATCATTGGGGCGGCAGGGTTCGCGTGGGCGTTCCCATTCCTGCGTGATCTGCCAGACCGCGGGTACGGTATCTCCAAGGTCCTCGGCGTACTCGTGTTGGCATACGCCTACTGGGCGCTTGTCACGTCACGCGTCCTGGACAATGGTCTGCTTTCCCTACTGGCCGTTCTGGCCCTCCTGCTTGGGGCGAGCGCTGTGCTGGCGCGGCAACACCGCGAGGAGATGGTTGACTTTGTGCGGAGCCGCTGGCGTCTGCTTGTGGCAAGCGAGGCTGTCTTCATGCTCGCGTTCGTGGCATTCGCCGCCTTCAGGACGCTCGCGCCTGACATCACGGTATCGACGGCCATCACCGGCCTCACGACCGAGCAGCCGATGGATCTGGCGTTCCTGGCGAGCTCCTTGCGCAGTCCAACTTTCCCGGCCGCGGATCCGTGGCTTGCCGACCACTCAATCAGCTACTACCACTTCGGCTATCTGATCTTCAGCATTCCTGCGCGCCTCTCCGGCGCGGCGGCGACGGTTGGCTATAACCTCGCCTTTATCACGCTGTTCGCGCTGACGGCGAGCGCGGCGTTCTCACTGACGATGAACGCGATTCTGCGCGCAGGAATCGCGCGTGTTCAACCACCGAGACTCGATGCCCTTGCCGTCGTTGGGGGACTTGCCGCGGTTGTGGCGCTGTTGATAGCCGGCAACCTGAGCGGCGGAATGCGTGCCGTGACCGAGGCGCTGTCGTTGGAGGGGTCGACGGGCTTCAGTTTCTGGTGGTGGGATTCAACGCGCATCATCGAGGACCCCGGCACCCTCTCTCCCATCGATGAGTTCCCCGCCTTCAGTTTCCTGCTGGGTGACCTGCATCCGCATGTCATGTCGCTGCCCTTCGTCCTGCTTGCCCTGACCGTGACGCTCGCCTGGCTGTGTAAGCCGGCTGCGCCCGATATGTCATGGCCACGTCAGCGGACCGGCGAACTCTTTCTGACGGCGCTCATCATCGGCGCCCTCGGTTTCATCAACACATGGGACGTGCTCGCCTATCTACCGATTCTGGCGGTGGCAATCATTGCCCGGCGGCTGCATGACGAGGGCCTGACGAAGGGCATGCTCAACAGGGCTGTCGCTCTTGATATCGCTATTCCGACGGCGGCAATCGCCGTGCTTGCTTTGGCCCTGTTCTCGCCGTTCTACCTGACCGTGAGCAGCGGTGTGCAAGGTGTTCTGCCCGTTCCCGGCTCCGGCACCCGGCTCAGCCATTACGCGCTCATCTGGGGGCCGATGGCGCTCGCCGTCGTCCCGCCCATCGCATTCGCCATCATGCGTGTGCGGGGCAGAGATTTCCTGGGCCCGCATCTCGCCGGAATCACGATTCTCGTGTCCCTCCCACTCATCGTCTGGACGTTCGTCGTTGTCGGCTGGAGCCTGCTCCCGGCTGACGCCCCAGTGCCCGATGCCGCGCCGACAGCCTCTGACATCGCTCTGCGGTGGCTCGTTGCTGCGCCCGCAGTCATCCTGGCGGCCATCGGCTTTTTCGTGGCGCTGCCGGCGAACCGGAGCGACGGACAGGCGACGGCCGGCGTCCAATTCGCCGCCATACTCGTGGCGGCGGCCGCGATGGGCATCATCATCACCGAGGTCTTCTTCGTGTGGGACTCATTCGGTGTTCGCATGAATACCGTTTTCAAGGTCCACTACCAGGTGTGGACGCTGCTGGCAATTGCTGCAGGAATCGCCTTTGCGTGGGCGCTCGCACGGCTGCCCCGCGCCGAACTGCCTGCCCGAGCAGTGCTCATGGGAGCCACGGCGGGCGGCGCGACACTGCTTGTGATTGGCGCAGCGTATGGGCCGATTGGCGCGGGGGAACGCATCAGCAGCTCGCCATCAACGAGCGCCGCTCTGGACGGGATCGCCACGTATCGAGAGCGCTTTCCGGACGATGCTGCGGCCATTCAATGGCTCCTCGACAACGCTGAACGTCACGACCACGTGCTTGAGGCACATGGAGGCGATTACACGGATTATGGGCGCGTGTCTGCCATCACAGGCATGCCGACGGTTATCGGCTGGTTCTGGCATGAAATACAGTGGCGGGGCGGGGATGAGCTGTTAGGGCGGCGCGTTCAGGACACAGAGGAGGTCTACCGCCAACAATCCGTGCCGGACGGCCAGCCGCTCAACGAGGACGAACTAAAACTGCGGCTGGAGTTCTACGGCATCGATTACATCTTTGTCGGTTCGCTGGAGCGCGCCCTGTACGGCGAGGACACGGCGGAACGCCTGTTGACTGCGATGCCGAACCGCCTCGAGCCGGCCTTTGAATCTGGCAGCTCCGTAATCCTGCGCTACATTCACACCATCTGATGACAGTTTCGCTATAGTGACAGTGACCATGAACCAACGTGACATCGGCCTGAACGTGGATTGGCGCAGCGCGGCAGATGCGGCCGCTGCGTGGATTCGCAGACCTGAGGCGATTGCCCTCATCGCGATTGTGCTTGCCGCGTGTGTGCTGCGTTTCTGGGACCTCGGCGCGCGTGCCGTCCACCATGATGAGAGTCTGCATGGCTACTATTCGTGGTTCATGTCTCAGGGCGGGGGCTTTATGCACAACCCGCTCCTGCACGGCACCGTTCAGTTTATCGCCACCAACTTTGTTTTCCGGCTATTTGGCGCGTCCGATGCCACACTGCGGCTGCTGCCGGCGCTGCTGGGCGTCATCACGGTTGCGCTTCCGTACCTGCTTTTCCGTGAGAGGCTCGGCACACTTGGCGCAATCATCGCATCGGCCCTCCTTGCGGTCTCGCCCGGCATCCTGTATTTCAGCCGATTTGCCCGCAATGACATCTACATCGTTCTGATCACGCTTATCCTCTTTTGGACGATGTGGGCATACATGGACTCGCGCCGGTTCCGCTACCTGGTCATTGCGGCGGCGGCGCTGGCAATCGGCTTTGCAACCAAGGAGATCATGTATCTGCTTGTCCTTGTGCCGCTGACGTTCCTCTTTATTGCCCATATTGGTGATGTGCGGCGGCTCATCCGCACGCCCCTCCGTGAGTGGCCGGCCGGCGCCGTCTTTGGCCTCATCCTCACGACACTTGTCCTGCCAATGGGCGCGGCCGGAGTGGCTCTCTTTCAGTCCATACTCGGCATCCACCTCGCGAATCCCGATTCAGGCGTCACGGTTGAGGAGGGCGGCCTGCAGAATCTGCCGGGGCCGGTGGGGGCGCCGATTTCTGAGGGGCCGGGCGTGACAACGTGGTTCATCGAGAGACTCTCCAATCTCCCGTTCCTCGGGTTTGACCTGGCCAACCTGAATGAGATTCAGAATCCTGCGGCCGCCACATTCTTGGGCATCCAGGCCTTGGATATTGCAGTGTTGGCGATTGTCGGGCTCTTTAGCGTTGGCGCCGTGCTCGGCATCCTGTGGAATCCACGCCATTGGCTCATCATCGCGGCCGTGTTCTGGATCCTGATTGCGGCGCTGTTTACGACACTTTTCACGAATGGCATCGGCTTTGGCAGCGGGGTTTGGCAGTCGCTCGGCTATTGGGTCGCCCAGCAGGATGTTGGGCGCGGCAGTCAGCCCTGGTACTACTACTTTATGGTGCTGTCAGTCTATGAGTACCTGCCCGTCATCGCTGCGCTGATTACCGGATTCTTCATTCTCAGACGTCCGCCGTCATTCCTGTCATTCGACATCTTTCTCATCTATTGGCTGCTGCTGACGCTTGCACTCCTGCTGCTGGCCGGTGAAAAGATGCCGTGGTTGTCCATTCATTTGACCCTGCCATTTGTCCTGTTGGCAGGGCGCGGTCTGGGGCAGTATGTGCCGTATGCGCTCAACCACATCCGCGAGGCTCCGGTGCAGCTTGACGCGAGCCGGGTGGGGCACATTGCCGCCGTCAGCGCGCTTGCCGTCTTACTTATCCTCACGGCACGCTCCTCTGTCCGCGCAAGCTTTGAGAATGGGGATGTCCCCGTCGAGATGCTTGTCTATACACAGACAGCGCCTGCGCTAGAGCAGGCCGTGGATGAGATTGAGCTCTATGCGGCTGAAACAGGGCTGGGGACGGAGACGCCTATCACAATCGACAGCGCGCACGGCTACTCTTGGCCGTGGCATTGGTACCTCCGCGACTACTCAGACGTTGAATATCGGTGTTTGGGCGGCCCGTCCTTATGCGGGGTAGGGTCTCAGCGCGTGACCGATGGCAACCCGCCAAGAGGGCATATCCTGGCTGTCCATGCCAGCAGCGCCTCCAATATCGTTACGACGGACTGGATTGCAGGCGAGGCATCCCGCGTGGAGGTTCCGTTGCGTTGGTGGTTCCCGGAGGGCGTGTACCGGGGCGAGGACTACTATGCAGGGCTCAACATCGTCGATATCGGCAGGGGTGTTTTTGATCCCTCTACATGGGCGACTATCTGGAGATACTGGTCACTGCGAGAGCCGCCACAGTCCCTCGGCAGGGCAAATATCTACGTTCAGTTCCCGTCCGACTACTCGTCGGGGTTGAGAACGCCGGCCGATCCTGTTCACGGGCCGGCGTAGGCCCTCGTCAATGCTCGTCAACAAGCGCACACTCTTTGCGCTCACCGTGAGCGTCGCCTTTCTCGCTGCAGCCTTCTGGAGCATAGATTTTGACGAGTTTCTTGACGCCTTTGCGGAGGCCAATTACCTGTGGTTGATTCCGGCCGTGATTGTCTATTTTCTGGCGTTCACACTCCGGGCATGGCGATGGCAGAACCTCCTGGCTCACTTGGGCGGGGTCACACTTGGCCGCTCGTATTTCGTGGCGACTATCGGGTATGCCGCGAACAACGTCTTACCGCTTCGGTTAGGAGAATTCGTCCGGGCATATCTGCTTCGCCGCAAACCCGGGCTGGACATGCCGGCCTCGCTTGCCACAATCGCCGTGGAGCGCATTCTCGACGGCCTCACCCTCCTCCTTTGGCTGGGAATCGGCCTCTTAGTGTTCGCGTCCACCTGGGAGGTGTCCCCGCTGTTCACGCTGGCCGCGCAGGTGGCCGCAGTGGCATTCATCGGGGCCGGCCTTGCCGTCCTGCTTGCCGTGCTCTTCCCGGATGCGGCCATGCGCCTCGGCAGCTCTCTGACACGAGTTCTCCCTGCCCGCTATGCCATGCGCGTCATGTCGATTCTTGAATCACTGCTCCATGGCTTTGCCGCGCTGAAAGATGCGCGCAAGATCCCGTTCTGGTTCCTGATCTCCAATGCGGTATGGGCTGGGGAGGCGCTTGTGTATATCCTCGTTGCCGTTGCGATGGACGTGGACACATCCATTGTTGTCCTGTGCGTTGCCGTGGCCGCCTCCAACCTCGCCACCGCCGTGCCGTCCTCGTCTGGCGGCATCGGCCCATTCGAGCTTCTTGCCAAGGAGACCCTCGTTCGAGCCGGTGTCAATGCCGGTGTGGCGGCGGCGTATGCCGTCGTCGTTCACGCCACACTATGGATTCCCGTTACCATAGCGGGAGCGATACTCCTCATCATTGAGGGGGCGCCGCTGCGGGATGTGCTGCGCCCCGAGAGAGGGGCGAGCGAGGTGGAGGCTAGACAGGCGGGGGCGGCTGAATGAGAGTAGGAATCATTGGCGGCGGCGTGGGCGGCCTTGCCGCGGGAAATGAGTTCGCCAAGGCCGGCCACCAGGTTGAACTGTTTGAGCGCGCGCCGTTTCTGGGCGGCCTTGCGTCCACGTTCGACGTTGGCGGCGGACTCCTCGAACGCTTTTATCATCACCTTTTTCTGTCCGACGTCACGATTATCGACCTGCTGGACGAGCTCGGCCTCAAGGATCGGCTCATCTGGGAGGACTCGAAGGTCGGCTACTTTACGCATGGGCGCATCTTTCCGTTCGCAACGCCCATGGACTTGCTGCGTTTCAGCCCGGTAGGCCTGATTGATCGCATACGCATGGGGCTTGTGACGCTCTATATTCAGCGGATCAAGAACTGGGAGCGGCTTGAGGATACAACCGCCGCCGATTTCATGCGGAAATGGGCCGGCCGCCGCAATTATGAGGAGATCTGGGAGCCACTGCTGCGCGGCAAGTTTGGGCGCTACGCAGAACAGATTGCGATGCCATGGATGTGGAGCAAATTTGCCACACGCGTCTCGTCACGCAAGGGCATCCTCGGGAGGGAGAAGCTCGGGTACATTCAGGGCAGTTGGCAACTACTGATTGACGCCCTCGAGCAGCGCATCACGGACATGGGCGGCATCGTTCGCACCGGGGTGGGTGTGTCCCGCATCGAGACGGCGGACGGCCGTGTGACAGGGCTGACGATCACCGGGGCGGACGGCGCAGACGAAACACGCGACTATGATGCCGTGCTTGCCACCGTTCCCAGTTTCCTGCTGCCGCGCCTAGTTGACCTGCCGGAGGATTATCGAGAGCGCGTGAACAACATCGATTATGAGGGCGCGATCGCCGTCATCTGGGTGATGAACCGCAGCCTCTCGCCCATCTATTGGCTCAACATCGCGGACGCCGATATTCCGTTCCTGCTCGCTCTAGAGCAGACCAATCTCGTGCCGCCGTCCGTCTATGGCGGCAAGCACGTTCTGTATACGGCCGACTATGTGACGCCGGAGGATTCGCGGTGGGGGTTGTCAGACGAGGATCTGATCGCGAGCTATGCTGGCCATCTCCGCTCGATCAATCCGGACTTTGATCTGTCATGGGTTGAGAGGACGTATGTGCACCGCGAGGGGGCGGCGCAACCAATCATGACCACACATTTCAGCGACAAGATTCCACCCAACCGCACGCCGGTTGAGGGGCTTTGGCTTGCCGCGATGAGTCAGATCTATCCGGAAGATCGCGGGACGAACTACAGCATCCGGCAGGGGCAGGAGGTTGCCCGCGCCATGATGACGGATGCGTCTGCCTAGCGAATCTTCATCGTGATCTCTACCTCAACGGGCGCGTTGCGCGGCAGGGAACCGACACCGATGGCGTTCCGCGCATGCCGCCCCGCCTCGCCAAGAACCTCTACGAGGAAGTCTGAGGCTCCATTCGCGACAACCGATTGCTGAGCGAAATCCGGCACGCCGTTAACGAACACCTGGATGCGTGTGATGGAGAGTACGGAATCGAGCCCGCCCTCCAGCGCGTTCTCTGCGGCGGATAGGCCGTTCAGCGCGCAGATTCGCGCGGCATCCGCGGCCTGCTCAATGGTAACCTCCGCGCCAACCTTGCCTGTCGCCACGAGTTCCCCGTCAACAGTGGGTAGCTGTCCGGCGATGTAGAGTGTGTGCCCCACCAGATTCGCCGGCGTGTAGTTGCCGCCGGGTGTGGCGGGGGCGGGGAGTGTGATGCCAAGCTCACTCAATCTGTCCGCGACTGTCATTGCTGTGTGCCTCCTGTCGTGCTTTCTTGACGGACGGTGTCCTGATTCACCGGCCAAAGATCGTTCAGTTCAGAGTACTGCGGATAACGGCCCGTGAGCAGCGGCATATGCTCCGGTGTCAGAAGTGCGGGGGGCAAGCCGCTCAGGCCGGCCCGTGCTCGGCTGCTCACAATCTCATCCACGCCAAAGGGCTCAGCGTTCTCCATTCCCGTGCTGTGAACGAGAACACCGAATCCGCCAAAGCCGGCCGGCCGCGTCAGCTCAAGCATGGCCATCCGGTTGGCCATGAGGTCGACGGGTGAGAGCCCATCGACCTCGCGGAGCGCATCGATGAAGGCCTGTGAGCCGAGTTTCTTGAGGTAACGCTGCTGTGTCAGGAGCCCCTCCGTCCGCAGACCGGCCTCCTCGCCCGCCCATGCGAGGGATGTGAAATCGACGTGCGCCGTCATGTCCTGCTTGCCGAGGCGGATATAGGGGTTGGTGGATGATGTATGGCGGTGATAGCAGAGTAGGGTACCCTCACGGCGTGAGCCGTTGTAGAGCGTGGTGGCTGGGTAGCCGTAATCGATTGTGACGATGAATCCGCGTCCCAGCCTAGAGGCGCTTGCGGTGAGACGCGCCGGGCCCTCAAGATCAATCTCAGCCTTGCATCCGCTCGGCAGCGTCACGTCCAACACGCGCAGCCGCTCGGCCAGAGCGGGCGTGGATGGCTCGCCGATGACCTCAATGAAACCGTCATTCGTTGCATCCACGAAGAGTTCGTAGAGTGTGTCGCCCTGCTGGACAACGCGATAGCGTGGCGACGCATCATACAACTCGTTCGATATGATGGCGCCCGCCTCGATGGTGTTGGGAATGTCGTCCGCGCCCCAGGTCACGGACACCGGCGCGTGATCATCGTCTGGCAAGGTGGCGCGGCCAGACGTGCCGAACTCAACGATGTGATACTGAACCGCGCTTCTGAAATCGGGCTCGAGATTGCGGATATAGCCCATAATATCCTCGGCGAGACGCCCCTTTCCGCCGCCCTCCTCCAGGATTGTGAAAGACGTCGGTCTGTTCAGGAGGTCCCAGCACCGTTCAAGCTGCAAGGCGAGCAGGGCGCCGAAGGCGGGATGAGTGGCGGGCGCCGTATAGAAATCGCCCTCCGGGCCGATTCGCACAGCGTCGCGGCTGTAGTAGCCGCCGTCCGGATCATAGAGTGCGACGCGCATGAAATCGGCGAAGGGGATTGGTCCCCTTCGCCGAATGTCATCTCTGAGCCGGGCCTCCAGCGCTTGCTGCTGGGCCATGGGCATTGATGTCGCTGGGTCTAGTCGATGGCGAATGACGCGATCAACTGATCCACATCACGGGCGCGGAGGCGCGAATTGAGGCTGGCGAATCGCTCGTCAAGCGGCTGCGAATCCTCCGCCGCATAGAGAACGCCAAGCGGCACGCCGGGTTCCTGCGCAATCTGCAAGGCCTCCTTGAAGTTTGTCGGGTCGTGGCTCTCATCAATGTCATAGGCCAACGGCTCGATGCCCTTCTTGGCGTTGCCGCGAAGAATGTCGTAGTTGTCGTTGTATGTGGTGCAGGGGGACTGCACATGGACAATCGAGAAGCCGGGGTAGTCCATGCCCTGCCGGATCATCTGCGCCATCTCCCGCGGCTTGCTGGAGAATGCGGAGGCGACGAATGACGCGCCCAGCGACAGGTAGTACTGGAATGGCTTGACCTCACCCTCAATCTTTCCGCCGGGCGTGGTGCTGGTGACAACGCCGAACTGCGTCGTGGGGGAGCTCTGACCCTTTGTGAGGCCGTACACGCCGTTGTCCATGATGATGCAGGTCACGTTCAGATTGCGCTGTGCGGCAGGGCCGATGTGCTCCGCCCCGATGCTCAGGAAATCACCATCACCGGCGACAATCATGACCTCAAGGGCAGGGTTGGCGCTCTTGATTCCAAAGGCGACGGGCAAAGTGCGCCCGTGGATGCCGTGGAACCCGAAGGGCTGAGGGCCGTCCGTCAGATGAACCAAATTGCCCGAGCAGCCGATCCCGGCGACGATCACGTTGTTTTCGAACGGGATGTCCATCTCTGTTGTGCGCGCTGCGATGGTCAACTCGATAGCGCGTTTCACACCGAAGTCCCCGCAGCCGGGGCACCACTTGAAATCGTACTCGGGGTTCCGCTTCGTCATTGTCTGCTTCCTCTCTTTTCACTCTGCCCGCGTGGGGCGTTAGACTCCGACCCTGCTGCCCGCCATGGCCTCAACCTCGGCGGTAATCTTTTCGATAAGGTCTGCAACCTTGAACGGCAGACCTGTGTATTGCGTAATGGATCTCGCGTTCACACCATGCTGGCGAAGGATGGAGGACAGCTGCCCAAGATAGTTCAGCTCGGGAACGAGCACGAGCTTCTTGGATCGCAGCTCATCTAGCAGCTTGGGGTTCAGCGGGGAGACGAACATGGTGTAATACCAGCCGACCGGCACGCCGTTCTCCATCAACTGCTCATATGCCTCATGCGCCGGCCCCTTAGAGCCGCCCCACGGCAGAATGACGACGTCATTGTCCGCGTTGCGCGCCTCATAGGGTGTGTCTTCAAGAAGCTTCAACTTGCCAAACCGTCGCTCAGTGCCGCGGACATGATGAATCGGTAGGTGTGTGGTGTCGCCGATGGTGTCGTGCTCGCTGGCATTGGCCACATAGGCGCCGGGGCCGCCGGGCAGCGGCATGGGCGAGACGTCAGGGCCCTCATAGCGCTTGTAGCCGTTCGTCCCCGTATAGACCTGCCGCGCCTCCACCTCTACCAGAGAGGGGTCCGGCTTGCGGATATTCTGAACGCGCTCGGAGAGCATGTGTTCAGACAGTACGATCACGGGGCCTTGGTAGCGCTCCGCCCAATTGAGCGCGTGCATGGCTGCATAGAAGCATTCCTCAATGGTGCCGGGCGCGATGACGGGCAGCTGGGAATCTCCATGCGCCGGGTGCATCGCCATGTAGAGATCGGACTGCTCTGATTTGGTGGGCAGGCCGGTGGCGGGGCCACCACGCTGTACGTCTACGATGACGCACGGCACCTCCATCATCCACGCCATGCCGAGCCCCTCACTCATGAGCGAGAAGCCGGGACCCGCGGTTGATGTCATCGCTTTCTTGCCCGCAAAACCGGCGCCGACAATTGTGCTGATGGACTCGATCTCAGAGCTTGCCTGATACACGAACGTGCCCTCGCCGCGCAGATTCTGCTCCATAAAGACGAGGATGGACGTTGCCGGTGAGATCGGGTAGCCGACGAAGAAATTGACGCCAGCGGCGAGCGCGCCAAGCCCAAAGCTTTCATTCCCCTTGATGATGATCTGCTCATAATCGGGCGCATCGGGGGCGGCGAGTTCGCCGAGGGAGAATCCGCTCTCTCGGGCGGCGTTGCGGCCAAGCCCGAGGCCCATGCTGTTGGCGGCCACAATCTCGGCATCATTCGGGCGGCCGCGTGTGAATCGCTTGACGTTGAAATCCTCAAGGTATTGTTCCGGCCACTCAACGAATTGAGCGACGGCGCCCAGGATGACCATGTTGGCGGCACGCGGGTTGCCGGTTGATTTACCGAGTTCCTCGTAGGGCAAGGCGACGATGTTCATCGCGCTCTTGTCCTCTTCCGGAACCTCAAAAACGGCGGAGTCATACACAAGGATGCCACCGTCTCGCAACTCTTCCCTATGGACCGCGTACGCCTCCTCATTGAAGGCAACGAGCACATCCAAGGTGTCGCCGTTGCTGAGGGCCGGTGTCACGGAGATGCGGCATTGGCTCCATGTTGGCCCACCCATAATCTGAGATGGGAACGTCACAAATGTCATGACGTGATACCCCACCTGCGCGGCGGCGGCGGCGAGAGCCTCAGAGGCCGTTACCATCCCCTGACCGCCTTCACCCGCAAAGCGAATCACAAAGTCTCGTGTGGCTGCCACTACATTCCCCCTTGAGATGTCAATGCTGCAACGCAATTGAGTATAGCAAACGTTTGGCGTGCGCGGGCAGTCCCGCATCCGAATTATGGCACGCTGAGCCGCGTTTCCGCATCAGCCGCTCCAGCAGCATGGCTGATATAATCGGCGGCAACATCAATTATCTGCGCCCGCCGCGCAGGAGAGGCACGACGCAATGACTGAGTCTGTCAGTGAAGTCGCCCCCGGTATCTTCCAGCTCCGCATCCCCATCCCGGATAACCCACTCGGTTATACACTGCCATATCTTGTCACCGGGCCGGACAAGCCGATCCTTATCGATACCGGACTCCGTTCTGAGGAGGGAATCGAGGCTCTGCAGGATCAACTTGTTGGCCAGTTGGGCATCAAGCCGGGCGCCCTGGATTTTATCCTCATCACGCATAATCACCCGGATCACTACGGCCTCGCCATTGACGCCAAGAAACTCACGGGCGCCCGCACGGCGATGCACCGCATCGATTGGGAGCAGAGCCCGTTCCGCGAGGCGATGGAGTCCATCAAGCGGGATCCGAAGACCGCTCGGTCGGACGGCACGGAGCGGATGAAGGCATGGTATCGGCGGCACGGCGTACCGGATCATGAGCTGCAGGGCGAATTGTTTGGCGGGCGGCGGGGGCGTCGCGCTGTGCAGGAAGAGGAACGCCGGCAGGAACACCCGGAGGGCATTCCGTCACACGGCGATTCTGCGGAACGTGGCGCCGGTGATGAGCGCGAGGCGCGCCGCTGGGCGTTGTTCCGTGAGTTTGAGCCGCCTGATCTACTCCTTGATGGCACCGAGGTCTATAAGACGGGCAAGCATAACTTGCGGGCGTTCTGGACTCCCGGCCACACCCCGGGCCACCTCTGCTGGGTGGATGACGAGGCGAGGATTGTCTTTACAGGCGACCACATCCTGCCCGTCATCACCTCCAACGTCTCTGTGAGGATGACCTCAGACGGTGATCCGCTTGGTGATTACCTTGATTCTGTCGCGAAGGTTGGTGAACTGGATGTCGATCTTGTCCTGCCCGCGCATGAACATCATTTCACTGATCTCAAGGGGCGGGTGAACGAACTCCACACGCACCACGACGCCCGCCTGAACGCGGTGCTCGCCGCAGCAGATGGCCCGCCCCGTACGGCATATGAGGTCGCCTCCCGAGTCCCGTGGGACGTCGGCGGTTGGGACGAAATGGATGAGTTCTTGCGGCGCGCCGCCGTTGGCGAGACGCTTTCACACCTTGAACACCTGAGCCGGAAAGAATCGGTGCGCCGCATCCGCGAGGAGCAGGATTCTGTTGTGCGTTGGCAGGCGGGGGGATAGGTTCATGGCGGACGCGGCGCCTGCTGTCAGTTCCCTTGATGTAGCGGTTTCGGTCAGGTCCCTTAAGGAGAAGGCGGCGTCGCATGAGGGCCGAAATATCGTCGACCGCGCCTTTTCGCGCCAGGTTGAGAGCTTGCTCGATGGGTTTTACGCGGACATCACGCAATTGAAGCGCATCGAACTGCAAAGCCTTTTTGACCTCTTTCTCCTCAAGGCGCTGTATATCGATCGCCAGAGCACGAGCATTGCCACACTCGACTATCTTGGCGGGCTGCTTGCCCGGCACGTGCGTATGCGGGAAATCTTTCCGATCCCGGACCTTGCCGCTCATTTCGGCAGTCTGCTGGAAGGCCTTGTGGACGAGGCGGAGCATGGCGCCGCGCGGGAGGCGCAGAACCTCTTTGAGGCGAATCGCAGTATTGCCGACAGCGCCCTGTTTCTCATTGGCATCTTTCCGGCGAGTCTTACAGGCCGCCGCGGTAGGTGGCGCCGCCGTCGAAATCCCGCGATGCAGGCCATTCCACGCCTTGACCTCAGCTACTATACGCGGCTCGGGCGCAGCCATTACGCGCTCGCGTCCGAGCATGAGCTGGCCCGATGGACAGGGCAAGATCGCGTCTTGAGCCGTCTGTCCGCCAACTTTGATGTGTACGCTGAGGTTCTCGCGGAGGTGGCGCAGACATTCATCCACGGTGTTGATGTTCAACGCGTTATGAATCTGATGCTTGACAGCTACAATGCGTGGCGCCGCACCGGGGATCCACAACGCATGGAGGAGCTGCGCAAGTACGCCGCCCTCCTTGCGTTAGATCCGCGGCGCGCCTTCTCTGGGTTGAGCCGCCGCCGGCAGCGCTATGTCCTGCTCGACCCGGCAGCGTCAGACTAGGGCTCCTGCGCGGCTGCGAGCGGGAAGACGCGGTCTAGCCGTTCTTGAGGATCAGATGCGTCCGGTTTCGCCTCGTCCGCCCACAGACTGCCTTCGTGCTCCACTATCGGCAGTGCAGGCAGCGGGCTGTCGGCCGGCCCCGCCGCCAGATCGCCAAGCCGACTGAAAATAGAGGCATCGCGAGAGCAATAGAACCGGCCGGTGGGCGCGAGAGTATCCTCTGATGGTTCCTTGTCCCGCCAGCTGACCGGCGCGCCATCATTGGGGCAGCGTGCGCGGAGGGCGAGCGCTCCGGCCGGTGTGCGGACAATATGTATGTCGGCGCGGGCCGGTGAAACGAGGACCGCGCCCGTGTCGAGCGCCTGTAGGTCCTCGATGCTGCCGAGGAGAATCAGATTGCTGGCCGGCGCCTCCGGTTCTGTGCCGGCCGGCCCGGCCGCCTCCTTTTGCCACCATGACATGGTGAGGAATGCGCGGCGGTTCAGCCCCTGTTCCGGCGTGTTCACTCGCCCCCCTGAGCGACAATTTCTCCATTCGCTGCAACCGTTGTATCATGGAGAGCGTAGCCCAAGCGAGTGTGATACCGCTTGAGGCGCATCAAAGCGCGGAGGGATCGCATAGCCAGGTCTAGTGCGGCCGCCTGCTAAGCGGTTTGTCCTTTAATCGGGACACATGGGTTCGAATCCCATTCCCTCCGCCATCATTCGTGATTACCCTTCCAACATACCCGCTCGCCCCCGCATAAAGTACGGGGCAGGCTCTGCACACCGCCACCATGTCATTCTGAGCGGAGCGCGTAAGCGCGGAGTCGGAGAATCCCGCAAGCGGGTGGACACGGCGAGCGGCCTGCGCCATTCACCGTGTCCGTGGGGCGCGTTGCGGGATTCTTCGCTGCGCTCAGAATGACATAGGGAAAATCAGAATGACAAAGGGAAGATCAGAATGGCAAAGGGGAAAATCGGAATGGCAGATGGGGAGAAGGGGATGACAGGTTAGTACCCTCATGCCAGCGCGCCCCCATCCGCCGCCCCGATGGATACCCGCTTTCGCGGGTATGAGGGGAGGGGGCAGGTATTAGGGGAGGGGCGGGTGTGATGTGAGGGAAAGGGGGGCGTGCCAGGGGAGGATGTCGGGGGAGTGGACAGGCCCCCTTAGCGGGGGGAGACGTTGAAGAGGAAAGTGACGACGTCACCGTCCTGGATCAGGTAGGTCTTCCCCTCTTGGCGGAGCACACCACGGCGGCGAGCCTCCGGGAATTTTCCGTCCACTGCAAGGAAATCGTCATATGACGTTACCTCGGCCCGAATGAAACCTCGCTCCATATCGGTGTGGATCTTCTTACCGGCTGCCCGAGGCGCGGTCGTGTCCGCCTCCAACTGCCAGGCACGCGCCTCCTGCGGTCCCGCCGTGTAGAACGTGATCAGGCCGGCAACGGACTGCGCAAGCCGCGCCAACTCGCCGATGGCGTCAGGCGGCGCGCCCATCTCCTCACGGAATGACGCGCCCTCCGCGGGATCGAGTTGTGAGAGTTCCTCTTCCAAACGCGCTGAGAACGCGATACAGCCTGTTGTCGGGCTCCCATGAGCCGCGTTCCATTCGCGTGACAGTTCGGCGCTGCGTGAGAGATCGCTTTCGGAAATATTCAATGCAATGATGAGCGGCTTCGTCGTCAGAAACGTGAACCCGGAGATGATGCGTGCCTCGTCAGGCGTCATCTCAACGCTTCGGATAGCATCGCCGCCTTCGAGCGCAGCCCGGAGCCGGTCCAGCAGATGCATCTCGGCCGATAGTCCGTCCCGTTCCGACGCGCGCGCGCTCTTGAGCGAATCTGTGATGCGCTCCAATCGGCGAGAGACAATCGCAAGGTCCGCAAACACCATCTCCATCAGCATGGTCTCAAGGTCAGCCTCCGGTGTGGGAGCCGGCAGGGCCGGCGACTGAAATGCCCGTATGACGAGGAGGAGCGCGTCCGCCTGACTCACCTCCAAAAGGTACTGCCCCTGAATACCGCGTGATTTACCCATCTCCGGCGGCTGCCCCGGAATATCAATAAACGACAACTCAGCCTGCACGACGCGCTGGGGCTCGACCAACTCCACGATGCGTGACAGCCTCGGGTCAGGGATGCGAACTACACCGAGATTCGGCTGCGAGGAGGCGCCGAACGATCCGGTCTCGGCATGTGCATGCGTCAGGGCGTTGAGGAGGGTCGTCTTGCCGCTTGATGGCAATCCAATGATGCCGACATCCATTGTGCAGCTAACCGATCGCGTAGAGTGTGCCGTTCTCGGTCACAACATAGAGGGTGCCGTCCGCGTAGGCCGGCGCCGCGGACACCGGCCCGTTGAGCTCGCGTGTCCACCGTTCATCGCCGGTGGCGGCATCAAGGGCATGGAGCCGATTTGCATCCGTTCCAATGAACAGCACATCATTCACAACCGTTGGCGAGCCGGGGCGGACATCGTCGTCACTGAGGCGTGTTGTCCACAGCTCGTCGCCGCCGCTCAGCGTGAAAGCGTTGATGGAGCCGTCACGCGTCACGACGTATGCCCGGTTAGATGAGATGGCGGCATCCTCCCAGACCTGCCCATCAATGAGCTGCGTCCATGCCGACCCACTCTGAGCGGGCGGGAACGGGGCGAGTCCCCAGATATAGAATTGCGCCCAGAAGCGCAGCACCGTTCTTTCAAGCGGGAGATTCTGTGCACGTATGTCAATCCCGTGGACAAAGCCGCGCACATCACCCACCACGGCCGTTCCATGGCTGATGGCCGCGCCGCCCTCAGTTGAACCGGGCACGACATAGGTCAGGCGTGTCTGGCCGGTTTCGCCAACAAGTACCAGAACCTGGCCATCCCGCGTTGGGACAACAAGCATCCCCTCACTGACTGATGGCCCTGCAATCATGCTGCCGTTGGTGTCGATCTCCCAACGCTTTTCACCTGTGCCTGCGTCAAATGACTGAAGGACGCCGTCTTGGCAGGCGGCGTAGACGATACCGTCCGAAACGGTGAGCCAAGAGAAAAGCGGGTTCGATATGTTGGTACTCCAGATCACATCGCCCGTTTCAGCATCGAGCGAGGCCATAGTCGAGTTTCTGAATGCGACAAAGAGACGGTCACCCGCGATGACGGGGCTGACATCCATCGGTCCGGGCGCCTGCCACTCCCACAGCAGCGTGCCATCCTCGCTTGAGTGCGCGAGTATTTGCCCCCCCAGAGTCGTTACAAATACGGTGCCGCCCGCGACTGTCGGGGCCGATTTCACTTCACCGCCAATGTCCTGGCGCCACTGCTCACGGTCCTGCGGCACGGTGTCCACGTTGTTGATGCCGCCGGCGCCCGCACTGCCGCCTCGTGGCGTAGTCCATGTGCTCTCGCTGGCGTGTGCCGTGAGAGTGGTTGTGGGGTCCCCGGTCAGGAGGCCGGGAGGCGCGCCGCGGTCATAGACAAGCAGCGCGAGCAGGGCGAGCACGGCGAAGGCAATTGCGCCCCGTCGCAGCCATTTCCGCTGAGTGCGCCGCCGTCGTGTCTGCTCCGCGAATACCTCGCCCTCCGCGCGGTTGTACACGGTGGCATCTCTCATGTCACGCCAGCACACAAGGCAGCGGGTGACGCTGGCGAGATTGATGGTCAGGCATTCCCCGCAGACACGAAATTCGGCGGCGCTATCCTCATCCGCCAAGGCGCGTGTCGGCTCAAATTGGGCGATATCGTCGAGGATCTCTTGCCGGGCGCGCGCGTCCGGAACCGTGATCTGCGCGTCCGGCATCGCCAGCGTATTCCGAAGCTCGAGCAGGGTCTCACGGAAATCCTGCGCCGACTCAAACCGTTCGGCAGGCTCCCACGCCAGCGCCTTGCCGATGACCTCATTCAGCGCATCCGGCAGGGCGGGGTTGAGTGTGGTGACCGGGTCAATGCGCCCCTCCTGCTGCTTGACGCGCACCGTGTCTCGGTTGTTACCCGTAAAGGGAAGGTGGCCGGTTAGAGTCTCATAGAGCACCATGCCGAGCGAAAAGATGTCTGACTGCGGCCCCGGCTGTGCGCCCCGCAGAATCTCCGGCGCCAAATACGCGGGCATGGGAATCTGCAGCGAGGATTGGGAGCCGCTCATCCCCAAGGACAACTCGGCGAGACCGGCATTCCTGAGCTGCGCGCCCGCCACGGGGGTGACGAACATGGCGCGGGAGTTTACGTCGCCGTGGGTGAGGCCTGCGTCATGCAGCGCCTGTAGCCCGGACGCGGCCTGCCCGATGAGCTGTAGGGCCTCATCCAGCTGCAGCCCGCGCGTCAGCCAGCCCCGCAGCTGCTCGCCACGCGCCGGCTCATACACAAGCCAGAAGGAATCACCCTCCGGGTGAATGTCCAGCAGCCTCCCAAGATGCGCATGATGAACATCCTGATACCGCTCCAAGAGGGCGCGGAATGGCCCAAGCGCAGCCGGATCCTCTAGGGCACGGATGCGAGGCTCCCGTATCTCGACAGCATCGCCGCTCTCTCGCTCGACGGCAGAATACACTGAATACAGCGATGTCCCGGGCAGGGCGGCAATAATGTCGTATCGCGCTTGCAATGACGAAGACGATGTTGTCATGAGTATTGACCCATAGTGTACGAGAGTAGGGGAGAAAGCGGCAACAGACGGCCTGAAAGGACGGGGATGTTCGAGATCTATTACGGGGAGGACGACTATTCGCGCAAGCGAGCCATTGAGGCGCTCAAAGAGCGTCTCGGCGACCCCGAGATGGCATCGCTGAACACGGCGATACTCGGCGCGACGGAGACCACGCCGGCGGAGGTTGTCGCCCAGGCGGGCGCGGTCCCCTTTCTTGCCAGTGGCCGCCTCCTTGTCGTGGAGGGACTCCTGGCCATGTTCTCGCGTTCGCAGGGGGGTGGAGCGAGGGGCGGCGCCCGTTCATCAAGAGGCCGTCGCGCCGCCGCAGATGATTCCCAGCCCGCAGCGCAGGACCCCTTTCGCGGTTGGGGGCAATTGAAAGACACAGCGCCAAGCCTGCCTGAGGCCAACATCCTTGTGGTATCTGATGGAGCTGTTTCCGGCACGAATGCGCTGCTCCGCCACCTCACCCCCGTCGCCAATGTGCGTGAGTTTGCGCCCCTGCGCGGCAATGACCTGACGGCATGGATATCGCGGACGGTCAGTGAACGGGGCGGGCACATCGATGGTCCCGCTCAGCGCGCGTTGGCGGACGCGCATGGCAGCAATCTATGGGCGCTCTCAAATGAGATCGACAAGCTTGTTCTCTATGCGGGGCCGGATACGGCCATCACGGCCGAGGATGTCACCATGATGTCCGGCGCGACGCGTGAGGAGAATATCTTTGCGATGATTGATGACGTTATCGAGCAGCGGTTTGCCGCAGCCCGTGAGCGCATCGAGCGTCTGCGGCGTGATACGGGGGCAGCCGTGCCGCAGATTATGGCCATGCTCGGCACGCAGGTCAGGCGGCTCCTTGCGGCCAAGGACGCCGGGGAGCGGCGCGTTTCCCGTGATGAGCTGCAGAGCCTGCTCGGCACACGCTCTGATTTCGCCATCCGCAAGATAAGTGGGCAGAGCCGCCGTTTCACGATGAGCCGACTGCGTGAGATGCACCGCTCGCTTTTGACCTATGACATTGCGCTCAAGACCGGCCGGCTCAGCGAGGACATGGCTCTTGAGCTGCTCATCGCAGACCTGTGCGGCATCGGAGCGCCCTCGTCGTGACGACGCAGACGTGGATCAGACGGCGCGAGGCTGAGTGATGGGGTTGTAACAGGCGAATGCGTGGCCCTCGTCCGAGTAGGTGAGCGGGGGCATCGGCATGGTGCGGCAGGACGCCGTCGCCTTGTTGCAACGGGGCAGAAACGGGCACTCATCCGGCGGGTCGAGTAGATCCGGCGGCGCGCCCGGCACGCCTCGCAGCGGCCGCATATCGCGGTCTATCCTCGGTATCGAATCCAAAAGTGCGGCGGTGTAGGGATGCCGGGGGCTGCGAAAGAGCGTCACCGTGTCCGCGGATTCCACAATGTGGCCTCCATACATCACGATCACTCTGTCCGCGGCCCGTGCCAGAACGCCCATGTCATGCGTGATCAGGATGATGGCGGTGCCGGCGTCTCGCGCCAGACCCATGATGCGATCCAGAATCTCGGCCTGCAGGGTTACGTCCAACGCCGATGTTGGTTCATCTGCGATGAGCAGCTCCGGCTCCAGAACGAGCATCATCGCCAGCATGACCCGCTGGCACATGCCCCCGCTCAACTCCCACGGATAACTCCCCATCACGCGGTCCGGATCCGGGAGGCCGAGAGACGTGAGCGCCTCCACCGTTTGCTGCCGAACCTCCTCCGCATCAACTCGACCATGCGTCTGAAATATCTCGGCAATCTGATCGCCAATCGAGATGAGTGGATTCAAGGACGCTTGCGGATCCTGAAAGATCATCGCCATCGCCTCGCCTCGGAGGATGCGGCGTTCCTCAGCGTCCATCTCATCGAGGTCAGCGCCGCGGAATCGAATCTCACCGTTCACAACACGCCCAGGGAAAGGGACAAGGCCCATGATCGAGAGTCCGGCCGTCGTCTTGCCGCAGCCGCTCTCACCTACGATGCCGAGAATCTCGCCGCGTTGGACGGCAAAACTCGTTCCCTGCACGGCCTTCACCGTTCCGTCCTGCGTGAAGAATGATGTGTGCAGACTGCGAACGTCCAGAAGTGGTTCGGATGGCGTCGACATGCCCCTAGGGTACGTCACGGCAGGGGTGCGCGCCATTGACATCACGGGGTGCGCCTACATAGAGTGAACTATGATGGCAATCGGAATCCAACCTGCCTGAGGGAGCCACAGACGTGGTTGAGAGCGGCACGTATTGGATCATCGCGGCTATGGGCATCGCCGCGATCATTGTCCCGTTGAGTCTTATGGTGGCCTCCGGATTGCTCCAGCGCATCCGTATACGCCCCTCCACGCCCGCTGACCAGGAACCGCGATTCATGCGGATGACGTATGAGTCGGGCATGGTGCCCACCGGGTCCGCCAACGTCCAGTTCAATTTCCGTTTCTATCTCTTCGCCCTGCTCTTCGTTATCTTTGAGGTTGAAGTGATATTCCTGCTGCCGTGGGCGGCTCGATTTCTTGCGCTGGGCTGGGTTGCCTTCATCGGCATGGCGATCTTCCTTCTGCTTGTGCTCATCGGATTTCTCTATGAATGGAAAAAGGAGGCGCTTGAATGGCAGAAATGACGCCGACGCCGCCCGGGCCGGAGACGCTGCCGTCCCCCTACGGCATCCCCCTCACCATGACCACGAATCAGCTGGACAGCGAGGAGGGTGAGGTTGTCGAGCGACTCCGTGCCCTTGCCGTGGAGCAGCATGTGGATGAGCCCATCGAGGTGCCGGATTCCCTGCAGCGCTCTCTGCTCGTGACATCCATTGATGCCCTGCTGGATTGGGGACGCTCAAACTCGGTGTGGCCCGTCACGCTTGGCCTCGCCTGCTGCGCCTTTGAGATGATTGCCGCCGTGATGCCGCGCTTCGATCAGGCGCGTTTCGGCATGGAGATTTTCCGTGCCTCACCGCGGCAGGCCGATCTGATGATTGTCTCAGGCACCGTCACATGGAAGATGGCGCCCGTTGTCCGCCGCATCTATGAGCAGATGCCCAACCCCAAATGGGTTATCTCCATGGGGGTCTGCGCGACCAGCGGCGGACCCTATTACCAGGGCTACAGCGTCGTCCCCGGCGTCAACCGGCTCGTCCCCGTGGATGTGTATGTGCCGGGCTGCCCGCCTCGGCCGGATGCGCTCCTGCACGGCCTGTTGAAACTCCAAGAAAAAATCAAGCGCGATTCACTCGCTCGTGAGCGAGAACCGCGCCTCAGAAAGCTCATTTCCTAAACACAGATGACACGCGCCCTTTCAGGTCACGACATTGCTGAACGTTTGCGCGCTGCGCCGGAGGGCGTCGTCGAGGATGTCTGCGACGATTGGGTTCTTGTGGCGAGCGACTCCATCGCTGACGTTTGCCGCCTGCTCCGCGACGACGCTGAAACCGATTTCAGGATGCTCCGATCATTGGACGTCGTCGATTTTATCGACCGATTCGAACTCCGCTATGGCCTGCTCTCCGTCCGCCTCAATCAGGAGGCAACGCTCAAGGTTCGTGTGTGGGGGCGGGATGACCTCCAAGTGCCGTCCGTCACCCCGGTGTGGGAGGGGGCGAACCTGCAGGAGCGTGAAATCTATGACCTGTTCGGCATCGAATTCGAGGGCCACCCGAACATGAAGCGCATCCTGCTATGGGAAGGGTTCCCGGGGCATCCACTGCGCAAGGATTTCCCGTAGTGAATACTGACACTCCCAACTATGACATTGAGCCGGTCCTGCTCAACCTCGGACCGCAGCATCCATCGACGCACGGCGTGTTCAGAATCCGCGCGCTGTTGGACGGGGAAGAGGTTGTGGACATTGAGCCCGTCTTTGGCTATCTGCACCGTGGCAGCTCCAAGCTTGCCGAGGAGCGCAGCTACACACAGGTTATTACGCTGACGGACCGCCTCGATTACCTCTCCGGCATGACCAACAACCTCGCCTACGTTCGCGCGGTGGAGGCATTGGCGGGCGTTGAGGTGCCGGAGCGCGCGCAGTATCTCCGCGTCATGACAGCCGAGCTGATGCGCATCGCCAGCCACCTGATGGCGCTCGGCTTTCTCATCAACGACCTTGGCGCGTGGATTACGCCGTTGATGCACATGTTCCGGGAACGGGAAAAGGTACTCGATTTGTTTGAGATGATCTGCGGCGCGCGCATCACATTCAGTTATATGCGGGTTGGTGGCGTGTCCCATGATCTGCCGCCCGGTTTTGATGCCGCCGTCAACGAGTTCCTGGATGATTTTCAGGAGCGTGTGGCGGAGTACGAGAAACTGCTGCTCGAGAACGAGATTCTGGTCTCACGCATGAAAGGCATCGCGCCACTCAGTGGTGAACGCGCCATTGAGTGCTCAGTGACCGGCCCCAATCTGCGCGCTTCTGGCGTGAACTTTGATCTCCGCAAGCAGGCTCCATATGAGGCCTATGACCGTATACGATTCGATGTGCCGGTCACGCAGAATGGCGACAACTGGGACCGCATGTGGGTGCGCCTCCAAGAGATGAAGGAGTCCGCGAAAATGGTGCGGCAGTGCGTGGCGGAGCTGCCTGAAGGGATAAACCGCACGCCTGCCGATTTCTTCATCCGGCCGCCCGCGGGTGAGGTCTACAGCGCAATTGAGGCCACCAAGGGCGAGCTGGGATTCTACCTTGTTAGTGATGGGACAATCGCGCCGTATCGCTGTGGGATCCGCGCCCCGTCATTCATCAACCTAACTGTGCTGCGTGAGCTCTGCATCGGATGGAAACTGGCAGACCTTATCGTGAATTTCGGCTCCCTTGACATCAACGTCGGTGAGGTTGATCGGTGATTGCCGATCTCACACGCGACCTTCTCGAGAACTATCTCTCCGTTGAGGTAGTCGATATTCTCATGCCTCTTCTCGGCATGTTTATTGTCGTCAATGTCCTGCTTGGCAGCGCCGTCATGTTGACGTACGCAGAGCGCCGCCTCGTGGCGCGAATGCAGAACCGCATCGGCCCAAACCGCGTTGGCCCGTTCGGCCTCCTCCAGGGCGTGGCTGACCTGCTCAAGCTTGTTCTGAAAGAGGACCTGACACCCCGAGCGGCGGACCGGCTCGTCTTTCTGCTTGCGCCCATCCTCTTCTTTGCGCCCGCCATCGCGCTCTTTGCGGTCGTGCCATTCTTTGATGGGTGGACGGTAGCCAATCTGGACGCTGGCATCGTCTACGTGATAGCCGTGACATCCGTCTCCTCAATAGCCGCCTTTGCGGCCGGATGGGCATCCAACAACAAGTATTCGCTGTACGGCGCGATGCGCGGCGTGGCGCAGCTTGTCAGTTATGAGGTGCCATTGATCTTGGCTGTCACATCAGTCGTCCTGCTGGCCGGCAGCCTCAACTTGCAGGAAATTGTGGAGGCGCAGGGCATTCCATTTGCGCTTGTGCAGCCGCTCGGATTTCTGATCATGCTCGTCGCGGTGACCGCCGAGCTAAACCGAACGCCATTTGACGTCAACGAGGCGGAATCGGAGATTGTCGCCGGATTCCACACGGAATACACGGGAACCAAGTTCGCGCTGATATACGGCGCTGAATACGTTGCCGCGCTTGGGTGGTCTGCCGTCATCGTTACCCTATTCTTTGCGGGGTGGAAACCGGACATTGGCGGTGTCATCTGGTTCGGCCTCAAGACCTCCGCCATTGTGTTCCTGTTCTTCTGGTTCCGCGGCACATGGCCGCGTGTCCGCATCGACCAGATGCTTGCGCTGGCGTGGAAGCTGCTGTTCCCGCTCGCGACGCTCAACATCCTGGTCACGGCGGGTGAGATTCTTGCCATGCAGGCACTCTTCTCACTTGAGCCGGGCGAGGCCTTGCCGGCGGCCGCGTTGGCCATCATTGCTGTGATCAATATCGGGCTGACGGTTCTGGTGCTGGCAATCCTTGGACGGGTGCCCGGCCTTTCACGATTCGACCAACAGATAGCGGCGCCGGCCGGCGCGCGCGTATAGACGGGAGGCGACGATGGCTCTATTCGGCACGGGGGCAATCAAAGGGCTCATGGTTACGCTCGGCTATATCCGCCGCAAGCCATTCACAACCCAGTATCCCGAGGACAAACTGGAACAGTCCCCGCGATTCCGCGGCAATACGTTTGTGTGGTACGAGGAACGCTGTACAGGCTGCGCCACGTGCGCCAAGGGGTGCCCTCTCGGCATCATCCGTATCGTGACCCATCCGGAGCCTCACTCACAGGTCGGCAGCGATTATCACGTTGATGTCTTTGATATTGATACGGGCCGCTGCATGTTCTGCGCCCTGTGCGTGGAGGTGTGCCCCTATGACGCGCTCCACATGGGCGGCGACTTTGAGCAGGCGTCATATGGGCGCGAGGATATGGTGATTCGGGTGGAGGATCTCAAGGCGATGCCGAAGAAGCCGCGCACGCAGTTCCGCCCGCAGATGGAGATGATTGGCCATACCGGCAAGGACGAGCTCGAGGAGCATGAGGCGGGACGTTGGTCACTCTAGCCTTTTTCTTTCTCGCCGCATCCGCGATCATCGGCGCCCTGGCCGTTGTCACTGCGCGCAATCTCTTTTACGCCGCACTCGGCCTTTTGTTCAGCCTCGCCTCAGTGGCTGGCATCTACGTGACGCTGGATGCCGATTTTCTCGCGCTGGCCCAGTTCCTCATCTATGTTGGCGGCATTGCCGTGCTGATTGTCTTCGCCGTCATGATGACTGCGCAGATCAACCGGGCAAGCGGGTCCCACCGCCTCTGGCCGCTCGGACTGTTGACTGGGGCGGTCACGCTTGGAGGCCTTGCCTACATTTTGGCCGCGACGGATTGGCGCAGCGAGGGCAGGGGTGAGACCATCTCCCCGATGGTTGGCGATGCCGCCTCAACCGGCCTCCATCTCCCTGATCTGCTGTTCAGCACGTATCTGCTGCCCTTTGAGTTGGCAGGCCTGCTCCTGCTCGTTGCAACCATCGGCGCGCTCGTTATCGCGCGGGAGCGGTGAGGTGGCCTGACGATGGATACCCTAACGCTCGAGCACTACCTCCTCCTGTCTGCCGGACTCTTTGCGGTTGGGCTGGTCGGCGTTCTTGCCAAGCGCAATATCGTTGTCATCCTGATGTCGATTGAACTGATGCTCAACGGCGTGAATGTCGCGCTCGTTGCCTTTTCGCGATACTCACCCGTCGATGAGCTCGCCGGGCATATCTTTGCGATCTTTATCATCACTGTCGCGGCAGCGGAGGTTGCCATTGGTCTGGCAATCCTGCTCACCATCTTTGCGCGGCGCAACACCGTGGATGCGGCGGAGATCAACATCCTGAAATGATGAAAACGCTGCAGGATCAAGAATCCATCAGGGCCGATGTAGTAGTGGGACGGAAACATGTGGGTTGAGTTCAAACGCGTCAAGGGGCTGAAGGCCGCAGAGATGTGGAAGACCCTCTACGAGGGGGAGGGACTCCCCACACGGATCATGCCGGACCGTGTGGAGCAGTGGGGTGATGAGTTCGCGGAGTTCAAGGTCTGCATCCCCCGCGCCCGCGAGCATGTGGCCGAGGAAATCGAGAGAAAGATCTAGGGCGGTTCATCATGAGGAATGGGCGGTGCGCACTTTCTGAATGGAGCCGACTTTGTGGAGGCGGCAGATAAGACATGCCTGAGGCAGCAGTCTGGCTGATTATCGCCGCCCCACTCGCGGCGGCCATCATCAACGGCTTGATCATACGGCCCGCCCTTGGGCCGATCACTCGCCTTGCCGCAACTATCACCATTGCCGCCATCGGACTCTCATTCGCACTCTCGCTTTGGGCGTTGGCCGTGGTCTGGACCGATCACGCAGTCCAACTCCCCCTGCACGAGATTATTCGCGTTGACACCTTTGCGCTTCGAATAGGCCTCCTTCTGGACGGCCTAACCGCCTTCATGTTGGTGGTCGTCACGTCTGTCAGCCTTCTCGTCCAGATCTATTCACATGGGTACATGCTGGAGGACAGGAGTTACGTCCGCTACTACACCCTCATGGCGCTGTTCACCGCGTCCATGCTGACGCTTGTTCTCGCCAACAACCTCATTCTCCTGTTCGTTGGGTGGGAACTTGTGGGTCTGTGTTCCTATCTGCTTATTGGGTTCTGGTTTACCCGGCCAAGCGCGGCGGCTGCCGCTAAGAAGGCGTTTATCATCACGCGATTTGGCGACTTTTTCTTCCTGCTCGCTATCCTTGCCATCTTTATCATGTGGCCTGACGGCACACCGGTCACCTTTGCGCTCAGCGATCCGGATTCCCCGATGGACCTGCTCAGGGCGGGCGGCACAGTTTTGACGGGCGCCGCGCTCACGTGGATCTGCCTGGGCATCATGGCGGGCGCGGCCGGTAAGAGCGCCCAGTTCCCGTTCCATACGTGGCTCCCCGATGCAATGGAGGGCCCCACACCCGTCAGCGCCCTGATCCATGCCGCGACAATGGTGGCGGCCGGCGTGTTCCTTGTGGCGCGGTTCCTGCCGCTCTTTGAGGAGGCGGAAACGGCGCGCATCATCGTTGCCCTTGTCGGAGCGTTCACCCTCGTGTTTGCGGCCTCGATGGGCCTTGTGATGAACGACATCAAGCGTGTGCTTGCGTACTCCACGGTGAGCCAGCTCGGATACATGTTCCTTGCGCTTGGGTTGGGCGCATTGGGCCCCGCGCTCTTCCACCTCTTCAATCACGCCTTCTTCAAGGCCCTCCTGTTCCTTGGCTCCGGCTCCGTCAATCACGCGTCCGGCACGTTTGATATGCGTCTCATGGGCGGGCTGCGGCGATTCATGCCCTGGACATATGGCGTTTTCCTCATCGGCTCACTGAGCCTTGCCGGCATTCCGCCGTTCTCCGGATTCTGGAGCAAGGATGAGATTCTGGGCGCCGCGTGGTCATATGGCGGCGTGTTGGGCGCGCTCCTGTTTGTCGTTGCTATTGTGGGGGCGTTCATGACGGCTGCCTACATCTTCCGCGCCCTGTATATGACGTTCCATGGCGACTACCGTGGCGGCGAGGCGCAGGATGCTCACGCGGGGGCAGACGCCCACGAAACGCATGACGAGGGACACGGAGCCACACCGCATGAATCCCCCTGGATCATGGTCGTACCGATGGCGATACTCTCCGTTCTCGCCATCGGCTCCTGGTTCATCAACAATCCGGAGACGCACTGGTTCACCGACCTGCTCAAGCCGCTTGGGGCGCACGTGGAGGAGATTCAGATCATACCGGCGGCGATTGGCCTCGTCGCCGGCCTGCTTGGCATCGGTGTTGCGACAGTTCTCTACCGAGGCGGCGCCACGAGCGCGCCGTCCATCAGCCGCCCACTCGCTCCGATCACGGCGCTGCTCACCCGCAAGTACTTCATGGACGAACTCTATGAGGGTGTCGTCATTCGATGGCTCATGTATGGGCGCGTGTGGCGCTTCTTTGCGTGGTTTGACAGTGACCGGGGTGTTGTGGACAGGGCAGTGAATACGCTCGGGCTGTTTGGGCGGAACGTGGGCAAGGGGATGCGTGTCATTGAGAACGGCCAGCTGCAGACCTCGCTTGCGGCCCTGTCCATCGGCGCCGTTGTGATCGTCGCTGTCTACGTTGCGTGGGGAGGCTTGGGATAGCATGCCCGCATTTGACGGCCTCATCACACTGATCGTCTTCCTGCCTGTGGCCGGGGCGGCTGTACTTGCCATAGGCGGGCGGAACGCGCTCCGTGTACGGCGCATCGCTCTCATCGCCATGATTGCGGATCTCGCGCTTGCCGGGTATGCCTGGCTTGCCTATACAGCGAACGGGACACTGATTGAGCAGCTCGGCTCCTACGGCGCCGACGCATGGATTCCGGGCGTCAACTCCTCCTATCTGCTGATTATCGACGGCCTTTCAATGCCGCTCATCTTCCTCACGGCCCTGCTCGGCGTTGTGGCCGTGCTCGGATCCTGGCACGTGAAAGAACGCGTTCGTGAGTATCATTTCTGGCTGCTGTTGCTCTTGACGGGTGTGCAGGGTGTTTTCGCGGCGGGCGATCTCCTCCTCTTCTTCCTGTTCTGGGAGGTTGAGTTGGCCCCGATGTATTTCCTGATCGCGCTGTGGGGAACGGGACACCGCGAATATTCCGCCATGAAATTCGTGCTGTACACGCTGCTTGGCAGCGCGTTCATGCTGGTTGCAGTGCTCGCAATGCGATTCGCCATCGGCTCGTTTGATATGCAGGCGATGACTCTTGCAGGGCAGGAGGAGACGCTCCGCATCGCCTTCATCGGGCTGGACGCAATCTTCCTCATGTTCCTTGTCGCGTTTGCCATCAAGCTCCCCGTCTGGCCGCTGCACACGTGGCTGCCGGATGCGCATACGGATGCGCCGACCGCCGTCAGTGTCCTTTTGGCCGGCGTACTGCTCAAGATGGGCGGCTACGGCCTTATTCGCATGAACGTCGGCATGTTCCCCGGCGAGATGGAACAATGGGCGCCGCTGCTTGTCGTGCTGGCCGTAATCAGTGTGTTGTACGGCGCCGTGATCGTGTTCCGGCAGACTGACCTCAAGCGGCTTGTCGCCTACTCCAGCGTCAGTCATATGGGGCTTGTCCTATTGGGGGTGGCATCGCTCGGAGCGGTGAGCGTGACGGGCGCCGCGTTGCAGATGTTCGCGCACGGCACAATCACCGGCCTCCTCTTTCTCGTTGTCGGGATCATCTATGAGAGCGCCCACACGCGCCACATCCCGGACCTTGGCGGCCTGATGGCACGCATGCCGATTGTTGGCGCGGTATTTGTCTTCGCCGGGCTTGCCAGCCTTGGCTTACCACTGCTGAGCGGGTTCGCCGCCGAGTTGATGGTCTTCCTTGGCAGCTTTGATGTCTACCCGTGGGCAACCGGTCTCGCCGCTTTTGGCATCGTGCTCACCGCAGGCTACATCCTCTGGACAGTGGAACGCGTCCTGCTTGGTCCCATGAAAACACGGTGGCAAGCCGTCAAGGACGCAACATGGGCTGATTTCGCCGCGATGGCGCTCCTAGTTGTGCCGATTATCATCGTTGGCGTCTACCCCGCGCTTGTGGCAGATGTCTTCTTTGAGAGTGTGACCCTGTTGGTGGGTGGAGAATAGGCGACGCTGATGCAGATAGACGCCTCCTCCCTCGGAATCAATTTCGGGCATCTCGCACCTGAGATCATCCTCACCGTTGCCGCCATCGCAGTTATCCTGCTTGACCTGGTCACGCGGGACAAACGAATCCTCGCATGGCTGAGCGCGATTGGCGTGGCCGCCGCCGGTGTGGCCGCAGTGTGGCTCTGGATGGCAGATGCCTCCGGCGCCAGCTATTCAGGCATTGTCATCACGGACCTCTTTGGGACGATCTTCAAGATCATTGTGCTTGGCGGCACGCTGCTGGCCGTTCTCTTTTCGCCGGCCTACGTGGAGCGCCGCCTCTCCCGTTTCCATGGGGAATACTATGGGCTGCTGTTGCTTGCAGCCGTTGGCATGCTGCTGCTAGTGTCCATGGGTGAACTCATCTCCATCGTGCTCGCCCTGGAGATTCAGACATTCGCGCTGGTCGCCCTCATCGCCCTGCTCAAGGATGAGCGGTCGACCGAGTCCGCCCTGAAATTCCTGCTCCTCAGCGCCGTGGCGACAGCGGTGATGCTCTACGGCATGGCAATCCTCTTTGGCTTGACAGGCACCACGTTCATCGCGGAAATGCCGACTGTCATCAGCGAGCGTATTGCGGCGGGTGGTATCGAGAACAACCTTGCCCTCATTCTGGCGGCCGTTCTCATCATCGTCGGATTCGGCTTCAAGATATCGAGCGTTCCGTTCCAGATGTGGGTGCCGCCCGTGTATGAGGGAGCGCCGACACCTATCGTCGGTTTTCTGTCGGTTGCCTCAAAGGCTGCCGGTTTCGCGGTTCTGCTGCGCCTGTTTATCGTCGTCTACCAGGATGAGGGCTTTGGCGCGCTGGACTGGTCGATTCTGTTTGGCGGACTTGCCCTCGCGTCCATGACGCTTGGCAATATCGTTGCCATCGTTCAGACCAATATCAAGCGCCTGCTTGCGTACAGCACCATTGCGCAAGCCGGCTACATTCTCATCGGTGTCGCCCTTCTCGGGAGTGGTGTCGCCGGCTCCGACGAGATTGCCGTGAGCGGTGTCATCTTCTATCTGGCCGCCTATACCGTGTCCAACCTTGCGGCTTTCGGGGCGCTTATTGCCCTCCTGCCGCCTAACGGAAACGATTCAATCGAGGAACTGACGGGAGGTTTCTACCGCTCGCCACTCGCCGCCATTGTCCTCACGGTTGCGTTCATCTCACTTGTTGGACTGCCGCCAACTGGTCTCTTTGTCGGAAAGATCTACCTGTTCTATGGGGCAGTGCAGGGTGACCTGTGGTGGTTGGCGCTGGCCGGGGCGCTCAACAGTTTCGTCTCGGCGTACTACTATCTGCGGCCAGTCAGGCGGTTGTGGCAGCCGGGAGCGCCGTTGGCTGCCACGAGCGAGACTCAGCGGTCCCTCTCACTGCGCGCATCCATGCTTATAAGCTTGATCGGTATTTTCCTGCTCGGCATCGTGCCATTCTGGTTCATTGCCCGCGCCACAGAGGCCGCCGCCGCATTCATGCCGTGAGGCCGCTTTGAATCTAGCCCCGCACGGTATACTTCTCAAAGAGAACTGCAGAGCCGATGGTATCCGGGCAGATTTCCGAAAAGAGGGATGGGATGACAAGGAACACAGCTCGCGCGCGATATCAGAAGGGTGTTTTAACCCTCCTTGAGCCGCTCGCCATCGAGGAAGGCAAGGAGGTTGAGGTTTCCGTCCGGGCATCCGACCTAAAGAACCCCACCCCGACCATTGACCTTGCTGAGGCTGAGATGAATGATCTCAGAAAGACGGCGGGCGAACCCAAAGGACTCCTGGATGACGGGTTCACGGAGATGATATATGCGTCTCGGATAGTCGGCTCCCGCGACAATGTCCGTGGCGAAGGCTGATGCGCTACTTGGTAGATACAGACTGGGCCATACAATACATCCGCGGGTTCGCGCCGCTATATTGACAGAATTAACAGCATGGCGGCGGATGGTATTGGGCTCAGCATCATTTCTCTCGCCGAGTTATATGAGGGAATATATTCCTCTCGCAATAGTCCAAGTGACGAGGCACTTTTGCAAGGATTTCTTGAGCGTGTGCGGATTCTCCCGTTGGACGACGCGACCTGCCGCATCTTTGGACAGGTACGTGGCCAGCTGCGGTCGCGCGGTGCGCTGGTGGGTGACATGGACACTTTCATCGGCGCCACTGCGCTGCGTCACGACCTCACCCTCCTAACGAATAATCGTCGACACTTTGAGCGGATTCCTGCTCTTCCGATTGTTTCTGACTGAACCGCCCGTCCCTTCGTGCCGTTTCACCACTGTGCGCGTATGCGGTATCCTTGCCGTAGGGTAATGGCCGAACCCCGGGTCTTGGCAGGCCGACAGACCACTTTGGAGGTAGACAACCATGTTTGATCGGGTTCATCACGCCGGGATTGCCGTCGGCGACATCACCAGCGCGACGGATATCTTTTCGACTGCGCTCGGGCTGCGCGTGGATGCCATTCGTTCCCCGTTGCCGGGCGGACGTCAGCAACGCGGGGCAGACCCGACGGACATCATCGATATCCCAATCGGCTATTCGGAGCTTGAGCTGAACGCGGCGGCCGTAGAGGGCACGGGCGTGCATCGCTTTGTCGAATCACGCGGTGGTGTCGGCGCCCTCCACCATGTCTGTCTCCACACAACCAATATGGCGGATGACGTTGGGCATCTCCGAGCCTCAGGCTTGCAGCAGATTGCCGCGCCGCCGGACGTGCTCGCCACCAATGAGCCGTGGCATGACGTCGCCTTCTTTCACCCGCGTGACTGCATGGGCATCCTTCTAGAGATATGGACACCGGAGGTGCATCGTGTGGATCTCCGCTATCAGGGCGAGGGCGTTTTCACGCGCTTGGCGCATATCGGCGTCGTCGCGTCCGATATCGAAAAGTCGCGTCATTTCTGGACGAATGTCATCGGTTTCCGCGTTGACATGCTCAAGTCCAACGTCCTCAAAGGGGGCAGGCACGTCGAGTCCGACAACGTGACCGTGCTCGACCTGCCGATGGGTGATTCCGGGATCACGTGTGTCCACCCCAATGACAGTGAAAGCGGCACGGCGCGTTTCCTTGAGAAGTATGGCGCGCGGGCAGGGGGTACGATGCATCACATCTCTCTCGCCACGCCGGACGTCAAGGCGGCGGCGGACATGGTGCAGGACAGAGGCCTCAAACTCATCGGGCCGGCCACGAATGACAACGCTTGGGTCCATCCCAAGAGCGCTGCGGGCATTCTCATCGAGATTGTTAAGGATGAGATGGCCCCCAAGCCGCGCAGCCGTGCGGAGCGTGAGCAGGCGATTGTGCAGGGCAAGATTGTCGGGCGTACCAACAGTGAACTCGCAAGCGAATATGGCGTGAGCGAGTCAGAGGTTGCGGCAATCTTGAGCGCGCATGAGAACCGTGGATAAACCTAGAAAAGGAAGCGGAAACACAATTCACTAACGGAATGTACATTTACGGCAATACACAGAGAAAGAGGTAACCAGCATTGTTTGACAGGATTCATCACGCCGGCCTAGCAATTGCCGATCTCGTATCGGCCAAGACCGTCTTTGCGGACGGGCTTGGCTTGAACGTCGACCAGACCCGCTCGCCACTGCCGGAGGGCAATAAGCAGCGCGGCCCGGACCCGACAGACATCCTTGATATTCCCATCGGCAACTCCGAATTGGAGATGAATGCGCCACCCGCGGACGGTACGCCGCCCGGCGGTACGCACACGTTCATTGAGCGTCGCGGCGGTGTGGGCGCGCTGCATCACGTCTGCCTGCACTCCACGAACGTGCCTGATGACATTGCGCATCTCCGAGCATCCGGCATCCAGCAGATTGCCGCATCACCGGAGGAACTCGCCAAGAATGAGGCGTGGGACAGCGTGGCGTTCTTTCACCCGCGTGATTGCATGGGCATCCTGCTGGAGATCTGGTTTACGGATGATCATCATGTTGGCGAGCGCTACCAAGGGAAGGGCGTGTTTACGCGCATGAACCACATCGGGGTGGTCGCCGCAGATATGGAGAAGTCACGTCATTTCTGGTGCAACGTCATTGGGATGCGCGCCGACATGCTCAAAACGAATGTCCTAAAGGGAGGCCGCAAAATTGAGTCAGACAATGTGCGTGTGCTGAGCATCCCGGTGGGGGATGGCGGCGGCGGCATTCTCGCAGTCGCGCCAGAGGACGGGACGAGCGGCACTGCGCGTTTTCTTGAGAAATACGGCGGCAGCGTCGGTGGCACGATGCACCATCTGTCCCTCGCCACCAAAGACGTCAAGGAGGCGGCCGATTTCGTGCAGGGGAATGGCATGAAACTCATTGGCCAGCCGAATGATGAATTCGCCTGGATCCACCCCAAGAGCGCAGCCGGCGTGCTTGTCCAGATTGTCAAAGACGAGCAGTAGCGGCGCCCGATATGCAGCGGGTTGGCATCCTCTACCAGACGCGAACTCCTGAACCGGGAGCTGTCGCTGCAACCCTGGCTGAAGAGGCCCGCCGTCTTGGCCGCGATGCTTGGATTCAGTCGTCCTGGGAGGACGGCGCCCCCGAGGGGATGGGCGGTACCGGCCTGATTGTGAGCGTGGGCGGCGATGGCACATTCCTACGTGTCGCGCGCCTCATAAGCCCCTCCGGGATCCCCATTCTCGGCGTTAACGCCGGCAGGCTCGGCTTCCTGACAGAAATCGATGCCGCCTCCGCGCCCGAGGCTCTGAGCAACGCCCTTGACGGAAAAGGGCGTATCGAGGAGCGGACGATGATTGAGGTCAATCGGAACGGCACAGCCCACTACGCGCTCAATGACGCCATCATCAGCCGCGCAGGCCCTGCCCGTACCGTTCAGGTTGGTGTTGCGGTGAATGCAGTGGACGTCCTCGCTTTTCGTGGTGACGGCGTCATTATCTCCACCGCCACCGGCAGCACAGCCTATAACCTGGCCGCTGGTGGACCCGTTCTGCCGCCAACCGCGCCTGAACTGATCATCAATCCCGTTTCCGCCCACCCCATGTCTGAGTCGCCCATCCTCGTTGGATCTGATGCGGAGATCGCAATCCGTATCAGGACGGACAACCAGGCAGTTCTCAGTCTTGACGGGCAGGATGATTTTGACGTTGATGATGGCGACCTGATTGTGGTGCGGCACAGCCCCCATCACGCGCGGTTCGTGCGTTTTCATGATCCATCGTATTTCTACCGCAGCCTCGGGGATCTGCTTAATCGGCGCCGCCGCCACCCTGACCTGCCGTCCTCGGCGAGTGAATCAGCGGAGGGCGCCGCGCCGTCCGGAGCGGCCTCCCCATGACGACTCTGGCTAGCAGGGAGGCTGCGCTGCTGGAGCGCGGATTCCACGTTCGGTCTGCGCGGCTCAGCGATGTTCAACGGATGGCGGAGCTGATCAACGGATTTGCCGGTCAGGGGGAGATGCTCCCGCGCAGCGCGTCTGAACTCTACGAGAATATCCGTGATTTTCTTGTGATTGCAGACAGGAGCAATGACGTGGCCGCAACGGCTGCCCTGCACATTCTGTGGGATGATCTCGCGGAGATAAAGTCCGTGGCGGTGAGCGAGGCGCTGCACGGGCAGGGCATCGGCGCGTATCTCGTTGAGAAATGCGTTGAGGAGGCCGCGCGTTTGGAGTTGCCGACGGTTTTTGTCCTGACGCATAAGCCGGGCTTCTACGAGAAACTCCAATTCGAGCGGGCGGATGTCCTTGCCTTTCCGCGAAAGGTCTGGTCAGAGTGCATCCGCTGCCCCAAATTCTCCAACTGCAATGAGATCGCCATGAGCAGGCCCGTCGCCAAGGCATTTGAGGGCGATCTCCCAGATGACGACGACCTCCTCGATCCCGTCCAGATACGCGGATGACAGCGCGCGTGTGTACTCTTGTTTGGATTGGGAACTGCGAATAAACTTTTCGCATGGTGAAACAGCAAATCCGAAAGGGACGATGCGATGGCAATCTCCGTACGGCTGGATCCGGAAACTGAGGAGCGCCTCAAATGTCTGTCCGAAGAGACGGGCCGATCCGTGTCGTTCTACATCCGTGAACTTATCGGGCTCGGCCTCGAAGATGTTGAAGATTATTACATGGCGGAGGCCGTCCTCAAGCGCGTAGACAGCGGCGAGGTAGGGACCATACCCGCCAGTGAGGTTTGGGCACGGCTTGGACTGGACGATTGAGTTTACGGTCGTTGCTGAGAGAGACGCCCGCCTACTGGACCGGGTTGCTCTTCGCCAAATTCGGCGATATCTTTACGGCCGCGTTCTGGCATCGGGAAATCCCCGCGCTTATGGGCGGGCCATGCGTGGGCGTGGCAGAGGCCTCTGGAGGTACCGTGTCGGCGACTATCGTGTCCTCTGCAGAATTCAGGACGATGTGCTGACCATTCTGGTCATCAGGGTCTCTCATCGCAGCACAGCGTACCGGGGATTCTGATTCGTGACTGCCAAGTTCAGGCGCTCGTCTGCGCATACTGAGAGAACGAAGACTCTTGGAGGGAACGCATGATGGAGCCATTGTCACGCCGCACCGTGTATGAGGGGCGAATCATCTCGGTTCACGAAGACCGTCTGCGGCTGGATGGCGGTCGAGAGCAACTGTGGACGACGGTCCAGCATCCGGGCGCCGTTGTGATGGTGCCGGTCGACTCCGCCGGCAATATCCTGCTTGTTCGGCAACCGAGACCGTCTGCCCGCGACGTGCTGCTTGAGCTTCCCGCCGGGACACGGGAATCAGGCGAGGAGCCGAGCGTGACGGCGCGTCGCGAACTGCAGGAGGAGATTTCCCATGATCCGGGGACGTTGGCGCCGCTTGGCGGGTTTTACAGCGCGCCGGGATTCTGTGATGAGTATCTGCACCTTTTCCTGGCAACGGACCTGACGCCGGTTGAGGGAGTTGAGCCGGATGAAGATGAGGACATCACGGTTGTGCCGACGCCGGCCGCGGCGATACCGGACCTGATACGGAGCGGAGAGATTCGCGATGCCAAATCCATCGCCGGACTGTTGCGGTATCTCTATATGGAGGGCGGGCTTTCCGTGGATCAGGCCTGATCGAAGTCTGCACGGGATATTCCGAGATTCCGGATAATTCTATGAAGCGTTCCTAAAGGCGTATCCCCGCTGCCGTGATGTGGGACAGGAGAGGTCGAGCGGGTTCCATCATTGGCCCAAATCTCATGGCTTCCCTTGGCTGGACGGACTTAAACACACCCGAGCTTGCGCAGCTTCCTTGTGAGCTCGGAATAGGTCAAGCAGTGATCTCCAGCACACGGGTAACGGAATCTCTGGAATCATCGCCTTGAAGGGGCGCAATGCCCTCCGGCAAGGCGTATCCCCGCTCCCGATATGTCCGGATCGTTGCGGCAACAACGCTCTCAATGTTCTCGAGAGCTTCCTCGGCGCTGTCTCCCCACGCCACACAATTGGGAAACGCCGGAATATCCGCCATATATTTTTCCGGGTCGGTTGACCTGTCAGGAGGGTAAACGGCACAGAGCAATCGGTAATGCTGTTCAACCGTTGCCACGATGTGCACCCCCCTGTCGTTACGGGCCGTCTACTGCGGAAACACGCACATGATACCATCACCTCGCGGGCATGATAGAACGCCAATCTGCCGGAGGCGCCGAAGTTCCGAACGATCGCGCCTGCAAATCCGCCACCTTTCCCTTCGCAATGCCTGCCATCATTGCGTTACCATATCCATGAGTACGCACGGAGGGCGGGATGCTCTACATATTTCTCTGCACCGTCACGGAAGAAGGTCAGCAGGCCATGCTCCGCGACCCTGAAATGTTCTCCAAGACTGCGGACGAGATTCATCTTGATGGAGCGCAGCTCTTGGCGCGCTACGCTGTGCTCGGCCGCTACGACTATGTTGCAATGGTTGAGGCGCGCACCCATGAGGATGCCGCCCGGCTGTCTTTGGAGCTCGGCGCCCGCGCGAGAGTCCACGTTGAAACCCTCATCACCATTTCTGTCCGCCAGCTCGCCGATTCAGCAGGCGACTTACTGCAGGAATGGACCTCGGCCGGGTTGCCGGGCATCCCCGGCCTTTCGCCGAGTGATAGGCCGCCGGACTTTCCTGATCCATAAGGCCCCGTCTCATTCACTCGCATAGCATGATCACGATGCCGCCGTTGAAAATCTAAGGGGGAAACGATGACAACAGCTCAGCCAGCTGCCGTTGGAGCGCCAATCGGCCGTTCAGATGGCCCGGACAAGGTCACCGGACTCGGGCAGTACTCGCTTGATGTGACACTGCCGGGAACGCTGTGGTGCAAGATTCTGCGATCACCGTATCCGCATGCCCGCGTCAAATCCATTGATGCCACTGCCGCTCTCGCCCTCCCTGGTGTTCATGCAGTCTTGATGCCGGATGAGGTGCAGGGTATGCGTTTCGGCAAGCGCATCATGGATGAGCATGTCCTGGCGTACGACACGGCCCGTTATGTCGGCGACAAGATCGCTGCAGTTGCCGCGGAGGACGAGGACATCGCCGAGCAGGCTCTTGAACTCATTCAGGTTGAGTATGAGGAGCTGCCCGCCGTGGTCACAATGGATGAGGCTCTTGCGAACGGCGCTCCCGTTCTCCATCCTGAATTCAATTCGTATGAGGGCATTCCTGAGCCACAGGAGACACCCTCCAACATATTCGCCAAGGGGACATGGGGCAAGGGTGACGTTGCCAAGGGATTTGCGGAAGCGGACCTCATTGTTGAGCACTCGTACACAACCCCGCGTACCCATCAGGGGTATCTCGAGGTCCACAACACCATTGTCTGGATTGATGAGACAGGCCATGTCCAGGTGTGGCTCGGGTCAAAGTCGCCGTTCGCCAACCGCCGCGCGATAGCGCTGGTCATTGGGGAAGACCCGGACAACATCACAGTCAACTATGCGTACGTCGGCGGTGATTTTGGGGGCAAGGGAGACATCAACGGAGCGCCCGTCTGCTATTTCCTTGCTAAGAAAACGGGTAGGCCGGTGAAGCTCGCATTCGAGTATTCCGAAGAATTGTCTGCCATGAATCCCCGCCATGAGAGCACGATGCGGATCAAGGCCGGTGTCAAACAGGACGGCACGCTGACGGCGTGGGAGGCTGAGGTCTATTTCAATTCAGGCGCCTATGGCGGATACAAGCCTGTCCCCGGCTCCAACCTCCCCGGCATCGCGGAAATCGCAGGGCCATACGTTATTCCCCACGTTCAGATTGACGCCTACCAGGTCTATACCAACACGGTGCCGTGCGGCTTCCACCGTTCTCCCGGCGAGGTGCAGGGAATCTTTGCGGGTGAGTCGCACATGGACCTCATCGCACAGGAATTGGGCATGGACCCGCTTGAGCTGCGAATCCGAAACGTGATCCATGATGGTGATGAGACGCCCGTGGGCCGCGTTTTCCTTGACGTGAAGGCTGAGGAGGTCTTGCGAGAGGCCGGCAGGCTGTCCGGCTGGGATACGCCACGTGAGGCCAACGTGGGGCGAGGCATCGCCTTTGGACACCGCACGCAGGGGGGCGGGCAGACCACAATCGCCGTCACCGTGAATGCGGACGGCAGCGTGCTTGCCGCGAGTTCCATCTACGATCCCGGTATGGGCAATCACACGATGGCCCAGCAGGTGACGGCGGATGAACTCGGAATCGATATATCACGCGTTACCGTTGTGCCCCTCAACACGGACCAGGCTGACTTTGATACAGGCGTCGGCGGCAGCAGAGGCAGTTTCATCATCACCGAGTCTGCCCACATGGCCGCAGACGATGTTCGCGGCAAGCTCAAGCGCCTTGCTGCGGAGTTCAATGGCTGGGATGAGGATGTGGTCGAGTTTGAGGCGGGCGCTCTTGTGAACACGCGCAGCGGGGAATCCGTGCCGATGGAGAGCATCGCTGAGCGGGCCGGCGAGCCTGTCTCCGGAGTGGGCCGTCTGGAGGAGGCTGCGCAAAGTCCTTACACCTCTTTCGTGGCGCAAGTGGCTGAGGTGGAGGTGGACAGAGAGACGGGCGAGCCCCGTGTCCGAACCATCACCGCCGTCCATGACACGTCCCGCATCATCAACCCTGTCGGCTTTTACGGGCAGATTGAGGGCGGCCTGATCAATTCCTATGGATTCGCCATGATGGAGGAATTGACCGTCGATGAGGGTGGCCGTGTCACGAATCCGTCCTTCGCCGATTTCAAGATACCGACAGAGCCTGATATCCCCGAACTTCGCGTTGGCCTTGTGACAACAAGTGAGGGCAGGGGCGCATACCGGGTCAAGGCCGTTGGCGAGCACTCCAATCTCACAACGCTTCCCGCCATCGCGAACGCCATCGATGACGCTGTCGGGATCCGCCTCGACTCCGTGCCATTCACCGCCGAGAAACTCTACCGAGCGCTGAATCAGTAGAAAGTTCCAGTTACTGTGTCAACGATTCCCCGGGCTCCCTACGCACGGGAATAATGAGTACAGGATCGTAGCCGGCACTGGGCAAACGCGATGGTCACTGTTGCAACAATCATGCAAGAGTTGGAGCGCGCTGGACATCCACTACGCACGCCCGCTTTGCGTGAGATCGCCAAGAATACGGTTAGACGTTGAATCGTGAGAGTGCCGATCCAGAATCCGTTTTCGCGCTATGCGGCGCCCTGATCGACCCGGTTATAGCCGGTGGGCGCACTGTGTCCTTTGAGATCGCGCACCAACATCGTGGCTTGCGGGACACACTCGACATCAAGAAGTTGGAACATCTCGGGCGGACGCTGGACGGTTGAGATTCTGTCGACCATTTCGCCCGCAAGTTGAGCGGCCCCGCATGGAGGCATGGACAGATTTCAGATGCTCACGTGTTGGGGTGGGCGCGCTCCGAAGATTTCTGGTGGCGGCGGGCCGGAATTGTCTCAACGATTGCGCTGAATGAACGGCAGGAGGGCAAGGGTGATGCAGCGCGAACACTGGCCGTCTGCGAACTCTTCATTGATGATCGCGCACATTTACATGTAAAGGCGCTAAGTTGGGCGCTGCGTGTACTCGGCCAACGTGATCCGGATGCCGTGACGGCATTTCTTGAACAGCGCCATGACCGGCTTGCCCCGCTTGTCATCCGCGAAGTTCAGAATAAGCTCTCAACCGGCCATAAGATGGCCAAACCATCCGAGGCCATGCGGGAGAGGATGCAGGCACGCGTTCGCACGTGACACAATACGTGTCATGACTGAGCCAGAAGTTGACCGACTTGTCGCGCCGGTCGCGGGCGTGGAGGATGCGGCGCTTGACACGGGTCTGCGCCCTCGCCGCCTGCAGGACTACGTTGGCCAACGCCGCGTCCTGAGCAACCTGACGGTTTCCATTCAGGCGGCGTTGCAGCGCAATGAGCCATTGGACCATGTCTTGCTGCATGGGCCGCCCGGGCTTGGCAAAACGACGCTTGCGTTCATTGTGGCGGCGGAGATGGGTGTGAGCGTGCGCGTAACGGCGGGGCCGTCATTCACGCGCGCCGGCGACCTCGCGCAGATGCTCACCCAACTGCGCCCCCATGATGTCCTTTTCATCGATGAATTTCACAGACTGCCCCGTTCCGTTGAGGAGGTCCTGTACCCGGTCATGGAGGACCACGTCTTGGACATCATGATCGGCAAGGGACCGGGCGCTCATTCCGTTCGGGTGAGCCTGCCGCCGTTCACTCTCATCGGCGCGACAACACGCTATGCGCTGCTCAGCAATCCACTCCGTGACCGCTTTGGCGCTGCGTACCGCCTGGATTTCTACTCTGTGGATGAGATTAAGAGCATCCTCGTTCGCTCCGCCTCGGTCCTGGCCGTCGATGCCTCTGACGATGGACTGGTGGAGATTGCGGGGCGGTCACGCGGCACTCCACGTGTCGCCAACAGGCTCCTGCGCCGCGTGCGCGACTATGCTCAGGTCAAGGGGGACGGTGTCGTCACCGTGGAGGCCGCACACGAGGCGCTGGACAGCCTCGGCATCGATACGCTTGGCCTTGACGATGCGGATCACCGTGTCCTGGACAGCCTCATCAACTCATTCGGCGGCGGGCCTGTCGGACTCGAGACACTTGCGTCATCCATCGCGGAGGAGCCGGACACCGTCATGGATGTCTATGAGCCGTACCTGCTCCAACTGGGATTCATTGACAGGACGCCGCGCGGACGGCGCGCCACACGCCGCGCCTATGAGCACCTTGGCGTGGAGCCACCCGCCCAAGACGGCGCCGTCGAGCCGAACCGCCCCCCGTTGTTCTAGGCGCCTGTTTGGTATAATCCAAGGTGCCGCTTATGACTGCTCTTTCGGTTCGCCAACTGCCCGATCCCGTCTTGCGCGAAAAGACAAGGCGCGTGCCAGCCATCACACCTGCCATTCGCGCGCTCCTCGATGACATGATTGAGACGATGCACGCAGAGAATGGTGTGGGTATAGCCTCCAATCAGGTGGGGCGCAATCTCAAAGTGACCTACATCGAGGTTCCTGAAGAGCGTGACGATGACGACAACGTCATTCAGGAGCACTCCAAACACATCCTGATCAACCCGGAGATTATCCGCCGGGTTGGGGAGAGAGAGGTGGAGGAGGGCTGCCTGAGCGTCAGAGGCTGGCGCGGGTCCCTCATCCGCTCTGAGCGTGTTACGGCGAAAGCCCTCAATCTGGACGGGAAAGAGATTCGCATCAAGGCCGAAGGCCTGCTCGCCCAGGCTCTGGAGCATGAAACAGATCACCTGAACGGAATCGTCTATATCGATCGCATGGAGAATATCGAGGATCTGGAACCGCAGGACTTGCGCGCCTCCGTGAGAGAGCAGCAACAGGATAACGCTGGCGGCGCCGCCCCCCCAACACCCAGCCCGGATTATATCTGGAGACTGCGACGGCCGGTCGACCCGGTCGTCCGCCGGCGGTAGGCATGGTGGCGCTCTCGACAACTGCCCAAGAGACGACGCTCCGCCACGTGCTCGACCAGGCGCGCGCCTTTCTGGTCGAGCGGCAGGTCACTGCGTGGGTTGTTGGCGGCGCGGTCCGCGATGCGCTGCTGGACATCCCAACAGCCGACGCAGATCTGGTTGTTGATACGGCGAATGCCTCCGAATTGGGCAGACGCTTTGCGGATGAGATTGGCGGCTCGTTCTTCCACCTTGACAAGAAACGCGACTTTTCTCGCGTGCTTTCCCAGCCGAACAGGGATGGGACGCGCGTTGTGGTGGACATCACCCCGCTCGGGCAGGGCAATATTGCCGCAGACCTCGCGGGCCGGGATCTCACCGTCAATGCTCTCGCCTTGCCGCTGGAATCGTGGCCGGAGCCTGATAAAGTCATTGATCCACTCGGCGGGCGGGACGATCTTGAGCGGCGTGTGCTGCGGGCCGTTAGCCCCGCTATTTTTGAGAGTGATGGGGTTCGCCTCATTCGCCTCGCACGGCTGGCCGGGCAGCTGCAATTCACCGTTGACGAGGAGACAGCCGCTCTCGCGCGGCGTGATGCCGCTCACATTGCAAACGCCTCACCGGATCGCGTTAGAGACGAACTGTGCAAGCTGTTCAAACTCCCTGATGCGGCATCCGCGCTCCGCCTGCTGGATGATTCCGGCGTGCTGAGCCGTATCATTCCTGAGATTGATGATTCACGTGGTGTGACTCAGCCTGTAGAGCATTACTGGGACGTCTTCAACCACCTCATGGAGACTGTCGGATTCATGGATGGTCTGCTGGAAAAGGAAAGGCGTGATGCCGACCCGATCATCTCGCAGATGCCGTGGAGTGACCGCATCAACGATTACTTTGCGGAGGAGCTCACCGGGGGTGTCCATCGTGCGGCGTTGGCCAAATTCGCCTGCCTTGTGCATGACATCGCCAAGCCGCAGACAAAGACGGTTGAGGATTCAGGCAAGACGCGCTTCTTGGGACACCCGGAGCAGGGAGCGGAGATTGCAGAGGCCGTGATGGAGCGGCTGCATTTCAGCCGTCGTGCCACCGCGTATGTCACGCTGCTGGTCCGTCAGCACCTCCGCCCAATGCAGATCAGCAACAACCTTGAGACGCCAACGCGGCGCGCCTTGTACCGCTTCAAGCGAGACCTTGGAGAGGCGGCGATCGGGGCCGTATGGCTCAGCATGGCCGATTTTCTGGCAGCAAAGGGGCCTATGCTCGACCCGAATGAGTGGCGCAGGCGCGTCAGCCACTGTAGCCTAGTAGTGGAGTCGATTCTCGCAGAGCCTGTTGATGACACGGCGCCGCCGCAATTGGTCAATGGCCATATGCTGATGGAGGCGTTGGGTGTCGGGCCCGGCCCGCAGATCGGCCAGATTCTTGAGGCTGTGCGCGAGGCGTTGGCGGCAGATGAGGTATCGACTCCGGAGGAGGCGTTTCTGTTTGCCCGCCGTGAGTGGGAGGCGCGATTCGGCCCACTAGTGGCGGGGCGCGGGGAATTGGCGTGAGGAGAGGAAGAGAGATTTGGAGCTACTGAGCGGTTTGCTCGGCGCGGTTGCTAAGCGGCTGCGCCCATGGATCGTCCCCGGTTTCATTATCCTTATCGTTGTCTTGGCGGCCTTGAGCCTTGCACGTGATACATGGCGCATCCCCTTGACCGATATCGAGCGTGGTCAGCAAGACACCCCGCTCGGACTGACGCTCGGCCTTGATCTGCAGGGCGGCGTCCACCTCGTCTACGAGACGGTCGACCCCGACCCCACAGTGGAACAGCTTGAGGGTGTCGTCGAGATTATCCGTACACGTGTCGATCAATTTGGCGTTGCTGAGCCTCTCATTCAGACGCTTGGCACGAACCGCATCGTCGTTCAGCTGCCGGGCGTGCAGGACGTGCAGGCCGCAAAAGACCTCATCGGCGCGCCAGCAGTCCTGGATTTCCGGGAGCTTGTCCCCATCCCGATTGAACCGGGTGAGACCGATGGTGAAGACGAACTGCCCTTCGAGATTGAGATCCAGCAGGACGATTCCGGCGAGACGGAGACACCGGCTGACAACGAGGCGGCGCCTGAAGAGGAATCCACGCCCGAGCCGGTCGAAGGTGTGCCGGACGCGACTGACGTGACACCGGAGGGCACCGGGAACGGATCAACCGCCGCCCCCAAACTCGCCAATGTCTCGGCGTCGGTTGCTGCGCAGGAAACCCCTGAGGCGACGCCTGATGCCGAACCGACCGCTGAGCCGTTCGTCATCGATATATCAACGGTCCAGCCGGATGGCACAGGGGAATCGGAGCCAATCGAGGTCATCGTTGAGACACCGGTTGCTGAGCCGGAGCCTGAGTTCCGGATCGAATGGCAGATTGCGACGGCAGTTGTGGACGGTGAAGAGGTTTCGCTGACGGGCGACCGTCTGGAGCCGGGGTCCGCTAGCGTGGGATTCAACCCGACGACCGGGGCGCCGGAAGTCTATTTTGAGTTGGATAATCAGGGCAGGGAGGCGTTCCGTATTGTCTCCGGACGGATGATTGGCCAACCGCTCGGCATCTTTCTTGATGATGAGGCAATTCTGACGCCCACCATTCAGGCTGAAATTCCGACCAGCCCACGCATCACAGGCTTGGACCTTGAGCGTGCGCAGATACTCGCCATTCAGCTGAACGCGGGCGCTTTTCCGGTGCCGCTGGCGCGTGAGCCGATTCTGGAGCGGGACGTGGACGCATTCCTGGGGGCAGACGCGCTTGAACGAGGCTTGCGCGCCGGCCTCGTCGGCATCCTCCTCGTTGCGCTGTTCATGGTGCTGTATTACCGCATGAACGGCATTGTGGCCGCCATGGCCTTGATCATCTACGCACTGTTGGTCCTCGGGGTATTCAAGTCGATTCCCGTCGTCCTCACACTCTCGGGCCTCGCTGCATTCGTCCTCTCATTCGGCTTTGCGGTGGACGCAAACGTCCTGATTTTCGAGCGGATGAAGGAAGAATTGCGGGCGGGGCGCAGTATGGGCTCAGCGATCGATATCGGATTCAACCGCGCTTGGCCTGCCATCAGGGACGGGAATTTCACGACGCTGATCATTGCCGCCATCCTGTTCTGGTTCGGTGAGCGGCTGGGCGCCAGCCTCGTGCAGGGATTCGCGCTGACACTCGCCATCGGCATCGTGCTCAGCATGTTCAGCGCGCTGGTCATTACGCGCCGTCTCCTGCGCCTTGTCACGCACTTTGAGATGTTCCGCAAGCCGGGTCTCTATGTTCCGTAAGGGGAATAATCAGTGATTAACTTTGCGAAATACCGCGCCCTCTACTTCCTGTTCTCGCTGACGGTGATTGTCGGCGGGCTTTCCGCGCTCTTTCTCGGGCCGGGGCTGAGTTTCAGCATTGAGTTCAGCAGCGGCGCCGCCGTTGATGCGACGTTCGTCGATGCCACCGAGCAGACGGATGTGGAGAATGCCATCGATTCGCTTGGATACGAGGGAGCGGTGGTGCAGGGGTTCGGCGACCGCGAATTCTTCCTGCGGCTGCCTTTGGCGGAACAGTCAGAACGGCAGCAGCTTGATGTTCGCAATGCGCTTGAGGAGTACGCCGGGCCGCTGCAAGGCTACAGCTTTGACCTCGTCTCGCCTGCCGTCGCGCAGGAAACGCTGCGCAACGGGCTGGTTGCCGTACTGATTGCCGTGGTGGGAATACTTGGGTACATCGTGTACGCGTTTCGCAGCATTCGCCACCCGTTCCGGTATGGCATAGCGGCGGTCATTGCCCTTGTGCATGACATCGCCGTTGCCTTCGCCATCGCCGGCCTGTTCATGCTTGTCGGCTCCCAATGGCTCCACCTGGAAATCAGCAGCATGTTCCTTGTTGGCGTGCTGACGCTGCTCGGATACAGCATCAATGACACGATTGTCGTCTTTGACCGCATCCGTGAGAATATCCTGCGCGATACGAATCGCGATATCGTCGCCACGGCAAACTACTCGATCATGGAGAGTATGGGACGCTCCATCAATACGAGCTTTACCACACTGGTCGTCCTGCTCGCGCTGTTCCTGCTCGGACCAACAACGATTCGCGATTTCCTGTTCGTCATGATTATTGGCGTTGTGTCCGGCACGTATAGCTCCATATTCACTGCTTCTCAGGTCATCGTTTCATGGGAGACGCGGAATCTGGGCAAGCTGCCGTTCATTGGCGGTGGGCGTGGCGGCTCAACGCCCGCCACAACCGCGCCCGCCACAGCCCACTAGCGCGGCCGCATCACACGGAACGCTGACACCCTCAAGGCCACGCCCATGTCCGTTACAACCAGGCGCATCACCGTTGATAGCGATGGAATCGAGCTTGTCGGCGCGCTGTCTATGCCGGACGGGCAGGGGCCGCACCCAGTTGTGGTCATCTGTCATGGTCTGCCGGCTGCGCGTCCCACACCAACGTCCGACATCACACTCTCCGCGCCGACGGATGAGGGCCTAACGTACGCGGAGATTGCGGAGATGTGCGCGCACCGCGGCCTTGCCGCCATCATCTTCAACTTTCGTGGAACCGGCGAGAGCGGCGGCAATTACCATCCGCTTGGATGGGCGCGTGACTTGGAGGCCATGCTCTCATGGGTCTGGGAGCTGCCGGAGATCGATATCGACCGCATCGGTGTTCTCGGGTCAAGCATGGGCGCGCGCGTGGCGATTCACGTTGCGGCGCGGAGGCCGGAGGTTGCCGCTGTCCTCTCCTTTGCCTCGCCGGCCGGCATACGCAGCAGCCGCTCGCCTGAGGAGATGGTGCAGAACGCTCGCGACGTGGGTATCATCCGTGATCCTGATTTTCCGCCCTCCGTCGAACGATGGGCAGACGAATATCGTGAGATGAATCCGACCCAATCCATCGCCCGCGTCGCTCCCCGCCCGTTGTTGCTGATGCACGGCGATGCCGATGATGTGGTGCCGCCGGAGGACGCTCACGCGCTCTATGCGGCGTCTGACAGCGCAACAACGGAGCTGATGATGCTGCCGGGCGCCGGTCACCGCTTTCGCAGCAACGTGGAGGCGGTGGACATTGCGGTCCGCTGGCTTGTCGATACCCTGTGACCAGCCCGCTTGAAACCCTCTCCACCTGGATTCAGGAACTCATCCTCTCCATCGGCTATCCGGGCATTGTCCTTGTCATGGCGGTGGAGAACATCTTTCCGCCGATTCCCTCTGAACTCGTCCTGCCATTCGGTGGCGCGCTGTCAGCGAATGGCGAGATGAGTTTCTGGGGAGTGGTCGCCGCCGGCACCGTCGGCTCAGTTATCGGGGCTGCAGTCCTGTACCTGGTGGGATATATGGCGCGGGAGGCGGGAATCAGACGCCTCGTCGCTGCCTATGGCCGTTACGTCCTCATTTCGGAGGGTGATATCGACCGCGCCGCGCAGTGGTTCGAACGCTACGGCGAGAGCGCTGTGCTCTTTGGGCGGCTGCTCCCGATAATCCGCAGCCTCATCTCCGTGCCGGCAGGCTACACGCGCATGAATTTCGGCAAGTTTCTGCTATTCACAACGCTCGGCACGTTGCTGTGGAGTTTCCTGCTCACGTTCATCGGGCGGGCGCTCGGCGAGAATTGGGAGACAATCTCAGACTTTACGGGGCCCTACCAGAACGCCATGCTGGGCGTGCTTGTGCTGTTTGCGATCGTCTTTCTCGGCTGGCGCCTCTACAGGCGGAGGAAAGACCGCTGACAATGTGAGCGCGCCGGGTGATCTTCCTCAGTGGGTCAGGGGAGAGAGATCCGGCATATGCTCGCCGTGGTGGCTGCGAGAGCGGCGCGCAACACCGGTGCGGAGCGCCGCCCTGCTGACAGCGCGTGACACTGCTGTGACGACTCGTGAATTGAACAGGCTCGGGATAATATTCTCCTCACTCAGCTCACGGGATGAGACCACAGCGGCGAGGGCCTGCGCCGCCGCCATCTTCATCTCCTCATTGATGGCGCGCGCGCGGACATCCAACACGCCGCGGAAGAGGCCGGGGAAGCACAGGGCGTTGTTGATCTGGTTCGGGTAATCAGAACGACCTGTCGCCACAACCCGCGCGTAGTGGTGCGCGGCCTCCGGCGATATCTCCGGGTCAGGATTCGCCAGAGCAAAGACGATGCTGTCAGCGTTCATGAGCGCCAGGTCTTCCGGCTCGATTACACCAGGCCCGGACAGCCCGATAAAGAGATCGGCTCCGGCCAGCCCGGAGTGAATGTTACCGGCGACGCTGCGTGGGTTCGTATTCTCGGCGAGCCACATCTTGCCGGTATTGCCCTCAATATCCCCGCGGTCGCGGTGAATTGCGCCTTGCCGATCATAGACAACGATATCCTTGACACCCGCCGCGACAAGCATCTGTGTCGTTGCCACGCCGCTCGCTCCCGCGCCGGTCACAACGGCGTGAATCTCGCCGATGTCTTTGCCGACAATCTTGAGCGCGTTCAGCAGGGCGGCCGTCACCACAACTGCCGTGCCGTGCTGATCATCATGAAAGACTGGGATGTCCAGCTCCTCCCGCAGCCGCTCCTCAATCTCAAAGCAGCGGGGAGCGGAGATGTCCTCGAGATTGATGCCGCCGAAGCCAACCGACATCGCCTTGACCGTCTCAACAATCTGGTCAGGGTCATTCGTTGCCAGACAGATGGGCCATGCGTCCACGTCCGCGAGTTCCTTGAAGAGGATCGCTTTCCCCTCCATCACCGGCAGGGCTGCCTCAGGCCCGATGTCACCCAGTCCGAGCACGGCCGTGCCGTCCGAGACGACAGCAACCGTGTTGGCCTTTGAGGTGAGCGACCATACAGCCTCACGGTTCTCACCGATGTATGAGGCGACTCGCCCGACGCCCGGCGTGTAGACCTGCGACAGATCGCGGTGATTCTCGACTGGTGTCCGCGTGTGCATCTCAATCTTGCCGCCGGTGTGCACCAGAAATGAGGGGTCAGTGAAAGCGATGATGCGCGTGCCTGCCTTGCGCAACGCCCGCGCGACGCGCTGTCCGTGCTCCATGTTCATCACGCCGATGGTGAGGTCGCGGACAATGCGCTTACCGCGCGTGCGGACAAGATCCACCGCCGTGATGTCGGCATCATTCTCGCCAACAGTCGTGGTGATCATGCCGAGCATGCCGACCTTATTCGGATACTCAAGCCGGACAGTGACGGTATAACCGTACTCAGGATAATCAGATGAGACCACAGCCACCTCCCCCACAGGCGTACCACGCTGAATGGCTAGTATAGCCGCCGCCGTGCCGGCGCGTCACCGTGTGTGGCACACCGGTCTTGGTTTATATGTCGTCTCCGGGTTAGTCCTGGGAGCTGACCTGTGTTTGAGTCTCGGCTACGAGCCGTGTGATGAGCGTGTCCACGTCCAAGGCCGATTCGAGCCGTTCTGCCTCCGCCGGAGATGAGCGCAGCACCGGGTGCCGTGGGACGAAGAGTGAACAGCAGTCCTCATCTGGCAGGATTGATATGTCAAAAGTGCCAATCCGCTGAGCCTCGGTGATGATTTCTTGTTTGTCCATGCCGATCAGCGGCCGCAGCACCGGCATGTCGGCAACAGCGTCGATGCTGGCGATGTTCTCCACCGTTTGGCTGGCAACCTGCCCGATGCTCTCCCCGGTTACCAGCGTCAACGCGCCGGTGCGCCGCGCAATCTCCTGTGCCGCACGCATCATGAATCGCCTGTACGCGACCACCCGATAGGCAGGGGCGACTGCTGCGACGATCTGCCGCTGAACGTCCGCAAACGGCACGAGGTGGAGCCGCGATTCACGTTGTGATTGGTTGAGCACACGCGCAAGGTCCTGTGCCTTGTCCCGCGACGAGCCATCGACGAGCGGAAAGCTGTGGAAATGCACGAAGTCCACCGTGCATCCACGCCGAAGCATGCGCGCCGCGGCCACGGGTGAGTCAATGCCTCCTGAGAGGAGTGAGAGGACGTGGCCTGAGCTGCCGACGGGCAGCCCGCCCGCGCCCGGAGTCGAATCCACATAGAGGAATACGCCCTCATTGCGCACGTCCACGCGCAGGTCGATATCCGCGCCCCGCATCTTGACCGCTGTGCCGGTCTCCTCCCGCACAAAGGTGCCGATCTCCCTGTTGAGATAGTCTGAATTCATCGGGAAACGCTTATCTGAGCGGGAGGCCGAAACGCGAAATGTCTCTGCGCCATTCCACTCCGCGCGAATGATGGCCCGGACACCGTCCAGGATCTCCTCAAAAGAGCGGCCTGTTCGCAGCGCCGGCGCGATGCGCGCAATACCGTATACGCGAGAGAGCGCGTGGAGGGCAGGGGAGGCCTCAGACTCGTCCGGCACGTCAACTCGTATCTGGCCGCGCTCCCGTTTAACAGGATGATTGAGGCCTGCCTGCGAAAGGGCCCGGCGGATATTGGTGGCCAGAGCGGCTACGAATGCGTTGCGGTTCTTGCCCTTGAGGGCAACCTCGTGATACCGAATCAGCAGATGTCTCGACATATTCCCGGCGGCGTTGTCTGTTGTGGGGCCGCCCATCAATACTAGCGTGGACGGCTCTGTCACGCGCTCTGTTCCTTGACACACACGTGGCGGCGGCGTACATTCGCTGAAATGCCGCCTGAGATACGCAGAAAGTGGGGAGTAGGAGATGGCTGAACAGGACCCGGTGACCGGTTACGAGTTCTCTGACAGTGAGGTCACGGAAATCGATAACGGCAACAATCGTGTCGGTACAAAATTTCGGCATGACGGCAAGTGGTATTACTTCAGGAGCCTCTCTGAGCGGCAGAAGTTCATCGGCAACCCCGAGGCGTTCCTCGGCGGTGGTGAGAGTTCCGGCGGAAACGACTAACCCGCGCCTAGGCGGCAGGCGCGCTCTCCTGCTCGTCCACCAGAGCCAAGAAAGCCGCGACCAGAACCGGATCTTGCTCATTGAGCACGTCGAATATTGTGGGGATGATGCGGATGTCCGGCATGATTCCCGTATCCTGAATCTGGCGTCCGTCCGGCGTGTGCCAGTTTGAGACCGTTATCGAGAGAGCAGAGCCGTCGCTCAGCTGCTTGAACACCTGCACGGTCCCCTTTCCAAAGGTGCCTCGGCCGTAGATCATGGCGCGGGCATGGTCTTGCAGCGCTCCCGCCACGACCTCCGATGCGCTTGCGGAATACTCGTTCACAAGAACGGCCAACGGCAGATCATAGGCTTGCCCATCCCCATCCACCATCCATTCGGTGCGCTCGCCGTCTCGCCCAATCTCGAACATCGCCATGCCGTCCGGTACGAATTCACTGATCATGCTCACGGCGCCGGACAAGGAACCGCCCGGGTTGAAGCGGAGGTCGAGAATCAGGCCGGTGGTGTCCCGTTCGAGCAGGTCTTCCAGAGCCTGACCAAACTGATTCCCGGTTTCCCGATGGAATCGTTCAACCCGAATGTAGCCGATCGATTGCCCCAGTTCCGCGCCAAGCACTCTCGACTCGAGCGACGTTGGAACATCGCCCCGCACCACGCTGACTGTCATCTCTGCATCAGATTCAGGGCTATTCCATGGCCGGCGAATCTCCAGCACGACCTCCGTGCCGCTCTCACCCTTGACTCTCTCGACCACATCTCCGACATCCATACCCAGCACGCTCACCCCGTTGACGGACAGGATGCCATCACCTGCCTGGAGGCCGGCCACCTCCGCCGGGCCGCCAAGGAAAACCTCTGTGATCACGCTGATATCGCCGTTCGTGCCAACGCGCGCCCCAATCCCCTCATAGGAGCCATCAGCGAAATACTGCTGGGCGTTCTCGTATTGTGAGGAATCGAGAAACGTGAGGGCAGGGTCAGCGCCCTCGAAGAACAGCCCACGCCGGGCGGCCTCCGTCACGTCCTCTAGCGGCGCATCCGGGTAATCACGCTGGAGAATGTGGAGCGCGCGCCAGACATCCTCAAGCCCGGGCGGGACAGTGCGAGGAACTGCGCCCTCGAGGCCCCGCACCTCTGACAGAACACTATCAACGACTCCGAAATCGCGGTCGCCTGATGCTTCAAACGCCATGAAAGAGATGGTGCGATTGATGTCATCCTGATCGGGAAGCAGCGGAACGCCCGCCGTTGCCTCAAAGACGCGCATCGCCTCGGTCAAAATGCCGAAATGCCCTGGGCCTCCGAAGGATGTTCGCTCACCATCAGGCGCAACGAACGTTTCCCGCACGCCTCCAACAAGCATGACGAAAATCAGCAACAGGGACACGCCGGTCAAAAGCGGCACGGCACGTCCCGCGTTATGTGGGCGCTCGGACGGCTGTTCAGGTTCCTGCTGATAGAGATTCATGTCCTGGTCCCATTCTACGCAACTCACAGAGGTGGTGGCTCCACCGCGCATTGCGGCGCGGCTGCGTCACCTACATACTTAACGTCATGGGAACGCTGAGGTTTTCAGCGCCCCGGAAAACAATGCGTGGGTGAATGACTAAACGGCGCAAGAACGGCAATTCCAGGACGAACGGCTATGCAACCGAGCGGCCGGATGAGCGCGCCCTGCTGATCGGCGCGGGTGTCAAGGGTAGGGGGCCGGCATGGGCGCTCGACCAGTCCCTTGAGGAACTCAGCGCTCTTGCGCAGAGCGCGGGCGCCACGGTGGTGGCCGTTGAGCGTCAAAGGCTGGACCGGTTCACGGCAAACTACATCGGCAGCGGCAAGCTTGAAGAGATGATTCGCCTCGTTCGCGATGAGGACATTTCCACCGTCATTCTTGACGATGAGCTCACACCGGCGCAGCAGCGCAACCTTGAGGAGTCGTTCAAGGTGAAGATTCTTGACAGAACCGCGCTCATCCTTGACATCTTCGCGCAGCGCGCCCAATCGATGGAGGGCAGGCTGCAGGTGAATCTGGCGCAGCACGAGTACCTGCTGCCGCGTATTCGCGGACAGTGGAGCCATCTTGAGCGGCTCGGGGGCGGGATCGGGACGCGCGGCCCGGGGGAATCTCAGCTGGAAACGGACCGCCGGCTCGTGCGGAATCGCATCCACCGGCTCAAATCCCAGCTTGAGGACCTGCGCCGCCGCCGAGCGCAGCACCGGGAATCCCGCAAGAACAAGGGCCTGCCCACCGTCTCCCTCATTGGCTATACCAATGCCGGGAAGAGCACGCTGATGAATGCGTTGACGCGCGCCGATGTTCTGGCGGAGGACAAGCCGTTCGCCACGCTCGATCCTCTCACGCGGATGATTCGGCTGCCGGCCGGAGGGGAGGGGCTGTTAACGGACACAGTGGGCTTCATCCAGAAGCTGCCGCACAGCCTCGTGGCCGCATTCCGTGCAACGCTCGAGGAGCTGGAGGATGCCGATCTGCTGCTCCACGTGGCGGATGCCAACGCTCCCGCCGCGAGGATGCACTACAACTCGGTCATGTCGCTGCTTGATGAGCTGGGACTCTCAGACAAGCCGCGGATTCTCGTGATGAATAAGATGGACCTCATTGATGCCGAGCCGCCACCGGCGTATCGGGCGCTCGTCGACCAGGCCCTGGATATGACACCGCATCTTGTGATTATCGCTGCGTCGGCTTTGGCCGGGCGCGGCATGGATGACATCCGCAGCGCGGTCGAGTTCAGTTTCGCGTCAGCCGTCCGCGCGTAGAGCGCGCAGCCATTCCAGATAGAGCGCCGTGCATAGAGAGCCGTGCCGCGCCGCCGCCTCGAGCTCAGATGGGTCCACCCAGCGACAATCCTCATAGAAGGTCAACCCCTGCATGTCCGCAGGCGGGGCGGGCAGGGTGACGGCGGGTGGATGGTCGCCGATCCACTCGACTGCATATACCGTCATTGACTGCGTCGATTTTCCATCAGTGCGGCGCCCCGTGTTGATTTGTTCGAGAGCGATTCCTGCTGAATCAATGCCGAGTTTGTCCTGCAGGACGCGTGCGGCGGCTGTGGGCTCAGATTCGTCACCGGCGGCGGTTGCCGCAGGCAGCCCCCACAGTCCGCCAAGCGGGTCATCGTGGTTTACGGGCCGCAGAACGGCCAGCACGCGCTCAGAACCGTTCGTCTGTACGGCACGGATCGCCACCGAGACGGAACGTTTCATGGGCGAGCCTCATGTGGGAATGGGCGCTGCGGGCCGGCGGGCAGTGGAGAGGGCAGCGCCATCGTCCTGCGAATATTACTTCGCACAATAGATATTATGTGCTTTGCGCATTGGAGTGCTGAGACCTTCGGAATGGGAAGACGGCTGCCACGTTGACACCGCGCAGATGTTGACCGCACGATGAATTGACGGCTTTGCCGGCCATTGGCACGGCATTGATGCATCATCATGAACAAAGTTTACCGAAATTACCTCATCGGCCTCGTTGGCGTGGCGTTTATCGTCCTCAACCCGCTGCACTTGCCCTGGTCGATGCAGTGGGTTATCGACAATCAAGCCGGCACGCCGCTCGGTGATTTTGTCGCTGAATACGAATCGCAGATCATCATTGGGTCCACCGTGTATTTCACGGCCGTCATGATTCCTGTCTACATCTGGCTGTGGCGCCGGCGCCGCTCTGCCGGCCGGACACCGCCCCGTGAGGCTCCAACGCCCGTTGAGGATCGCGAGCCGGGTGAGCCATCGTACCGCGGCCCTGGCGGCGGCAAGAGGCTCCCGCCGAGCATGAGACCAAAGGCTAACCGCCGCCGCCGCAGACGGTAGACTGCGGCAGCGAATGGGCATCCCTTGTCCCCACTCCCACTGCAAATACCAGACTGTGGGCGCAATGACATTCCATTTTCTCCTCATCACCGCGCCTCTCCCTCCATTCCCGCGAAGGCGGGAATCCATCCGACTCTGACACGGTGTGACGTATGAACCGGTATGAGCCGGAAACGGTCAAGGACATTGTCCTGAGCTATCTGGGGCGTGGCGGCTACTCCCTCCCTGGCCAGCCGTCGGGCGAGGAGCAGCCTGTTGGCGATCTCGTTATCCTGCACGGCCGTGGCCATCGGGCCGTCGCGCGATTCGAATTCAGTGTCGCGCCGGACACGGTGAGCCCATCCGTCGTTGAGGAGTTCAGCAATCAAAAGGAGTCATTGCAGGCAGTGACCGCTTTTCTGATTACGGATGGTGAGCTGTCCGATGCGGCCCGTGAGCGCGTGCAAGAGGCCGGCATCACTGTCATCGCCGGCAAGTCGCTCGAGAACCTGATTCTAGCCTACCGTGGCTCGGTGTGGCCCCCGCTGCGGCGGACAGAGGAGCCGTTGCCGTTCCAGCGGTTTATTCCGTGGTTCGTCGGCATCTCGCTCGTCCTGATTGTGGCGATTGTTCTGGCCCTGATTTCGGCCGAGCTGACAATCAGACCGCCCGATATCGCCTAGGCCCGGCGCGCCCGCTGCCTGTCCTCGCTGTCGATAATCACCGTGACCGGTCCCTCATTCACGAGTTCAACGTCCATCATCGCCCCGAAGCGGCCGGTCTCAACCACGAGCCCCTGTGTGCGGATCTCGCTGACGAGGAGCTCGTAGAGCCGCTCTGCCTCGCCGGGGCGCGCTGCTAGCGAGAAATTCGGCCTGCGTCCCTTGCGGGTGTCCGCGTAGAGCGTGAATTGGCTGACGACCAAAACTGCCCCGCCCGATTCGGCTGCGGACCGTTCGAAGTGTTTCTCGCCCTCAGCAAAGATGCGGAGACCTGCGATCTTGCCCGCCAGATAGCGAGCATCCTCATCTGTGTCGCCGTCTTTCACGCCGGCGAGAATGAGTGCGCCGTGGCCGACTTCCCCGACGATGTCTCCGTCAACGCGTACACAGGCGCGGGAGACGCGCTGAATCACGACGCGCATGGCTGCGTCCTCGTCACTGTGCGAGCTCCCCGTTCAGATTGACAGAGCCTGCTGTATGCGGAATCGACGGAACTCTGATGACGAAGAATGACGGAGATGACTGCTGGCGCAGCGACTCGCTAATGTGGGTGGGGATGCGGGTGCGGATGTGAATGGTCCGAGGCGCCGGCTGCTGCGCCGTCATGCGTGTCACCGTCGGCGGCATCACCGCCCGTGTCACCGCCGTCACTGTCCGTGTCTCTCGCAGATGGCTGGCCGGTCTTCCTGCCGCCATAATCGTTCACGTAAAAGCCGCTCCCCTTGAAGATCACGGCCGGCATGGAGATGTGCTGCCTTGCCTCCCCGCCGCACTGCGGGCACTCCGCCTCGCGAGCGTCATGGTAACCTTGCCGAACTGCAAAACGATTGGAGCATGACTGGCATGTGTAGTCGTATATGGGCATTGCGCGTTCCCGTTTACTCGCTAATAGTATGAACCGAAAGAAGACCGATCAATTGGTTGGCGCTGTGGCAGGCGCGTCCGCACGCTAATAGGCGCCGACACCTGTGTCTGTGTCCATCTTGCCCTTATCCTCGGCATCCGCCTTGCGATTCCAGTAGCTGCCGAACCCGGTCTTCTTCTGGTCGCTCGTATAGAAACCGTCGGCGTTGTACACCACCTGCGGGACGTGCAGCACACGCTTGCTTTCCGTCTGGTCTGTTGGGCACAGCGCAACCGGCTCTGAATCAAAGCCCTGCCGGACCTCAAAGCGATCGCCGCAGCTCGGGCAATCATAATCGTATCGTGGCGCCATCGTCTCTCCGCCTCCTATCACGTTTCTCCGTCAAACAGACCCCATTTGAACGGCTGCTCTCGCCCCTCACCTGCATGGCGGCACATAAGATTGTATGCGCGGTCGTATCTGCGGTCAACCGAGCATACACTGCCCCACATGCTATACTGGAGCAGCGGAAATCTTGAACGCGGAGGGACGGCACTTGACGACTGACGGCGAGATAACAACGCCCGGCGACACCACGGCGGATGCACAGGCGGCGGTGGCGACACCTCCACCTACTACTGAGGCCGCGAATGGCGATAAGCCGGAAATCACAATGAAGACGCTGCTGGAGGCCGGGGTTCACTTTGGCCATCCTACGCGCCGTTGGCATCCCAAGATGAAGCCGTATGTGTTCACGCAGCGGAACGGCATACATATTATCGATCTGCAGAAAACACTGAACCGGCTTGAGGCTGCCGCCGCCTTTGTGCGTGAAGTGGCCATGTCCGGCAAGAAAATCCTGTTTGTCGGCACCAAGAAACAGGCTCAGGACGCCATCTCAACCGAGGCGGTCCGCGCCGATCAGCCGTGGGTCAATCAGCGCTGGCTGGGCGGCACCCTGACCAATTTCCGCACCATCCAATCTCGCATCGATTTTCTGGTTCGGCAGGAAGACCGCCGCGAGAAGGGTGAGTTCACCTTCTTGCCCAAGAAAGAGGCCGGGCGGCTTGAGGATCGCATCGCCAAGCTCAACCGGTATCTCGGCGGTATCAAGACCATGACAGAAATGCCCGGAGCAATCTTCGTCATTGACGCAGCGCGCGAGAAGATCGCCATCGCTGAAGGACGCAAGATGGGAATCCCGATCATTGCCATCGCGGATACTGACTGCAATGTTGACCTGATCGATTACCCGATACCGGGCAATGACGATGCTATTCGCGCACTCCGTCTGATGACCGGCCACCTTGCCGATGCCATCATCGAGGGCGTTGCGGAGGGGCAGAACATGCGCCTGGACGGAGAGGCCGCCTCGACGACCGCCTAACCTTTTCCTCAAGGAGAGACAACGTGACAACTGTTTCGGCTGATGCCATCAAGGAGCTGCGAGAGCGCACCGGGGCCGGCATCATGGACTGCAAGCGCGCCCTTGAGGACGCGAACGGTGACATGGCCAAGGCGAGTGATCTGCTCAAGGAACGCGGCATCGCCACCGTCGCAAAGAAGGCATCACGCGCTGCGAATGAGGGTCTGATTGAGACGTACGTTCACGCCGGGGGCCGCATCGGTGTCATTGTTGAACTGAACTGTGAGACGGATTTTGTTGCGCGCACGGACGATTTCAAGGAGCTCGCCCACAATATCGCCCTGCAGGTCGCTGCCATGAATCCGCAGGCCGTCGACGATGAGATTCCCCTGGACGACCTAGACGCATCTGACGGGGAGCCGCGCCTGCTGCACCAACCGTTCGTGAAGGATGCCAGCCAGACCATTGGCGCCCTCCTCACCGATACCGTCGCCAAGGTGGGTGAGAACATCGTCATCAAGCGATTCGTCCGCTATGGACTGGGTGAGAGCTAACGGACGTCGATAACGCCGCAACCGGGAAAGGGAGCGCCAAGCTGAACGGCGATAGACCTCAACGGGTTCTCCTCAAGCTTAGTGGCGAGGCGCTCATGGGCGCCCGTCCGTCCGGCATTGATGTTGGCACCGTTCGCCGTGTCGCCTCTGAGATTGTCGACCTCCTCAGCACCGGCACGCAGGTGGGTATCGTGGTAGGGGGCGGGAACATCTGGCGTGGCAGGATCGCCGAGGAATCCGGGATGGATCGCGCCACGGCCGACTATTCAGGCATGCTGGCCACTGTCATCAACGCCCTCGCCCTGCAGACAACGCTGGAGAGCCTGGGCGCGAACGTGCGAACCCTGTCTGCCATCGCTATTCAGGCGGTTGCTGAGCCCTATATTCGCCGACGCGCCATCCGCCATATGGAGAAGGGCCGTGCAGTCATCTTTGCGGCCGGGACCGGCAACCCGTATATGACGACCGATACCGCGGCGTCCCTGCGCGCCGTTGAGGTGGGCGCGGACGTGCTCCTCATGTCCAAGAACAAGGTTGACGGAATCTATGATGCTGACCCCAATGAATATCCTGACGCCAAGCGCTATACGGCTATCAGCTACATGGAGGCGCTCAATCTGAGGCTTGGTGTTATGGACAGCACGGCTCTGACCCTCTGTATGGACAATAATCTGCCAATCATCGTCTTTGATATCTTTGACAAAGGGAGCCTTGGCAGAATACTAGAGGGAGGAACGGTCGGCACGCTCGTAAATGCCAGCGGCGCTCGCTGAGCAGCAGCCGTGGCGGAGGAGAGGCCATGACACAGCAGATTCTCGATGACGCCGAGCATCGGATGCAGCGCACCCGTGAGGTTCTTGAGCGCGAGTTGTCCGGTATTCGTACCGGGCGCGCCTCGCCCACACTGATTGAGGAACTCCGGGTCGACTATTACGGTACCCCTACCCCGCTCAAACAGCTCGCCTCCATTACCGCGCCGGAGCCCCGCCTCCTCGTTGTTCAGCCGTACGACCGCTCGGCAACTGGTGAGATCGAGAAAGCGATTTTGCGGACGGACCTCGGGCTGTCACCCGTCGCGGATGGACAGCTGCTCCGCATTCCCATTCCGCAAATGACGGAGGACCGCCGCAAGGAGATGGGGAAATTGGTGCGCTCCAAGGCCGAGGAGCAGCGCGTGGCGATACGGAACGTGCGCCGTGACGCCCTTGACGGTGTCCGTCGCCTGACGCGCGAGAAGGAGATCTCCGAGGACGAGGAGCGCCGCGCTGCGGATCAACTGCAGAAGGTCACTGATCGCCACACTGGCCGGGTTGATGAAATCGCGGCAGCCAAAGAGGCTGCCGTCATGGAAGTTTAGGACCTGATTGTCCGCGCATGCCGCCGACGGATAACACAGATGAGGTCGGGGCAATCCCCCGGCATGTTGCCATCGTTATGGACGGCAATGGCCGATGGGCGCGTGAACGAGAACTCCCCCGCGAGAGAGGGCATGAATTCGGCCGCAGCCGCCTGCATGAGGTGATCCGCGCATTCTCAGAGCGCGGTGTTCAGTACCTGACACTCTTCGCCTTTTCCACCGAGAACTGGAGGAGGCCATCTGACGAGGTGCAGGGCCTCATGGCCTTGGCCGCTGAGGCGATACGAGAGGATGCGCCGCGACTCCACGACGAGGGCGCGCGCCTCATCCATCTTGGCCGCAAAGACCGCATCGATCCCCGCATCGCCGCGGCAATCGATCGCGTTGTCGATATGACACGAAACAACACGGGAATCACGCTCTGCGTCGCATTCGATTACGGGGGGCGTGAAGAGATCCTTGAGGCGGCCAAGAGCCTGCTGCGGGATGCTGTATCGCCTGATGACGTGGATGAGAGTCTTTTCGTGAGCAGGCTGTTCAGTCACGACTTGCCGGACCCGGACCTGCTCATCAGGACGGGCGGCGAGCTGCGTATCAGCAATTTCCTGCTGTGGCAGGCCGCCTACGCGGAGCTCTACTTCACGCCGACTCTGTGGCCGGATTTTGGACCCGACGATGTGACCAAGGCGTTAGACTCCTACACTGCTCGCAAACGACGCTTCGGTGGCGTTGAGGGAGGGTAGATGACCGCCTAGCCGGCGGAGTCCAACAAATCGCCCAATTGTATTCCACGCCCCAGCAAGTCCTCGCCACTCATTCCCGACCACCGGCGCCCGGTTCAGACATACATGGCCTCACGGGCTACTTGTGTGCGGAACTCTGGGCGGAGCGCCTTGCTCGTCACAAGATCCACGCGGCGGCCTAGCAAGTCTTCCAAGTAGAATTGCACTCCAAAGAAAGCCTTCGAAGTGGCTGGGCCTACAAAGTTCACCAAGATATCGACGTCGCTGCTGTCCTTGGCCTGGTTTCGGGCAAACGACCCAAATAAGGCAAGGTCTTTGACGCCGAAGCGTTCCGAGAGCACGGCCCTGTGCTCCAGCAATGCCTCTATGACAGTCTGTTGATCCATGTGCATGGTAAGCCTCGCTAATGAGTATACGCCGCCCGGGTGATGTCGTTATTCGCGTGCATGCTAGTTCGCCCGCATAATCTGTGTTATGGATGTGCGAGCGGCGGATGACGGTGAACGACGGGATTCCCTGCCACTCCGTCTTGCGACGGCAGTGGTGGGCATTCCGGTGCTCGCGTCCGCGGTCTGGATTGGCGGGATTCCACTGGTTGTCGTCACGGTTCTGGCGGCGTTTTTCGCCGGCCGGGAATTGTTCGCTTTGCTCCATCGGCGAGGCATGCCCATCCGGCTCGCTGCTGCCATCTGCGTCCAGGCCCTGCTCTTGTCCGGCCTCGTACTGCGCTCCATCGATGATGGCCTCGCCTGGCTCTCATACGCCATCCTCATCACCTTCGCCTCAGATACGGCGGCCTATACGGTGGGCCGTCTTTTCGGCCGTCATCAACTCGCCCCCGCCATCAGCCCCGGCAAGACGTGGGAGGGCGCGGTGGGTGGTGTCATTGGGGCAGCCGGCGCGAGCGGGATCTTCGCCGCTATTATGCAGCTCGATGCCCTACCGATTGCCGCCGCCATCCCCCTCGCCGTCATACTGTCCATGATCGGCCAGCTTGGTGATCTGGGGGAGTCGTGGCTCAAGCGGCGGGCGGGCGTCAAGGATTCAGGCCGCTTGCTCCCGGGGCACGGCGGCATCTTGGATCGGCTCGATTCTCTCCTGCTGATTCTCCCCGCTGTTCTTGCTTACGCCGTCCTACGCACTACTATGGGGTGATATGACTACTGAATCACAAAGACGCGTTGCCATACTCGGATCAACCGGCTCGATCGGCACGCAAACACTTGATGTTATTCGCCGCAACGCCGGTCGATTTCGCGTTGTCGGCCTTGCGGCAGGGCATGACAGTGATGCCTTTCGAGCTCAGGTTACTGAATTCGCCCCCCGGCTCTCGGTGGCAGGCGCGGCAGCAACACCGCAGGCGCTTGAGTCCATTGCACGCAGCCCGCAGGCGGATACCGTCGTTATTGCCATACCCGGGCTTGCCGCCCTTGCCCCTACCCTCGCCGCGATTGAGGCTGGGAAAACAGTGGCATTTGCGAGCAAGGAGGTCCTGGTTGTGGCCGGGCAGCTTGTCATGGGCGCCGTGGCTCGCATTGGAGCCCCCTTTCTCCCCGTCGATAGCGAACACAACGCCCTCTGGCAATGCTTGGTGGGCGAGCCGCGGGATGCTGTCAGCCGGCTGATTCTCACGGCGTCTGGCGGCCCGTTCTTTGCGCGCGATGCCGCATCTCTGGAAACGGTCACGCCGGATGAGGCCTTGGCACACCCGACATGGCGTATGGGGCCAAAGGTGACCATCGATTCCGCCACGCTGATGAACAAGGCCTTTGAGGTTATGGAGGCGCGTTGGCTGTATGACATCGGCTACGACAGCATCGATGTCATGATCCATCGGCAGAGCATCGTCCACTCCATGGTGGAATTCACGAACGGAACACTCAAGGCGCAGCTCTCGATGCCCGATATGCGCCTCCCCATTCAATACGCGCTCGCCTACCCGGAACGGCTTGAACGGCCATCAAACTGGCGCGAGATGGATTACACGGTTGATCTGACATTCGCGGAGCTGGAACTGGATCGATTCCCCTGTTTCTGGATTGCGCTGGAGGCTGCCCGAAGCGGTAAGACATATCCTGCCGTTCTCAACGCCGCGGACGAAATTGCCGTTGAACTGTTCCTGTCCGGCGCCATACGCTTTACGGCGATTCCCGGCCTTATTCAGGACGCGCTTGATGCGCACGCCCCCGCAGACCATCCCACGTTAGATGATCTCCTTATGGCGGACGCATGGGCGCGTGGCTATGTGAGGCAGAGAGCAGAGAACAACTGACGTGTCCGTCCTCATCACCATCGCCGCCTTTATCATCGTCCTGAGCTTTCTGGTGCTCATCCATGAACTCGGGCATTTCTGGGCCGCCCGCCTCTTGGGCATACGTGTGCGCGAGCTGGGAATCGGCTTCCCCCCTCGTCTCAAGGGCGTGTGGCGCAACGGAATCGTCTATTCCATCAATTGGCTGCCCTTTGGCGGTTTCGTGCGGTTGGAGGGCGAAAGCGACCCTGATGTGGAGGACGGATACGCCGGCAAACCCGTCTGGGCGCGTATCGTCGTGCTTGTTGCAGGCTCCGGCATGAACATCCTGCTCGCCTGGCTGATATTCAGCGCCATCGCCACCCTGCCAATTGATCGCCTCGTCGACAGCGAAATCGTGATTGAGGATGTCGTGGCTGGGTCTCCCGCGGATGAGGCCGGGCTGCGGGCCGGTGATGTGATCCGTGGTGTGGATGGCCGGGATGTGCTGACTCTTGAGCAGCTTTCTGATGGCATTGCCAGCGCGGATGGCAACGAGGTGACTCTGCGGGTTCAGCGTGGCACCGTTCCGCTCGCCGTGTATATCGTGCCGCGCACAGACCCGCCGCCGGACGAGGGGCCGATGGGCGTGACTATTCGCCTGCTGAATCCGGTCATTGAGACCAGTTCAGCCCCCGTTTGGCAGGCGCCCTGGAACGGGATTGTCCTTATGGGCAACGTCATTGGCAGCACGGCGACAGAGTTCAGGCGTGCTGTTGGCTCGGCATCCAACCCGGGCATCGCGGGGCCGGTGGGCATTGCCCAGGCGACGGGTGAGGCAGCGCAGCAGGGCCCCCTGTCCCTGATGGTTATTGTCGCTTTGCTCAGCCTCAATCTTGGCATTCTGAACCTGTTGCCCATCCCGGCGCTGGACGGCGGACGGCTCCCCTTCCTTGCGCTGGAGGTTATTCGGGGAGGTCGCCGCCTCCCACCGGAGCGCGAAAACCTCGTCCATTTCCTCGGGTTTGCCTTCTTGTTGTCCATCGTTCTTCTTGTCACATTCGGCATTGACCTGCCTCGCCTGCTGCAAGGGGAATCAGTCCTGCCATAAGACGACCCCCTGCCGGTGTGGCCAGGTCTCCTCTATTCGGTTTGCTGTGGTATCGTGTACATAGGTTAGAGGCGCCTCATAGATAGGAGATTTGGCCATGCCTGAACGTCGTATATCCCGGCAGATTCAAGTTGGAAAGGTGCCCGTCGGCGGCGATGCCCCCGTCGCAGTACAGTCGATGACCAAGACTGACACCCGCGACGCTGAGGCGACGATTATGCAGATCTATGAGGTGGCGGCTGCGGGTTGTGACATCATCCGCTGCGCCGTCCCGAACATGGACGCTGCCAAGGCGCTCAAAGAGATTTGCAGCCGGGCCCCCATCCCCGTTGTCGCTGATATCCATTTCCACCATCAGCTCGCGCTTGAGGCGATCCGCAATGGCGTCAGCGCAATCCGTCTGAACCCCGGAAACATCCGGGATGAGGACAAGGTGCGTGAAGTCACCACGCTCGCCAAGGAATATGACATCCCCATCCGCATCGGCGTGAACTTCGGTTCACTCCCGCCCATTGGTGGCATCGGCAAGACGGGGCAGTTCCACCGCCTCGCGGACGGCGTTAACAAGCTCGCCAAGGCAAGCCAGGAGGGCGAGGGCGATTACACCGTCGTTGACCACATGGTTGCGACGGCCCTCTGGGAGGTTGGAATCCTCGAGGAGATGGATTTCAATCAGATCAAGATCTCCGTCAAGGGCTTCGACGTTCCGATGACCATCGAGGCCTACCGGCGGATTGCTGAGGCAGTTGATTACCCGCTGCATCTGGGCATCACGGAGGCTGGCCCGCCGGCCAGCGGCTCGGTCCGCAGCGCCGTCGGCCTCGGCTACCTCCTCTATGAGGGAATCGGTGATACCATTCGCGTTTCACTCGCAGGTGACCCGGTCAAAGAGGTTGAGACCGGCTGGGACATCCTCAAGTCTTTGAACATCAGGAACAAGGGTGTCACCCTGATCGCCTGCCCGTCTTGCGGGCGCGCCGATGTTGACATCATCAAATACACGGAGATGGTTGATCAGGCTCTCAAGCAGGTGGATAAGCCCGTGCGCGTGGCCGTCATGGGGTGTGAGGTCAACGGCCCCGGCGAGGCGAAGGACGCGGACGTGGGCATTGCGGCGGGCGCCGGGCGCGGCATCATCTTCCGCAAGGGCGAAAAGGTGCGCGTTGTGCCCGAGTCTGAGTTCCTCTCCGCGCTGATTGAGGAGATCGACAAGATCGAGCCTGAGCCGGAAGCGGCTGCCACGTAGCCTGCACGGGCCGCGAATCCCTCAGCAGGGGGCATGGAACTGACAATGCCCCCGTTGCCGCTGTATCCTGTTAGCAGCATATTCGCGCAGGTGGCGCGCGCCCGTGCGCCGGCGTGCGCTCTCGCCGGGAGGATAAACCTGTGACACACAGTTCAGACATGTCCAAGCAGGATTGGCTTGAGCGGGTGTATGGCCCCGCTGTGGCCCGCAACAAGGAACGCCATGAGCGTTTCGAAACAACCTCTGAGATTGAGGTTGAGCCGCTCTACGATCAGAGCGACGTTTCAGAGACCGATTACGCCAGCAAGGTTGGCTATCCTGCCAGCTTCCCGTTCACGCGCGGCGTGCAGCCGACCATGTACCGAGGCCGGCTCTGGACCATGCGCCAATACGCCGGTTTCGCATCCGCAGAGGAAACGAACCGGCGTTATCAATATCTGCTCGAGCAGGGGCAGACCGGCCTCTCAATGGCATTTGATCTGCCCACCCAGACCGGGTACGACTCGGATGCGCCGCTCGCGCTCGGTGAAGTCGGCAAGGTTGGCGTGCCCGTCTCGCACGTTGAGGACATGGCCATCGTCTTTGACGGCATCGATCTCGGCAAGGTGTCCACCTCGATGACCATCAACGCCACGGCATCCATCCTGCTCGCCTACTACATCGCCGTCGCGCGGCGTGAGGGCGTGCCGACCAAGGAATTGCGCGGGACGGTGCAGAACGACATTCTCAAGGAGTACATCGCGCGCGGCACGTACATCTATCCCCCTGCACCGTCGATGCGTCTCATCACAGACCTGTTTGAGTACTGCGCGTCGGAGACGCCGGCGTGGAACACCATTTCTATCAGCGGCTATCACATGCGTGAGGCGGGCTGCACGGCCGCGCAGGAGATTGCATTCACGCTGGCTGATGCCATCGCATACGTTGATGCCGCCATTGCGGCCGGCCTAAAGGTCGACGACTTTGGTCCGCAGCTCTCCTTCTTCTTTGTCGCACAGTCCAACCTGCTGGAGGAGGTCGCGAAATACCGCGCTGCCCGACGGCTGTGGGCCAAGATCATGGTTGAGCGTTTCGGGTCAGAGAACCCGCGCTCGCAGATGCTCCGATTCCATACGCAGACTGCCGGAGTCACGCTGACGGCGCAGCAGCCCGACAACAACGTCGTCCGGTCCACGCTGCAGGCTCTTGCCGCTGTGCTGGGTGGCACGCAGTCACTCCACGTCAACTCAAAGGATGAGGCCCTTGCCCTGCCCTCCGAGGACGCCGTGACGCTCTCTCTCCGCACGCAGCAGGTGCTCGCCTACGAGTCCGGCGTCACGGACACCGTTGACCCGCTCGCCGGCTCATATTTCGTGGAGGCGATGACGGATCGCCTTGAAGAGGAGGCGCGCGCGTACATTGACCGCATCGACAAGGCGGGCGGCGCCGTGCGCGCCATCGAAAACGGTTTCCAACAGCAGGAAATCGGAGATGCGTCATACCGGTTCCAGACGCAAGTCGAGAGTCGGGAGCGCACTGTTGTCGGCGTCAATTCATTCACGTCCGGTGATGAAACACCCATGGAGATTCTGCGCATCAATCCTGAGGAAACCAGGCGACAGATAGACCGACTTGATAGTGTGCGACGCAGCCGAGACGGACACAAGACGCAGGCGGCGCTCGAGCATCTTGAGGCCGTTGCCCGGAGTTCAGAGAACACGATGGAGGCAATCATCAACTGCGTCGAGGCAAACGCAACGACGGGTGAGATCTGCGACGTTCTTCGCGGCGTGTTCGGAATGCACAAAGAGTTGCTCGTCGTCTAGTCGTCTAAAGGAGGCCAAGCTCGCAATGTTCACACGAATGGATCACATCGGCGTTGTTGTCCGCGACATCAAGGAGGCGACAGACGCGTTCGAGCGCGTCTTTGGGTTGACGGTTGCCGCTCAGGAAACCATCGAGGAGCGGGGACTCATCGCCGCGCTCGTGCCGACATCCAACGTTCGCTTTGAACTGATGCAGCCCATCAACCCGGAGAGCGCCGTCGGCCGTTTCATTGAGCGGCGCGGCGAAGGCATCCAACATATCTGCTTTGAGGTTGAGGATATCCGCGAGACAATCGCGACCCTCAAGGCACGTGAGGTCCAACTGATTCAGGGCGAGCCTGAGGGCGGCTTTGTCGGCGAGGTCGAGTTCATCCACCCGCGGGCCGCCAACAGTGTCCTGACCGAGATTGCGCAGGTCACGCGCCCTACACCAACCGAGCACGATCTCCGCGTTCACCACGTCACCATCGCAACGGCCGACCGCGATGCCGCCGTCGAGAACTGGACCAAGAGCTTTGACCTCCGGCTGAACCGCACCTCAGAGCGCGTCGAGGCGAACATCATTGCCGGCTGGCTGGATGCGGGCGACACACAGGTTGAGTTTGCACAACAGACCACAGACGAGGGCCCGCTGGCCAAGTTTATTGAGGATCGAGGCGCCGGCGTATTCGGCATCGTCCTCGAGACAGATGATGCCGAAGGCCTGACCGAGCACGTCAGGAGCCAGGGTTTGCGCGTTGTCGAGGATCCTGAGGGCGACAGCGTCATCCGCGTCGTCCATCCACAGGACTTCTTTGGCACCCTCATCATGATCAACCAACGGGACTGATACCGGCGGCAAATCTCCTTACAGGGCTGGGTGTCAGGAATCCGCTTGGCTTATCGAAAGCGACATGCCGGCTGTACATCGTGAAGGGCCGTATAGGTTCTTCTACATGGGGGACGGCGTTGAACCTCCTCATATCCATGTGGAGCGGGATAACATGGGCGCAAAGTTCTGGCTAGATCCGATTGCGACCGCGGAAAGGGGCCAATTCCGGCCTGTGGAGATTAACCGAATTGCGCGTATTATAGAGAGGCGGCGAGATCAGTTCCTGGGAGCCTGGAATGATAGATTTGGCAACTGATGTGAGCGTGGCGCGCGCAGCCACTGTGCGTGTAACTACCAACCAATTGGTGGTGCAGCTGATTGACGGCCGCAGCCTGATTGTTCCAATCGACTGGTCACCCAGACTGGCGCATGCCACAGCTGATGAGCGGAGCCACTGGCGTCTCATCGCCGATGGGGAGGGCATCCACTGGCCCGATATTGACGAGGACATCAGTGTGCGCCATCTGCTTGAGGGCCGGCGGTCCGCTGAAAGCGCAGATTCGCTTGGCCGGTGGCTGGATTCCCGAAAAGCATCCAATGCCTAGAAGATAGGTCGGTGAGAAAGGCGAATGTGATGACAGACCAGCAGGACCTCTTGTTGCGAAGATTTGATCAGGTTGGCCTCCTCGTCCGGGATATTGATGAGGCTTCCCAGAAATTTGAGGATGTTCTCGGCCTTACTGCCACCGTCAAACGCGAGGCGCACGACGAGGGTTACCGAGCGGCCATCATCCCACTGCGCGTTGGCCGCATCCTGCTCCTCCAACCCACAACAACGGACAGCCCGCTCGCCAAACAGCTGGACGAGCGCGGTGAGGGGATGCACCACATCAGTTTCCATGTAGACGATGTTGAACAGGCCACCGGAGAGATCAAGAACCGTGGCGGTGAATTCGTTGTGGATACACCGCGCCCGGGCATCACAGGAAAGAACACGATCATCTCTCCGTCGAGCACCGGCGGCGTCCCTGTTGAGATCAAAGAAACGACACTATTCACTCCCGGCACAGCGCGTGATATCGGCCTGCATCACGTTACCATCCGCACGTATGACGTGGGGACAGCCGCCGCCACGTGGCAGCATCTCTTCCGTATGCCCCTCAAACGGCGGGCCGTGTCCGAGGGTTTCGGCATGGATACGGCGTGGCTGGACGCCGGCGATGCTGAGGTGGAATTCGCGCAGGACCTGAATGAGAACGGCCCCGTCGCCCGCGCCCTGAAACTCATGGGAGAGGGGCTCCACGCCGTCGTGCTGGAATCCGATGACCCGGAGGCTGTTGAGGAGCGCGTGCGCGCGGCTGGTGTCCGCATGATTGTTGATGACGGCGAGCCTACGAACGTTCTGCGGGCAGTTCACCCACTGGACTTTCTCGGTACGCTAGTATTGATTGCGCAGCGAGACGCGGCCCATGCGGGGATGACTCGCACGCAGCCCGCGGACGGCGAGGCGCATTAGGGCGGCTGCGCTGCAGCTCCCGGACGCGAGAGGAGAACGTCAATGACAACAGAAACCCCAACAGCGCCGGCGCGCATTCTCATCGCCAAGCCCGGCCTTGATGGACATGACCGCGGCGCCAAGGTTGTGGCCCGTGCGTTGAGGGATGCCGGTTTTGAGGTCATCTATACCGGCATTCGCCAAACGCCGGAGATGATTGTGCAGGCGGCCGTGCAGGAGGACGTGGATGCCATCGGCCTGAGCATCCTCTCCGGCGCGCACCTTGATCTGCTGCCCGCCATCGTGAGTGGCCTACGCGACAACGGACTCGATATCCCCGTCTTTTCGGGTGGAATCATCCCCAGAGAGGACTATGCCGCCCTCACGGAGATGGGGATTGCCGGTATCTTTGGCCCGGGCACCAGCCTAAAGGATATCGTCGATTTTACCCGCCAGGTCACCAACACGCCGACACCCGACGAGTAAACCCGTCCCATTCCTGCCGTTCCCGGAGCGCAGCCGAACGCGAAAGGCGCGGCGGCGCTGTTTGAGAGATTCACAGCATGTTGATAAACGTCAGCGGCCTCTTACAGGAGCCCATCGGCGCGCGTCGAGAATATGGCTTCATCGGTGAAACGGTCGACGCGGCTGCCGTCAATTCTCAGGTTGAACTCATGCGCACGGACGCGGGCGTGCTCGTCTCTGCGACGTGTGACGCGGAGGTTCAGCAGACATGCTCCCTCTGTCTGGTGACATATCCGCAAAGTCTTAATTTCACCTTCAGCGAGGAGTATTTTCCGCTGATTGACGTTACCACCGGCCACAAACTGCCCGCGCCGGATGATGCCGAGGACCTGCAGATTAATGAGCAGCATCACCTTGATGTGGCAGATGCTGTTCGGCAATACCTCATCATGTATGAGCCTCAGAACCCTATCTGTCGAACGGATTGCCGCGGGCTGTGTCCACAGTGCGGAGCTGACCGCAATAGGGTATCCTGCAAGTGTCCTCCTGTACCCGCTCGCATTGAGTGGGCCAAATTGCAGGAACTGTGGGCCGAGCAGTCGGACGGGTGATCCGTCACTAGGCTGCGAGTCCGGAAAGGCCTCCAAAACGAGAGGCCGCAAGCGACAAGGACGCAAGCGAAACGAGAATACGTTGCAAAGCAGGAGAGGTTAAATCATGCCGCCACTACCGAAGAGGCGACGCTCACGCGCCCGGCAAAACAAGCGCATGGCGCACACAGCGCGCTCGCCGATATCGACATCTCCGTGCCCCGTCTGCGGCAACGCCCGTGTTGCGCACCGGGCGTGCCCCTCATGCGGCACGTACAACGGGAGACAGGTTATCACGCCACGCCGCGCCGCAGAGTAGGCGCAGTCCGAGCGCACAATGATGGCGCTCAGAGGCGAGCGATAGGTTAAGACACGCAGACGCAAGACAAAGGGAGTATGAGACGATGACGGTTGCATTCCTCTTTCCCGGACAGGGCGCCCAAGCTGTAGGCATGGGCAAGGATCTCTACGACGCAGTTCCGGCGGCGAAGGCCATCTTTGACGAAGCGGACCAGGCTCTTGGCTTTTCCCTCTCGCAGCTCTGCTTTGAGGGCCCAATGGAAGACCTGACGCAGACCATCAATACGCAGCCTGCCATCCTAACGGCATCCATTGCCACACTGGAGGCGGCACGAGAGATTCTTGGTGATAAGGGCCTCACGCCCACCCACACAGCCGGTCACAGCCTTGGCGAGTATTCATCCCTCGTTGCCGCGGGATCGATGACATTCAGCGATGCCGTGAAATTGGTGCGCGAACGCGGGCGGCTCATGCAGGCTGCCGGCGATGAACGCGAGGGCGCCATGGCTGCCGTCATGGGTATGCCGGAGGATCAACTCCAGGCCATCTGCGAGGCGAACGGCGTCGATATGGCAAATCTGAATTCGACCGACCAGATTGTTATCAGTGGGTCAAAGGAGGGTGTTGAGGCCGCGCAGAAGGCTGCCGAAGAGGGCGGCGCGCGCCGCGTTGTCGCTCTCCGCGTCAGCGCCGCGTTCCACTCCTCGCTCATGGATCCCGCCGTGCCGGGGATGCGCGCCGCGCTGGAATCTGCCTCGATCTCGGCCCCCACGTACACCGTGGTTGGCAACGTGACCGCACAGCCCCTAGAGACGGCGGCTGAGGTTGTCGATGAACTCGCGCGGCAGATTCGCAGCTCCGTCCAATGGTTCCGTACTGTCGAGTATCTGCGAGACAACGGCGTCACAACGTTTATTGAGATTGGCCCCGGCAAGGTACTCACCGGGCTCGTCAAGCGAACGTTTGAGGAAGCCGAAGTCGTCAACATCGGCAATCTGGAGGAGCTTGAGGCTCTTCGAGCCTGAGCGGCTCATCATGGCATTGCCGACTCAAGCAAGCAAACAGGCGAGCAGAGCCTTCGCTGAATCCCGACGCAATGCGCGGGAAATCGCGTTGCAGGCGCTCTATGAATGGGATGCCGTCAAGCACTCCCCCGCCGACTCCGTTGGCCGGATCGCGGGCGAGTCTGTTGCGGGCGCGGCACGTGTGAAGATCCTGTCCTATGCCACCGCTCTCGTCGCGGACGTTCAGCAAGATGAGGCAGCGCTTGACAGGCTTATTCAGGCTCACGCAACCGCCTACCCTGTCTCCCAGCTTGCCTCTGTTGATCGAAATACACTGCGCCTCGCATTGACGGAGATCACAAGCAAGCGAGTTTCGGCGGCCATTGCCATCGACGAGGCTGTTGAGCTTGCGCGAACGTACGGCACGGAATCATCGGCGCGCTTTGTGCATGGTGTGTTGGGTGGTGTGCTTGCGGAACTGGCAATTGCCCCCTAATGTAAATCAGAGAGAAAACTCAGCGCAGGGAGGGATAGTAACGTGGCTACCATTGAAGAGAGAGTCAGGAATGTCATCGTCGCGCAGCTTGGTGTCGAGCCCGAGGTCGTCACCGCGCAGGCCTCTATCACTGAGGACCTCAACGCAGATTCGCTCGATATGGTTGAACTGGTTCTGGCGTTGCAGGATGAATTCACGGACAACGGCGAGTTGGAAATCCCGGATGAAGATGCCGAGAGAATTCTCACGGTGCAGGACGCAGTCAATTACTTCAAGGACGAGAAAGGCATCTCCGACGGATAGGCCTGCTGTTTCCTTGCAGGATTGTTTGAGGGGTTCCGGGCATCTCCCGGCCCGCCCCACGCTCTGATTGATATGGCTGCGCCTCCTACTGATTCTGCACAGGCGTTGCGCGCCATCAGCACGGAGATTGCCGTCTGCACTCAATGCCGGCTCGCAGAGACCCGCAGCCATACCGTCCCCGGGGAGGGAGCGCCGGATGCGGATGTCATGTTCATCGGTGAAGGCCCGGGCTTTCAGGAGGACCGGCAGGGACGTCCGTTCGTCGGGCCCGCCGGCAAATTTCTTGACGAGCTGCTCGGAACAATTGGATGGAGTCGGGATCACGTCTTCATCACCAACACGGTCAAGTGCCGCCCCCCTGAGAACCGTGACCCCCGCGATGATGAACTGGACACCTGTGAGGCGCTCTACCTCAGGCGGCAGTTGGAGGTTGTCAACCCGACACTGCTCGTCACACTTGGGCGTTTCTCACTGATGCGCCTTTTTCCGAGCCAGTCCATTTCACGTGCGCACGGTCAGCTGCTCTACAAGGATGACCTCGCCGTCTATCCCCTCTATCACCCTGCCGCCGCGCTGCATCAACAGCGCCTGCGTGACGTGATCATCGAGGATTTTCGCAACATCCCGGCTGCGCTTGAGACGGCACGCAGCCGGCATTCGGCTTCGCAGGCGGGCACGCCGGCCAGTGACAATAAACAGCCCGGCGTCTCAGACGCTACTACCGGGCAACAACTGAGTTTTCTGTAGAAAAGCGTGTAAACCATGACCAATTCCCGCTCAGCACTCCGCATCATTCCGCTTGGCGGACTTGGTGAAATCGGCAAGAACATGATGGCCATCGAGTATGGCGATGATATCGTCATTATCGACTGTGGCCTCATGTTTCCGGATGAGGCCCATCATGGCGTGGACATCGTGCTGCCGGACGCGCAGTACGTGATTGATCGCGCCGCCAACGTGGTGGGTGTCGTCCTGACGCACGGCCATGAGGACCACATCGGCGCCCTGCCCCACATCATGCCTGAGCTTGGCGTCCCGATCTATGGCACAGCGCTCACCATCGGCCTCGCCTCCGTGAAACTGCGTGAATCACGCCGCCTGCGCGGCGTGACACTTGAAACCGTCGAGCCCGGCGACACGATCAATCTGGGCGCTTTTGATGTCACGCTCTTCCGCGTCAACCATTCCATACCGGACGCGGCCGGCGTCATCATTGACACCCCCGTCGGCACCATTGTGCATACAGGAGATTTCAAGCTCGATCACACGCCGGTTGACGGCAAGCCGACCGATTTCCAACGCCTCGCGCAGGCAGGGGAAGATGGCGTCCTCGTCCTGCTTTCGGATTCAACCTACGCGGACGTTGAGGGCCATACACCCTCAGAGGCCGTCGTTGGGAGGGCGCTCAGCCGCTACATCGGGGAGGCGCAGGGGCGCGTAATCGTCGCAAGCTTTGCATCACTCATCTCGCGCATTCAACAGGTTGCGGATGCCGCTGAGGCTCATGGGCGCAGGCTGGCCGTCATCGGGCGGAGCATGGTTGACAATGTCCGCCTTGCCACCGAGCTGGGATATCTGCGCGTGCCGGAGGGGCTGCTCATCCCCCCCAACCAGCTTGAATCCAGCCTGCCTGAACAAACCGTCATCATGACGACGGGCGCGCAGGGCGAGCCGACCTCTGCCCTTGTGCGGATGGCGCGCGGCAACCATCAACAGGTACGCATCGGCGTCGGTGATACCGTGATTATTTCCTCGAACCCGATTCCCGGCAATGAGGCGACGGTTGCACAGACGATTGACGGGCTCTTCCGGCTTGGCGCCGATGTGCTCTATGGCCGAACCGAACAGGTTCACGTGCGTGGCCACGCCAGCCAAGAGGACCTGAAGCTGATGCTGCGGCTGACACGCCCACGCTATTTTGTGCCGATCCATGGCGATTTTCGTCATCTCGTTCACCACACCCGCCTCGCGGAATCGGTTGGCATCCCAGACGACAACATCTTCCTGATGAATGACGGCGATGTGCTCGAGATTGATGCCGCGGCCAGCGCGCGCATCGCGGAGAGGATTGACCTTCGAGATAGATTCGTTTCAGGCATCCATGTCGGCAGCGTCGATAATGAGGTTCTTCGGGAACGGGCCGCCCTCTCGCGTGACGGTATCGTTACGGTCTCACTGCCGGTTGATGCCGAGACCTTTGAGTTGGTGGGCGACCCCGTCATCGCAATGGTCGGTTTCCTGGACAGTGAGCGGGCGGATGAGTTGTGCAGCCGCCTCATGGAGATTGTGGAGGATGCCGTCGCCAAGGCGCAGGACGCCGCCATCTCCAATCCCTCCTCCGGGCTGCGCGCCATAGAGAGCGCGGTGCGTGAGGAACTCAATAATGTTATCTACAAGGACACCCGCCGTCGTCCCCGCCTACTCGTGCAGACGGCGCCACTGTAGCGAACAACAGACAGTGACAGATACACACATGGGGTGAGGGAGCAGTGACGAACACAAGCAATTCCAACGGCAGCTCAGGCAGCAGAGAGAATACGCCGGGCGCGCTCAGCCACCTGCGAATCATCGAGTACGGTGATATTCCGGCGGCGTATGCGGCGCGATGGCTGGGAGACCTCGGCGCGGACATCATCAAGGTTGAGCCGCCCGGCGGAGACCCGAGCCGCGCTTTGCCGCCTTTCGCCGGGAATGTTCAGGGCCCGGAGCGCAGCCTCACATTCATCAACGCCAACCTCAACAAGCGGTCAATCATCTTGGACGTCACAGGCTCAGAGACTGACCGTGAGGCTTTCAGCGACCTGCTTGCAGGCGCGGACGCCTTCATCGAAGCGACGCCGCCCGGAACGCTTGAATCACTCGGACTTGGCCAAGATGTCTTGCTTACGCGAAACCCGTATCTTGTCACAACATCGATGACGCCATTCGGACAGTGGGGGCCGTACGCGGACTACAAAGGGGGGCATGCGGTTATTGAGGCGCTGTCCGGGTTCATGAGCGCGCACGGTGATGATCAGATGCCGCCCGTTGCCACCCCCGCCCATCAGACGTATCAAGTCGCGGCCGTCCACGCCGCCTACCTCACACTGGCGGGCGTCCGCCACGCCCGCTTGACCGGCGCCGGTCAACGCATTGATCTCTCCATTGCGGAAGCGACGACCTATCTGGGTTTCAGCGCGGTTGCGCGCTATACGCAGCGCAGTGAAATTGTAGAGCGGATCGGCTCCAAGCCGCAGGGCGGAGCATCCAACATCTTTCGTTGCCGGGATGGCCGATATGTGTATCTGTCCATCTACATCCTGCCCCACTGGCACATCATCACCCGTGAGTGGATGGAGGATGCGGTCCTCTCCGCGCCTGAATGGGATGACCAGGAATACCGCGGCGCGAACGGAGATGTCATCAACGCCCTGTTCCAGGCATTCATTGAGCAGTTTGACGCAGATGAGTTCGTGGAGGAATGTCAACGCCGCGGCCTGCCCTGCGCGCCCGTCAACACCCCCGGTGACTTCCTGTCCAGTCCTCATCTCGCCCATCGGCAATGGATACAGGAATTTGAGCACCCCGTCATTGGCACATACCGCGCCCCCGGTTTCCTGTTCAAGATGTATGAGACCCCCATGCGGGCGTGGCGACATTCCCCAACCATGGGGCAGCATCAACAGGAAATCCTGAGCGAGGTGGGTGCGGGGCGAGAGCCGGTTGCGGCCTCCGCTACCCGCAACGGCCACGCGCAGGACGAATCGATGCTCGCCGGGATGCGCGTGGCCGATCTCACCCGTTTCTTTGCCGGTCCCATCGGCACCATGTTCCTCGGGTTCTATGGCGCAGAGGTCATCAAGGTAGAATCAGAATTGCTTGTCGCCAACCGTGACGCGAACGGCCCGCTCTACCCGGATATGAACCGCAACAAGCTGAGCGCCACCATTGACGTGCGCCATGAGGACGGCAAGAAACTCCTTGATGCCCTCCTCGAGCAGAGCGACGTCTTTGTCGATAATTTCTCGCCGCGCGTCATTGATCGGCTCGGTTTCGGGTGGGAGCACATCAAGTCCGTCAATCCCGGAATGATCCAGATCACCGCCCCCGGAATGGGGCTGGACGGCCCCCTCACATCATGGGTCACATGGGGCAATCAACTTGTCGCCTACACCGGCCTGTGTTCCATGTGGGGATTCCGTGAGTCGCCGATGGATGCCCACGGCAAGCTTGTCATTCCGGACTACCTTGGCGCCAGCCTCGTCGCGCTCTCGTCCATCTCCGCGCTTGAATACCGTGACCGCACCGGCGTGGGGCAGTTCATCGAGCTCGCGCAGGTTGAGGCACAGGGCGCCGTCATGGGCCCCGCCATCCTGGATTCAACCGTCAACGGCTACGAATGGCAGGCGATGGGCTATGGCGAGCTGCTCGGCAGCCACTTTGCGCCCTATGGCGCTTACCCGTGCAAGGGTGACGATGAATGGGTGATCATCGCGGTGGAGACCGACGCGGAATGGCAGGGGTTTGTGCAGGCGATGGGCTCACCGACGTGGACAGGTGACCCGGGCTATGCAACCCATGCGGGACGACGCGAACGACAGGATGAGTTGGATGCCCGCATTGGTGAGTGGACGAGCGGGTTCACCAAGCGGCAGGCGATGCGCATCCTACAGGCGAACGGCGTGCCTGCCGGCGCGAAACTGACCGGTGAGGATCTCTATACGGACGTCCATTTCCGCCAGCGGGGCCACATTGTGGATGTGCACGAACCGCCGTGGGGTGATCTCTCCCACCAGGGCCTTCCCGGAATCCCCTCGCTCGCGGAGGCGCACGGCGATGGGCCGCCGCCATGGATCGGCGTGCACAACGAGTACGTCTTCAAGACGCTGCTGGGCCTGACAGATGAGGAATACCGGGCAGGCCAGGAGTCAGGCGCAATCCGCTAGCCCCGTATACTGGTTGATGACAGCCCTATTGAGTCGTACGTGAACTCATCCGGGCATCCAGTAAAGGTACGGCATGAAGAGGGCGGCTCGTTCCGGCTTAATCTCTCTCGTGATTGCCGTGGCACTCTCTCCGCTGGCTTTTGCGTGTGAACAGGTCACGCCCACCGCTGAGCCGACCAGCACACCCGGCCCGAACGCATTGGATATCCTCGGCTGGCTCGATTCGCCATCGGACGTCCCACACTGGATCGCGTGGAGCGCTGTTCGTCGAATGGTCAGTGAAGACGAGCCACTGAGCCGCCAAGTCGCCTCCCTGGACTGGGTGGCTGACGGCATAACCGCCGAAGAGGCCGGCGCCCTCGATGATCTATCGTGGCTGCTCTATGAGAATCCCGCCATCGTCGAAACGGCCATGAGTCTGAGGTGGATGGCGACGGACGGCACTATCACTCCGAATCGCCGAAGCGCGCTCCGTGCCATTCGCGCAGCGGCCGTCGCTGATGAGAACGTGGGCGTTGCCCTGGCCGAGTACACATGGCTGGCGGATGAGGTCACGGATGATGAGGCGGAGGCGTTGGGAACGCTCGCAGACATCGTTGCCCCCGACTTTGTTTCCCGGACCGCAACCGGTATTGGGGCTATGCGCCCGGACCGCTCAGGCATCGGAAGACCTCCGGCGATCTCCGCGGCAACACGTGAATTCGCCACGACCCTCTCTGAGTTTGACTGGATGCAAGACGATGTGACCTCCCTTGAATCCGAATTCATTGCGAGCCTCACTGAAATGGCTGATGAAGCGGGCAGCATCCATGCGGACGCCGTCAAAATCGTCACGAGCTATGACTGGATAACAGACAGGATCGACGGAACAGAGACGATTCCCGTGCGGCGGCTTGGAATCTTGTTTGAGGCAGCAGATGCCGAGGATGAGGCAGCCTTGCACACCATACTCGGGTATGACTGGATCGCGCCCGGAATGTATCCCATCGAGTTACGCGCTCTTGGCAGATTTGCGGATCTCCTGAGCGCCAATTCTTCCAATGATGCTGACGTGATTCAGACAATGCTGAGCTACCCATGGATGGATGATCCCATCGATAGCGCTGCCTATAATCTGCTCCCTGAATTTTCAAAACTCCTGCGCGTGGACGAGCCTGAAGGCGAATCCTATCGTCAGGCCCTGCTGAACTATCGGTGGCTCGCGGATGATGTCAACGGTGACGAAGGTGCCGGGTTCAGACTGCTCGCCAGTTCTCTCGAGTCCCTCTTGCCTGACCACTCAGCCGCGCTGGATGCCCTTCTCGCGTACGACTGGTTGCGGGATGACCTACGCAGCGACGAATTCGCTCCAATCCAGGCTTTGAGCGGCATTGCCGAGCAATATGATGACAGCTCGGGTGAATTCATCGCCGCGTTGATCACCCGGCCGTGGCTGCGAGATGGAGTGGAGGGAAATGAGGTGGCGTTGCTGCAGGACTTCCAAAAGTACCTGGCCTTTTACCGTGTTCCGGACACGGACGTGCCGTCCCGCCTCGCCACGTACCCGTGGCTGGATGACGGTGTGAGCGGCTTGGAGCTATGGTACTTGGAAGGGGCGCTCGATCTGCTGCGTGATGTCTCTCCAACCGCCCCTGAAACGGCTGCGGCTATCATCGAGAATGCGGATGCAGATCCTGACTCCCTCGAAAGTGAGCTGTCTGCACTCAATGGGCTCACGCATGCTGTGAGCGAATCCGCCTCACTGTATGGCAGTGATCTCACCCGGGACATTACTGGCATGCCCTGGCTGCCGGACGGTATCAGCCGGCTGGAGGGGCGGTGGCTGCATGAGTACGCCGTGCTCCTTGAGGAACTCAGTGGTAGGAACGAGGACGTGGCGCGTTCTCTGCTTGCCCTCCCTTGGACTCGCGATGGAATTTCAGCGCATGAACGAGAATGGACGCATCAGTACCGGCGTTTGCTGGAAGAGACAGAGGGGAGGGCCCGTCAAAACGCTATTAGCTTGGGGAATCTATCTTGGTTCCAAGAGCAAATAAATCTTCGCGAAGCCACCATGATGGGCAGACTGGCCCTAGCGGCGCTGCACGCCGATCCCCGTCTCACTCGCATCATCGACGCCGATTGGCCACCTGATGGAATCAGTCAGTCGGACTTGAATCGGCTTGTCCAGCTCCTGGACCTACTATGATCCCATCACGGGTGGTCAGTCTGAGCGCAGCTCCTGATCCAGGTGACGCAGGTACTGGAATGTGAAGATGCCGGTTTCGTGGGCGTCTGACCAGAGGAATTGCACGGCGTACCGCCCTATCTGCATCCAATCAAGCGCGAACACATCCTCGGGCACGTCCTTCTCGAAGACAACGCGCTGATTGGTGCCCTCAATGACGCAGATGGCGCACGGGCAATTGCCGCGCAGGAACCTGTACGGAAAATGGCTCCCATGCCCGTCTTCCCAGACGGCATGAATTCCATCCGGCTCCAAACGTAAAATGGTGATGCCCGGAACTCGCTCCGGGTTCTGTTTTGTTGTCACCCGCTCAGTGTACGCTAGACGGTAGAGGTGGCGCATCGGCTGCTCTGCAAGGGAAATAGAGCAAGAATCATGCGTGTCGGATGTGGTCAGTAATGAAGATGTGGATGGGGGATTGATATGACAGCACGTGAACAAGGAACCGAGGAGCCGGGTATCACGGACTTGCCGGAACAACGTGTGGCAGTGATTGCGATGCGCGGGCCTTATGAGCAGTTCCCGGAGGCGATGCATCGGCTTTTTGCATGGATAGAGGAAGCGGGCGCGGAGATTGTCGGCCCGCCCGGCGGCATGTATGCAGATGATCCATCCACCGTTCCCCCGGAGCAATTGTCTTGGGATGTGCGGGTGCCTATTGCGCCGTCAACACCCGAGCAGCCCGGTGATGACAAGGGTGTGAGCGTGATGACGATGCCTGCCGGCCGCTACGCGAGCGTTCTCCACAAGGGTTCGTATGAGGGCATCCCCGCGGCGTATGGCCTGCTGTTTACCTGGTTGGCGCAGGAGGGCATCCAGCCGGCCGCGCCGCCGATGGAGATCTTTCTCTCAGACCCGGCAGAAGTGCCGGAGGCGGACCTGATCACGGAGATTCGTGTTCAAGTCGTGTAGAGTTGAGATGCCCAACAGCTAACCAGTCAGCGCGTATGGGAGCAGGTGATGGCGACTATTCAACAGGCAAGAGTAACCGTTCTTGGCACAGTGCCAATGACAGCAGAGCAGCTGCTGGAGATGGACGCGAAGGGTATGCGCGGAGAACTAATACGGGGGGTATTTTGTCCAACCATGGCAGCAGGAGTGGAGCACGGTGAGATTGTAATGAGGCTTGGCCGGTGGATTGGAAATGCTGTGGCGGAGTCGAAGTCGGGAAGAGTTATGGGGTCAGATTCGGGCGTCAAGATAGAGTCGGATCCGGACACTGTTCGTGAGCCCGACATCGCCTATTTTTCAAAGGAACGCCTACCCCTGGGTGTGGTGGTGCGTGGTTATGCGGATGTGCCGCCGAACCTCGTCGTTGAGGTTGTCTCACCGAGTGATTCCGTGCGAGAAGTATCCGGCAAGGCTCACATGTGGATCAATTCCGGCGTACAGCTTGTTTGGGTAATCTGGCCGGACACCAAGATCGTCGAGATCTATAAGCCCAACCGGCCCACTGTGTCGCTTGGTGAAGACGACACGCTCTCAGGCGAAGACATCTTGCCGAATCTGACGGTGCGAGTGACTGATATCTTCGAAGAATAGCTAGTACGTCACGGCGCCGCGTGAGGCGGATGAGACGAGGCGAGCGTATTTCGCCAGCGCGCCGATGGAGTGCTTGGGGGGCGGCGCCTCCCAGCGTGCCCGCCGCTCAGCCAGATCGGCGTCGGAGAGCTCGACATTGATGACGCGCGCATCAACGTCCAGCACGACGATGTCCCCATCCTCGAGCAGCCCCATCGGTCCGCCCGTCATCGCCTCCGGCGCCACATGACCCACGGCGAGTCCGTGCGTGCCGCCGGAGAATCGGCCGTCCGTCAAGAGCGCGACTTTCTCGCCGAGGCCTTGACCGGTAATGGCTGCCGTCACCGCCAGCATCTCACGCATGCCCGGCCCGCCCTGGGGTCCCTCGTAGCGGATAACGACAACATCGCCCTCGACAATCTCGCGCGCCTGCACAGCGGCAAAGGCGTCCTCCTCGCGGTCAAAGACGCGCGCCGGTCCACGGTGGTGCCGGATGGGGGTACCCGCAATCTTGATGACGGCGCCCTCGGGCGCAAGGTTGCCCTTGAGAATGGCGATCCCGCCAGTTGGTCCAAGGGGATCAGACGGCTCGTGGACAATGCCTGCCCCACCGCCCGGCTTGACGGGCTCAAGTGTTTCGGCCAGCGTCCTGCCTGTAACGGTTAAGCAGCTGCCATCGAGGTAGCCGGTATCGAACAACCGCTTGAGCACCACCGGCACCCCGCCTGCTTTATCGAGGTCAGACATGACGTAATGGCCCCCGGGCTTCATGTCCGTGATATATGGCGTCTTGTCACTGATGCGGTCAAAGTCCTCGATGTCCAGTTGAACGCCCGCCTCATGAGCGACAGCCAAGAGGTGCAGAACAACGTTTGTTGAGCCGCCCATCGCCATCGCTGTTGTGATGCCGTTCTCGAGGGATTCCCGGGTGATGATGTCACGCGGACGCAGATTCTCGCGCACCAGGTTGACGACCTGCTCACCACTACGAAATGCGAGTTGTTCGCGGCGCGCGTCAACAGCCGGCACGGATGCGGAGCCGGGGAGGCACAAGCCCATGGCCTCAAAAACGGATGCCATCGTATTGGCAGTGAACAACCCGCCGCATGATCCCTCGCCGGGGCACGCGCATTCCTCCAACGCCTGCACGGCCTCGAGTGGGATGGAGCCGGCCGCGTATGCGCCAACAGCCTCAAAGACGTCAACGATTGTGACGTCCCTGCCCTCGAAGTTTCCGGGGAGAATCGTCCCGCCGTAGAGGAAGATTGACGGGATGTTTGTCCGCGCCATTGCCATCACGGAGCCTGGCAGCGATTTGTCGCAGCCGGCGAGTGTGACCATGCCATCCAACGCCTCTGCCATCGCGACAAGCTCAAAGGAATCGGCGATAACATCACGGCTGACCAGCGACGCCTTCATTCCCTCGTGCCCCATGGCGATGGCGTCAGACACGGCGATGGCGGTGAATTCAATGGGTGTTCCGCCCGCTGCCCGGATGCCCTGCTTGACGTTCTCAGCGAGGCGGCCCAGTGACAGATTACATGGGGTCACCTCATTGGCCGTGCTTGCGACGCCAATGAGAGGCTTGCGAAGATCCTCCGGGGTAAAGCCCATCGCATAGAACATCGAACGATGCGGCGCCCGTTCAACGCCGTCCGTTACCTGCCAGGAATTTGGCTTTGGCGCTGGTTGTTGTGTCATGTCAGTGTCCTCCTGGCCGTCTAGATTGCCTCGTCGAATAGCGTGTCCGTCTTTGCTGCCATTATGAAGTCATTGACGTGGAGCCCCTTTATCTTGTGGGTCCACCACAATACGGTCACCCTGCCCCACTCTGTTGAGATGAGTGGATGGTGCCCCTCATCCTCGGCGATGTCGCCGATGCGGTTGGTGAATGTGAGCGCGCCGGCGAAATCCTTGAATCGATACACCCGCCTCAGTTTCAATGTCCCTGAATCGTCGAGCAGCCCCCAGTCCGGCACCTGCGGCTGAAACGCTGCGATCTGCTCAGGCGTTGCGCGCGGAGAATCTGCCCGACATGCAACGCACTTTTGGCCGGTCAACTCAAGGACTTGCGTCATCGGGCTCTCCCTCTGCGCTCCCATCCGGCTGCTGCATCAACTGCAGTACATTCCCGTCCGGATCCCGAAATGTTGCGATCCATCCTCCCCACGCCTCTTGTTCCGGCGGGCGGAGGAACTCTGCCCCATTATCGGCCATTCGGGCGTGCGCCGTGTGAATGTCGTCCACACCGAGATTCAGCATGATGCGAAAGGGGTCCAGCGCCTCCTCAGCCCATATCTGACTGTGCCGTCCAATATTGAGCCGCAGCCCGGGCCGCACATCAAACGTGATCAGCTCGCCATGGTCAGAATGCTGTTTCAAGCCGATGACATCCCGATAGAACTCAGCCATGACATTCAACTGCGTCGTAAAGATGTTCACTCCAATAATGTCGTGAATCATGCCCGCGCCCCCTCAACAAAGGCCATCGCCGCTCTGCCAAACAGCCCGGCAAAGTTTGTGGAGATGTATCGGAACCCGCGCTCTTGCCATTCACGCGCCTGCTCAGGCGATTGAACAATGGTGCCTGCCACGAGGCCGGCATCAAGAACGGCCTTGCCGCCCTCTGCAATGGCCTGGATGACGCGAGAATCTCGCGTCTGCCCGGGAATTCCCATGGACGATGATAGGTCTGTTGCGCCGAAGAAGACGATGTCGATTCCGGGCTGCCTGATGATTGAGTCGATCACGTTCAGAGCCTCCACCGTCTCAATCTGAACGATAACGAGCATTTCATTGTTGGCGGAGGCGGCATACTCGGCTACGGATTCCCGTAGGCCGAACCCGGCAGCGCGCACGCCGGCGAGGCCACGCTTGCCGTGTGGCGGGTACAGCGCGGCATCGATCCCGCTCATCGCGTCACGTGGCCCGTTCACCATTGGCACCTGCAAGCCCTGCGCCCCCGTGTCCAGATAGCGGAGAATGTTCTGCTGGCTGTTGAGCGCCACACGAACAATCGGGGTTGTGTTGCTCGCTTCTGCCGCCCTCACCATGTTCGCGACGGTCTCCGGGCTCTGCGGACCGTGTTCGGCATCAATGATGACGAAATCGAACCCCGCCCACCCAAGCAGCTCAACTGCCTCAGGGCTTGGCAGATTCACAAACGATCCGATCGCCGCGCCACCGTCACGCAAGCGGGCTTTCAGTTGATTTTCCTGTGCCATAACGCTCGGCCGGCCCCTAATCGTCTCCAAGTTTGAGCAGGGCGAGGAATGCCTCTTGTGGCACCTCAACGCGCCCGACCCTCTTCATGCGCCGCTTGCCTTCGGCCTGCTTTTCGAGGAGTTTACGCTTGCGCGTTACATCGCCGCCATAGCACTTGGCCAAGACGTTCTTGCGCAGGGCGCGCACCGTTTCGCGTGAGATAATTCGGCCGCCGATTGCCGCTTGGATCGGCACGTCAAACATCTGGCGCGGAATGGTTTCCCGCAGCCGTGAGACCAGCGCCCGGCCGCGCTGATATGCGGCCTCTCTCGGGTAGATGGCGCTGAGCGCATCCACGGGCTCCTCATTGACGAGGATATCGAGCCGGACCAGATTCGCTTCACGCGGCTCGATTACCTCGTAATCGAGGGACGCATAACCCTGCGTGCGTGACTTGAGCTGGTCGAAGAAATCGATGAGCATCTCCGCGAGCGGCATCTTGTAGCGCATTGACACGCGCGCCTGCCCGTTGAGGGCGCCCGCCCCGGACTGGATGTACTCCATTTCCTCATACTCGGCACGCCGCTCAGACATCAGCTCCATCACTGGCCCGACGACTTCATTCGGGCAGAGGATGGTTGCGCGGATCCACGGCTCATACATTGTGTCGATTGTGGTTGGGTTGGGCAGTTCGGCGGGGTTGTGGATGGTCAGAGCCGATCCATCGGTGCGCAGAATCTCATATGCCACGCTGGGCGCAGTAATCAGGATCTCAAGGCCGTACTCGCGCTCAAGGCGTTCTTGCACAATCTCCATATGTAGCAGGCCAAGGAATCCGCACCTGAATCCAAACCCAAGAGCCATGCTGTTCTCAGGCTCATACGTGAGGGCGGCATCATTCAGCTGCAATTTTGACAGCGCGTCTCTCAGGTCTCCGTATTCAGAATCACCCGCCGGATACAGCCCGGCGAAAATCATCGGCTTGAGCGGCCGATAGCCGGGCAGCGGCTCCATGGCCGGTTGCTCCGCTACCGTGATTGTGTCGCCCACGCGGCACTCCCTCACATCCTTGAGGCCCGTTGCGATGTATCCCACCTCACCCATGGACAGTCCATCCCGCGTTGAGATCAGCCATGGCGTGAATACTCCAACGTCGAGTGGATCAACCTCCCGTCCATTCGACATCAGCCTCAGCCGGGCGCCGGGTGTGACCACTCCGTCATAGACTCGTACATACGCCACGACGCCGCGATAGGAGTCGTACTTGGAGTCAAAGACGAGGGCGCGCAAGGGGGCATCCGCATCACCGTGCGGCGCCGGGATGCCATGCACGATGGACTCTAACACGTCCTCCATACCCAGTCCCTCTTTGGCGGATGCGAGTACGACGTCCTCACCGGGGATTGCGAGCATGTCCTCAAGCTCGGCCGTCACCTCCTCAGGCCGCGCGCCTGCAAGGTCGATCTTGTTCAGGACGGGCGAGAGGCTGAGTCCCAACTGCATGGAGAGCATGGCGTGCGCCAGTGTCTGCGCCTGTATGCCCTGCGAGGCATCGACAACCAACAGAGCGCCCTCACAGGCGGAGAGACTGCGTGATACCTCATAGCTGAAATCAACGTGGCCGGGCGTGTCAATCAGGTTCAGCTGATATGTCTTGCCGTCCTTTGCCTCATACATCATGCGGACGGCCTGAGACTTTATCGTGATTCCCCGCTCGCGCTCCAGATCAAGCTGGTCTAACAGCTGGTCCTGCATCTCGCGCTGGGAGATGGTACGGGTTCGCTCCAGGAGACGGTCGGCAAGCGTCGATTTCCCATGATCGATATGGGCGATAATCGAGAAATTGCGAATAAGACGAGGGTCGGTGCCAGCCATCTCTTGCATTATACGGCGAAAGGCGGGCATCTCTCGCACGCGCCCATAATTTGGGCGGCGCACCTGCCCGCCGCTCTTGCCGTACACAGATGTACGGTCTACAATGAGTGGTATGATTGGTACGTACGAATTTGTGTGGCAGAATATTCACGGTGTGGAATTGCCGCACACTGACGTATCGTGTACCATTGACGGCAAAGGATGTGTGTAAAGGAGCAGTCATGTCACGCCGGTTGGATCTACGCTTAGACGATGAACGGCGCTCACACCTAGAGGAAATCGCCCACGCTCGCGGGGAAGCCATCTCTGAGGTTGTCCGTCAACTCATTGATGACGCCTACGAGATCATTGACCGTGATCGGCGCTTGCGGGCGGTTGAACGTATGGCTGCTTTGAGCTTTCCCGTCCCCGAGGAACCTGACGAGCTCTCCCGTATTCTGAGTGATGCGCATGACCCCGGCCAGCTTTATTGATGCCAACATACCCATCTACGCGACTGGCAAGCAGCATCCGAATATGCAGGCCGCGCAGCGCATTCTGAGACTGATCAGTGTGCGCCATCAGGATTTCGTAACGAACTCAGAAGTCCTGCAGGAGATTCTGCACTACTACCTGAGGAGTGGACGGTGGGAGCAGGGTCAGATAGTCATGCGGGCGTTCTCCGAGCTCATGAACCGCCGTATTGAACCCGTCTACCCTGATGATTTTCTGCGAGCCGCGCAGGCAGCTGATGACTACCCCGACGTGAGCGCCCGCGACCTTGTTCACGCCTCAGTTATGCACCGGCTGGGCATCACACGCATCATCTCCGCTGACAGGGACTTTGACCGCATCGTTGGCGTTGAAAGGCTGGACCCCGCCCACCTTGATGACTGGGAACACTCCGTCTAGCGCATGAGCGGCACGAGCGCCCTGGATCATTCTCCGCGCGTCCTGGTCCTGCAGCACGCTGAGCCGGAACACCCCGGCTTGATTATTGATGCCGTTCGCAACGTTGGCGGCTCGGTGGACATTGTCCGGGGCGATCTTTCTCAGACAATACCGTCGTCACTGGAGGGCTATGCGGGGCTCGTCATTATGGGTGGCCCGCAGTCCGTGTACGAGACCGAGATTTTCCCGTACCTCCGCACTGAAAAATACTTGGCTCGGGAGGCAATCAACAAAGGCATTGCCCTGCTTGGAGTGTGTTTGGGCAGCCAGATCATTGCGGATGTCCTTGACGGTGATGTGCGGGCGGGCGGGCAATTCGAGATCGGCTGGAGACCTGTCTACCGAGACAGCCAGGCTGTGAATGACGCTGTTTTCGCTGCCCTCCCGGAGAGTTTTACCCCCCTGCATTGGCATGGTGACATTTACGATTTGCCAAACGGCGCGATTCCGATCGGTTCCTCAGACATGACAGCATGCCAGGGGTTCTCGTACGGAGATCGCGTTCATGCCCTGCTCTTTCACCTTGAAATGACGGGACAACAGATCACGGATATGGCGGCGCTCTTTCCGGAGGATGTGCGGCGTGGAGGCCTCAACCCTGAGGAACTTGTGGCAGAGACTCCTGCGCGCGCAGCTGCTCTGAGATCGATTGCCGTAGATGTCTTCGGCCGCTGGGCACAGCTATTGGATGCACAGCCGACTTAGGACATCCCCTCTCCCCCGATCACACAATCGCACGCCCGAAAATCCAACCTCATCCCGTAGTTCAGTGATTGTCTTGCGCAACAGAGGATGGAGCGCCGCCGCCGAGACAATCTCCGCCAACGGGATCAGCACAAAGGCGCGTTCATGCATCCGCGGGTGAGGAATGGTAAGCAGTTCCGTGTCCATAACTATGTCTGAACCGTCATCATCCACATAGAGGAGGATGTCGATATCCAGAGGGCGGGGAGCATTGCGAAAGCTCGCCTGCCTGCCCGCCCGCCGCTCCATGTCCTTGAGGTGTACCAGCAGGGCCTCAGGCGTTTCAGGTGTCTTGAGGGCGGCGCACAGATTGAGGAAATCCGGCTGATCGGCGTATCCAACAGGCGTGGTTTCAAAGACGTTGGAAACGGCGGTCAACTCGCCGACGCTTTCAAGGCTCGTCAGCGCCTCTCTGAGCATGGCAATGCGATCCCCCTGGTTGCTCCCCAGCCCAAGAAATGCCTCGCCCATCTCAGCAATACCCCTGCGGTGGGCAGGGCTCAGTCATAAGCCCGCCAGGCGGCCCGCGTCACCGCGTCCGCCATCCGCGCGACACGCGCCATCTCAGCCACGTCATGCACCCGGATCATGTCTGCGCCCAGAGCAATGCCAAGCGCGACGGTTGCCGCGGTGCCCTCACGGCGTTCTGCAACCGGCGCGTTTAGCACACGTCCAATCGTTGACTTGCGGCTTGTGCCCAACAGCAGGGGCAGATCGAGCGCAGACTTGATCTCGTGGAGTCGGCGCAGCGTTTCGAGGTTATGTGCCACTGTCTTGCCGAAGCCGAATCCGGGATCCACGATGATGTTCTCCCGATCCACACCCGCCGCCACCGCCATCCTTACGCTTCTCTGTAAGCTTGCCACAATGTCCGGTATCAAACGGGTGTACTGTGGCTCAGGCTGATTATGCATCAGAATGAGCGGAGCGCCGTGCGCTGCTGCAACCGATGCGAGGTCGTTGCCCCGTTTCAGTCCCCATACATCGTTGATGATTGATGCCCCCGCCTCGATTGCCGCCTCAGCGACGGCAGCCTTATAGGTATCGATGCTGATCGGCACATTACAAGCAGCGGTGATGGCCCTGATGACAGGCAGGACGCGCGCACATTCCTCCTCGACGGAGAGTTCCTCATACCCGCTTGCCGCCACGCCTGATTCCACTGCCGCCGAATACCGTGGGCGGGTAGATTGCCCTCCTACATCGATGACATCGGCGCCTTCATCGGCGAAACGCGCGGCCTGCCGAACGGCCGATCCCACATCGTTCAGGCCATCGCCCGAGAACGACTCCGGAGAGGCGTTGATGATGCCCATGATGTATGTGCGCTGTCCCCACTCAAACACGTATGATCCCCCCAAATGATTCACGCTGCACTGTACGTGAGAGGCTAGCTCTGCTAGCATAACCCCACGTTGGATCGCATAACGGGGGTAGCGGTACACAGCATATGACCATGCAGGAGAAGCTCGCGGAGCTTGCACAGCGCCATGAGGCTTCACAGGCCGGCGGCGGTGACGCGGCGGTTGAACGTCAGCATGCACGCGGCAAACTTACAGCGCACGAGCGTGTCCAACTCCTCTTTGATGAAGGCTCTTTCACTGAGCTGGACGCGCTCACCGCTCATAACGTACTCGAGTTTGGCCTCGCCGAGCGTCGTGTGCCGGGTGACTCCGTCGTCACCGGCTACGGAACCATTGATGGCCGTACCGTCTTTGTCTATGCCTTTGATTTCACGGTCCTGGGAGGCACCCTCTCTCTGACAGCTGCGCGCAAAATCAACAAGGTGCAGGATATGGCGCTCAAGACCGGCGCGCCCATCATCGGCATCATGGACTCCGGCGGCGCCCGCATTCAGGAGGGCGTAGACAGCCTAGCTGGATACGGCAACGTCTTTGTTCGCAACGTCCTCACATCCGGTGTCGTTCCGCAGATCAGCCTGATCATGGGGCCATCGGCCGGCGGCGCGGTGTATTCGCCTGCCATCACAGATTTCATCATCATGGAAGAGGGCGTCGGGCAGATGTACATCACCGGGCCGGATGTCATCCGCACTGTTACCGGTGAGGTTGTTACCCACGAGCAGCTTGGCGGGGCGACACCCCACACAACGCAGAGCGGTGTTGCACACTTTGCCGCACCCGGGGAGCAGGAATGCCTAGACCTTGCCCGCCAGCTCTTGAGCTATATGCCGGCCAACAACGAGGATGACCCGCCCGAATTCTCAACGGATGACCCGCCGGATCGTCTCTGCCCGGAGCTGCGGGAAATCGTGCCGGTCAATCCGAACGAACCGTATGACGTCCGCGATGTCATTCAGTGCATCGTCGACTCGGGTGATTTTCTGGAGGTCCACGCGCGTTGGGCGGCGAACATTGTTGTTGGCTTTGGGCGCTTTAGTGGCCGGGCTGCCGGCATCGTGTCCCAACAGCCGATGGTCTTGGCAGGAACGCTGGACATCAATGCTGCCATCAAGGCGGCCCGCTTCGTCCGGTTCTGTGACGCGTTCAACATCCCTATCGTCACGTTGACGGACGTGCCCGGCTACCTGCCGGGTGTTGAGCAGGAGCACAACGGCATCATCATTCACGGCGCGAAGCTCCTGTACGCCTATGCGGAGGCGACCGTTCCAAAGGTGAGCGTTGTCACCCGCAAGTCATATGGCGGAGCGTTCCTCGTCATGTCCTCGCAGATGCTCCGAGGCGATATAGGCTATGCGTGGCCGGGCGCGGAAATGGCCGTAATGGGGTCAGAGGGCGCGGCGGATATTATTTTTCGAGACCGCATCCGCAGTGCAGAGAACCCTGATGAAGAGCGCAAGCGCGCCATTGAAGAGTATAACGCGCAGTTCCTCAATCCCTACGTGGCTGCAGCCCGTGGCTACATCGAGGACGTGATTGACCCGGCTGATACCCGGAAGCTTATCATTCGCGCCCTGGACATGCTCCGCAATAAACGGGACATGATGCCGCCTCGCAAGCATGGGAACATTCCCCTCTAAGGATTGAGCCTCGAGCGAATCCACGAGCATATGACGACACACGGAATCAGCGAGAGTTTGCGCGCCGCCATCATCGCGGCGATTGAGGCCTATGAGCAGGACGAGATGCCTCAACGTGAGCGCGCGTCTGCGCCCTCGGACGCCTGGCGCAACCGCGGCCGCCGCATGACGATGGGGCTGCGTTTCATCCCCGGCCGAACCGTTCCGGCGATGCCGTTCCGCAGCCGCCCCGCGCATGAAACCCCTGGGAGAATATCCTGATGACATTCAGCAGCGCAGATCATTTCATGGCAGGCGCGGCGCCCGTGCGTATTGCGGATATCACGCTGCGGGACGGCCACCAGTCCATCCTTGCGACACGGATGAGGACGCCGGATATCCTTGAGATCATCCGCATGCTGGATGATGTCGGCTTTCACGCGTTTGAGGTCTGGGGCGGCGCAACCTTTGACGTGATGACCAGATTCCTCAATGAGGACCCGTGGGAGCGCGTGCGCCTGCTCAAGTCCGTCGCGCCAAAGACGCCGTTTATGATGCTCCTCCGCGGACAGAACCTCGTCGGGTACCGCAACTACCCGGATGATGTCGTTCACGCATTCGTTCAGCAGGCGGCTGAGGTGGGCGTGGATATATTCCGCGTCTTTGATGCGCTGAATGACACCCGCAATTTCGAGACCGCTTTTGAGGCGATTGCCAACAGCGGCAAGCACATCCAGGGAACCGTCTGCTACTCAGTTACAGAGCGCCATATGGGCGGCCCGGTCTTTAGCCGAGATTACTTTGTGAACAAGGCCAAAGAGATTGAGAAGATGGGCGCGCATTCTCTCTGCGTCAAGGACATGGCTGCTCTCCTCGCCCCCTATGACGCCTATGAACTCATCAGCGCCCTCAAAGACGCAGTCTCTATTCCCATCCACCTGCATACGCATTACACGTCCGGGCTTGGGCAAATGACGCAGCTCAAGGCGATTGAGGCGGGTGTCGATATTGTGGATACCGACCTCTCTCCCCTCGCATTGCGGACCGCGCACCCGGCCACCGAGCCGTTGGTTGTCGCGCTCGAGGGAACGCCGCGCGACCCGGGCATTGATCTTGGCCGGCTTATTCAGGCGAGTGACCGCCTCGAGCAGATCCTCCAAGAAAAATATATGCATCTGCTGGATACCAAGAAATTCAGCATCATTGACACCAGCGTCCTGACGCATCAGGTGCCGGGCGGGATGACATCCAACCTGATGTCTCAACTCGCGGAGGCCGATGCACTGGACCGGCTGCCAGAGGTGCTGGAGGAACTGCCGCAGACACGCAAAGACCTGGGCTACCCGCCCCTCGTGACGCCCACCAGCCAGATTGTCGGCATTCAGGCCGTTCAGAACGTTCTCTTTGGACGATATGAATTGGTCAGCCAGCAGGTCAAGGATTATGCGTTTGGTCTCTACGGACAGCCTCCGTTGCCGATGGACAAGGACGTGCAGCGCACAGCCCTCAAGGGATATGAGCGGGGTTCTCGCCCAACCAAGGGACGGCCGGCTGACATCCTCGACCCGGAAATGGATGCCGCGCGCGAGGCAACAAAGGATATCGCCCGTAATGACGGCGATGTACTGATCTATGCCCTCTACCCGGTCACAGGCCTGCGATTCCTCCGCTGGAAATATGGATTGGAAGAGCCGCCGCCTGAGGTCAGCCCGGATTACAGGCCCCCTGCGGAGACGGCCGCCGCAGCTCCGCCGGCAGACCTGAGCGCCGCCGCGCGCACCTTCAATGTCCAGGTTGGGTCTGAGCGTTTCCAGGTGATTGTCGACCCGGCAGATGGCGTGGCGAATCCGCGGATGCGCCCCATTGCGCCGCGCGCCGGTGGAACACGCACCCCGCAACCGCCGCCCCCTGCCCCGGACACGCCGGCGCCATCAGCGCAGCAGGCCCCGGAGGGTGGCGCTCTGCTCACCTCCCCGATGCCCGGCCTCGTCATTCGGCACGAGGTTGAGGTTGGGCAATCCGTCAAGGCCGGGGATACCGTCGTCGTTATCGAGGCGATGAAGATGCAGAACATGCTCCCGTCCCCGGTAGACGGGGTCATCCTTGAGCTCCCGCGCGCAGCAGGCGACCGTGTTGCGCGGGGCGATATCCTTGCCGTTATCGGCCCGTCTACGTAAGAGTGAAGATGGCAGCAGCCACACACAGGCCGCGCTGCTCATGTTGTCTCATCAACAGGCATTGCAATTGAGTGAGAGAGGGAGGATCCACCATGGCGTATGACGTCACATTGATCCCGGGCGACGGAATTGGCCCTGAGGTGTCAGGGGCAATGCGCCGCGTCATAGAGGCGACGGGCATTGAATTCAATTGGGATGTCCAGGAGGCCGGTGAGGCGGTTCTTGAGCGGGAAGGGGATCTCATCCCTGACCGCGTGCTCAATTCCATTCGCAGGAATGGCGTTGGCATCAAAGGCCCGCTCACAACACCCGTCGGCACCGGGTTCCGCAGCGCCAATGTTGCACTGCGGAAGGCCCTTGATCTGTATGCGAACCTGCGCCCGTCAAAGAGCTACGCCGGCGTACGCTCCCGATACACGAACGTGGACATCGTGGTTGTTCGGGAGAATACAGAAGACCTGTACGCGGGTGTGGAGTTCGAGAAGGACGCTGAGGGGACGGCGGAGGTTATCGAATTTCTGCGCAACGCTTCCGGGCAGCCAATCCGCGAGGACTCCGCGATCTCCATCAAGCCCATCTCCGTGACGGGCAGCGAGCGCATCGTTCGATTTGCGTTTGAGTATGCCAAGGCGAATGGCCGCAAGCTCGTGACGGCCGTCCACAAGGCCAACATCATGAAATTCTCGGACGGCCTGTTCCTTGAGGTGGCGCAGAACGTCGCCAAGGACTACCCGGACATTGAGTTCAATGACCGCATCGTTGATAACCTCAGCATGCAGATGGTCTCCCGCCCAGAGGAATATGACGTCCTCGTTCTGCCGAATCTCTACGGGGACATCATTTCTGATCTGTGCGCGGGGCTCGTTGGCGGGCTCGGTCTCGCTCCCGGCGGCAATATCGGCGAGAATGGCGCAGTCTTTGAGCCTGTTCACGGCTCCGCCCCACGCTATGCCGGGCAGAATCGGGTGAACCCGACAGCCACCATTCTGACCGGCGCGCTCATGCTGCGTCATCTTGGCGAACAAGAGGCGGCAGAACGTGTTGAGGGCGCCGTTGCCGAGGTCATTCGTGACGGCAAGGACGTCACGTACGATTTCAAGACAGACCGCAATGACCCGTCAGCTGTCGGCACACAGGAAATGGCGGACGCCATCATCCGCAGGATGCAGGCAAGCAAACGTTCATAGATCAGCGACACAAGACGAATACAGCTAGAGGCAACACGACAAGGAAAGGGTGATCATGCGCAAGAAGGTAACTGTAGTTGGCGGCGGAAATGTGGGAGCGACGGCGGCTCAGCGTATCGCCGAACGTGATTATGCTGATGTTGTCCTTGTTGATGTTGTTGAGGGAATGCCGCAGGGCAAGGCCCTTGACCTCGCGCAGAGCGGACCGGTTCTCGGCTATGACTCGGCCGTTACGGGGGCCAATACCTACGAGACGACGGCAAACTCGGATATCGTGGTTATCACGGCCGGCATCGCACGCCGTCCCGGCATGACGCGCGATGATCTCCTCCGCACAAACATGGGTATCATGGGCAGCGTCATTAGCGAGGTAGTCGCTAGTTCGCCTGATTCGATTCTGCTCGTCGTCTCCAATCCGCTTGACGCCATGGTGTACCACGCGCACAAGCTGTCCGGCTTCCCAAAGGAGCGCGTCGTTGGTATGGCCGGCGTGCTGGACACAGCCAGGATGCGAACCTTTATCGCGCAGGAACTGAATGTCTCAGTCGAGGATGTTCAGGCATACGTGCTTGGCGGTCATGGGGACACGATGGTGCCGCTGGTTCGCTACACGACCGTGGGCGGTATCCCATTGGAGAAGTGGCTGCCGCGTGAGCGGGTTGATGCGATTGTGCAGCGGACACGTGATGGCGGCGGCGAGATTGTCAGCCTGCTCAAGACCGGCTCTGCCTTCTATGCGCCCTCCGCGGCCGTCCTCCAGATGGTGGATTCCATCCTCCTGGACAAGCGCCGCATCGTGCCGGCCGCAGCCTATCTGGATGGAGAATACGGCGTTAGTGGTGTCTTCATTGGTGTGCCGGTCATCCTTGGCGCGAACGGCGTCGAGCAGGTCATCGACCTGGAGCTCACCGACGAGGAGCAGACCGGCTTCCAGAAGTCCGTCGATGCCGTCAACGAGCTCGTCGAGGCCATGGCCGCCCTAGAGGGGTAAGAGCTCCGTTTGTCACTCCCGTTCGTAGATGCGTGCCTCCCATAGGCCGGCCTGGCGTTGCATGACCTTGCGAAAACCTGCCTCGTGCAGCGTCTGGTCTATCACGCTCGGGGGGTGGTCATAGACACGAAAGCGCCTGCGGGCAATGGTGAGGCCGATGTTGATCAGCCGGATGGCCACCCGCATCCACACAGTGCGGCGCGGCATCGTTAGCGCGACGAACTCACGAGCGCGGGAACCGGAGGCTGCCAGCAACTGCCGGACATCCGGGTAGCATCAAACGGCGCGATCGAGAGTGACGATCTCCGCGGCGGGGATGGCGTCAACGAGATCCACGAAATCGCCCTGCCGCTCGTCGACGCGTTCGGCCACGCCCATCTCGCCGGCAAGCCCTCGAGCCGCGGCAATATTCGCATAAGAGGCATCGATGCCCATTGCCCGTTCCGCGCCCGCCAGCAGCAGTTCCATGTGCAGCGCGCCGATGCCACAGCCGATGTCGAGAACGGATTTCCCGGCCAGACCGCGCTCCTGCAGGAACTCAATCAGCACCAAGGCGCGCTGTCCGAGTCCGTTCTTGCGGTATCCGGCAAGCTGCGAGGAGGCATAGCCCGCCCCAAACTGTTCGCTCAGCCCATTCACGCGTACGGGCGCGCTGGAATCATCATCGTCTCTCATGTCCATGGTCTCAGTGTAGGGCAGACTGTCGGCTTGAATGTGCCCACACCGTCTTTACGCGGTAGTATGGACCCAGCCGATAATTTCGCCCGCTCACCCTGCCCCGATCCGGCTCCATTCCATCCGGCCCTGACAGGAGGACGACCATGACGCAGGATCCTGTTGCTGAACTCGATGCCTTTGAGGGACACGCCTACGCGGTCACGTTCTCTCCAGACGGTCGCCGCCTGCTTGTTGGTGGCTTTGGCGGCCTGATCCGCGTGTATGACACAGACTCATGGACCGAGGTAGGCCAATTCGTTCATCACGATAAGAGCACGAATTCCATCGTCTTTGCGCCTGACAAGGAGACATTCGCCGTATCGTCGTCTGACCGCACAATCAGTATCTGGCGCATGGGCGAGAGTGAACCAACCGCCGTCCTCAAGGGGCATCGCAACACGGTGATGGGCCTTGCATGGTCACCGGACGGCGTCCGTCTCGCCTCCGCGGCTACCGATGGGACAGTACGGCTGTGGTCCCCGGAAACCCCGGACACCAAACCCACAACCTTCAAGTCTCCCTATCGCATCTGCAGCGCAGTTGAGTTTCTGCCGGCCGGCGAGACAATAATCTCCGCAGGCGGCGGAGATGAGGCCCTGGTATGGTCGATAGGCTCTCAGGGGGTTGTCGCTGTGCTGCCCGGCCACGGGCAAGCAGCCCGCGCCATGCAGTTGACTCAGGACGGTAAGGCCGTGATGACACAGGGCCACGACGGCGCGGTCCGACTGTGGTCGACCGCTGACTGGTCGCTCACTGACACGTTCGCCATCGACTCAAAATCGCCGCGGTCTGTGCGGTTGTCGTCGGACGGCGGCCGCCTTGCCGTGCTGGAGGAGCGCCGCGTCCGGGTCCTCGCCCTGCCCTCGCTTGATGTGCAGGCGGAGTTCCCGCTGCCAATCAAGGGTGTGCATCTCGCGGCGTTCACGCCGGACGGCAACACGTTCGCCGTAACCGCCGCAGACGGCAAAGCGCGGGTGTGGAGCCTGAGTATGGATTCTTCGGCGGCGCTCAGAATGACATGAGGAAACGGCGCTGACGCGCTGCGCTCAGAATGACATACGGGGAGCGCGCGCCTCTACTTGCGGGGCATGCCTGATAGCTGTATGAACGGCTCTGTGGAGACGATGTGCCGCTGGAGGCCCATGTCACGCACGCTGAACCCGAGCGCAGTGCCAATCATCTGAGGCAGATGCAGCACCGGCATGTTGATGGGCTTGCCTGCCGTGCTGGCGGCCTTCGGCTGAAACTCGTCAAGATTCAGATGGCAGAGCGGGCACGGTGTCACGAGCGCATGCGCGCCCTTGTCCTTGGCCTCCAGCGTGTGATTGCTCACCATCTTGAGGCCGTTCGGCTCATTGATTGTCATGATGGGGAATCCGCAGCAGCGCAGCTTGCCCTCGTAGTCGATCGGCTCGCCGCCCAGCGCCTCGATGATGTACTCGAGGTATTGATCCCGGTGGGCATGTTCCTCATTCATACCGAGCACGTAGCGCGGGCGGAGGATATAGCAGCCATAGAACGGGGCAATCCGGAGGCCGTTCAGGGGCCTGACCACCATGTCCTTGAGGTTGTCCAGTCCGAGTTCCTCAACAACCGCCCACATCATGTGCGTCACGCGGACGGTTCCCTTGTACTCCAGACCCTCCTCAGCGAGGCTCTCATTGATCTTTGCCAGATAGTCCGGCCTCTCACGCAGCTTGTAGTTGACCCCGCTCATCACGCCCTGGCATGTAGAGCAGATCGTCAGCAGCGTGTCCAGTCCCATCTGCTCTGCCAGCGCGAAATTGCGCGCGTTCAGGGTATCAACGAGCTCTTCATTGCGCTCACCCAGAACGCCGGCGCCCGTGCAGTTGGCCTGCTCAAGCTCAATGAGCTCCATTCCGATCTTTTCAGCCACCTGCGTGGCGGCCGGATACAACTCGGGCGTGCCGGCCCGCGAGACGCAGCCGGGCCAAAAGGCGTAGCGCATGGTTTTCTATACCCCCAGCCTGTTGAAGAGTCGGCCGATGTTTCGTGCAGTTGCAATCCGCTTGTGCATGAGCGGCGGCATGCGGCGTTTCATGAGGCGGCGAATGCCCATTGGCGCGAGATCGATGGCCGCGCGAAAAAGGCCGAACGTCTTCATGGCAAGGGCAAGCTCATTGAGCCGGCCACTATGCTTGACGCTCGCGGCGAACGCATCCACATGGCGCGCTCCCCTGCTATTCGTCACGCCCGCCTCCATCGCCATCGCTCTGACATCCATGATGCGTTCCATGGGCGCAACGTCCTTCGGGCACGCGGCCACACACATAAAGCAGCGGGTGCAGTCCCAAACGCCGTTCGGCTCTGTATACAACTGAAGCCGATCCTGCTTATGACCATCACGCGGGTCGCCCGCGAAACGGAACGCCTTGGCGAGCGCGGCGGGTCCCAAGAATCCTTGATCAACCTCAAGTACCGTGCAATCGGAGACGCACGCCCCACACATGATGCAGTTCATGGCGACTGCAAGTTCCATCATGGAATCATTGGAGACGCGATATTCCTTTTCGGGCGCTGGGCCCTCCGGCTGCAGATAGGGCTGGACGGCGTTGACCTTGTCCCAGAACATGTCCATGTTGACGACGAGGTCTTTGATGACCGGCTGATTGCCCATGGGTTCAACGGAGATGACATCGCCCTCCAGCTCCCTGAGCGGGGCCACCATGGTCTTGCAGGCGAGGCGTGATTTGCCGTTGATCTTCATGGCGCAGGAGCCGCAGATGGCGCTGCGGCAGGAGCAGCGCATGGAGAGCGAGCCGTCCTGCTCATCTCGGATGGCGAGCAGTCCATCGAGGACTGCGCCGTACTCCGGCAGATCTACCTGATATTCCTCAAAATGCGGAGCCTCGTCCGCCTCCGGATCGTACCGTTTGACCTTCAGAGTCACATCCATCAGTAGGACCTCACCTGTGGTTCCCATTTCGTCATTGTCACCGGCAAGTAATCGAGCACCGGCTCTCCGTCCCTGCCGCGATGCACGATTGTGTGCTTCAGATATTCCTCGTCATTGCGCTCAGGATAATCCTCCCGCGCATGCGCCCCTCGGCTCTCCTTGCGGTTAATCGCGCTGACCGCGATAACTTCAGCGACGTCCAACATGTAGCCAAGTTCAAACACGGAGAGGATGTCCGTATTGAATACGCGCCCCTTGTTGTGGATGGAGATGCCGGGGTAGCGGTCCTTGATGTCGCGCACGCTGTTAAGCGCCGCCGTCATCCCCTCCTCAGTGCGAAACACCGCGATGCCGTCATTCATGGCGTTGCCCATCTCAAAGCGCAGCGTGGATGACCGTACGCCGTCAGCGGGGCGGCCGAAGACTTCCTGGATAGCCGCCTCCTGATCTGAAAGCGCGGCATCCTCGCTGACGGGAGACCAGTCGTTGGCGTTGACATACTCTGTTGCCCCCGCGCCCGATCGTTTGCCGAAGACGATGGTGTCAAGGAGGGAATTGCCGCCGAGCCTGTTGCCGCCGTGAACGCTGACATTCGCGCACTCACCTGCCGCGAATAGACCCTCAACACCCGCCCAGCGCCCCTGCCCGGTAACGTCCCACGTCCTGCCATCAACATCCGTTTTGATGCCGCCCATGATGTAGTGGTGACCCGGCTGAATGGGAACGGGGGCCTCGAGGATATTTGTGCTGGCGTAATCACGGGCGAGCTCATAAATCTGGCTGAGCTTGGACATGATGAGGTCTCGGCCCAGGTGCCGCAGGTCGAGCAGGACACACCCGTCCACGCCGCGCCCTGCTCGTATCTCCATGGTCTCGGCGCGAGAGACAACGTCGCGTGACGCGAGCTCCTTCATGTTGGGGGCGTAGTTTTCCATAAACCGCTCGCCGTTCGCATTCAGCAGATACGCGCCCTCGCCACGCGCGCCCTCCGTAATGAGGACGCCATTAGCCTTCATCGTTGTTGGATGGTGCTGCACGGACTCCATGTCCATGAGTGTGGCGCCTGCCTGATAGGCAAGGGCCTGCCCATCCGCCGTCACAACCAGGCCGTTTGTTGTCGGGTTATAGACCTGTCCAATTCCGCCGGTGGCGAGCACGATGGCCTTTGCGCGAAAGACCTCGACGCGCCCGGTCGGGATCTCCAACGCCACACAGCCGGCAATCTTGTTGTCCTCAACAAGCAGTTTTGTGACGAACCACTCGGAATAGACGGTCAGGCCGGTCTTGAGGAGCTGCTCCCACATGACGTGCAACAGCACCTGTCCGGTCTGATCGGCAACAAAGCACGTGCGCTTGACGGATGTGCCGCCAAATGCGCGGGCGTCAATGGTTCCCTCGTCCGTCCGATTAAAGATGACGCCCATGCGCTCAAGGGCATAGATGTCATCGGGCGCCTCTGAGCACAGAATCTCTATGGCATCTTGATCGCCAAGATAGTCACTGCCCTTGACGGTATCAAAGGCGTGGGATTCCCAGGAATCATCGTCACTAACCGCCGCCTGAACGCCACCCTGCGCCGCCGCAGAATGGCTGCGCGTCGGGTAGATCTTGGAGATCATGGCGACATCCGCGCCCATCTCCTGCGCTCTCTGTGCGGCCCTCATTCCGGCCAGTCCGCCGCCGATGATGACAATCTCGTGTTGGCGCATAGCGCTGCGAGCAGCCTCCAATTCAATCACAGAATGTGCTTGCGAGTGTAGCACGCCCACCGCGCCCTGCTCAACCGAGCCGCCGTTCGCCGAAACTCTCTTCCCCACCTATCTCCACTACCCGCGACGCGCTACCATGGATTCATGAGAATGTCGCGTATGTTCGGCAAGACGTTGCGGGATGACCCGTCTGACGCGGAGACGGCGGGGCATCGGCTGCTCATTCGCGCCGGATTCATCTCTCAGGTGGCCGCGGGGGTGTATTCCTATCTGCCCATCGCCCTGCGATCCATGCGCAAGATCGAGAACATCATCCGCGAGGAGATGAATGCGGCCGGGGCGCAAGAGGTTCTGATGCCGGTCATCCAACCCGCGGAGATCTGGCGGCAGAGCGGGCGTGAGGAGGCGATGGGCCCCACACTCTTTCACCTCCGGGATCGGCGTGATCGGGAGATGGTTCTCGGGCCGACACATGAGGAGGTCGTGACCGACCTTGCCCGTCGCAACATCCATAGCTACCGTGATCTGCCCATCAATCTCTATCAGATTCAAACAAAGCTCCGGGACGAGGCACGGCCCCGCGCCGGCCTCATCCGTGTCCGTGAGTTCCACATGAAGGATGCCTATTCGTTTGATGTCGATCAGGCGGGGCTGGATGCTGCGTACGACGGCATGGTGCAGGCGTATTGGAATATTTTTCGGCGCTGCGGCCTGGACGTTGTTGCCTTTGAGGCGGACAGCGGAGCCATGGGCGGCGGCGATTCGCAAGAGTACATGCTTCTCGCCGATACGGGCGAGGATGAGCTGGTCAATTGTCCCTCCTGCGGATATGCGGCCAATGTGGAGCTCGCACGGTCCCGCTATGCCCCCGCCCCCGACAATGGCTTCCCCCTCGAACGCGAGGTCATTGACACGCCCAACATGACCACAATCGCTGAGATTGCCGCATTCCTTAGCGTTGAGGAGAGTCAGACCCTGAAGGCGGTCTTCTATGTCCATAACAGTGAATTCATCTTCGTTGTGATTCGTGGCGACCTTGAGGTCAACGAGGTGAAGCTGGCGAATGCGCTGGGCGGCGGTGAACTGCGCCTCGCGACGGACGCGGAGGTTGCGGCCGCCGGCCTCGTTGCCGGTTCAGCATCACCCGTTGGCATTGAAAGTGTCCGCCGTGTGGGAGACACATCCGCCACGCAGGGAGCCAACTACGTCGCCGGCGCAAACATGGCTGACAAGCACATGAGGAACGTCAACTACGGCCGGGATTTTGAGCTTGATGATGTCATCGACATCGCTCGGGCGGAGGCCGGACATGGATGCACACGCTGCGACGCCGGCGTGCTGGCGTATTCACGCGGCATTGAGGTTGGACACGTCTTTAAACTCGGCACCCGCTATAGCGAGGCGCTCGGCGCACGGTACGTGACACATGATGGCGAGGAAAAGCCATTGCTCATGGGCTGTTACGGCATCGGCGTTGGCCGCCTGCTCGGCGCCGCGATTGAGAGCCGCCATGATAATGACGGCATCATCTTTCCGCGCAGCATCGCCCCGTATGATGTGCATCTCGTGTCGCTCAATCCCGGGGACGCGGAGATTGCCGGCGCCGCCGATGCCGTGTATGAGCAACTTGTTTCTGCAGGATTTGATGTTCTGTACGATGATCGCGATGAATCCGCAGGCATCAAATTCAGTGACGCTGACCTGCTGGGGATGCCCCTGCGCGTCACGGTGAGCCGCCGCTCCATGCGGGATGGGCGCAATGCAGAACTCAAACTCCGCAGCGCGGATCGCGATTCAGCAATCCTGGCGCCCATCGAACGCGCCGCCGATGAGGCGAAGAGCCTGCTTGATGCGGCCCCATAAGCGGGCACTTTGCGGAGAGATAGCGACGGTCCGTACAATGACGCATACATAGAGTGAGGCGTCATGACCACATCGTCCGAAACAGATGCGCGATCCCTTCCAATGTGGGGACTCGTTCAACCCGCCGTCCTGCTGATCCTGTCAGAGGGGCCGCAGCATGGCTATGCGCTGCTCGAGGCGCTGCAGGAGCGTGGACTGCTGCCCGGCAAGGCGGACGTCGGGAATCTGTACCGCGGCCTGCGGCGGCTTGAAAAGGCGGGAGCGGTCACATCAGAGTGGGTGCGCCAGAGCGGTCCGGGTCCGTCACGCCGCCTGTATCACATCACACAGCAGGGAAGGCTGCTTCTCTATGAGGAGGCTCTCGGGTTGGCTGACCGCGCCGGTGTCATCGCCAAACTCCTGAATGAATATCGGCGGCTTTACCCGAACGGCCCTGATGCGCGGTAAGCGCCTCCGTGGCGCCGCCCGCGTGTCGGCGAGGCTGCGCGCCCGAACCGCTCACGTGCCTGCGTTGGCTCGAGGGCTTGCGGGGACGCTGTCGTCAAGATCTTTGCCCGTGTTGGCGCGCCTTGCCTCACGCCGCCTCGCCATTAGCGTGCTTCTCCTCGCGGCCGTTGGTGTCGTGCTTCTCTACGCGGCCAGACGATTCAGAGAGTTTCTGCAGCGGCCTCCCACCCAGACCCGCCCTGCCCCGCCGCGCCAACCTCCCGTGCCGCCGCCACCCAGTGCCAGTGACGACGGTGAGCGCGTTACCGGTGACCGCTACGCGATCCCGCAGGCGCGCTCTACAAAGAGCCCCATTCCGTGGACGGCCTGGCAGGTCATCCTTTCCCTTGGAATCGCCGCCATAGTCCTCGTTGTGGCGCTCGGGGTCGTTGCCCTGCTGACGCGTGAAAACGATGACAGCATCGTGAGTCAGCAGACTCTGCTGCTTGGCGCGACCCTTGCCCTAAACGGCGTCATGCTGTTGACCGTCTGGTATTTTGCCATTCGCCCTGCCGGTGGGAGTTGGGCGCTGCTCGGGTTCCGCCGAATAGCCCCCATCTCGACCACACTGATCGTCATACTGGGCATCGCGTCAGCGCAGGCGGTCGTCATCACCTACACACAGGTGGTTCACTGGCTCGATTATGATGCGCTCATCCCTGGCGACACATTTGAATCGCTGGACATTGACGCCGTGTCCTTCATCATTATCGCCATGTCCGCCATCGTCTTCGCGCCGCTCTTTGAGGAGATGTTCTTCCGCGGGTTCATGTATCAGGCGTTCCGTAAATCGATGCCGCTGTGGCCGGCCGTCCTGCTCTCATCGGCCATCTTTGGAATCGTTCACTTGGATGCAGCCATCATGATTCCCATTGCGCTTGTGGGTATGATTCTGTTAGGCATATACCGATGGACCGGGAATCTTTGGAGCAGCATCATCACACACGCGGGATACAATGCGTTTGGCATAACGGCGCTGGCAGTGCAGACATGGGGCGGATAAGCGAGGCCTTTCGGCGCGCGCACGCCGAACAGCGCGCCGCCGTCGCGCCGTATTTCACCGTGGGCTACCCGGATGTTGCCGCGACGATTGATGGCATCAGCGCCGCCATTCGCGCGGGGGCAGACCTGATCGAGCTTGGCGTGCCGTTCAGTGACCCGCTGGCGGACGGCGCAACCATCCAAAAGAGCTCCACCGCCGCTCTCAGGAATGGTGTCACGCTTCAGACGTGCCTCGAGACTGCCCGTGCCGTCCGCTCGACTTTTCAGGACACACCCATCTTTCTGATGGGTTACTACAACCCGTTTCTGAGATTCGGCATCGAGAACACGGCCGCCAGTGCGAGCGAGGCTGGCATCGATGGACTCATCGTTCCGGATCTGCCGCCCGAGGAATCGACCGCACTGGACGATGCAATAGCGCCTCACGGAATCGAAATGATCTATATGGTCGCTCCGACGAGCCCGGATGAGCGCATCCAAGCCATTGCCCGCCGAGCTCACGGGTTCATCTATTGTGTGAGCCTGACCGGAGTGACGGGCGCCCGCGCCGACGTTTCGGACGGCGTCCCTACCCTGATACGGCGCGTGCGTGCGCATGCCGATGTTCCACTCGCGCTCGGTTTCGGCATCTCCCAGCCTGAGCATGTTTCATCCGTTGCCTCGCTTGTTGACGGCGTTGTCATCGGGAGCGCAATGGTGAATCTCATGGGAGAGACTCCTGCGGCAGAACGCTCACGCGTTATCGAGGGCTATGTGCGTGGGCTCGCAGAGGCAGGGCGCCGCGGCAATGCGTCATCCGTTGTTCATTCAGATGGGGGGAGCAAATGACTGCTATGAGGGGTATCCGGGGCGCAACAACGGCGGATCTGGACACGCAGGAGGCCATTCTGGACGCGACAGAAGAGTTGCTGCGCGAGACTGTTGCGGTGAATGACCTGGACCCTGCGGATGTGGCCGCCGCCTTCTTTACCGTTACGCCGGATATCACGGCGCAGTTTCCGCAGATTGCAGCGCGCGTGCGCCTCGGATGGACGAACGTTGCGATTTTGGGCGCGTCTGAGATGCCTGTTGCGGGTGACGCTGAACGATGTATCCGTATACTGCTGCTCGTCAATAGCGACAAGCGGCAGGACGAGATGAACTTTGTGTACATGCGTGGCGCCAGCGGTTTGCGCAACCGCGGCCTTGATGAGACTGCGCAAGCGTAGCAACCCGCACATGAAACCCTTTGACGAAATCGAGCGGGCGCGGACATCCTCCGGCTCCGTTCTGACCATCGGAACCTTCGACGGGGTTCACCTCGGACACCGCCATATCATTGACCGTGTCACGCGCGAGGCAGCCGAGCATGGGCTCAGGGCAGGTATCGTCACATTCACATCCACCCCCCGGGAGTTGTTTCAGCCGGACGCGCCCGTTGCCCATCTCTCAAGTGTGGATGAACGCGTCCAACTCCTAAGGGAGGCGGGCGGAGATTTCGTTGTTCCCGTGACATTCGACCACGATCTGGCCGGCGTGAGCGCGCGGGATTTCGCACAAGAACTTGTTGATGTCCTTTCAATGAGGCGGCTTGTCGTCGGGCCCGACTTTGCCATGGGGCGCCGCCGCGAGGGTACCCTTCCCATCCTGAGTGAGATCGGCGAGGAGTTGGGTTTCAGCGTGCTGCCGGTGGATGAGATGCAGCAGAGTGGCCGGCGCATCGGCAGTTCCGTCATCCGGAGCCTGATCATCGATGAGGGCGATGTGGCCGCCGTCCACGCCATGCTTGCACGGCCATACTCCCTCACCGGAACAGTTCAGCAGGGACACAAACGCGGCAAGGTTCTGGGATTTCCAACCGCCAATATCACCGTTCCGGCACGGCGCGCCGTGCCTGCTGACGGAGTCTATGTCACACGGGCGCGGCTCGGGGATCGCGTGCTGCAATCCGTCACAAACGTCGGCGACAACCCAACATTCAGTGATGCCGAGCGCACAATCGAGACGTTCATCCTTGATTTTGATGAGGATCTCTATGGCCGGACAATCGGCGTTGAATTTCTTGAGCGGCTGCGCGGCGAGGTTGCGTATACAACCGTGGAGGCGCTGGTTGAGCAGATGCATGTGGATGTTGAGGAGACGCGCGCCTATTTTGCGCGCAGCCACTAAACGCGCCCACATTCATCCCCTATACTTAAGGCACTAGTTTTGCACAGCATAGGAGCGTATTCGTGAACCTACGCACACCCGGCCCCACCCCCATTCCACAGGACATACTCACTACCCTTTCCGGCCCCATGATTGATCATCGCGGCCCCGCCTTTCGGGATATGCATGACCGCGTCGGCGCGCGGCTCAAGGAGCTATTTGAGACACAAAATGATGTCCTGATGTTGACGTCCTCAGGCTCGGGCGGCCTCGAGGCGGCCGTTGTGAACACGCTATCCCCCGGAGAGCCGGTTCTTGCTGTGGAGATTGGCGCCTTTGGGGTTCGGCTAGGCCGAATCGCCGAGATATTCGGCGCTGATGTCCGCTGGCAGCATGTGGAGTGGGGGCAAGCCGCGACACCCGAAACCGTTGCGGCAGCGCTCGACGACAATCCGGATGTGACCAGCGTCCTCATCACCCACAATGAAACCTCGACGGGCGTGACCAATCCACTCAGTGACATCGCCCGGGTTGTGAAGGAACGCGGCAAGATGCTTGTTGTGGACGCGGTATCCAGCCTCGGCTCACTGCCCTGCCCGGTGGACGAGTGGGGCATTGATGTGGTGATTACAGGCTCCCAAAAGGGATGGATGGTCCCACCCGGCCTCGCGATGATCAGTCTCAGCCCCCGCGCATGGGACGCCGTTGAACGATCCACAATGCCGAAGTTCTATTTCGATCTCAGGCAGGCGCGTGATTACGCGGCGCGGAGCCAGACACCATGGACACCCGCCATCCCCATCTTCTATGCACTCGATGCGTCGTTGACGCAGCTTTTGGATGAGGGGCTGCCTGCAATCCACCAACGGCACCGTGCTGCGGGTGATCGGGTACGTGCCGGCGTCAAGGCGCTCGGCCTCTCTCTTTTCCCGGAGAACGAGTCTTATGCCTCCAATACCGTGACTGCCATCACGTGCCCGGACGGGATCGCCGTTGCGGACCTGCGTAGGGCGGCGGCGGACATGGGAGTTGTTCTGGCCGGCGGGCAGTCGCGCCTGTCCGACGCCATTTTCCGCATCGGACACCTTGGCCACATGCCCGATGCTGACCTGGACGAGGCGCTGGATGTACTCGGTAAGGCGCTGGACGCGGTCGGCTTTGTGCCCGCTGCGGCCAGGTCGTAGATGCCGATGCGAGTACTAATTGCAGACCCCATCGCCACGGACGGCGCCGAGATTCTTGGCGCGCGCGGTGTCGACGCGGACACGCGCATCGGCCTATCCGAATCTGAGCTGATCGCTGTGATTGGGGACTATGACGGCCTGATTGTCCGCAGCGAGACAAAGGTCACAGCCAGTGTCCTTGCGGCTGCTCAGCGGCTGCAGGTCATTGGCCGGGCAGGCGTCGGGTACGACAACATTGACCTTGAATCTGCCACCAACAGCGGAATCATCGTCGTTAATGCCCCCTCCTCGAATACCATCTCAGCCGCTGAGCACACGCTTGCCCTGATGCTCTCCGTTGTTCGACACGTTCCGCAGGCTCACTCATCGCTTGCGGGCGGTGAATGGAACAGGCGGAAATTCCTCGGTACGGAACTGCGTGGCAAGACGCTGGGAATTGTTGGTCTTGGCAGAATCGGGTCAGAGGTGGCGCGGCGAGCAGCCGCCTTTGAGATGCACATCATCGCGTTCGACCCCTTTGTCGCCGAGGAGCATGGCCGTCACTTGGGCGCGGAGATCGTCAGCCTGGACACCCTCTTTGAGCGCTCCGATATCATCACACTCCATACGCCGATGACCAATGCAACGCGCAGCCTCATCGGGGAACCAGAGATCGCGCGCATGAAAAGCGGCGCGATCATCATCAATTGCGCGCGCGGCGGACTGGTCGATGAGGAGGCGTTGCGCGCCGCCATCGACGATGGCCGCATCGGCGGCGCCGCGCTCGACGTTTTCGTGACGGAGCCGCCGGAGGACAGTCCCCTCTTCCGCTCACCGAACGTCGTTGTTACCCCCCACCTCGGCGCATCAACCGAGGAAGCGCAGTCCAATGTCGCCCGCGAGGTGGCGGAGCAGCTAATTGATGTCTTTGAGGGTCGGGCGCCCCGATACGCCGTCAACGCCCCCCTCGTGCCACCGGAGGCTGCCGCCGAGCTTGCGCCATATATCCCGCTCGCCCTCGTCGTTGGGCGGCTGGCCTCCCAGTTGACGGACGGGCAGCCCGGGCGTTTGGCTATCTCGTTCCGCGGGACGGTGGCTGACCTCTCTACCGATATCCTTGCCGCCACGGTTCTGAGCGGCTTCTTCCAGACCGGTTCAGAGGCGCGCGTCAACATTGTCAACGCGGGAACGGAGGCGCAGCGGCGTGGTATTCACGTTCAGCAGAGTAAGGATGCCGACCAAACACCGCCCTACACGAATCTGGTCAGCCTTGAGGTGCTGTCATCAACGGGCGAAACGACGGTTGGCGCCACGCTGACGGAGCGCGGCCAGACGGAGATTGTTCAGGTCAACGGCTATCAGGTGGGCATCATCCCCACTGGCGGCCATTGGATGATCATCAGTCATACAGACCGCCCCGGCATGCTTGGCGCAATTGGGACGGTCACCGGCCAGAACAACATCAACATCGCGTCCCTGCACGTCAGCCGTGCATCCATGCGCGGACCCGCTCTCACCGTCGTCAACGTCGATGAGCCACCGGAGCCGCAGCACATTGACGCGATTCTCGGCATAGACGGCGCTGATGCCGTCCGTGTGGTGAATCTTTAAACCGCTTACCGCCTCTCCCACGGGAGAGTGATGGGGTGAGGGGAATTATGATGGCACTCGATGAAGCACGGCAGCAGATTGAGCGTCTACGCGACGTGATTCGCCACCATGACCACCTCTATTACGTCCTGGACGCCCCCGAGATCTCGGACGGCGAATACGATGGCATGCTCAGAGAGCTCAGCCGCCTTGAGGAACTGAATCCGAGCCTTGTAACCACAGACTCGCCGACACAGCGCGTTTCCGGCGAGCCATCTGAGCGCTTTCAGTCTGTGCGCCATCCGTCCCCCCTGCTCAGCCTCGGCAACGTCTTCAGTGACGAGGAACTGGAGGCATGGGAGCGCCGCGCCTCGAACATCATTCCGGGCGAATCCATCGAGTATTTCTGCGAACTGAAATACGATGGTCTGGCCGTCGCGTTGACCTATGAGAACGGTCTGCTTGTTCGCGGCGCAACGCGCGGCACCGGTGTTGAGGGTGAGGATGTCACGCGCAACCTCCGCACCGTCCGCAGCATCCCCCTGCGAGTGGGCGGGGATGGACAGGATATCCCGGCACGCTTTGAGGTGCGGGGGGAGATCCTTTTTCCGATTGACAAATTTGAGGCGCTAAACCGAGAGCGAGAGGCGCGGGGAGAGCGCACATACGCCAATCCACGCAATACCGCGGCCGGCTCCGTGCGGCAGCTTGACGCAACAATCACCGCGTCCCGCCCGCTGGATATGTATGTCTACGCGCTTGGATGGGCAGATGGAGACACCCCTGAAACGCACTCGGCAACACTTGAGTGGCTGAGCGGGATCGGGTTCAAGGTCAACCCCGATAATCAAAGGGTCGCCTCTCTCGCGGATGCCGCTGCGTTCTATCAGCACGCGCTTGAGCAGCGTGAGGCACTGAATTACGCCACTGATGGCGTCGTTATCAAGATTGATTCACTTCGCCTGCAACGCCTGCTGGGAGTTGTGGGCCGTGAACCGCGTTGGGCCATCGCGTACAAGTATCCGGCCGAGCAGGCAGCAACACGCCTGACAGAGATCGGCATCAATGTGGGGCGGACCGGGGCGCTCAACCCCTACGCTGTCCTTGAACCGGTGCACGTTGGCGGAGTCACCGTCAAGATGGCAACCCTCCACAACGAGGACTATATCCGCGACAACGATATCCGCATCGGCGACCTCGTCACCGTGCAGCGGGCGGGAGACGTGATTCCGCAGGTTCTTGGCCCGGTGATTGATGCGCGGGCGGGCTCTGAATCGGAATTCAGTATGCCGGCATCGTGCCCGGTGTGCGGCGAGTCCGTGACGCGGCGTGAGGGTGAGGCCATCCACCGGTGTGTTAACGCGGCCTGCCCCGCGCAGGCGTATGAGCTGATTAAGCACTACGTGAGCCGCCCCGCTATGGACATTGATGGGGTCGGTGATTCTCTGGTCGCGCAGCTGCTCGCGGCAGGCCTTATCCGTGACACTGCCGATCTCTATACGCTGACCGGGCAGCAGCTCGCCGCGCTTGAGAGAATGGGCGAAAAATCCGCGGAAAATGCGGTGGCGGCAATACAGCAGTCTCGCAACAAGCCTCTCGCAAGCGTCATCTTTGGTCTGGGGATCCGCCACGTTGGCGCAGAGACTGCGCGCATCCTCGCGGAACAGTATGGGGACATCGACACGCTCGCCGCTGCGACACAGGAGGGACTCACCGATATATACACAATCGGCAGTGTTGTCGCAGAAAGCGTGTTCACATGGTTTCGCGATGGCGAGAACATCCGCCTGATCGAGAAACTCCGGGACGCCGGTGTTCGTATGCGGGAAGAGAACACGCGCCCGGCCGGCGCTCAGCCGTGGGCCGGCGAGGAGATTGTGCTGACGGGACGACTGTTTGAACTCTCCCGTCCGCAAGCGGAAGACATCGTGCGCAGCCTTGGCGGCAAGGCGGGACGCACTGTCACAAAGAATACGACTTTGGTTGTGGCGGGGGCGGATGCCGGCTCGAAACTCGACAAGGCTCAACGGCTCGAAACCCCAATCATTGATGAGGAGGAGTTTCTGCGCCGGGTCGAGGAGGCGCGCCAACAGACCGGCATGGACTCTGAGGAGCGAGCCGGCGTGGAGACCCCTCCATGACTGATGACGCGCGCCCTGCCTCCCCCCTGCTCATCTTTGGCCTCCGCAATCCCGCTGCGCGCTATGCCAACACGCGGCACAATGCCGGCGCGATGGCAGTGCAGCTCCTCGCCCGACGGCACAACATCGACTTCCAGCAGCGCTCCAACGGCAGCGTTGTTGGGCGTGGCGACCTCTGGGGCAGGGATGTCCGGCTCATCCTGCCCGGCACGTGGATGAACGCCAGCGGTGACGCCGTCGGGCCCATGGTCCGCAGATTTGGGCGTCGGCTGGATTCCATTCTCATCGTCATTGATGAGATGGATCTCCCGCTTGGGATTGTGCGGCTGCGCCCCTATGGCAGCGCCGGTGGACACAATGGGATGAAATCCATCATCAGCGCGCTCGGCACACAGGACTTTCCGCGTCTGCGCATCGGGGTGGGGAGGCCTGAGCATGGCGGCATTGACCCGATCCAGCACGTCCTCGCTCGCTTTCGCCCCGGTGAACAGAAGCGGGTGGATGCCGGCATGGGCAGGGCGGCTGACTGTATGGAGATGCTCATCCGAGACGGGCTCGAACAGGCAATGAATGAGTTCAATGGCAGGCAGGCTGAATGAGGAAGGCCGGACTTGTGCGTGGCTTGGCGGCCATCGCCGTCCCTCTCGCTGTTCTGATGCTGACCACTGCCTGCGACGCGGAGCCTGCAACCCCTACCCCGGTTGCGAGCGCGACGCCCACTCCTAAGGCAACGCCCGCCATCATCCTTGCCCCAACTCCCACAGCAACGCCGGCCCCTGCTCCGTCGCCAACCATGACAGCAGCGCCAGCCTCTGCTCCAACAGTGCGCCATCCCCCCATCATGACCGGGCAGACACTCACCTTTGACACGATGCCGGAGGTGAGACCTTTGGACATCTATGAACTCGCGCGGGCTCTGCGGCCAGACCTTGACCTGATCCCGCCTACCCCGCCGGATGACACACCCGGGGATGCCAGAGATTTCACTGCCTACGACCTGCAGGAGGCGACGCGGGTGGGGGTGGCCACCCGTCTGTGCGCGTCGACTGATCACTTCGATTTCTATCTCAGTGATGATCTCGGTCTGACGTGCAGGATTTTTGGCGGGGATTTCCTGCGCCGAATTGAGGAGGACGTGCGCCCATCTGTCATCGCCGGTTTCGCAGGCGACCGCGAGGCGGCGGAGCAGCTGCGGTTGGCGGTTGTCCACGCGAATCTTGTGGGCTTTGGCGGCTATTTTGACTCGTCCGATCTCTATCCGCAGGCGATCAATCCCTTCGCGAGCGGCGCCTATACCCTGTATCTGAACGCGGCGCAAGGAAAGACTGGCAATCCCCGACACGCAGGATACATCGGCCTGTTCGCCCATGAACTCCAGCACGCGTTTCATCAGCTCTCTGACCCCGATGAATCGACGTGGGTGAATGAGGGTCTCTCCGTGCTCACGGAGGGCGGAAGGAACGCCGATTATTTCCTCGACAGGTGCCCGCCCACACAGGTCATCGCCTGGCCGTCCACGCCGGGCGCGGCGGCCTGCAACTATGCCGGCTCAGGCCTCATCATGCGCTACCTGCGTGACAACTACCCGGACCGCAACGGAACGCTCGGCGCGCTCGTCGCTGAACCGGCCAACGGCCTCCGTGGTATCGATGCGTATCTGACCGGTATCGGCGCGGATATGAATGTGCTGGATGTACTCGCTGATTGGGGAGCCGCCAATTACCTGGATGCACGCTCAAACTTGGATCCCTACGCGAACTATGACGCTCACGCACCTGTGGGTCCGACACTGCGAGCCGGCGACGAAACCCTCCTGAATTTCACGCAATTTTACGCGGAGTATTTTGCCCTGCCCTCCGGACCCGGCACGTACACGCTTGAATTTGATGGGGCTGTCGAGACACCGCTGCTGCCAAATCCTTCCGGCACCCTCGGCTCGTTCTGGCACGCCGGGAGTGAAGACGCGGCCGCCTACAGTCTGACACGATCATTTGACCTCCGGGCCGCCTCCCGGGCCGATGATGCCACCCTGACACTGTTGCTTCGCTACAGCACGGAAGAGAATTGGGACTATATCTATATGACGGCCTCACGGGATGGTGGGGAAACGTGGACAGTGCTGCGATCGCCCTCAATGGAGGAAACGTCGGACATCGCCTTTGGCAGAGCGTTCGGCCCGGGTTTGACGGGAACAAGTGGGGACGACGGGGCGCCGCAATGGACGCTCGAGGAGGTGGACCTCGCAGACTTTGTCGGCGAGGAGATCATATTCCGCGTGCTGTATCTAACAGATCAGGCGATAAGCCTTGACGGCGTTTCGGTGGGTGGCGCATGGCTCCCCGCCGCCGACTACGCATGGGCGGGTATTGATCATGAGGTGCCCGCGGCCCTCGCCACGCCGTCTCGAGATGCGCCTGCGGACGGAGGTTGGGAACCGGACGGGTTCTTTTTCTCGAACATGCTTGTTGAGCAGCGCTACGCGGTGAAGGTCCTGTTTGTTGAGCCGGACGGCACTGCTGTCACACACGATATGGAGATTGATGGGGCAGGATGGGGCAGAATGGCGTATACCCTTGATGGGGACGAATGTCATACCGCCATCATGGTTATGCCGCTTGCGCCGCAGACGCGCCAGCCGGCCGCTGCACGACTTGGCATGCAGATACAGGCTGCCACTCCCAGTGGCTCGTCAACGTGATAGCGTAGCGGAAAGGGAGGCACGGGAGAGTCACGTGGAGAGACTGCAGTTGATTGCCGTGATTGGTGGCGCCGACCCCCCGCCCTACGCGCTGGAGGCCGCTGAGGAGGTTGGCAGGCTGCTCGCTGAGCGCGGCATGGGTGTCGTCTGCGGCGGCCTCTCCGGTGTCATGGAGGCGGTGTGCAAAGGGGCGTACGAGGCCGGCGGCGTCACCGTCGGAATCCTGCCCTCCTACCGAGAGGCAGACGCCAATCAATACGTCACAATATCAATCCCCACCGGGATCGGCTATGTCAGGAATTCAATGGTTGTCCGGGCGGGCCGTGCCGCTATCGCCATCGACGGTTCATATGGAACGCTGAACGAGATGTCGATGGCCCTTGCTGAGGGCATCCCGGTTGTTGCTCTCGGTAGCTGGGAATTCTCAACGGGCGGCCAGCCGGATACCGCTGTTCATCGCGCCTCATCACCGCACGAGGCGGTTGATTGGGCGATATCACTCGCACACCAGAGGAGGGACTTGTGAGCGCCATTCATGCCGTCCACGCGCGTGAGATTCTCGATTCACGCGGCAATCCGACCCTATCTGTCACGGTCACTCTGGCCGATGGCACGCGCGGCACGGCAGCTGTACCCTCCGGGGCGTCTACCGGCACGTATGAGGCCGTAGAACTCCGAGATGGCGATACTGCCCGCTATGGTGGCCGTGGCGTCCTGCAGGCCGTGACCAATGTCAACACCGTCCTTGCGGATGCCATCGCCGGCATGGACGCACGCGATCAGGCCGCAATTGACCGCGCAATGATCGACCTTGACGGCACGCCAAACAAGGCAAGTCTCGGCGCGAATGCCATACTCGGCATCTCGTTGGCCGTGGCACACGCCGCTGCCGCCTCGGACAGCACGCCCTTGTATCACTATCTGGGCGGCGACGCGGCAGATCGCTTGCCAACCCCTTTCTTCAATATCCTCAACGGTGGCGCGCATGCCGCAGACTCAACAGACTTTCAGGAGTTCATGATTGCGCCACTCGGCGCGGCAACCTTTGCGGACGCGCTCCGGATGGGTTCTGAGGTGTACCACCACTTACGCGCGCTGCTGCGAGCGCAGGGGCACAACGTCAACATCGGCGACGAGGGCGGCTTTGCGCCGTCACTCCCCACCAACCGTGCCGCGCCGGACCTCATTCTGCAGGCCATTGAGAATGCCGGCCTGACCCCGGGCGTTGACTGCCACCTTGCCCTGGATGTCGCCGCGACGGAGCTGTACGGGGACGATGGCGCCTATGCCCTGGAGCGGGAGGGGCGCATCGCGACAGCCCAGCAACTGAGCGAGACCTATAGAGAGTGGGCGGACGCTTATCCCCTGATCAGCATCGAGGACGGACTTAGTGAGGGTGATTGGAGTGGATGGAGATCCCTGACGGAGACGCTTGGCGGGCAGATGCAGCTCGTTGGTGATGATCTCTTTGTGACGAACCGGGATTTTCTGGAACGCGGCATCCGCGAGGGCGTGGCGAACGCCATCCTGATCAAGGTCAATCAGATTGGGACGCTGACCGAGACGCTGGATGTCATCGAGATTGCGCGGCGGGCCGGCTACGCTGCCATGATCAGTCACCGGTCCGGCGAGACGGAGGATACGACAATAGCGGACCTAGCCGTTGCGACGGGCGCAGGCCAGATCAAATCGGGCGCGCCCGCGCGCGGCGAGCGCACCGCCAAATACAATCGCCTGCTCGCAATTGAGGACGAGCTTGGAGGGCGGGCGCAGTACGGCGCCACCGATCTTCCGCGACGCGCTCGCTAACCGTAAGGCATACTTTGCCGCTCATCCTGTAGAATCACCAGTGGGAAAAGGGGAATACGTCAGCTACGTTCACAACGGAGGGCACATGACCACGCGCATCGGCATCAATGGCTTTGGCCGCATCGGCAGGCAGGTTCTCAAGGCAACACTGGAGCGACACTCCGGTGATCTTGAGGTGGTGGCGGTCAATGATCTGACCGACCCGGAGACGAACGCTCACCTCCTGAAATATGACAGCACCTACGGCCGGTTCCCGGGAACGGTCGAGGCGCTTGAGGATGGCCTCGCCATTGATGGCAAGGAGGTTAAGGTGGTGGCGGAGCGGGACCCTGCCCGCATTCCGTGGGGTGACCATGGAGTAGACATCGTCGTGGAATCCACCGGCATCTTCACCGATGCGGCGAAGGCGGCCGGCCATCTGGAGGGGGGCGCGAAAAAGGTCATCATCTCGGCGCCGGCCAAGAGTGAGGATCTGACCGTTGTCCTGGGCGTCAACGATGACACCTACGATCCGTCAACGCACCGTATCATCTCAAATGCGTCATGCACCACAAACTGCATCGCGCCGGTCGCCAAGGTCCTGCATGATCGATTCACCGTTCGCAAGGGCCTGATGTCCACCATCCATTCCTATACGAATGATCAGAAAATTCTTGATCAGGTGCATGATGATCTGCGGCGTGCGCGTGCCGCCGCCGCGAACATCGTGCCCACATCCACCGGCGCGGCCCGTGCCGTGGGCCTCGCTCTCCCTGAACTCAACGGGCGCATCCACGGACTTGCGTACCGGGTTCCGACCACGACGGTGTCCATCGTGGATTTCACGGCGGAGATTGATGCCGATGTCACCGCTGAGGAGGTCAATGATGCCTACCGCGAGGCGGCGGCAACCTCAATGAAGGGCATACTGGATGTCTCGGATGAGCCGTTGGTCAGCTCAGATTTCCGGGGCGATCCCCACAGCGCCATTCTGGACTCGCTCTCAACCATCGTTATCGGCGGCAATATGGTCAAGGTGCTGGCCTGGTATGACAATGAATGGGGATATAGCTGCCGCGTCTCGGATCTGGCACAGTTCATGGCGAGCAAGGGAATCTAGAGGCTCAGCCTGCGGCCGGACCGACGCGGGCGAGTAAGAATCCCCGCGCCGTCCTTTGTCTAGCCACCGCCTCCGCCGCTTTGCCCCCTATGCGGGGCTGGTTGCGCTCGCGCTCAGTCTGCGGTGGGTTGGGCTCGACTGGGGTTTCTATCACCCGGATGAATGGCCGATTGACCAGATCGCCAACCGGCTGGACGCGCCATCATCGCTCGGCGAGTTCTTCTCCGCGGACAGCCCGCTCAACCCTGGTTGGTTCAATTACGGCACCCTGCCGCTGATCCTGTTGGCCGCTATCGGGTGGCTGAGCGATCAGCTGCGCGAGGTTCTTGATTTCATTCCATCACGCGCGGCCATATGGCGTGGCGCCATGGGCCTTGCTGATGCCGCAACAGTCGTTCTTGTCGCTCACATTGGGCGTGAAATCTATGGGCGGGGCGTCGGCTTCCTCGCCGCTGCCCTCTATGCCCTTGCCGTGCTGCCCATCCAGCTCAGTCATTACTCCACTGTTGATCCACTTATGTCCGCGCTGCTCACCGGCAGCCTCTTGGCCTCAATCCATTTCATACGATCCCGCAACCCGACGACAGGCTATATTGCTGCTGCCCTCCTCGGGCTGGCGTTCTCCACCAAGGCGACAGCGCTCGTCTTCTCGGTTCCTGTGGCCGTCGCGTGGCTGCTGTATCTCTGGGGTCCCATACAGGCCAGCGCCAACGCAGATGCAATCCGGAGCGCACTGCGCCGTGCCGTGTGGGCTGTCCTCATCGGATTCGCCGCCTTTGCTGTCGCTCAGCCCTACGCGCTCATCGATTTCTCCACCTATTTCAATGACGTTCTCACGCAGACAAACATGGCGAGGGGAACACTCGACCTGCCATTCACGATCCAATATGAGGAGACGACGCCCTGGCTCTATTACCTGCGGCACCTGGTCATATGGGGGCTCGGAATCCCGCTGGGCGTGGCGGCGTTGGCCGGCATGGCCTTGGTTGTATGGCGCATTAGACGAGAGCGGAATGTCATTGAGATTCTCCTTATTCTCAGTGTGCTTGTCCCATTCCTCTGGCTTGGCGCGCAACAGGTCAAGTTCATGCGCTACCTGCTGCCGCTCTATCCCCTGCTCTGCATCGCCGCCGCGCTCGCGATCCTCAGCGCCATGTCCGCGTTGGAGCGATTCGGCAGAAGGGGTGTGTGGCTGGGCACAGGGCTGGCGGGCATCGTCGTCGTGCCTACCGTCTTCTACGCCATTGCATTCACCACCGTCTTCACGGGAACGCACACCGTGGACCGTATCAGTTCGTGGATCACGGCGAATGTGCCGGACGGTTCCAGGGTCACCGTGGAAACGTGGGATCAACGATTCCACGGTGAATACAACTACGCGACCATCCCCATTGAGGTGTATTGGCCGGACAACTTGCAGAAGGCAGGGATGTTGGCAGGCCAGATCTATGAAGCCGAATACATCTACATGTTCAGCAACCGCGGCTACGGCTCGGTATCGCGCCTGCCTGAACGTTTTCCTGTCATGCGCACCTATTATGAACGGCTCTTTGATGGGAGTCTCGGTTTTGAATTGGAACGGGTGGAGGCCTCCTATCCCTCCCTGCTCGGCATCACGCTCGCCGAGGATACCGTCAACTATCTTGGCTTTGATCCTGTATCCCCCGATGTCCGCTATGGCGCCACGTCTGGCCTGATCATCGATCTGGGTATGGCGGATGAGAGTTTCACGGTCTATGAACGCCCCAAGCCGATGCTCTTCCGTAAGACGACTTTCCTTGAGCCTCCGGAACTTCTGAATCTTCTCTCAGAGAATCTGCCAATGAGACAGAGCGAATTCCAAGGGATGGAGGCGCCTGCGCTGTTGCTGTCACCTGACCTTGCGGACGCGCAGAACGAGCGCGGAACGTGGACGGATATGCTGCCCGTGACGGGGCGGGGCTCCGGCACGGAGTTCATCATCTGGTTGCTCGCCGTGCAGGCCATTGCGCTGGCAGGATTCCCGCTGATGACGCGCATATTCCGGCCCCTACCCGATGCCGGATATCTGATGGGCAAGGCGCTCTCCCTGTTGATTATCAGCTTCATCGTGTGGATCGGCGCGGCTCTCCACATCATTCCCTTCTCGCGGACGAGCGTCCTCGCCGCGATCCTGCTCCTCGCTGCCGTATCCGCTGTCGTCGCATACCAGTCACGGCGGGAACTCCTCAACCATGTGCGGCTGCGTTGGCGTTGGATCCTGACAGCGGAGATGATCTTCCTGATAGCCTTTGTGGCTTTCACGCTGCTGCGCGCCGCCAACCCGGATCTCTGGCACCCGTTCCGTGGCGGGGAAAAGCCGATGGACGTGTCGTACCTTACCGCCATCACGCGCTCCTCGTTCATGCCGCCCTATGACCCGTGGTTCGCGGGCGGCCACCTCAACTATTACTACTTCGGACATTTCATTGTTGCCACTCTTATCAGGCTCACCGGAGCGGTGCCGGAATTTGCGGTCAATCTCGCCATTCCCACATTCTGGGCGCTCACAGTCGGCGCCGCCTTTTCGCTTGGTGTCAATCTTTCCGAAGCAACAATGAGACGGTTGAGAACGCGGCGTTTCCTGTCCACGAGCGCGCTGCTCACGGGCCTGTTCGCGGGCTTCATGGTTGCCATCGCCGGCAATCTGGACGGCCTTGTCCAGACGGCGGAGCGGATCGGCCCAGTGGCGTGGGATACCCTAACCGGCCAGAACCCTGACGGACTCGACTACCTGCTGTCCGTCACGACATCGACGCTGAGCGGCGAGGGATTCGACTATTGGCGGTCGAGCCGGATGGTGGCCATACCGGGCTCCATCAGCATCACGGAGTTCCCATTCTTCTCGTATCTCTTTGCGGATCCCCACGCCCACGTCTTTGCTATGCCATTCGTGCTGGTCTCACTGGGGCTTAGCCTTGCCGTCGCGCTTGCGATCTATGAGAGGCGCACGCGCATGTCAGTCGCGCTGCCGTTCTTCGCACTTGCCCTGACGTTGGGCGCGCTCTTTGCGGCACATTCATGGGATTACCCGACCTATCTCGCTATCGCTGTTGCCGCCATCGGCGCCGCTCTCATTGCGAGAGGCACTGCCCTGCGGGACACTGTGCTGTGGACTCTCGCCGCGGCGGCGTTGCTTGTTGGCGCCAGTTTTGCCCTCTTTGCCCCCTACCACGCCTCCAACATGACGTTCTACACGGAGATTGTCGCGAGCAACGAGCAGACTCCCATCCGATCTGTTCTTGCCATCTTTGGTCTGCCCATGCTGATCATCGTTTTCTCACTGCGCCCGGCGATTGCAGCCGCGCTTGGCCTGCCACATGCCGGCTTGCGCGATCTTCGGAATGCTATCCGCTTACAGATCTGGCCGGCAGGCGACAGCAGCTTTGCCTTCCTTGCACGGGCGGCTAATGCAGCTGTCGGCGTGGCGCTCATCATGGGCGTGTTGACGCTAATCGTGATGGGATACGCCAATGTTGCCATGAGCGGCGCCCTCGCATGTCTGACGTTCGCATTGGCATTGTCGGCCCGCCTGCCATTCACGATACGCCTCGCCTATGCCGCCTCGGCATTCGCGTTCGCCCTCATCGCCGCCGTGGACATTGTCGCCGTACAGGATTATCTGGTTCGGATGAACACGATCTTCCGGGTCTACCTGCAGGCGTGGATCGTGCTCGGCATCTCGGCGGCATTTCTGCTGTGGGCGATGGCAGCCCCCTCTGGAACGCTGCGGACGCCGGGGATCGGCCGCGTCTACCGTGTCTCCTTCTTTAGCCTTCTCGCCGTCCTGATTCTCGGCGTGTCCATCTATCCGGTCCTCGGCACGCGGGCGCGGCTGGCAGACCGTTTCGACACCACCATCCCGCTGACGCTGGATGGCACGGCCTACATGCAGGACAGCAGCTACACGGACGTCTGGGGCGGGACGATCGAGCTGCAACCCGAGTTGGATGCGCTGCTCTGGCTGCGGGAGAACGTGGAGGGAATCCCCGTTGTTGCAGAGGCGGGCCTGCCACACGATGAGAACAATACGCCCTACTTTCGCATTCAGTCTCGCGCGGCAATGTACGCCGGCCTGCCGGTGATTATCGGCTGGCCGTGGCATCAGACACAGCAGAGAGGGATAGGGATCGCGGATAGTGAGATTAACCGCCGGCAGGCTGAAGTGTCCTTGATCTACACCCACGGTTTGCCGGAAGGAATCGACAGTATCCTGGATAAGTACGATGTGGGCTATGTCCTAGTGGGACAGACAGAGCGCCTCTACTATCATCCTGACGGGGTGGCTGCCCTGGAAGCGAACCCGCGGCTGCACCTCGTCTATGAGGATACGGGTGAGCACAAACCTGTCCGCATCTACAAAGTCGTGTAGGCTAAGGGGCGATGTGACAATTCACGAGCTGATGCTCAATACTGAGGACATCCGTTAGGCAAATGAGGTATCCGCTTGGCTGAAGCCATCGCAATCGTCCGGGACATCGTAATCATCGTGTGGGGTGTGCTTGGCATACTCATGTTCTTGGTGATTATCCTGATCGCGCTCAAGATCGGGCGCGCCCTGCAACCGATACTCGACAACATCCGCGGCTCGACCGGCGACATTCGCGCATCCATCCGTCTCGTTTCGGATGCGCTTATACGGCCCGCCGTCCCGGCCATCAGCTTCTATACTGGCCTGCGTCAGGGGATGCGCGTGCTGCGGCGATTTGGCAGACGGGGTGGAGGCGGACCAAAGGCCGCAGGATGATGCGCGCCCGCGCAAAACTGCACTATACTCATCTCATGGGGGCCCGGCAGCAACGGCATGAAGAACAGCCGGGCGGGGGAGCAGTTCAATGGCAGATAGACAAGAGGGTGCAAGCATCCTGACTTTCCTGTTGGGCATCGTGTCCGGCGCGATTGTTGGTGTTGTGCTTGGCGTGTTGTTCACGCCGAAAGCGGGTCCGGATTCGCGCGCTGATATACTCAGCCGTACGCACGTCCTGCGCGAACGCGCCAGGGATCTGGGCGAGACAGGCAACGAGGCGCTGCGTGACGCAATCTCTGAGGGCCGCGACGCAGCGATGCGGGCCGGCCAGGAGATGCAGGACTGGATTCGCCACACACGCGGCGACGGCTCAGCAACCTAGTCATCCAAGACCGGCACATAGACTGCATGTAGAACGCCGCATCCGGAGCCGGGTGCGGCGGTTTCTGGCGCCTCGTTCGGGATTGTTCACTCAAGCGCGACGCCGGTCAGGGCCTCTCTCAGCGCAGGTTCGTCATCCTCGCATGTCACGGCCAGGACAACCTGTCCGGCCGCAAGCTGCAAGCCATTCGTTGGCACGCTGACGGTCTGATCCGGCGCAACAATGAGGATGATGGTGCTTTCACCGGGCAGCGCCAGAGAATGTATCTCTTGCCCGAGAAGCGGCGAGTCTGCCGTCACCTCAACTTGACAGAGCTCCCGCCCGGTCCCTCTGAGATTCAAGACCTGTGTGAGCGGGCGGGACGGCATCTCCTGCGCGATCTGGGACATGATGACGTCCGTGGAGTTGACGGTGGCGTCTACGCCGAGGATGCTGAAAATCTCCCTGTTGCGCGGATCGTTGATTCTGGCAACCGTTCTCGGCACCTGAAACCGCGCCTTTGCAACCTGGCAGGCAATGAGGTTATCGGCATCATCGCCGGTCACGGCCACAAAGACATCTGCCCTGCCCGTTCCTGCATCCTCCAGAACACTCACCTCACAGCAGTCACCCCGATAACTGGCGCTGCCGAGTTCCTCGGCGATGACTGCGCATCGGTGTGCATCATTCTCGATGCAGAGAACCTCATGTCCGTTGGCGAGCAGGGCTTGTGAGAGGGCGAACCCGACCTTGCCCCCGCCTGCGATGATCACGTACATCGGCTAATCGCCCTCCGTTGAGCCGTTTGCGTCAGCGTTCAGAATCATATCCCGCATCAATCCTGTCACGAACCGCGGCGAGCTGAGCGTCTGAATGCCCAACTGCTGAAAGATGCTGGCGCGGCTGTCATCATAGACCCGCGCAACGACGCGCGGAACGTTAAAGACATGCTTTGCGACCTGCGCGGCCATCAGGTTTCTATTGTCACCCTGCGTCACTGCCACGAATACATCCGCGTTGTCGATTCCCGCCCGTCCAAGCGCGGCGGTATCAAGGCCGTCTCCGATGATGGCATTGCCACGGAATCGGGCCGTCAGGCGACGAAAAGCCTCCTGCCGCACGTCCATGATTGTCACATCATGCCCGTCATCCGTCAGGCTGAGCGCCAGGCCGGAGCCGACACGTCCACACCCCATAATCAAAAATTTCATTGTTGGCTCATTCTAAGACAGTCTGCCGGTTAGCGATCTTCATTCTGATTGATTGGCGCCCGCAGAATCCAGACGGTGGACTGGACATACTGCAGAACATGCGCAGTCGCATCCCCCAGGCTGTAGTCGCCATATCGTCGCTCATGATCGATGCCCATAATGACAAGGTCTGCATCGCGCTCTGCAGCCTCAGTGACGATGGCAGGGCCTGCCTGCCGAGCCTGCAGCAACTCCGCGACAAGGCTCGCTTTCCGGTGCGGCCAGTGCTCCTCAATGTCCGTGAGGATGCGCTCACCATTTCTGACGTGGGCATCCATTGGGTCATCGAGCGGGACGGCGCGGGGAACCTCGATGATGTAGAGGACATGCACGCGGCCGGATGACTCACGCGCCACCTCCCCGGCCACCATCAGCGCGGTCTCATCCATGGACGAGCCGAACAGGGGCACAAGAACGGTTTGCGCGGTGGGTAAGGAGCCCTTGCCGCCAAACAGGCTCGTGAATGATCCAACGAGAGATCCTGACTGTGTCTGGCGCAGCATCCTCATGGTGTTCCGCTATCCCTCCGCGCCGAGCGGCCTGCCGCCCACCAGATGCACGTGCAAGTGGGGGACACTCATATGCGCGTCCGGTCCATTGTTCACGGCGAGACGGTACCCGGACGCGGAGATGCCCTCCTGCTCTGCAAGATGGTTGGCGATGGCGGTCAGTCTCCCCATGAGAGGGAGCTGCGCATCCGTGATGTCCCCGATGCTCGGGATGTGTACCGTCGGAATCACGAGGATGTGGACGGGCGCGCGCGGGTTGATGTCACGGATCGCGAAGACCTCGGTATCCCTGTACAGGATGTCACTCGGGATTCCTCCATCCCGGATGCGACAGAATATGCAGTCGGCGCCCTCCGTGGCGGCCATTGCCCTCTCTCCCTGCCTGTCAGGTGAGGCTGTACGTCGCCTCTGCCTCTTCGATGCGCTCTTCCTTCTTCAGTTTATCCAGGTGCGTGCGCACATTTCTGGCGGCAGCCGGGCGCAGGTCCCGCTTCAGATTCTTTGGGTAGATGTCCTTGACCATGTCATCAACCTTGTTGATCCCCTTTTGGAGCGCGGACAGCACCTGCTCTTCCCGCTCTTGCCTGTGCGAAATGTACCAGGCAGCAAGGCGTCGGCCGCGCGGCGATGGAACCACCGGCCCATGCCCCGGGGCAATGGTCTCTACTCGCAGTTTGTCGAGTTTCCCAAGGGTCTTCATATAGTCGAATAGGTCTTGCACAGACGATGACGACGCGCCGAGGATGGTATCCCCCGTGAAGAGAACACGCTCCGCCGCCAGGTGATAGCAAACGTGGTCGACTGCGTGTCCCGGCGTAAACAACGCGCGGAGCGCAGTCCCTCCGCCTGTTCGCAGCACCTCGCGTGACTTGAGAGGGATGACGAGATCATCTTGATTTCCGAGTACGCTGCGGAGCTGTTTGGCGAGCTTGGGGTGACAGCGCACGGGGGCATTCATCGCTTCTTGGATGCGGTCGATTCCGCCCGTATGATCGCCATGCCCGTGTGAGATCAGGATGCCGGTAATGGTCGGCGAGCCAAGTCCCTCCCAGTACTCAATGATCTGCTTTGTCCATGAACGATCATGCTCACCGGTATCGAGCACCAGCATCTCCTCAGACGGATCGCCGATGAAGTAGATGTTGGTGCCGCCCGGGTGCATGTAATGCGTGTCCGCGATATGGCAGCTATACACATGGTCACTGATCTGCGTCATGTCTACTCCTCTCTCTTTGGGGCAAATCGTTCCAGATTCAGCCCCTCAAAATCCTTATCCAGCCCTGCCAACACAAGCACATCGCCACGCAAGACCTTTTCGAGCCTGTCCGGCTGCAGTACGGCCTCGTTCCTATTGCGAATGATCAGGACCACGCTCAGCTCATCCGCCTGGCGTGGATGAACCAGGCCGAGCTCCTCAATGGCCTTGCCGGCCATACCGTCATTCACCACGACCGTCCCAATTCCATAATCACGGCTCAGCTCAAAATAGTCCTGAACGCCTTTGAATGAGAGACTGTGAGCAAGGCGCTGCGCCGTATCAAGCTCCGGAAAGACCACTCTGTCCGCGCCCAACTGCCTCAGCGCGTTCGCATGCAGATCATCCCGGGCGCGAGCGACGATTTCCTGCGCGCCCAGCGTCTTCAGAAGAATCGTGGTCATCAGGCTGGTCTGGATATCGCCGCCAACGGCGACAATGACCGTCTCGGATTCCGGCACACCAAGCTCGATGAGGGTCGGGCCGTCACTGATATCCGCGACCATCACATGTTGGAGCAGGACGGATGCCTCCCGAACGCGGTTGGAGTCCTTATCAACCGCCAAGACATCAACCCCCTTCATTTGGAGGTCGCGAGCGACCCGTTGACCGAAACGGCCGAGTCCAAGAACAGTTACCTGTCCATTCGCCACGTCTGCACTCTCCGCTGATTTGATCCTGTACTAGCCTATCCTAACTTCTGCCTCCGGGTACCGGAAACGCGCATATCTTTCCCGATTGGCAAGCTCCAACGCAAGGAAGAACGGCGCAAAGCGGCCAACAAACATGGACAGGATAATCACAATCTTGCCGAATACGGACATATCAGGGATTGTCCCCGTCGAGAGACCGACCAGTCCAAACGCTGAGACCTCGTCAAAGAGTATCTGCACAAAGTGTGCCCCTTCGGACAGGCTCAGCAGCAACGCAGCCCCGTTCACCCAAACGAATGCGAAACTCGCGATTGTGATGGCGCGCCGTACATGCGCGTCAGCAATCTCGCGTCCAAAGATTGAGGCATGGCGCAGCCCGCGAATGCTTGTAAGCACGGACGTGAACAGCACCATGGCGGTGTTGATCTTGATGCCGCCCGTCATGGAGCCGGCCGCCCCGCCAATCAGCATCAGCCAGATGAGCAGGAAGAGCGTGTGCTCATACGTTGCATCCACTGCGAACGTGCTGAATCCTGATGTGCGGTTCCCGGCCGCCATTACGAAGCTGTCCCATAAACGGTTCGGGATTGGCTGCGAGCCAAGCGTTGCCGGGTTGGACCACTCAGTAAGCAGGACGCCAAGGAATCCGGCGACGGCGACACCCACCATGCCGACGAGGACAATCTTGGTGTCGAGAGGCAGCGTCAGCCAGCGTCGCTGCCTGTAGAGGATTATCACGATGACTGCGCCCGTCGCCCCGATGAAAGAGAGCAGTGTTATCGGTCCTGCAACGAGCAGGGAATAGCGATACTCAAAGATGCTCGGCGCGCCGCCCGTTATATCGAATCCTGCGTTGTGAAAGGCTGAGATGGAGTGGAAGAGGGCGAACCAGCCCGCCTCTCCCGCGCTGTGCCCCGCAACGATGAATCCCGCCAACAGCACGATGAACCCGATGATCTGAATCACGATGGAAATCCGAATCACCTGAAGGGCCTCTTGGCTGATGCTGCCAAGCGAGCCGCCCCCGAGCGTCGCGCGCAGAGACTGCCTGTCTGACAATGACGCCCGCCGCGCTCGCCCAAAGATGATGACGGAGAGGCCGGCAACGTAACCGAGCCCTCCAATCTCAATGAGGCACAAGATGATGATGTGCCCATACAGGGACCAGTAGTCGCCCGTCTCGACGACGATGAGCCCGGTAACAAAGGTGGCGGATGTGGCCGTGAAGAGCGCCGTGATGATGTCCGCTGAGCCGTCTGTGGCTGCCCACGGCATGGAAAGGAGAACGGCGCCAATTAGGATGACGGCGCCAAAGAAAAGGGTTATGCGTACGTAGGGCTTGCTGATGAAGGCGGGGAGGGATGGACCGTGCGGCCTGCTGATGGCGAGCCGCCGCGATTGCCTCCCGAGTGAGCGGCGTACAAGGCGCTCCCGCGGGCGTCTTCGATTATCGCCTTGCATGGCAGGTTAGCCGCCACCCTCAGTGAAAACTATCACGCAACGATTGTACGCCCTCCCCGCAAGCCCGGCGCACTGAACCAAGCCAATCGTCGCGTTCAATGAGGAGCTGTTCGGCGGCCGCAGTGAACGGCAGACATGTGTCGACCACCGTACGGTAAACGCATGGCAATTCCGATTGAGACCAATGGCTCTTCTGCCTGAAGGATCTGCCCTCAGACAGACTAGCTTGGGGAGCCTGGATCCTCGCCGTCTTCCATCATCTTGAGGGCGCGCTCTGCCACCTGCTTGAACACGTCGTACGGCTGCGCCCCGACGAAGAAGAACCGCCCGATAACATAGGCCGGAATACCGGTCACACCAATGTTCAGCGCGTCCTGATACTGGCGCTCCACTTCTTCCTTGTACGTGCGATCCTGGATGTGCTTATGCATTGTGGGCCAATCAAGCCCCACGCTCTCCGCAATGGGCTGCAGATTCTCAACAACGCCAAGGTCAACGCCGTCACCCCAATATGCGCGGTAGGCGGCCTCATGGAACGCCTCACCTGCGCCGGCCTGCTTGGCGGCCTCCGTTGCCTCCAAAGCGAGGCGTGTGTACGGGACGCGCTCAGGGCGGTTCATGACGATGCCCGCCGCCTCCGCCGCCTGCTGGACGGGCGAGTTCGGGTTGTTGTACCGCTCCGGCCGAGCGATGCCCTCCGGCGGCAAGTCCGGACGCAGGAAAAACGCACGATAATCAATCTCGACGTTGAAATCCTGCTTAAGCTTATCGACCCGTTCCTGGCCGATGTAGCACCACGGTCAAATGTAGTCGTACCAGACCGTGACCGGTAGGATGATTCCGCTTGCCGTCATCGTCATGGGTTGCCCCCTTATCTGTTCGCACTGTGACTTGCCTACCGTACCATACCCAACATTCTACCAAGTGGCTCATCCCTCCCCCCGAGCCCGAATACTCCATGCCCTGTACCCTATACTTGACGTCCGGAATGTTCTGCCACGGGTCAAGCGCTGTTGGATGGCCTCGTGGCCGTGGGAGGCAGCTTGCGACAGGATAACGACGAGAACGCCCCGCAGGAGAGTATCCCTGGCAAGGCCGCCAGTATGTCGGGGCGTCTTTTCGTTGTGACGGCATTCGCCACACTTGTGGCGGTCGCGGGGCGCGTGGCGGCGGACGCGGATGAAGAAACGCTTTCGGAGACCTTTGCGGCGATTGCAGACAGCAGGCTCTTCTATGGCCTGAGCGGCGCAGGGAGGTTGGTGTCCGGGGTGGCGTTGGCGTCCGGAGCCTGGTATCTCTCCAGAACATGGATCTTGCGTGAGCGATGGGCATCCCCCGCTGTCCCTGCCCTGTTTATGATCTCCGGCGCGCTCACGACACTGTCCGGACTCTGTGCTGTTGTCTTGGCCGCAACGCTGCCGGGGGCGGGCGGGTCAGCAAGTTCTCTCCACGAATCCATGGATTGGCTCCATTGGCTCACCGGCGTGGCAGGTTTCTCAGCCGCCGGTCTCGCTCTCATGGTCGCCTCCGCCTACCAGTTCCGTGTGGGTGGCCGGCTGCGGCTGATTGCGCCCATCTCAGCAGTCTTGGGCGGCGGAATGCAGCTGATCTGGCTTCCGGACCTAATCTATGTCCACCAGATCACCGGCTCAATCTTCTTTGTTTGGCTTGTGGTGATTGGCGTGATGCTGGCGACAGGACGGGTTGAAAGGCAATATCGCGTCTTACGCGCTATGCGGGTACAATAGTGCTGTGCCGCAGGCGTTTCATGCGGCCAGCCGAAACTTTCCCATGGCCCTCATGGCACGTGGCGCAAGCAAGCAAGGCAGGTGAACTTTCGTGACCACAGCGAACGAGACGCTACAGCAGGATGCCCCCCCTGAGTCCAATCAGGAACTCAAGAGTATCGCTCAGCAGGATTACAAGTACGGTTTCATCACGGAGGTGGACTCGGACACCGTCCCGCCCGGCCTCTCCGAGGACACGGTGCGCCTCATCTCCGCCAAGAAGAATGAGCCGGAGTGGATGCTGGAGTGGCGGCTCAAGGCATTTCGCCATTGGCAGACGCTGCTTGAAAAGGAGCAGATGCCGGATTGGGCGCACATCACGTTTCCGCCAATCGATTTTCAGGACATGATCTATTACTCTGCGCCCAAGGCCAAGGAACAGCTGAGCAGCCTCGATGAGGTGGACCCGGAGGTTCTGTCCACATTCGAGAAACTGGGTATTCCGCTCGAGGAGCAGAAGCTGCTGGCGGGCGTGGCGGTGGATGCCGTCTTCGACAGCGTGTCCGTTGCAACAACGTTCAAGGAGAAACTCGCCGAGCTTGGCATCATCTTCTCCTCGTTCTCAGAGGCAATTCAGGATCACCCGGACCTTGTCCGCCAGTACATCGGATCAGTCGTCCCGTACACGGACAATTTCTATGCCGCCCTCAACGCCGCCGTGTTCTCTGACGGGTCGTTCTGCTACATCCCCAAGGGTGTGCGCTGCCCCATGGAGCTGACGACGTATTTCCGCATCAACACGGAGAACAGCGGGCAGTTCGAGCGGACGCTCATCGTGGCCGATGAGAGCTCCTATGTCAGTTACCTTGAGGGCTGCAGCGCGCCTATCCGCGATACGAATCAACTGCACGCGGCGGTGGTTGAGCTTGTTGCCATGGACGATGCCGAGATCAAGTACTCGACGATTCAGAACTGGTACCCGGGCGACGAGAACGGGAACGGCGGCATCTACAATTTCGTAACCAAGCGTGGCAAGTGCCAGGGCGCGCGCTCCAAAATCTCGTGGACGCAGGTCGAGACCGGCTCAGCGATCACCTGGAAATATCCGAGCGTGATCCTACAAGGTGATGACTCCATCGGTGAGTTCTTCTCCGTCGCGCTCGTCAAGGGCAAGCAGCAGGCGGACACCGGCTCCAAGATGACGCACATCGGCAAGCGCACAAAGAGCACCATCATCGCCAAGGGTGTGAGCGCCGGACAGGCTGAGAACACATATCGCGGCCTCGTGCGAGTCAACCCCGGCGCGGACGACGCGTGGAATTTCACGCAGTGCGATTCCCTGCTCATCGGTGATCAGTGCGGCGCGCACACCACACCATACGTTGAGGTCAAGAACAAATCTGCGCACCTCGAGCATGAGGCGTTCACGTCCCGCGTGAGCGAGGACCAGCTCTTCTACTGCAATTCACGCGGCATCTCCGTCGAGAAGGCACATTCCATGATTATCAACGGGTTCTGTGAAGAGGTGTTCAAGAAGCTGCCGTTCGAGTTTGCCGTTGAGGCGACGCGCCTGCTTGAACTGAATCTTGAAGGAACCGTCGGCTAGGCGTGCGTTGCAACGCGCTTTCGCCCAAGACTCCATGACCACCACAAATCACCTCGATACATACGTCCAGGAATTCGTTGATGCCGCGCGGTCTCAGCGCGAGGCGCGCGCCGAAAGCGACCCTGCGTGGCTGGCCGCCGTGCGCGATGAGGCGCTCGAATCATTTCAGGCTATCGGCCTGCCCACCGCCCGACGCGGGAACGAGGAGTGGAAATACACGGACATACGCCCGCTTATCAGGCGGGGATTCGCGCCGCCTGACCATGCAAACGCGGGCGCCCCTCCTACCCTCGACCTCGAATCGCTCAGACTCGGCAGTGCAGCATGGCATCGCGCCGTCATTGTAGACGGGGTGTACTCACCGGAACTTTCTGCTTCGGACGGCCTTCCGGACGGCGTCGGTATGGGCAGCTTGGCTGATGGCATTCACTTAGGCCATGAGGCAGTGCAGGCCCACCTAACACGCGTTGCGAACCACAAGGAAGAGGGCTTTGCCGCGCTGAATACTGCCCTGGCGACGGACGGCGCGCTGATTATCCTGCCGCGCATGAGCGCAATCGAAAAGCCCATTCACGTTGTCTATATCTCTACTGACAGGACGCAGGGCGCCGCGGCTGTGCCGCGCTCCCTTGTGATTGCGGGAGAGGACAGCTCCGCAGCGATTGTGGAAACGCATATCTCCACGTCAGAGAGCGCCCACTTTACGAATGCGGTGACGGAGATTGTTGTCGGAGCCGGCGCTAAGCTTTCGTACTGCAAGATTCAGCTTGAGAATGAAGCCACGTATAACGTGTCCACCACGCAGGTGGAGGTCAACGAGAATGCGACCTTCCGGTCAATGGCAATCGACATCGGCGGGCGGCTGACGCGCAACAATCTCACGGTCACCATGGCAGGAGAGGGTTCGAACAGCGATGTGCGGGGCGCGTACCTTGTGACACGGGATCAGCACATCGATAACCAGGTCATTGTTGATCATCTCGTGGGCCACAATGATATGAATGAGCTTTACAAGGGGATTCTGGACGGCCGGGCCCGCTCCGTCTTTCACGGCAGCATCATCGTGCGGCCCAACGCCGCCAAGGTGAACGCCATGCAGGTGGACAAGAATCTGCTGCTATCAAATGAGGCGGAGGCGGATACAAAGCCGGCATTCTGGATCTATTGCGATGATGTGCGGTGCGGGCACGGCGCCGCCTGCGGCAGGCTCGATGATGATTCACTCTTCTACCTAGTGAGCCGGGGCATTGACGAGGAGACAGCCCGGATGATTCTGATCCGCGCCTTTGTCTCGGAGATCGTCGACGCCATCGAAGACCCATCCATCCATGAACACGTCGCCACCCTCCTCACTGCAAAACTGGATGATATGTCCGAGCGGAGATGAGATGGTCGCTGATTCACAGCCACTCCGCGTAGCCGTCATCGGCTCAACCGGCTCGCTTGGTCAGATTGTCCTGTCCGTGGCGCGTTCACTACGTGACCATGTCAGCATTGTGGGCTTGGCGGCCGGCTCCAACCTTGAACGTCTGGCGGAGCAGATTCAAGAACACCGCCCCTCCCTGGCCGGGTTCGCCCGCGGGCGATGGCGGGATGACGTTCCGGATGGCGTCACGTTCATGTCAATCAATGACATCGTGAGCTCGCCCGAGGTTGATATGGTGGTTATCGCCAACGTTGGGCGGAGCAGCCTTGAGGCGGCATGGGCGGCCATTGACGCGGGCAAGCGTGTTGCCATCGGCAACATAGACACGCTGTATATCGCCGGCTCTCTTCTGGCGCGGCGCGCCAAGGAAACCGGCGCAACCATCTATCCGCTCGACGATGAACCCATCGGCGTTTGGCAGACCCTGTGGGGTGAACGAACCGAATCGGTTCGGCAGGTGACGATTACCTCAACGTGGGGGACGATGGAGGCGCGGCGCCTGCTGCGGCATGGCACGCAGGTGCCAGCGACACTTCCAACAGCCCGCCCGGCGCGTGCCGTCGGGCGCAAGCGCTCAATCGATGCATCAACGTTGATGGTGAAGGCAACGCAGGTGGCCGTCGTCAATTCCCTTTATGACATCCCCCTTGAGAACATCAACATCCTCTTTCACCCGCAGGGCCTTGTCCGTGCGCTGACTGAATTCAATGACGGTTCCGTGAAATCTGCCCTCTTTATCCCGGACATGCGTGTTCCGGTGCAGCTCTCTCTCGCCTATCCGCACCGGTGGGCGAACGCTGAGATCAACCGCGTTGACCTCCTTTCCGAGGGACGCCTTTCGTTTGAACCGCTGGAGCATGACCTGTTCCCGTGCTATCAGATTGCCATTCAGGCGGCACGGCAGGGCGAGACGTACCCTGCCGTTGTTGCGGCCGCAAATGACGCCGCGATTGAGCTCTGCTTCTCACAGCAGATCGGCCTCTCTGATATCCCCAAGATCATTGAACGCGCCGCGAACTCACATCACCCCAAGCCGCCGGATGACCGCGCAAACATTATTGAGGCGATGGACTGGGCCAAGTCTTTTGTGGGAAGGCAGGTTCCGGAGTGAGCGACGGAGCGCCGCCGCACATCACGACATTCCGCGCCACCGCCCTGTTCCGGCAAATCGGAGCTGCGATGAGGCCCGTACGAACCCTTGCATTGGCGTTGTTGCTTGGCGCGGCTCTCCTTGTCGGTCTCGCCGCATGTGAGAGTGATGGAGACCAACCAACTGCTGAGCCAACGTCAGCGCCTGAACAGCCGGCCGAGGAGGTTCTGACCCTCCTCTATTGGCAAGCCCCGTCGCTGCCGCTCTCCTACCAAGCGGCGGGAACGAAGGACCGAGACGCGGGAGCCATTGCTCTTGAATCCCTTGCGGTCACCGCGCCGGATGGCAGCGTTGTCCCGAGGCTCGCGGCTGAGGTTCCGTCGGTTGAGAACGGCGGCATCTCGGATGACGGACTCACCATCACCTGGCGGCTGCGCCCGAATCTCACCTGGTCTGACGGGAGCGCCCTCACAGCTGATGATGTCGTATTCACGTGGATCTATTGCACAACTGAGGGGATTGGCTGCCTCGAGGAACATTCATTCAGCGTCTTTGAATCCGTGGAGGCAGATGGAGATCTGGAGATCGTTTTCACTCTCACGGAGAAGCAACAGAACCCGGAACGGCTGCTCGCGAGTACGAGCCTTCCAATCATCAGCCGAGCCCAATTTGCGGACTGCATGGCCGCGGACCCGTTCTCCTGTGATGAGGAACATCGCCTCCCACTTGGATCAGGCCCATACCGTATCACCGAATTCCTCCCGGATGATCGTGTCGAATATGAGCGCAACGAGAATTACTGGGGGCAGGAGCCCTATTTTGATCGTGTGATTCTCATCGGTGGCGGTGATGCAGAGACAAGCGCGAGAGCCGTGCTCGCTGAGGGGAGCGCGGACTATGGCTGGAATCTGCAAATTCTCCCCACACAGCTGCAGGAATTGGTGGCAGTGGGGCACGGCGACATCGTCACGGCCTTTGCTAGCGATGTTGAGCGCATCATCATCAACCAGACAAACCCGCACACGGATGACGCCAATAGCCGCTCCGAGTATCTCGATGGGCAGAATCCGCATCCGTTCCTGACGTTCACCCCCATTCCGCAGGCAATGTCCATGGCCATCGACCGCCAAGGAATCGTTGATGTTCTGTATGGCGCTGCGGGTATGGCGGCCTGCAATCTCGTGACTGCGCCGCCGCAATTTGTCTCGGAGAACAAAGATGGCTGCCTCACCCAGGACATCGAGGCAGCAAACAACCTCTTGGACGAGAACGGCGTTGTCGATTCAGACGGCGATGGCGTTCGTGAATACAATGGGACGCCGCTCACCATCACCTTCCAAACAACGGCCAACGCAGTACGGGAATCTACGTTCGCGTTGCTTCAGGGATGGTGGGATGAGATCGGGATTGAGAGCACACTCATCACGCATGATGCGAGCGTGTTCTTTGGCGGTGATCCTGCGGAGGACACGGAGTCGTACAGGCGATTCTTGGCAGATGTCCAGATGTATACGAACGGCAGCGGGATTGACCCGGAGATCTATCTATCGAGCTATCAGTGTGATCACATCCAATCACGCGGCAACATGTGGGCGGAGGATAACAATGCTCGTGTGTGCGACGAGGCGTATGACACCCTCTTTGCGCAGATGGCGCGTGTGGAGAGCGGCCCGGCGCGCGAGGCGCTCATTCGCGATTTGAATGACATTCTCGTTGAGAAAGCCTACGAGATTCCGCTTGTTCGGCGCGGCCTGGTCTCCGCCAAAGCAAACACGCTGCTCGGCGTGCAGTCGAACGCGTGGGACAGTGAGCTGTGGAATATCAGGGACTGGCGGCGTTCGCCCGCCACGCCGGAATAGTTGTGGCATCGCCGGGCGCGAAAGACAGGAATGCACTTCTACGATCTCCATTCTCACTCCGTCGCGTCCGACGACTCCCGTGCCACGGTGGAGCAATATCTCAAGTGGATCGGCACGCTCAGGAAGCGCGGCATGCAGGTGGACGGCATCGTCCTCACCGAGCACCGCCAATTCTCGCTTGATGTCGATTATTCGGGCCTGAGTGAGCAGTTCGACATCCAGGTCCTCAAGGGCGCGGAGCTGGACACGCGCTACGGCCACTTTCTCGTCTATGGCGTCAACAGAGCGCTGGCTGAGGTTATTGATCCGACGGACGTCTCGATGGACCCGTTCAGGTTGATGGAGGCGGCGGACACGCACGGCGCAATCGCCGTTCCTGCGCATCCCGGCCGCGCCGGCATCGGCCTCGCCACCTGGATGGCGCAAGGTGTTGCGTTTCCTGACGTGACCATTGTTGAACGTCTGAACGGGGGTAATCGCCCGGAGGAGGCCGAGGCGGCAGAGCGGTTGACCGCCGAGACCGGCTGGGCCGGCATCGGCGGGAGTGATGCCCACTTTGTTAGCGCCATTGCTCGTTGCCTAACCGCCTTTGACGCCCCCATATCTTCCGAGGTGGAATTAGTGGAGGCGCTGCGGTCGCGTGAGTTCACGGCCGTCCATCTTGAGGACACGCAAAACTAATCGCCGTACTATCCTGTCACAAAGGAGGCAGCACGAATGACATCATCGGACGCGGACGCCCCGCGAGTAACCTTCAATGAGGCCATCCTGCACAAGGAGCAGCCAACGGGTGACATCGAGCTGACGCAGGACATGGTGGATCGCTATATCGAGTTGACGGGCGTTCCGGCATCGCAGGCGCGGGAGGGCGAGCGGCAGGAGGCGCCCACCGCCATGCTCAACGTCTTCTTTGGCAGGGATCAACAGCAGGGCGCGGACGTGAACCTGGAGGGCGCAACCGTGGGCCTCAACGCAGGCCGCGCCATTGAGATTCATGCGCCCATTTACGTTGGTGATCGTCTGACCCGTTCGGCAATCTTGCAGGACGTGTACTCCAAGACGGGCCGATCCGGCACGATGGCATTTGAGGTGTGGGAGATACTGTTCCGCAATGATGCCGGCGAGCTTGTCGCTCGAGCACGCGACTCCATGGTGTATCGGGCGCCGGGACCTCCGCCGCGCCCGGCAGGGGGTGACCAATCATGAGTCAGGAGCACATCCACGCGGACATCGGGGATGAGGTGCCGCCTTTTGAATGGACACCCCAGAACACGTGGGTGAAAGACATGATGGCGCTCTCCGGCTGGCTCAGCAATACAGAGGCGGAACGCGGCTCCATGAGCGGCCCCAATCGGTTCACGGATGAGGATGCCGCTCGTAGTGAGGGATTCAACAGCCTCATCGTGCCAGGGAATCTGGGCATGACTGCCATGGAGGCTGCACTGCGGAATTGGCTTCCCAGCGGCCGCATTGACAAGCTCGATTGTGTTTTTCGAATGCCGGTCAGCCAGGGTGAGACCTACTCTGCGACCGGCGTCGTCACGGATCGGCACGACCAGCCGGACCGTGTCATTCTCGAGATTGATGTCTATCTGCTTGGTCGGGACGGTCAACGCCCGCAGGGCGGCATGGCAGTTGTTACTATCGAGACAGCCGAGACAAACTAACGGACAGCAGGGCGCTCAGACCCGCGCCCACAAACAAGGAGGACGGAACCGATGCCCATCTACTCAATCAACGGAATGACACCGCAGATCGACCCGACAGCGTGGATCGCGCCGACCGCGAGCGTCATCGGAGACGTTGTCATCGGGCCAAACGTCAGCATCTGGTTCAATGCCACACTGCGTGGTGATTCTGGCCGCATCACCGTCGGCGAGAATACGAATATCCAGGACGGGGCTGTGCTCCATGAGGAAACGACAATCGGCGCCAATTGCGTCATCGCGCATATGACGCTTGTCCATCACGTCACGACCGGCGACAACGTTCTGATTGCGAACGGCGCAAAGTGCGTGGGGGCGCCCGGCCCGGCGGAGATCGAGATTGGCGACGGTGCGATTGTTGGCGCGGGGTCTCTCGTCACACCGGGCACCAAGATTGAGGCAAATATGCTCGTGATGGGCAGCCCCGCCAAGCCCGCCCGTGAGGTGGATGACCGCCTTCGTGGTGTGCAGCAGGGGCCTCTCCAGGCCTACCTCAAGAGCAAGGACACCTACAAGAGCGATTCCTTCCAAGAGGTAGGCTAGCGCGGCTGCTGGCGGGTCTGGTAGAGGTAGTCTGTCACCGCGAGGATCGCGTTATACAGGTACGCGATGTATTCGTGGAGCGGCAGGTCGAGCGGTTTGATTTCCTCCCGCCGGTCCGCATATTCCTGCCCACCGAACGTCTCAAACGTTGCTCGGACAATGAGCTCATAGATCTCGCCGTCCGGACACACGACAATGGGCCCGCGATCCGGCGATTCCATCTCGCGTGGCTCCACCTCGATTCCCTCCAGCGGCGAATCCGGAAAAACGAACGGGAATCGCTCAATCTGGTCGATTGCCGCGAGCAGCGTTTCGCGCAGATCCCCTACACTCCTCTGCAGAACCGCATCGCTGCGCGCCCGCAGCGTGAGAGCATCCGGTGATAGTGTCCCATCTTGCACAGCCCTTCTCCCCTCACCTGTTTATCACGACCGTTTCACGGCCACCACTTCCCGACTAAAAGCTTAGCACCGGTGACGATTTTTTGACCGGCTCTTACGGGGCGGCGTATCATGGATGGCCGGTGGCGGTTACTCGGCAACGTAGCTCAGCGGCAGAGCGGGCGCTTCATAAGCGCTAGGTCGCAGGTTCGAATCCTGCCGTTGCCACCACAGCTCCCCATTCCTTACTGATACCTTATTCAATTTAGGTATTTTAGATATTCAGTATCAAAAACTGCGCCAAAGGCACATATTCTTGTTGAAAAATGGATTCACGACCAGAGTGAACTAGGAAATGGAGGGCGTTATGACGAGCGCAGCACACGCGCATGAGCAGCATGAATGCGATGGGCACGAGCACCATGGCGACGAGCCGAATCACGTGCATGACCAGCATGAGTGCGATGGGCACGAGCATCACGAAGACGGCTAGTACATTTGCCGCTGACGCGAATAGCCGCCCTTGGGCGGCTATTCGTCTTTTTGAGTCGAATCGTTCTACGTACCCGCCACTCTTCACCCGTCCTGCTTTGCCTTCTTTGGATGCACGTGTCCGCCTGATATGGGTGGGCTATACTAGCACACAGCACGCGGGGAGCTGAGGAACGCATCGGAGAAACGCAGGCACCATGGCTCGAAGTGACCATACCGAACATGACCATGACGAACATGACGGCCATGACCATGGGCTCATAACCATGACGAACATGGCCATGATAGTCATGACCATGACGACCATGATCTTCACGATGGCCACGACCATGATGACCATGACGGCCACGGCGGCCATGACCACGCAGCCCATGGCCATGCGCACGATCTGAGAGGGACGAGCCGCCGCAATCTTTTCCTGGCGCTTATTCTCATCTCAACCTACATGGTCGCTGAGGTTGTTGGCGGTGTCATTTCAGGGAGCCTCGCGCTCATTGCGGACGCGGGACACATGCTCACGGACGCCGCCGCAATCGGCATGGCGCTCTTTGCGATGTGGATCAGTGATCGGGCCGCCACCATTGAGCGCACCTACGGCTATTTCCGCACCGAGATCCTCGCAGCATTCATCAATGCGTTGGCGCTGTGGCTGATTGTTGGATGGATCTCCTTCGAGGCGTACCACCGGTTCACCAGCGGCGAGCAGCATGTCGATGGATGGCCGGTCCTGTTCGTGGGAATCGGCGGGTTGATCATCAACATCATTGCCGCATGGATTCTTCACCGTTCATCGGAACACAGCATCAACGTTGAGGGCGCGTTTCAACACGTCCTCGCAGATCTCCTGGGGTCCGTCGGCGTTGTTATCTCCGCGGTCGTGATTATCACGACAGGCTGGACGTTGATAGACCCCATCTTGAGTGTGGTCATCGGACTGCTGATCCTCTTCAGTTCCTGGAAGCTTGTCACCCAGGTGCTGAGGGTTCTGTTGGAGGGTGTGCCGGAACACATCGACGTCTATAAGCTCTGCAGCGACATTGAGAAACTGCCGGGCGTGACCGTCATCCATGACGTGCACGTGTGGACAATTACGTCCGGCAACGAGGTGCTGACCGCCCATGTGCTTATCGACCCTGAATTTGAGGGATCCGATCAGAATTTGGTGGATCGGATGCAGGGCATCATCAAGCTCCGTTACGGCATTGAGCATGTCACCCTTCAATTGGAGCGGTCAGCCATCCAATGCGATGCGGAAAGTCACCACGTTGGCCACTTGGAGCACGCCCAACGGCCGATTGGCGCTTAAGGTTCGGCTTTACATCCTACGCGCCGCTGAGCGGCTCATCCACGAATTCCGCAGCTCCATCGATTTCATCAAGCGACAACTCACCGTCATCAATGCGCCTGCGCGTTGCGGCAAGCGCCAGTTCAATGTCTGACTCGCTGACCCAGTGGAGGGTTCCGGTTCGCAGGAACATGAGGCCCGTCTTTGGACGCTGCTGTGTGGCAGCCTCAATCGCGCCCGCGTACACGCCAAGTTGGGTCAGGTAGGCGGCGGCCCGCTCAGCCTCCCTACCCTTCTCCACGCGGTCCGTCTTGAAATCCACCACATACCATTGCCCCTCGTTCTGATACGCGAGGTCGATGCTGCCATGCACGGCAACGCCGTCCCAGTCCCATGAGAATGGCATCTCAAAATACGCGCGGGCGGCGGGGTGGCGCAGTGATGCGGCGAGGTCAGAGGTATCAAAATCGTTCAACATCGCATCGACCTCCCCAGAGATCGTCGTGAGAGCATCATCACTCAGCTCAGGGCTGAGCCGCCGCGCGATGTCACGGACGTCCGGCCGGTTCTTACGCGTAAACCACTCCTCGATGGCGGCATGCGCCACCGTTCCACGGATGAGCGCCACCGGATCGGGGCGGCCAAAGAATGTCGCTGCATCATCATGGCGCTCCAAGGCAGTAGCGGGCGTGCTTGCGCGGATGGGGATGGCGCCCTGATGGCCGAGGAGTGGAGCGATGGCAGGTTCCTCTGTATCAGGCGCGGGCGGCACGAAATCTTGTCCGGGGCTGACTTCTTGCATGGACCGCTTGTCCACGCCCCGCGGGGGATCAATCTGAAAGTCAAGGCCGACGCCGTATGCGAGCAATTCACTCAGCCATGACTGTGTCTCACCGGACGGCTCCACGCCACTGACAATGAGAAGGTCGGCGGCGCGCGTTGCCGCCACATAGAGCAGGCGTTTCCTCTCCGCCCCATCTTCTTGATTCTCGCGTTCCTTCAGGTAACTGTGGAAGCCGGGCTTGGGCCGCGGATCGCCGATCGAATCGATATCCTGCTCCAATGTCATGGAGATGCCCTCATCCGCTCGCCACAGCACGCTCGACGCTCGTGATGCGCCATGGGCGGCGCCTGCATCAGCAAGAACAACGATGGGAAATTCGAGACCCTTGGAGGAATGAATCGTCAGGAGGCGGACAGCATTGCCGGCATCAAGCGCAGCCTGAGGTCCGCGAATACTCAGGTCATCACGCAGGAGACGAATATAATCGACGAATTCATCAACCGATGTGCCACCCATCTCTCGTGCCATGCCGACAAACTGCCGAATGTTGGCGAGCGCCTGCTCGCCGCCGCGCAGTGGGGCCCATGATGCCTCATAATTCGTCAGCGTCAGCGCACGCTCAAGCAGCTGCTCCGGCCCGGCCAGCCTCGACTCCTGCCGGAGTTGATCCAGCACGCGCGCGGCGTGCTCGCAGAATGGGCGCGTACGAGGCAGAACACCGGGCGGCGGTTCACGGAGCGCATCCATCCATGGTCGCCCCGTCTGTTTCAGCGCAATGAGTGATTCATCATCAATGGCAAAGAAAGGTGAGCGGAGCAGACCGACCAGCGCGATGTCGTTTGCGGGTTCGGATAGCCATTCCAACAGGTTGGTCAGATCGATCACCTCGGGGCGGGTGTAGAAGTTCCCGGTCGTGGCGGTGCGGTACGGGATTGCCTGACTCTCCAGAGCCCGCTCATATTCATCGACGTGGAGCATACCGCGGAGAAGTATGACGATATCGCCCGGCTGCGCGGGGTGGTGCGTGCCGCTCTCCTTGTCCCACACCAGCCGTTCATCCTCGATGATGGACCGGATGCGACCCGCCACGTTGAAGGCCTCCATCTGGCGCAGCTCCCGTTGGGTGGGGCTCCCCTCCTCATCGGGGGTTATGTGCCGGCGAGCAATCTGCAGAACCTCAATGGGTGGGGTCGAATCGGGCGAGGCACGCCCCGATTTCATCGGCTCCATGCGCGCCTCATAGTCCTTTGGGGTGTCCCCGTTGGCATCCCCGAGCACGCCGGTCATCAGACCGTTGATCATAGTGACGAGAATCTGATGCGACCGGAAGGATGTGTTCAGAGAAATGGTGGCCCCGTCCGCCTCCTCTGCTTCCCTCGTCAACTTGTTGAGGATGCGAACATCACTGCGCCTGAACCGATAGATGGACTGCTTGGCATCTCCGACGAAGAACCGTTCAGGGCGTGGGTCGTTTTCCGCGCCCCGGGTTAGCAGGCTCAGCAGCTCGTCCTGGGTTGGATTCAGGTCCTGCGCCTCATCAACGAGGACGTGCCGAAAGCGTTTTCGGTAGGCGGCAGCGACACCCTTGGCATTCCTGAGCATCTCGATCGCCTTCAATTCGAGGTCAAGGAAATCAAGCGCTGCTAGCTCACGTTTCCGTTCCTCATAACGCCCAACTGCTCCCTCGAAGAGTAGGCGCAGAGAGGCAAGGGCCGGCAGGGCATCGGCGTCAGCGGGATTCCAGAGAAACGGCGCAATCCCACCGTATGCGGAGCGAATCTCACGCAGCCATCCGCGGACCTCTGTGACCGGGTGGCGCCAGGCATTCTTGGCGCCTTTGCCGCCGGGGCTCTCGAGCTTTGCCGCCTCCTCAAGACGAGCAAGGAAATCATCCGTGTCACCCTTCAGTGGTTGGCCGAGAGTCTCTAGCGCGCTTTTCACATATGGATCGAGCTTGTCGGGCGCAGGTTCATCAGCATTGCGTGCCAACGTGAGTTGCAGGCGCCTTCTCTCGAGTGTGTCGCGGCATTCCGTGATGAGGGCTGCAACAAAGGCGTCGAGCCTCTTGCGGATGTTTAACTCCCACTGATCAGGGTGTTCCCCCATCGCCTCGAATGCGCGCCTGACCTCATCTCGACGCTCCACCATGCCGGGGAGGGCGCGTTGAGCCTCCCCGATGCCAAGGATGAGTAGGGCATCGATACCCGGCCCATTCTTGGATGCCGCCGCCTCAATGGCGTCACGGCACGCTGCCAGCACCTCTCTCTGCGCGAGGTTCTCGTCTAGTATGCCGGCGCCCGGGTCGATACCGGCCTCAACCGGGTTTTCGCGCAAGAGTTGGAGGCACAGCGAGTGGATGGTGCCGATGATGGCAGTATCCAGCGAATTCACATGCTGACTGAGATCCGGCCGCTCTGTGACAACCTGCCGGACACGCCCACGCATCTCCGCGGCCGCCGCCTCTGTGAACGTAACGGCAACCAGTTCATCGATCGTGTGGTCTTGCAGGAGGCCGACATATCGCTCAACGAGGACGCGCGTCTTGCCGCTGCCCGCCCCCGCCGTGACGATGACATCACGCCCTCGCTCGGTTACTGCGCGTTCCTGTTCCGGTGTCAGATTCATTGCTTGTACCGACTGAACGTATTGACGCGGCAGACGTGTTTCATTGCGCAGTAGGTGGGGCAGCTGACCGGTGTGGGGTTCACACGGAAATCACCCGCCTCAATGGAGTCCCTGCTCTTCTGGAGGATGGCGATGACGTTCTCGACGAGTTCCGCGTCCTCGCTGAGAGACGTATCGAGCGCCCACGGCCGTGCGTCGCCCGGCGCAGGCAGTTTCGAATACTCTATCCGCACGGGCTTACCCTGCGCCGCCGGATCGTCCTTCATTGCAAGGGCGTAGAGGGGAAGTTGTATGGACTCCCCTTCCCGGACTTTCTTCTTCGTGGGTATGGAGCCGGTCTTGTAATCGAGCAATGTGAGACCGTATGGCGAGTCATCGATGCGGTCAATGGTGCCGCGGATCGTCAGGGGTGGGTTTGTGGGAATCTCCACCTCAAATGGGTACTCAACGGCCAGCACGCGAAAATCTTCCGTGTCGCTGGCATACGGCGCCTGATCCTCAAGCATCTTGACGATGCGGTCACGATACCGCTTCCACTCAAGTTTCCATAGCTCGGCCTGCCCAAAGTTGTACGCCTCGGGAGCCTGCTCCCACAGCGCCTTCCCCTCAGTATCGATGCGCGCGATTATGCCCGTGATGGTGTCGTCATTGAGGGGCAGCCTCTGTTCGACCAAGTGGCTTAATGTCTGCTCCAAGATCGCGTGGACAATCGTGCCGCGCATTGCCGCATCTGCGCCGTCTGTCTCCTCATCCAGTTCTTTGAGGTTAAGGATCCTGTTGCCAAAGAACTGAAATGAGCACGTCAAATACGCATCCAAAGCCGAGGCGCTCCATCGTGCCCCCTCGCGAGTCATGCGCGAGGCCAATCCGTTCGAGACATGCCCCTCATACTCCCCCGCAAAGGCGAATGAGCGCCGCACCTGTTCAACTGACGCGGCAATCCGCACAACATCCCATGCAGGCGCGGCCACGCCACGTTCCGAGGCGGGACGGAAAGCGTGCTGCTCCAACCAACCCCGAGTACATGCGATGGCGAGCTCCCTCTGCGATGCAGACTCTGCTGCGGTTTGCGCGTCGATCCGCCCGACCGTCTCAGCGGGAATCTTCTGGAATTCCCACGCGGGTGTCGCCTCCTTGCCGGCGCCGTTGATCCGGTAGCGCCACAGGTTCGTCGCATCTGTGGCGCGGGATGTGGCGGATTCCCAGAGTTCCTCCTCCGTGGCGCGTGGGGCGACCGGGAGTGGGAGGCCCGCCTCGTTCAATCTCTCGCGCACATCGTCGGTCAGGAGTTCGCCATAACGGCGGCTCGCCGGAAATTCTCCCTCGGACAGTCCGCCCACCATCACGTGCCGAAAGCGCAGCCCGTGCATGGTATGCATCGGCGCAAGCAGGACACCACCCGCCGTCCGTCGCACAAGGATCGGCATAGCGAGGCGGCGATTCAGACGTTCCCGAAAGCGCTCAAACGGCTCAATCTCCTCGCCGCTATCAATTGGCGTCGAACGAGCCATTTCTTCAAGATAGGCGCGGAGCTGGTCAATGGAGTGTGCTGCCTCGTCATCGATGCCGCTGCCGCTCTGCAGCCACCCTCTGTCCCCGTAGAGCGCATCAATCAGACGCCGGGTTGGATCGACGCTCCCGGATTCAAGATCATCAATCAGTTGCTGCACATCATTCAGGGCGTCGGCAAGGCCGGGAGCGGCAAGAGTGGCAAGGCGTTCAAGCGTTTCGAGGCCCGACCACATCTTGTTCTGACGAGCAAGGTGGGGCAGAGCCTCCACATCGGACGGCGCAATATCCCAGCGGCCCACGTTAACGAGGCCCCTGCGGAGGATGCCTGTGAGATCTGTAGCGCGCCATCCGTTGTCCTTGATTCCAAGCAGTCGATTCAACCACGTGCCGAGCGCAGAGTCGCTGAGTTTGCCACCGGCGGCCGGATCAAACGGGATGTCATACTCGCCAAAGACGCGCCGCATCAGGGCCAGATACGGCGTGGCCTGCCTGAATGTCACTGCGCAGTCGGATGGCTTGAGGGTTGGATCATCCGCCAACAGCCGCTTGATGTGCCGTGCAATCTCACGCACGTGCTGCTCAGGGTTCGATGCCTCCGACTTTGTCCAGACAGCCTGCGATTGTGGGACGTCGAGCGTCATCATTGATGCGGCCGGCCATTCGCTTTGGAGCCGCTCAACGTCCGTCCTCGAGCGAGCGGTGCCGTCCGGGTCGAAGCCGATCGTCACATGTGCCCGCTCCGCCAGCGCGAAGAGCAGGCGTTTTTCGTCCTCTGTGAATCGCAGAAAGCCGTCCACCATCACACTATCGGGCACGCCTTCGGCAGAACCGACGCGCTCGGCGGCCACGCCATTGACCTGCAGCGGATGTACCACATGCCGCCGCGCAAGTTCAGCCGTGTAGGCAGCGTAGATCCTCGACAGCGCTCGGACGGGTGGTATGTCATCGAGTTTTCCTGCCGCCGCGCGCAAGGCATCCGCATCGATATGCTCCTCAAGGAGGCTGCCTACTGCCGCATCGATCATGGAGACGAATCCGGGCGTCCCTGCAATGGGCTGAAAATACGCTGCATTCCCGCCCTGCCCAACCGTTCTGCGGGCCTCCCGTGCCAATGTATCTGTCGCTGTGGAGGCGCTCATAATCGGCGCGCCGGCGGCGAGGCCGCGTCCAAACATCGCCAGAGTCTCGACGCGCAGGTTGAGCGCGACGCCACATTCCTGGACGAGACGCCGGCGGAATTGGTCAGCGTGGCGGATGGTCGGTACAAGGACAAGCGCGCCAGCAAATGGGTCTGCCCGATACCGCTCAGCAAGGCGCGTGATGATCTCTCGCGTCTTACCGCTGCCCGCTCCGCCGATGATGAATTCCACGCTCGCCATAGCGCAATTGTACTAAATGCGGGACGCATTCGGATAGCAATGCCACTTACACTATGAGCATGACTTTTCTTGAGGCCACCGTCCTCATCACGAGGTGGGCGCACGTGCTCGCCACAGTCATGTGGGTGGGCGGCAACATCTTTTACCTGTCTGCGCTGCGGCCGGCGATGCGGCAGACACAGGGCGGGGCGCCTGATTTCCCGCGCTTGATCGGTGAACGATTCAAGCAGGCTGTCGATCTCTCAATGTGGATACTCATCATCACCGGCGTCCTGCTTATCTACGACCGTGTCACACAAGAGATCGGCCTGACGTACGCCATCATCCTGGCCGCCAAGTTGGTTCTCTCGGTGGGCATGTTCATGATTGCCATCTCATTGAGCAGGCGAGGATCGCGCCGCCGCTCATCCCCCGTCGAAGGGCTATGGAGCGAGATTTTGCCAGCACCGCTCGCACGTGTGGCGGTGGAGGCAGGGTCAACACTGTCCCGCCTCGCCTCACCCACCAACATCCTGGTTGCCCTCGGGCCGATCGTCATACTGCTCGGCCTGCTCTTGCGGCACCTCGGCGGGTGACTTGCCGAGTTCCGATGGATACCCGCTTTCGCGGGTATGAGGGGAGAAATGGGGAGTATGAGGGGAGGGGGAAGGGGCATAAGGGGAGGGGGACGGGGCATGAGGGAAGGCGCCTCATGCCTTTGAACTAGACAGAATTCAGTTTGCGCGGGATGATACGGCTCGGGTGGCGGTGATGTTCGGCGACGCCGAGGGGGAGGGGTCTCATGGCCAATGGGCACGAACGCGACACTCGTGATACGACAGGCGAGGGAATCGCGCTTGGGCACCTGCGTGTGCTTGATCTCGGCGGGCCAACACCTCAATTCGCGACACGGCTGCTCGGTGATTTCGGCGCCGATGTCATCAAGGTGGAGCCGCCGGGCGGCGATCCGCTGCGCAACCAGGCCCCCTTTGCCAATGATCTCCCCGGCCCGGATCGCAGCATCCCCTTTCTGTCAGACAACCACAACAAGCGCAGCATCGTCCTTAATCTGGAAACGGACGAGGGCCGCAGCACACTCGCCAGACTCGCTGCGAGCGCTGACGTTCTTGTGGAGTCGATTGACCGGACATACCTCGATGAGCGCGGCATCGGCTATGCTGCGCTCTCTGCTCTCAACCCGGGCCTGATCCACGCCGCCGTATCACCCTATGGCCGATTTGGGCCGCGGCGCGATTATGTGGGCACGGAGCTGACCGTTCAGGCGATGAACGGCGTCATGTATATCCACGGCGACGGTGATGCCCGGCCCTGTATGGTGCCGGCGGAGCAGCTGTATCATGTGGCCGGCTTTCACACGGTTGTCGGCGTATTGGCCGCCATTCGAGCCCGGCATCTGACTGGCCGTGGTCAGCAAGTGGATATCTCGCTGCAAGATGTTGGCCTCTGGCAGCTCATGATGGTGCTTGGCGAATATTCCTTCTCACAGTTTCAGAGACGGCGTGTCGGCTCCGCGCCCAGCAACCCCGGTGTCTCCATCTTTGCCACGCGGGATGGCGGTTATGTGCAGACGTCCACGTACATGGATCGCCATTTCACGCGACTGCATACCTTGCTCAATTCCCAGGACATTTCCATAGAGCAGATCTCCGATCCTGTCTGGCGGCGCGAGAATATCGATCTCATTGATGCGGTGATGGTCGACTGCATCGCGCAGCGTGACCGTGATGACTTTGTTGATGAGGCGCAGCGAACCGGCATCCCCTCCACGCCCATCCTGCGCGTCTCCGAATTTGTGAATCATCCTCAGCCCAACTCCCGGGACTGGTTTGCGGATGTGGATCACCCTGAGATCGGCCGATACAGAACAGCGGGCGCGCCATTCCGCATGAGCAAGACGCCGTGGCGCGTCTACCATCCTGCCCCCTCCATCGGCCAACACACCGACGAGATTCTCGGCGCCCTCATTGCGGAGGTCCCTGCCCCTGCCCTCCGCGGGACGGAGAGGGAGAACGAACCGACTTACCCTACCTCCCCTCATTCCCGTGAAAGCCGGAACCCAGTGATCTCCCCCGCCCTGCGTCCGCTCGACGGCATCCGTGTTGTCGATTTCACGCAGGCGGTTGCCGGGCCCGTCGCCACATCGTTCCTCGCCTTTCTCGGCGCGGACGTCATCAAGGTGGAAACGGACGCCCACCCGCAAGCGCGGCGGCCGGACGCGCCCGGATTCGCGGAGCTGAACCGCAGCAAGCGGAGCGTCAGCATCAACGCCCAGAATCCGGAGGGGCATGACGTCGTTCTGCGGCTTGTGGCCGAATCGGACGTTGTCATCGACAACTGGCGCGCCGGTGTCATGGATCGCATGGGACTCGGCTACGACGAACTCCGCGCCGTCAAGCCGGACATCATCGTCGTTCAGATGCCGGGCCTCGGCCTGACCGGCCCCGCGCACCATTTCACGACGTACGGGCAACAGATATTCGGGTTCTGCGGGCTCGGCTACATCTGGGGGCACAAGAACAGCGAGATGACCACCCGTCCCAAGTTGGGCTATACGGACTATATTGCCGCGTCCGCAACCGTGGGGGCTGTGCTGACTGCGCTTGAGCACCGCACGCAAGCCGGGGACGGACAGTTCATTGAGGTTGCGCAGCTGGAGGGGCTTGCATCCACGCTCGGCTCGCTCTACATGAACTACACCATCAACGGCAGCGACGCCACTGCGAACGGCAACAACTCAGACCGGTTCGCGCCCCATGAGGTGTATGCCTGCCTCGGGCATGATGCGTGGTGCGCCATTGTCTGCCGGGATGATGCTGATTGGGAGCGGCTCATTATCGCGATGGGCTCGCCGGCATGGTCGCAGGACACGAAATGGGAAACGTTGGCGGGCAGGCTGACCCATAAAGAGGAACTTGATCGGCATATCGGAGAGTGGACGGCCACCCTGAACCCGCAGCAAGTCTTTGACAGGCTGCAGCGCAACGGCGTGCCGGCGGGTATGGATCAGGGGCCGGACAAGCTGGTCTGGGACCCACATCTGCGCGAACGCGGCTCAGTCGTCACCGTTCAGCCGCCTGCGCCGTGGGAGAACGTGCCGCCGCTCACGCACCCGGCGCTGAGCATGCGGCTCTCCGAGACCCCGGCCGAGAGCGGCACACCGGCCCCAACACAGGGTCAACACAGCGATGACATCTACCGCAGCATCCTCCGCCTCACCGACGACGAAATCGCACGCCTGAAAGAGAGCGGGGCGCTGGTGTGAGGGAGTGCGTCGTGAGCCACAAAGTGGCTACGGTTTGACGCGCCATGTTGGAGCGCAAACAGCATCCTGGTTCGTGATTGATAGCGAGTCTCCGTTGGCCGACAACCCGTAAAGGTCGCCTGAGATGGATTGCTAGCGTTCTGCCGCTGTTGGCAGCGTGCGCACCTGCCCGCCGAATGCCCTCTCTGCAACGGCCAGATCATACTGTGACTGCAGGTTCATCCAGAACTGCGGCTCGACCCCGAACCAGTGCCCAAATCGTAGAGCGGTGTCTCCGGTGACGGAACGCTTGCCCGCGATAATCTGGCTCACCCTGTTTGGCGGCACATCAATCTCCCGGGCGAATGCCGTTGGGGACACATCCCTCTCCGCCAACTCATCCCGCAGAATGTCACCTGGATGAACGATTCGCCGAAACATCATCGCGCCGTCTCCCCTTACGGGTAATCCACTATCTCCACATCCGCCGCTCCAAATCCTTCAATCCACGGAAAACAGATGCGTCACCGAGTTTATATCAACCCGTGTTCCTCTGCGATGCTGGCGTAGGCCGGCAGGGCGATTGGTGAGGGGCTATCATCAGGAGATACGAGTGAGGAGGAATCCCATGAGCACCACGTATGACAATATCCTGTATGAGCCACAGCGGGGTGGCGTGCTGATCACGCTGAACCGGCCGGAGGCGATGAACTCGCTCAGCGTTGAGCTGCGCAATGATCTGAACGCCGCGCTCGACGAGGCGGAGCACGATGATTCCATTCGCTACATAATCCTGACGGGCGCGGGCCGGGCGTTCTCTGCCGGCGCGAATATGCGCGGCTCCCGTGATGGCTCCCTCCCGCCTGTCGAGTGGCCGTACGGCCTCCGTGAGGGGCAGTCCGTCGCCGAATTCCTGGACTCGTGGCGAACGGGTGACCGCAGCAGCATCCGGGATCAGATGCGGCGCTGGGAATATCCGAAGCCGATCATCGGGGCGATCAACGGCTGGGCGCTTGGCGCGGCCTCGTGGCTCGCGCTGACCACTCACATCACCATCGCCTCGGAGAATGCCGTATTCGGCCAACCGGAGGTGCGCCACATCTCCAACACGAACTTCATCTGGGTGCTGCTGGCAGGCTATAAGAACGCGCTGCGTTACGCCCTGACCGGCGACCACATCGATGCGCAGGAGGCCCTGCGAATCGGCCTCGTCAACAAGGTTGTGCCGCATGGTGATCTGCTCGAGGAGTGTTTCCATATCGGTGAGCGGATCGCGCTCGTGTCACCCGAAACAGTCAAGATCAACCTGCACGTGGCGACAATGGGACTGGAGATGATGGGGCTCGATAAGGCGTGGAGCTTGAATGCCGAGCTAGCCGCGCTCGCCCACACCTCACAGCGCGAGGACTTTAAGCGGCATCTTGATGAGGCGAATGAGCAGGGCGGCCTGCGGAGCTACATCGAGACGAGGGACGCTCCTTTCCAGCCGGAGCCATTCGGCCCGCGCGCCCGGCGCTGAGTCCCCCCCCCCCACAGGCCCCCCAGACACTACGGCGATATCTGGAGGTTGGGTGGAGTCCGGCTCGCGCAGTAGGCGCACGTTCCTACCATTGTCGCCGAGGTAGGTTGATTTCCTTTCTCCCCGAAAGAGAGGCGCGCCTCCGGTATCGCGCCGGCCTTCTGCCCTGCCTGCCCAAGCAAGCGATTCAGCAGACATAGTGGCAGGCCAACGACATTGAGATAGCATCCGTCCAGTTCGGCGACCGGCCGGAACTGCTCGTGCTGTATGCCATACGCGCCCGCCTTATCGAACGGATCGCCGGTGGCGATGTAATCCTCAATCTCCTCATCGGTATACGCGCGCATACGGCCCACCGTCATCTCATATCCGACGATGGCCGTGTTTTCATGGGAGTAATCGGGATCGAGCGGAGGCACAACAGCAATAGCCGTGATTACCTGATGCTCGCCATCTCTCAGGGAACGGAGCATGTGCCGGGCCTCATCGGCATCTCGCGGCTTGTTGAGTATGCTGCCGTCCGGCGCGACAACCACCGTATCAGCGCCAACCACCGGGACGCTCGCGCCGTCATCGGCCACAGACTGCGCCTTTCTGAGAGCCAGGTCTTGGGCATAGGCGATAGGATCAGCCAGTGCTTGGCCTTTCCCCTCTCCGGGGAGGGCTTGCTGGGGTGCATCATCTTTTTCGATGGAGGCGGCGGGTGCAAGGGCCGCGTATGCCCTTCCCTCATGCGTCAGAATCTCCCGGCGGCGTGTTGAGGTTGAGGCGAGCACAAACCCGTCCGGCGGCATCTGTTCCAGCGTGGAGACGCTCTCAATGTGATACGTGTGCGGAAACATGTCGACGGGTGTGACATCCGTCAACATGTAGCCTCGTTGAATGATGAGATTAAGGTCGCGCGCAAGCGTGGCGGGATCGCAGGACACATAGACGATGCGGCTGGGCGCCAGACGACGCAGGGCATCAATGACCTCCGGGTAACAGCCGGCGCGCGGCGGGTCAAGGATAACGGCGTCAACACGCTCATCAAGTTCAGGCAGCGCCTCCTCCGTTTTGGCAAGGACCATCTCCACATTCGGAAAGGGGGCGAGATTGACGGCAGCGTCACGGACCGCGGCGGCCGATTCTTCAATGGCGATGACGCGTCCAACAACCGGGGCGATGAGGGCGGCGATTGTTCCGACACCCGCGTAGGCGTCCACAATCGTGTGGCGTGGACCGGGGCGGAGGCGATCTCTGACAAGCGCCATCATGCGCTCGGCCTGATCAGTGTTGACCTGAAAGAATGAGGCAGCGGACACGCGAAACGGCACGTTGAATAGGCGCTCCTCATGGGCCTCTTGCCCGGTTTCAATCCCTCGCTCATCACTGCGAGCCCCGAGGGCGGGATGGACGAGGGCATCTCCGGTGTTGCGGCCGATGCGTATAGCAAGCTGACGTTCACTACGGCTGAGCGCCCCATCCAGCGCGCGCTTGATGCCATTGATGCGCGTGTCCATAATCTGGCACTCATCGATTGGTTCAAATTGATGGGTAAACCAGTTGGTAAATCCGGCTGTGCCTTCGCGACGCACCGTGAATCGGGCGTTGTTACGATAATTCCAGGGGTTCTCTGCAAGCAGCATGGGTGACACGGTTGGATCGACGATGTGCCCCGTCCGCCTCAGTTGCTCCATCAGGACGCCCTGCTTGATTCTGCCTTGCTCTTCATAGGAAATATGCTGGAGTTGGCAGCCGCCGCAGACGCCAAAGTGGGGGCAGCGCGGCTCAACCCGCTCCGGGGAGGCGCGCAGAACCTCCACGACCTCCGCGACGAGGTAGGTGGCATGCTCCTGACGCACCTCAACCACGACGCGCTCGCCGGCGATGCCGAATGAGGCGCGAACAATCTTGCCATCCTCCCGGCAGCCAATGGCCTCACCCTGATGTCCGGCACGCTCGAGTTCAATGGTGAGTCGCTCACGGGGAGTATCAGTATCAGGCGGCGCGCTGCTCCGCGAGGGAAAGCGTCGGTGTTTCTTTCTGCTGGCCTTCATGAGTGCACGACTCAGCGTAGCGGCCACTCAGAGAATCAAGCAAGGAGAGATACCCCGGCTGCCTCGTAGTGTGGTAACATTAACGAAGCACAAAAGCGGTGGTTGCGGGTGGGGAGCGGCAATCTGTGTCTACTATCTTGTTCGGTGTGGGCGACCGCCGAACTCTCGATCGTGCAGCAGAGCGGGGCAGCGTGCCATTTGATGGGATGTACGCCGCGACTGAGGACGGTTTTTGGTCCCTGCGCCAGCGTCTCAACGAGGAAAAAGAGACGGGCGAAATCTCGATCATGATCGCGCCGGGCGACCGCATCTCGCGTATTCGCTTGATTGAAGAACTCCTGCGCCTTGAGGCGATGGGTGTCAGCCTTGTTTCCACGGATGAGGAGGACGGAAACCCGCTGGAGATTGCCCTCCGCCCACCCGAAGATGAAGAGGAACAGCCCGATCGCGGGCAGACAATCCGTCAGAGCATGGCTCGCAAGGCATTGCGTGGTGTTGTGATGGGGCGCGTGCCGTATGGCTACAAGACGGGCGACCGCGGCCAACTGGAGGAGAACCCGGAGGAGGCAAAGGTCGTCAAGATTATCTTCGGCCTCGCTGCGAAGGGTAAGGGGATTCGCGCAATCGCGGCGGACCTGAACTCGCGCGGCCTGCGCACCCGCCGGGGCGGCGCATGGAGCATTGTCACCATCCGCGATATGCTCCGTAATCGCGTGTACACAGGCGCATACAACCGACTCGGCGCTCGGGTATCAGGAAATCATCCTGCCCTCGTCAAGCCGGCCCTCTTTCGGGAAATCCAGGAACGGCTCGATGAGCGTGCCAAGCGAGCAGGCTATGGCGCAGGCAGGCCATACCTACTATCCGGCACAGCCATTTGCGGCGCGTGCGGCAGCAACATGGTGGGCGTGACTCGCCGCCAGTCTTGGAAGCGCAATGACGGCTCGTCAGGGTCAAATACATACCGCTATTACCAGTGCGAGGCAGCCACAAATCAGGGGCGATGCTCCTACCACACGCGGCGTGCCCGAGAACTCGATACAGTCGTGCTGGCGAGAGTTGGCCTGGACGGAATCGCCTCTCGAATTGAATCGGCTGTCGACTCACGTATAGGGAATCTGGCCCGAGAGGCGTCAAAGAGCCAGGCGCCTGCACAGGATATTCGCTCAGCGGCACAGCTGCTTTTCCATGAGGCTGGGAGGCTGAGAGACGCAACGCGGACGCATGGCAGCACAGCAACCGCCATTGAGTCACTCCTGCAATCCGCGGAGGATGACATCGCGCTGCACTCCCTGCTCCGTGACGTCATCCTTCTGGGAGTTGCGCGCATTGTCGTCGGCGAAAAGGACGCCCGCATCACCCTGAAGAAGTAGTGCACGGCAGCACGAGGCAATGGAGAGCATGTCCGCGAACAGCATAATGCCCGCCAAAGCGGGGAGTACGGGGCGCCGCACTCCTTCGGAAGAGGATAGAAGAACGTGATCATTGGGTTGATCTCTGATACGCATGTGCCGGAGGCGCCTCTTGCCCTCCCGGAAAGCGCGCTTGAGGTCTTCTCCGGCGCGGGCGCTGAATTCATCCTGCATGCGGGTGATATCTACAGCCCGTCATGCCTCGATGATCTCGAACGCGCCGCCCCCGTCTATGCATGTGAGGGCAACGGTGATTTCTTTCGCAAAATCTCAGATCCACGCATCGAGCCAACCCGCGTGATAGAAGCGGAGGGATTCTCGATTGGCCTGACACATGGGCTGGCCATACCTGAGTTCCCGCCTCATCGGACAATCGAGTCAGTAATGCAGCACGAGTTTGAGCGGGCTGTCGATATCATCGTCTTTGGCGACACACACACGGAAGAGGTTGTTACCGTCAAGGACGTGCTCTGCGTGAATCCCGGCAGCCCTACCCTCCCCCACAACCTCGATCATCTCATTGGCACGGTGGGGCTGCTGGAGGTGAACCGCGGCCAACCGCCTGTCGTTCGGATTATTCGCCTCGAAACGATGGCCGAGCTGGACATGGTAAATCCTGAGCGGTGGTGGAGCGTCAGATGATGTACGCGGTGATGGCGCCACATGAGGACCAGCGGGGCGGGGTATTCACGGTTCCCGCGCCTTGACCGCGACGGGATTCACGCCATATCATAGACTGGACTTTCGTCACTCATTCCGTGAGGTGCTCTAATCGACTACGCAATCGTCCGAACGGGCGGCAAACAGTTTCGTGTCACTCCCGGGCAGAGGCTTTCCGTTGAGAAGCTTGATGCCGAGGAGGGTGAACTTATTGAGCTTGACGAGGTGCTGCTGATTTCCAACGATGATGATGTGTCACTCGGCACGCCAACCATCGAGGGCGCTAAGGTCATCGCGGAAGTCGAAAAGCAGGGCAAGGACAAGAAGATTGTCGTCTTCAAGTACAAGTCCAAGGTGCGCTACCGGCGCAAGAGAGGGCATCGGCAGCTCATCACGGAACTCCGTGTGAGAGAGATTGTCCCTGCCTAGCGCGCTAGCGCTGAACCAGGGACACGTACACCAGAAGGGAAACAACGGATATGGCGCATAAGAAGGGTGGCGGAACCACTCGCAACGGTCGTGACAGCCAGGGCCAGCGGCTGGGCGTGAAGCGATATGATGGCGAGACGGTGCGCGCAGGGACGATCATCCTGCGGCAGCGCGGCACACGGATCATTGAGGGAACAAACGTCGGCCGTGGCCGTGATTTCACTCTGTATTCCCTGATTGACGGCTCCGTCAAGTTCGAGCATCAGACCCGATCCAAGAAGCGTGTCAGCGTCTATCCCGTTGAGGCATAGGCAGAGCCCGCGCCAAGAAAGACCAACACCATGAAACCTGGAATTCACCCTGAGTACTACCAAACGCAGGTGACTTGCGCCTGCGGCAATTCATGGACAACCGGCGCAACAGCTCCCGAGATTCGTGTGGATGTGTGCAACAAATGCCACCCGTTCTTCACCGGCCAGCAGCGCATTGTCGATACGTTGGGTCGAGTTGAGCGCCTGCGCCGCCGCTACGCCCAAGCCACCCAGCAACAGGGTCGGCAAGAGGGCTGAGCGTCTCTCCATCGTTTGGCCCCCGACTGCACACGCTCGGCCACAACAGCTTGAGACGGGCTAGATGAGCAGCCCTACCCCTACCCCGCCAGTTGCCTCCACGTATGGTGGTCAGGCCCTCATTGAGGGTGTGATGATCCGCGGTCAGTCATGCGTCAGCATGGCAGTACGCCGTCCGAATGGCGAGATTCTCGTCGAAACGCAGCCCATCGGTTGGCGGTGGGCGCGAACCATCCGACGCATCCCCTTTGTTCGCGGCATGATTGTCTTGAGTGAAATGCTCATCGTTGGAACGCGTGCCCTCATCTTCTCCGCCAACGTTGCCGCTGAGGAGGAGGGGGCGGACGAAGAGGGTCCGGGCGGGCTCTCATCGCTCGCTGTTGGAACATCTGTAGCCGCCAGTCTGCTGTTGGCCATTGCCATCTTTTTCGCAACGCCTGTCTTCGCGACGGGCCTGCTGGATTCATGGCTGGAAACCTCCAACATCGTCAGCAACATCATCGAGGGGGCAATTCGGCTCCTGATGTTCGTGGGCTACATCGGTGTGATTGGGCTCATGCCGGACATCAGGCGAGTATTCGCCTACCACGGCGCAGAGCATATGACGATCCATGCGCGAGAGCACGGACAACCGCTGACCGTTGATTCAATCCGTCAGTACGGGACCGCGCACCCGCGTTGCGGAACAGCGTTCATCCTGGTGGTTCTGGTCATCGCCATTATTGTGCATGTGTTCTGGACACCGCCCGGCCTGGTTGATCGTGTCATTTCGCGTGTCGTTGTGCTGCCACTCATCGCCGGACTCAGCTACGAGATCATCCGCTTTAGCGGTTTCCACGCCAACAATATCCTTGTTAAAGCGATAATCTTGCCGAATCTCTTGCTGCAGTCGATGACGACACGCCCGCCGTCCGATGATCAGATTGAGGTTGCAGTTAGAGCACTCGAAGGCGCGGTCGCGATGGACCAGCAGGTGTATCGCTAGGCTGGCCGAGTTCAGTATCATTGAGCGAGGGATGTAGGAGCCTGTCATGCCCTGGACACGATTAGTCAGCGGAGCGGCGGCCGGAGCGATGGTCACGGCGCCATTGATGGCGCTCTTCTATCTTGCCGACGCGCTCTTTGATCTGCCCTTCCCGCCCTTTGACCTCTTTGATTGGATGACGCGCACCCTGCCGGGGCCGCTCATCACATTCGGGCTTGACCTGTTCATCGACGGCATGATCCTTGTTGGCCTTAACGTGGCAGACACAGCAAAGACGGCAGAGCTCGCCATCGCCCTGATTCAGTTCTTTGTCATGCACGCGGCCTTCATTACGCTTGTTGCGCTCATCGCCGTTCCCCTGACGTTGGATCTGCGCCACGCTGCCCTTGTGGCGGGCGTCATCAGTGGCCTCGTTTTGACATTCATCTCCCTCTCCATCGGAGGGTCAACCCTCCCGGCGATCATTAGCGTGTTTTGGATAACGGGCGCGTATGCGCTCTGGGGCTATGCCGCTGGCCATGTGCTTGTGGGCGTACTGCCCCGCCCCACAGCAGCACAGACGCAGCGCACGCCCACACCCATGTCACCCGGCGTGGAGCCCGTCGAGGATGCCGCGACAGGTGAAGACCTGACAGACGATGAGGCTATCGCGGAGGACATGGATGGAGCGGCGGAGACGCCCGCCGTCGTGTATACACGGCACTATCAGGAGGCGTCAGCGCAACCGACATGGGACGCGGACGGCGGGATGAATCGGCGTGAGTTTATCGTGCGTGTTGGTGGCGCCGCCGCGGTCATCACAGTGGCTGGCGGGCTGGCAGGAAACCTGGTGGGGAGAGCCGGTGGCGGCAACACGGTGACCATGCCGGAGGGCATCGACGAGCAGATTGCCATGGAGGGCGGAGTCACCGCTTTCCCGAATGACGGTGATCCGCTGATTCCCGTGCCCGGCACGCGGTCCGAATACACCGCCGTTGACGATCATTACCGCGTCTTTATCCGCTCAACGCCCACGGTGATTGATGGCGCGTCATGGACGCTCCCCATCGGGGGGCTCGTCGCGCAGCCACTGAATCTCACGCTCACGGACATCATGAGCAACTATGAGCCGCACAGTGAGTTCATCACGCTTTCCTGCATCTCCAACCGCGTTGGCGGGTCTCTTATCAGCACGACGCACTGGACGGGCGCACGCTTCAAGGATGTGCTGGCGGATGTGCATCCCCTGCCGGGCGCGCGCTACGTGAATATCGAGAGTGGGGACGGCTTCCACGAGATTGTTGACCTCGAGATGATCGATCAGGATGAGCGCATCATGCTCGCGTACGCATGGGATGAACGGCCGATACCGGTTGAACACGGCTTCCCGCTGCGGATCTGGCTGCCGGATCGCTACGGAATGAAGCAGCCGAAATGGATCACCAACATGACCGTTCAAGAAGAATATACCCCCGGCTACTGGGTATCACGCCGCTGGGATGAGGTTGCGCGCGTCCGCGCCACGTCCGTGGTTGATACCATCGCCGACACCGCCGCATTTGACCGGGACGGCCGGACGTTCGTGCCGGTTGGAGGCATTGCCTACGCCGGCGCGCGCGGCATCTCCCGCGTCGAGGTCAGCGTCGATAATGGGGCATGGCAGCCGGCGGAACTGCGCCAGCCACTCTCCGACACAACATGGGTCATCTGGCGATATGATTGGCCGTTTGAGGCTGGGAATCACAGAATGCGGGTTCGCTGTTATGAGGCGGACGGCACACCGCAGATTGAGGAGGAGATGGGCAATCGGCCGAGTGGCGCAACGGGCATCCATCAGCTCGGACAGTACCTGCCGTAGTGTGTCGGTTAGGCAAGCCTCACATCGAAACCATGAGCGCCACTGAAGAACATATTCAGCATGTCGTCCAGGCGATGAGCAGCGCAACAATATCCTGCCCGGAGTGCAAGACGCGTATACGGTATGGCGACTATGAATGCCCGCGCTGCGGCAATGACATTGAAGAGCAGCTCCGGGCGTGGTCAGCGTGGGTTCTTGACGGGCTGGAATAGGCTACAGTAAAGAGCAGAAGATACATTTAACGGGAGGCAACTCAGGTGAGCAACAATATTCCACTTTCCATTGCGGCGGCGATCGCTCTGGTTCTCGCTATTATCGCGGGCGGCGCCGTGTATTTCTCACAGCAGGGCACCATCAGTGACCTTGAGGATGACAAGGTCGCGCTGGAGGATCAAGTTACGGACCTTGGCGCGATCACCGCGTTCGGCAGCGGTGTCAATGCGAAGTCCATGCCGACCGCTATGGGAGGCGAGAACCTCCAGCACATCATGGATGAGGTCTTTGGATTCAGCACGGAACACGTGATGTGCCGCGTTGATACCAATTTTGCCGACTTTGTCATGCCGACATTTGAACTCGGTGAGATTCCAATTGCGGCCGAGACATTCTACATGACCATGTCATCCAGCAACGTTGCAAGCTACGACATTTCCACCAACGCCGATGGCTCAACGCAGATTGTTCTGACGGGAACGCTGGACTGCTTTACCGAGGTGGACCTAAGCGAGAACGCGTTCGTTCCCGCAGAATTCCAGATTGTTCACGGCAGCCGGTCTGTGCCGGAGCCTGCCGGGTACCGCGTGACAGCCGTTGACAGGGGTGAGGGCGGTGGCGCCGCCGGTGACACATTCGAGTTCACAACGTTCTTTGATCCGGCGACCGCCCCATTCAACCACGCGGCATTCGGACCGGAGTTCACGTTCACCGGAACCATGACGTCCGGCGAGATCACTATCAAGGACGTCAACTAAGACGCAGCAGCAACGAGGCGGCCGACCGGGAGAGACCCGGTCAAAGACCATGGGCCTGCTCGCGTGATGTCGACGTCAAGCAGGCGGCCCTCCAGGTCAGCGTCGTCGGACTGCACGTGGACGATCTTGTTCGTCCGCGTGCGTCCTGTCCATGCGTCCCGCGCGTGCCGCTCAACAAGGATTTCCTGCCGCGTGCCGGCCAAGGGCGCGTTCAACTCCGCGGCGATGCGCTCTTGCAGCTCCTCAACCGCCTTGCGCCGCTGAATCTTCACGCCCGGCGGCACGTCATCCGTCAGCTTGCGGTCGGCGATGGTGCCCGGCCGCGTTGAATAGGGCGCAACGTGCACAACATCAAAACGCACGCGCTCCAAGACCTCCATGGTCTGCTGAAACTCCTCGTCCGTCTCGCTACAGAACCCGACAATGACATCCGTACTGATGGCGACGCCGGGAATGGTCTCCCGAGCGCGGTCTATCAGTTCAAGATAGCGGGAGATGGTATATGGGCGGCGCATGCGCTCAAGGACGGCATCCGCTCCGGCCTGAAACGGCAGATTTAGGTGCTCGCACACCTTGGGGAGTTCCGCCACGGCATCGAGAATGCGCTGTGACATATCGCGGGGGTGGGAGGTCAAGAAGCGGATGCGTTCCAAGCCCTCCACCGGATCGAGCGCCCTGAGCAGGTCTGCAAGATCAGGCTTGCCGGGCAAGTCATGCCCATATCGATCAACAATCTGGCCGAGGAGCGTAATCTCCTTTGCGCCGCGCGCCGCCAGCATCTCCGCCTCCCGGACAAGCTCCTCAACCGGCCGGCTCGTCTCTCTGCCCCGCCGATACGGCACGATGCAGTACGTGCAGAACTCGTCACACCCCTGAATGATAGGGACGAACGTGCTGACGGTAGGGCGCGACGGCACAAGGAATGCCTGGTCTGTGTCACAGGAAAGGCCCTGCCGGTCTGCCGCAAACTCCACAAGGGTGGTGAAATCCTGGGGGCGCAGGAAGAAATCAACATGGGGGAATCTCTCACGCAGGGCATCTGTCCGCGGGCCGACCATGCACCCCATCAACGCGATGGTCGCGTCCGGGTTGTCCCTTTTGTAGGACTTGAGGGAATCGAGCCGGCCGACAACCTTGTCCTCCGCCCCCTGCCGCACAACGCAGCTATTCAGGACGACAATATCGGCATCCTCTGCCCGCCCGACGGATTCATACCCCAGCTCATCGAGGGACAGGCCGAGGCGCTCTGAATCGGCCGCATTCATCTGACAGCCGACCGTCCAGAGGTGATAGCGCGCCATTCTTGCCTCTCAGTGTTCTTGTTCTAATTGCCCTAACGCGATGCTCTCAAAAATAATGGCGGAGGGAGTGTCCCGTGCTCGCACGGTATCAGGACATTCCAATCGCCGCCTTGCCCGTTAGTCTACGCCGCATCATGACCCGTTGCAAGCCGGGTCAGGCTGACAGACGGGTATGCGGCAAGAGCAGATCGGGCGGCGCAAAACCGCCGTCATGCCGGCGGGGGCGATGCCCTCCGTTTGCGCCTCACTGTCTACTAGCAGCACGCCCCGCATCACGCTGCCGGGGATGCGCTAGCCGCCCAGCGCGCCCCGCCACGCTTTCAGGTTCATCATGCCTCTCGCTCGTTCATGACCACCGCTGCTCGCCGATAGGCCGCACTGCTCAGCCTCAGGCTCGGGGCCAGCATGGTCAGAGACTATTGACAGGTCTCCAAGGCAAGCTCATCCAGGTCGTGACCCGCCACATCGAGCAGCCCGGCTGGGATGCACCCTGTCAGCTCGTTTGCCGAGAGGTACAGCAGGGCCAGGTCGGGCAAGTCGAGCAATGCTGCAGGGATTGAGCCGGTCATGCGATTGTTATCGAGGTGGAGATGCTCCAGCGCGGTGAGCTTCGCCAACGCGACGGGGATCTGGCCGCTCAACTGGTTGTTGTCGAGCTGCAGCTCCTCGAGATTGGCCAGGCTGCCCAGTGAGGACGGAATCCGTCCACTCAACATGTTGCGGCTCAGGCTCAGATAGGTCAGCTCCGGCAGATTCCCCAATTCGGGCGGGATCACGCCGGTCAGCATGTTCTGGCCAAGAAGCAGTTCTTCGAGGCTGGAAAGGTTTCCCAATGCCTCCGGTATTTCTCCAACGAGGTGGTTTCGCTGGAGATACAGGACCTTCAGGTTGGTCAGACGGCCAAGCTCCGCCGGAATCTCCCCGGTCAGGCGGTTGCCGTAGATGTAGAGTCGTTCGAGCTCTGAGAGGTTTCCGAGCTCCGCCGGGATCTCCCCGGTGAGATTGTTGTCATAGAGGTACAGCCGCTCCAGCTGCGCGAAGTTGCCGAACCCTGCCGGGATCTCGCCGGTGAGGCGGTTGCCGTCCAATCCGAGGACGACCAGGTTGGCGAGGTTGTTCAACTCCACCGGAATCTCGCCGGAGAATTGGTTCTGCCTGAGCCACAGGAACCGCAAGCTGGTGAGATTGCCCAGTTCGACGGGGATTGTCCCGTTCAACTGATTCTCATCGACGTCAAGGGTCCTGAGGTTGACCAGGTTGCCCAGCTCGGTCGGAATCGTACCAGTCAGTTCGTTCCGCCACAGTTCTAGATTGGTGAGATCGGTCATGGCGCCGAACTCAGGCGGGATCGGCCCATTCAGCATGTTGCGGTTCAGCGACAGCACGCGCAGTTCAGTGAGCTTGGCCAGCTCGAGCGGTATCGGGCCGGTCAGTTCGTTGCCGTCGAGGTCCAGAACGCTGAGTTTGGCCATGCCGCCCAACTCGCTCGGGATCTCGCCGCTGAGCGTGTTGTTCACGAGGCTAAGCACGCGCAGATCGTGCAGGCCCGCCAGCTCCGGCGGGATGCTTCCAGTCAGGTCGTTATTGCTCAGGTGCAGTGAGCGCAGCCTCGAGAGTCCGGCCAAGCGGGCGGGAATCTCGCCGGTCAGATCGTTGCCGTCCAGGAACAGCACGAGCACGCAGCCGTCACCGTCAGTAGAGACCCCGAACCACTCGTCGAGAGGAGCGCTCTCGCTGAGCCAGTTGACGCCGTTCCGCCAATTGGGGCCGTCAGTGGCGTTGTAGAGAGCCGTGAGCGCGTCGCGGTCACCAGCGCAGGCAGCGGGGCCGCCTGGCAGGGTCACGAGGCCGGACCAGGGCGACCAGCGGGGCTCCCCATAGCGTTGGGCGGCGGCGCCGACGATGAACCAGTACGAGGCGCCGGGACTCAGGCCCGAAACGGTGTGTGATGTCTGGCCGCCGTTGGCCACGCTCACCGAGATGAACGCTGCCAGCCAATCTTCGCTGGCCTCCGCGTAGTCCGTCTTGGAAATCCAGCCGATCCGGTAGTAGTTCGCGTCTTCGACGGCCTTCCAGTGGACTGTTGCCTGGCCAGAGAGGGGGCCGAGGACCACCCGTGGCTCGTCCTGAACGGTCGGATTCGACTGGGCTGCCGCCGTCGTGACGCCGACAGCGAGTATGGTGATCAGAATGGCTGCCACTACTGCGGCAAGGGAGGCGTGGGCCAACTGCCTCCGCCCTCCGGTCTCGCTGCGTGTCGGCTGTGATTCCACGATGTTCCTCCGGATACGCGCGCACTCTAGCGCACGGCGCGCTGCTGCTCACGAGCGCCGCGGTTTCGCGTCGGTTCGCTTGCCATCTGTGGCCCTGCGGACCTAGTTATGAGCGAATAGATGGGGCGCCCATTCGGGCGCCCCACCCCTTCTTTAGAGGTCCTCTCTCTGGACGTTAGTCTACTCTATGTGGTCAGCATCTCACTAGGACGTACTGGCCTTTGCGGTCATCGTCTTTGTCTACGCGGCCGTCGAAGTAGCCGATGTGCTGCGGCACGCCGTCGTGGTGGCCGCCGTTGATGCTAACCCAGACCCTTATGTCGCCTGTCCGGCCGTCGCAGCCCAGATTGAAGATCTGGGAGCCAGACTCGCCTTCACGGTACGTGACCGTCCGGTTGTACCAAGCGCTTTGCCGGATATCGGTATACAGCGTGAACTGGATCATCTCGCTCACCTTCTTGGCGAGGTAGACGCGCAGCTGGCCGTCCTCTTGCTGCGGATGCAGGCTGATCACGACGCCATCGTCCTCAATGACCCTGAAGGTCGGGATCACGGCAGTGCTGGTCGTTCCCTTCACCCGGAACTGATAGTAGCGTTCGGGTTCGTATACGAAGTTGTCGTCGTGGGACACGATTGTCAAGTCAAGCGCCGCCATGTGGGGGCTGTGCCATCTCCATGCGCCGGGGCCGCCAAAACAGTTGAAGCCGCCGGGAGTGAAGCATCCGGTGAAGCGGCCCGTGTAGAGGTGCCACTCGGACTCTTCCTGGATCGCCAGCGAGCGGTGGCCGACCTCCCGATCCAGATCCTGCCAGCTTGACCATGAGGTGTTATCGTCATTGAGCGCCGTGCGCACCTCGAGCCTGATCACCGTAGTCTGGTTAGCGTTGCCTTCGGCGATGACCTCCAGCGCGAACTTACCGCCCTCCTCGATCGTGGTCACATTGGTAAGATTGCCAAGAGTGGAGACGGTGTCTTGCCCGCTCGCAGGCGCCACCTTGAAATTCCCGTTCACAGCGGTGATCGTCGTGGTCCAGCCGTTTGGATTGGTGGTGACGTTGTACCTGCCGGTGTCACTCATTGTGATCGTACTGACTTCGGTGGTGTGCACATCCGGGAGGTCCCAGCCGGCCCCATCGGTCTCATGCCACACCAACTTGACCGTGCCCTGCGAGTTGGGGGCGCCGTCTGACTGCCAGTCCCATGAGACCTCGCAGGTGGCCGTCCGATTATTTGAGTTTCTCGCGTTCGCTTTCAGGTTGAAGGCGCAGACGCTGGGCTGCCAGTAGACGGCGTGCCCGTGCTCTAGTCTCATACGCGCCTCTGAGGCCTTGCCGTCCTTGCGAATGTCTTGCATCCGGGGGGCAAGGTAGCCGATCAGATGCTCGCCTGAGAGGGTGACGGTCTGCGTGCCGCTGGTGGCCTCCGTGATTACGAACGTTGAGCCGTCGCCATCGCCGTCCGCGTCCGCGCCAAGGTCGCCCGTGTTGCCGGTGACTGTGACGGTGGCGATGCTGTCCCGGAAGTTGATGTGCAGGATGTCATGGGTGCCGACCACGGAGCTGCCGCTGGCGCCCATGTCATGGTAGACCAGCTTGGCGCCGTTGAGGACAGTACCGGGTGTGCTGTCGGCGGACGGCAAGTTGTATATGACACGTGCTTCACGGTAATTCCTGTTGCTGGACGTCAGGAAGCTGTTGGTGCACGAGGTGTCCTCCCAGCCTTGGTTGCTGGCATGCGGGCTGCTGGTGTTGCCGACGGTGACCGTGCTCCCCCCGGTGGGGATGGTTTGGCCGCCGGTCTGGGGCTCAATGGTGAGGTAGCCGCGCATCCGGCAAGAGGTGACTTGAGGCTTATTGACCCAAACGCGCACAGTTATCCTGTTCTGTGAGCCTTCCTCCAGCCTGATCTCAGGGATGAAGCTATCGGTCGGACCATTCGGGCTGCTCGGATGGGGGGCAAGGCTGCCGTTGTATGAGAGCGCCGTCTGCGCAGCGACGCAGAAGGTGCCGTCAGATGACAGGCGCGAGGTCGGCGAACAGGTGGCCTCAAGGCTGCTGGTGTCGGTGACGCTGTGTGTGCCGTCACTGGCCGTAACAGTCATCGTGGCCGTCCCTGTGCTGGTCTGCTTGATCGAAATGTGCTCATCCCACTGGCTAATCGTAGCGATGGGGTTATCAAGCCCGACCGTAAAGGTCAGGTCGGCGCCCGTCTCGTGGCCGAAGTAATCGGTCAGCATGAGGTCCGTCGGCTCAACGCTTAATGACATGTTGATGGACGCAGGCAACGGGTTGTCCAGCGTCGGCATCGGCGCCGGCGGCGGCCCGTTATGGAATATCCAATCCATAGCCGGGGCGATCTCGTCCCAGATGTCGGTTCCGCTCCGTGCCGCCAATGTTCGCGCTCTCCACGCGGGGTACGGCTCAATCGACTCCTTCTCTACGTCTTGTCCAAGCGCGAGCAGGATGCTGTCATAGAGATCAGTGTGCGACGCGAATTGGCCATAGAGGGGGTGGTTGCGCGTCTCTTCCACCTTGGCGATCAGGTCTTGGTAGGGCGCCCAGAACTCGGTGTACGTCGGTGTGGACCCTGAGCCGGGCGCGTCATCATCATCCACGATGACCGTGGCCGCGCCATGTGTCGTCGAGATGGTGTAGCGCGGGTTTGGCCGCGTGTCTGCATTCAGCGTCAGTGTCAGTGAGCCATCGGGCTCGTCGCGGTCGTCATTCAGCGTGGACACGGTGATCGTGTTGCTGCCGGAGGTCCCGATCGATTCCACGACCTGGCCGTCCTCTGAGCTGAAGCGGCCGTCCTGCGTCACCATGCCAACAAAGGTAATCGCGATCCTGCCCGTTGGCGCCGGGTTGGCCGTCACGGTAAACGTGACATCACCACCCTCTGTAACTGCGTTCCCTGCCGTCACGCTCAGCACAGGTAAAGCCCTTGGTGTGGGCGTGGGCGCGGGTACAGGCGTAGGTGTAGGCTCGATCTCCTCCACTGCCGGGGGGTCCGTCACTTCCGCGGGCGCTGCCAAGGCTTTCGGCTCGGGAGCCGGTGTTGCGGTCGGCGCCGGTGGGGGTGTGGGCGTTGCGGTCGGCGCCGGTGGGGGTGTCGGTGTTGCGGTTGGCGCCGGCGGGGGTGTGGGTGTTGCGGTTGGCGCCGGTGGGGGCGTGGGTGTTGCGGTTGGCGCCGGTGGGGGCGTGGGTGTTGCGGTTGGCGCCGGTGGGGGTGTGGGTGTTGCGGTTGGCGCCGGTGGGGGCGTGGGTGTTGCGGTTGGCGCCGGTGGGGGTGTGGGTGTTGCGGTTGGCGCCGGTGGGGGCGTGGGTGTTGCCGTGGCCGGGATGGGTGGCGCGCTGTGTGACTCGATGCACTCCAGTGTCAGGCGGACGGGTCTCCATCCGAACCAGCGCGACTCTCTCTCCTGCGCCTCTGCGGCGGTGAACGGTGTCAGAGTATCGTCTTCATAATCGCCAAAGGCGACGAGGACGCGCTTCCAATTCCGCCCGTAGTTGGGGGGCCTTTGATTGATGTCATGATAGCGGCGCACCGTACTGAGCATCTGGCCAGACACGCAGTTATCTATGGCGTCCGTGCTTTGGCCGCTGGCCTCCGGGGTGGATGAGTTGGTGAGGAGCAATGCGGCGACGACGGCTGCAAGGGCGGCGAGTCCAATCAGGGGGAGTTGCCATGCTCTCCGTGTCATGAGATTACCTCCCCGTGAATCGGGGGGGGGGGGGGGGGGGGGGTAGGTTGACTAAACGAATCTCCGTGCGATGCCATCAACGGCCTCCGATCATGCGCCCCGCGCATCAGCTTCCCACAACGCTATCTTCAATTTTAACACCCAGTACAAGACCAAGTTTCAAAACCTGCGTGCACATCGCGGCAGGCGGGTTGGAGGGACCGCTCCTGCACTTACCCGTACACACCCGGGGCTCCAAACGGCAGGAGGGTTGGGAGGGGGCGCCGGGCTGTAGGGGCAATTATTGCAGAGGCAAGCATATTCCGCAAGCGAATGAGGCGCGCAAGGCGGGGAATTACACGCCCTGCCCCTGCCCTGCACTGTGCGGGCCTTTCGCCTCTGTACGCCAAGATGGATATCCGCTAGGATGAGGGGCATGCTTTGCAATGACGCTGATTTTGCTTGCCGGACAAGGTCGGGGAGAGAGCCGGGTTAACGGTTCTTCGGTATGTTCGTCATTCGTGCGTTTGCTGCCTCAGGCTGACGGACGCTCGTTGATATAGAATGTCCGAGGAACAAGTGGGAGCACCACAGTGAAGTCGACCTCATCCCCACAACGCTCAGATATCGGGAGAGATCTTGGAGCCGCCTAGGAGCGCCGACTCGCGACACTATGATGTCGCCATCATCGGCGCCGGCGCGGTGGGCAGTGTGTGCGCTATTGCCTATGCGCGAAAGGGCACCCGCGTGGCGCTGTTTGAGGCAAACCCCGGCGCGACGACCGGCCTTAAGGGTGAGTGGCTCCATCCACCCGCTTTACGGATACTTCAAAACCTCGGGCTTGATTTGGATACTGAGACCTACGGCACCAAGGGTTTTGTCGTGTTCCCGGAGGATGGGTCTCCTCCCATTCCCCTCAACTACCCGGACGGATTGCAGGGCATAGCATACCCCCATGACAGACTCGTCATGCGTCTACGGGAGGCTGCGATTCACGAGCCCAATATCGATTTCATCCCGCAGCGCGTCCAACTGAGCGAGGACGGCCGTATCGACTTTACGGAGGATGGTGTCGCGAAATCCTTGACCGCCGATCAGATTGTTGGCGCGGACGGCCGGGGATCGATCTTGCTGCGGCTGTTGGGGCTGACGGCGCGGCCGACGGTCATGTCACGCATGGTTGGCGTCAAGCTGGATGGAGCGGCGCTGCCCATGGAGGGCTATGGGCACATCTTTTGCGGTGGACCTGGCCCCATATTCATGTACAGGTTGGGGGATGGGAACGTTTCCGCCATCATGGATGTCCCACGGGAGTACACGGGTGACCAGGCGACTGATCTGTTGCTGAATGAATACACCCCCTGGCTGCCGGAAGAGATCAGGCCGATGTTTGTGGAGGCGGTGCAGAAGGGGGGAGCGCTTGCCGGAAACACGGTGAGGCCGCGCATCTCATACGGGAATTCCCGCTTCGTCGCGATCGGCGATGCGGCTGGGCATTACCACCCGATGACGGCGGTGGGGCTCACTCTCGGTTTCGGCGATGCCATAACGCTGGCCGAGAGCAAGGATTTTGATGCCTTCGTCACGCGCCGCTTTCGGGAAATCCGCGCGCCTGAAATGCTCGCCCTGGGGTTTTATGAGGTCCTTGCCGATCATCGTGATGAGATGTTGGCGCTCAGGCACGCAGTCTATCGGCTCTGGAGGAAGGGCGGCCGGCTCTCTGACCGGAGCGTGCACTTGCTGGCGTGTGAGGATACGCGGGAGACCAATCTGGGTTTCGTGGGAGCCATCGTGGTTGCCCTAACTGTTGTGCGGATGGTTCCGCTATCCCTGCGCCCGCGCGCGTGGCGGAAGGCAGCCAGCACTGTGTGGCATCTCACCTCACGCATCGGGTGGTTCATCCGGGCAGTTCATCAGCTGCGCAGATCGCGTGCACGAGGCGACGTGCAGAACGAGAGATTCCATGACAGTTTGGCGCGTGCCTTTCTGCTTCCCGCCCCAACCCCCAACAGCCGCTCCCGGCAGCCGTCTGTTTAGGAGCGAATCGTGCAGCAAGATCGTGACGCCCGTTCTGCCTTGCGGATGGCAACCGAGGGCTTGCTCCGTCTCCAGGCTGAGGATGGCAGCTTTGAGGGCGAGGTTTTGTGGTGCCCGATGATCTCCGCGCAGTACGTGATGCTGTGCCATAGCATCGACCGCCCGCTCGACTCCACCCGCCGCCGCGGCGTGCTGCGCTACTTCGAGACGTCTCGCCTGGAAGGAGGACTCTGGAGCCTCCATGAGCACGAGCCGCCAAGCCTGTTTGTCACGACATTGGTCTACGTCGCGGCCAGACTGCTCGGCGTTGATCGGGATGATCCGCTGATCGAGCCGGCGCGGCGATTCATTCAGGCAGAGGGGGTCCTAGGCATCCCGTCCTGGGGCAAGTTCTGGCTGGCAGAACTCAATCTCTATGATTGGCGGGGCGTCAATGCCATCTTGCCGGAGGTGTGGAGCCTGCCGCGATGGATGCCGCTGCATCCCTCGAATTGGTACTGCCATACGCGTCTCATCTACATGGGGATGGCGGCCGTGTACGCTCAGCGGTTCCAGGCCCCCGCCACTCCCCTGATTATCTCGATACGAGAAGAGTTGTACCCCAACGGGTTTGTCAACGCCGACTTTGCCGCGAGCCGCAATCGCCTGCGGGACGCCGATCTGTATGCCAAGCCAAGCGCATGGCTCCGCGTTGGATTCGGCGTCGCGCGTCTCGTCGATCGGTGGCACAGCGCGCGCCTGCGCGCTCGCTGCCTGGACACGATTGTGCGCACCATCAAATGGGAGCTTCAAACCACCGACCACACGAGCATCTCTCCTGTCAGCGGAATCCTGAATATCCTTGCACTGTGGCTGCGCGACCCTAACGATGCCGACGGGCTCCGCGCCTTTGAACAGCTGGATCGTTGGATCTGGCACGACGAGGAGGGAGGTCTGCGCGTCTCCGGAGCCAGGAGCGCCTCCTGGGATACAGGTTTCGCTTTGCAGGCGCTGTCGACGGCGTCCGAGCTCGATGGGGTTGGCGATGCGCTCCATCGTGGGGCGGATTTCCTGCGCAGTCAGCAGATCAGCGGCAGCTTCGACGGCTATCAGGAGGCCTATCGAAATGATCCCCACGGCGGCTGGTGTTTCGCCTCAGGGTGGCACGGCTGGCCGGTGACGGATTGTACCGCTGAGGCGGTTCTTGGACTTCTTGCCGCTGATGGGGATGCGGCGGACATGTCGACGCTAAGCGACGGTGTCCGGTTTATGCTGCGGGGTCAGAATCGCGATGGCGGTTTTGGCACATACGAGGCGCAGCGCGGCATCATCGGTCTCGAGTGGCTGAATCCGGCCGAGATGTTTGGCGATTCTATGACGGAACATTCCCATGTCGAGTGCACCGCCTCGTGCCTTGCGGCCATGGCGGCGTGCGGAGAGCGGTTTCCCGAGCTCATTGGGCCGGCGGAGAGGGAGGCCATCTCACGATCAGACGCATGGCTGCGCCGCGCCCAGGGGAAGGACGGCTCATGGCGCGGCGTTTGGGGCGTTCAGTTCATCTATGGCACATACTTCGGGATACGGGGGTTGCTTGCCGCGGGCGCTTCACCTGATGACCCGGCCCTGCGAGCGGCCTGCCAATGGCTGTTGGACCGTCAGCGGGACGACGGGGGATGGGGTGAGCACTACCGAGGCTGCTATACCGGCGAATATGTGCCGCACACGGAGAGCCAGGTCATTCAAACCGCATGGGCGATGATGGCGCTCCTTGAGGCGGGCGATCCGGATTGGGACGCGCTAACCCGCGGCGCTCAGTATCTCATCAACATGCAGAGGGAAGACGGAACATGGCCCAGACAGGATATGGCCGGGATATTCTTCCGCACGGCGCTGCTGGACTATGCACTGTATCGCCAGTACTTTCCCCTGCACGCTCTCGGCCTCCACGAGCAGCGGAGGTCGGATTCCTGCCAGACTGCTGAAGAGAGGGTATCGACTATGCCCGTCCACAATGACCGTATGGGTCATACTCATACACAAAGAGCAAACGAGGCCCCGCTATGAACAAGATACTAACTCTGCTGAGCCGCCTGATCACAGCCCGGCCGTACATCACGATCGGCGTGCTGATCGTCATCACAATTGCGCTGGGCATGGGCGCGACTCTGCGCGCGGAGATTGACGAGACGGACGGATACTTTCCTCCTGACAACCCCGTCGTTATAGCGCTGGACGATATTGACGAACTCTTTCGCGAGTCGGGTGAGATCGTCGTCATCTCACTACTCTTCCGCGGAGAAGCGCTGACCCCTGAGGGACTCTCACAGATGTCCGGGGTGATTGGCACTATTGCGAGCGACCCTGACGTTGCGGGGCTGTTGGCAGAAGCGGATCCACTCATCGCCCCCTCCCTGATATTCCAGGGTGTGCTCCAGGCGCAGGGGCGCAGTTTGGAGTCGGTCACGCAGGAAGAAATAGACGACGCCATACGCGCTGGTCCTCCCGCATTCCAAGATGCTCTCAGGGCATTGACCGGGTACGACGCTGACGGCACACCGGTGGCGATTGCCACAATCCGCCTCCAAGACACTTCCAGCGAGCGGTTACAGGACGCGGAACACAGGATTCACGATATCGCGACCGGCAATGAGGGTCCCTTGCTCGTAAGCAGCCTGTCTCCCGCGGTGATCGAAAGGGAGTATCAGAGGGCCTATAGGGAGGACACTGCGCCGCTGGTCCTAGCAGCCTTCGTGCTGATTGCCGCTCTCATTACCCTTTTCCTGCGGTCACCGTCCGATTTGATCCTATCGCTCGCAGGCCTAATCATGTCCATTGTGTGGGTTGTCGGAGCAGAGGGCTGGTTGGGACCGAACGGGCTAGGCTCTTGGGCCGGCCGAGTGGAATATCGGTGATCATCCCGATACTCATCATCAGCCTCACAGTGGACTATGCGATTCAGGTGGCGTTGCACTATCGGGAAGCGAGAACCAGCACCACGTCAGTGTTGAACGGCTCTCGATTCGGGCTGCAACTGGTGGTGCTCCCCCTTGCCCTCGCAGCATTTACAACCATCGGCAGCTTCATGGTGGGATTGCTCTCTCCCATCCCTGCAATCCAAGATTTCGGTGTCGTGGCCGGTTTAGGCGTGGGCATGAGCGTGATCGTGATGCTGACTCTCTTGCCAGCCGGTCGGCTCATCATTGACCGACGGCGGGAGGCACGCGGCAATCTCGCTCCACCCAAGCCGGTCTCACAGGGATTGCCGGGCATCGAGCGGGGCGCGGAGCTGATAGGTCGAAGCGTTACGCGTAAGCCGATGCCCTATCTCGCCGCCATACTAGCAATATCGATCCTGCTGGGATTTTCCGCGACACAGCTCGAATCGAGGTTCAGCATACTCGACCTTCTACCCAGCGGCGGGGGCGTCGCGACTGACTGGGAGACGCTGGACGCTGCCTTCGGGGGTTCACCGGAAGTGGCCAATATGATTGTGCGCGCAGAGGCCACAGAGACCCGAACAGTTGTGAACCTGAGAGATCTGACGACTGCTTTTGAGGACGAACAGCAAAGGCCGCACGCGGTGGCGGGACCGATCCAAGCGTCCCTCGATCTTTACGCGCGCGACTGGACTGACGACAGCGGTGTGCCTGGGGACAAGTATGACGCGGAACTCGCCGCGCTCTTCGAAAGGGCCACAGCGGGAGTGCAGTTCGACCCGGACCTTATGCAGGAATTTCTGGATGAGCTCGCGGCGATGGAGCCTGCTGTCTCGGACCTATTCGTTAACGATCCGCAAGGCGTCGATGCGTTCCTGATCCAGTTTCCAGTCTCCACGAACAACCCGGCTGAAACGACGCTCCTACAGGAGGAGACTGAAGCTGTCTGGTTTGGCGAGGATGATGCCGCCACAGTGGTGTCGGCCGGCGTGATCTCAGTGACGGTGACGGAAGAAATGACGAGCAATCAGACAGAGGCGATCGTGTACACGATACTCGCGGCCATCATCATACTGTTTGTGTTCTTCTGGGCAACAATTCGGCAACCAATGCTGGCGTTCATCGCTGTCGGGCCAGTCGTGCTCGTCCTGATCTGGATACTCGGCACACTGGCCTTGCTCGGAATCCCCTACACCATTGTCACTGCAACGATAACAGCCCTCTCGATAGGAATTGGCGTGGATTACACGATTCATATCATCCATAGATACAGAGAGGAATACACCCACCTTCGTAATCCGGAGCTGGCGGCGATCCGCACCCTCAAGACGACAGGCTCCGCTCTACTGGGTTCTGCATTGACGACAGGGGTAGGCATAGGAGTGTTGATGTTTTCGTCGGTGCCCGCTCTCCAACAGTTCGGCATCACGGTAGTGATTACGATTACGTATTCGCTCATCCTCTCCGTGCTCCTGGTGCCATCTGCCATGACGATCTGGGGCGCGTACCAGAATGTGCGGCTGCGTTCCATGGTGGAAACCTGGGCGAGTGATCTGGACGAGGAAATTGAAGCGGTCTTTAGGAGGCAAGGCGGAGAACAACAGGGAGAATCATCCTAGAGGGGACTTAATGACGACTTTATCTTCAAGTACCATCAACCATCATTCTCTCTCCCTGCCGGAAGAGATTGTGTTGATGCTCCTCAATGAGGAAAGCGGCTATTTCCATCAGGTGCCCGGCTGGACCCTCAATTGCACCTTCATCGGCGCCGTGCTGGCGGAGGCTTCCCTCCGGCAACGCATCGACACCGACCCTGAGTCCCTGTTTCTGATCGACAGCGCCCCAACAGGCATGCCTGCCTTGGACTCGATCCTGGAGGAAATCGCCGGTGATCCGGAACGACACAGCACGCAATACTGGATAGAGAAGCTCGCCCCGCGTGCGGAAACGATCATCGACTTGGTGTTCAGCCAACTGATTGATTTACAGTTCCTGGAGCACCACGAGGGCGATTTCTGGACATTGGGGCGAACCGCCCGGCAGGCGAACGTCGGCGTCCGGGAAGGCGCAGCCGGCGCTTTCGTCAAGACGCGCATCCAAGCGCTCATCCATTCTGATGAGATTCCGGACCCGCGTGATGTCATCACCATCGCTCTCCTCAACGCCTGCGGCGTCATGCCCCTTATCGTGCCCCTAGACGATGAGGCGGAACAGCGCATCGATTTGATCAGCCGGATGGAACTAATCGGCCGCGCCCTCGCTGAGGCGGTGAGCATTAGCATCGTCAGCCCCCCACAGCGTTCGCTCCCGACCAGGAAAATACCGCGCCTCTCACTGCGCAAGCTGTTGTTGAATCGCCACCTGCGCACCGGCAACGTCCCCGCCCTCTTTGCGGACCTCGCCAAGCATTATGGCCCGGTGTTTGAGCTGCGCCCTCCGTTCTCAAAGAAGTCCTACATCTTCCTGGCCGGCCCAGAGGTAAACCAGTGGGTGCAAAAGCATGGCCGCCTGTTCCTGCGCTCCAGAGAGTATCTGTCCAGCGTTGAGGAGGCACATGGCTCCTCTCGCACCATACACACCATGGACGGAGCCGACCACTTTCAATTGCGCAAGGCCTTGCAGCCCACACACCAGCCTGAGACCTTCATTCAGCGCCTTGACGAGATGTATCGGGTCGCGCGTCAGAACTTGGCGTCATGGAATGTCGGTGACGTCATGCCGGCCGGGCAGGCGTTTCGGCGATACCTCAATGCGCAGATGTCTCCACTCCTCATAAGCCAAGACACAATGGACACGCATGAGGACATTCTCACCTTCAATAAAGCGCTGCTCATCAGTCATCTCACCGGTCTTATGCCGAAATTCATGCTGAAAATGCCGCGCATGAGGCGTCGCGGTAAACTCATGAAACAGATGGCTGAGCGCATCAAGGCTGAGCATACCCCGGCCCAGCGCGCAGGCCAGCCCCAGGACGTCATTGACGGCTACCTTGCCGTTCATGCCAACGCGGAGCATTTCCTCCCCGAGACTGATCTCAATTTCCCGCTTGATACGCTGCTGCTAACCGGCATGTACCTTGGTGACATGACCAGCTTTGCCCTCTACCATCTGATTTCGAACCCGGATGTCTACAAGCGTGTGCAGGCGGAAGCCGATGCGTTGTTTGCAAATGGCGATCCCACCGGTGAAGACTTGACGCCGGAAAGCATCGATGTCACGCACCGCGTGCTGATGGAGGTCCTTCGGCTCACGCCGAATGTCGCCCTCTCGATGCGCAGCGTCATGAACTCATGCATCGTCGAGGGCTACCAGTTGCCCTTGCGGTCGCGCGTGATCATTGCCCAGACCGCCCCCCATTACATGGAGGATGTCTTTCCGGACCCGTTCACGTTCAACATCGACCGCTACCTGCCACAGCGCAATGAGCACCTCAGCCCGGGCTATGCGCCCTATGGCTTGGGGACGCACAGGTGCTTGGGTACCCAGTGGTCCGAGATGCAGGTTGGCCTCAACGTGCTCATGCTGGCGCACTACTTCACTTTCGATCTGGCGCCATCGGACGCCAATCTGCGCATCAGTCCTCTTCCGACGCAGTCGCTCGGCAAGAAGATCAAATTCGTCATCAAGGAAAAACGCCATGACATCCCGGTCTGAGGCGGCGTGGCGAGGAAAGGGGCGCAAGTAGGGTGAGGCGCCCTCATTGTGGCGGCCTCATTCACGGTACGGTGAGGTGGTGGAGCCGAGGGGATTCGAACCCCTGACCCCCTGCTTGCAAAGCAGGTGCTCTCCCAACTGAGCTACGGCCCCATGATGAACTGTTCCCGGGCGACGCTCCCCTATGTTCCCGCGGATGCGCCGATGACGGCAAGTGTGATGATCGCCCCAGCAAGGCAGACGGCCGCGGCGATGATGGCCAGCTCAAGAAGGCCGACTTTGCGACGGCGTCGCGCCGCCCTGTCCATTTCATTCGCCACGGATTATTCCCCTGCTCTGCCTTGTGTGCGCTCGATTCCATTATGCCGCATGGGGTGGGGTGAGTGGGTGGATTACCACGTTGCCGCATGGCGAGTGGGCGGGATGGATTCCCGTTTTCACGGGAATGAGGGGAGGGTGGTGGGAATAATGGGAGGGCGATGGGATGCGGGAGGCGGGCGGCGGGCGGGATCAGGCGGGCGGCAAAGAGGGCGGCGGGTGGGAGGAGGAGGCGGGCATGAAGGGAGGGCGACGGGTGAGGCCGCGGCGGAGTGAGGCGGCGGGACAGCCTGATAAAGGGAGGCGCAGTTAGCGTTGGGCGGCTTGGATGGCGCGCCAGACCCGCTCCGGTGTCAGTGGCATCTCGATGTGCCGCACACCCAACGGCGAGAGCGCGTCGACAACGGCATTCACGACTGCGGAGGGTGCGCCGGTCGTCGGCCCCTCCCCCATTCCCTTGACGCCCAATGAGTTGAGCGGAGAAGGGGTCTCTGAGAACGCGACAACAAACTCGGGGGTCATCTCCGCCGTCGGAATCGCGTAGTCCATCAGTGAGCCATTCACGAGTTGGCCGGACTGATCGTACTCGGAGATCTCATACAGGGCCTGCCCGATGCCCTGCGCTGCGCCGCCATGAACCTGCCCCTCAACCGTCATCGGATTCACAATCACGCCTTGATCATCCACAGTGTATAGACGCTGCAGATCCACATCGCCTGTTTCCGGGTCGACATCCACAACGGCGATGTATGTGCCGAAGTTGTAGGTCAATCCGGTGGGCTGATAGAACGAGTCCTCATCGAGGCCGAACTCCATGTCCGTTGGCCGTGCCAGAACCTGATACGAGGCCGCTGCCACGTCCGCGAACAAGAGCGGCTCAGTCTTGTCCGTGTTGCAAACGAACACACCGCTCTCAAGGGTTACGTGCTCGGGCTGGCATCCCATCATGTGCGCAGCAAGCGCAAGCATCTTTCCCCGCACCTTTTCGGCGGCTAGTTTCGCTGACATTCCACCCGTCACCAGGGCGCGGCTGCCGTATGTGCCCACGCCATGCGCAACGGCGGCCGTGTCGCCATGGAGAACGGTGACATCGGCGTCAGAGATGCCAAAGACATCAGCGACGATCTGCGCAAAGACGGTCTCACCACCCTGCCCGTGCGGTGACGATCCTGTGTACAGCGTAACCTTGCCGAGCCGGTCAACGCGCACCCTGCCCCATTCATGGCGGTTGCTGCTCGGATCAAGCGGGTTGGGGCCGGAGCCTCCGGTCTTGACCCATGAGGAGACGCCGATGCCCATATGACGTCCGTCAGCGCGGGCCTGCCGCTGCTGCGCACGCAGCTCCTCATACCCGCTGAGTTCAATGACCTGATCAAGTGATGCCTCGTAGTTGCCGCTGTCAAATACATCGCCGCCGCCCGAGCGTGTGGGCTGATCGAACGGCGGAAGATAGTTGCGGCGGCGAATCTCAGTCGGATCAAGGTCCAGCTCGCGAGCCAGCATATCCATGCCCCGCTCAATGAGGTGGATGCCCTCCGGCCTGCCCGCGCCGCGGTACGGGCCTTGCGGCGTCTTGTGCGTGTAGGCGTTGCGGGCCTCAAACTCGACATTCGGGATGTGGTAGGCGCCTGTCGAGATCATGGCGGAGGATGCGGAATGCTGTGGCTCCGGCCCCTTGGCGTATGCGCCGAGGTCATGCAGGTGGCGGACGCGGAGGCCGGTCACCTTGCCGTCCTGATCGGCCGCAACCTCAAGGTAGGAGGTCTTGCCGCGCGCCTGATGCATGGCAAGGAAATCCTCTGAGCGCGTAGCAACCCATTTCACGGGAGCGCCAAGCGTCTTGGAGGCGATGCAGAGCAGCGCGTACTCCGGGTCCTCATGCTTGACGCCGAATCCGCCTCCCACGTCCGGCGCGACAACGCGGACGCTCTCCGCCGGGATGGCCATGATGTCAGCGAGATGGTCGCGGAGCGTATGCGGGGTCTGCACCGTCGCCCACAGGCTCATCGTCTCCTGAACACGATCCCAGTGGGCAAGGCCGGCGCGCGGCTCCATGGGAACGCCGTGGATCCGCTGATTGACGATGCGCTCACGGACAATGACATGCGACTCCTCAAAGGCCTGCGCGACGTTCCCCTGCTGATAGCGCCAGGTCACAACACCGTTCGGCCTGTCATCGTGGACTCTGGGCGCGTCATCCCGCAGCGCCGTCTCCACATCAACAGCTGCCGCCAGTGGCTCGTAATCGACAAAGACCAGGTCGGCGGCATCACGCGAAGCGTACCGTGAATCGGCAACGACAACGGCAACAACTTCACCAACGTGGCGCGCCTCATCAACTGCGATGAGGTCATACGGCGCAGATTCCGCCCCGAAAAACGCGAGCGAGATGGTTGGGTTGGTCCCGTATGCGGGATGGATGTCCCTGCCGGTGAGAACGGTGGCGACTCCGGGGGCGCTGAGAGCCGCGGAGGCATCAATCGACCGGATACGGGCGTGGGCGTGGGGGCTACGCACAAACGTCAGCCACAAGGTTCCGGGCAAGGAGATATCCTCAACGAACGCGCCCTGCCCGCGCAGGAGTTTCTCATCTTCGCGGCGCGCGACTGATTGCCCAACCAGCTTCGTCTGTGTGGCCATCGTTCGCTCCTCGCTCTGTGTCCGTCCTATCCCTGCGTTCGCTCCACCGCCCTGGTGATGGCGCGGCGCGTCAGAACGCGAGTCACATTCTCTCGATAGTCCTCCGAGCCGTGCAGGTCTGCGATGCACTCCAACCCGTCCGCCGCCATCGCGGACGCCGCGGCAACCGCCTCCTGAGTCGGCTCCTGCCCGAGCAACGCGTCCTCAACCGCCGTTGCACGGGCAGCGCGTGACGCCGCCCCTGTGATGCCAACGGCGACGCTTGCTAGGCGGCCGGTGGCATCCATGCTGACGGCGGCGGCCACCCCAACAATCGCAAAGTGGGAGGCCTTGTTGGCAAATTTCAGATACGTGGATCCGCTGTTTCTCCCCGGGATGGGGATGACAATCTCTGTGATGATTTCGTCCTCGGCAAGTGTCGTGATGAATGCGTCCATGACGAGATCATCGATCGACACAGTACGCGCGCCGTTCGGTCCCGCCACCTCTGCATGCGCGCCGAGGGCTAGGAGGGACGCCGGGTAGTCGGCGACAGGATCGGCATGAGCAATGCTCCCACCGATTGTCCCGAGGTTGCGAACCTGAACATCCGCAATCTCGGCGGCGGTTTCGGCCAGCAGCGGCACCGTGTCCCGCACAATGTCAGAGGCGGCAACGTGTGCATGCGTTGCCATCGAACCGATGCGTAGACTGTTGCCGTCCATGCTGATGCGGGACAGTTCAGGGCGTGCGTTGCGCAGATCAACCACCAGGCCAGGCATGGCAAGGCGCAGCTTCATCATGGGCAGCAGGCTCTGCCCGCCCGCAATAATCTTGCCCTCCCCGGGGCGTTGCTGGAGGAGGGTGATCGCCTCCGCGACGGATCCCGGGGCGGCATAGTCAAAGGCTGCCGGTATCATGTGTGATCTTTACTCTCTGTTCCGCAGCTAGCGCCTTGCCTCGCCCTGAGCGCTCATTCGCTCGGCGGCGGTCTCGACGGCAAGGACGATGTTCTGATAGCCGGTGCAGCGGCACATATTGCCCGCAAGCGCGTGCCGTATTTCATCCCTAGACGGGTGCGGGTTTCCATTCAGCAGGTCAGAGGTTAGCATCAGCATCCCCGGCGTGCAGAATCCGCATTGGAGGCCGTGCTTGTCCGCAAAGGCTTGCTGGATGGGATGGAGGGAGCCATCGGCGTCAGCTAGGCCCTCGACGGTGTCAATCTGCTGCCCGTCCGCCTGAATGGCGAGCATGGAGCACGATTTCACTGCCCTGCCGTTAAGGAGGACCGTGCATGCGCCACATTGGGATGTGTCGCACCCAACATGTGTGCCCGTCAGGCCGATGACATCACGTATGGCGTGGACGAGGAGAAGGCGTGGCTCAACATCAATGACGTAGTCCGTGCCATTGACAGTCAGTGTGACCGAAATCGAATCCGCCACAATCGCCCCCTACCCTATTGCCAACCCTACGTGTGGCGATGCTATGCCCGCACAGGCCGGGCGGTCAACCTGTTTGAGGTCATCCACAGCCTTGCTGAGCATGAACGGCTTCACTTGCACGTGACGGCCGTTCGCTAGAGACGCGCCTCCCGGTCGAGCGCGTCAAAGAACTGTCCCATCACCATGCGGACGGCAGTCTGGATCATGCGCGAGCCGATCTGCGCCAACGTCCCGCCCACCTGCGCGTCCGCCTCAACGGACACCAGCGTCGCCTCCCCGTCCTCGCTGAGTGTGATCGTGCCCTCGCCGGACACGAACCCTGTCGGCCCCTGCCCGTTCAGCGTCATGGTGTACGACTCGGGCGCATCGATGTCCTTTATCTCCACGCTGCCGCTGAAACGGCCGCGTATGGGGCCCACGCCGACGGACAGCTCGGCGGAGAATCTCGTGGGGGATTCCACGGTGAGGCTCTGGCAGCCGGGGACGGTGCGCTGCAGCGTCTCCGGATCATGCAGCATCTCCCAAACGCGCTCTCGCGTCGCCGGAACGGTATGCGTACCGGTGATATTCATTCAGCGGCCGATCGTGCGTGCGCCAGTGGGGTGGCGGCGGGTGGGGTCTCGATGGCGACTCGCATGCCCTCCTCTAGGTGGCCGCGGATATCTGCGATGTTGGCGATGCTGTGCGTCTCGATGTACGTCGTCAGGCCTTCAATGATGTCCAGCATCGTGACGGGGCGCGTGAAATTGGCGGTGCCGATGCCGACAGCGGTGGCGCCGGCAAGGATGAACTCCAGAGCGTCACGGGCGGACGTGATTCCGCCGACGCCAATCACAGGGATACCAACTGCGTTGGCCACCTGCCAAACCATGCGCACGGCAATGGGGCGGATGCCGGGGCCGGACACCCCACCCGTCATCGTGCCTGTGACCGTCCGCCGGTTATCGACGTCGATGACCATGCCTGAGAGGGTATTGATGGCGGAGATGGCCGTCGCTCCGCCCTGTTCCGCCGCCAAGGCAATCTCCGTGATCGATGTCACATTCGGCGTCAGCTTGGCAATGACCGGCCCACCGAATCGGTCCGACACGCCGCGCACAACGCGCTCAACGTTGGCAGGGTTCGCCCCAATCTCCATGCCGCCCGCCTCAAGGTTTGGGCAGGAGATGTTGACCTCAAGGCCGGCGACGCCGGTCTCACCATTGAGCCGCTCGGCGAGCCGATCATAGTCATCCATGCGCAGCCCGCCGATACTGACGATGACGGGCGCATCATGGGCGGTGTACTGGGGCAGCAGATCCGTCAGGAAATGCTCAACGCCGCGAGATGGGATGCCGATGGAGTTGAGCATGCCGGCGGGGGTTTCAGCGGTGCGGGGAGCAGGGTTGCCGGCGCGTTCCGCATAGAAGATGGTCTTGGGGACAAGAGCGCCAAGGAGTCCAAGATCAAAGAGGGATCCCATCTCCGGTCCAAAGCAGCCGGAGGCCGGCATGACCGGATTCTTGAGACGCAGCCCGCCGCCAACATCAACCGCTAAACGGCTGTCGATCTCCGTTTCTTGAGCGGTCATGGTTTACCCGGCCAGGTCGGCCGCATGACAGCGGAAAACTGGGCCGTCACGGCACACGAGCGGGGATTCCGCCGATTCTCCGAATGCGCCGGTGGCACATGAGTGGCAATAGCCCAGCCCACAGGCCATATGAGCCTCAAGAGAGACGTACGTCTCAACATCCGCGGGGGCGGCAAGCCGTGTGGTCAGCTCAATCAGCCGATTCGATCCGCACACATAGGCCTGCTGCACGCGGCCCGATTCGATGACACCGTTGACCCACTGCCCGACAGTGTCGAGATCGCTGCTGCCGTCCGCGTCATTCACGGCGAGAACGCGTTCGGGCGCATCGGAGAGCAAATCCGCGCCGAGCAGCACCTCCTCATTGCGGGCGCTGAGAACGGCATAGACATCAATCCCGCGCAGGCGTGCCTCATCGATGAGCGTCGTGAGTGAACAAACACCGATTCCCCTGCCAACAATGAGGATGCCGCTCGTTGTGTCGGCGATATGGAACGGCCGGCCGACGGGGCCGACAATCTCGACTGTCTCACCCGCCTTGCGCTGCGCCATCGCGGCGGTGCCGTAACCAACAACGCGGTAGACGAAATCTGCTGTGCCCGCGTTCGAATCCTTGCTGTAGACCGCCATTGGGCGCGGCAGGATGGGATGAACGTCCGCCGCCGCGCTGGGGCGGATGACGCCAAACTGACCGGGTTTGGCGGAGGCGAGGGAGTCAGACCGGACGCGCATGAGATAGTGTTCCGGCGCGATGCGTTCATTGGAGATGATCTCCGTTTCACTGAATGAGGCCGGGGAGGAACGCGTGCCGTTCGCGCCCATCACCTCAAGGCGCACGCTGGATGGCAGCCGCAGTTGTGGGACATGTGTGCCGGCGAAAACTGGAATCGTCCCCGCGGCGTCCATGAGTTCAGTTGTCATTCCGCCACCTCCCGTGAGAGAAATGCGTCGATATCGCGGATGCTCTCCGCGAGGGCCTGCGCGCCAACGGCGATATCCTCCATGCTCGTCCACTCCTCCGGACAATGGCTGAGTCCGTCACGGCTCGGCACAAAGAGCATGGCGGACGGTATCAGCCGTGAGAGGATGCCGGCGTCGTGTCCTGCGCCGCTCGTTGTGACGCTGTACGGAACACCAATACGCTTGACCGCCGTGGTCGTCAGATCACGCAGCCATTTGGGAAGCACCACCGGCGATGTATCAGAGACGACCTCCCATTGGCAGCGCAGGCCACGGCGCGCGGCCGTCCCCTCGGCGCGGCTCACGATCTCTTGAGTCGTCAGGCGCTGACGATCACTGTCCACGTCACGCACATCAAGATAGAACTCAACATCACCGGGGATGGTTGTAATGCTGTTGGGATAGACGTGGAGCCGGCCCACTGTTGCGACGGTGGCGCGGCGGCGTGGCTCGTTCGCGATGGATTCCGCAGCTAGGATGACCTCCGCGGCTGCGGCGAGCGCATCCTGCCGTTGGGACATGGGTGTGCCGCCGGAGTGGTCTTGCCGCCCCTTGATCACAACCCGGATGCGTGTATTGCCGGCGATGGCGTCCACCAGGCCGATGCGTTCGGCGGCCTCATCAAGGGATCGGGATTGCTCAATGTGCAGTTCAAGGAAAGCGGCAAGTGTGTTTGCGCGCCATCTCGCCTGTGGCAGGGCGAGCGGGTCAAAACCCAACCCGCGCATTGCCTGCGCGAGAGTCACGCCGGCCGCGTCCTGGAGTCGCTCAGCGTCAGATTCCTGGAGAACGCCGGCAACTGCCTTGCTGCCGAGGCAGGGTTCCCCAAAGCGGGCGCCCTCCTCCGACGCAAAGGCGATCACGGTGAGCGGGTGTGCGGTCGTAACGCCCGCATCGGCAAACATGCGGATGACCTCCAGCGCGCCGAGAACACCCACCGCCCCGTCAAACCGGCCGCCATGCGGCACCGAATCGAGATGCGAGCCGAAACCGATGGCGGGGCGCGTTGGGTCAGCGCCCGGCAGCGCGCCGACGGTATTGCCGAAACTATCCGTGCGAACAGTCATGCCGAGATCAGTCATCCATCCGGCAACAAGGTCATGCGCCGAGCGTTCTTCCGGGGAGAACGGGAGGCGAGACAGGCCGCCGTCCGGCTCCGCCCCTATCTGTGAGAGGCGGTCAAAGTCGGCGGCGATACGGCCAGTGTCCGCACGGAGCTCGCCGTCAGCGGCATCAGATGAATCGACGGCATCAACCGTGTCTTCCGCTCGTTCCTGCTCTTTCGCTGCCATCATCCTCACCCAGTAGAGTCCGGGCTATCCGATTCGGTGCTCACGTCATTGTCCAGACGGAACAGGCACAATTCACCGTCAACGTCGCCAAAGCCGACCAGCGATGCGGTGGTAGCGAGATTGCCACCCTTACTGACAACGAATGCGCGGGCCAGATTAGCGTCCCGCTCGCTGAGTGTCACCCCAATCAGTGCGGCGCCCTGCCCTGGGCCAACATCGCCCGATGCAGTGACAAGACCTTCTGCGTCAGAGAGAAGCACGACGGGGCGGCCGAGGGCGACGCCAGCGGCAAAGGCGATGGTAACATTGGCCAGCCCCGGCCACGCGACGAGGATTTCCGGCTTTGGATCCGGGAGCGCGTCTGCAAGGTACCGCGCAAGCGTGGACACCGCAGTGGGGTTGGCGAGGGGGTCCATCAGACCGACGGACAAGCCACCCTGCTCATCGCCATCCGCCGCATGGATTTCGGTCAGGCACCCGGTTGCCATCAGAAGATCGAGAATCGCGTTGTCGCTCATGTGCCCACTCTCACAAACAATTGCCGTGCGCGTACACAGCGCTCAGATACCAAGGTCGCGCCGCCTGAACAGCGCCCTAAGTTGATAGCCGGCGGCGGCGAGCATCTGCTCCGCCCCCTCCTCGCGGTCGATAACCACAAGCACATCGGAAACGGTCGCTCCTGCAGCGCGCAGAGCGATTCCTGCCTCGATGGCCTGACTGCCCGTTGTCACCACATCCTCAACAAGCAGGACGCGTTCCCCGGCAAAGAGTTCTCCCTCCACCACGTTGCCTGTCGCGTAGGATTTCTGTTCCTTCTTGACGATAACAAACGGGAGCCCCATCTCAAGCGAGAGGGCGGTGGCGAGGGCAACGGCTCCCAGCTCCGGGCCGGCGATGCGGTCTGTGCCGGGCGGCACAAGCTCCGCCATAAAGGCCGCCAGGCGGCGCAGGATGCTCGGCTTGGTCTCGAAGAGGTACTTGTCAAAGTAGTAATTGCTGGTGCGGCCGGAGCGGAGAACGAAACTACCACGCAGATAGGCGGCGCTAAGCAGATCCCGGCCAAGCTCCGTGATGCGCTGTTCACGCGAAAGGCCAATCGTCTTGCTCACTGTCGCCACGCGCAAGCCTCCTCGTTCCTGTCCTGCAATCCAGCTTCTGTGTCACGCAATTCGGACGCCGTAGAACACTGCGTTCAGAGAGTTAGGCGCCCGCCTCCGTGCACGAGTTCTCTCCACCAAGTCCCCTCTATGGTACAAGATTCGCCAAGATGCCCTTGCGGGAACGCGGGGTTACAATGACGACAGGCCAGCCGGCCACAATTCGGGGGGAGTCTGGAGTTTTCTTGATGCATATCGATACACATAACCATTTCGCGGTTCCGGAGTACATCAACCTGCTGCTTAATCGCCGCTCTTTTCCATATATGGAGCAGCGCGGCGATGACATCATCTTCCATGTGAGCGACATGGACACGTACACGATGCCCGCCGGGATGTTCCGCCTTGAAACGCGCGTTGCGGACATGGATGAGGCGGGAGTCGACATGCACGTGGTCAGCTGCATCGTCCCTGCCGGCGAGGTTGCCAACGACCCTGTCTTGAATGTTGAGTTGGCCGCGGCGGCAAACGAGGGCATCGCACAGATTCAGAAGGAGAATCCTGATCGGTTTGTCGGCATGGGAACGCTGCCGCTGTTGGACGCGGACGCCGCGCTCAAGGAGCTGGACCGCGCCGTGAATGATCTTGGACTCCGCAGCATGATGTTCACGTCAAACGTGGCCGGCAAGCAACTGCATGAGCCGGACCTGTGGCCGATCTACGCGCGGGCAGAGGAGCTTGGCGTCGTCATCATGATTCACCCGAGTTGGCCCGTTGCGGCCCACCACCTTGAGGGTTGGACGATGGCCGTCAACATGGGGTTTCTGTTTGATTCCTCAGCCGCGATGATGCGCATCATCCTCAGTGGCGTCATGGAAAAGCACCCGAACCTGCAATTCGTGCTATGCCATCTTGGCAGCACACTGCCCTTTCTGATGGGACGGCTCAACCGCACGGGCGGACCGCGCGCCGGCCATTGGGGCGAGAATGACAAGGGCCCCTGGGAGTACTTTAAGGGAGTTCACATCGATACGGTCTCACGGTTGAGGCCGGCCATCATGTTCGCCCGCGAGTTGATGGGCAATGACAAGATCATGTTCGGCACAGATTATCCCTACACGACGATTCCGCCAATGAAAGCGGACGTGACAGAGCTCGAGCTGCCGGAGGCTGACCGGGACGCCATCCTGGGAGGCAATGCCGCGCGTCTCTTTGGAATAGAAGGCTGAGGCCATGACCACGAATCACGGTGTGCTAACCGAAGCGACAATCCCTGAACGTATTGAGGCGCGGCTTCAGCAATGGCAGTCCGAGGGATTCATGGGGCGGATGCTCGAGCACGACCCAACGCTGTGGGCGTCGCGCGGCACGCCCGAGATCGAGGATCGCCTCGGTTGGCTTGACTTGCCCACCGCAATGCGTCCCAAGACCGGCGATCTCATGCGGTTCGGGCGGGACATCGCGAACGAGGGGTTTACGGATGTGGTGGTGCTCGGCATGGGGGGATCCAGCCTGGCGCCGGAGGTCTTTCAGGAGACGTTCGGGAACGTGGACGGCCACCCCCGTCTAACAGTGCTCGACAGCACACATCCTGCCGCCGTCACCGCTCTCACAAACGAGCTGAACATTTCACGAACGCTCTTCATCGTGTCCAGCAAGTCCGGCACCACGACAGAGATGCTCTCGTTCTTCTACCATTTCTGGGCGCGGCTCACTGATGCCGGCGAGGACCCCGCCGCTCACTTTGTCGCCATCACGGACCCCGGCACCCCGCTGGAGCGCCTTGCCGGCGAACGCGGTTTCCGCCGGGCATTTCAGTCGCCGCCGGACGTTGGCGGCCGTTACTCCGCTCTCTGCGAGTTCGGCCTGGTTCCCGCCGCCCTCATTGGCGTTGACCTGAACGCCGTGCTTGAGGGCGTTCAGGACGCATCAGGCGGTGATCACGCCGAGGCCCTGCGGCTTGGGGCGACGATCGGCGAGTGCGCCCTGGCGGGGCGTGACAAGTTGACCTTTGTTACATCGCCAAGCCTTGCTCACCTCCCGACGTGGATTGAGCAGCTGATTGCCGAAAGCACGGGCAAGCACGGCATAGGTATTGTGCCGATTGAAGGGGAGCCCGTCTTTGATCATCCCGACTATGGCGAGGACCGCGTGCTTGTCTACATCGGTCTGCGAGGCGAGGCGGAGCCGGACACCCTCACCCATGCACGCGCGCAGATTCCCGGCTGGGCGCAGGTGTCACAGGTCATTGAGAATACACACGAGATCGGCCGCCTCATGATGCAGTGGGAAATTGCGACGGCGGCGGCGGGCGCCGTTCTCGGCATCAATCCATTCGATCAGCCTGATGTGCAGCTCGCCAAGGACCTCGCGAGGGAGGCGATGGCGGGGGGAGGAGCGTCCACAGACGCCGCAGGTATCATCGCCATTGATGATCCGGCCCTAACTGATGCGGCAACGCTGTGGCTGGAATCGATTTCTCACGGCGATTACATTGGCCTGCACGTTTACCTGCCCTCAACGCCTGACATCGATGATGGCATCCGCGAGTTGCGCACGGTTCTGGGAGGCGCCGCACATGTGGCCACCACCGCCGGCTATGGCCCCCGTTTTCTCCATTCCACCGGCCAGCTTCATAAGGGCGGCGGCAACAATGGGGCCTTCCTGCAGATTACCGACGATGCGACGGCGCATGATGTGCCCGTGCCGGAAACTGATTACTCATTCGGGGAGCTGATCACCGCGCAAGCGGCGGGCGATGCCGGCGCCCTGCTGCAGCGGGGGCGGCGTGTACTGCGAATCAGCGTGGGCAGTGAGCAATCGCACGGCGTTGAACGCCTAGCAGAGGCCTTTCGGCAAATCGAACACGGCTAACGCGGATGCGGCTTTGAGGAGTCCGGCCGGACACCAGAAGTCGGCATGTCGTGCAATAATGGATTGGCATACTATTCGGATAAGTGGCAACGAGCCGAGGTGGCGGAACGGCAGACGCGCTGCGTTCAGGGCGCAGTGCCCCTAGCGGGCGTGAGAGTTCAAATCTCTCCCTCGGCACCAGCGACTTTCCGGGCAGGATGCGGCGGGGCCACGTTTGCGATGCACGCCGATGTGTCCCCTGCACTGATACGCGCTTGTAGCTCAGTCTGGATAGAGCGCAGCCCTGCGGAGGCTGAGGCCGTGGGTTCGAGTCCCGCCAAGCGCGCCATTATCTGCCAGCCACGCAACGGGCGGCTAGCTCAGCTGGTTAGAGCGTCTGCTTTACACGCAGAAGGCCGGGGGTTCGAGCCCCTCGCCGCCCACCAGCCTGCTTGCGAGGCTGATATACTACGGTTGCCTCGGCCACGCGGGCACAGACAGCACGCACGGGCGGTTAGCTCAGCCGGTTAGAGCGCTTCCTTCACACGGAAGAGGTCACAGGTTCGAGTCCTGTATCGCCCACCAAGCTTGATACAACCACGAACTCTCACCTTGCGCTTCAATCTGGAAGTGTAGAGACATGATGGCATGAGCCCCGATGTGGTGGCGGATCAAGCCACCACGCGATCACTTTACCCAACGGTAGTCGGCGACGGTCACCGTCGCCGCGCCCGAACTCGATGAGACGATGTAACCCATGCCCTGCCAGCCGGAGCCGTGGTCAATCGTTGTCTGTGATGGTGCCGCTGGCGTAGATGAAGTAGCCGGGGATGGTGATGCCGCTCGTCGTGTATATGTACACGATGAGCGTCTCATCCCCCTCGACGATGCTGTCGTCGACGATGGGCACGACGATGTCGAGGCTGGTATCGCCAGCATCGAGAGTGAACGCCTTGTACTCGAACGTGAAGTCCTGGCCCGAAATGGCTGTTCTGCCGAACCCGCCGTAGCGGAAGGTGATGGTCTGCGAATGCGCATGCGAGAGCGTGACCACAAAGCGCAGGCCCTGCGATCCCTCGCTGGCGGACGCATCGCTCACGCTCACTGTCGGCGGGCCTGACGGCGTCGGCGTGGGCGCAGGTGTTGGCGTCGGGGTCGGAGGGACCGGCGTGGGCGTGGGAGTCGGCGGGACAGGCGTTGGCGTGGCGGTTGGCGGCACAGATGTGGGGGTTGGGGTTGGGGCCGGGGCGGGTGTTGGCGTCGGGGTTGGTGCTGGCGCGGGTGTGGGCGTTGGCGTTGGGACTGGCGCAGGTGTCGGCGTTGGCGTTGGGACTGGGGCAGGTGTTGGGGTCGGGGTTGGGGCCGGCGCGGGAGTCGGCGTTGGCGTCGGCGCGGGCTTGTTCCCCGCCTCGATGCAGGCGAGCGCTTGCCGAACCGGCGCCCAACCGAACCACCGCTGTTCGCCTTGCGCCGCCAGTGCAGCGGTATATGGCGTCATCTGATCGTCATGCATGTCTCCGAAGGCAATGAGTACCCGCTTCCAGTTCCTACCGTAGCCCGGAGCGCGGGTCTTGTTCACGTCGTAGTACGAGCGGACTTTAGAGAGCAGCTGATCCGAGACACAGTTATTGACGGATGGTGTGGGCGTTGGCGTGGCAGTGGGCGGGACGGGCGTGGGCGTGGCCGTCGGCGGGACGGGCGTGGGTGTCGGGGTCGGCAACGGTGTCGGTGTCGCAGTCGGCGCAGGAGTTGGCGTCGGGGTTGGCAGTGGTGTCGGTGTCGCAGTCGGCGCGGGAGTTGGCGTCGGCGTGGCAGTCGGTGGTGTGGTCGTCTCCAGGCATTGCAGCGCTTGCCGGACAGGCCTCCACCCGCTCCACCGCTGCTCACCCTGTTGCGCCTCTGCTGCCGTGTACGGCGTCAGTTGATCGTCCTGCACGTCCCCAAAGGCGATGAGAACCCGCTTCCAATTCACGCCGTAATGCGGGGCACGGTTCTGATTCGCGGAGTAGTAGGAGCGAACCAGATTGAGCAGGTTATCGGAGACACAGTTGGAGGTGGGCGTGGCGATCGGCGTGGGTGTCGGCGTGGCCGTTGGTACTGGCGCTGGTGTCGGTGTTGGCGTGGCCGTTGCCACTGGCACCGGTGTCGGTGTTGGCGTGGCCAGCGGCGGCACGTCGTCGTCGGCCACGGCCACTGTTGCCGCGCCGTTCGTGGACGAGACGGTGTAGCCGGTGCCGTCGCTCACCGTGGCGGTGACGGAGCCGTCGGGCTCGTCGGCGTTGTCGTCCGTGGTGGCAACGGTGAGCGTGTAGGTGCCGGTGGTGGGGATCGTCACCGTCTGCGAACCTGTCGACACATAGTCGCCGCTCTGCGACACCTCGACGCTGACCGAGAGGTCGGCAGCGGGAGCGGGGGACGCGGTGATGGTGAATGTCGCGGCGCTGCCCTCGGTGACGCCGCTGCCGGCGGCGATGCTGATGGTGGGGCCGAGCGAGGGGAGTTGCCGTTGGCGGGAAAGCCGCAGCACACTGGCCCGCACGTCCTTGCTGAGAGTCTCGAATTTCTGCGTGAGCTCGTCACTGCCCAGATCCGGTAGAAAAGTTGCGCGCTGGTCCTGGCTGAGCTGGTCCCATTGCTTCTGCGCAAGGGCGCGCAACTCGCCGGTAACTACTGTGAAGCGGAGGCGCTCGGTGGTGGTACCACCGAGGCTAGCCGATACGGTGAGATCAATCTCATACACGCCATCCTTGTTTGCGTCGATGGGATTGCTGTACTGCAGTGTATCCATCACAATCATCCGGGCAAAGGTATAGTCGCGGAAGTGACGGGCATCAGGCCCGCTCAGAGTCCAGCTCAATGTGCCCCTGCCACCACTGGTACTGGTTATCAGTATGTAGGTATCTCCGTCCGACACCGCGTGGTTGAGGTCGAACAACAGCGTTGGTGGCGGAAGTTCGTCGTCCTCGATGGTGGTGGACGCCTTCCCCGCCCCATGGACGTCGTAATCGCTGCCGGCGCCAATCTGGACCTTCACGACGCTCTGGTCTGTCCGGACCGAGTCATTGAGGGTCGGCAGCGTGATAGTGGCGGAAGCGTTGTTGGCTGCGAAGGTGACCGCCGTGGGCGCGGCGCCTTGGAGCCGACTACCCGACTCGGTGACCGTGACGCTTACCGTGCGTGGTTGCTCCAGAACAGTGCCAGAGCGAGTGAACGTGAAGCCGACCGACGAACCCTCAGTGACCTTGCCCGCATCGGCGTGCACTCTGATCTCCGTTAGATCGTTGTCGGTGATGGTGGCAGAGGATGAGCCCGAGGTCCCCACGGTGTAGCCGCTCTTGGCACTGACGCTGACAGTCACGACGCTGTCGTGTTCGTCGTTCTGGTCGTCGACGAGCGGCACGGTGACCGTGGCGCGCGTCTGGTTGCCCGGGATCGTCACGGAGGCGGGCTTGTTGCTCTGGAGCATCGCCCCGGTCTCGCTCCAGGCCAGGTCAACCGTCAGCGGGTTTGACAGGATACCGCCGCTGCGAGTCACGGTGAGATCCAGCTCACCGTCCTCGGCGACCTCAGCCGCACCGAGGGAGATAGAGACTTCCGGATCCGGAAGCACGAGCGGCTCTGGGAAGATCCACGGACGCGCCTGCTTGATGGCGAGAGTGTTGGCCGCCGTGATCTTGAACTCAATCTCGATGGCGAAATCATCGCCATCCTGCACCTGATAGAGCGTCCGGAACCGAGTGTGAATCGTGTCGAGGTTACTGCGCAGTTGTTGCATCTGGACAGCGCTCATCAACAGCGTGTCTGATTTCGCAAGGGTGGAGCGTGACAGCAGCGTCGCGGCTCCACTGGATGCCAGCAGCAACTGCTCAGGCTGGGAGTACGCCTCCGGGTTGGTGACCAGGTCTTCACCGACCTGCGAGTTGATGTAGTGGGTGTTGGCCTGGAAGGTTATCGGGTCATAGCTGACGGCGACGCCGTTGACCAGTTCGTCTGAGTAGTTCGGGTGCACCAGCACGCCCATCGCGACGGTGGTGTGGTCCACTCGATGAAAGTCCCGCTCGAGAAAGGCGCGATAGTTCCAGAGGCTGGCCCACACCCCCTTGATGGATTTGTCGATACCGTCCGCGGTGGTCTCGGCCGGGTCCTGCGTCTTTGAGTCATAGAGGCCGGCTCCGTTAAAGGACGGCAGGTCCTCGTTGTTGGTACTGGATCGGTAGCGCAGGGACTGGCCATCCGGGTAGTTGGCATGCATCGCCGTCAGCGCCGTGGTGATCCATTGCGGGGACGTCGCGTTCTTGATCGCCTTGCGCAGGTCGTCCAGCATCTCTTCCTGAATCTCGGCGTCCGATTGGAAGTACGAGTGGGCCAGCATTGCGGTGACCGCCTGGGCGAGCGTTGTTTCGGCCGTGAGGGTGATCTTCTCCGCAGCCGGAGCCTTCTTCTTGCCGAGAATTGTTTCCTTGCCGAGCGTCGCCTGCTTCATGAACTCGTCATAGAAATAGAAGGGTACGGCGTACCCCACCGGGGTAGTGCCGGTGGGCAGGGACAGCTTGGTCAACTCGGCCACGTTGGCCGCTTTCACGCCGTAGGCGTTCCAGTCCGCAAAGTTCACGTCGGCCAGCGGGGCGATCGACGTGACCGTCAAGTCACGCTGGAGGGTCTGGGTTTGCTGGGGGCGGATCGCTGCGAAATGCGCGTCGACATCTGCCTTGGTCGCTGCGCGGATCGTGTAGCCGTCGGGGCCGACGGCAAAGTAGACGTAGCTGCCGATCAGAGACGTGATAGTGCTATCTAAGAGTATGTCGCGAATGAAAGCATTGGGGAGGCCGTTCTGGATGGCGCGCAGGTTGACATGGGACAGTGGCGTTTGCGGCACGGTGGTGATGGTTCCGGCCACGCGAGGCAGGTCGTTGGGCAGGGACTTGTAGATGGCGACGTCGAAGGGGCTGGGCCGCTCATCATCCTCCATCAGTCGCAGCCGTCCGTACCCTTGCCCCTGGTTGTGCGGGATATAGTCCACATCCGGGAGTAGGTCTTCGTCTAACAGGACGTTGATCCGGGAACTGTCGTAGTCAGCCTTGGCAGTTTGGTACAACTGCAGTTGAGCCTCCGTGAACGGGTGGTAGTACAGGTTGTTCGACAGGAACGGCATACCTGCAGCGAGCAGTTCGTAGTACTTCTCGACGCTTGAGATTCCCGCGACACCCCACCGGTCAAAGCGGAAAGCATACACTCCGAGCGACCCGTCCAGTGCGACTATGTTTGGGTAATAGATGATAGTTCCGTTACCAACGGCTGTAGGCCTGCTGACAGAGAGCCCGATGGCTGCGTCGAAGCGGGCGTGGATCTTGTGAGTGTTTGAATTGATGAAGTATGTGGCTGGGGTATCGGAGTTGAAATCCCGGATGGCGAACTTGACGAACTCCAGCCCATCAAGGTATTCAAGCCCTCTGACGCCCGTATCCCCCTTGAAGGACAGCGCGCGGAACGTTTCGCGTGAGTCAATGGAGACCACGCCATTGCTGAAGGCGATCTTCTTTCCCGAGTTGATGGGGCTGTATGTTCCCAGGTCAGACAGCTCCGTAATATCGTCCACGCAGTCGCCGTCGAGGTCTCCGGGCTGCGCGACGGCGTATTTCTCGAGGAGGTATCGGGTGACGGGCAACGGTTCGAGGTTGTCGGCAAGGGTTGTCGTGCCATCTTCACCTCGCTTGACGAGAATCGGCACCCCCTTGGTCTTGTATGGTGGTCTGCTCGCTCGAGTGTAGAGCACGAAATAATCGGCGGTGGTCGAGGCGACCGTGATGGGCATGCTGGTTACCGGCACGGTGGTCGGCGTAGGCGCCACGTAGCCATCGTCGCACGGACCGGGCGGTAGGGTGCTCGCTGAGGCTCCTGACGGGAGTAGGGCGATGGCTATCATCACTCCCAGAGCGACAATCAGGGTCATCACGGAGGATAATCCACCGTGACCTGCCGCAAGCACACGAGCACAAAGAGAAATGGCCGCCCCCTGCCAGACAATCATCACCCATCCATCGCCCACCAGGAAAACGCAAGAAAAGAAGGTTGGATGACAAAGACAGCGTCAAACTTGGCACACATCGCCGCAAATGTCAAGTGTTCGGGCATCATATGCACTCACAGTAGTGCCCTGCCTCTGATACGGTCCGGCCAGACTTACCACCAGCAACGAACTTAGCGCCATCGAGAACGGTCCTCGTGCCTCCTTGGGGCGATGCGCTAATTCTGCGGAACGGTATCCGACTCACCACAAGCAAGCTGGAATACGAGGCTCGGCGGCCAACAGCGGTATCAGGGCCACCATTTTGGTCTGCAGTGCAAACTGTGGCTTCCCTGTCAAGCCCAGCCACCTTGGCCTGGCCAGTGGATCTGTCCCCAGTCATGGTGACTGTGTAGTTGATCACCGCCCGCCTCCCACATTATCGTCCCCTCCTATATGTCCGCTATACCCGCCGCCCCTTCCCTTCATATCCGCCCCCTCCCCCAAATCCGTCCCCTTCTACACACCCGTCCCCTACCGCATACCCGCCCGCCTCTCCCCTCAAATCCGCCCCCTCCCCTCATACCCGCGGAAGCGGGTATCCATCGGGTCGTGCCGCCCATACCCGTTGGTGGGCGACGTTGACGGCGGCATCTAGCCCTCATACCCGCCCCCGCCCGTTGCACCGCAGTCATTTGACATATTGGGCCGCACTAAGTACTATTCGGAAAACGCAGATTGCGGCGGCTCCCCACCCCACCTCCGCCCCCGCCAAGAAAGGCAGGCTAGGAGCATGGGGTCTCGATCCGGCGTTCAAGGACATGGAAAGGCGCGGCTCGTTGCGGCAGCGTTCATTGTTCTGCTCCTCCTCGCGGCCACGGTGTAGGTTGTGCGCCTCAATCCCACCCCACCATCCGAGGCGCAGGACGTCGACTGGCTCGCGTTGGCCTCATCCGCATCCATCTCCATCAGCGGGCTGTCATCGACGATTTCGCACGGCGGTTCCGATAGATATACCGTGCGTGTTTCGGGGCACGGATCGCTCTACGCCTATTTTACCGTCCAAGTCAAAGCGAGTGGCGCCCTCGAATGCTCTTCGGATAGCACTTTCCGGCTAACGTCCTCGAGAACCCACAGCAGGACGCTGAGCGCCTATGGATGCAAAGCCGGGACGGGTACGATTACTGCATACCTCTATTTCCATTCGCCAGACCCCAAAGGCGGGACATCCTTAGCCGACGACGATGACCAAGAAGTAACCGTCGTCGGACGTCCCACCCCCACCCCTAGGCCAACCAATACGCCGGCACCACCAACGCCTACCCCAACACCGTGGCCGACGGCCACACCAAGACCCACCAATACACCCGTCCCCACCGCGATACCGTTGCCAAGGCCATGGGTGGTGACGGGGTTGAGCGTCAAAGCAGCAGCGTCAGAATATGGACCCAACCGGGTTCAATTGGGCTGGAGCCCTGTCACGGGAGCTCGCCGCTACATTGTTCAGCAATCCATAGATAATGGCGCCTGGAATGTGGTGAAGGAGCCCGGACGGCCTCCCGACCCGGAGGCGCGCGACTCGGCGGCGGCGGGAACGGGCGGCGTCTACTACGCGCCGTGTGACAAACCAGCACGGTATCGAGTGGCCGCCTTCGGAGACGGGTATTTGAGGGAAGCGGTGCGCGGGCCGTTCTCAGTTACCAGGTCTTTTTTCCTACAGTGCTCACCCTTCGTCGGTGTGACCGGCGGCAGTGCAGTGACCGAAGGCACGAATGCCACATTCACCTTGAGCACAGACATCAAGCCTGCGTCAGTCATCAGCGTCATTGTCAGCATCAGCCAGATCGGCGACGTGACAAATGCCACGACAACACGATCCATCCCCCTCAGCACCACCGGTACGGCTCGCTTCACTGTGGCTACAATCGACGACTCTACCGATGAGGCCGACGGCTTCGTTCGCGCCGCCATTCAATCCGGCAAGGGATACAACATTTTGAATGCGAGCCGCACCGCAAGCGTTCAAGTCAGGGACAATGATCTGCCGCCAACACCGACGGCAACGGCAACGCCGTCACCCACACCCACGGCGACGCCCACACCCACATCGACACCGCGACCAAACCCGGTCTTCATCAGTATCAGGAGAGTCGGCAACAGCACGATTACGGAGGGTGCGAGTGCCAGCTTTGCCTTGACCGCTAGCCCGAAGCCGACCGGGAACATCGTGGTGCGCGTGGCCATCAGCCAGAAGGGCGACTTCACTGAGACGGGCACTCTAAGCGTACCAATGGGCACAGGAGGTAAGGCCATCCAATACATCCACACCGATAACGATGCCGTCGATGAGCCTGACGGCTCCGTAACTGCCACCCTGGAGTCTGGCCCCGGCTACTTATACTCGAATAGGCACCGTAGCGCGACGGTCAACGTGCTAGACAATGACAGTGCGTTCAGCGTTGACGCGAAAGCGGACCAACTCTTTCCAATCATCGACGGTAGAAACGACGAAAGTTCAGTGACACTGACAGCCAAGTTGAATGGGACTCCCCCATCAGCGATCTCCCGTTACCAGTGGCAAAGAATGAATGTGTCACGCTCAGACCCTTGGACCGACGTGGGAACATCGGGCAAAGATTCCAGCTCTCTCAGTCTTTCGGTGGCGCACCGCGGGCCGGTCCTGTATAGAGTCGTCGTCTATGGTGAAGACAAAGTCCTAGCACGTTCCGATTCAGTGACAGTTACGGGATACTCAGGGGAGGCGAAGCACATCGATGGCAGTGACGGCATCGGCTATTTCGACAGTTGTGGGAGTGCTGCGAACTTTTTTCTTGGGCTTGGCACCAACACAGGATTGGTCTTCCGACCAAATGTATGGAATTGGGTCGCAGGATCTCGCGGAGACCATTCAGTGGACCTCTTTGTCCGTGTGCCAATTGTTGGGTCATTCGCCGCTGGGCAGTGGACGTGCATTAAGGGGAGATTCAGCTCTTATTCTAAGGGCTGGAACGACCTAAGTATCGCGGGCACGCTGGAAGGTGGAGAGCGCTACCTACCTGAATCCTCAGTATCAGGAATACAGGCGAAGATACAGGCAGGGCAATTGACGATTGATGAGCTTGATTCATTCTATCAAACAAGCACATCCACTCGGATTACAGATTCAAAAGCGAAAACTCTGCACTGCAAATATTGCATAGGCGGCTCTACTGAGACCAAGCCCGTCGCTGTGGATTTCGATTATCTTAAGCGAACCGTGATTGCGGCTGTTGGTACACATAGGGTTTATGGCAGCGACCGAGCCGATACACGTGCGACATGGTTGTCCGATATGCGAGGCCCTCCTGCGGTATGCGGGTATGATGTCAAATTGCGGGTTTCGGCAAGCGTGGGAGCAAATGCGCAAAACATTGTGTTCTATGTTATTGAAGAATTTATTGCAGGTCCTATTCTTTGCGGACTGCAATATAAGCTGGCAATCGTGAGCGAACTTACCCAATACCTCTCGCGTGATATGGCCAAATCAATTGTTGATGGACTGAAACCCGGAATAGACAAATACATTTTGCCATGGGAGGAGTCTCCATGAAGGCATTCTCGGCGCTCCGTAATTGGCCGATTCTTCTAGCAGCCCTTGGCCTACTGATAGCTGGCCTCGCACTCGCCTGCTCACCGGCAGATGCTGACCCAGTTACCCCGACCCCGACCGCATCCCCGGAAGGTGATTCAGCAACCCCGGCGCCGACCTCACCCCCGGACATTGCTCCGGTTACCGCAACGCCGACCGCGGTGACTGGGCAGGCAACGGAGCCGCCCGTTGCGCCGGACTTCAGAAGCGTTTTGTCGCAGTCGTGTCATGCACGATTCAATTCCGATTATGACCTAATGCTCAGGATCGAACTTGAGGATGGGAGCACGAAGGTCCATACTCGCCAGTATTCCGGCATGGGATTTAGCGAAATCCTCGTTAGTCGTACGGCCAACGGGACGCTCCTCGCCAAGGGTGAGGCCGTTTTGAAGGACAGGACGTACTTTGTGAGGGCCAGCCTCAGCGCTGAAGCTCCTGAAGATATTTCACCGTGGGGGATCCTAGTCACAAACCAAGATCTCCCAGCGCCGTCGGGATGCGCGGCAACGATGCAACGCGAGGATGCCACTGTCGAAATTAACCCCGATGATGGTCTAACGCGCCTGTCGTGGCTTGAGCCGAGCAGCTCACTGTATGAGAGGGAGCGTACCGAGTGGGAGATGTGGGTCGATTCCGACGGACAGCCTGTTCGCTCGCTGATTACGGCCTATCGTGTCCCAGATGTTTGGCCGCCGGCGGTAGATGAGGACGAAGAAACGCAGCGAGAGCCCATCCTTGCCTATACCCAGGAGGAGACGTACTCCAACTTCGGCGAGCCAAATGTCATCGTTGCCCCCGAAGTTGGATCGATGACTTCACTGGCAGACAGCGCCGACGAGAGCGCCACAGGTCAGAACCAACCAAGTTCGAAACCTGACCCTGCTCTTATGAGGCTCCTGTGGGAGGAAACAAGGGCCCAAGGGGAGCGTATAACGTGGGAATTGTGGGTGGATGAGGATGGCCGGCCAGTTAGCGGACTCGTCACGGTCTATCAAGTTCCTTATGAAGACCCCGCTGCAGGCGCGGCAACGCCTGAGCCGGCCGTGTCCTATACAGTTACGGAAACATACTCTGAGGCCGAGGAGCCGTACGAGATTGTCGCACCGATTGCTCCGCCGACGCCGGAGCCTGAGCCGGAGGATTAACTGTGGACCGTAAATCCAAAAGAAGAGCCGTGATCGGCTTGTTCGTGTTCGCGATTCTGATGCTTGGCCTCTTTACGTTCCAGAGGGCCGTTTCGACAGAAACTCAGTCAGTCGCAGAAGCACTCACCAAGGTCTGCGGAACTATTGCCTCTGAAGACTACGATCAAGTACGCACCGTGGAGTTTCCAGACGGTGTCAAGAAAGTCTATAGCTACAAACATTCTGGTGACGATTTCCGCGAGACCTTAGTAACGTACGCAGCGGATGGATCAACGATCTTATCTAAAGGCGAGGGGATCCTTAAGGACGGGACATATTATGTGCGCGCCAGCATCAATGCCGCGAATCCGAACACTCTGTCCGAATGGGGTGTTCTGCTGACCAATCAGGAACCATTCGCCCTGAGGGCATGTAGCGGCGAAATAGATGCTTCCTCTGTAAGCTCCCGAGACGATGTCCGAGCCTTGGATATTCGCAAGCTGACGTGGGAGGAAGACTCGTATTTTGCGCGGCACAGCGGTGAGCGAACAACATGGGAATTGTCCGTAGACTCGAATGGTCGCCCGGTAGCCGGCCTCGTTACCGTGTATCGCGTTCCGAATACAGACTTGGGGCCTGCCGGGGCAAGTTCAGCCTCCTCCAATTTGTCCACGCCGGCTGTCATTTACTCCATCAAAGAAGAATATTCGGATTTCGGCAGTACCAATTCAGTAGTTGCTCCCATAGCGACACCAACTCCCGATCCAAATCGTAGTACCCCCACTCCCGTTCCGCCGACCGCCACGCCTGTTGGCCCCACGCCTACTCCCGCCCCGCCGACGGCCACGCCCGGTGGCTCCACGCCAACTCCCGTCCCGCCGACGGCCACGCCTGTTGGCCCAACGCCAACCCCCGTCCCGCCAACGGCCACGCCCGGTGGCCCTACGCCAACCGCCATTCCGCCAACGGCCACGCCTGTTGGCCCAACGCCAACTCCCGTCCCGCCGACGGCCACGCCGACGCCTGATGCCGTTGTCATATCCGTAGCGGACGCGAGCGCCGTATCGGAGGGGGAGGTTCTCGAGTTCCGTGTCACGCTCAGCACCGATGAATACAGCGGCGATATCCTCGTCAATGTCGACGCGCGTGCCGGCACGGCGACGGAGAGCCAGGATTACACTCGGTACAGTAATACGCTGCGGTTCACCAATTTCACGACGGAGCAGATCGTGCGTGTTCGCACCTACACGGACTACGATGACGAGGAGGGGCCGGAGACCGTCCAGCTCGTCCTCTCAAGCCCCATCCACGGCGTCCTAGGAAACCACACCGCCACCGGCACAATCAAAGACGTCCCCCTAGAAGACTGATGCCCTCACGCCCGCGGACCGCATCCCGCAGCGCCCCCTTCTCCCGCTCTTTGATTGGCAAAGGGCGGGAGAGAAAAATAGGCGTTCTTGTGTCAAGGACACTCATCCTATTGTCTGCAGGTCGAGAGGACGGCCTCCCCACACGTGCGACGTCGGATCCAGGAGGCGCTTGGCATCGACGATTTGATGGTGTTGGCCAACCGAACGCTGGGCGGAATGGACACGCTCTTCCCGCTGCTGGCAGCCGATGCCCGACGGCGTGTGCCCGGCAGTCATCCCGTGCCTGATTTCCGTCAGGCGGATCCAATCGCGCACGACGTCGCCCTGTGCAGTCGAGATGAACAGCAGGCCGCTTTGAACAGCCCTCGTTGCAACTGAAAGGGGGCCCCCGCCGTCATGGCGGGGGCCCCCTTTGGTTGTGTCCGTCCTGTCGTTGCCTATGGGCGGTGGATCATCTGCCGCAACTCGCCTTCTGAGGGTGGTGCACCGTGGCTATGGCCGGGGGCGTTGCTATCACGTTGTCTGAGGCGTAGTTCCGGCTCCCGGCGACCCACACCCTCACTCGGACGCTGCCGCCGCTGCACCGGTAATCAGGCGCGGACATTGTGCCTACCGTGGTCGGGAACCTGGCCGTTGCCTGGGTCTGACCGGCTGGTATCGTGAACCTCCTCGATTCCTGGTCCTCGTTCACCATCACGCGATAGCCATCTATAACGGTCAGGGTCACTTCCAAGTCGTAGGCCAGCGGTTGGCCGTCGATGCTCACGGTGAAGTCTGCCGGGCTGCCTGCCGTCACGGGTTCTTCAGGCGCGCTCACGGTGACCTTTGGTTTCCTGACCCGCTGGACCACCACGTTCGGCCACGACTTGGCGTCATAGTTCTCGTCCGCAGAGAAGGTTCGGTGCCGCAGGATGTGCGTCCCGCTGGGGCCGCCCGTGTTGGTTATCTCTATCTCTTTGGCTTGATCCCACCTGCCGGGAGTGAAGACCAGATCGTGAGTGAGACCGCCCTGAGTCTGGCGCCTGTTAGCGCTGATGAACAGGTTCCGGTTACCGTTCACGATTTCCAGCGTCACGTCATAGGTGGGCCGGCTGCTCAGCCGCACCGTGTAGGTCTTCTCTCCGCGGTAGGCCGCGACGTACAGCCTGGTCTCGGAAATGGTGACCCCGAAGGTGTCGTCGTCGAGGACGGTTACCGCCACGCCATCCACTGCCACACCGCCGTAGCCGCCGCCGGTGGCGGTGTGGCGGATGCTGGCCCTGCGCCGGTCATCCGGATTGTCAATGTCATCGTCCACGCCGGTGACAGTCACCGGCTGAGGCACGTCCCAGTTGCTGGTGGTGAATCTCACCCGGGCCGGTGACACGGCAATCGCGCCGCCTGAGGTGTCCAGCGACACCGTCACCGGACCGCTATCGTCGGGCGGGCTGGTCAGCGCCAGGGTATAGGCGGCCTTCCCGCCGGCTTCCGCCACCTCCCGGCTCGCCTGAGACACCACGATCTGCCTCACATCGTCATCACCGACGGTGACCGGCATATCGGGTATGGCCACGCCTCTATAGCCGCCGCCGCTGATGATGTGCGTGATGGCGGTGGTCCGCTCGCCGGCGGCATGCTGGTCATCCACGCCGGTCACGGTGACCGTCTGCGGCACCTTCCAGTTGCCGGTGGTGAACACCAGCTCCATCGGCGCCACCGTGGCCACGTCCGTTGCGTTGCTGGACAACTGAATGCGCACCGGGCTCGAGGACAGGGGTTCCGCGTTCAGCGCCACGCTGTAGGAATCCCGGGCGCCCTCCATCATGGCCAACGCCGCCGTGGACAGGGTGACGCCAAAGGCGATCTCCGGTCCGCCGCCGTCGTCCACTCCGCTGTCGTCGTCCACCACCGTCACTGCCACCGGATTCCCCACTGCTCCACCGGCGTAGCCTCCGCCGCGGGCTGTGTGGGTGATGCGGAGCGTCCGCTGATCATTCGAGTTGTCCAGATCATCGTCCTGTCCGGTCACGGTCACGGTTTGCGGAGCAGCCCAGTTCTCGGTGGTGAACAGCAGAGTGGCGCTGTTTCCGGGCGCGGCGCCGCTCCGCTGCAGCGTCGCAGCGCCGGGGTTGTGGCTGACCGGGGCGATTCTGGCGGTCACCACCACGTCCTCGCTGGGCTCGCTGTTCAGTGACACCGTGTAGGTGGCCACGCCGCCGTCCTCAGACACCAGCAGCTGGCTCCGAGACACGGTTACTCCCGGCGGCCCGTTGGGGCCGGGGTTGGTTTCGTCGTCATCAGTCACCGTCACCGACACCGAGGAGACGCGAACGCTGCCGTAGCCGCCGCCCGCCACTCTGTGCCGGATGGCGGTCCCCCGCCGGTTCTGCAGGTTGTCGATATCATCGTTCACCCCGGTCACCGTCACCGTCTGGGGGATGCTCCAGTTGTCCTGGCCGAAGATCAGTGCGTTATCGGAACGAGCCGTCTCCACGGTGGCAACATTCGGGTCGTCTGTGGCCGGGATGATGGTCACCGGCGCCGAGGGCTGGCTGGTCAGGGCCACCGTGTAGCCGGCCGAGCCGCCGTCCTCAGCCACGGTGAGATCTCTGGGCGTGACGGTGACACCCCGGCCGTTGCCGGTGTCGCCCTCCAACTCCACCGGAGCTGACCAGTACCCGGGCACGCCCGCGTTGTTCACCGCCCGCACGTAGTAGCAGACCGGCTCATCGAAACCGCTCGAACCCAAGTCGTCCACGAAGACCGTGCTATCGAGCCGCTCCGGGGTGTCGTCCATGTCGGGCAACGCGCACGACGAATCCGACCGCCACACCTCGTAGTGGGATACCTGCCAGCGGTTCACGTGCTCTACCGGGTCCCACCACAGCACCGCGGTTGGGGGCTGCGGGTAGGGCTGCGCCCTTACCGATGGCGTGCCCGGGTCGCCCCCGCCCGTTCCGGCGCGGGCTGCTATGACGATGCCTGTGTCGTTATCGTCGATGTAGTCGTAATACTCGGTGGAGTGCCACGTGTTGCCGGCGCCGGCGCAGGCCGACTCGGAGGTGGCGGGCACGTCGTTGGCGCTGCTGTCGATACAGACCTGGTAGTCCTGGGTGTTCTCGATCTCGGCGGTGATCTCGGCGGCGCTGGTGATGATGGTCAGAATCTCGCCGTCGCGCTGCCCTCTAGCCAGCCGGTGTTCGGCGAGATCCAGCTCGCCGATGGTCCAGACGCCGGTGGCGGGGTCGAAGCTGCCCGCGGTGGCGCTGTGGGACACGTAGTCGCTGGCATTCAGGCCGGTCACCGTAACCTGGGCGGCGGGAGCCGCGTCCGGCCCGTTGTTCACGGCCACGATGGTGAAGGCCCGCTGTCCGGGCGGCACCCGAACGGAGGCGCCGCCGTCCCGCACCGCCAGCTCCGCTATGGGGCCGACGTGGAAGGTGTAGGTGCCCGAGTCGGTGTATGCGGTGTTGCTGGAATCAGTCATTGTTAAGTCATACTTGATCAAATAGGTTCCCAGCGTCTCGAATTCGGCGAAATACGGAGATGTCGTGTTACGTGTCGAAGTTACATTAAAGGCATTCCTCGTAAACGTCCCTGTGCTGAGGTCAAAGGACGTATTTCCGCTGCTATTAAAGCGGATTTTCACTTCTCCTGGCGTCGTTCCATCCGCCCTGGTGACGGTCAGGGTTCTGGGCCCAAGGGAATTCCACGCGCTTGCGTCTTTGACGTCCTTCCGCGTGTAGGTTATCGTTACGCTGTCCACCGCGCGATTCTTTCCGCTGATGGCTGGTCTGGCCGTCTGCCAGGAAACGGCGGACACGCTTTCTGTGTGGCTGTCCTGGACGCGCCCTTCGGGGTCTTTGACCTGAATGAAGACAGACTCAGGGTCCAGGAAGGCCGTACGATCATGACCACGATTATGCTCGTCTGTGCGGCCCACGCCCTGGGAACGCAGGATAGCGTCATTGCGGTTGCCTGGCCTGAGGTCTGCGAGAAGAGAAGGCACGCGCGCAGCTACCGCAACACCGGGGACGCTCTCGCATTGATGGGCATCGGTATGGGTGTCATCTATACAAGGGAACGACGTCAAAATGGCTACCGAGCCTTCCTCCAGCAGAAGCGGCGGGTCATCCCCCAGGCATTCCTTGAGGCTGCCAGTGGGGTAATCCGGCTCAGGCGGGGGGATGCTGTCCACCACCCGGGCGGTGATGCACCGCTCCTCCAGCGGGATGCTGTCCAGGCTATCCGATGTCAACTGGGTCTCTATTACGATCTGCTGAGAAATAGGGTACTTATCACGGGAACTTATACTGGGAATATCCTGATCCGTGTTCGGCGGGGACCAGATCGCCGTTTGACTGCCTGATTTCACAAACGTATCGGGCGGAGTCCAGCCGCTCTTGAATTCCAAGCCCTCGGACAATTCCACTTGCACCTTGGCATCTGCGATGAGATTGCTGTCCGATACCCCCAGGTAAGAGGCTTCTGTATTCTTGTTGTAGGCGGTCAAGTCAAAGTTCACATCGCCTCCTGCATCCGGCCGTAAATCGTCTACGGATAGCAGGAGCGCCAGCTTACCGCCTGAAATGTGGGCAGCGAGAGTGCTGGCAGGGGAATTAATATGTGCATATACTTTTATGACATTATTGGCTTGCAACTGGACAGGCTCAGGTGAAATTGAGGAAGCTCTGGCGTTTATGACTCCCATTAGAGGTGGGGCGGTGTGGCTGGGGTGGCGGTCTGTACCAAATGTCAAATCATTCCGCGTGATGCCCCCCGGCGGTAGATTCCCAACCACCCATGCAAAACGTTGGTCGGTGGCGTTCACAGTCTCCACGCCTGTAATGGATCCAAAATCACGAAGATCGCGAAATTTTTGACCCGTCCCCGCCAGGTCCTCAAGGAGAAATGATACGGTCACTCCTACGGCCGTTGCGGTCCCATTATTTCGCACCCTATAGGCGATTTCCCTTTCGTCACCCCGAGGACCCTGCTCATAGAGCATTACCAGATCGACGTAGCCGCCCCCCCCGTCTTGGGCCCGGGCCTGCCCGGCGGTCAGGCTCACCGTCACCGCGATGCCGGCAATCAGGGCCAGCGCCAGGAGGGCGCCAAAGAGTGTCAGGGGCATTGGTGCGTGGGTGATGGTGCGCATAGGTTCGCTGGTCTCCTCGCCTTCAGACTCTCCATGTAGGCCGGTGCTTCATTGTTCTTGGGGCGCCGTTCAACGCGGGTGCGTCACCTGCAATGGTTGCTCTCTGTGCCGAACGACTGAGCCCTCGATATTTTATTGAGACTTTATATCACTTTTCATTACGGGAATTGTACCCAGCCACATTCGGCTGTGTCAACAGGATTGAGTCCATACATCCACATAAATGAGTCTCTGTATCATAACGGGGGCCACGTGACCCGATGGATACCCGCTTTCGCGGGTATGAGGGGAGAGGGGGCGGGCATGCGGGGAGAGGGGGCATGTGGGGGGGGGGGCCGAACGGGACATTCTCGCGGATCTCAGCAAGCGCTATGAGGCCGAGCGCTATGCCATTGCGCCCGCCTCCCCCATTGCGGCGGTTGAGTTCATGAGTCCGCCCGAGGGGTGCTTTGCCTACATGGAAGCAAGCATATCTGCGCCGACGTTGACGCTGCTGCCCTACTCTTCCACCGGCATCGTGATGAGCGTGCCGTCCGTTGCCACCGTAATCTTCCCATCATAGACATCGCTGGTGCCCTTGAGAAAGAGTCTTTCCATAGCGGCGTTGGGGAGCTGCGGGGCAATGTGGTAATAGACCAGATGCGCGGCCCCGGCCTCGGCTGCAGACTCAGCAGCTTGGACAGGGGTGGCGTGATACGACCCGATATCGCGCATGGTCTTCGCCGTATCATCGTCTCCGACGGACTCTGCAGCCACGGCGATCCTCTCGGTGAGCCGACTATCCAGCGCCTCGTGGAGGAGCAGGTCCACACCACGGGAATGTTCAATCAGGTTGGCCGATTTCTTGGTGTCGCCGCTGATGGCAACGGAGAGGCCCTTGTAGTCGATGCGATAGCCCACGGCTTCGTCGACCGGCCAGTGATCGACCTTGAACGCGCTAACCCGGACACCATCGGGAGTCTCGAGCACGGTCTTCAGCTCGCCCTCGGCCGGCAAATCAAAGGGGGATGCCTCGAGGCCGCCCCCGGTGGCACTCACGTCATCCGGCTGGTGTAGGACACGGTAGGCGACGTCCGGAGCGTAGGCCCGATTGAATCCTGCGACGACCTCGCTGATAATCGGCGGGCCGTAGACAGGCAGTGGCGTGTCGCTTCCGCTGCTCGACCAGCGTATCAGGCCGAGTTCACCCAAGCCATCAATGTGGTCAGAGTGGACATGTGTCAGGAACACGGCCTCCACCCTGCCCGCATCCACGAAGAATCGGCCCAGATTACGTGCCCCATTGGTCCCGGCATCAACGATGTAGAGGCGCTCTCCGGCCTGCACGGCGATGCACGGCCCTGACCGATTGATGTCAGGCAGTGGGCTGCCCGCGCCGCAGAGCATGACATGAAGGCCGTCCGGCTGGTCAGCCAGATCATCACGCGTCAAGGAATCAGCAACAGCGTTCTCCAGACCGTTCAGGATGACGCTCTCAGGAAGGTATCCGTTTGTTACGATGAGGTAGAAACCCAGCACCGCGGCAACCAGCACTGCGGCGCCGCCGATTAGCGCTCTCTTGGTCGTGATCATCAGCGTTTCCGTCCTTCCACCTTCTGGCGCGTTCGCTCAAGAAACTGCTCACTCCAAAGTCGCCCATCACTCGGGGTGGGTTCGCGGGTCAGATCACCAACTAACTGTCACATCCAGTGAAGTACGAAGTACAAGGGCGAGACAATTGTAGCATAGTAGCCGCCCTCCCCCCGTCTGTCATTCTGAGCGCAGCGAAGAATCCCGCAACGCGCCCCACGAGCGACGTGCGTGCCGCAGAACCCTCGTCGTGCCCACCTGCTTGCGGGATTCTTCGACTCCGCGCTAACGCGCTCCGCTCAGAATGACAGACAGCGAATGAGGCGCTCCCCCTCTTGTTGACAGGGGCGAGTCGGGCGCTCCCCTTCTTGTTGACAGTCGGCGAGTCGGGCGTTGCCTTTGTTGTTGACGGACGGCGAGTGGGGCGCTCCCCTTCTTGTTGACAGGGGCGAGTGGGGCGTTCCCCTACTTGTTGACAGACAGCGAATGAGGCGCTCCCCTTCTTGTTGGCAGACGGCGAGTCGGGCGTTCCCCTTCTTGTTGACGGACGGCGAGTGAGGCTCCCTCCCCTTCTTGTTGACAGTTGGCGGTAAAGGGAGTAGGGTTGCCACGACTATGCTTCCGGATTCGCGAGGGCTTTGTTCCGCGGCAGCGTGCCGCATCTCTGTCTTTGATGACGGCGGCTATGTGAGCGCCCTTTTTGTGACAGGGGTGTGCCCATCTTGAGTACCCCCCCCCCCCCCCCCCCCCCCGCTTAATTTCCATGTCGCTCTCCCTACATCCGTCGGAGGGCGCCTTGCCCACCCGGACGCGCCCTCATTGGAGTGGCGCGGAAACGGGTGCAAAGAGGGTAGCCGCGGCGGCCAGGTGGGGCCGTGCGTAGCCCCGTCGTGAGCGGCTCCCGATTCTTTCTGCGGCCATCGCAGCGTTGGGGCGCGGCCCTGTTGCTTGCCGCCATTACCGCCCTCGCCCTCCTCATACCCGCCACACCCGCCGCCGATGCGCAGTACCGGGAATCCAGCAACAACCCCTTTCTGCATCGGACCGAGATCGTTGAGGGGCAGACGCGCACCTTTGAGATTTCCAGCGTTGCCGCCGGCACCTTTTACCTCCATGTGAAGCCCCTCGCCGCCCCCTATACCGCCGAGGCCAATGACCTTGCGGTGACGACCCCGGACGGCACAGATGCCGGCGCGGCTCTGGCCGTTGGCGGTTTTGCCGCCGTGCAGCGTGACCAGCAGGAGCGGATACGCTTTGATGTCGCCGCATCGGCGCTCGGCAGCGATGATGAGGGCGATGAGACGTTCGGCGTGCAGCTCTGTACGACGTCGAACTGTCAAGGCGGCACCATCCTCGGTGACTGGACGATCACGATGACGGACGCGCCGGCGGACACGACCGTCTCCGGCGGCAGCGGCGTCACCGTCACCATCCCCGGCACGAGCGGGGACGGCGTCGTCAGCGTCATGGAGGTCAGCGCGAACGGTGACAACCGGGATCAACTCGGGGAGTTCACCTTGACGCTCGCCTCCGCGCCAACGCAGGACATCGTCATTGTCGCCAGAGCGGACACAACGGCCGTCTTCAACGATCAGACCAACGAGAGGGGCCCCATTGTGCGGCCCAACGCCGCTGCCTCACTGGACGAGCTCGACGCCGATAACCCGGCCTACGACACGTCGACCGTCTATTGGGAGGTGGCCCGCTTCAGCAGTACCTCCAGTCTCACCGCGACCGCCACCATCGCGGGCGTTGACAACGTTGAGGACACCGCCGCGCTCAGCCTCACGGGCAATCTGGAGTTCCGCGTCCTGCAGGATGACGCGGAATACAATGACACCACCGTCGGCAACGCCACCGTCTATTCCGGCATCACCATCCCGAACGTGCCCGTCGAGCTGACCGGAGACAATGAGCACACCGTCATCACGCTGGGGGATGCCTCCACTGCTGACAACAGCGCCACTGAGGCCAGCACGACGGACACCGCCAAGTTCACCGTGACGGTCGCGCGGGGCCTGGGCTCGGGTGAGACGCTCATCGTTCCCATCGCCTTTTTGGGCGGGACGCTCGGCACGCACTTCACCCTCGCGCTGGACGGATCGCCACAGGGTGTCACCTACGCCGATGCCACGGACGGCTCCGCGCGCGGGATGCTGACGTTCACCGGGCCGTCCGACGCCGCGGCGACACTCGTCGTCACTGCCGCCACTGACGACGGCGACACCGTACAGAATACGATTCGTTTCTGGGTGTACAAGGACGATCAGACGTGGCGGAGAACCCGCTTTGACACGAACATGGCTGGCGGTGTCTGTGCGGGCGACGGCTGCATCGGCGGGTTCGGGGTAGACCGCCGCCACAACATCACCCTCCTAGAGTCATCCCCCGGGCTCAGCATCATTGACAATGACGACGGAATCGTTTCAAGCGCATCAAACTACAGGTTCAGCGTGCGTCTGAACACGGCGCCCACCCACAACGTGACTGTGACTGCCACCCTCCCGGCGACCCTCTCCGGCGACACCCTGATCTGGCAAGGCACCAACAGTTCCGGCGTCCTGACTTTCACTCCGACAAACTGGGCGACCCCCCAAACGCTCCAACTGTGGTACAGAGCCAACAGGGACAGACCAACTGTCGCGCACAGTATTACCCTTGATCCGAGCAGCGGCAGTGACACCACCTACAACGCTCTTGCCACTGTCAACCATGATCTGATCTTCAAGGACAACCACGGCACAGGCGTGACCATGGCAGGTGACGGCGTGCGCGCCAACTCGTCCGGTAATGAGTTATCGAGCATCATGATTGAGGGCGATGCCACCCGCGTCGATTCCACACTGACCATCAGCCTTGGACGCGCCCTCATCGCCGGCGAATACGCGCGCGTGCCGCTCCTGTTGGTCGCTGAGGGGCATGACAACTCCGACGGCGGCGACTCGTGCCTCGACGGGGACGGGAACCTGGACCTCGACCATTGCGAGACGGTTCAAACGCCGCGCGGCCCGCGCTACAGCGCGAACGTGTCATGGCCGACCTATTACAACGATTTCGAGATGTCCGCGGCGGGCACGGGCGTCTCCCTCCGGGCGATGAACCGCCGCACGCCGGCCCACACCGGCTACCGCTATCTAGAGTTCAACGGCGAGGGCGCCCAGACTGCCACCATTCACCTGAACGCCCGCGACGGCTTTGATGACGGCGAGAGCTTTGACGAGAGCATCTACATCATCTTCTATAGGACCAACGCAGCCGTGAATCAGGCGCCCGTGGTCACCAACCTCAACGGCGGCCTCGACTTGTCCGCCCAGCAGGCGTGGTTCCATATCATTGACGATGATGACTTTGGCGAGGGCGGCGACGCAGTGGTGCCCGACAACTGGTCGCTCCTGCCCACCGGCCTCGAAGCCGGCCACAAGTTCCGTCTCATCTACGTCACCAGTCAGGAGACGGCCGCAAGCAGCAGCGACCTCTCCACGTACGACACATTCGTGCGGGCGGAGATCACCGGCAACGGCCTTGTCAGCGGCGGCGTCACTGATCTTGCAGACCATGCGGCGTCCTTCAAGGTGATCGGAGAGGCGGGCGGGACGACGGCGCAAGACCACGCGAGTTTCAGCACCACCGACACGAATGACCCGAACGTCCCCATCTACTGGGTGAACGGGAGCAAGGTCGCTGACAATAACACGGACTTCACCGATTGGACCTGGGACGACGAGGCGAATCCGCGCTACGCGGATGGCACTCTCGCGATGTATGACAGCAATGCCAATGGAACCAAGGACGCTGCCGGCCCCGACCCGGACGGCTACTGGACCGGCTCCAACAGACATGGCGCACAGGACACTACCAACGGCTTCTATTGGTGTCGTCAGACGGGCTACCCCGCCAATCCTCGACTTGGGTCGACCCGTGTCTCGGTGGGCTACCTGAATATCGCTGGCAGTAGCTCCTCCAGGCCGACAATGGCTGATGCCAATCCACTAGGACCGGGACTTGACAACGGCGCCTCGCAGGGAAGGGCGTACTGCCGTTCCTTCCCCAACAGCGAGATGCGGCCCATGTACGCGCTGTCGGGAGTCCTCACCGTTGTTCCGACTGCCGGCGTTACCGTTGAGGCGAATGCGCCGGCGGCGGAGGGCAGCGCCATCACGTTCACTGTCACCCTGCCTGAGGCCGCCCCCTCCGGCGGTATCACCGTCCCCTACACCTTCTCTGACGGACGCGGCATCTCCTCTGACCCGAACTACATCGTCGCAACCAGCGCGGACTACACGAACACGGCGGGCAGCGTCATGATTGCGCAGGGAGCCACCACCGGCACGTTCACCGTCCCCACCACACAGGACACCACATATGAGGGACACCACTATTTCACGGTCACGCTTGGCACGCCCACCGGCACCAGCACGGTTCCTCCCCTCCACTCCCGCAAGAGCGTTGCCGCCGGCGCCATCACTGACAGTGGAGACGCGCCGACGATAGCCTTCTCCTCGGCAACGGGCACTGTTGCTGAAGGGGATGGCACGGTGAGTGTCACCGTCAGCAAGTCAGGCAGAACGACACTCGTGCCGGCATCCGTGCGCTGGACGACGGCTGATGATACGGCAGCCCACCCGGGTGACTACACGGCGCAGTCCGGCTATCTGGAGTTCGCGCCGGGTGACACAAGCAAGACGATCACCATTCCGATTGTGGATGACAGCACGGGGGAAAGCTCCGAGACATTCAAGGTTCAGCTGGATAGCACAGAGGTTGTTGATGCCCAGCTCGGCAGCACCGCCGAGACAGTCATAACCCTCACGGATGATGACGGCGGCACGACAATACCGGAACTCACCTTTGCCTCAGCGACGTACAGCGTTGACGAGAACTTCGGCACGGTGACCGTGACGGTGAATGCGGACAACCCGCCGACGAGTGACGTGACTGTGAATCTGACCAAGACGGACGGCACGGCGACGGGCGGCGGAACGGACTTCGCCAACCCGTCGGCGACGTTCACGTTCGGCATGAGCAATACCTCAGAAACCATCACCATCACCATCACGGATGACAGGATTCTGGAAAACCATGAAACCTTCACGCTGACACTGGCCAGCGGCAGCGGCTACACCGTCGGCACGCAGTCGTCCACCACAGTGACAATCATTGACAATGACAGCGTGACGCTGAGACTTCAGAACGCAACCGTAAGTGTCGGCGAGGGCGCCACGGTCGCGATTGTCACCGTTTTAAAGGTTGGCGACGCGGACATCGATGTGCGAGGGACGCTAAGGATGACCAATGGCACCGCGATAGGTGGCTCAGGCGGCGGCACAGGTGTCGACTACACAAACAACGTTATCCTTGCCGCGGTTCCGGGGGGTGTCGCCAGTACTGATCAGGGAATCCCCATCAACGATGACAACATCTTTGAGGGGCCGGAGACGTTCACCGCGTCACTGACGGTGGCAGGAGGGCAGCGTGGGGTACTGCTGGGCTCGCCATCGATGGCCACTGTCACCATCACGGACAATGACCCGATTCCTGTGACCATGTCCGCCTCGCGTGACAACGCGGTGGAGGGCGCGGGTGATAGCACCGGCTATAGCGACATCACCATCTCGTTGGGGCGGGCGCTGACCGGCTCAGAGATTGTTAGGGTGCCGCTGACGGTTGTGGGCGCGACGGTCGGCTCGAGCAATGACTACACCTTTGGCTTGGAGCCGCCGTCGCAGACCGGCGTCTCGCTGCGAACGTCGAGTTGGCCGGGCACCTCGACACAGAACCCGGGCATCCAGTTCCTCAACGGCGGGCAGACCGCGACGCTGCGGCTGACACCCGTCGACAACAACGTCCGCTCGCAGCCATATGTGGTGATCGGTTTCGACTCGCGAGACGGCGGGACCAGATCGGCGGGCAGTCCGACTTTGTCGCTGGGTACGCCAACCGGCGGGCCGATTGGTGTCGTCCTTGTGGATGATGAGACCGGTGACATTGAGGTTCCGACAGAATGGGGTCTGAAGCCGTCCGCGGTGAGCGCCGGCGAGGACTTCCGGCTGCTGTTCCGCACCTCCACGGCGCGCGACGCCACCTCATCGGACATCGCAGTCTATGACGCCTTCGTGCGGAGCGTCCTCGCCAATGACGGCCACGCGGACATTAAGCCTTACGCCGGATTCTTCAAGGTGTTTGGCTCGACGCTGGACGCGCAGAACACCAGCGCGGGCGGCACCTCGGCCCGCGTCCATAACGGCATGGTGACTGGGTCGCCGGCGCCCCATACGGGCCATCACGACGGGGTTTCTGATACGTGGGCAGACGGTTCCACCCGCGCGACCGTGGGCAACACGGCGGGCACCCCCACGTACTGGCTGAACGGCGCGATCTTGGCGAACAACTACGCCGACATGTGCGATATCAACTGGTCAGGCGGCAACGGTGTCACCACCGGTTGGGACACGGATGATCCACGCAGCGAGGACGGTACGCGCAACATCCCGACAGGTTCAATCTCTGACTATAGTCCGTACGAGACCTGGACGGGTTCCGGCAACGCCTGTGAAGCGTGGAACCATCCGTTTGGCGCCAGCACCGTGTCACGGTCATCGGCAGACAGCGGCGGCGGACAGTCGCTCATGCATAACGGCGCCCAAGCCAACACGGGCACCCACCCGCTCTATGGCTACTCCCCCGTATTCACGGTCGAAGAGGACACCCCCTCGGAGGTCACGGTTGCCGCCGACTGGGCTCTGATCCCCTCCGGCCTCTCCGCCGGCAGCAAGTTCCGCCTGCTGTTCGTCACCTCGACGACGACCCAGGCGACCTCAACTGACATCGCGACCTACAACACCTTCGTGCAGAACCGGGCCGCAGCCGGGCACACAGCCATTCAGTCCCACAGCGCGGATTTCAGGGTGGTGGCTTCGACCTCCGGGGTTGATGCCCGGGACAATTCCGCGACGACCGGGACCGGCGTGGTCATCTACTGGCTGGGCGGCAGCAACAGTAACAAGGTCGCCGACAACTACGCCGACTTCTACGATGGCAATTGGGACTCCTACGTCAATACGAATGAACTCGGCGCGGGGTCGGGCAACGCAACGGTTTGGACAGGCAGCAACGACAACGGCACCAAGCACAGCTCAAATCCCTTGGGCGCCACCAATGTCCAGTACGGCCAACTGTTTCTCGCCTCGACCAACGACCCCCTTGACCGCGCCTCAAGCGGTCAGTCGAACAGCCGCCATTTGTACGGTCTGTCGCCCGTCTACACGGTTGCGGCGGCGGCAACAGGGCCGGAGGTGTCGATACGGGTGGCGACGGCCGAGGGCGAGAGCCGCAACGACAACGACGAGTTGGGGAAGCAAGAGTCGCTCGCTACCGTGTCGTTCCCGTTGTCGCTTGACGCGCAGCCGGCAGCGGCTCTGACGGTCTGCGTCAGTGTCACTGAGACAGGCACCGTTGACCGCGTCGCGTCCGGCGATGAGGGCATCAAGACGGTGAGCTTCGCGATGGGCGTGCAGACGGGGTCAATCACGGTGGCGTGGACGGACAATAGCGTCGATGATCTGGACAGCGTCATCACCGTCACGGCGATTCCGTCCAGCACTCCAGGCTGCAGCAGCTCAGACAGTTACTCGATATCAAGCGCCAACGGCTCGGACAAGGTGCGCATCATTGATGACGAGGCAACCACGATTGCCCTGTCATCGGCGGACATGGACATGAGCGAGGGCGATGCCTCAGACACGGCCGTCATCACGGTGTCACTGGGGCGCGCGCTGATCGCCGGCGAGTCCGTAGTGGCCGTCATCACGCTCGCCAGCCCCACAACCATGGCTCGGCTGCCCGGCCGCGCGACGCCGGACTTTGGGGTCACCGCGGCAGGCACCGGCGTTGCGCTGAGCAATGCGACATCTGCGACGCCAACGCTGACGTTCACCGGCCACGATAGCAACACGATACAGACGGCGACGGTGACATTCACCCCGATAGCGACCGCGGACGATGGCGAGTCGGCCGACGAGGAGATCACCGCGACGCTCTCCCTCCTCTCCGGCACGGGTTCAGGCACGGTTGTGACGGGCGGCGGAGTGGAGGTCGTGTCGGCATCCTCCGTGATCACGCTGACCATTGATGATGACGAGACGGCGGCGTGCGCGGCGCAGAATCCGGTGCTCAATCTCACCAACATCCGCATGTCTGAGAATGGCAACACGAAGACGTACTGCGTGCGACTGACCACGGCGCCGTCGGGCGGCGATACCACCGTGGCCATCGCCACGGCCGGCGGGTCTCCGAGATTTGACCCGTCCACCTACACGGTGATCGAATCAGACGCGGGAGCGGCGACGGTCAGCCCCGCCACGCTGACATTCACGGCAACGAACTACACGGAGCCGCAGCTGGTCACCGTCACGGCCGTCGACGAAGGCAGCAGGCACATGAACCGCCGGCTCACTCTGACGCACACGGCGAACGGCGGCGGGTACAGCAGTTCAAATGTGGGCACTGTAACCGTGTTGGTGACGGACGCGCCTGAGCTCGAGGTATGGGAATACCGCAGGACGTATGACGATGGGGCGTATAACAGGCACATCAATGCGAGCAGCGGATACGGGCTTTTCCGCCCGAACACGATAACGTCCACGCCGGGCATCGTGGCGATGAATGACCTGACCCCGCAATCGAGACTGGACTACTACGTGCGTCTGTCAGCCCAGCCGGACGGCGAGGTGACGGTGACGCTCAACGTGAACGACATCCGCGGCACCGCCAGCGCATTCACGGGCATCTCATTCAATCCGAATGGGACGCCGCAGCAGACGCTGACGTTCACATTCACGGATGCGAATCCGGACCCGGGTTGTGGATACCCCTATGTCACTGGTCGGGACAACTACTTTGACCTCAACACCCTCACGACAAAGTCGGGTGTCTCGGAGACCTATGACCACACCAAGACGAAGCTATCGTGGAAGTGCTACAAGGCCGTCTATGGGTTCAACAATCGTGGCATCGGAAGGATGGAGGGGACGCAGTGCGCGGACGTGGTGCACACGGCGACGGGCGGCGGATTCCGGAGCGCGACCGTTGACACGCTGCGCATCCGCAGCCTCGGCGACGTGTACGGCCACAACCCCAAGGAGTACTACCAGAACGTATCGATCAACGTGACGGGGTATTGGCGCGACCAACCGCCGGTGTATACGTTTGATCAGAAGACGCAAAAGTTCAACGTTGAGTACGGCCCGGCCGTGTATGAGACGCGGGTTGTGAACAATATCGCGCTGTACAAGGACAAGGACACCAACAAGTATTATGACCTGGTCACATACCAGCGAGGGACGCGCATATGGATCATGCGGGAGGTGCCGTCGTCCGCATTCAACAGCCTGTGGGACCAGAGCGGCCCGACCGTTCTCGCGAATACCCTGAACTTGGATACTGTGTACAGCTCCACCGGCACGTTCCACAGCCCCGCGGACTGCAGATCCCTAGGCTGGGCGGAGGTGAGGCGCCTGACAGGTGGTCAGAACAGCGCGCCGTTGCGGGCAGCGACGGCGTCGCCCGCGCCGACCACGTCCGTGGCAAATCTGTCACTAACAGAGAGCGATGACGGGACCGGCACGGTGACCGTGAGCTGGGACGAGGTGCCGAATGCGACGAAGTACAACATCGCATACTCGGCTGAGGGCACACCTGATTCCTTGAGCCAGAGCGGAGGCAACTTCGATGATATCACGGCGACAAGCCTGACATTCAGCCACGGGCTGACATCGCTCGGCACGCTCACGGTGACGGTGACACCCGGGTATGACGCCATCGAGCAGGGCCGTGTTGTGTATCTCGACGACCTCGCCGCGACGGCGACGCTGACTCCGGGAGCGACCCCCTGCACGCCGACTCTGCCGGACGACGCCGTCACGTTGGCAGAGGTCGTCGGCTGGCGGGATGCCACTCCGGGCAATGGTGCGTCCGTGCTGCGCTGGAACCGGGTGCTCGCCACGCTGGGCGTGAACACGGGCGAGACGCCGATCACGGTCGCCGAATCGCTGGCCAATGAGAGCGTCCTTGATGCCACCCGCTGGGACCGCGTGACGCGCACGCTGCAGGCCCTATCCCAGTGCAGCGAGGCAACCGAGCCGGAGATCAGCATCGTGCCGGTTGCGGATATCACGGAGGGCAGCGATGCGGCCTTTGCCATCGCCGCGAGCCCGGCGCCGACGGCGGATCTCGCGGTGAGCGTGACAGTCTCGCAGAGCGGCGCCTACGCCACAACGACCGGCACGCAGACCATCACCATTCCGAGCGCCGGCACGTACACGCTGGCGGTGTCCACGACGGATGACGACACGGACGAGGCGGACGGCTCGGTGACGGCGACAATCGACAGCGGGGCGGGTTACACGGTTTCGTCCACTGCGAGTACAGCAAGGGTAGCAGTATCAGACGACGACATATATGTATGGACGCCACAGGCGACAGGCTGCATATCCGACGGTGTGCTCAAGCTGGTGCGCTCCTACTACAACGCGAACAAGAACACCCCGCCGGCGTACGGCGAGAACTGGAAGCGGGTCCTCATCGCGTTCGGCGATGTCGAGGACGACACACTCAAGCCGCTCACCGTGGAGGAGGCGTGGCAGGGCGAGCAGCAGTGGCTCGGGTGGAATCCGATTCGCAAGGCGTTGACGTGCCTGCGGAACTTCGACTACAACAGCCCGCCGCCACCGTCGAGCACGCCTGAGATCAGCATCGCCGCGGGTTCAGATGTGACAGAGGGCGCCGCCGCGACGTTCACCATCACGGCGAGCCCGGCGCCAACGGCCAATCTTGATGTGAGCGTGAGCGTGACGCAGAGCGGCGACTACACGGCGACGACGGGCGCGCAGACCATCACCATCCCGACGGGCGGCACGTACACACTCACTATCTCGACGACGAATGACAGCGCGGACGAGGCGGACGGCTCCGTGACGGCGACGCTGAGCACGGGCACGGGCTACACCGTCTCGTCAAGCAGCGGCGCGGCGACCGTCGGTGTCGCGGATGACGACGTGCCGGAGATCAGCATCGCCGCGGGTTCAGATGTGACAGAGGGAACAGCCGCGACGTTCACCGTCACGGCGAGCCCGGCGCCGCATGCCGATCTCTCCGTGGGTGTCACCGTATCGGAGAGCGGCGACTTTGGCGCGACGACGGGCGCGCGGACGGTCACCATCCCGACAGGCGGCACCGACACACTCACTATCTCGACGACGAATGACAGCGCGGACGAGGCGGACGGCTCCGTGACGGCGACGCTGAGCACGGGCACGGGCTACACCATCTCCTCAGGCAGCGGTGCGGCAACTGTGGCGGTGTCGGACGACGATGGTCCGCTGGCCACGCCAACACCCACGCCGATTACCACTCTCGCCGCAGATTGCGTCTCAGACGGCCTGCTCAATCTGGTGCGCTCCTACTACGCCACGAACCAGAATAATGCCCCGAATTATGGCGTGAACTGGAAGCGGGTCCTGGTCGCATTCGGCGATGTGCAAGACGATCAGCTGACGCCGTACACGGCTGCCGAGGCGGTGCAGAGCGAGACGATCTGGTCCGGCTGGAAACCTGTCCGGGAAGCGCTCGCCTGCATCGAGGCGGCGAACAAGCCCGTTCTGGCGCCCACACCGGGGCCAACGCCGACACCGACGCCTGCGCCCACGCCAACGCCAACACCGGCGCCAACCGCAACGCCAACCCCGGCTCCAACCGCGACGCCAACTCCGGCGCCGACACCTGCACCGACTCCGACGCCCACCACAAATTGTGTCTCGGACAACCTGCTCGATCTGGTGCGTGACTACTACTCCATCAACCAGAATCGCGCCCCGAGTTTTGGCGTGAATTGGAAGCGGGTTCTGATCGCGTTCGGTGATGTGCAGGACGATCAGCTGACGCCGTACACGGCGGCAGAGGCGGCGCAGAGCGAGACGATCTGGTCCGGCTGGAAACCTGTCCGCGAGGCGCTGGCCTGCATCGAGGCGGGGAACAAGCCGGCTCCTACACCAACGCCCACACCGGTACCAACACCAACGCCGACACCTGTCCCGACACCAACGCCGACACCTGTACCAACGCCGACGCCTACCCCGGCACCGACACCAACGCCTACCCCGGCGCCGACGCCAACGCCTACCCCGGCACCGACGCCGACGCCTACCCCGGCACCGACGCCCACGCCGGCGCCGTCAGGCCCACCGGAACTGAGCGTGAGTGACGCGACGGCATCGGAGGGTGACGCGCGGGGCTTGCGGTTCGTCGTGGAAGTCGCACCGGCCAGTGATCAGACCATCACGCTCGGCTACGGCGTCTTTGACCAGAGTGCCAGGACGGGCCAGGACTTTGAGGCGCCATACCGGCTATACACCCTCGACCCCGGCCAGACCCGACTCGAGATCGTCCTGCCACTCATCGATGACGGCGTCGCCGAGGGCGATGAAACGCTCATCTTCTATCTCTACGCCAGGAGTGGCATCACCATCCCCGGCTACTTCCTCTACGCCAACGGCACCATCACAGACAACGACTAGCCGCCGCGGCCTGAGCCACGCTGAACAGGCCCACCCGCCCGCTCCCCATACCCGCCCCCCTCCCGCATACCCGGCCCAATCCTACATACCCGTCCGCTCCCACATACCCGCCCCCCTCCCGCATACCCGCTCGCCTCTCCCCTCAAACCCACCCGCACTCCCTTCATACCCGCTCGCCTCTCCCTTCATATCCGTCCGCACTCCCCTCATACCCGCGAAAGCGGGTATCCATCGGGTCGTGCCGCCCATCCATCCTGAGCAGCGCCGAAGGATGAGAGGTGGGTGAACGGACGCCCCCGCCCGATGCGCTGCAGCTATTTGGCAGACATTTGCATGGCGTGTATTATGTCGAAAAGGCAGATCCTGGCGGCTTCCACCCCTCCTCCGCCGCCCGCAGCGCGCTTTCAGGAGAGGCAGGCCTAGCACATGGGGTCCCAGTCCGGCGTTCAAGGACATGGAAAGGCGCGGCTCATCGTTGCGGCAGCGTTCATTGTTCTGCTCCTCCTCGTGGCCACAGTGTCGATAGTTCGCTCCAATTCCACCCCGCCAGCCAAGGCGCAGGACGTCGACTGGCTCGCGCTGGCCTCATCCGTGTCCGTCAGCATCACCGGCCCTAAAACATTGACGAAAGGCCAGTCCGCCTCCTACACCATCAACGTGTCAGGCATAGTGACCTCCCCCCACGTTTCGTACAGTGGGGCCGTCAGCGCCAGTGGAGGCATGAGTCTCCACTCCAGCTGCAGGATCGGATCAAAGGGATTCACGCCGCGCAGGTCATCCTACAAGGCCTTCTACGTGGCCTACGCCTGTGAAGCCGGCAGCGGCGCAGTCTCTGTCGGCATTGATGTCTCCACGCCCGACGGTGATTTCAACGTCGCAAGTGATTCCGTGTCAATAACCATTGTTCTGCCTCCCACCGTCACCCCCACTCCAACCAATACCCCCACTCTGACACCTACACCCACACCAACGCCGACACCATTGCCCACGCCCACGGTGACACCCACACCGACACCGCCACCCACAGCGACAGTGACGCCCACGGCAACGCCGCCACCAACGTCAACGCCGACCCCAACGCCCGCGCCAACGCCAACACCCGCGCCTAATTGTTCAACTTTAACCTTGAAGCCGCCCTTTGCGTTCAATGCGACATCTGACACTATCGAGTTGGAGCCGCCGCCGAGAATAGTGAAGGGTGCGTGGACACCACAGTGTCTTTCGAAATGGAGCAAGGACGACGGTGAGTACTTGCCAGCCACATACTACACATTCACTCTCCAAAAGGACTCTCACGTAAGCATATCGCTCCGGCCGGCAAGCAGCGCGATAGTACCACTCATCGCGTTGCGGCAGGGGCCCTCGAATAGAAGGGGACCAGAATGGGCCAACAGAAAGAATGGAGAACTTCAAACGAACAGTTTGCCTCTAGCGCCAATACTGGACAAGGACACTTACACTATCGAGGCAACTATGCGGTGGATGATCCACGGGGAACGGGAGGCCAGTTGGCCCTTCGACCTCGAAATCCAGGTTGCAGAGCCGCTCCCACGTTTTGGGGCGCTCCAAAGGGATTACACGGTCATGTATCGTGTGGATGCAACGCCAACGCCCTCGCCGTCCGCTATTGTCGAGCCCAGCAGCTCGGACCGAGCACTCCAGTCTGATTCAGCAGACGTTAAGGTATTGCTTGGGGCCATACCGTTAGTAGCGGAGGCATGGAACAGTGCTCTCGGTCTGCAATGGCCGTACCTTAGATTCTGCGAACAAGCCCCGACTCCAGATAGCGCGTCTTTCGTAACGTGTGATGCCAAGAACACAGATGGGCAGGCCGTAGCAATCGCTATTTCTGACGGTTTGTCGGGATCTGGTGCGGGCCCCTGCGGACCAACTTACGCCTGCGTGCACTACGATTGGATGACGGGTGCTTATGACATGGTTATAGAGTCACCCGCAAGCACCGTGGTTGACGAGAGGACAACCCTGCAACAACGTTCTTGGTCGGCGCGCTTGGCTGATCACAATTATCCCAGGATGCTGCCAAGCGGAAAGGTAACGGTTGGTGCATACGCGCTCGGCGCGGTTGCGCATGAGTTTGGGCACACGGTCGGGCTCTTTGATCTCTATTTCGAGGAACACGAGGATAGGGCAGACGGCTTTCTGATGCAGCATAATTTGCACGTGCCACCCATACCGTCAAAGGATCTGCAGTACACCCGGCAGCTTTATCAAGATGACCACGTTAGTGGCCCAGATAGGTATTGAGTGGGTCCAATACATGAATGGTCAAGATTCGGACCCCGACAAGACTCAGCGCTCGCAAATGAAGCGACGCTTGTTGATGTGGGTATTGGTTCTCTGGCTGTTGATCACGACAACCTTGGCGGTGTTGTGGGGATATGACGCGATCACATATGAATGTAACTGGTCATTCTGCGCCAATCCGGGCAAGAGCTTCATTTGGGAGCGCTGAGTATTATTGGCATGGATATGCTTCCCCTGTTCATGACCCAAATAGGATTGAGTAGGTCCAAGACATGAATGGTCAAAACTCGGACCCCGACAAGACTCAGCGCTCGCAAATGAAGCGACGCCTGTTGCTGTGGATGTTGGTTCTGTGGCTGTTAATCTCGACGCCCTTGTCGGTGCTGTGGGGATATGACCGGATCACATATGAATGTAACTGGTCAAACTGTGTCAACCCTGGCAAGAATTTCTTTTGGGTGCCTAATGAGCGATATGCGGGGTATTCTCCCACCGACGGCTCACCTTCCTTGGTAGAGCGTGTTCTCTTGGCAGACGCGATCGCTCGTGTCACGTTGCATTCGGTAGAACAGATTGTCACCGAGACGCGCTATCCTCCGGTGCAGGAGAGTACAGAGTTCGTTTACGCGAATGCCCTTGAATTCACTTTTGACGTCGGTGAGTACCTGTCAGGCAGCGGCGGAGAACGGCTACGTGCGCTTGCTGTTGACTACCATGATGTCTATACCGATCGCGCATCTGCCCGCAATGCAGATGTTGACTTGCTCGGCGATAGGGACGCTCGCTGGGACAAGAATGAGGCAATCATTTTTCTTCAGAAGCGCCCCGTCGTTCTGCCAGCCACTAAGCAGAATGATCACTACTGGTTGGGGAATGTGAAATCGCTTGACGGCGTGGACGCCTATTCCATTGCCAGCGGGCGTTACGTTTCCTGGCTCCCCGCCGCCACAGGCCGGGAAGGCCCAGACCGTGTTTCTGCAGGTGGGGCATCTGACAGCGCTGCCAATTCTGATCCTGAGATATCTTACTATTTGGAAGAACCATGGGAGCCATTGATTTCACAAGCTGCGCGGGATAGCAGCATGTCAACTGTGCCGGCAACTCCAACTCTCTCTTTGCCCTCGCTCAAGAAATTGATTGCAGGCTTTGAGGAGGAAGTAGCGCGTTCAAACAGCCCGAATCCAACCCGGGAATGCCTTCTAAATAAAGCAACCATGGAGCGCATTATGAAAGAACGCCAAGGAAGGATGGAGCCTTACTATCTTTGGGTTTCGGACACTGAGATACCCTCCGGTAAGCCCGCCGGTGTTGTCGTTTACGTGGATTCGTTTGCCGCACGATGGCGAGATGCGTTTCCGAACAACACATTCGAAAATCCGCCAGCCGCATACGGTACGGGTACTGACACAATCGACTTTGGTGACACGCACGGCTTCGAGGCGGGATTCCCTCGGACTGTTCGCACCTCACGCCCGCTTCCTGAAGACAATTACTCTTTCTACTACGCAGAGATTCCTCCAGGCTATAAGATATGTAACGCAATTCCGGAAGCGGATAGGAAACGCTTCCGGATCGATGTCACCGTCACCGCCCCCAACGGCACGGCCCACGAGGCGTTCTTTGACCCGGTTGCGCTGGCCGGCGGGGGCGTCGGCGCGGATACATCCGGGAACGGCGTGCTGCGGCCGGTGGATTTTCGATGGGGTCCCTTTCGCCCGGGTTTGGCACATATCAGTTGGAAAAGCGGCAAGGTCACTCTAACGCTAGACAGCTACACCATTCTCAGCAAGCTGGCCATAGATTTCATTGATGTCGATGGGAGTACCATCCTTACCCTCAAGGCTAGCGATTCGACGCCGGATTTCCGTTTGCAAACGTACACCTGGCCAGTCCCGGATGCGCCGTGGGCGGCGGGTGATCTGCTCATGATCCGCCTTCGTGAGGCGAGTACCATCATTACTCCTGTTACCCCCACCGCCACGCCTGGTGGTCCCACGCCGACGCCCGTTCCGCCGACGGCCACGCCTGTTGGCCCCACGCTTACTCCCGTCCCACCGACGGCCACGCCCACCGGCCCCACACCTACTCCCGTCCCGCCGACAGCCACGCCTGTTGGCCCCACGCCCACTCCCGTTCCGCCAACCGCCACGCCGACGCCGGCGCCTGATGCCGTTGTCATCTCCGTGTCGAATGCGAGCGCCGTATCGGAGGGGGAGGTTCTCGAGTTCCGTGTCACACTCAGCACCGATGAGTACAGCGGCGATATCCTCGTCAATGTCGACGCGCGTGCCGGCACGGCGACGGAGGGCCAGGATTACACTCGGTACAGCAATACGCTGCGGTTCACCAATTTCACGACGGAGCAGATCGTGCGCGTTCGCACCTACACGGACTACGATGACGAGGAGGGGCCGGAGACCGTCCAACTCGTCCTCTCAAGCCCCATCGACGGCGTCCTAGGAAACCACACCGCCACCGGCACAATCAAAGACGTCCCCCTAGAAGACTGAGTGGGCCCCGAACCCAAATGTGCCGTCATGCATTGCGGCGGGAACGAAAGGCCGGAGGGGCAAATGGCCGCCATGCCGGCATGAGCGAATCGCGAAGGGCTACGTTCCCGCCATGCCGGCAGGGGCCGGCATCCACCCTATCCTGGGAGGAGGCCGATGGACAGATTATTTGTCAACTGCGCGTTCGTGTGCGATTATTATTCTGGGGAGTGCGGGCACGCGCGTTCGCAACATAGGGGGGCGAGATCTGTATGCAAACATCAGAACTGAGCGAGTCTAGGCCACGTTTTGATTCCCAGGACCCGCTGGTGCTGTTGCTGTCAGATGTGAGCGCCCTGATTGAGCGGCGGTGGGCGATGGCACTGAGTCCGTACGGGCTTTCCATCGCCGAGTTCAGGGTACTTCTGGAATTGAGTGACAATGGGCCGGAAACGGCCACACATATTGCCAGGGCTGTCCCCATTGATCCATCTTTCGTGAGCCGAACGGTTCAGCGCCTCACCGAGAAAGGCCTCGTCTCCCGGCGCCGCTCCCGAACTGACCGCAGGAGCGTGACTCTGCAGGCAACCACGCAGGGGAAGGACTTGGCAAGTGAGCTGTCCTCAACGCTGCGCGTTGCGGAAAGTGAATTGCTGAAGGGAATATCGACGGCCGAGCTGTCCGACACTCGATCGGTCCTCTTGGAGATACTCGATAGGCTCGAGCAAGCAATGGAGGCGTGATCAAATGACTTCTCAATCCACCAACTCAACGCCGAACTACACAATCGGCTACCACCCGGCGTTGATGGACCACTTCCGGCGGATGGCAGGCCGAGCGGCGTCAGAGGCGTTACTGAAATCTCGCCTATCCCCCGGCATGAAGATTCTGGACGTGGGATGCGGGACAGGTTTCCTGTCAGTTCAACTGGCCCAGGCCGTTTGGCCGGGCGCCGTGTACGGTATTGACATTGAGCAGCAGGAAATCGATAGGGCACAATCCATTGCGAGTGGCTTCGAGCGCTGCAATGTCGAATTTCAGGTTGCTGATGCCTTGGCGCTGCCCTTTGAGGATGACTACTTCGATCTGGTTTACTGCAGCGGCCTCTTCCTCTATATGCCTGATACCACCACCGCTCTGAGTGAGGCCAAGCGCGTCCTGCGTCCGGGCGGCGCCATCTACTGCCGGGATGTCATGGCAGAATCCTCGTTCATCCACCCCGATCTGGGGTCGATGCGGCGGGCGTGGGAGATGTTTGAGGACCTGCTGGCGGCGGATGACGGACACCCTGACGTCGCCAGGGACATGAAGCTGCATCTCCTGAAAGCCGGGTTTGCGGATATTGAGGTATCCGCCAGCATTGAGATGTACCAGACACCTGAGGAAACCGAATTCTTTTACGGCCTTACTAGGGGATGGTTCCTATCCGGGCCGGCAGAGAGCGCCAAGGAGTACGGGGCCGCCACAGATCGCCTTCTGCGCACGATACAGTCAGAGTTGGAAGAATGGCGGAATCACCCCGCGGCCTTGGCAGGCCTCGCCTTCGGGCAATCGATTGGAATCAAGCCCTGACAGCGCCGGCTAGAAGGTGACTGCGTCTTCGCCCACCCACTCGCGGATCAGCTCATTCAGGGAACCGTCCAACTTCATTGATGCCAAGGCCTCGTTAAGCGTTTCACGCAGCTCGTCATCCTGACGCACGCCTATCCCGATGCCCCTATCGAGCTGCAGGGAAGGACCGACGACGGCCAGCTGGCCCGCGTACTCAGCTAGCTTCTCCGTAGCGTATGCGTGGTCGACAGGTATAGCATCGACTTCCCCATTCAGCAGCGCAGCCAGCCGGTCCTCCTCGTCAGTGAAGGTGACATAGTCGATGCCCTGTTCAGTGAGGTAGTCCGAAAAGATCGTGTTGGCGTAGGCTCCGATTCTGCCCTCAACCGCCTCGTCGCCCGAGCCCGCACGCGCCAGATAGACGGAGGGGTGGGGCGGAATGTATGGCTCCGTAAAGTCGATAGTCATGTCCCGCTTATCGGTGATGCTCATGCCGGCGATGATGGCATCAAATTCCTCCGCCACCAGATCCGGAATCATGTCTTCCCAGTCGTTCAGCACCCATTCGCATTCAAGCTCGGCTCTGATGCAGAGCTCGTCGCCAAGATAACGCTCAAGGCCATCAATCTCACCGTCATCATTGATGAAGTTAAAGGGGTGGTAATTGCCCTCAGTCGCCAACCGCACCGGCTCTCCGCCGCCAGTGCACGCGAGCGAGGCGGCCGCCATAACGGCAACCATCACAACAAGCAGCAACACCGTCACGGACCGCCGAAGCGAGATCACAATAACGCTACCTCTCCATATTCGTGTCTTGGGGGGATTTTACACTGTAATACAGATGAGTGAACCGCGCTGGCTGGTGGCCTCAACAGGCGCCTGGGAGATGTGCTGCAGCGGCGCCCCTCCGCCGCGAATGGCGGAGGCGGCAGGATGGACTGCGGAATCTGGTCAGAGCATATATCATACAGATTGGAGACTGTATCCCAACTTGTGTGGAATGGCATCGCAGCGACTAATGCAAACCACAAAGCAGGCAAGCCGCATCTGGCTGATTCCCATGGCCATGGTCTTGGGGATGGCGTTGTTGATTGCCTACGCGCCTGCGGATGGTCCGGCGCCGCTCCCCCACGCTGCGCAGCAGCAGCCTCCGTCCCCTCAAACATATTTCGTCACTGACCCTCTCACAGAGTCGTTTGAGTCACTCCGATCTGCGGGCGTCGTGTTGGATGATGGGGCCTACGTCTGGCAGGACGGCGACCGCCACATTCTGCTGCGCCACCTCGGCGCCCTGCCGCCGGACGCTCGCCCGATGGACAGAGCCGGCGCAGCGTTAGATTTTAGTGCGCTCGGCGCATCAGCCGCCCCCTCCTACGCGCTCACGGACGTGAACGAGCCATCGGCAAGAGGCGGCGCATGGTTCGTCTCCGACACCGGCCAACTGTACCTGCTTGTTGGCGGGGTGATTGTCCTCTTTACGGGCAGCCTCGATCCGCCTGAGAGGGACGCTTTCTTCCGGCGTCACGGCATGGTGGCGGAGCGCGTCTCGCCAATCGGCGAGATCCCCAACGCCTTCCTGTTTGAGACGAGTTCAGATGCGGAGTCCCTGCTCTTGGTAGATGCCCTTGCCTCTGATCCGGACATCGCTTTCGCGAGTCCCAACATGTTCACTCCACAGGACGAGATCTTTAGTTCATCGAGTGCAAAGGGGAGCAGGGATCTCTTCAGGGAGGACGAGGAACGGTGTTTGGTGAATAACCCGCCCCTGAGCGATGCCTACTCACACTGCCTGTGGCACTTTGATGCCGACACCAGTTACCGCTACGGCGAGGTCGACCCGATCATAGACATCAACATAGACGATGTTTGGGAGACAACCATGGGGGCGGGAGTCACGGCGCTTATCGTTGAGCTCGCCGTCTACGCGCTGCATGAAGATTTGATCGACAACTTCGATATGTCAGAAAGCGACATGGATGGCCGCGAAATCGAGCGGTCATCCCATGGCACAGCTGTTGCCGGAATCATAGGCGCGCGGGACAACGAGGTTGGGGGGCGCGGCGTCGCGCCGCGCGCCACGCTGTTGCAGTTTGCGAGTCGGCCCGACACAAGCAGATACGCCGCGGCATTCGCATTCAACAAGGAAATCGTGGCGGTGTCCAATCACAGCTACGGAGAATCGCACGTCACGAACCGCTACCTACGCCGCGAAACGGAACTCTGGAAGGCGGCGATCTCTGCGGGACTTGAGGACGGGTTCGGCGGCAAGGGAACCGTCTATGTCACGTCGGGAGGCAACGGCAGGGGATACCATTCATCAGGCTCGGCTGATTGGATGGGGCTCGAGGAGATGGCCAGTCATCGCGGCACGGTTACGGTCTGCGCTGTGGACTCTCAGGGCCGAGCCGCTTCCTATTCCGAGTTTGGCACGAGCCTCTGGGTCTGCGCGCCGTCATGGGACGATGGCCAGCCGGGCATCTTTACGACGGCGTGGGACTACCTAACCCTTGATGGGCATTCCTATACGGCGTATTTCTCAGGCACGAGCGCCGCGGCGCCGATCGTGTCAGGCGTTGTTGCTCTCATCCGCAGCGCCAACCCAGATCTCACCTGGCGCGATGTCAAACTCATCCTCGCCGGCACCGCGCAAAAGAACGATCCAACCGACGACGGCTGGGAAAACGGTTCGGAACACTATGGACCGTCGGCCGAGCTCTATACATTCAATAACAAGTACGGCTTTGGTGTGGTGGACGCGAAAGCAGGGGTTGAGGCCGCTCTGGATTGGCCGCTCCTGCCTAAGATGCAGACCGCTGCCGCCTCCTACACCGGCAGTACGGTCACCCTCCCCGGAGCTGGCGATTCAGACACGCACTCCCTGAACATCCAGACCGGCATCAACTTTACGGAGTACGTCGAGGTCAACGTCGATATGGCGACCACGATGTTCCGAGATTTCACCCTCACGCTCGTCTCCCCGTCCGGAGTCGAGTCCATCCTCGTACCGGCCGTCGTCGGTGGCTGCCCGCTCGGCTGTAATACGAGCGGGGCGTTCACGTACGGCACGTCCCGACACCTTGGTGAAGACCCGGCAGGCGCCTGGACACTGCGGATCGAGAACGAGGGGCGGCTGGCCGAGTCCGGCGCCGGCACACTCGCCGATTGGGATATCACCGTCTATGGCCATGTGGAACCGGACTGGGCAACGCTCACCGCCTCGCCGGCCGCAGTCCGAGAAGGTGAATCGGTCACGCTCACCGCCACCGTAACCGGCGATCTCCCCACGCAGAACATCGTCATCCCGATCGTCTTGCAGGGGGAATCCGCAGCCGCGCCGGGACAGCCCGGCGCCGACTACACAGCGTTGACGTCCATCACCATCCCGGCCGGCTCAGTATCCGGATCAGCAACGGTGACGACCACCGCAGACGGCGTGGATGAGAACGACGAAACCTTCACGGCCGCCTTTGGTGTGCTGCCGAACGCATACCGCGCCTTGCCCGCGCCGAAAACCATCACCATCCTTGAGCAGGTGCCGGAGATCAGCATCACGCCGGGCGCAGATGTAACCGAGGGCGGCGATGCGGTCTTCACACTCACCGCCAACCCCGCGCCGTCGGCTCCCGTCTCGGTTAGCGTCACGGTTGCGCTGAACGGAGACTTTGGCGTGGCAGGCGGCACACAGCAGGTAACGATCCCCACGGATGGCGCCGCCACGCTCACCCTTTCTACAACGAACGATGCGACGCTCGAGGATAGCGGTTCAATCACAGCCACCGTGCAAGACGGCGCCGGTTTCAAGGTCTCGCAAGCCAACGGCGCCGCGACGGTTATTGCTTTGGACGATGACACGCCACCGCCCTCACAGGTCAGCATTGCCGCTGTCGGCGGCATCACAGAGGGCAGCGATGCGGAATTCACGCTCACCGCCAACCCGCCACCGCCCGCGGCTCTCGATGTTGTCGTCACAGTGCGGCAGGAAGGCGATTTCGGTATCGATCAAGGCAAGCAGACGGTGACAATACCCACGAGCGGCGCCACCACTCTGAAGATCTCCACGACCGGTGACACGGACGAGGAATCGCACGGCTCTGTTTTCGTCAGGATCAAACTGGGCAGGTCATACACGGAATCGAGCAGCAACGATAGGGCCACAGTCGCCATTCGAGACGACGATGCGCCTCTGGTGGGCGTCACCGCCGGCAATGACATTACGGAGGGCGAGAGCACAACCTTCACCCTCACCTCCAACCCGCCGCCTGCCTCGCCGATCTCCGTCAGAGTGACGGTGTCTGAGGGCCACAACTTCGGCGTGACGCCGGGGTGGCGCACAGTGACGATTCCCGTGACCGGCAGCGCCACTATCACCTTCACCACCAACGACGACAAATTCATTGAGCGGGACGCATCAATCCTGGTCACTGTCAAGAAGTACACGGGCTACCACGTGTCGCTCACGGCGCCTTCGGCTAGTGTCGCCGTCTCGGACAACGATGGGGTGGGCCTTGCCACACCGATACCGACTCCAACGCCTGCCGCTGACAACTGTGTCTCAAGCGATCTGCTCTCTACGGTCCGCTCGTACTACGAGACGAACAAGAACCGCTCGCCGGGCTACGGCGTGAATTGGAAACGGGTTCTCATTGCCTTTGGGGACGTGCAGGACGGCCAATTGACACCGTACACCGCTGCATTGGCGGCACAAGGTGAGCAGCGGTGGTTCGGTTGGACCCCAGTTCGGCAAGCGCTTGAATGTCTGGAGACCGCCACGCCCACGCCAACTCCTGCGGCTGCTGCGACACCGACACCACTGCTGACCGCCACGCCTACACCTGTTCCGCCGACCGCCACGCCTACTCCTGTCCCGCCGACCGCCACGCCTACTCCTGTCCCGCCGACCGCCACACCTACTCCTGTCCCGCCAACACCCACGCCCACTCCTGTTCCGCCGACCGCCACGCCTACTCCGGTGCCGCCAACCCCGACGCCAACGCCCGCGCCATCCGTCAATAACTGTGTCTCGGATCAACTACTCTTTACAGTCCGCTCGTACTACGACGTGAACAAGACCCGCGCTCCGGGCTACGGTGGGAATTGGAAGCGGGTTCTCATTGCCTTCGGGGACATGCATGACGATCAGATGACGCGGTACACGGCGGCAGAGGCGGCGCAGGGCGAGCAGCGGTGGTTCGGTTGGGCGCCAGTTCGTCAAGCGCTTGAATGTCTGGAAGCGGACGATCAGCTCGTTCCGCCACCAACGCCGACTCCCACACCCGCGCCTGCCCCAACACCGACTCCCACACCCGCGCCCGCCCCAACAGCCACGCCTACACCCGTACCAGTCCCAACACCGACGCCTACTCCAACACCCGCCCCAACAGCCACGCCTACACCCGTGCCAGTCCCAACACCGACGCCTACACCCGTGCCGGTCCCAACGCCCACGCCTACACCCGTGCCAGTCCCAACACCGACGCCTACACCCGTGCCGGTCCCAACGCCCACGCCTACACCCGTGCCAGTCCCAACGCCCACGCCTACACCCGTGCCGGTCCCAACAGCGACACCAACTCCCGCGCCAATCCCAACGCCGACGCCAAGGCCGTCAGGCCCGCCAACACTGAGCGTGAGCGATGCGTCCGCTAGCGAGGGGGACGCGCGAGGTCTCCGCTTCGTCGTGGAGGTCACACCGCCCAGCGATCAGACCATCACACTCGGCTACGGCACATTCGGCCAGAGCGCCAGAATGGGCCAGGACTTCGAGGCGCCATACCGGCTATACACCCTCGACCCCGGCCAGACCCGACTCGAGATCATTCTGCCAGTCATCGATGACAACGCCGTCGAGGGCGATGAAGAGCTTATCCTCTACCTGTACGCCAGGAGCGGCATCACCATTCCCGGCTACTTCCTCTACGTCAACGGCACCATCAAAGACAACGACTAGCACTCCCGCCGTCGTTCCCGCCCCGCCGCCGCCCGCTCCTCCGTCGTTCCCCCGTCGCCTAACCGTCTACCGTGCCCCCTCACCCTCCATGTCATTCTGAGCGCAGCGAAGAATCCCGCAGCCGAATGGCGAAAGCGGGTGAGTTGCACTAGCCTTACGGGGTGGGGCCATGCCAGCCGTGTTGTCCGTTGGGCGGCTCTCTAGATTCCTCGGCTGCGCTCGGAATGACAGAGGGCGTACGCGCCGCCCAAGACGCCATACGCGACACACCCGCCACCCGACATGCCATACACGACACCCGCCACGCCATACCCGTCCGTCGTTCCCGCCGCCTACCCCTCCCGCAGCCCCGCCCCGCCATACCCGACACCCTCACCCTCATTCCCGCATCCCCTTCCCCTCATACCCGCGAAAGCGGGTATCCATCGGGGGCACCCTAGGCCAGTCGGCGTGGCCCAGAAAAGGGTGCAAAGAGTGTGAGGGCGGCCCAATTCAAGGTAGGGTGAGTGCCGGCCCCTGGCGGCATGGCGAACGGTTTGCGCGGCGCGTTATGCCTGCCGTCATGCCGGCGAGCGTAGATTCCATCCCCCCTGTCATTCTGAGCGCAGCGAAGAATCCCTCGACGCGCCTTATTGGGAGGTGCATGGCACAGTAACCTCGCTGTGCCCATCCGCTTGCGGGATTCTTCGGCTCCGCGCTATCGCGCTCCGCTCAGAATGACAGAGGGGGCGTAGGCTCGCCATGACACTGCTGGCCGGGCGTACTGAGCCTGTTGGCGGGGACCATGAGACTGTGGGTGGGGCGTACTGAGGCTGTTGGAGGGGCGGCGTTGTGCCCTGTTATGCTGAACCTCTGAATTGTGGCTGTCAGCGAATTGCCTGACACGCACATGAATGACCGGAGGCCTGCCACTATGCCGATCAGAGACCCCAACGATGCCAGGGAAGTTCACGGCAGTTTCGACCGCATCTTCGACACCGCGCTTGCTAATCGCGCCAATGTGGTCCGCCGGCTATTCGTGGAGGTCCTGGACTTTGAACGACACACAGGTACCGTCAGCCTTCGCGGCGCCCCCAAGAACGTCAAGCGGCCCGCTAGCGCAGAGTTCGTCGCACGTCTTGACGGCTTCTACGTGCTCTACATGCACCTGAGCGGCGTGGAGACTAACCGTGTGCGTCGCGCAGAGGTTCAGGCGGCGGCACGTCTCATCGAGGCAGCCATTGGCGAGGATATCCTGCTTGTCGTCTCCAACCAGTCCGGCTCGCAGCTGCACATCATCCTGCCGGACTTCAGCGGCTCGCAGAGTATTATCCTGCGCCGCATGGTGGTGACGAAGGGCGTGCCGCGCCGCACCGTCGTTCAGCAGATCGCCAACATCTATGTCGAATATCGAACGACCGGCAACCTACGAAAGACCCTCTCAGACGCCTTTGATGTCGAGGAGGTCACACGGGACTTCTTCGAGAAGTACAAGGAGATTTTCGACAGGGCACTGCTGGCCATCACCGGGTTTGGCAATGACGAGGAGTCCAAGCGCCGCTTCACACAGACACTGTTCAACCGCCTCATGTTTGTACACTTCCTCTCACGTAAGGCCCGCACGGGGTGGCTGTCCATCAACGGGGACACGGACTACTTGCGCGCTCTGTGGGACGACTTTCGCCTCAAGGCCAAACCACTGCCCAGCGGCAATATGCCCACCTTCTACGATGAGCGCCTGAAGCTGCTCTTCTTTACAGGCCTCAACAATCCTGAGTCACGCAACCTAGAGGATGGCACGTCGCCGCTCATCGGCACAGCCCCGTTCCTCAACGGAGGCCTGTTTGAGGAGGGTATGCTTGACAAGCGAGATGGCGTGTTCGTGCCGGACAGCGTCATCGAGGCCGCCCTCACTGAACTGTTTGAGAGGTTCAACTTCACCGTCATGGAATCGACGCCCTTCGATATCGAGGTGGCCGTTGACCCGGAGATGCTCGGCAAGATCTTTGAGGAGCTAGTCAATAAGCGGCACGACTCCGGCGCCTACTACACGCCCCGCCCCGTCGTCGCCTTCATGTGCCGCGAGGCCTTGAAGGGCTATCTCGAGGGCAAGGACACCGGCGTGGGCGCGGATGCCATCGCTCGGTTTGTTGATTCGAGGGAGACGGACGGCATCGGCGTTGACGCTGCGCGGCGCATCGCGCACGCGCTCGATGAGATCACCGTCGTTGATCCCGCATGCGGCTCAGGCGCATTCCTCCTCGGCATGATGCAGGAACTGGTCGAGCTGCAGACGACGCTGTACAACGTCGGTGTCGATCCCGAGAGCCTTTACGACCTCAAGCTCCACATCATTGAACGCAACCTGTACGGCGTCGATATCGATGACTTCGCCGTCAACATTGCCATGCTGCGACTGTGGCTCTCCCTAGCCATCGATTTTGACGGCGCCAAACTGGAACCGCTGCCCAACCTCGATTTCAAGATCGTCACCGGCGACAGCCTGCTGGGGCCGGACCCGAGTCCGGAGAACTACGGCACACTGTTCCGCCACCAGGTTATTGGCGTCGCCGACAAGCTTGCCACGCTCAAGGGCGAGTACATGAAAGCCTACGATCCTTCCTACAAGAACGAGTTCCGTGAAGGTATTGGCCGTCTCGAGCAAGAGCTGACGCAGGCTCTTGCTGAAGATGTCACCCCCCCCCCCCCCCCCCCGACGAAAATTGTCGACTGGCGCGTCCAATTCGCCGAGGTTTTTGCCCGCAACGGCGGCTTCGACGTGGCGATAGCGAACCCGCCGTATGTGCAGCTTCAGAGAAACCAAGGCAAACTCGCGAGTCAATACGAAGGACACGGGTATGCGACATTCGCCCGCACGGGCGACATCTATTACCTCTTCTATGAACAGGCATTCAATCTCCTGCGAGATGGCGGCCATCTGTGTTTCATTTCTTCCAACCAGTGGATGCGGGTTGACAGCGGAAAGGCCTTGCGTCGCTTCCTAGAGAACCAGAATCCGATTCGCTTGGTGAACTTCGGTGAGGGCGTTTTTGAGAATGTGACGGTCAATACCTGTGTCCTAATTGCTACGCGCGCACCCAACCGCAATGCGCTGGAGGCAGCTGACGTCCGACAATCTGAACAACGCTTTCCGCCATCAACATGGATGGGAATCACTCCCACATACGGTGAGACATGGGCAATCCTGTCTGCCATAGAGCAACAAGTAAAGGCGAAAATCGAGGCGCAGGGTACACGGCTCAGGGAATGGGAGGTGGACATCAACCGTACCATCGTAACCGGCTATGATAAGGCCTTCATCATCAACACACAGACGCGTGATGCACTGATTGCGCAGGATCCAGAGTCGGCCGAGATTATCAAGCCAGTGCTCAAGGGACAAGACATTCAGCGGTGGCAGGTTGAGTGGGCGGATCGGTGGCTATTATTCGTGCCGTGGCACTTCCCACTCCAAGATAATCCGTCGATGTCCGGAAACAGCGCCGAGGCCGAAGCTGCCTTTCATATTCAGTACCCCGCAGCGTATCAGTACCTTGAGCAACATCGCACTCGCTTGGAGGCTCGGAACAGGGCAGAAACTGGGATTCGTTACGAATGGTACGCTTTACAGCGTTGGGCAGCGAATTACTACCAAGAGTTCTCTAAAGCGAAGATAGCTTGGGGCAACCTCAATAAGCAGGCGAAATTTGCTCACGTGCCGGAAGGAGTGTTCTTGACCGCTCCAGCAACAATTCTGACACCTTACAGTCCGTATTTGCTTGCAGCCCTAAACTCACGATTGTTGGACTGGTACTTCATGCAGATAGGTGTACAACGGGATGCTGGATATTATGAATACAAGCCAATGTTCATTGAGCGGCTTCCAGTCCCCATCATCGCGTCCGGTGATCAGCAACCGTTCGCCAAGTTAGTGGACCAAATTTTGGCGGCAAAGGATGCCGACTCAGACGCAGACGTGAGCGAGCTTGAGTCGCAGATTGACGCGCTCGTCTATGACCTCTACGGCCTAACCGAGGATGAGATTGCAGTTGTGGGGGAGCGGTGACGGGGCTGCTAGTACAGAACAGGCTCAAGCGCGCAAAGAGTGTGTGATGGTTTGGGGGGGGGGGGGGGGGGGGCTACCTACCGAGGATTCTTAGGTACTCGTCATGGCCGCCAATCCATACCCAGACATAGTCTTCGCCGTCTTGAACCGCAAGGGCCCGAAATGTTCGCCCAACGCGAACAGACCAATAGTTGCCGGTTTTCTTGAATCTGAGTGAAGGGTGCCGGGCATTCTGCCTGAGGAGGTCAAAGTTGCGCCTGGCGCTTCTCTGTTCCGCCTCGGGCAGCTTGCGGAAATCTGACCAGAAGCCGTGCCCGGTTCGGTGCACTATAAGTCCTTGAGGGTGCCTTGTCGCTTGGCTTCGGCCAGGCGATCATCAAGGAAATTGAGCCTTCCTGCCTTGGAGTCGGCCTCGATCTCACGGTCCCACTTCTCCCAGTCGCGCTCCAGCAACCACTCCCTCAACGCGGCATAGTCCGACTCTGTCAGCTCTTCGATTGCTCGCTGTATTTCAACCACGGTCGTCATGACTGCCCTCCCGCCGCTCGTGCGTCATG